>CALSOU010000001.1 GCA_943788055.1 uncultured Saprospiraceae bacterium
TCAAAACTAAAGGCAAATGAGTGATGTGTTTGATTGAACCCACTTGGTAGTGACGCTACTTGTTCCCATTCTTGCCCTTGCGCTTGGAAGCATATTAAGAGTAAAAAAATGTAAACTAATCGTAGTCTGAAGTGACTTTTTTCTGATTGCACGGAGTTGAAGTGTAGGACTTTATTCATATAACTGTGTCGATCTTGTTGTTTTAAATATTATTATAAATATATATAAATAATTCCTGATTCTACTGTAAACCTATTGTATTGATTGACTTACGGTCGTATCCGAGACTATTCAAATTCACACACTACAGAGTTAATGGCTGGTGGACTATTCGTTACATACTTTTGTGATTCATTATACGGTTCGAGTATTTTATTGAGCTTCAAGATCATCCACTACGTCGTTATCATCGACAATCAAACACAACAACCCTGCAAGGATGAAGGAAACACCACCAACGATCAATGCATAAATTGATGTATTACCGAAGAACGTCTTTAGGATAAAGCCTAGAATTCCTGCTGCGACGATCTGTGGAATAACAATGAAGAAGTTGAACACTCCCATGTAGTAACCCATTTTGTTGGCCGGTAAAATACTGGACAACATGGCATAAGGCATTGAAAGAATACTCGCCCATGCAATCCCAATCCCGATCATCGACACCAATAATAGATTGGGGTCGCTAATAAAGTACACGGATAACAGACCGATGCCTCCACAGAACAAAGCCAACAAATGGGTCATTTTACGACTTATGCGTTTAGCTAATACTGGCAATAGAAAAGCAACCAAGGCTGCAATACCATTATAAATAGCGAAGCAAATACCGACCCAATCAGCACCTTCGTTATACATTGCAGAAGACGTATCAGATGTACCGTAGACATGACTGGTCACCGCTGAAGTGGTATATATCCACATCGCAAACAGAGCAAACCATGAGAAGAATTGTACAAAAGCAAGTTGTAGCATCGTCTTAGGCATCGAAAATATGCCTTTGAAAGACTCGATTAATCCCGTAAAGACACCAGTTTCAGCATTTTCTTTTTTAAGAGCCTCCAAATCATCTGGTGGATATTCTTCTGTTTTAAGGACCGTCCACATCACTGCAAGAAAATAAGCTATTCCACCGATGTAGAACGACCATTTTACTGAATCTGGAATGCCACCATCTTCCGCTACATTACTTACCCCAAACCAGTTGGTAAAAATATAGGGCAGAGCAGAGGCAATCACAGCACCAACACCAATAAAAAAGCTTTGCATTGCAAAACCATCTGTTCGTTGTTCGTTGGGTAACATATCCCCTACAAAAGCACGAAAGGGTTCCATACTGATGTTTATAGATGCATCCATCAGCCAAAGCATGATGACAGACATCCATAGTACAGTAGAATTTGGCATAAGAAATAAGGCAATGGTCGCCAGAATTGCTCCTACTGCAAAGAAGGGCCGCCGACGACCCCACTTAGGATGCCAGGTGCGGTCACTGTAGTAACCAATAATCGGCTGTACGAGCAAGCCAGTAACTGGAGCTGCCAACCATAAAATAGCTAATTCATCTTTGTGCGCACCTAGGGTTTCAAAAATACGACTGACATTTGCATTTTGGAGGGCAAAACCAAATTGGATTCCTAAAAATCCAAAACTCATATTCCAAATCTGCCAAAAAGAGAGACGAGGTTTGGTAGAACTAATGGAAATGGTGCTCATAAGTAGTAAAGTTGATTATAGAATCATTTGTGTATATGTCACTGATCCTTTTGTTTGTAATGATCTTGTCAAAATACCGTTCAACACAAAGAAGCATAATTAGTCGCTCAAACATGGATTCGTGAATCATGATTTATGCTCTCTAAAGGCGCTTGCGGTCTGCTTATGCACTACAGCTATTCGAAGAGCAAATTATTCTAGCCGCCGTATTCATCTATGAACGTAAACTATGTGATAGGTCTACAATTTTACACATTTATTTTCTAAATGCATTCTTCTAACTATTACTTCTGATGCTCTGTGGTTTGTAATATCTTCGATCATGATTTGATCCTGCTCAATAAGTATCAGCGGGTTCGTGCACTGTATTTCGATCAAAAAAATCGATCCTTTAACTCCATATTATCGTTTTTCAAAGGATTCTTCTTAAATTATTTCTACTCCTTGTTATTTGGAACGACTGACATATGCGAATACTGATCATGATAAGGATGAAAGAAAGTATATATTCTTCTCTCTATTGTTATGGAGGTGCTCATTCGTGATTGCTATGGTTCCTTTTTTGTTATTACGGTATGTGCAAACGATGTAACGTCTTTAATTTATTCAACCGTTTTGCCCTTTGTGGCTGGACGTTTTCTCGTTGTAATTAGAGTGTTTATCAATGTATTTCTATATCTCATGTATAAAACCGTACTGCTTACAGATACAATTCTTTTTTGGGCGCACAGACTGGAACCAATTTAAAAGCTGAAAGAGCGGCAACTTAGATAGGGCGAAACTAGCTATATTATTTCTTGGCTTTTTTCAAGGCCCACATTTTAGCTGGTTCGTAACTTGAAAATACCTTAAAGTCCACTGGGTTTTTCTGAATGCTAAAGATGAATTTTAGTACTCCTCTTAATACTTTCCCAGGAATAACATATGCTACTCCATAACAGTATTGTTGAATCAGTTCTTTGTTTTCTTTCATCCAAGCAGCTTGCTTGAGTTGGTATTTTAGTTGAGGTAGGGGAGCTTCACTTAATTCAAAAATTAGAGAAAATGGAAGCTTTGCTTCATAGTTTTTGGCAAGTCCATTAAATAGGCTGAGAAGTTTTCGTCTGTTTCTTTGGCACCAGTAAAGTAGATCGATATCAATGGCGGTTCTGAGCGATCGAAGTTTGCATATTTGTTCATAGTAGGTATATCTGGTTTAATCAGATTAGCATTTAGTATTCGCCCTTTGTAGTAATAGTCTGGTGATTCATGCAATAGATTTTCAGCTAGCTATAGAGTAAGATTAAATTTCAATAGCTGCATTTTCTATTGATTCCTTTACCTTGAAGTAATATCACTCTAATAGGTCTTCGTCATATCGTCATCAACACAAATAATGAAGTCTGCTTTGTTGTAATTTTCTTGTAGTAATTTATTTACGTTTTCTTGAGACACAGTAGATATTGTGCCATATTTTAAATCATCTCTCTCCCTTTTAAGGTACCATAGAATCCCTTCATAAAAATCGGAATGATAAGCACCATTGTAGTGAAAAAACAGATGGTCGTTTTTATAATTACTTAATATAAAGTAAGCCATTGTTGCATCTTTTGTGGCTTGCGCTTGCACTAATTCAGGGCTGCCATGATCTCCCATATCCACGAGTATTTTCTTGTAAGTTGGTAGTTCACTATCAAATGGAATTGGCAAAGGAGCAATCCATTCTTTTTCTTCTGTATTAAGAGAATCAAGGGCACTAAAGCTTTTTCTGTAAACTAGGTTAGCATATCTTCTAGGTATATTGGTTGCAACAAATTGAAGTTTGTTTTCTTTTGCAAAATCAACTAAAGGCGCATAATCTGTACTATAATTTGACCAAAGTCTTGCCAATGAATCCAATTCCGAATAAGAAATGCTCTCATTTATGTAATCACTTAAATAGCTTTGATTGTCAGCTTCAAACATTTCAGCACCCAAAATAAGTTTACGGGTTTTATGCAGATCAGATGTCAGTTCATATTGTAACCAGTGAGAAATAGGATTATTATGAAATTCACCAAATAGAATAATATCTTTCTTTTCCAGTGCTTTTTTCATTTTCTTGTAACTTACTTTTTTACCTTTTGAGTTATAAATTACGTAGGGGTTCTTTTGACTGAAGACGATATTGGAAAGAAGTAAAAAGCCTATTATAAAGATTATGTTTTTCATTTAGATGTTTTTTTGTTTTTTCCTTGTAGCCAACGTTCCGTGTATGGTGTCGTAGCATCCCGAAGGGTGCTATGCACTATACACATTGTTGTATGCCGTTTTTATTTTATTCATTTCGTTTTTAGCGTTGGCGAGAAAGCTCTTTGCAACCGCAGGAACGAGGATTGCAATGTGCTTGAACTTGCGTTGGCTTATTCTTTATCATCTATTCTTCTTAAAATTCTCTGCTTGTTCAAATATCTCTTTGTACACTTCATCTCTATCTACAGGTGGATAACCATTATCACCCAAGAGAATGATCAAGTCCACTTTTAGTTCTGCTTTGATATCATTACGTTCACTCCAGTCTGTGTATTTAGCTTTGTCGTCAACTATTTGTTTTACTTCTTTCGCTAGGAATAACAGTTTGTCTTTTGGATAGGAGAAATCATATTTCTCGGCTAATGCCTTTAGAATATCGAAAAAGGCTTTTTCTTCAAAATCAATACCTAAATCATCACCAGCAGCAAACTCATCTTTAAGTTCCATGATTAGATTCGTCAATTCAGCAGCAATGGCTTCAAATTCTTCTCCCGTATAGACATTGTCTTTCCGCTCGTTATAACGATCTACAACAGCTTGCATTTTCTTAGAGAATTCGATTCCTTGAATCTTATTAACCTTTCGCATTTCTCCTATAGCTTTAGCTAATAGCTTTTGAAGTAATTGAATCTTAGTATTTGGCAATTTTATTTTATCAATATTCGCCAGATAATCTAAAGCAAATATGTCTTGTTCTTGTTTTCTTCATCTCCTAACTTGATGATTTCTTCAATACCATCACTTTCCAATGCAGCAGCTACTTTTCACGCACATAAGCATTCATTTGCTCTGTGTCTGGTGCTTGACCTTTGGTTAGCTTGTAAACAATAGAGCGAATTGCTAAATAAAAGTGGATATAGTCCTTATGCTCTTGAGTTAATTCTTCACTTCCGCAACAGATATCATAAGCAGATTTTAAGCGCTTTACCATATCCATGAATCGCTTTTTATTCTCTTCAGAACGCAAGACAAATTCAGAGGCTCTATTTAAGCACTGCAATTGTGCTAAAGGTTGACCATTGAAATAATCACCGCTATCAAAGCCATGAAAGAATCTATCTAATAAATCCAAGTGATTTTTAACAACGACAACCGATTGACCTATATCTTCAAAATTCTGACCATCTACCTTATTGTAGATTGCCAAAGCCAGATTCATTTCTTTCTTGATGCCAATATAATCGACAATCAAACCTTTTCCTTTTCCAGCAAACTTTCTGTTTACCCTTGAAATGGTTTGAATTAAATTATGTCTTTTGACAGGCTTGTCTATGTACATGGTGTCTAAGAACGGTACATCAAATCCAGTAAGCCACATATCTACTACAATGGCAATTTTAAAGTTTGATTTCTCATTTTTAAACTGTCTGTCTAATTCTTTTCGATAGGCTTTATCACCAAGTGCATTATACATTTCTTCTGGGTCATCTTTCCCACGAGTCATAATCATTTTGATGCGCTCCATAGGTTTGATTTCCTTCTTATCCTTATCAGATAATTCGGCACCTTCTTCACACTCCCTAACTTCTGCCCATTGTGGACGTAGTTTGATGACTTCCTTATAAAAAGCATAAGCCGTTGGACGGCTGGAAGAAACAAACATGGCTTTTCCTTTTACAGTTGAACCTTCTTTTATTCTTGTTTCGTAATGCTGCACGAAGTCCTTGGCAATGGCTTCTAAACGGTCTGGATCTCCTAAGACCATGTTCATGTTGGAACTTTCCTTCTTACTTTTTTCTACGTGATATTCAGAAGCACCTTCAGCAACTGCATTTTCGTAATAATTCTCAATGTCTTTCAGCACCGAATTATTCAAACTCATCTTTGCGGCTCTGCCTTCATAAACGATTCTAACAGTAATTTCATCCGTTACCGATTCGGTCATGGTATAAGAATCTACTATATCTCCAAACACGTCCAACGTGGCATCTACAGGTGTTCCTGTAAAACCAACATAAGTGGCATTGGGTAAAGAATCGTGCAAATGCTTTGCAAAACCATAAGATTTCTTTACGGTTCCTTTTTCATGGTCAATTGTGATTTTCTGATCTAAATTGATTTGACTTCTGTGCGCTTCATCCGAAATACAAACCACATTGGTTCTTTCGGTTAACACGTCTGTATCTTCATTGAATTTATGAATGGTGGTCAAGAATACACCACCACTGTTTCTGCCGTTTAGTTTATCTCGTAAGTCGGTTCTGCTCGTAACGGTTTGCACCACATTGTCTCCAATATAACCTTTTGCGTTGGTGAATTGACCGGACAACTGGTCGTCCAAATCAGTTCTATCGGTAATGATAACAATAGTTGGGCTTTCCATTTCCTGACTCTTCATGAGCAAACGAGTTAAGAAAAGCATGGTGAAACTTTTACCACAACCAGTAGTACCGAAATAGGTTCCACCTTTTCCATCACCATTTGGTTTTTGGTGAAGTAGAATATTTTTAAATAGTTTCCGTGTGGCGTAATACTGAGGGTATCGACAAACGATCTTTTCATCTTTTTTAGAAGTATCCGGAATGAAAACAAAATTACGAATGATATCACGTAAACGATCATGATCAAACATTCCTTTGATAAGGGTTATCATGGAGTCTATACCTACAACTTCATTGGGTAAGCCTTCAATTTTTCGCCAAGCATAAAAGAACTCATAAGGTGCAAAGAAGGAACCTGCTTTGGAGTTTGCACCATCACTAATTACACAAAAGGCATTATATTTAAATAGTTCTGGTATGTCTCTTTTGTAGCGAGTGGTTAACTGCACATAAGCATCATGAATGGTTACATTTTCATTGATAGCTGTCTTAAACTCAAATACAACTAATGGAATTCCATTGATGTATAAAATACCATCTGGAATACGCTTGTGATATCCTGTAATCTCTAACTGATTGACAATTTTGTAGGTATTGTTATTCTTTTCTGAATAGTCAATGAAGTAAATCCAAATGTCTTTTTGAGAACGATCTTCACGTTTTAATGCAAAACCATCTGAAATGAGTTTCATAATGGCTTTGTTGCTCTCGTATAAATCAGAAGAAGAAAAAACTTCTAATTGACGTATAATTTGATCCGCTTCTGATTCCGTTAACTTATCTGCCTTGTATCGATTGAGTAAAAAGATTTTTAAGTCTTCTTTGATTAAGACTTCATCTTCTGAACGTGCAATATCTCCACCCAACACATGAGGAATATCCTCTTGTCCCAATAGCTCAATAAAAGCTTCTTCTAATTGTGCTTCTGTGAACTTCATAAAGCTTGTTCAATTTTAGGCGATTCAACTTTTGACATTTTTTGAAGTACTAAATCTGATAGTTTTTTTAATTCTATAATTTGTTTTGAATTATTGCAAAGGGATTTGTAAATAGGTGTGATTTTAGAATCATATAGTTTAGATACTTTTTTAGACGTATTTAAAACCTTTTTACCTTCAAAGTCTTTAGTAACCAATGCTTTAAATACTGCACCTACAGCCTCCCTTTTTAGAGATTTAATTGTCTCCATGGTTAGTTGATGAATATAGTAGGCTCCAATTCTTTCATCGCCTAAAATAGCATAACAACTTTGATTCATTGCCATAGGTACTCCGGCTAATGAAACTGCACCAACCGTCCCTCTAACTGTAACAAATACAGTGTTTTTAGGATAAAGTTTACTACTGCAATTTTCTAATCCTGAATTAGTAATATATTTTTCGGTAATTAAACTATAATAAGAATCTTCAACATCTTTTGGTGTAAAAAAAGGTATATTACCATCCCAGTAATTCTGTTCATTTGTTTTAGGTGTTCCACCACCTTTAAGTTCGACAACTTTAGTAAAAGATTCGTTACTCCATCCCTCAGGAATCTCTTTATCCAACTCCTCATTATAAACCATTTTGCCACCAGAAGATTTATAAGACCGTCCATTTTCATTTGGGAATTCAAAATCTACAAACCAACGTTTGTAAAGTGCTCGTGCTGTTTCTTCTAGTTTTTGGTTGAGTTGTTCGTTAAGTTTTATGCGATTGTCAACAGTGTTATATTCTTTTACAATTTCTCGTTGTTTTTCAATTGATGGGACAGGGAGTTGCACATCACATAACTCGTCCCAATTGAAACCGCCACGAACAGCACTATCACAACAGAAATATGCATACCTATCAAACTCTGAACGTCTAAACCACATCATTAAATATTCTGGATGAAGTAAATTTGAATCAATTATCTCAAAAGTCGTATAGGCTGGAGAGACAATGATTTGCTCATCATTGTCTTGCATTACAACTGGTAATTTTCTTACTCGAATCGTTGACATGAAATCACAAGCAAACTGCCATTGATTTACAACTTTATATCTAGATAAATCTGTGCCTATAATATTTGAAGCATGCGGCCTAAATTCTTTAGTCATACTAAGACCAAGTAGCTTAGTATTTTGAGAATTTTTATTTCTCACATCAATCTTATGAATGAAATCACCTAATCTTCTATAGCTCAATTTCATATCCGATTTCTTTAAATACGTTTAATAAATCTTTTTTTGACTTTGCTTCTTCTTTTAATAATTCTGAAAACTCAGTTTGTAAAGCCGACATTTTCTCATCAAAATTGATATTTTCATCACGGTTGACGAATTCAATGTACTTACTCGCAGCTAAAGCATAATCCTTGCTTTTAATTTCTTCAAAAGTTGCAGAGTAACAGTATTCAGGGATGTCTTCATATCCTTTATCATTTTGCTGCCATTTATGATATGTTTCGGCAATTTCTACTGTTACTTCTGGTGTAAATTGAATGTACTTTTTCTCAAAAGGGACGCCTTTTTCACGTAAATCCATGAATAACACTTCATCTTTTCGGTCTCGGTAGTTTCTTTCTACATCATTTAGCTTGACAACACGTTCTTTCTTATTATTATTTATAATCCAAAGTGTTACACTAATGTCAGTGGTATAGAACATTTTATTTGGCAAAATCACAATAGCTTCCACCAAACCGTTTTCAATCAATTTCTTTCGGATTTTATATTCCTCACTTCCTCCAGATAGAGCCCCATTTGCTAAGATAAATCCAGCAACACCATTGTCTGATAATTTGGAAACCATATTGAGAATCCAAGCATAGTTGGCGTTTCCAGTTTGCGGAACCTCATAACCTCTCCATCTTGGATCATCTAATAATTCATTGTTCGCTCGCCAATCTTTTTGGTTAAAAGGAGGGTTTGCCATAATGTAATCTGCTTTTAAATCTTTGTGCTGATCCTTTGAAAATGTATCTGCTGGAACTGCACCCAAATTGGCGGATATTCCCCTAATTGCTAAGTTCATTTTAGCCAGTTTGTAGGTAGTAGAGGTGTATTCTTGCCCGTAAATAGAAACATCCTTTTTGTTACCATTATGACTATCAATAAACTTCATAGATTGAACAAACATACCTCCCGAACCACAAGCTGGGTCATAAATTTTTCCTTTGTAAGGCTCAATCATTTCGGTGATAAGGTTTACAATGCTTTTAGGTGTATAGAATTCTCCTTTTCCCTTACCCTCAGCAATTGCAAACTTGCTTAAGAAATATTCGTACACACGTCCAACAATGTCTTGCTGTTTGTCCTTAAGCGTATCAATGTTGTTAATGGTGTCTAACAGAGCCGCCAACTTGCTCACGTCCATATTTAAACGAGAGAAGTAGTTATCTGGCAAAGCTCCTTTTAAAGAAGGGTTGTTCTTTTCAGTAGTATGGAGGGCAGTATCAATAATCAATGCAATGTTGTCTTGCTTTGAGTTTTTGATGATATGGCTCCAACGAGATTCTTCTGGCAAAAAGAAGATGTTCTTCATATTATAGAACTCCTTCATCTCTAAATATTTCTCTTTACCTTCTTCAATCAGTTCTTGTCTTCTTTTTTCAAACTTGTCACTCGCAAATTTGAGGAAGATCAACCCTAATACTACATGTTTGTATTCAGAGGACTCAACGGTTCCTCTTAATTTATTGGCAGCATCCCATAGCTGCTCTTCCATTGATTTTGTCTTTTTTGCTGCTGCTTTTTTAGCCATTTATTTATTTCTTGTCTTTCGATTCAACTAATAGGTCTTTTGCTTCTATACCCAATATCTCCGCAATCTTGTACAGGTCTTCAATACTGGGTTGTCTTCTGTTTTGAGCATATGAGTTTACCATATTGTAGCTCTTGCCAAGCTTTTCAGCCAACCAGATTTGCTTAATTCCTTTTTCTTCTAAAACCTCTTTAATTCGGTTCATTTTTGAATTATTTAATTCAGATAGCAAAATAGGAATTATATTTCAATATCTCACTAAATGAGTATAAAAATAACCATCTAAGTTTGGGTGGCGGTGGGGAAGTGAAAGCGCTTTTGATTTTGTGAGGCACGAGCAAAATTAAATGTGCTTGAACGTGCGGTGGGCTTTTCTTTTCTTCTAATGGCATACAACTTACTTATAACCACCACTTATTTTCACTTTTCAGTCGTTTTTTGACGATTTTTTGCGAAAAAGTGAGCATTGGTGTCGAATTATAAACCGAAGTTACAAAAAAAAGAGATCGAATCCACAGACTTGATCTCTTCTATATTATCAAAAAGTATTTCTACTTATTGTGTGTCAATTATTACTTCAGGTGCTTAGCAAAGAAGCCCATCATTGATTGATATAACTCAATACGATTCTCTTCATGACCAAAACCATGACCTTCATTGTACTTAACCATATAAGGAACATCAACGTTTCTATCTCTTAGTTTGCTTACGATCTGATCAGATTCATTGATATTCACTCGTGGATCGTTGGCTCCTTGCACTACAAATAGTGGCTTCGTAATCTTATCAACGTGCAATGCAGGGCTAACTTCTTCCATAAGTTTCTTTTCTTCCTCATTGGTTTCGTCATACCATTGCTCGTAGAATTGCGCCATAAATGGTTTCCAGTATGCAGGGAATGAATTGACAAATGTGAATAAGTTGGAAACACCCACATAGTCAACGCCACAAGTGTATAGATCTGGAGTTTTTACCAAACTTCCCAACGTCGCCAAACCTCCATAACTCGCTCCGTAGATTGCAACTCGATCGCCATCGATAAAGTCCATACTTTTGGCGAAAGCCACACCATCTTCTAGATCATTAAGCATTTTGCGACCGATCTGCTTGCTTCCTGCTAAGAAGTGTTTTTTACCATAACCTCCAGAACCTCTGTAGTTTACCTGTAGTGTAGCATAACCTCTACTTGCAAAAATCTGCGTTTCAGGATTGAAACCCCAATTGTCTCTTGGTCCATAAGGTCCACCATGTGGATTTACGATCAATGGTACTTTCTTGCCCACTTTAGCGCTGTTCGGAATGGTAAGATATCCGTGAACAGTCAGACCATCTCTTGTCTTATACATGATCGGTCTCATTTCCGCCATATCGCTTTCCTTAAGCTGCGGCATAAGGTCGATCACTTCTTTGAAACTATCATCTTCCTTGTCGTAAACGAAGTACTTACCATAAAGTCTATCTGATGTAACGTAGATCAGGTACTTATCTTCAGCCTCCGTTTTACTAGAAATAGAAAACTGCTTATCACCAAATTGCTTTTGGAATTTCTTATGAAGTTTCTTGTAGTAATCACTCACTGGAATCACAACACGCTTTTCACCTGTATAAGAGTAGTAATCTACTTCGTAGTCGCGCTTACGAGATCGTGAAATACCGCTTACATCGTACGTATCGTTGCTGTAGATCTTCTTGATCGTCTTCATTGTACCTAGATCCACAAGTAGAATCTCGTCTGTATCAGACTCAAGATTACTGATCACATAGGCGTGATCTGGATTTTTGGACTCATAGTCAAATCCTTGGATGTAGAAATTATCTTTCCACGTTGTTTCGATGATCTGTTCAAAATCTTCTGCTCCGTTTTTCTTGAAGAATAGAACATAGTTTACGCCTCCTTTTTGCTTCGTAAAAGCACGAAGATTTCCGTCCTTATCAAAATCATACGATGCGATCGGATTTGTAGGGTCTGGATTGTCGTATAATTTGACTAGATCACCATTAGTCACGTTTAGTTTGTATGGCTCAAAGACTTCAGGATTATCTTTATTCATTTGAATAATCATATACTCCTTCTGATCTGGCAAACTATTAATGATTCCAGCTCTAACATCCTCAAAAGGCGTTAAGTCTTGTTGGTTTTTTCCATCAAGGTCGATTGCATAGATGTGGTAGTTTTCGTTACCACCTTGATCGCTAACATAAAGCAAACGATTGTCGTTGGCCCATCCATATCCTCTAATCAACTCTTCACCTTCTTCAATTACTTTTGAGACCTCATCCGTTTCCGTACTCTTTACGAAAACATGGCTTTTTCCATTTTCATCCCGCTCGCGGTATGAAACGTACTGTCCATTGGGAGAAAACTGAAAATCTGATTTTTCTGGTTTCTTAAAATAATCGGAAACTTCGTAGTCAAAACTACCAGTTTCAAGGGCAGCTAATGCTTGAAGATTTTCGGTTGAAGAGGGTAGGGACTTGTCTCCAGGAAGTTCGGCCTCTGTTGTCTGTGCTTGCATATAATTAATACTTAGGCAGGCTAATAAGAATAATAGTACTCTACTTGTCATTAGTAATAGGTTTTGATATACGTAAACATAGCTATTCATGAAGCTTTCTTCTAGAAATTTCGATTAAGTACAAGAAATAGCCGATGTATTAATTGGCAATAGAATTTCTAGAGCCAATGAAACCCATAAACAGAATGTCAACTTCGTTTAGCTCTATTTTTTGAATGCTAGAATTGTTTTTTCGATAATATCACAGCATTGGTGGAGTTCTTCTTCCGTAATGACCAATGGAGGTGCAAATCGAATGATATTTCCATGTGTAGGTTTTGCCAAGAGTCCGTTGTCTCGTAAGGCTACACACATATCCCATGCAGTAGAACTATCTTCTGTATCATTGATCACGATTGCGTTCAGAAGACCTTTTCCTCGAACCAAGTTAACCCAATCAGATTTATCAGCAAGATTTTGCATACGCTCTCTGAATATTTTACCAAGACTCATGGCATTTTCTGCAAGTCCTTCATCTTCGATCACTTCAAGGGCTGCTATTGCAACAGCACAGGCAAGGGGGTTGCCCCCAAAAGTCGATCCGTGTTCACCAGGTTTGATACAAAGCATGATGTCATCATTGGCTAGTACAGCGGATACTGGAAAAACACCACCAGAAATCGCTTTACCTAATACCAAAATATCTGGTTTTACTTCTGGCTGATGACCACAAGATTTTTCGCAAGAACAATTTCCACATGTTGCCAATAGACGACCTGTTCTAGCAATACCAGTTTGAACTTCATCAGCGATGAACAATACATTATGCTCTTTACACAGATCAGCAGCTCCTTTAAGGTAACCTTCATCTGGAACGAAAACACCTGCTTCTCCTTGAATTGGTTCAACGATAAATCCTGCGACAAGCTCATCTTTAAGCGCCGTCTTCAGGGCTTCCAAATCGTTATATGGAATAACTTCGTATCCAGGCATATATGGTCCAAACCCTCCAGTACTTGAAGGATCAGTTGAAGCAGAAATAACTGCAAGCGTACGACCATGGAAATTACCTGATGCAAAAATGATCTTTGCTCTGTTTAACTCGATACCTTTTTTCTCATATGCCCACTTTCGGCATAATTTCAAAGCAGTTTCTACAGCTTCTACACCAGAATTGATAGGAAGCACCTTGTCGTAATCGAAATATTCAGCTAAGTATTTTTCATATGGACCCAATTGATCGTTGTAGAAAGCTCTTGAAGTTAGAGTCAATACTTCTGCTTGGTCTTTGAGTGCCTTTACGATTCTAGGGTGACAGTGACCTTGATTTACAGCAGAATAAGCCGATAAGAAATCAAAATATTTCTTTCCTTCCACGTCCCATACATAAACGCCTTCACCTTTCGATAATACAACCGGCAGCGGATGATAGTTGTGAGCACCGTATTTATCCTCTATCTGCATCAACTCGCTTGAAGTCATTGTCCTTTCCATATCGTAATATTATTTTTTAAGTTTTGCCCAAATTTAGATATTATTATTGCAGAATATGGGCCAATTTCAATCTTTTTGTCGTCAGCTAGATCATGATAAGTACGATCAATTACGATAGTTGTACTTACACGGACAACTCGCTATAAAGATCCTGGATTTGAAATAAAAGTGAATCTGTTAAGCCATTATAAAGGATATAATCTGCCTTTTGTGCTTTTAGATCTTGAGACATTTGCTTTTCAAGTCGCTGTCGAACAGCTGCTTCGTCGATCCCATCTCTTTTTGTACTTCTTTTAATCAGAAGCGCCTCAGGAGCAAAAACAAGAATTACATGATCCATAATCTTTTCTGCTCCGATCTCAAAGGTCAATGCTGATTCCTGTAATGTAAAAACGGCATCTTGATTTTCTCGCCAGCGATGATAGTCTTTTCGGACAGCGGGATGTACAATCTGGTTCATTTGTTGTAGCAGGGTCTGATCGCTGAATATCTTGGATGCTACATGCGATCGGTTGAGCGTTCCATCTTCAGAATAGGATTCTTCACCTAGAAGATCTTTGATTGCTCCAATGACCTCTTGGTCTTCGATCATTAGTTTTTTTGCTCTTGCATCACTGTAATACACGGGGATGTCTAGTCGCTCAAAAAAGCGACAAGCTGTACTTTTTCCACTTCCGATATTACCTGTAATTGCAAGGTGCTTCATACTTTGACTTTTGGACGTAAGTCCCACACACTATTCTATTTCTATATCTAGGAATTCTAGACCTTCCACTTCCGTGTCTTCTTCAATGTCTTCTATGTCCCGTCCTAGAAAATGCGCCTTTATCTTGTTTATCTGACGAAGGTAGGTAGATTTTCTAAACTCAACAATCAGGTGCGGTTTTAAATTAAACTGTTTATCCATTAGCTCTATTTTCAGTTGTTTGAGCACGTTCATGAGGTCACCCATCATTCCGTATTCAAAGTTAATCTGATAAGGTAAAGTATCATATTTTTCGACCGTCTCAAGCTGTTGGATCGCATCTTCTGCCGCGGTTTTGTAGGCTCTAATTAATCCTGAAGCTCCTAGTTTTGTGCCACCGAAATAACGAACAACGCCTACTAGAATGACGTGAAGTTCAGCGCTCATAATTTGATTAAAGATGGGTTTGCCTGCAGTTCCGGACGGTTCCCCATCGTCATTGACGCGAAATTGCTGATCCACTGGCCGCAAGCGGTATGCATAACATATATGTCGCGCTTTCGGATGAAGCTTTTTGATTTCTTCAAGCTTTTCTTCGACTTCCTCGACACTCCACACAGCATATGCGTAGCTATGAAATTTACTTCCTTTCTCTTTATAAAAGCCTTCGGCAGTGCCAACTGGGATTTTGTATATGTCCTCCATCAGCTGATCGCAATTAAGATGATGCAGAGTGTACCAAGCCCGCAACCTATCCACTGAAGTGTGCTTAGCTTTTCTTTGAAGAGGGTCAAGCCCAAAAGGGCGGAACCGAGTATAATCGAAACATTAAGAATCGGAAATATTACCGAACCCTCAATCCCAGTATCGATGACTCGCAACAGAAGATATATTGTGAAAAAATTGGGAATTCCTAAGGATATTCCAGCAATCACATTTTTCCATTCAAATTTCATTTTACCAGATATCCATCCGCCGATCATGATAATAGTTCCAATAAATGCCGCCATTCCAAATAGTCCTACGACAAAACCGATGTCTGCACTTTCACTTATGTTCATCGTTTCTACGTAGAATAGTATCGTCTCAATCAGTCCTGAAAAGAAGAAGTTCAGAAAAAGCATATACCAACCAGTCTTCGCTATTTTGGGATCAATGTGCAGACCTTTTGATGGAATGTTGATCAGAATAATAGCAGCAAGAGCTGTAAAAATCCCTGCTATTTTGAGTGTGTTCACTTGTTCGTTGAAGAAAATAATAGCAAAACCGACACTTATGACCAATGCCATTTTCTGCGATATGCTAGCTAGTGTTACGCCGAAAGACTGAACTGATTTGGCTAGAACGTTGAAGCCAGTAATAAAGAGAAATCCTAGAGCGATGGCATATGGGAACCATGCTTGTGAGAGACTTGATGAATCCAGTGCAAACCGACCCAAAACAATACTTCCTACTATAACCGCGGTTATGTAATTAAATACGATGGCCTGGAAGGTGTCGACCTTAAAAACTTTGTAGAATCGGAAAATAACCAACAGCAAGATATTTATTACAACCAGAACAGCAACTAGGCTCATTAAAATGTTTTGCCGCGAAGATATCCAAAAAATCGATTAGTTATATCGACAAGGTTTTGACATTCATTAACATGTATTATGAAAAAAACAATACATCTTTGCCCTGATGATTGTTTTTGTCTGCTAGCAAAAGAATCTTTGATATCTTCGTGCGCAGAATAAATAACTTACAACTTAAAGTGGAGCATACACTTAGACAGTACAATAATGAGCTTGAGGCATGCAGAAGTCTGTTTTTGAAAAAGACAGAAGACTACGGCACATCTTGGAGAATACTTCGCCCTAGTTCACTGACAGATCAGATTTTCATAAAGGCATCAAGGATTCGTAGTATTGACGAAAAAGGAATCTCGAAGGTCGAAGAACCTCTGGACGATGCTTTTCGTGCTATGGTGAATTATGGAATTATGGCGCTAGTCCAATTGAGCCTTCCACTTGACGATATGCAAGATACTGAGTTGGAGTTGGATGTGGCGATTGCTCAGTATGACAAGTTTGAAACAATTGTCCGAGATCTCATGATAGCTAAGAATCACGATTATGGAGAGGCTTGGCGAGATATGCGAATTAGCAGTATGACAGATCTAATTCTTATGAAGTTGTTGAGAATCAAACAAATAGAGGAGAATGACGGTGTGACAACTGTTTCGGAAGGCTTGGATTCCAATTATATGGATATCATTAATTACGCACTGTTTTGCTTAATTAAGTTTACGGAAAGTAAGCAGAAATAATAGACATATTTAGTACAAAATATACCTGTAAAATAAAGTTATGACACTTAGTACAATGTTAATCGGTATTGGAATTGCAGCATTATTGATCCTCGCAGCTCAATACTTATTCAAGGCAAAGCCTGAATCTATCTGGATGAGTTTTCTACAAAACTTCGTGGGAGTTTTATTTCTTTTTTCTGGCTGGGTGAAGGCAATCGATCCTTTAGGCACAGCTTACAAAATGGAACAGTATTTCGCTGAGTTTGAAAGTGCCTTTGAACCGACATGGTTTGGATTCATAGCGCCTGTATTTCCAGTTTTGAATGAATATGCTATTAGCTTTTCAGTCATCATGATTGTCTTCGAAATTGTACTAGGTTTACTGATTTTATTGGGGATCTATAGAAAACTTGCAGTTTGGGCTTTTTTCCTATTGGTGGTATTCTTTACAATCCTTACTGGCTTTACATACCTTACTGGATATGTGCCTCAAGACGGAACGTTTTTCGACTTCTCTTCTTGGTCAACTTATGCTAAGTCCAACATGAAAGTAACGGATTGTGGCTGTTTTGGTGATTTTATCAAGCTAGAACCAAAAGTTTCGTTCTTTAAGGATATATTCTTACTGATTCCGTCTGTGTTGTTCTTGCTTTTTTTCCACGAAGATGCACACTTTATTGAAGAAAAAGACGGCTTTTTGGGCAACAATGGCTACACTCTTGCTTACTACTGTTTACTGCTTCAGCAACTACGTTTGGGATATTCCACACTTAGATTTTAGACCATTCAAGGAGGGGGTCGATATCCAAGCTCAGAAACTGATTGAAGAGGAGGCGATGGGTAATGTACAAGTGGTTGGATTCCTGATGAAAAATAAGCTTGATCCAAATAAGAAGCTTGAGATTTCAGTAGCGGATTATTCAAAGTACAGTGATGAATGGGAAGTCGATGAGCAAATCAAGACAGAACCAACTTTAGTGCCATCCAAAATAAGCGAGTTCACATTGAAAGATATCGATGAAAACGATGCTGAGTATGAAATACTAGAAAATGAAAATAAAAGCGTGGTAATTGTCGCTTACAAGCTGAAGGGAGAAACTGTTCGCTCCACCGAAACTGTAGTCGATACAGTCACGGTTTTTGATCCTGAATCAGAAGAGGAAATGGTGAAGTATGTCAATAAGGATATTGATGTTGTGGATTATCAAGCTAAGCCAGAGTATGCTAAAAAGTACACTTCAAAAGTAGTTCCGTTTGTGGACGCTGCCATTGAAAAGGGGTATGATGTGTTCTTTTTGGTTGGTGGAACATCTGCGGAAGAAGTTCAGGACTTTGCTAATGATGTCAACTTGAACGCGACCGTGCTTAACTGGCGACGACATTCTGATGAAAACCATTATACGTTCGAATCCT
Organism: uncultured Saprospiraceae bacterium; assembly: GCA_943788055.1. Lineage (GTDB taxonomy): Bacteria > Bacteroidota > Bacteroidia > Chitinophagales > Saprospiraceae > JAHDFB01. Next base: position 18,414 of record CALSOU010000001.1, read on the forward strand.
GGGGTGATGCTCCTTGACAAGGCGACCGTTAAGAAAAAGTACCACATTCGAAAACTTCCGAGCATTCTCTGAAAGCTCTGATTCGAGGAGTAGAAGCCTGTTCCCGAAGGCTTAGTAATTCTGGCTTGTCGGGGAATTAGGATCGCTTTGTTCAGCGTTTGAGATTAGCGATGTTGCTTTTCTTCAAATAAATAACGACGATTAGAGTAGCTATATCCCTTATCTTTGCTTTTCTTTGTATTACGAAAAATCATAATCTGAAAGAATGCTTAGCAGAAGAGGAATCCGTATAAAGGCGATGAAAAGGCTTTATGCTCTATCTAGAGTTGAAAGCTTGACCATGAGATCCGCAATTAATGCTTATCAAAAATCGATAGCGGATACCTACGACCTTTACTTGTTTTGCGTGTATTCCCTTAGCGAAGATATGCAGAATGTCAACAGATGATGAAGAGAAGAGGAAAGTCTAAGTATCTACCCACCGAAGAAGACAAAATCTTCACAAGTAAGCTGTATAACAATCCCAATAATTCAGTCTGTTGATCTAAGCAAGGAACTTGGCAAAAGGGCCGAAAAGGGTTATTATTCGAACGTTGCGACTAAGGACTTTGCGTCAAAAATCTATTCTGGGTTTTGTAAAGAAGAAGCTTATCAATCTTACTTAGCTAAAGACTCCACCGACCAAGAGCATTTAGAGATTCTACTCGAGCTTTTTCGCTTCTGTCGAAAAAACGAGTATTTCAATGACGTTATGGAAGATCATTCGATTAATTGGATTGATGACAAAAGTCTTGTGATCGGAACGGTTAAGAAAACCTTGAAAGCATTACCTTCTGAAGAAAGTGTATTTCAAAAGCATTTGCCAGATGATGAAATAGTTACCGACTTTGGAGAACTCCTTCTAAAGACTACTTATGAGGACGACGATGAATTGCTGGAAATTGTTAAGCCTGTTCTAGATAACTGGGATCACGAAAGACTAGCTGTCATTGATATGATTCTCATCAAGATGGCTCTCATTGAATTCATCAATTTTGAAACGATTCCGGTTAAAGTGACTTTGAATGAATATGTAGAGATTTCAAAAATCTATTCTACTCCCAAGTCCAAAGAGTTTGTTAACGGGATTCTCGACAAGCTCCTCAAGCAACTTCAAAGTGAAAATAAGATCGAAAAAGAGGGTAGAGGGCTAGACAGCTAGTGCTTTTTATCTGTTTTTAGTGGATTTCGAACTAATTCATATGTATCTTTGTTCCTCGATTAACACTACTACAGAATCAGAACGTATGAAACATTTCCTTTTGACATTGCTAGCTGCCTTGTTTTTTCTACAATCAAATGCACAGTCGAACTCAATAGTAGAAGGGTTCATCTTACATAAAGGATTCCCCTACTTTGTCAGCATGACCAATGAAGGTGATATCATAGAGTTTATTCAGACTGCTCCCGAAATCATGCCTTATCCTCGAAAGTACATGTCGATGGAACCACCTATGCCTTTGGGACCTTATTCTAAACCTCCTGCATTTGCATTGGAAGTTTACAATTCGCCATTGAATTCGTCGGAATCAAGTGATGTAGTTGTTCTAGATATCACGGAAACAAAAAAAGTTATCGAGAAGGAAACAGTAGAGGTCGTTGACGTAGTTGATACTGGTGTTGATACCAATGTGGAAATGAAACCGAATAGTGACAAACCAGAAATGAAGACCACAGTAATTCGGCGAACTAACGAAGATGCTGTAAGTCCGATTATCGAAAAGAGTGATTCTCCTGCAGCTGAGGAAGACAGCAGCTATGCTTTGAAGTTTCAAGGTTTTACAAGTCGTCTGACACCTGCATTGATTAATCAATTGAAGGATATCTACAAGGATTATCAAGCAAGTTCTAGTGAAAAGATCACTATTCGCAGCTTTGTAACTAGAGGAGATAATACAAATTTAAAACTTGCTGAAAATAGGATGGCTTCCTGTAAAGATCTTCTAAGTACTTATGGTGTTCCCGAGGATAAAATTGAGACAAAGGTTGAACCTTATCGAAGTGCTAACAGTGGACAGATAAATATTTCTCTAGATTAAACATGAAATCCTTTTGGTGCGCTAAAATCAAGTAAAGAATTTGTACATTTACGCCTTAGAAATAGCACATGCACGAAAAGATATTAATCCTTGATTTTGGGTCGCAATATACACAGCTGATAGCACGAAGAGTGCGTGAAGTGGAGGTGTATTGTGAGATTTTGCCGTATAATAAAATACCAGAGATTACTAGCGATATCAAAGCTATTATCTTATCTGGATCTCCTTTTTCCGTTCGAGAAGAAAATGCCTTACATATTGAACTTGATAAAGTTATAGGTAAGGTGCCTATTTTAGGAATATGCTACGGTGCGCAGTATATCGCTCAGTACTGTGGAGGAAAGGTTGAAAGGAGTTCAAAGCGAGAGTACGGTAAGGCGGAGCTTCACGTAAAAAAAGATTCAGAGACCTTTTTTAACGATATGATGCCTTCCTCTCAGATTTGGATGTCACATGGGGATTCTATTATCGAAGTTCCTGATCATTTTGAAATCATTGCTACTACAGATAACATCCCTGTTGCTGCTTTCAAGTCAGAAGACGATGCGTATGAAAAGCCGGTTTATGGTATTCAGTTTCATCCAGAAGTACACCATAGTGTAGAAGGAAAGAAACTTCTCCATAATTTTATTCGTAAAATTGCTGGAGTAGAGTCTATTTGGACTCCAGCTCAATTTGTTGAAGAAACCGTCGAGGAATTAAAAGAAAAACTTAAAGATGACAAAGTCATTTTAGGTTTGTCTGGAGGAGTTGACAGTTCTGTTGCTGCATTTTTGCTTCACAAAGCCATTGGAAAGAATCTTACTTGCATATTTTTGAATAATGGATTATTGCGTAAGTATGAGTTTCAAGAAGTATTGGAATCTTATAAGGGAAAAGGTCTTAATGTCAAGGGAATTGACGTGAGTCAGGAATTTCTTTCGGAACTTGAAGGAGAAAGTGACCCAGAGACGAAGCGAAAAATTATTGGTCGTGTGTTTATCGAAGTATTTGAGCGAGAGTCAAAGAAAATAGAAGGTGCTAAATGGTTGGCCCAGGGTACCATCTATCCAGATGTAATAGAATCTGTCAGTGTACATGGCCCTTCAGTTACCATTAAGTCGCATCATAATGTAGGAGGGTTACCTGATAAACTAAATCTGCAGATCGTAGAACCTCTTCGTATGCTTTTTAAAGATGAAGTAAGGAAAGTTGGTTTAGAAATTGGTCTTTCGCATGAGTTGATTAATCGTCACCCTTTTCCTGGCCCTGGCTTAGCAATAAGAGTCTTGGGAGCAATTACAGAAGAAAAAGTGCGTCTATGTCAAGATGCAGATTGGATATATGTCAAAAATCTAAAAGAAAGTGGTTGGTACGATCGTGTATGGCAAGCAGGAGCGATCTTACTACCTGTCCAATCAGTAGGAGTAATGGGTGATGAGCGTACATACGAATTTTCAATTGCTTTGCGTTGTGTTAATTCAGTTGATGGAATGACAGCTGAATGGAGTCCACTACCACATCCATTGTTGGCCAAGATCTCCAGCGAAATTATCAATGAAGTAAAAGGAATAAATCGAGTCGTCTATGATATCAGTACAAAACCGCCTGCAACAATTGAGTGGGAGTAGAAACCTGCTAGTTTTTGGTTTTATTTTCTTTTTTGCGATCACTCTTTCTTCTTGCGGGGTTTTTGGTAAGTCTAAGTACGATAGAGATACGGTCAAGACCCATCCACCAATAGACAAACCTACCAAAGTCGATACTACTCGTTGGACAAAACTTCCTGAAGACAAATTTCCTCCTATTACATCCGACGAGAAGAGTGAGGAAGAAGCAGAATACGAAACCATTTTAAAGTATTCCTATCGCGTTGCTGCCTTTATTCCTTTTGAAATCAATAAGATGGATCTCAATATTGAGAATTCGAACGATTTGCGATCTCTTAAATATTTGCATTACTATGCTGGAATGCAATTGGCAATGGAGCAGTTGAAGGAAGAAGATGTCAGATTAACCTTAGATGTATTTGATTCTGAAGAAAGTAAAAGTCGAATTGAGCAGATCCTAGATCAACAACTACCCCAAGAGACTGATGCAATTATGGGACCGATCAAGAAAGAGTGTTTAGTAACTTTGGCGGAATTTGGAAAAGAGAATAGAATGCCAATCATTTCTCCTTGGTACAGTAGTCAAAGTGTAGCAAAAGAGAATCCCTATTATATTCAGTTCAATCCTTTCCTTACAGAGCATTATCATGCAATTACTGAACATGCCTTGGAAGAGTTCTCCAAGGATCAGATATTCTTAGTAGGTAGGGAGAATACAAGGGACACTGATAGGTTTAAATATTTCCAAGAAACTGCTGAGATCATACTTGACGAAAAAGAAGCCTTAAAAACTTTTACCTTTGACCAGGACTCCCTTTCAGCAGAATTCGAGATTATCAAGGCCAAGTTGTTAGACGATAAAGCCACTGTTTTTATTCTACCTAATTATTCGAGTCGAGATGCTCAGTTTATTTATGATTTTATAAGAAGAATCAATGTAGAAAAGCTTGATCACGAAGTATATGTTTACGGGATGCCCGTGATGGCCTCTATGGATAAGCTATCTTATGACTATTTAATTAATATGAATGTTCGAATCGTAATGTCACGTTTTGTAGATGTTAGCGGTCCTTTGGAAAAGAGATTTCAATCTGATTTTTTCGAAGAATATAATTGCTTTCCGATGGATGAAGCCTATGAAGGTTATGATAACTTGCTTTTTTTGGGACGTGCACTGAAGCGATACGGGACAGGATTTGTTCGAAAACTAGATCAAGATAGTTTAGAGTATCTTTCTACTCGTTTTAATATCCAGCCCGTTATGACGAGCAATAATGTAGAAGATCAATCCATCGAATACTTTGAAAATCAAAATTTGAGGATTATTCAGTTTGTAGAAAATCAATTTCAGACGCTCAAGTGATGGATGTTACAGGATTTTTGACAGACAAGCGGAAGCAAAGAATGAGAGATGTTGTTAATAAACGTCAATTTGATCTCACAGTTGTGCTTGAAAATATCCACGATCCCCATAATATAGCAGCTGTGATACGCAGCTGCGATGCTGTCGGTATATCCGAAATCTTTGCAATCATTACAGATGAGCGAATCGATATAGAACGCTATGAAATGGATAATAAAGTTTCTTCGGGTAGTAGAAAATGGGTAGCAATACATACTTTTCGATCAGTTGGACAAGCAACCAAAGAGATCAGGAAAAAGTATGATAAGTTATATGGGACTCATATGTCATCGCAGTCTAAGAGCTTATATGATCTTGATTTTTCAGAATCAATAGCTTTGGTTTTCGGTAATGAACACGAAGGTCTTTCTGATGAACTATTGCAGCAATTAGACGGGAATTTTCTCATACCTCAATATGGTATGGTGCAAAGTTTGAATATTTCAGTTGCCTGTGCTGTTTGTGTTTTCGAGGCTTTGCGCCAAAAAACAAATCTTGGGCAATACGATGAATCTACAGAGTGGGGTGAACACAAGGAGGAGCTTTATCAACATTATAAAGTTAAGAGTAAAGAACACCTGACATTTGGAAAAGAAGAGAAAATGGCGAAGATCCAAAGAAAAAAGGAAGAACGTAAATATAGAAGGAAGCTTTTGAAAGAAGCGGCTAGGAACTCTGATCAAGCGAGTACTGAGGAGTGAAGGATTTGTTTTTAATAAACTTCCTTCTGAAATTCACGTCCTCGGGAAATTATGTCAGGAAGATATTATTGGAAAATTAGATGCATTATCTATTATTGTGCAGAGCAATTAATAATTAAGTAGCCATACCGAAAAGAACTTTAAGTACTTTTGCAAAGACAAAGAAAGAACCAATGAGCAATAATCACCTATCTGACAGAATATCACTTATTAATGAATCAGCGACCATTAGAATGGCGCAGCTTGCACGTGAGATTTCTGCTCAAGGGAACGATGTTATAAGTCTTAGTCTCGGAGAACCAGATTTTGATACTCCTGACCACATCAAGGAGGCGGCTAAGAAGGCTTTGGATAATGGCTATACGAAGTACACTCCGGTGCCAGGGCATAAGGAATTTGTCTCGGCAATAATTGAAAAATTTAAACGTGATAATGATTTGCATTTTTCTGCAGAGCAGATTATGGTTTCTTGTGGTGCGAAACAATCAATAGCAAATTTGATGGCGGCTCTAGTAAATCCAGGTGATGAAGTCATCATATTTACACCGTATTGGGTGTCTTATTTTGATATAGTTACGATGAATGGCGGAGTGCCTGTGTGCTTAAAAGCTGGTCTAGAGAATGACTTTAAGGTAACTCCGAGCCAATTGGAAGAAGCGATCACTGATAAATCTAAAGTGGTCATTTTCTCATCACCTTGTAATCCAACAGGGACGATGTACTCGAAAGAAGAGTTATATGATCTCGCAAAAGTTATCGATTCGAAGCCAGATTTATTTGTAATATCTGACGAAATATATGAGTATATAAACTTCGATGAAAAACACGTATCAATTGGCTCTTTCGACTTTATGAAAGACCAAGTCGCTACTGTTAATGGAATGGCAAAGGGCTTTGCTATGACAGGGTGGAGAATTGGTTATATGGGAGCTCCAGCTTGGTTGGCAAAAGCTTGTTCGAGAATTCAGTCTCAGGTGACTTCTGGTGCAGCTGCATTTTCTCAGATTGCATCGGCTCATGCCCTGATGTCAGATATGACACCTACGCGTGAAATGCGAGAAGCATTTAGAGAAAGAAAGCATTTGATGATCAAAGGACTAAAAGATATACCCGGTATAAAAACGAATGATCCAAAAGGAGCTTTTTATATCTTTCCTGATGTAAGTAGCTTTTTTGGAAAATCCAATGGAGAAGATACGATCAATAATTCCACTGACTTTTCAGAATTATTGTTGCGGAAAGCTTTTGTCGCCACAGTGGCAGGTTCAGCTTTTGGGGATTCCGATTGTATAAGGATTTCTTACGCTGCATCAGATGAGCAATTAATAGAAGCTCTGAGAAGAATAAAAACCTTCTTAGCTGACTTTAGTTAAAATTTTGTAGGTCGTTTGTGAGTCTATTTGCTATAACTTGTGGTCTTAGAACGTTACCCGAATCTAAGAAGAATTAGTTGTGAAGGTCCCTGAAGCTATACATCAATTTGTTCAAAATCAAAATAAAATTTTAAATGCAGGATAAATTTGAAAAACTTCAAGAGTTAAAGGATGAAGCGTTACAGGGCGGAGGATTAGCGAGGATTCAAAAACAACACGCCAAGTCAAAACTCACAGCTAGAGAAAGAATAACTTTATTAGTCGATGAAGGATCGTGGGAAGAAATCGGGATGTTCGTTAAGCATCGGAGTACCGATTTTGGAATGGAAAAGGAGAATTATTTGGGTGATGGTGTAATTACTGGATATGGAACTGTAGCGGGACGTTTGACTTATATATTTGCTCAAGATTTTACAGTGTTTGGTGGATCGTTAAGTGAAACACACTCAGAGAAAATCTGTAAATTAATGGATCTTGCAATGCAGAATGGTGCACCGCTAATAGGTCTAAATGATTCGGGAGGAGCACGTATTCAAGAAGGGGTTAAGTCTCTTGGGGGTTACGCTGATATATTTTTCCGTAACACCATTGCTTCTGGGGTTATTCCTCAAATATCAGCTATAATGGGGCCTTGCGCAGGAGGGGCTGTTTACTCGCCTGCGATTACCGATTTTACGGTAATGGTTGACAAATCCTCATATATGTTTGTCACGGGTCCAAATGTTGTAAAGACAGTAACAAACGAGGAAGTTTCAGCAGAAGAATTAGGAGGTAGCAAGGCACATGCAACCAAGAGTGGTGTAACTCACTTGACAGCGCCAAATGATTTAGCTTGTATTCTCAAGATTAAACAATTGCTGTCTTATATTCCACAGAATCACCACGAGAAACCCAAAGATTTAGATTATGTCTTGAATGATGAATTACGTCCAAAGTTGGACACCTTCATTCCCGAAAGTTCGAATACTCCCTACGATATGAAATTGGTTATCAACCAGCTCGTTGATGAAGATAGCTTTTTCGAAGTTCATAAGGATTTTGCCGATAACATTATTGTTGGTTTTTCTCGTATCGGTGGAAAAAGTATCGGAATAGTTGCCAATCAGCCATTTTCTCTAGCAGGAGTTCTAGATGTTGATAGTAGCCGAAAAGCAGCTCGATTTGTGCGCTTTTGTGATTGCTTCAATATTCCTCTACTTGTTCTTGTGGATGTTCCTGGATTCTTGCCAGGAACAGATCAAGAATGGAACGGTATCATAACAAATGGTGCTAAATTACTCTATGCATTTAGTGAAGCAACAGTTCCGCGTATATCGTTAATTACAAGAAAAGCATACGGAGGGGCTTATGACGTTATGAACTCAAAACACATTGGAGCAGATATGAATTTTGCGTGGCCATCAGCAGAAATTGCGGTAATGGGAGCTAAAGGTGCAAGTGAGATTATATTTAGAAGAGAGATCAAGGCTTCAGACAATCCAGAAGTTAAACTTGCTGAAAAAGAGAAGCTTTATGCTGAGGAATTTGCACATCCCTACAAAGCTGCTCATCGTGGATTCGTAGATGAGGTTATCGTTCCAAGCGAAACACGACGAAAACTCATCAAGGCGTTTCATATGTTAAAGAACAAGGAAGTACGAAGACCAACTAGAAAGCACGGTAATATTCCATTGTAGTTCTTTCGATAGTAAAATATAAAAGCCTGACAAGATAACTTGTCAGGCTTTTTATATTTATTGTATGAGCTGTTTCTTAATGAGAGACAACTATTCGCTTGTTAACTTTCTTGCCATCGATAGAAATAATGGCATTGTACATTCCATTGGTCAAGTTACCAGCATCAATAGTAAATATCTGGTTACCACTTAAAGTACCATAATTTTTTGAAGATACGATTTGTCCAGTCATTGTAACAAGTTGAATTTCTACGATTGCACTATTACCTAAATCTAATGCAATGTTTGTAAGGTCACCAGTTGGATTCGGGTAAACATCCACGGCAATATCAATTTCAAATTCTTTGTTATCAGCTAGAATTGCTTCCTCAAATGACACTTCAAAAGCATTGTCTATAAATCTAACTGGAGACGGAAGTGCCAAGAATGCAACTATACGTAAATTTTCTGTGTCAATTTCGTCAGACAAGACTGTTCCGAACGTAAAGTCCATCGAGTTGCCAGCTGTAATTTCTTCGCCTAATGCCATCCCATTGGCTGGTGTAAATAAAGCACGAGCAACATCGTCATATACCATTTGCGAAGCAGGTACGGGGCTAGGTAAGTTTTCGTAACCTCCCATTGTACCGTTTCCACCTCCAGCGTAAGCGTTTGCTTGAGCATAAGCCGCACCAGTTCCAGTTACGCCATCTTCAACCAAAGCAACTACTAATCTTCTATTACTAGGAAGATCATTTTTTGCATTGACAGTAACAGTAGCAACTAGTTCTTTTAGTTCCTCATCATAAGTTGCCTGAATTCCAAAGGTTGAATTTACTTCTTCTTGTAGTCTTGTCACAATTGGAGATTCCATGCCACTTGGGTCGACAACAGTTGCTCTATCAACGATAACACCAGGGTATCCTGTGAATCCAGGAAAAGCTCCAACGTAATTGTCATATTCGGTAACAGTCATCGGATCACCATTGTGAACAGCAATTCCCACGAAACGATCATCATACGTATCTTCCATTAATTTCATAAAGACTGTACCTCTAGGGCACCAAGGACACCAAGTTCCAGTTCCTTCTTCTGCAACAACCCGCTTGTCTTCTGCTAGTTTAATACCAGTTAAGCCAACAATAACATTGCTATTACAAGGTGCATCATCAGAACCAAGACCATCGATACTTGAAATTCCTACTTCAACTATATTGATACCTTGTTTTACGTCCAATGCTCCAATAAAGCTTAAATCAACTTCTTGACCTGGCTCTAATTTTAGATCAGAAAAGCTTTCATTTGACATTGCACCGTCTATATCTAAAGAAAGCTCGATATTATCAACCATTACTGATCCCGTATTGACAACAGTAACTCCAATGTCAGCCATATTACCAACAAATGCAGGTCCAACTGACCCTACGTCTGTCAATACTACATCTAATTCTTTTTCAACCATCGTTTCTGTGTAATCGAATGAAACATCGTCAATCCAAAATTCAGAAGTAGTTGCATTATCTGTAAGTGGGAAAATATCAAGTGAAGCCACGGCCGCTGGAGCTAAGAGGGTTCCAACACATTTATCGTTAATCTTTACAACCCACTCATTGTTATCTAAGTCAATGTTGTATTCAACTTTATTCCATTTCCCAGCATTAAATGGAGTTAGCATAACTTCCGCTCCAGCGTCAACTGTTAGTCTATCATCATTTCTATACCATGCATTTCCAGCCCATGTTACTCCAATCATTTCCTCTTGTTGAAAATTCCAGTATGCAGATGTGTTTTCAGTTACGAAAATACTGAAAGTCATATCAAATTGACCTGTTGTGTATTTAGCCCCAAAATCAAGAACGACATCTTGAGGACCTTGTCCCGTGCTGTAAAAGTAAATTGATTTCGTGCCACTGTTTGCTTTGTCATCGACAACCTGCGCATCTTCAGTGCCACCAGTAGCTCCGCTCCATGTGGTCCACTCGTCAGCATTGTTTCCTAAGTATGAACCGACATCATATGATTCAAAGTCATCGCTAAATGACTGTGCAGTCACGTATGAAAAGCTTGCGGCAATAAAAAGTAATGTAAGTAAATGTTTCATCATTATGTAAAGTGTTTAAGTGAAAAGAATTAAAATGATTAATTCAGTGTGCTAAGTTAACTACTAAAATACTTAAAATATAAAAAGTATCCTCCATAATTAACTTTAGAGGTTAAAGATAGTCTAATTCTAGTCATTTCTCTTAAGAATTTGAATTTAACATATGTAAAATATATACATATGTAATTAGTAGTATATCATCGTATTTATTTATTCGAAAAATTATGAAATGAAGGATAAATAGCATAAAATTGTGGAGATTTTTATCTGTAAAATGCAAACTTGATTATATATGAACATTCGATCACACATTGGGATTACAGTTGCTTTTTTATTAGTATTTGTAGTATCCTCATTTACAATAATATATCTCGCAGAACCGCCAGTTGTTGAGAATATAGAGGTCTGTGATGGTGGATCTACGGTGATTATTCCCGAGGGAAGTGGAGAGGAAGGGCAGGATCCTGTCGTTAATAGCTTTTGAAGATTTTGATGGTGGTGGAATTGGTTACACAACTGACATGGCTTTTAATGATAGCGCTAATGACCATTTCAATCTTACTGATGGGTCAAATATATCTAATGTGTCTGGACCATATTCTTTTCAAAATGGCACAAATTTTTTCTGGGCAGCTGAAGATACAGATGATAATGGTGGAAATGGCAATGACGAGCAGGTACTTACCTTAAGTGCAGTTGATATATCAAGTTATACAGATATTCAAGTTTGTATTGATTTAGCAGCTGGAAATGAGAAAGGACCTAATGAGGGGAATTATGATGACAATGATCATGTTTGGGTAGATTACAGTATTGACGGTGTTTCGCAAAGATCGCTGTGTTTCGAGTCAGCACTAGATGGTGATTCATTCAATTCATCTTTAAATCATGACTTAAACTGCGATGGTGACGGAGTTGATGGTCCTCAAATACTGAATGATGCTGCAACTTTTTGTTATTCAATTCCAAATAGTGAAACTGCTGGAGCGACCGAACTCATAATAGACATCTTAGTATATATGGATGCTGGGAGTGAAGAGGTCGCCTTCGATAATATTGAGATTTTCGGTGCGCTGGAGTCGAGTGGTCCTACTACGTTTAATTTCTACGATGAATTGCCTATACCAGGAATGACTGTGCCATTAGCAGCGAACCAACTTTCGTACGATCCCATGACTACTGCAGAGACAAGCCCAGATACCATTTGGGTTACTGCCGATGATGGTCAAATGGAGAGTGCTCCAACTCAAGTTATTATTATAGTAAATCCACTTCCAAATGCAACGTTGGTTAAAAATACAGCATATGGATGTGGTGTGATTCCAATAGAGATCGAGGCCATGCCTGCTGATGAAGGACTGTTTGGTTCTTGGTCAGGTGGATCAGGAAGCTTCGATGATGCAACTTCGGCCGTTACTGTCTACAATCCAGATGCTTCAGAGCTAAATCAGATAACTCTACTACAATGGAAAGTTGAAGGTGTTTGTGGAGTTGATTCAGTTATGGTGCCAATTTATTTAGTTGAAACTGGTGATCCAGAGTTTTCATATCAAGTAGACACAATATGTCCGGGGAATGGTTCATTGTTTCCTGTTCACGTTACAGGCGAAGATGGCATATATAGTGTCGTTGAAGGAGATTCTGACAGTATTGCTTTAGACCCAGCCACAGGAGAAGTGACGCTTAATCAAACTGCCGAAGGGACATATACAATCAGAAATACTCTAACCGCATGCGGCAATATGATGATTACAGGTGTTGTTGATGGACCGATTCCAGGCGGATTACCAAAAGCAATAGAACTTTACGCTGTCCAAGATATTTCAAATCTTTCTGATTATGGAGTAGGTTCTGCAAACAATGGGAATGGAACAGACGGAGAAGAATTCACCTTTGATCAAATGCAAATATCTGAGGGTACTTTTATTTATATTGCCTCGGACTCAACAGAATTTGAGGCGTTTTTTGGGTTCAAACCTGATTTTGTAAGTAATGCTGCCTTAATAAATGGTGATGATGCGATAGAGCTTTTCTGTAACGGAAATGTTATCGATGTTTTTGGAGATATAGACGTAGATGGCAGTGGGCAAACATGGGATTACCAAGATGGTTGGACTTATAGAAAAACTAATGACGAAATAAATCTTGGCGTTTTTATTGACACTCAGTGGGACTATTCAGGCGCGAATGCGCTAGATAACGAGACCAATAACGCCACAGCAGAGTTCCCGTTTCCTGTAGGAAGCTTTACAACTTCATTTGATGGTATTTGTCCACCTGTTTTCTTCGATGATGAATTGACAATAGGTGATTTTGAGGGGCCAATGATCGTTTGTCCATCTGACATGACAATATCTTTGGATCCGGGTGATTGTGGAACAACTATCTATCTGATGGATCCGACAGCAATGGACAATTGTAGTGATTCAATAGTATTTGTTCAGGTAGCAGGTCCCATGAATGGCGACTTTTTGGACAAAGAAAATTCTCCCTACATCGTAACTTATGAAGGGACTGAGATGAACGGTAATGTTCTGATTTGCTCTTATATGATAACAGTTGAGGAGTTTGAGACTTCAAATAATACTTTAGCATGCAATGGACAAGTGAATTTGTCTTTTGATCAAGATTGTGAAGTTTTGGTAACAGCTGACTTGCTTTTGGAAGGGAATAATTATGGATGCTATGAAGATTACACGGTTTTCGCAAGTTTGAATGGTGCTCCTGTTGGAGTAGCCGTTGATAACGATTTTGGAGATGGTCAATCGGTCATTCTTGACATTAGTTTACTCAATCAAACGGTTGAGGTATCAGTTACTGACCTGGAAACGGGTAACAGCTGTTGGGGAACGGTATTCATCGAAGACAAGTTAGATCCTATCTTTACAGATTGCCAAGACACTACCGTGGTATGCGGTGCCAATACAGATGCCGTAGTACCTGATGTATTTGAAAATTGCGCTGTAGCGGATGTCATTTTAGACGAAAATGAAATATTTGGTACTTGCCAAGATACTTTTTACAAGCAAATTGTCCGCACATGGATAGTAGTAGATATAAATGGAAACTCTAGTGAGTCTTGTACACAAGTCACAACCATATTAAAAGATGCACTTGAAGATTTAGTCTTTCCTCCAAATTATGATAGTCTTGAGGGTAACGAAGATGCACTTCAATGCGATAAAGAGGGGATAGACTTTGCATTGGATGCTAATGGTTTACCTTCAGCAACCCAAGTAGGTTTCATACCAGGGACAGGGGAGCCTGTGCTTGGCAACGGATGTGCAGAGTTGATTATTTATTATTCTGACGATGTAATTGAGACTTGTGGAACAACTTACAAAGTGCTTCGACACTGGAGCGTTGTAGATTGGTGTTCTGGTATGACTGCTGAGCAAACTCAAATTATTAAAGTTATGGATGTTGAAGGTCCTTCATTTTCTGTACCTGAGAATGTAGTAGTACCTGTAAATACTAATTGCGAAGGTGAATATGGTCTACCGTTGATAGCTGCCCTAGACAACTGCAATGCAGCAAGTGTGACTTTTGAATCAAATCAAGGAGAGATAAGCGGTGGAGTTTTTTATGTTCAAGATCCAATTTTGGGAAGTCCTTACACGATAGACGCTGTGGGGACAGATGATTGTGGAAACAAAACTATTATACCTTTCACAATAGTTTTCGCAGATTTAACTGCACCAATTATAAATGCTGAAACTTCACTGACTGTGAGTCTTTCTGCTGATGGTACTGCAAAGCTATTTGCGGAATCATTCGATGATGGTTCTTATGATGCTTGTACGGATGTTGGCTTTGATATCATTAGAATGGTGAATTCATGTCAAAGCGTTGATTACCTTCCACCAGCAGGAAACGATAATTACCAGTTTAATGACGTTGTTCACTTCTGTTGTAGCGATGTTGGAGAACCACAGATGGTGCAGCTAAGAGTTTGCGATGATGCAGATCAAGATGACACTTTCGGTTCTAGCGGGGACAATTGTAATTTCGTTATGGTTGAGGTACAAGTGCAAGATAAGCTACCACCGATTTTGATATGTCCTGGACCGATTGAGATTTCTTGTATCGATTTGCAGGGAATTGATCTTGAGGATGCGGATCTGCTTGATGAACTATTTGGTGAGCCATCGGTCGAATTTGCATGTGAAGCAAGTGTTACACAATCTGCTGTATCCAATGCTAATTGTGGTGCTGGTGTTATTTTTAGAACGTTCACAGCTGCAAACTCTATTAATTCAGTTTCATGCACGCAAGTGATTACCGTTTCTACAGATGCTGATAACACCCTTACTTGTGATCGAATCCAATTTGCTGACTTGAACAACAATACATACAATTGGTGTAGTGTAAATGATAATGTTAACGACAATGATGATGATCTTCCTGCACTTCAGATAGAATGTAACGATGGTTTTGAAATTCCAGTCTTAGATATTGATATTGTTGGCTTGTGCACGGAAGTCGGTCTTGATGTTGAGGTTGATTCTTTTCAATTTGCTGGTGGTGCTTGTAAAAAGTATTTGGTACACTATGAGGTAATTGATCAATGTATATTTGATGATAATTTTGTTGATATTGTTACTGGTGAAATTGACCCTTACAATAGTAAAAATGGCTACTTCGAATTTTATATTGAAGTAGATGCATTTGATAACGAAGGGCCAATTTTTGAACCAGAGGAAATTACACACATAGCAGATTTCTGTGATTTTAGTTCGATTCCAATTTCTGCAGAGGCAACCGATGCCTGTACTAATGCGGAATACCTATCTTACCTTTATAGAGTAGATTTCAATAATGACGATGATATTGACTTCCCAGCTTCTGGTTGGGCATCTGGTAGTGATATTATTACAGGAAATAACGGCTTAGATAACCTCCCTCTTGGGAATCATAAGATATATTGGATCGTGAGTGATGGGTGTGGTAACTCAACAGCTCGTTCGCAGAATTTAACGATTCTGCCCAACGACAAGCAACCAACTCCTTATTGCAAAACTGGTTTCGTAGCTAATATTAGCGCCATGGGAATGATCAGCATCAGTGCAGAAGATTTTGATGCTGGATCCTTTGATAATTGTGATGCTCAAGAAGACTTGAGATTTAGTTTTTCACCAGATGTAGACGATACTGAGCGTATGTATACTTGCGATGAACTTGGATTTCAATTCATAAAGGTTTATGTCACAGATCTAGCTGGAAATCAAGACTTCTGCAGTACAACATTCCTAGTTCAAGATAATGGTAGTTTCTGTTCAAATACACTACAAAGTGGTAGTGTGACGTCAAGTGAAGGATACACAAATAAATCTGCGGATGTTGTAATAGAAGATATAGAGCAAGGTAATGTGCATCTCTCCACTGATGAGAATGGTGCATACTTCGTCAATCCTGATGCTTATTCTGAAATTGCCACGATGCATATCGAAGATGATCAAGATATTTTGATGGGAGTAACTACGTTAGACATCATTACCATTCAGAAGCATATTCTAGGAATCGCTCCTTTAGAATCTAATAGTTCAATTATAGCAGCGGATGTTAACAATAATGGCGTTGTATCGGGCTCTGATATTATACAAATTCGTAAAGTAATACTTGGGTATCAAGACTACTTTAAGAATAATCACTCATGGGTAGCATATCCTTCTGAATTTGATTTAGATGGCTTGGCTGATCCATTCGATTATCCTAAAACAGCTCTCGTTAGCGAGATGCAAGATTTTGACTGGACGACTATAAAGGTTGCCGATGTCAATGGATCTCACCAGTTCAATAGCGAGAGTATTGATACAAGAACTTCGTATGAATTGGAATTTGAAATAGTCGAGGAACATGATCAGTTTATTGTGAACTTCTATGGAGAGGCAAATGAATTGGTTGGGCTTGACTTAACATTTCAAGGGATCAACAATGAAAACTTCGTTTCAATTAGCTCGAACTATTTGGATATCAATGCCGATAATGTAAAAGTTGACGAATATTTAAGAGTACTGTGGAGTCAGATATCGCATGAAGATGTCGATGGGCCATTGTTCAGTATTTCTCTTCAAGAAGCTGTTTCAAAACTTCAGACAGGGTTAGGAAGTCAACTAGCGTACTTAGGGAAAGGAGTATTAACTGAAACATCTTCAGTTAACTTGATAAAAAGGAACAAGGTACAAGAAGAAATCTCGGGTGATGTTGCAGTTTATCCAAATCCTTTTACATCAAACGTTGCTATTGATCTTTCAGAATTGAATGATGAACTGGCTAGAATAGTTATATCAGATGTATCTGGTAAAGTTGTTTCAAGTACATTGGTAAATGGGGGAGGAGTCAAAAGATTTGATGGAAGTATATTTACAGTGCCAGGATTGTACACGGTTCAGATAAAGACTTCAAATAAGGTGTTTGTCAAGAAATTAATCAAACTTGCTGACTAAGTAATTACATCTACAGCAAGAGAGTAAATGAGAGGCAATCGCACAGCGATTGCCTCTTTTATGTGCCATGCATACCATATACTAGTAGGGTTTGAGTCGCGAGCGAGGCTGTTGACGGGAATTACTAGCTTCTAGGTAGTGCTTTAAGCCAAAACATTGATTGTAATTTTAGTCACTTTGCGATGGAGAAAATACGGAATTAGTACCCTGCTAAATATTATACAAGTCGCATATTAGCTATTTTTGCCGCGTTACGAATAATTTATCTATTTTGCGTCAACAAAGGAATTAAACCATGAGTTTTGGTATGTCACTAGCGCGAGGCGCACTAGCTATCGCAGTATTACTAGGTATTTGTGTGTTGTTGAGCAACAATAGAAAACGAATAGATTGGAAGCTAGTCGGCATAGGAATGGGCTTTCAACTGACGCTTGCGCTTTTGCTATTGAAGGTTCCATTGGTGAATCTCTTCTTCGATAAAGTAGCCAAAATTTTTACAAAGGTTTTAAACGTAAGTGAAGCAGGTGCTGAATTCATGTTTGGTAATCTAGTGACCGACCTAAATGCATTTGGTTATATTTTTGCCTTTAAGGTTTTGCCCACGATCGTGTTTTTCTCTGCACTTACTGCAATTCTATACTATCTAGGGATACTTCAATTAGTTGTCAAAGGAATGGCTTGGGTTATGTCTCGCACCATGGGGCTTAGTGGTCCAGAATCATTGGCGACAGCTGCTAATGTGTTTATCGGACAGACTGAAGCTCCGTTGGTGGTTAAACCCTATTTGGAAGGTATGTCGAGGTCTGAGTTACTTTGTTTGATGACAGGAGGAATGGCAACCATCGCAGGGGGCGTTTTTGCGGCCTATGTTGGCTTTCTAGGAGGAGGTGATCCCGAAATGGAGCTTTTCTATGCAAAGCATTTAATAACAGCAAGTTTAATCTCGGCTCCCGCGGCCATTGTAGCCTCCAAGATTATATTTCCAGAATCGCTAGAGAATAAAGAAAACAAGGAGCTAAGAATGCAAAAGCCAGATTATCACAATCTGCTTGATGCAATTTCAAAAGGTACTAGTGACGGCCTAAAACTCGCAGTAAATGTTGCTGTAATGCTTGTAGTTTTCACAGCACTTATTGCATTGGTTAATAAGATATTGATGTTTCTAAGTCCAGAAGTAATTGATTCTTGGATTGTTGAAAGTACTGGTGGTCGATATGAAGGTCTAAATTTCACTTATATTATGGGTGTGATATTTGCACCTTTTGCTTGGCTACTTGGAACACCAAATACAGATGTGCTCTACGTAGGTCAACTTTTAGGTCAGAAGACTATGATTAATGAATTTGTAGCCTACGCTGAACTTGATAATCTTAGACAAGCAGGTGTTGAGCTAGAGAGAAAATCTCTCTTGATTGCTACATATGCCTTGTGTGGTTTTGCTAATTTTGCTTCTATTGGAATACAAATTGGAGGAATCGGCGCTATTGCACCAGGTCAGCGAAAAGCATTGACGGAGCTTGGATTAAAAGCTTTAATAGCAGGTACAATCGCCTGTTTTTTAACTGCCGCAATCGCAGGAATAATTGCTAACTAATGAAGAAGCCTTTTATCATAGGAATTACTGGAGGTAGTGGATCTGGTAAAACAAGTATCATAAAGCTTTTACGTGAGAAGTTTTCAGAGGATGAATTATGCTTGATTTCGCAGGATAATTACTATTTGGATCGAACTCAGCAGCTACAAGATGCAAACGGAGTAACCAATTTTGACCTTCCTACCTGCCTCAATGAAAAGCAATTTTTGCAAGACATACGAACTCTAATGGAAGGTAAGTCAATTGAATTTACCGAGTATACATTTAATAATGACCTACGGGAATCCAGAGTTATAAAAATAGATAGTGCTCCAATTATTGTTGTGGAAGGTCTATTTGTTTTTTACTATGAAGAGATGCGTAAACTGATGGATTTAAAAGTCTACGTTGATGCTTCAGATATTGTCAAGTTAAAAAGAAGAATACAGCGTGATCAAGTTGAGCGGAACTATCCAATTGATGATGTCTTGTATCGATATGAGTATCACGTTACACCAGCTTATCAGAACTATATACTTCCTTTCAAAAGACAAGCTGATATTATCATTAACAATGAGTATAAGTTCGACAACGCCGTCCAAATGATCGAAGGTTTCATAAGATCAAAAATAAATGAATGATCTAGTCGGCATCAAAGAGAATTATTCGATCACTTCACGCATAACTGCTGAAAACTCAATCTCAACTAGTAAGCGTGGGTCTATTAATCTACTAACTTCTACAAGGGTAGTTACGGGATAGATTCCACGGAAGCAATCTCCATGAGCCTTTCCTACAGTTTCCCAATCTTCAATATTGGTTACGTAGATTCTTGTTCTGATTACATCACTTAGATCAGCGCCAAGTTCGTTAAGAGCTTCTTCCGCCTTTCGGATGATGAACAGAGTCTGCTCGTAGGGATCGTTTTCACCCACAAATTCACCTTGCTTATTCACTGCCGTAGTACCAGCAACTTCTATTACATTTCCTACTTGGACTGCTCTTGAGTATGCAACAATATCTTCCCATTGTACACCAGATCTAACTCGTTTTCTATTTGGCATGTTCTTTTTTCGTTTTGATTGTTTCCCACTATTTCTAAACGTCTTAAATCCTATTAGCCATATACATTTTTCGTGAAATCTGGAAATAAATTGTTTCGCCTATTTCGGAATCTATTTCTGTTTTCCAATGCAATAAAGATAACTTCTTAAATACTGTTATTAAGGCTAGATTATTGACGTTTGATCGAGCAATAATGCGATTCAGTTCTAGATTTTCAAAAGCATATTTGAGGCATGCATTTGATGCCTCTGTCGCATAGTCTTTGTTCCAAAATCTCCTTTGGAATCTAAACCCAAGATCCACATGTCCAAAGGTGTTCTTACGGAGCCCACACCAACCAGTCCACGTATTATTTTCCTTTGTCCTAACGCTCCATCTACTAAAGCCATGTTTTTCATAGCTATCATATTCCTGCAAAAACTATCTTGCTGAGTTGATATTTCTGAAAGCTTGATCACCAGTGTATCTTAAGACTTCCTTGTCAGAGTTGACCTCATAGAATTCTTTTGCAATATTAGGTGAAAATTCTGTGAGTCATAGACGTTCCGTTTCGAACATCACATTGCTGCTAGACAGTGGCATGATAAACTAACTTTCCTGTTATAAGATGCCTTCTACCATAGGTACGTCGTCATCGTCTTCTGTTGAAAGGTCCAACAAATGCATTAAATTATCTCCCAGGTCAAGAAATACTCGATCTACTTTCTTTAAAAAGGCTGATGTAACCAGGGCTATGACGTCTGAAGCATTTTGAATCTTATCGCTTTCACGAAGTTTATACGATTGCTCTATAGCATCGGACTCTATTTTCAATGTAAATCTTCCCATGTTTTGTAAAATGCTAATCTTGTAACTTGGGTGTGGTACTTCGCCGACTATTCTCATTTATTGAATTTTATAATGTTTTGGCTAATGAGTTTGTACATTTCTTTGATCCTGTTGTCTTTGATTAAATCAATGTGACGATCCATTGTCCTGTAATCCTCTCTAATTGCTGGTCCAGTCTGTTTCTCTTTCGCAATTCCTCTATTCCAATTTTGGGTACTTTGTTGAATGATAGGAAGAAGAATTTTTAGGTCTAAGTCATGCTGTTCAACTATTTCAAATGCTTGTGACATCATGAAATTGGCAAAGTTGTTGGCAAAGACCGCCGCTACATGAAGTTGTGCTCTTTCTTCATCGGTTACCTGATATATTTTCCAAGTAAGATCAAGTGCAAGAGTTCTTAAAGAGCTAATCACCTCATCATCTGATGACGTAATAAGAAATGGTATTTTCTTAAGACTTAGCCTTCGTTTATGTGAAAAGCTGTAAAGAGGGTAAAGTATACCATACTTTTCATGACCATTAAGAGCAGTCGAAGGTATAGCACCCGAAGTATGCAGAACGATCCGTGATGAATCTGGCTTGATTTGGCTGGATACCTTTTCAATTTGATCGTCGTTAACAGCGATCAGAATTACATCCGTTTGTGGTAAGATAGAAAGGTCAGTAATAAATATACTATCGTATTTTTTTGCTAGCGGTTTTCCTGTTTTGGAGTTTCGGCTGTGCACAAAGTCAATTTTATGACCTGCATTAAAAAGCCCCCTTGATAACTGAAAGGCAACATTCCCCGAACCGATTATTCCAATGTTCATTTTGACGAAAGTCTATAAAATGATCCTAATCCTAATCCGAGCATCATAGCTATACAGCCCCACCAAACAAAGTTGATACCAGGGAACTCAAGCACTTCAATAGCAATTAAGTCACTTCTAGGTACATTATTGGCTATTTCAAGAAATACTCGCTGTTCAGCATCTTGATCTACTGCAAAATCTAATGTAGCTTTTCCAGTTGATGGATCGATTGATGACAGACGTCCGTAGAATGCCTTTTGCCACCATAAGTCTCTGATAGGCAGGATTTTATTTTCTCTTATTGTGAAAGTAGGTTCAATGATCTTTTGCTCTCCATCTAGTGCTGTGATTTCCAATGATGCTTTTACCGATATGTCTTCAGAATTTTGCTTTGAAGTTTCTGCCTCTGTCAATTTACGGAATCCGTCGAAACGAATCTTAAAGCCTTTATAGTCAATAGTTTTTCCACTCTCCATTTCTGTTTGATCATATTCCAAAAGTGGATCAGGCTTGATCAGCTTTTCGAAAGATCTTTCATTAATTCGATACCTACTATGCAGGTCATCTACTTGTCCATGAAACTTGTACACAACCGTGTTTCGTAAGACCGTCGCTGGCTTTGTGATATGGTTATTTCCTAAAGAATCTTGAATATTTAACGTAACTTCGATTGGCAGATCACCGAATTCAGGTTCGTACTCTCGATGCTTAGTAGCGAATTTGAGATCAGCTACTTCAAGGGTATATCCGTCATATTCAGATACTTTACCGATTTCGAAATCTACAAGTTTATAGTTCAAAGTATCTTCCATTTCTCGTGCAAACTTGACATCTTGCTGCGCAGTAGGAAGACTTGCGATACTGGTGAAGATGTCTTTATGCCAATAGTGTTTTGTGTCAGGATTGGTAGCCGCCACCTTTGAAAAGTCGTTAGAGTATAAAACATTTGGACGCACAGTAAAGGAATCAATGACATTTTCTAATTGATCGACTTGTTTGAAAGCTAGATCGAAATATCTGTTTTGACCAATTACCGTATCTGATTTATATTCCACCCAATACCCATTCATGAACATAGGCTTATTCTTGATAAGTGGGATGTTTTTCATCACTTTATCTTCCGCTATGACATCTGTAAATACAAAGGTGTTGTTACTTAGATTTCTTTTGTTGATCCCGCTTGCCAGAACACCTACCAGCATGATTCCAAACCCTGCATGTGATAGTGTCGATGCCGCCGTTGATCCGCTAATTTTGGCATAAGCCAGCAAGTAATCGAGATTACTAACAATAGTAAACAGACCAGCAAATAGTAACAAGTGAAATTGGAATGCTGGAAGTTTCAGCCATTGGTTAAGTAAGATATGTAGAACAATAGATATTACAAGTGAGATTCCAAGGTGAACGCTTGGTTTTCCAAAGATTCTTCCAGGCTTGCGTTCATTGTATCTAAAGAAAATAGATACTGCACTTAAAACACCAACTAACAAGCCTATCCATAGTTGATATTTGTTGTAATGTGCAATCGGATCGTCCAATACCATTGAAACAAATTCTGGGTTGAAAAGCTGAATGATCTTATTGAAAATAGGAAGTGAGCTCGACGCTGTAATCATGAGGGCTGAAAATAGCAATACAAGGGCACCTATAAACATCCAAAATTCCCTACTACCTATGGATTCCTCTACCTTTGGTGTAGGTATGTTTCTGCTTCTAGAAAAGTAAAAATATAGAGAAAGTAGTGTGAATAGTCCGATAAAGAATCCTAGTTGTGATTCAAGACCCATTTCAGTAAATGCATGAACTGAAGTATCGCCTAGTACACCAGATCTAGTCAGCGTGGTAGAGTATACGATCAACAAAAATGACAAAATGTAGAACCAGTAAGTACTTTTAACCGAATACTTGGTGCTTCTCGCAATCATGTTGGTGTGAACTCCAGCAACCAAAGTAATCCAAGGTACAAGAGAAGTGTTTTCTACTGGATCCCATGCCCAATAACCACCGAAAGTTAAGGCTTCATATGCCCAAGCTGCTCCCATTAAAATGCCAATTCCCAGAATCGAAGCTGAGAACAAACTCCATTTTAGCGTTGGTTTTAGCCATGAGCGATAATCCTTTACTAATAGTGAACCCAGCGCGTAGCAAAAAGGAATACTTACTGAGGCAAAACCTAAAAATAAAACCGGGGGATGAATCGTCATCCAGTAGTTCTGCAATAAGGGATTAAGACCTGTACCTTGAAGTAGACTGACGTAGTCTGCATTGGCAAACAAGGGAATATCCATTGTTTCGCGTAGCAGCGAAAGCGGATTGCTTCCGAGCTTATACATCCAATCGCCCACCACGAAGTGAATCCCTTGAATCATGCTTAGGATTACAATTTGGATCAAACTCAAGAAGAACAATGATGGAGCTACCCACTTAGAGTTCTTCAGCATTATAATCCAAGCTAGAATATTATGCCAGAAAATCCACAACATAAAGCTACCTTCTTGACCCTCCCAAAATGCTGAGAATATATATTGAAAAGGTAGATCATCGCTGACGTGGGCTTGAACGTAGGTATATTCATAGTGCTTGTTGATCATGAGATAGAAGATCAAGCCTACGACAATCAGCATACTAATTCCTTGTGCTGAGAAAGCTATATTTCCTAGCTTTTTCCAGCTTTGATCAGTAGTAGGCGGTGTTGCTTTTGATGGATCAAAAGCCTCTCTCTTGCAAGCCTGATAGTAGCTGTAGGCTGCTAGAAATGTTGAAAAGAAACTAAGAAGTAATAGAATTTGGCCCAAGTTTTTCGGCCACAAGAGCTCACCTGCGTATTGTATTTCCGTCATTTATTTTTTTGTTAATTAACCTGCGTTTTGGGCATTGATTAATTCTTCTTCTCCTTTGTACTTAGATGGACATTTCATTAATATTTCATCGGAAACAAAGACATCATCTTTTAATTTGCCGGTTACTACTAATGACTCTGACATTTCGAAATCTTGTGGTTTACCTTTTGTGTAGATAACTTTCTTCTCCACACCATTATCATCTTTCATGAAGAATGTAAAAAGATTAACGTCTACATTTGGATCATAGATCATAGGTTTTTCTTTTGAGAGCTGACCTACAATTTTGACGCGATTTCCAGGTTCAGCAGCGCTAAAATCTGCATACGTTGTTACATCTTTTGCAGCATTCGCAATCAAGAAAACCCCTAAGGCTATGGCTACAAGAGCAACAATATATATCTTCTTCATTTCTTCTAAGTTTATAACGTTCTTCTACGGCTGTTATATAACACTTGAAACGCAGAATCGATTCAAATATATCTATATTTTCTAAACAAATTTAAAGCTTTAAAGCCTGCAAGAAGCTTTAGGGAAGACTTATCGAATGAAATACTATCAAAAATGACACTAAAATAACAATTCAGACTTTGGAGCATAGAGTAAGCCTGTTGTCTAGAGTGTAATCAGTAGCCTCTATTTTCAGATCATTTTTGAAGTCAATGAAATAATAATGTAGTAAGGAAAGGATTGACTAAAGCTACTTAAGTAGAACAGAATAGATTTGAAAACAGTAATTTTGCAGCCATTAATCATTTCGTATAATTTCCAATGATCATTTATAAAGAATTTAGTTTCGATTCAGCACATTATTTGCCGCACGTTCCGGAAGGACATAAATGCAGAAACCTCCACGGTCATACTTATCATATTAAGATTTACATCGATGGACCTCTTAATCCAGTTGTTGGTTGGGTGATGGATTATGGTGACATGAAGAGAGTGTGGAAACCAATCGAAGAAATGTTGGATCATCAATATCTAAATGAAATTGAGGGTTTAGAAAACCCAACAGCCGAGGTAATTGTTGTTTGGATTTGGAGGAAACTCAAACCGGTACTCCCCGAGCTTTACAAATTGGAATTGAAGGAAACACCGAGTTCAGGTGTAGTATATAGCGGGCAGGACGAAATTTAACAAAAATGGCAAAATCACAATATAGTTCTTCCGATTCGGCTGATGAACAGAAGAAGCGACTTAGTTTATCTGAGTTAAAAGAAGCACTTAAAATTTTCACCTTTGTAATACCCTACAAATGGTACTTCATAGGAGCCTTTGTTATGTTGGTATTTTCAAGTGTTTTGACAATGGTGTTCCATTTATCGCAGGAGTACTAACAGATATCGCTACGGGAACAGATAGATACGGAGTAACCCTTAATGATCTAGGATACTATTTGATTCTTGTTCTTCTTGTACAAGGTGTCGTCTCATATTCCCAGGTAATACTAAATGCGATTGTAAGTGAAAAGTCAATGGCTGATCTGAGGAAGGCATTGTATGCCAAGCTTATTAGCTTGCCGATCTTCTTCTTTGAAGAGAATCGAGTAGGGGAATGATGTCCAGAATATCATCGGATGTTGGTCAACTACAGTCCGTATTTTCATTTACACTACTTAGTTTTTTTAGACAGATACTAATATTAATTATTGGTATTACGCTTCTACTTGTAACGACACCTAAGTTATCTTTAATTATGCTAGCTACTTTCCCATTCGTTGTGATAGGAGCGTTATTTTTTGGACGATTTCTAAGAAGGATGTCGAAGGAAAGACAGAAAGATCTTGCAGAAACGAATGTTGTTGTGGAAGAGTCTTTGCAAAATATTAAATCAGTCAAAGCGTACACAAATGAGTTGTATGAATCAGGTCGGTATAATACCAAGATTTTTAAACTTGTTGGTATCTCATTGAAACTAGCACGTGTGAGAGGACTCTTCTCCACATTTATAGTGGTATTACTTTTTGGTGGGATGTTCTTTGTCTTGTGGATGGGTGCCAAATATGTTTCGCAGGGGATTATGACAATTGGAGAATTGGTTCAGTTTATAGCATACACTGGATTCATCGGAGGAGCGATTGCAGGTCTTGGGAATTTCTATTCAGAAATAATTGCTGCAGTAGGTGGAACCGAACGAATCAGACAAATCCTAGCTAAGGAATCTGAACTTGAAATTGAAAAACATCAAGAATTAGATTTATCAGGATCGATTGAGTATAAGAATGTACATTTTTCATATCCAACACGTAAAGAATTTCCGATACTTAAGGGGATATCACTTTCAATAGGTCAAGGAGAGCAAGTTGCACTTGTAGGACAAAGCGGTAGTGGTAAAAGCACCATCGTACAATTGCTTATGCGCTATTATGATGTTGACGAAGGTCAGATTGGAGTTGACGGAAATAATATCCAGAACTATGATATCGTAGGGTATCGTAAGCACGTTGCGATCGTGCCGCAAGAGATTATGCTTTTTGGGGGAACCCTAAGAGAAAACATACTTTACGGGAGACCTGATGCAACTGATGAAGAATTATATGAAGCTTCTCGCAAGGCAAATTGCTATGATTTTATAATGTCTTTTCCTGACGGATTCGAGACCGCAGTTGGCGAACGTGGTGTAAAGCTCAGTGGGGGACAAAAGCAGAGAGTTGCTATTGCCCGAGCAATATTGAAAAATCCAGCTATTCTGATATTAGATGAAGCTACCAGCG
The DNA here is from genome assembly GCA_943788055.1 of uncultured Saprospiraceae bacterium. Lineage (GTDB taxonomy): Bacteria > Bacteroidota > Bacteroidia > Chitinophagales > Saprospiraceae > JAHDFB01. The sequence goes on from CALSOU010000001.1 coordinate 45,572, forward strand.
CCTTGGATACTGAGTCTGAGAGATTAGTTCAAGAGGCTTTAGACAACTTAATGAAAGGTAGAACATCCATTATTATTGCCCATAGATTATCGACTATTAAGAACGTGGATCGCATCTATGTTATCGAAGATGGGCAAATTAAAGAAGAAGGAACGCACGATTCATTGATAGATAATAAAGCTGGCAAGTATTCTCTTCTAGCTAAGCTGCAGTTTGAGTAATCTAGAAGAATTTCCTACTTTTAGCAGAATTAGTATTTCAGTGGCTAGTACCCTCTATTGAATAAATCTAATGATCAAATACGATGATCCATAAAGAGCCCACGAATACATGAACTTGCGATAACAACATGAAAAACTTAAAAGAACAAACAGCATATGTTAAGAGTCATTTTAGTTAGTATAGTACTTACAGTTGTATCATTTCAAGTCGTTCATAGTCAAGCAAATATTGGCTTTGTAACAGGTGGAGATCTTTATCAACGTTATGTAAACCCGGAAGATGGCACTGGTTTCGACCAATCAGCTGGTTCAGCAATTCTCAATAGCACTCTGGGCTTGAAAACATGGTTGGGTACAAGGAAGGTGGCTTTAAGTATTGAATCATATGTTAATTTAGGTGTACTCGGTCTCAATGTGGAAGAATATTATGGCTTGGGTACTATGCATATTCCGGTGATGGCAAAATTGAACTTTGGAGGCTTGACAGGCCTTGGTGATTTGAAAAGATTTGGCTACTACATTGGTGGAGGTTGGCAAATCAACAAAACAGAGCTATTTGGATTGAATGATAAGGCACAGGATCGTGGAATTCAAAGACCATATTACAATACGTATGTGGTGGAAATCGGAACTGGACGCGGAAATAAATCCAAAATGACTGAGTTTTTCGTCAGATTTGGACTGAATCCGGAAATGCCATCAAATTCTTTATCTATAGGATTAAATACTTCTTACAGTTTTCCATTTATGAAAATGCCAAGTTTCAACGTGACTCCAGAGAAGGATGAGAGAGACGTGATCAAGATGTAAGAATACCTTTCAATTCAATCAACTAAACTATGGCAAGCCTAAAAGATTTCAATACATTCGGCATTGATGTTAATGCGCGTGTTTTACATCACATTACTTCTGTTGAAGATCTCAAGATTTTTACTTTCAAAAAGCGAGACGAGTTCTTTATTCTGGGTGGTGGATCCAACATGTTATTAACTAAAGATGTAGAGATTCCAGTATTAAAGAATGAAATATGTGGAATAACCACTATTGAAAGTAGTGAGCACCAAGCTGTTGTCAAAGTTGGTGGTGGTGAAAACTGGCATCAGTTTGTTCTTTGGGCCTTGAGCCAAAATCTAGGTGGTATTGAAAATCTTTCACTTATTCCGGGAACTGTAGGAGCATCACCCATTCAGAATATTGGTGCTTACGGAGTCGAAGTTGCAGATGTAATTTCTAAAGTATATGCATACGATATGTTAAACCAGAAGGAAGTAAGTTTCAGACCAGGAGAGTGCAACTTTGCCTATAGGGATAGCATATTTAAGTCGAGCGAACATAAGGGCCAGTTTTTTATTCTATATGTCGAATTCAAGCTGCACAAGGCCATCCACGAAGTAAATGTGAGTTATGGTCCAATCAAAAATATATTGCAAGAAAAGGGTATTTCGACACCCAACATTCAAGATGTGAGTCAAGCGGTTATAGAAATTCGACAGTCGAAGCTTCCTGACCCTGCAGTGACAGGTAATTCAGGGTCTTTCTTTAAGAATCCTATAGTACTGAAAAAAGTGCAAGAGAAGATTGACGAAGACTACGATTATGTGCCTTTTTATCCAGTTGGTAATGATACTCATGTAAAAATACCAGCAGGTTGGTTAATAGAAAAATGTGGATGGAAAGGTAAGCGAGTCGGGAATACTGGTAATTATAAGTATCAGTCTCTAATTATAGTAAATCATGGAAATGCAACTGGAGCCGAGATTTACGATCACGCAAAGAATGTGCGGCAATCAGTCAAAGACAAGTTTGGTATCACCCTCGAATTTGAAGTAAATATTATTTAAGATGAGTTTGGTTTACCCAATAGAAGCCCCATTTCACGTATATAAGTAGGTTTGTTTGAGTAGTTCCAAACGAGAACTTTTATTTCGTTACCTACTTGAAGAATATCCGGAATCCCGATGTCACCTTTGACAATTTTTGTTGTATTCATTTGTCCATTACTATATTTGTACTTACTGCTCTTATATTTTATTATTTCAGTTTCCGAATCCTCGATTGTCATGGATTAAATCATTGAGACCGAGGAGTTGGAAATAGTCCTAACCGTCTAGTAAGCACAGAATAATGTGCCGAATCGATTGACAATTTTGTAGTTTTGAAGTTCTATTAGGTGAATCAAAAACTAAATCTATGAAGTTCATTTTATCTTTACTATTCGCAACCTTCTTTGTGTTTATGACACAAAATGGATATACCCAAGTAGCTAAAAACGTGATTGTAGAGCATTTTACAAACACTAGGTGTTCTATATGTGCTAGTTCGAGTAAAAATCCAGCATTTTATACAAATTTAGAGGGTTATCCAGATGTTTTCCATGTGTCATACCACCCAAGTAGTCCTTATTCGACTTGTCTTTTCAGCCAACACAATCCTAGCGAAAACGATGGTAGAGCAAAGTATTATGGAGTTTTTGGAGGTACCCCACGATTAGTTGTTCAAGGAGTTCTCAATCCGATAAGTGTTCAATTTGGAAGTCCTGAAGTCTTTACCCCACATATAGATCAGATGACAGAGGTCAGCATAGATATTATACAAACGAAGACTGCTGACGACAAAATAGAGGCAACGATTACCTTAAAAACAGAAAGTGAGCATAATTACTCAGGCACTAGTATTCTTGTAGGATTAGCTGAGAAAGTTGTTAATTATCAAGCTCCAAATGGAGAGGATGTGCACTATGATGTATTTAGAAAAGCATTAACAGACGTTGACGGTGACGAAGTAACTTTACCAGCCGTAGGAGAATCTGTTTCATTTACTTATTCTGTCAATAAAGAAGAGGAGTGGGATATGTCGGAAATGTTTGTATATGTAATTCTCAATGATTCACAAACTAAGACTGTGGTGCAATCTGACGCTGCTTCACCGTCTGAAAATACGGTAGCTACTCAGGATTATCAAACTCTTAGAAATGTTACTGTGTATCCAAATCCTGCACAAAATTTCCTGAGTATTGAGTTAGAGGGAGGAAAAACTGCGTCTGTAAGTTTAACAGATGTTCAGGTAGTGTTCAAAGTAGATCCGAATTTCAAGGTAAAGCGACAATTAATATAAGTAATTTACTTCCTGGGATTTACCTTTTGAAGATTGAGAGCGTCGATGGAAGTTATTCTCAAAAAAATCATTATCAAGTAATGAATACGATATTTCGAATAGCTCAGAATACTGATGCAGGAGAGATTTGGGAGATTTTGCAATCAGCTATTGAGAGACGTAAAAAAGATGGCAGTAATCAATGGCAAGATGGCTATCCAAATCCAGAAGTTGTGGAACGAGATATTGCAAATAGCTATGGGTACGTCCTTTGTAATCAAGATGAAATCATCGGGTACTGCGCATTATTGGTGAATGACGAGCCTGATTATGAGGTCATCGAGGGTAAGTGGTTGACGGAATCTGAATTTGTCGTTTTTCACAGAGTTGCTATTTCGGAGAAGTACCTAGGGAAGGGTCAAGCCCAAAAGATGATGTTGGGAATTGAAGAGCAGACTAGATCTTGGGGAATTCGCAGCATAAAGGCGGATACAAATTTTGATAACGCGGCAATGCTGAAGATTTTCGAAAAGATGGGTTATAACTATTGCGGAAAAGTGTACATGCGAGGAAGTCCGAGAAGAGCTTATGAGAAGGTATTAGATATCTAGATTGAATTGCATTTAGGGTTGTCCTAAAAGCCGAAAATCAATGTATTTTCAGCTTTTCTCGTCTCAATGAATGCTAAATTATGGATGTCGGCGAAACTCTATTTTTCAATGTAAAGTCTGCCTTATGTTGTATTTTTGGTTACTTTTTACGATAGATTATCGTCTTACTTCTAAAATACAGAACAATGAAACTAGCATTTACCAATTCTTTATCTTTTGTTTGATAATCTTGCTGAAATGGAGTAGGGGGAATTACTGAGTAAACTTGGTGCTGTCGATCAAATTATTGAACCTTTTGATATATTTAGGCAGACAATAGTGCATAGCACCCTTCGGGATGCTACGACACCATACACGGAACGTTATGGGCAAGTTATTAAAACGAAATAGCAAAATGACAAGAGAGCCACCAAATAAATTACTTTGATTGTTCATAATTATCGAATTGACCATAGGTTGATTGATAAATTTTAATCAAAAAAAAAACACAGCGGAACCGAAAAGCTTTATGAGTAGGGAAAACAAATTATTAATAACATTAAAGAAAAGATTATGTCAGAAGAAATTAAAACTAACGAGCAAAGCAACGCAGGACAAACAATTATTGTTAACCAGCAAGAAAAAAAAAACAAATGGTGTTGGAACAGCAGGTTTCGTACTTGCTTTAATTGCAATATTCCTTGGTTGGATTTCCAGTTCTTGGTTGGATAATATGGGGTTTTAGGACTTATTTTATCTTTTGTAGGTGTTTTTAAAAAACCAAAGGGGAATGGCAATTGCTGGATTAGTGATTTCACTAATTGGAATAATTTTAATTCTTACTGTATTTGGTGCTCTTTTAGGGGCTGCTGCTGCTCTCTAATAAATAAATTATACTTTCGATTAATATTTGCGAAAGTAAAACAAGAAAACCAGCCCATAACAAAGGCTCATAAAGCATTGCTATTATAGTTGGTAGTTGTATGACTATACGATTGGAAAAAGAAGGTTACGAGTCATTTAACACCAATATTTGCCGTAACGAAGAAGCAGACGTTGGAGCAATCATTGGAGGCGTATTTCTACTGGTACCTTTTTTATGGACAATGAAATACAAACCAACACATACATACGAGTTGATAACTTCTTCAGACAATCAAGAAGAATTTGAAATTGAGCCTGAAAAGACGAATAAAACGACCAAATCAAAGGCTGATAGACTTCGTGAGATAAAACAGTTACTTGATGAAGGAGTCTTAACGCAAGAAGAATACGAAAAAGAAAAGAAAAAAATATTAGAAGAAGAATAAATCAAAACGTTAGCTAACAAAGCCTAAACTGCATTAAAACGCAGTTTAGCCAGAACGTTGCCCACAATTAAAACGGACAGCAGTAATACAATTAAACTGAATGAATAAACAGCCAAAACCAGACTCAAAAAAATATACGGACTTGATATCCGAAATTCAAAAAGGTCAAATTAAAATTCCCGAAATTCCAACGGGATTTTGTTTGGAGCATTGACAAAACTGCAAAACTTTTGGACAGTATTTTAAAAGGCTATCCGATTGGGACATTCATTCTGTGGGAAACTAACGAGAGATTAAACGACATTAAAAATATTGGAAATCTTGCCTTGCCACCTGTTCCAGACGACATAAAAGTTCAATACGTTTTAGACGGACAACAGACGAATTACATCTTTGTATGCTGCATTTTTGGGTGCTCACATTCAAAAAGAAGGAGAGAAAAAAATCACAAATTATGGTTCAATATTCGTTGATTTGGAAGGCGACATTGATAATAATGACGAGCAAATAATTCTTTCTGAGCAACCTGAAACTAAAAACATTTCTCTAAAAGATTTACTAAATTCAAAATATCAGCGATTTAAGAGAAAAATATTCAAATGAGGATATTGACAAAATTCAGGAATACAAAGAAACTTTCTACTTCTTATGATTTCTCAACAGTCGTACTTCGTAAAGAAGATATTGATTCTGCAATAGAAGTTTTTACTCGAATAAATACAGGCGGACAAACTTTAACTCTTTTTGAGATAATGTCTGCAAAAACTTATGACGAGGAACAGAAATTCGATATGCAAGACCGATTTCAAAAATTACTCAAACAACTTGAAGTCAGTAAATACGAAACTATTTCAAGTACAGTAATTCTAAATGTTTTAGGTTTAATATTAAGTAAAAACAAAGAGTGTAAACGAAAAGTCGTTTTACAATTAGACAAGCAAAGTATCATTGATATTTGGGACGATGTAATTTCCTCGCTAAAAGAAAGCATTGACTATTTCCGTTCAGTTTACAGAATTCCTGTATCAACTTTATTGCCATACGATGCACTTTTAGTTCCTTTCAGTTACTTTTTCTACTACCAAAAAGAAAAACCAAAAGGCGAACAGATTAAATATTTAGAAGAATTCTTTTGGAGAATTTCATTATCGTACAGATATTCAAGTTCAACAGAATCTAAACTTGCTCAAGATATTAAGAGAATTGACCAAATTTTAAATGGAGAACGACCAAATTACGATGAAATAAAAGTCTTTTTAAGTTCACCAAGAGATTTAATAGACACAAATTTTAGTGCAGGAAATAGTTATTGTAAAGCTGTTCTTTGCTTTTAGCTTATTCAGAGCCTAAAGACTTTCAAGATAACGGAAAAGTTATCCTTGACAACTCTTGGTTAAAAATGGCAAATAGTAAAAACTATCATCACTTTTTCCCAAAATCGTATTTAAGAAAACAAGGAATTGGAAACGAAAATAGTATTGTGAATATAACGTTGGTTGGTGCAGATTTAAACAAACGTAAAATACGAGCAAAAGCACCTTCAATTTACATTCAAGATTTCTTGGACGAAAATGCAGAATTACATAAATCTATAAAATCACATTTAATTGACAACATAGATGATTTCGGAATTCACAGCGATGATTATTCCGTATTTTTAGAAAAGAGAGCGACCTCTATCTATAATGCTTTAAAGAACAGAATAGAATTCACAAACACAGAAAAGATTGAAGATACAGAATTGAAAGAATTAATCTTAATCGGAGAAAATGAAAAGTTGGAAATGAAATCAACTTTGCGTTATGATTTAAGGCAGAACATTGTAAATAAAAATTTAGAGTATGTTATCGCCAAAACCGTTTCAGCATTTTTAAACAGCGAAGGTGGAATTTTAATAATCGGAGTTGATGATAATGGAAATGCGTTAGGACTTGAAAAAGATATTGAAACCTTTTCAAAAAAGGACGTTGACGGATTTGAATTGCATTTAAGGAACATCATAAAAAACATTTAGGTTCAAACTTTGAAAAGCATCTAAAAATTACGTTCCCAATAATTGACGAAAAGACTATTTGCAAAGTTAAAATCCTAAAAAGTGGAAAGCCAGTATTTGCAAATTTTGAGGGAAAAGATAGTTTTTACGTGCGAAATGGAAACTCATCAATTCCGAAAAACAGAGAAGAACAAAGCGAGTACGAAAAGCTACATTGGAAATAATATCTGTGGGCAACAATGTATAAAAACAATAGCGGTTTAATCGCTAAAACGAAAGCAAGTAAATATAAAAAAAGGTCTGTGTTTAACCGAAAAGTTAGTGCGTGTTAATCCGCTACTATTCTTATACTAGAACGTTGGCAGTAGATTAAAAAAGAATAATCATGAAAACAGCACATCTTCTTTGCATAATATTTCTTTTGACAGGAATAAAAGGGTATACCCAGATAGAGCTAAAGCTTTACGCTACTAGTTTAGGGCGATTGGGTGCCGGTATTGAGCACTTTACAAATGAGTATATTGGATTTGAATTAGGAAGTTCCTATTGTAAAAAAAAGATAAGTAGTTATCTTATTAATGCTGATATTGAAGAAAAAGAGGTTAATTTTCATGTTAATGCAATGATTAAAAGATATTCAGCAAAGAAACTTAATAATGCAGGTTTATTCTATGGTGGATATATTAGATACTGGATGGAGGCTCAGTCAATAATTAACGAGAATAACTGGACGATTGAACAAAAAGATTATTATACAAGTAACAATAGAAGAAGGACCTTAAGGAATCATAAGATTTCATTGGGTGGGCTTATGGGGTACAAAACACAATTTAGTAGTAAGTTAAGTCTTGCGGTCACAGCTGGTCTTGGCAGTTCCATCCCCTCGTCTTATTGGAGTAAAGTAACTTATTATGATTACTCTATAAATACATCTTCTCCAATTAACACTGCGTTATTCGGAAATTTAGAGCTGATAAGTGTACTTTGTCAAGTAAGTGTAAATTATAGATTTGGTAAGATTTAAATTCTAATTCTCTAGGAGAACAATTGGACAAGGGTCTTGTCGCAAGAGTAGGGTTAACCTTTATATTAGGAAATTAAAGCCAGTAGAGAACAACACCTAAATTACATTAAAACATAATTTAGCCGGAACGTTCTCTGCAAGCAATGAAAAATGAGAAAATTGTGATCAATTTTGCGTAAAATTTGTTAAAGAGATATACGTTAACAAAATAGATTTTTGATGAACAAAATTGAGCAAATAGAGGATCACATCTCAGAATTGAGAGAAAACTTAAAAAATCATGAACTTTATTATCATTTGTCAGAAGTACAAGATGTAAAGGTTTTCATGGAAAAACATGTGTATGCAGTTTGGGATTTCATGTCTCTCTTGAAAGCACTTCAACAACGACTAACTTGCATTTCGATACCGTGGAAGCCTTCTAACAATGCAAAAACAGCAAGATTTATTAATGAAATTGTTTTGGGTGAAGAAACTGATGTAAATGAATTAGGAGTGCCAAAAAGTCATTTCGAAATGTATATTGAAGCAATGAATGAAGTTGGAGCTGATACGGAGAAAATAGTAAATTTTGTTAACTCAACACATTTAGAAAAGGATATTGTTGGGAAGATACAAAGTTCTAACTTAAAAAAAGCCGAAAAGGAATTTTTGAAATTCACGTACAAGACAATCGAAACTAATGAAGTGCACAAAATAGCAGCGGCATTTACTTTTGGAAGAGAAGACCTCATCCCTGACATGTTCTTTGCTATTATAGATAAATCAAATCATAATCATAAAAATAAATTCCCAAAACTTACCTACTATTTAGAAAGACACATTGAATTAGACGGGGATGAACATGGACCTTTATCACTTGAAATGATTTCTGAACTTTGTGGAGATGATGAAAATAAATGGAACGATGTTATTCAGATTTCGGTAGAAGCCTTACAAAAAAGGATTGATTTATGGAATGAAATTACTGATGACATCAAACAAAGGAAGCCAGCAGGTATCGTTGCATAAATCGGCAAGTAAGAAGACTATGCGCCCCACCTACGTTCACACTCATCTTGGTGTTTAATCAAGAATAGAAAAACAGAGAGCAACACTACTTATTGGAATTATGGTTTTACTTAGTGTTCTATTCTTCTGACCTTACGTATTCTGTGCTGCTCTAATTTTTTAGTAGGGGATACAATATTCATATTTAGGCAATCAGTAAATAAGACAAACTTGCATGCTTAATCTGCGAGTACTTCTTATCTTTGATTAGCAGTAATGGTATTTTGGTTGTACACTTGTAATTTAATTGGTAAAGGCAATGGTGTGATAAGGTTAGAATTCAACTAGCATTGGCAAATATGTCACCAACGTAAGCATTTATTAACAAATCATAGTATCTTTATGTGACCCAACATGCGTTATTGCTGATTTCTGTGAGGAAGTCCACTTGGCAAGAGTATTTAATATGCTTATTAGCTAAAAAAACTCTTACAAAGTTCCTTAAAACGAAAGTGTGTGTCACTATGTCAACACTGTCAACTACAATGATCGAGATTAGAAGATTGGAAAAGTTAAGAAGGAATGATGAATAAAGAACAGTTTATAAACAAGGCTTTTAATAAATTACTATCTGAGCGAGTTAAAGAGAAAGGCGAGCGAGCTATTCTTGCAATCGCTATTATTAGTTATTTGATTCACTTATTACTAATAGCACTAACGAATTTTGATTTTATCGAAATTGAATCCAAATTATTAAAGAATCCAATTGCTGCAATTTACACACCTTTCTCGTTCATACTAGTATATGAAGTTTATCTTCTCATATTTTTTCTACCTAAATCAATTTCTTCCTACATCGGAAAGCAATACGAAATCATTACTCTGATCGTTATTAGGAGAATATTTAAGGATATTGCCAATCTGGAACTTACCTCGAAATGGTTCCAATCACAAAGTGATTTGCAATTCACCTACGATGCAATGACCTCGTTAGCGCTATTTCTAATAATTGTCTTCTTCTATCAGAACATAAAAAAGAGAAATACTGTAATTAATAAAGTTGATCAAAAACCAGGAAAAAAGATTCATACTTTCATTTTATTGAAAAAAGCAATTGCCATTCTGCTAGTTCCAATTCTAGTTTCAGTTGCTATTTATACATTTGCACTTTGGGCAAATACTGCTATAAGTGATTCTGCAAACGGCGTGGCAGCGTTTAAGAATATAAACAGTATATTTTTTGATGAGTTCTTTACTGTGCTCATTATTGTTGATGTTCTTTTGTTACTTGCTTCTTTTTTTTACTCAGATAAATTTCATAAGATAATTAGAAATTCAGGTTTTGTCATTTCTACCATTCTGATTAAGATTTCATTTTCTACCGAAGGGATTGTTAATAATGCTCTGATTGTAGGTGCTGTATTATTCGGATTTTTAATCCTTTTGATTCATAACAAATTTGAAAGCAATACTGCTTAGCTAGAAAGAGAGAGAATAGCGGAACTATTAGCCAATTAATTACAACAGAGAATAATGATGCGTACGAGTTTCCTATTCTTCATATTTAATTTTGCTATTCCAGACAGCTAACTTTGGACAAAGTCAAGAGGAATTTATTCCAAAATTCAGAAAATCAAAGAAGACCACACATAAGATTAAGAAAGGTCAGAACTAGACTTTTGGGTACCTAGTAGTTTTGGAAAACAGGCAGGACAGGCAAAGCGGAACAATTGAACTACCTATTTATATTTTTGAAAGTAGAAGTGATAATCCAACGAAAGATTCCATTATTTATACTGTTAGAGGGCCAGGGTCAACTTCAATGCCCACAGCCCATTACATGAATTATTATCAGTATCTTGATGATCGAGATTTTATACTTGTAGAACAGCGTGAAAACTACTATGAAAACCACATTTAGATTTTCTAGAATGGTCCAATGCAATTTATGAATCCAATCAGCCATATTTCAACAGCAACAATTACGATCAACTTTTCGAGAAAGCTGCACAAGCATGCAGAGATAGACTCGAAGGAAAAGGAATAGATTCTTTTCTCAGGATAGTGATATAGAAAGTTAAGACTTAGTATATCTTCGTCTGCTTTAACATTGCCAAATTCCTGATAGACGTACGAATTCTGATTTTTAAACACGAAGTTCTTTCCTGTTCTAAGACTTAAGTCTGTTTTGGCTCTAAAGATTAGAGTTTCGACATTGCCATCTTGATATAGTCCAGAAATAGATAAACCAGTTTTCCGTCTAGTGTGTCACTCTCGTTTATTTGACAAATGAGAAAAGTCGGTAGGAGAAGAATTAATAGAATAAGCTTTTTCATTCTGAATCTGGGTAGTTAGCAAAATTTCGTGAATATAGAAAGCAAAGTTTTAAAAGGATGTTTCGAAAGGTAAAGTGTTTATCCTTCTCAATAATCTAAGATAAACTTTGCTAGATTTTGACCTTGCTGCAAGTTTAGCTTTTTTCTCAATCTGAACCTGCCAATTTCAACACCACGTTTCGAAATATTCATCAGACTTGCGATTTCTTTAGTGCTAAGATTAAGTCGTAGAAACGTGCACAGCTTCTGATCATTCGGAGATAAATCCTTGAAGCGGTTTCTAAGGCGCTCTAAGAAGTCTCCGTGAACTTTGTTGAACTGACTTTCAAACTGAACCCAGTCATCTTGTACTCTTAGAGATCTTTCTATATCTAGTATTATCGAATTGAGCGACTTTTTAGTTTTGTCGCTGATTCCGCTTTCATTGAGGCTTTCCAAACGAGATTTAATCTTTTCAATAAGCTCGTTTTTTACTACAAGATTCATAGTCGAACCTGAAAGTGCTTGGTTCAAGAAGTTGAGTTCATTTTGTGCTTTTTCCAACTGTAATTGACGCACTTCATCTTCTTTCTTAGATTCAATACGCGATATTTCTTCCTTTTTACTTTGGGTAAGCTGTACTTTCGATTTCTCAAATTCCACGTTTTGACGACTAAACCACCTTGAAATGTAATAATATAGTAGAGAAAGTGCAACCAATGCTAGTAAAGCATAAATGTATTTAGCGAAAGTTGTTGCGTAGAACGGAGCTAGTACTTCAATAGACATTGATCTGCCAGAAATTGTTCTACCCATTCGGTCTCTACTTTCAAATCTGAACTTGTATGAACCAGACTTCAGGTTAGTGTAAGTCTTATATGGTGTGTTTTCCCAAGGTCCGAATTCCTTATCAAACCCTTCTAGTTGGAAACGGAATTCATTCCCATTGCCTAGGTTGAAGGCAGGAAGGGCAACAGCTAATTGTATCAAATTGGCATTGGGGGGCACATCTAGTTCTATTGCGGTATTGTTTTCCTCACCAAATACTTCCTTTTTGTATAAGAAGTCATTTTCAGAGGAAGTTTTAACCCACTTTACGTATAAAGGATATGTTTGAATGATTTGATTTTCCTCTTCTGGGTAGTATCTTATAAACCCCTCATTTGCAGCATAGCTTACTCCCTTTGTCATAGTCCTAGAAAAATTCAAAAGGTCGTTATTCATGGAATATCGTAATGGTGATAGGGATGAGTTTTGGAATTTGTAATTGTTGTTACTTATCCTTTTGAAATACCCTATGAAATCATCCGTAAACACATGTATGTTATTATACGCATCTTCATCAATTAGGTGAACTTGTCGATTCTCTAGCTGACTTTCAAATAGATGAGAGTCTTTGAGAACGATATTTTGTTGGTCTAGGACATAAAGTCCTTTTTTCGAAGCTACGTATATTTCTCCTTGGATTTTCTTAACAATTACTTCGCTTAAAGGTACATTATTGGCTGAATCGATTTCTGTTGTTGATATCAGTTTTAGATTGTCCAAATCTACTTTTAGATTATATAGGCCTTTATAAAACTGACTTACCCATAGAGTTCCTCTATCATCTTCTTCGAAGAATCTACTTGACTCGTTAAATCCTTCAATTTTTCCTAAATGAACAAGCTTGTCGTCAACCCACTTAAAAACGTGTAGACCCTTGTAAGTACCACCTATGAGGTAATTTGAATTTTGTGTCAGTGGCTTAATATCCCATAGACCTTCTATTGGAGCTATTTGCTCCACTTTCTCTCCATCAGCCAAGAGAAGTCCTGACTGGCTGCAAACATAGACGTCATTTCTTAGTTTTTTTATACTGTAGGAAGGTCCTTCAGTTGATGGAATTAGCTTTGCTTTCTCTTCATTTTCCGCCTTGATAAATAAACCCGACGATGTTGTGTAGTAAGTGTATTTACCATCTTCCAAATAGTCATAGCCACTGCCATCGAGGCCGTTTTTATCATTAACCAATCGAACAGAGGAATGTAAATCAACTATCGAAATTCCATTTTGCATACCTATCCACAAGTTACCGTTGAAATCTTCAAATGTTTTGAGGCACACATCACTTTGTAAGCCGTCAGATTTAGACAATTGTATAATCTCACGACTTTTCCAATCTGCAATATAGATACCCGAGGTTTGTGTAGAAATAGCAATTCTTCCATCTGATAATTCTTGCACGTGATTAATGTATTGGCCAACTAGCTTCATTTGTAATTTATTCAAAAAGTCGAAATTAATAGAGCTACTTTTCGAGTATATCTTGCCAGATTGACTGAACAGGATCAATTCGCGATCATTTTCTACGATGCCCTTGATGATTTCACTTGGTTCTTCAAGCTTTTGATGTAACTCTAGAGAATTTCCTTTGAGCCTGTAGATATGACTTTCGTTCGATTGAACAAAAAGTTGATTGTTTACTAAAAAACTCCTTCTCAAGCCTGAAGGGAGAGTTATCGGATTTAGGGAATTTCCATCGAATTGGAAAATACCTCGAAATGTGCAGAAGTAAACTTTTCCATCTAGGTAAAATACGTCCCATACCTCATCAAAATCTCTGAATTGCTCATGTAAAAGCTCTGTTAGTGAATGATATTTCCAGTCATTTTCGTAATACCCGAAGTCACCTTGGGAACCAAAAAAGAGTCGATTGCTAACACTATCGAAAAACAGTGAGCGTTCCTTTTTGCCCGAGTTAACTCTGTGCACTGTCCATTCTGTACCGTCGAATTCTAGGATCCCCAAGTTGTTTGCTACAAAAACTGAAAGACTTCTATTTTGAGCGAAGGAGTTGTTTTGTATTCCAGCTCGATAGTCCTCTGGGCTAAAATTTCTAATAAGATATTGTCCATTTTGACCTGTCAAAGTGTAACATGTAAAAAGAAGGATGAAATAAGCTAATAATTTCAACTTGTAGCAATGGAATTTTTCCATGAGAAGTTCTTGGAATTTTATAAACAATTGATAAACAATATTTTAATATTTTTTGGTTGAACTAATGTAGTATAATTTTTTTGACACAAGAAAGAATTGATGAAAGTATTTTCGTTTGTAGCCTTGATATTTTACTTAATATTGCAACGTTTGTCAACCACCACTGCAAATTTTATGTGGTTTGCACATGTGCAATTAAATTTAAATTGTAGATCAGTAGTTCTGGAATGAGAAATATTTAAACTATCTATTTTAATTAAGCTATTTTACTTTGTGTGGTGTCTTATGCACCGCTGGAACCTTCAAAACTTTTGTACATGAAGAATTTTACATGTGTCTTCTTGCTTCTATTATTAGGTGTTTTAAGCCATGGTCAAACTCAGAGAGTCCATGTCATTAGTGATGTGACAGGAAACAAGCTCCAAGTTAATGGAAAGCCATTCATGATAAATGGTATGAATTGGGATTATATTCCAATAGGAACTAATACTGTAAATGCAGATTTTTGGAATAATTCAGATGATGTTATTAAAGCAGGTTTGGATTCTGAAATGGCTTTATTGAAGAATATGAACGTCAATGTGATTAGACAATACACAGGAGTGCCAGCAAGATGGATAAAGTATATCTATGAAAATTATGGCATATATACAATGCTAAATCACTCTTTTGGTCGATATGGCCTTACCTTAGATGGAGTCTGGACACCTGTTACTCAATATGATGAAGAGAGAACCCAGAAGTTCTTGATGGATGAAGTAGCAAAGCTAGTAGCGGAATATCGAAATACGCCTGGATTATTGATGTATTTACTAGGTAATGAAAACAATTATGGTCTTTTCTGGCAAGGATCTGAGACTGAAGAGTTTCCAGATGATGAAGGTAGAATAAACTTTATTGGAGAGAAGAGGGGAAGGCCAATGTACAAGTTGATGAACGACGCTGCAAAAGCCATTAAAGCTGTTGATTCAAATCACCCTGTTGCTATCTGTAATGGGGATGTTTTGTTTATCGATATTATTGCGCAAGAATGCACGGACGTTGATATTTACGGGACAAATACTTATAGGGGAGAATCGTTTGGCGATATGTTTCAAGTTGTTGAGGACAAACTTGATATGCCAATCATGTTTACTGAATTTGGTGCAGATGCATTCAGCGCAAAAAATAATGCGGAAGACCAAGAGTCGCAAGCATATTACATGGTCAAAAATTGGAAAGAGATTTATGAAAATGCTGCAGGAGTTGGAAAAGTAGGTAATTCGATTGGAGGTTTTACATTTCAATTCAGTGATGGTTGGTGGAAATTCGGTTTTGACGATAGAGAGAATGCTGATCAACATGATAACAATGCGTCTTGGAGCAATGGAGGGTATTATAAAGACTACACTGAGGGGCAGAATAACATGAATGAGGAGTGGTTCGGCATTTGCGCCAAAGGGCCAACCAATGAAAGAGGTCTTTATACACTATATCCTAGAGCTGCTTATTACTCTCTGCGAGAAGCTCACAAGTTGAATCCATATGCTAGTGGAACTACTGTACAGTCTGTAAATGCCTATTTTGACAATATTCAGATAGTTGATGCAATGCTCAGAGCAAGAGGTGACAAAGCTGCTCTAGGGGGGGGCAAGAAAGTTAGCCTCAGTAATTTTCGAGCTAAGTTTGAAACGTACAACACAGGCGGCACGCTTCTTACTACTCCAAGTTCGCCAGATCCAGATGCGCTTAACAATCCTGCCGCAGCTTCCTATCCGGATGAAACGGGTTTCGATCACATGCAGTCTTTCTTTATAGGTGTGGAAGCTAATCCGACTCCTAATTTGAGAGCAAGTACTACATTCAATGTTGTTGGTAATGTAGCAGATAATCCAATCAATGAGATTTTTTATGAGAACATAGTCCGCGGTCGAAATGGAACTCGTGTTGATGGAAATTTGAGGTTGTACAATGCAGATTTCGATTGGACAACGAAGGATTTTGACCTACGAGGATTTTATCGAACTGGTCACTATCATTGGCAATATGAAGGAGATTTTTTTGGACTCTATCCAGAATCTAACTACGGTCCGAATCTAGATATTTACAATGGTGAAATTTTGGGTATGGAAGTAGATGGGAAGAATGTATTTTCGGGATTCCATGCTGCATTTGGGCCTCAATTGTGGTGGGGTGCAAACCCAGCTGTACTTTTAAAATATGGTCGTAAAATCAAGAAATTCAAGATAACCGGTATCTTTCATGAAGATATTGATGATGCTCCTGAATTTGTTACATCTATAGCCGTACCAATGCCAAAAACAAGAAGGGCTGCCGTACATGTCGAACGTAAGATTGGGCCTTTAACATTTGAATTTGGTGGAATTTGGGGAGGGTCCCCTCTAAATGGTAGAGGTTTTCAGATTGTAACTGGAGAATCTGGTAATTATACAGTTTACGAAGATGAGATTAAGGCTACTGATAACTGGGGCGCAAAAGCGAAGGTGAAGTACACGAACGGAGCATTTAATTGGTACGCTCAAGGTTCTACAATGGGACTTGTGGCTAACGGTGGTTTTGATGCAACTCGTACATTTACAGGTTGGACATTAAAAGATAGTGGCAGTGGGAATATGAATAATTTCTTAACAGGATTTACTTTCTTATTTGGAAACTTCCAGATCGCACCAAATTTCTTATGGCAAAAACCACTTGTCGACCCTATGCCAAATGACGTTGGAGCACCAGGAAGACTAAGGAATATTTTAGATGATCCGTTTGCAGTCCGAGGTGGTAACAGAGAAACTGTTGCTGGAGAATTACTTGTAACTTTCGATCCAACTCCGGGAACGTGGATGTATGAGTGGGATAATGATCGAACGGAGGATGCAAAATTCGCCATCAGCGCTGGATTTGTTTACCGACATCTACCAACAACACAAGATGCTGCAATTGGATTCTTAGGAAATAGAACTTCTTTTGCGTTTCCTCAGTCAGCACCTGCACAAGATTTATGGCAAGCAAATGTAAGGATGGTTTCAAAAATCAATTCTGATTTAGGTTTTATAGCTAATTTACTCGCTGGAACCGCACAATCTAACGGTAGTGATGACAGGGTTATCGAAAGGTATGCAATAGATTTAAGAACTGTTTACAAAAAGATGAAACTTACAACTAATTATAAAATTAATGATTGGGGGCCATTTGATTATCATAGAGATTTTAACTTGACTTACCCACAACAAGCGGTATTGGATATTTCAACTACTTTAGGTAAACCCGATTGGTTCTTGTTACCGAGTACACAGTTAGGACTTCTATGTACTTGGAGGACCTTAAATCAGTTTTCACCTCGGTATCTTCCAAATCAAACTGCTTCTGAATTTGCAACAGAACCAATACTTACTCCTGTCGGATTTGGTAATGGTACTGAATGGGAAATCAGAACTTACTTCCATATTAATATTGGTAAATAGATAAAAGCTAAATAGATATATATTATGAAGAAAAATATCATCATGAAATCAAACTTGTTACTACTGCTTGCAATCACGTTCATTTTTAGTAGTTGTGAAAGAGATATTTCGGAAGATGCGACATTAGCAACTTTCCCTAAGAACGGTAACGTTTTCATCGATGATTTTAGCTCAGGCTTAGAATACCTGCCATTTGAAGGTTCCTTTTTTGCTGCTTTTTCAGTAGATACAGAAACAAAGTACGACGGAACCGCTGCAATGCGTTTTGATGTGCCTAATGTCAATGATCCAAATGGAGCATATGCTGGAGCGATTTTTCCAGACTATGGAAAAAGAGACCTTTCCGATTTCGATGCGCTTACATTTTGGGCGAAAGCCACAAAAAAAGGAACTATTAATGAAATTGGTTTTGGACAGGATTTCCTAGATAATAAGTACTTAGTTACGTACAAAAATCTTGAATTAACAACAAACTGGAGACAATACACCATCGCAATTCCTGATGCTTCAAAATTGACACAAGAGGCAGGTTTGTTTTGGTATGCTGAAGGTCCAGAAAATGATGAAGGTTATTCATTTTGGATTGATGAATTGAAGTTTGAAAAACTAGGAACGATTGCTCAACCAAGACCATCAATATTTAATGGAGCGGATGTAACAATATCAACCTCTGCTGGGATCACTAATAACGTGGTTGATCTAGCGCAAACGCTCAATTTAGAGAATGGTCAAGATCAGACGATATTTTGCGCTCCTGCCTATTTTGAGTTCAGTTCTTCTGATCCTGCTGTTGCTACTGTAAGCGAGCTCGGTGTAATCACGGCATTAAGTGCAGGAGAAGCTGTAATCACAGCTACTTTGAATGGTATAGAAGCAAAAGGTTCTGCAATAATGAACGTTGTTGGTAGTTTTGACACAGCACCAATACCAACCCAAGATCCAAACGATGTGATTTCTATTTTCTCAGATGCTTACATTAATGTTCCTGTAGATTACTACAATGGATACTGGCTGCCGTTCTCAACTACTCAGGGTCAAGATGATATCAATGTTAACGGCGACAATATAATTGCGTACACAGAGCTAAATTTTGTTGGAATACAGTTCTTGGTGGATGTTCCTACTATTAATGCTGCGACGATGACTCATTTGCATGTAGATGTACAACCTAGGGAGGATGTAGATCCAGGAGACTATCTGATTGTCCGAGTTGCAGACGTAGGTCCGGATAATGAGTTTGGAACTGACGACGATACTTCAGGTGATTTTACAATTTCTAGTTCAAATTTAGTTAATGGAGAATGGTATAGCCTTGACATTCCATTTTCAGAATTGCCGGGCTTAGCTGGAAGATCTAATCTCTCACAGTTTGTGTTTGTTTCAGACGCGACAATTTCAAGCCTGTACGTAGATAACGTTTATTTCTATGATAATGGTGGTGTTACTCCAACAGAACCTTCTGCAGCACCAACTCCTACACAGGACGATGTAAATGTTATTTCCTTGTTTAGTAATGCTTATACTAATGTTGGAGTGGATACTTGGAGGACTGATTGGTCAATGGCTACCCTTGAAGATATTCAGATCGATGGAGATGATACAAAAAAGTATACTGAACTAGATTTTGTTGGTGTGGAGACTGTTGGAGGCAATTTAATTGATGCTTCTGGTATGACGCATTTTAGAATGGATGTGTGGACACCTAATATGACTACTTTCAGGATAAAACTAGTTGATTTTGGGGCAGATGGTGAATTTGCTGGCGGTGATGATTCAGAGCATGAAGTAGTTTTTGAAAATCCAGCGCAAGGTCAATGGGTTTCTTATGATATTCCACTTTCAGATTTTCAAGGCTTAACTTCATCAACGAATATGGCTCAGTTTATTTTCTCTGGATTACCAGCAGGAGGAGGAACGGTTTATGTTGATAATGTATATTTCTACGCAGAGTAGTTTAAGTCAGTATACGTAAAAGATGAGATGACGGAACATGACTTACCGTCAAAAATTTAAATCATAAAACATAAAAAAATGCAGGTACCATTTCTTTTTGGAAAATATAGAAATCTTCAGTTTGCTTTCTTATATATAGCTCTTGTTCTACTAGTTGTTGGTTGCGATAGGAATGAAACTCAAACTGTAACAACTTTCACAAGCCTTACTTTTGAAGATGACTTCAATAGCGAAGGCGAAATCGATGAGTCGGTGTGGAACTTTGATCTAGGAACGGGAGATGAAATCTCTGGAGCAGGTTGGGGAAATAACGAGCAGCAGTATTATACAAATAGACCGGAGAATATCACAGTGGAAGGAGGAATGCTTAAATTAACTGTTTTACAAGAGTCATTTATGGGTTCAGGTTATACGTCAGCTCGAATTAACACCAAAGGTAAATTGGAACAAGAGTATGGAAGAATCGAGGCTCGAATTCAATTGCCTTGGGGGAAAGGACTTTGGCCGGCATTTTGGATGCTCGGAAATAACATTGATGAAGTAAGTTGGCCACAGTGCGGCGAAATCGATATTATGGAGTATAGAGGTCAAAATCCATCGACTCTAATTGGCAGTGTGCACGGTCCTGGTTATTCTGGTGGAGAATCGGAAGGCAAGGAGTACGTATTAGCCAATGATAGGTTTGATACAGGATTTCATGTTTTTGGAGTAGAGTGGGGGCCTGAGTACATTAACTACTATGTTGACGATGCTTTATATAACCAGATTACTCCCGAAGATGTAGATGGAGAATGGGTATTTGATCATCCTTTCTGTATTATTTTGAATGTTGCAGTTGGTGGTAATTTTGTCGGTCCACCTAATGTCAACACAGTATTTCCTCAGACCATGCTAGTGGATTGGGTGAGAGTGTATGAAGAGTAGAAATGTTTAGATTTTTGAAAAGATTAAATGCTTAGACAAAGTCACCATAGACCTTGTAGATTGATAGAATACTTATAGAACAAAAGAGATTAATGGAGAAGATATTAGCAACGTCAATTGCACCAATCACCCAAGTAAAAATCGGAAATGATCACTACTTTAAGATTTCAAACAGCGACTCGCTTCGACCATTCTTTATGAGTGTTGTCAGTGACTCAAACCATTGGATGTTCATTTCTAGTAACGGTGGTTTAAGTGCTGGTCGAAAGGATTCTGAAAATGCATTGTTTCCGTACTACACGGACGATAAGATTGCGGAGTCGGTCGAAACGACTGGTAGTAAGACAATTTTTAGAGTGAATGTTGATAAAATAACAAAGATCTGGGAGCCTTTTTCTGATAGGTATGAGGGTATGTACAAGATTCAAAGGAACTTGTATAAAAGTATCTACGGGAACAAAGTACTTTTTGAAGAGATCAATCATGACTTGAATCTCACATATCGTTATCAATGGTCCTCAAGTAATTTGTTCGGTTTTGTTAGAACATCTTCCTTGACGAATAATTCAAAGAAAACTGTTTCAGTTGAATTTGTTGATGGTATTCAAAATATTGTACCATATGGTGTAGGTAGTGCAATCCAAAATCAATCTAGCAACCTTGTGGATGCCTATAAAAGAAGCGAGCTAGTTAAGGATTCAGGATTAGGAATCTATGCCTTGAGTGCAATCATAGTTGACAAGGCAGAACCAAGTGAAGCATTAAAAGCAAATGTAGTTTGGTCGCTTGGCTTGAATAACCCAAAGTACTTGCTTTCATCTCGGCAGCTCAAGAAGTTTAGGAATAATAGAAATATTCAAGAGGAGCTCGATGTGAAAGCTGAAAAAGGAGCTTATTTTCTTAATACGAGAATAGAATTGGAACCTGATACAAAAAGGCAGTGGAAGATCATTGCAGAAGTAAATAAGGATCATTCGACAATCGTAGAACTTTCAGAGTTAATTAAACACGAAGAGCAACTATCTCAAAAGGTCGAGGCTAATATTGATCTTGGCACTACAAAACTCATTGAATTAAATGCAACAGCGGACGCTTTTCAGCTAACAGCTGATAATTTTAGAGATTCAAGACACTTCTCCAATGTCCTATTTAATATCATGAGAGGTGGTATTTTTGACAATAATTATCAGATAGAAAAATGCGACTTCACAAATTATCTTGCTAATGCAAACAGCGAAGTTTTTGAGAGTTCTCAAGAATGGACAAACGAACTTCCTGATGTTTTCTCGCTTTCTGATTTAAAGGACCTTGCCAATAAAGCAAGTAGTAGTAATTTGAAAAGACTCTGTCTCGAATACATGCCTTTGAAGTTTAGCAGACGCCACGGTGATCCAAGCAGACCTTGGAACAAATTTTCGATTAATACTCGAAGTGAAGTAGATGGATCTAAAATATTGGACTACGAAGGTAATTGGAGAGATATTTTTCAAAATTGGGAAGCTCTTGCACTTTCATATCCTGAGTTTATTGAAAGCATGATTCACAAATTCTTGAACGCTTCCACATTTGATGGTTATAATCCATATCGTATTACAAAAGGAGGTATCGATTGGGAAACCATTGAACCGGACGATCCTTGGTCATATATAGGATATTGGGGTGATCATCAGATCATATATCTTTTGAAATTGCTAGAAATTATTGAAAGTCATTATCCAGGTAAATTGGAGACTTACTTTGAACAAGAAATTTTTGTGTACGCAAATGTTCCCTACAAGATTAAGGCATATGCTGATATTTTAAAGAATCCAAAGGACACCATAGAATTTGATGAAGAGGCTGATCATAGTATTCGAGCGCAAAAATCTTCTCTAGGTGCCGATGGAGCTTTACTGAGAGATGGAAAGGGTGCTATTTACACAGTGAATCTTATCGAAAAGATTCTAGCTACCACATTGGCCAAGATATCTAATTTCATACCTGAGGGTGGTATCTGGATGAACACTCAACGACCGGAATGGAACGATGCCAACAATGCGTTGGTAGGAAACGGAGTTTCTATGGTTACCTTGTACTATTTGCGTAGGTTCTTAAAATTCTTTGAAGGACTTATGGACTCATGTAATCTAGAGAGCGTGCAAGTGTCGAATGAGGTTGTCGATTTCTATAAAAGAGTTCGAGAGGCATTGGTTACACATCAAGATACAATTGATGAACCTGTAAACGATTCATTCCGAAAATCCTTATTAGATGCACTAGGAAAGGCAGCCAGTGACTTTAGAGGGCAAGTCTATGAACATTCATTTTGGGGAAGAAAAAGAACTATTTCAACAGACGGAATAAGGAGGTTCATTAAAGTAAGCCTTAAATATCTAGAGCATTCGATAGATTCAAACAAGAGAAGCGATAATCTATATCACGCTTATAATTTGATGACTGTTGAGAATGACGAGGAGGTATCGATTTCTTACTTGAGTGAAATGCTTGAAGGTCAAGTTGCCGTGCTGTCTTCAGGGTATTTATCATCAAAAGAGGCTCTAGATGTCCTTGACAGTCTAAAAAGTAGTGCACTTTTTAGAGAAGATCAGTATAGCTATCTCTTATATCCCAATAAGGATCTTCCGAAATTTATTGAAAAAAATACAATTCCTCGCGAGCATATTAATTCTTGTGAACTTCTTGCCCATCTAGTTAAAGATGGCAATATTCAGATAGTTAGTAAAGACATTTTAGGTGACTATCATTTTAATGGAAATTTCAAGAATGCTGCTAATCTGGAGTTTGCGATGGAAAACCTTAGCAAAACAAAGTATGCAGAACTTGTAAGCAAGGAAAAACAAAATGTGCTTGACATTTTTGAGCAAGTTTTTAATCATAAAGCATTTACAGGTCGTTCTGGCACATTCTTCGGATACGAAGGATTAGGATCCATATATTGGCATATGGTTTCAAAATTACTTTTAGCAGCGCAAGAAGTTTGTTTGCAAGCAATTGCAAGTAATGAAACAGAGGAAGTAATTGGTAGACTACTCGAGCACTACTACGAAATAAACGAAGGTATAGGTGTCCACAAACCGCCTTCTTTGTATGGAGCATTCCCAACCGACCCTTATTCACATACACCTGCAGGTAAAGGAGCCCAACAGCCAGGTATGACTGGCCAGGTCAAGGAAGACATTTTGAGTAGATTTGGAGAGTTAGGTGTGTTTGTAAGTGATGGCCAACTTTGCTTTGTTCCAGGACTCTTGAGAAAGGATGAATTCTTGACAGAAAGCAAAGTATTTAACTATGTAGACGTACATGGAAGGCAACAGAGTATTAGACTAGAGCCCAAAATGCTTTGTTTTACTTATTGCCAGGTACCTGTAGTTTACAGTATTGGTAATACTAGAGGAATAATTGTTGCCAGAAAAGACGGCAACAGCGAGCAAACAAAAAGTTTAAAAATTGATGAAGATACAAGTACTGAGATATTCAAAAGAACAGGTGAAATAGTAAAATTAGAGGTAACACTAGAAGCACGACAATTAAGATAATATCCATTTAGTAAGTAGTAGTATTGAACTATAGAAAATCAATAACAATATACGATGACTTGGACAATTAAGATACTTTTCATGGCTATAGTAATATCGACAAGTTTTTCTTGTGAAGTGAAAAATGCAGAGTCGTTATTGGGCAGTCCTGATTACTTGGCAATGTCTTACGGTGGTTACAGATATATAGATCATAATATTGAGCCAACTTTAGACGAGTTGAAGGAAGATTTAAAATTACTTTCAGCTATGGACATAAAGTTTCTACGAACATACAAAGTTCATCGTCCTCAAGCATCAAATCTATTAAAGGCTATCAGCGAACTGAAAAATGATGATCCAAGTTTTGAAATGTTTGTGATGCTAGGAGCTTGGATAAGCTGTAAAAATCCATTTACGGACAAACCAGACCACACAGCAGAAAGTGAAGATAATGAGGAAGAAATCGCTACAGCGGTTGAACTTGCTAATAAATACTCAGATATCGTAAAGGTATTAGCTGTTGGTAATGAGGCGATGGTTAAGTGGGCAGCAAGTTATTATGTTGAACCAGGTGTTATTCTGAAATGGGTTAACCACCTACAAGAGATGAAGAAATCAGGTAAACTATCAAAAGATCTGTGGATAACTAGCTCCGACAATTTCGCGTCATGGGGAGGAGGATCAGATGAATATCATGTTGAAGATCTAGAAAACTTAATTAAGGCGGTTGATTACATATCTGTGCACACTTATCCTATGCATGATACCCATTATAATCCAGATTTCTGGGGAGTGGAGGAAGATGAAACGGAATTATCAGATATCGAAAAAATTGATGCTGCAATGCTCCGTGCAAAAGAGTATTCCATGGCTCAGTACAATGAAGTCTACAAATACATGAAGAGTAGAGGAGTGGATAAACCTATCCATATCGGAGAAACTGGTTGGGCGAGTTTTTCAAATGGACACTATGGAAATGATGGGTCAAAAGCTACAGATGAATTGAAGCAAGCTATCTATTATGAGCACATGCGAGAATGGACTAACAAAGAAGGTATTGCTTGCTTTTATTTCGAAGCCTTTGATGAAAAATGGAAGGACGCAAAAAATCAAGGTGGCTCAGAAAATCACTTTGGCTTGTTTAAGGTTAATGGTGAAGCTAAGTATGTCCTTTGGGACTTGGTAGATGCAGGTGTTTTTGAAGGTCTGTCAAGAGGTGGTAATACGATTACAAAGACTTATGGAGGAAGCAAGGAATACTTGATGTCAGAAGTTGAATTACCTCAAGTCAAAGAAATGGAAACACAAGATTAGCGATGGTTATGACCGCATTTTAAAAATTACAAAAATTCAATAATGAAGTTATTAAAATTATTTTTGATCTCCACAGTAATCATTGGAATGAATAGCGCATGTAATCACGAAACAAAATTAGAAGTTGAAATCTATGAAACTGCATCCAATGGAAATAAGCTAAAGCGAATAACACAATTTCAAGAAGCTGAGACTTCTGCTAGCATAAAGTTGAATCCTAACAAAAGCTTTCAGACAATCACTGGTATTGGAGGATCATTTACTGAATCTTCTGCTTACCTCTTGAATCAATTGAGTGAAGAGAATCGAACTAAAGTCTTAGAAGCTTATTTTGGAGATGAGGGAGCTAGATATTCTTTGACTCGAACACATATTAACTCGTGTGACTTCTCTCTAAGTAATTATTCCTATGCACCGACTCCGGGAGATACAGAGCTTAAGGACTTTTCTGTTAAAGAGGATATGGATGACCTGATTCCTATGATCAAAGATGCCATGGTGATCTCATCAGATGGTTTTAAAATCATATCCTCTCCGTGGACTGCACCGCCTTGGATGAAAGACAATAATAGTTACGTAGGAGGGAAACTACTTCAGGAGTATTATGAAATTTGGGCATTGTTCTTTTCCAAATATATTCAAGCTTACAAAGACCAGGGTATCGATATCTGGGGCCTCACCGTCGAGAATGAACCTCTTGGAAACGCTAACAATTGGGAAAGTATGCACTATACGGCAGAGGAGATGACGGATTTTGTAAGTAAGCATTTGGGGCCAAAATTAGAGCAGGATGGTTTCAGTGATGTAGTTTTATTAGGTTATGATCAGAATCGCGATCATCTTAAGGAGTGGGTTGACGTAATGTACAATGACGAAGGGTCTTCCAAGTATTTTGACGGTACAGCCATTCATTGGTATGCAAGTACATTTGAAGTCTTTCCTGAAGTTCTACAATATGCCCATGATAAAGCACCTAATAAATATCTAATCGAGACAGAGGGTTGTGCTGATGCGGAAGTTCCACATTGGCAGGAAGATGAATGGTACTGGAGTAAAGAGGCTACTGATTGGGGGTGGGACTGGGCTTCTGAAGAAGAAAAGCCCTTGCATCCCAAGTATGTACCAGTATACAGATATGCTCGAGATATAATTGGATGTCTTAATAATTGGGTTGATGGTTGGGTAGACTGGAATTTGCTCTTGGATCGTCAGGGTGGTCCCAACTGGTTCAAAAACTGGTGCCTAGCTCCAGTTATTGTTGATCCTGAAGCTGACGAAGTGTATATGACACCGATATACTACGCGATGGCTCACTTCAGCAAGTATATACGACCTGGTGCAAAGCGGATTGATTTCACCAATAATTCTGAATTGCAGGTTACAGCTGTAAAGAATCCCGATAGCGCTATTGTAATTATCATCTTAAACGAATCCGAAGAATCTCAGAATATCGAGCTAGACCTTGAAGATAAAAAGACTAAATTTTCTATTAGCTCGCAAGCTATTCAGACAGTTATAATTCCAACTACATAAAATATGTGATCTATTTGCAATTTGAAAATTGTGTCCTTGCCATATAAATAGCGAAATTGATCCTTGAAAATAAAAATTAAACTAAAATCTACCCAGTAAATGAAAGAAGCTGCGATTACTACCAAGAAAATTCCCTTTGGACAGAAGATAGCCTTTGGTATCGGTATGTTTGCCAATCAAATGTTTCCTGCGATCTTGGGGATATTTATGGTGGTTTTAGTACAAGATTTGGGTTTCCCGGGTTGGATGTGGGGATTAATCTTCTTTGCGCCGAGAATCTTTGATGCGATAACCGACCCATTGATGGGCTTTATTTCGGATAACACGAAATCCAAGTGGGGTAGAAGAAGGCAATATGTATTTATTGGTGGTCTAGTTATGGGAATTGCCTTCATCATTATGTGGCAGTTGTACAAAGAGAATTCGCTTGAGTATAATTTTTGGTATTTCTTTATTTGGTCTATCGTCTTTTATTTCGGTTTGACAATATTTAGTGTGCCCTATGTGGCTATGGGGTACGAGATGACTGATGACTTTCACGAGAGAACTAATATAATGGCCGTGGCTCAATGGATTGGCCAATGGGCTTGGGTTATTGCTCCTTGGTTCTGGATTATCATGTACGATCCTTCTTGGTTCCCGTCTGCAGAAGCTGCTACGCGACAATTGGCAATTTGGGTCGGAATACCATGTGCTATAGCAGCAATGGTACCTGCTATTTTTATCAAAAGTGAATCGACTGTAGATAAAGATTACCTTCCCCTTAATGTCTCAAATATCGGCTCGAGCCTAATGAAAATACTGATGGGATTTGTTGACGCATTTAAACTCAAGCCCTTTCGAAAAATTTGTATTGCTACATTTTTGATATACAATTCCTTTAATACAGTGGCTTCATTAACATTCTTTGTGATTGTATTTAAACTGTTCAATGGAGATGCAGCTGCAACTGGTGTCTGGGTAGTTTTATTTGGATGCTTGGGAGCTCTGGGAACTACATTCTTAGTGATTCCGATTATTACAAAAATGTCGAAATGGTGGGGTAAGAAAAATGCATTTATAGTAGGGCAATCCATTTCAATTATAGGTTACGTGATGCTATATTTCCTATTCATCCCTGGCAAGCCTTGGATGTATATTTTTGCTTTACCTTTCTTTTCTTTTGGGATCGGAAGTCTTTTTACGATAATGATGTCTATGACTGCTGATATTCTTGACATTGACGAGTTGAATACAGGAGAAAGAAGAGAGGGTATCTTTGGAGCGATTTATTGGTGGATGGTTAAAGTTGGTTTTGCTATAGCAGGTGGTCTAAGCGGTGTAATCATATTCGTTGTTGGGTTTGATCCTGAGCTTGCAACTATTGATCAACAGGCCGCTGTTGATAATCTGCATGTGTTCTTTTGTTTCTTTCCGGTGGTAGGTACAGTTCTAGCAATTTTTGTAATGCGTAACTATAGTATTACTGAGGAGCGATCTAACGAAATCAGAGCTCAACTAGATGCAAGAAAAGTCTCTGCTCCAAAAATATGTAATTAATTGATGAATGAAAATAATGTGATGAAGGCATTGGCAATAATAATAGTAATAATGATGTCTAGTTGATATTTCAGTCATCAATGGAGATTATACAGTGGTTTTAGCAGATGTATCAAATGATTTGAAAGATCTTCTATGGCGGGAGTTAGTTTCTTACCGAATTACAAGTATGTCATTGGTAGTATTTGTCTACTAATTGTATTACGGAAGCTTTTTGAACAGATAAGGCTGAAGAAAAATGAAAAAATATCTATATATCTTCTGTCAGTTACTTGTTAAGGTTTTATCTTTAACTAATTAAAGTTCACAAGCAACATACGCGGACGAGTTGTGGTCTAGCTTATAATTAGACGTTAACGGAAAATAGAAATCATCTTCCTTGTGAGTCGAATATTCAGCGTTGTCTTAAGTAAAACTTGGGAAAGTTGATTGATTTACTAGTTATGTCAATAAATTTAGTTTGCCCATGTTTAGAATAGGAATATACAGAATCATCGTTTTCATTTTGTTTGTAGGACTGCAAATTTCATGTGATTCAAGGCTTGAGGAAGTAATAACAGACAACGATTCTTACTCGACGACAGGGATTTCGAAGATCAAGATCGAAAATTATGTAAATCGTCTATTTATTGACATTATTGGCAGGGAACCGACGGATATAGAACAATCGATTGAAGTAGATTCTATAAATGAGAATGATTTAAGTGAGGAATCGAGACTTGATCTGATTTATAGGTTAATGACAGATACGACTTATAGTATTAATGAAGGTTCTTATCATGAAGCCTACTGCAATAACCTTTACTTACTAGGAAAAATAAGATGCCTTGATGGCATACCAGATGCAGAGTTCTATAAGAGTATTGGTACGATCAAAATGGGACTTTATCAAGATTCTTTAGATCAGAACTGGGAATCCTATTACGGTAAGTTAAATCAAATTCGTAGACTTGAATTAGTTGTGGGTTCTGTAAAAAGACTCCAGAACTATGAATTAGCATATCATGAGATGTTTGGATTCATGATTGATAACTCAATATACGACGTTTTGAATATGAACACGTTTAACTTCGTACGTGCGAGTTTTGATCAATTGCTTTTTAGGATACCTACCGAACAAGAATATGTTCAAGCATTTGAAATGGTTGAGTCTGGAAAACCAAGTGAGCTATTGGGAGAAACAGGAAATAGCAAAGAAGACTATGTTAGAATCATGATCAATTCAACTGCTATGAAGGAGGGGATGATTCGCTGGGCATTCCAAGTTTTTCTGCAGAGACCTGGTAGTCCAAGCGAGATTGCAACGCTCTTGGAAGAATATAAGATACATGAAGACATAAATCAAATAATTGCTAAAATCGTAGTGACTGATGAATATGCAAATTTTTACTAAGCTGTGTTTCTTGTTCATCGTCGTCCTAGGCTTGACGGCATGTCAAGAAGATATATATGAAGTATACGAGATAAACTCCGTTGAAGTTCTTCCTGTGAATGCACAGAAGAACAAGGCCAAGACGGATGCTCAGTATGTATCTATCTTGTATACAAATTTCTTCCAAGTTCCAATTGGACCCAATAAGTTATTGGAGGCTTTAGATGCAATCCGTTCTATTGGTGATAAGCAGATTTCTTATGATATAATAGTTAGTAAGTACTTGAATCAAAGTCCAGATCTGCCAACAAAGGAAGAAATGTATGCAGACCCTGAGACATTTGTTTATGATACGTATAAGCGATTTCTTACACGGCAGCCGACAGAAGCTGAGTTAGCTTGGATGTTGAATTATATTACAAGCAATCCTTCTTTAGCACCCGATATTGTTTATTTAGCCTTTGCTACTTCCAATGAACATTATTACTATTAATATCCTATGAAAAGAAGACAATTTATAAAGAATACAGCTGGAGCAGCATTATCAAGTAGCCTATTCCCCTACATCCTTCCGAGTGGGATTATAAATTCATCGATGGCTTCTCCATTGGCAGATCATGTTGTATTTGTACTTTTTGCAGGAGGAGTAAGGCAACAGGAATCAGTTTTGATGAGGTATCTGGCAGGAAGTCAAAATGAGAATGTGGAAGGAAATATTCTCTATAATATGTTAAATGGTGCACCACCTGAAACAAAGATCGCTTACGGACAAGATGATACAGAGAATGATCTGGTTGGACATATTCCAATAGATGCATTATTGCAAACACCACTTGAATCTCAAGGGACGCTTTTTCCAGAAGTGAGATACGCCAAGGGAGGCACAGGACATTTTGGCGGTTTATTGACGGGAGTATCTGGGAATTATTCTTCAGTGGATGTTGGAGGTCTTCAGAAGAGGCCTGCAGCTCCGACTATTTTTGAGTATCTTAGAAAGCACGCTGGGTTTAAAGCTACAGATACGTGGTACGTGGGTTTGGGCACATCAGGCTCAAGACCTCTTTTAAATCACTCATTACATCCCGATTATGGACGTAGATACGCTGGTAACTTTATAGCCCCCACAGTGACATTTGGTTCACCTGGACAAAATCATTTCATGAATTTTAAGAATTATCATGAAACTGATGAATGGAATAAGGCTTTAGAAATCAGAAACTTTTTGAATCAAAGCTTCAGTAAGGAGGGGTTTGAAATTCCACACCTTTACAATACAGATAGTGAAGATAATAGTATTAAGAGTTTTGTGAAAAGCATATTTGCTAAAAATGGCAATATATTTCTACCTCCTGTAAACGATAATCAAGATCTAAAAGTTATAGGGTACACCCTTGAATTGCTGCATTGGTTTAAGCCAAAAGTTACGGTTGTAGATTTATCTAATGTAGATGTTTGTCATGGAAACTTTACAGGTTATTTAAAGAATATGCACAGGGCAGATCACGGAATTGGATTCTTATGGAGAGAAATTCAAAAAATCCCAGGCATGGCAGGAAATACTGCAATGATCGTAATGCCCGAACATGGAAGAGATTTGGAACCCAACTCTATTCAAGATGACAACGATTGGTATGCATACGATCATTCAGGTGGGAATTCTAGAAGAATATTCACGCTGATGGTGGGAGCAGGAATCGATGCAGGACTAAGAGTTGGTGGAGAAGGTAATCCCGTGGGGGATGCCGCAGATGTTGTTCCTACAATTGCTGATATTTTTGGTATTAAACAGACAGTGTACGATAAGGGATTGATTGACCCGAACGCTCGGTCTTTATTTGATAGATTATGATAAGATATTTGAAATTCATTCCATTTGTTGGTTTTCTCAGCATTTTGATTTTTTTAAGTCAATCTTGTGAAAGGTCTGCGATTATTGAAGCCAATCCATTTGAGAATAATGTTAAGAATCAGGACACAGTAAATTTTGAAATAAAAGATATTGATCCTAACTCAATAGCGGGTTTATATCAGAATATCTTCAAGCCTACTTGTGCCAATGTGGGGTGTCATGACGGTACTTTCGAACCTGATTTTAGAACAATTGAGAGTTCTTATCACTCTATGGTGTATAGAGTCCCAATCAAAAATGATGGAAGCCTTACCTATAGAGTAGATCCTGGAAATC
This sequence comes from uncultured Saprospiraceae bacterium, assembly GCA_943788055.1. GTDB lineage: Bacteria > Bacteroidota > Bacteroidia > Chitinophagales > Saprospiraceae > JAHDFB01. The sequence continues at coordinate 77,880 of CALSOU010000001.1, forward strand.
CCAATACTTCTGCAATTCTGAACAGGATGAGCGGAACAATTCAGCCACCAATGCCGATCGAAATTGAACCGGACGGAGATTGGTTGGAAAAAGAGGAGGAGTACATGGAAAATGTCCGAAATTGGATCGAGAATGGTGCTTTAGATTTGGCAGGTAATTCTCCAGAACCTGATATTGTTAAGCCAAGCCTTGTTGGTGCGGTAGCGATGTTTGATGGAGAAGTATTAGGACGTCAGGATGGTTATGGTTCTATAAGAATCCCAGATTCTGTGGACGTATTGGAAATTTATCTGAGTTTTGATACTTTGAATAATCCGGAGTTATTTACCAATAACGAATTAGCTTTCGGAAATGAAACTGATGGAGAATTTCAAGAAGCTATATATGTTGAAATGGAGGTGATGTTGAATCCTATTTACCAGTTTGGGCTTTATGGAACCTTAACACAGTTTACACATCGAGTTGAAATCGACTTTGAGGGACTTCAGTTGTTGGAAGATTCCTATTTTATGAGAGTTCGAGTGCAAGATGGACCACATCCTATAACAGAAATACCAGCAAACGATGGATTATATTACATTAAAGAATACATGTCTTTTTTTAGGGTTAATTAGTTTCTCGCTTTCAACTTCGTCATGTACAAAAGACCAAGTTGATGAGATATCAGTTATACCTAGCATAGAATTATTATCAATATCAAGCGATACAATCAAAGAATTTGAAGACGAATTGATAATCATTATCGCATATGAAGATGGGGATGGAGACTTAGGTTTCGAGGAGACTGATCAATATGCCTTGTTTGTAAGAGATATAAGATTAGAGGAGTTTGACGATTTCTATGTAGGACCAATTGCTCCTCCAGGAGTGAATGTGCCTATTACAGGTAACTTTAATATAGAGTTTCCAAGCTTATTTCTTTTTGGAAACGGAAATTACGAAACAACCAGATTTGAAATTAGAATGGTTGACCGAAGAATGAACGAAAGCAACCTGTTAGTAACTGAAGAGATAATTATTAAGAAGTGATATGAGATTAGTAAGTTATCTTATTACAGCCTTTTTCTTTATTGGTGTCCAAAGCAACTTGTACGCTCAATATATGATGCAAAATGCACTAGTAACTGACTGTGAAGGAACCCTCTCAGATAGTGACGAGGGACCTGGAGAAGATCAATATGATCATAATGAAGACTTTACTTTCACGATCTGTGTTGAAGGTGCATCCGCTATTACAGCAATCTTTGACTTTTTTGCCACAGAAGACACATATGACGTTTTAGCAGTTTATGACGGTCCTGATATTAATTCACCTCTTATTGCGGAATTATCGGGAGTATTGACAAACCCACCAACTCTTGTTGCTACTTCGGGCTGCATGACTTTTCACTTTGTATCTGACGATAATATTCTTGCTAAAGGATGGTTTTTGGAATGGATGGTAGAAGTCGATGAGTTTGCCGACCCTGATTTAACAATTGATTCACCATTGGACTGTCCTCTAGGATCCCTCGATGTAACTATTGATCCAAGAATTCCTTGCAAAATTATCAGACCAGAAAATTTTCAATTGCTAGGTCCAGATGGAGCAGGAATTTCAAACGCGATTGCCTTGGACTGTGATGTAGATTCGACGGCTTCTATGTTCACTTTAGTGTTTGACGATAGTTTGAGTATAGCTGGAAACTACCAGATTATTTTTGATGGATATTTAGTCAATTCATGTAATGACAGCTTGTATTTAGAATCTCTTCTAAGTTTTCAGCTATCTGATTGTCCTTTTGATGTTGAAATTGTAGTAGTTGAACAAGCTTGCTTAGGGGATTGTGGTGAGCTAGAAGTTGAGATTTATAGTTCTGATATTGGTCCCTATGAAATTAGTTGGTCTCATACGTTTATAGATTCAGAGGTGGTTGAAATATGCAGTGACACAATGATTTTAGTTACAGTTAGCGTTGAAAATGTCAATACTGGCACTACAGATAGTGACCAATACTTATATAGCTCTCTACCAGAACCTAAAATCTTGAATCCTTTCATGTCTGATACATTTTGTTCGACTTATGGAGAACATACATACAATGTTGACATACCAGGAGGCTTATGGACTTCTGATATAATGAATAATGACGCAGATCGTCGATATAGATTTTGGCGATGGAGTGGATCTACGGGTTTACAGCAAGACTTTATTACTTATACGGATCCCAATGGTTGCGTTACCTATGATACAGTTTTTGTGATACCAATTGATGCTGGATTAGATCAATCAGTTTGTATAGGACAAGATCAGTTGCAGTTAACTGGTAATAATACTAATGATGGAAGTTGGCAAGGACCCAACACTACAACTGATGGTATTTTTACCACTACTGTTGCAGACACATTCGAAGTATCATTTATAAATAATGAAGGATGTGAGGATTTCAAAAGAGTCTTTGTGATTGATTCTATCGAATTTATAGAGATAGATACGATATGCAGTAACCAACGGGTTGATCTGTCAAACTACGTCAATTCTCTCGGGGGTACTTGGTCAGGTCCAGGCATTGGAAATTGGTATTTAGGCCGCTTAAGAGCATGGAAAGCCAACATCAATGCATGGAATACTTATTACTATGAAGTAGAAGGGTGCATTGATAGTCTGGAGATTTACGTGCAGGGGATTTGGGCAGGACCCGATCAGACTATTTGCTTGGAAACAGATGTTATACAATTAAATAAAACTGGTGAATGGATAGGTCCTGGGGTATATAGTCCGTTGGATAGCACTTATGACGTAAGTACGTTGGGGCCTGGAAAATATGATGTTAGATTGCGGCAAGGCGGTTGTCAAGATGATTTTAAATTGACTATTTATGATGTATACTTGGACTTAAATGGACCAGATAGATATTGCTACAACACAGGATTAATTCCTTTGAGAGATGTTGTGACATCCAATCCCAAAGATGGTTTGTTTTCTGGAGAGGGAGTAGTTCAGAATGCAGGAGATTTGTTTTTTGATCCCTCGCTCGTTACGGGAACGGTGACTCATGTCTATTTTGAAACACTTGGTTGCATAGATTCAGTTTTGATTAACATTGAAAAAGCCCTTGCACTTGATGATTATGTGTTTTGTGAAATCGGAAGTTTACAGAATTTAGACAATCAGGGTAACAGCGGTTATTGGGAAGGGCAGGGGGTTTTGATCCCAGAAACAGGATTGATCAATCCAGCCGAACTCACAGTTGGAAATAATGAAGTTTATTTTATAACTGAATTTGGATGTGTTAATCCGGTATCGATCGAATTATTGGCTTTTGCGGAAGCTGTAATTGATAACATTGATGATAGTTATTGCTTCCAAGATACTAACTACATTGTTGACTTATCACCAGCAGCTGGAACTTTTATGATTGATGGTAATGTTTCAGCTCCACAGATAAATCCGTCTGAGCTAGGATTTGGTAATCACGAATTAGAATATATTGTTGGTTTCGGAGAATGTGAAGATCGGCAAAGTGTCTATATAGCTGTATCTGCTGCTATTTCGGGAGATGCCTACGCATTGAGAGATACGCTTTGTCCTAATGAGTCCACTTCTATTTTTGTTGATACTCAAGGAGGAGCTGATGACATCGTTGCGATTTGGAGTCCAGGTCTGGGTTTTGGTAAAAGTCACTTTATATCCCCTGCTCAGAGCACGACTTATAATGTCACTCTTTCTGACGGTTGCTCTGATGATTTTAATATTTCCCTTGGAATTCACGTAATTGATACTTTTGATGTTCCCGTGTCCTATGGACCTGAAGTGTGCTATGGTGATAGTTCATTTATTGATCTTAACTTAGATGATCCTAGCGAGTACGAGATCACATGGGATGGAGAGCTTAGCCCAAATGGAAATGTCCTAGAAGAACTACCTGGCAGCTATTTCGTCAATATTATAAATCAAGAAACTGGTTGTCAACAAAACTATACATTGGAAGTCCCTGGAGCGGATCCACTTGGAGCAGGTTTTAACTACACCCCAAATCAAGAATGCATTGATTTGATAAACAATGAAATCAGCGTGGTAGATCTTGCCTTTGGATTTACAGAAGGCTACATGAATTTCGGTATTAACGAGGACCAAGTAGATATTTTGACTGATGATCTAGTTTATGAGTATAATAATATTGGGACCTTTGCTATCACTCAAGTGGTCGCAAACGAACTAGGTTGCACTGATACCCTAGTCCGTGAGATTTGTGTCGAAAACGTTGTTAAAGTTTACGTGCCAAATATCTTTACGCCTGATGGCGACGGTATCAATGATCTATTTACAGTATATGGAATTGGAATTACTAATTTTTCGATGAGAATTTATGATAGATGGGGAACGCAACTTTATAGCTCTGATAATATCGAGGGTAGTTGGGATGGAATACATCTAGGTCAAAGGGTGCAAGCAGGAGTATATTCAGTTGTTATTCAGTATGAGAATTTAGAAACCGGCAGAGCTAGCACTGAATTTTTTCCATTGACAGTCGTAAGGTGATTTGAAAGTCAATTTGATACATGTTTCAAAACACATTATTAAAAAATATATTTCTTCACAAAATAAGATTCATTTTTTTTGATAATCCTAAGAAAATCATTGTAGGTTTTAGTTTCTGAACCAATCATTGGGAAGGTATTGGCATTAAATAAAGAATCCCAATCCAACCAATTCTTAACTTGTTTATTCCAAACCATCTTTTTTAGAATAGGTTTAAACTTTTCTCTTGATGAATTATAAAGTTTTTTATCATCCATCACGTTTGAAATTATTGTAATAAATGAATCTTCATTTTTATGTTAAAAAAAGTAATGGGTAATCATCTCCCATAAGTTTAGGCCAAACATAATTGTTTGGTAAAACGTAGCCCCCCCTATGCTAATATGTACAGATAGCAAAGAAGTAAGATTAGTTGTAGATAAACCTCATTTAAATAATGTGATTCCAAATTCAGAATTTAAGGCTATGCGGTCCATATTCTATAGACATCGATTTAAGCAAGAATGTTAGCAAAATTTGTCGTACTATCTTGTATTATTTATCGCAACTTTGTTTGACATTATCAAAACAATTTGAATGCCAAAAGTCTCATAATTTGCCTTTTAGGGAAAATAATTCAGAAGAAAAATTTATGCGATATTTTATACAATTAGGATTTGATGGTACAAATTACCATGGTTGGCAGAAGCAAAAAAGTACCGAAGCCACAGTTCAGAATGTGGTTGAACGAGCACTACACAAAATCCTAAAAAAAGATATTGTTGTTTATGGTTGTGGCCGCACTGATACTGGCGTGCACTCTAGCCAATATGTTATACATATTAATCTTGATTCGGAGCCTTCATTTGATCTAAAATTTAGACTCAACAAAACTTTGCCGAATAGTATTGCTGTCTTCGAAGTATTCCTTGTCAGTGACAGATTGCATGCTAGATATAGCGCAAGATTAAGGACATATGATTATTTTATTCACCTTAACAAAGACCCAATACTATCCAAGTATAGCACATTTTGTGAACATATGATCTTGAATGTTGAGCTGATGAAGAAAGTAGTCGAATTACTTCTAAAGACCAAGGATTTTAAGGCAGTTGCAAAAAGACCAGATTTATATGATAACACTTTGTGTCAAGTGTCTAGTTGTCAGTTGTTTTATCATGAAGAACAGAGTAGATTGAGATTCACTATCACAAGTAATCGTTTTCTCCGAGGTATGGTCAGATTCTGTGTTTATTATATACTAGAAGTGGGCAGTGGCAGATTGTCATTTGGTGACTTTGAGAAGATTTTAAAGCAAAAAAAAGTAATTGATTATAAGAGACCTGCACCACCAAATGGTCTCTTTCTAAGTAAGGTCGAGTATCCGAGTATTGAACTGAAAGATATGCATCCCATGATCAAAATGCTCAAGTTGGGATTGGAATAAAACTTTATGAATCCTCGTGTCTATCAGATCTAATTTATAGTTAATATCTACTGTACATTTATAGAATTTTATCCACATTGTGATGTTAAAGATTTAGTTTGATACTCTACATAATGTCGAAAGTGATTCCCAGATTTTCAACAGTGAGCTGTGGAATAGTGTCAATTTATATTTTTTTGAAGTTTTGTAAGGTTGAGCTGGAATCGTAAGGATTAAATATTCTAATATGAGATCATCGCTACCCCAGTATTTTATAATTTTCAACACTCCTAGTATGTTTTTCTTTAACCCTCAGACCATCATCCTCAATTTTGTAAAATTCCATAACTTGCTCAACATTTTATGAAGTGAAGCAGAAATTCGCTAAGGTAAATTTTCGATCATTGTATAAATACCATACAAATCTTTATATATGCAAAGTCTCATTGAAGATTTTAAGCTATAGCATGTATGAAAAAAGAAAAATTCTTAGTCGCTAATAATCAAAACAATTTGGAATTACCATAATTCTATTTACACAGAAGTTGCATATGGAAAATGCTAGAATAATAGACTACGTCAAAGAGGTTTTACAGAGTTTACCATTAGATTGGTTAAACCTCACTACACACCGACTTGATATTTATAATGAAAAATTGGCCAAAAGTGAATTTTTGGATGAGTTTTCCGAATTATTTGACAAAAATGAGGCTTCTAATCAGGCTCTAAGTCAACTACCAACTGCCTATGATTATATACGGTTGGGTCACCCGTTGTCATGTGTACTTGAATGGGCTATTGGAGAGATTAATGACTTGAAATCAAGAAATGTAATTAGCTTTTCTTCCAAGTCCGCTCCGATTCTTGCCATTCTAAGGAAGAATCATTTAGACAAAAAGCAGACCCAGATTATCTATAATGGAATCGCCCCAGCTTATCTAGAATTTGAGGAGTTGCGTACTGTGTATAATTATGACTTTGAACTACGTCACATTAGCAAAGTTGAGGAGATTGCCAAATTCAAGGGTATCACAATATATGTCTCTCAGCACGTTGAATTTTTTAGGATTGATATAACTTTTCTAGATGAATCAATCAAGGTCGATTTCTTTGTCAATCTTCATAAAAGTCTTGGAAGTGTTTTAATTGTAAATCGTGAAATCGATGAAGTCTATATTTCTGAAATCCAGCATGTTCGTAGAAGAGAAACAATTGCAATGACTCCGGCAGATTGCCTCATTGCGTTGGAGTTAATAACAGGGAAATCAAAGATTTTCTTGCATGGTAGTCAGCCTGATTCTAACAAGTCGGCAGTACTAAAATCAATCAAGGATATTACAGGTGCGAAGTCAAACCCTGCTGTAGGATCTAGCGGTCTCTCAATACAATATGCGATCATGATGGGACTGATTGATGATACACAAGAAAATCATAAGGGTAAAGCCATCAAGTTCCTTGTTCCACCAAATTGCTATGGAGGGACTAATGACCAAGCTAGGCGTGTTGCAGCATGTAACGATAATGTTGAAATAGTAGATTTGCCGGTTGATCGGGAGCATGATATGGTTGACAGCGTCAATGCTGTTCTAGATTGGGTCGCTAGTCAGGATGCAGTGCCATATATTATTGCTGAAATTCCAACTAATCCTCGTGTGGAGGTGCCTAATCTGATTGAGTTAAGGAATGCATTAGCTAAAACAAGGCGGACGCCGAGTGGAGAAAAAGCAATTGATCCTGTTTTTATACTAGATCAAACGTTTTGTCCAAATGTGCTTTTCCTTGGAGAAGGCAAAGTACTTTCAACAGTTCGTACAATTTCATATGCAAGCGGATCAAAGTTTCCAAGCGGAGGTCTCTGCACTGCTGGCTACTGCGTAGTGAATGAACCCGCAAAGTCTTTAATGGAAAAGATCCAATTTCATCTAGAATTATGTGATAATGAAGCTACAGATCTTCAATATGAGATTCTTGCAAAACAGCTCCCTTCGATGAATCAGAGAATAGCTGACGCTTATAACAATACCAGAGAGTTTGTTAGCTTTATAGAAGAGACTTTACCAAAAGCAAAAATCAACTTTGTTTCCGAGAAATTAGCGAGCGAGGGATTTACTCCATCTGTATTTTCTTTAGACCTCCCATCGAGGGGTGATTCTCATGAAGAGCGGGAATCCTATAAAAGAGCTCTCAATTATAAGTTGATCAAAATGATGATCACCAAGATTCCTAGTGAGAGTAAATACTGTGTCAGTTATGGTCAATTAAAGGGATGTTATTGGACAATTCCCGCCACATCAACTCAAGGGACTACTAAAGAGGGCGACAAAGACTACATTGCCAGAGTCTCATTATCACAAGAATTGGATTTAGAATTGCATAAGCAAGTATTTTTAGAATTTGTCGAAAGTATAAGTTGAGATTCGTATTTAGATTCTCTCTTATTCTTGAATAATTTTTATTGAATCTTAACGTGCAATAAGATAAAGGTTTGACCGTTCGTTTACCCCTAGTCCAAGTTAAGTATGCTTTAAATTGCTAACATAGAGCTCGTTGCGATTACTAAAATACTATCATGAAGTACCAAAGTAAAATATAAAATTTCCTGTGGACAAGGACATCACAAAAGAGAGTTCTAAAGCTAACTAAAAGTTGATTTCTTCGCTATCAATAATATCCATGTATCTCTTTATCTTCTTTAGAATCACTTTTAAGTGATGTGTTTCATCTCTTGTTACAAAGCTTATAGCTTTGCCCGATGAATTTGCTCTTCCAGTACGGCCAACTCTATGGACAAAATCTTTAGGGCTTCTCGGGAGTTCATAGTTTATAACATAGGGTAAATCATTAATGTCTATTCCTCTAGATATGAGATCTGTTGCTACTAAAACAAGCAGATTTCCTGATTTGAATCTATCAAGAGCATTCATTCTAGCAGATTGACTCTTTTTTCCGTGTATTGATAAGGCCTGAATTCCATTTTTATTTAGTTTAGAAGCTACCTTGTCAGCCTTATTACCTGATGATGTAAATACCAGAACTTGTGACATTTTTTCTTCTTTGATCAGATATCTAAGAAAAGGTCCTTTCCGTTCCTCACTGACAAAATATCCAAAGAGATTGATCAATTCAATATCGTCTTCTTTGTTCTCAATTTTAACTAATGCAGGCTCATTGAGCAAGACTTTATTTATGCTAGAGAGCTGCTCACTCAAAGTTGCAGAGAATAGAGCATTTTGCCTTTTCCTTGGTAACAAAGCTAAAACGCTTTCCATTTCTTCTTGAAAACCTATGTTAAGCATTTTGTCAGCCTCATCAAGAACTAGAATTTCAACTTTTGATAAATGCACTGCATTTGAACGATGTAAATCAAGTAATCTTCCAGGAGTGGCAATTAATATTTCTACACCCATCATTCCTTTCATTTGTGGATTTATGGATACACCCCCATACACGACAAGTGATTTAATCTGAGTGGGTAGGTTTTTCGATAAGTCATGGAACACTTGTGAAACTTGTACCGCGAGTTCTCGTGTTGGAACAAGTACAAGAACTTTTGGAGCCCTACCTCTTTCGCTACTAGGATTTGATAAAAGCTTGTCTAAAATTGGAATTGCAAAACTTGCGGTTTTACCAGACCCTGTCTTTGCAATACCTAATATGTCTCTTCCTTGCTGAATAATAGGTATTGCTTGCACTTGAATAGCTGTCGGCTTCTTGAAGCTATTAATACTAATACTTTCAAGTAGTGCCGGGTGAATGTCTAGTTTTTTAAAATTCATAGTTTGACTCATTTTGAAAATCGAAATTGATTTCACCGATGAATATTCAATAATAGGCAAATTTAAGCGTGGAAGAGTCTAAACACACATATAGCTTACTGATTATTAATAATCCAAATTAAGTAGTCCCGAAATGATTAAACTTAATAGCAATCATGTTACCGACTGATAAAAATCGTGATTGCTTTGTTAAGAAATGCTGAATTGGTAATCTGAAAGCTTCAAATTGACTTATGTTTTGATCTTGGGAAATATACATTCCTTTAGTAATTCTTGATGGGCTAAGCGTTTGCTTATCTATTGAACAAGATTTATATTTAAAGAATTTAAACTGTTTTTGTCCAAAAATGCACAAGTGTAAAATACTTACTATGAGTCTATCATAATAATCTAATTTCGAGTTACCAAAAAAATGCTAATTTTGATTCAAAAAAAAATGGCAGATAATCAATTTATCATTGAAGAGTTCTTTTATTACAAAGTTTTCCTTTATGGCAGAACAGCAGGTGGAGAAAAGACAGACTATAGTATTCAACTTAACTTACCTTCTGGTAAAGCTATATTGAGATTTACTAGAGACTTTGCTCAAGAGAATACATACGAGAAAATAGGTGATAAGTACAAGTTCTATGTATATCTACGCGCCGAAAAGTATCCTGCTTTTATTGATATACTAAGATATGAAAAGCCGTTATTCTTTTTTTATGATCTTCAGAGTAATGAAAGTTATATGACTACTTCTGACGAACCAGTTGGTGAAGAGGAGCCAGAGAACGGCTGAAAGTGAATAAGAAAGCTTTCAAGTTATATGGAGGCCAAAAGCAAAAGGTTGTAATAGCTAGATCGCTAATAAATAAACCGAGAATTATCATCGATGACAGCTTACTAGCAATCTTGACAGTAAGAATTCAAAGACTGTATTTGATGTTTAACGTGAACCAAGCGAAGAACTAGATATTCCTATGCTAATTGTCAGGTATGATTATGTTTTTGCGTAGAAAATAGATAGGATTATTGAAATGGAGGATTGTAGAATGATGTGATGATTCAAAGACCAGATAATACGCTATACCAATAAGAGGAGGTTTTATCATTAGAACGTATATTTATAAAAAAAAATCAACTTTCATGCAAATCACAAATATCATGATTACGGGGACTGGTAGCTATATACCGCCCAACATCAAAACAAATCAAGATTTTTCGAACAATCAGTTTTACGACGCACAAGGCAAAGTATTTAATTCAAGCCACGAAGAAATCGCCGAGAAATTCAAATCCATTACCGGTATTGAGGAGAGAAGATATGTCGATCCAGATTTAGTGGCTTCTGACATTGGAGCGATCGCCGGACGCCTTGCGATTGAGGATGCAGGAGCAGATATGGAAACAATAGATCAAATTATAGTTGCACACAATTTTGGCGATGTAAAGTCGGAGACAATTCAAACTGACATACTTCCTAGTTTGGCTTCCAGAGTAAAGTATAAACTTGGAATTAAGAGTCCTGCTTGCGTGGCATATGATGTTCTATTCGGTTGTCCAGGTTGGGTTCAGGGAATTATCCAAGCACATGCATTTATTAGAGCTGGCATGGCGAAGAGATGTCTAGTAGTAGCAACAGAAACACTTTCCAGAGTATTGGATATGCACGATAGAGATTCAATGATTTTTGCTGATGGAGCAGGGGCTTGTGTTGTAGAAGCAGTCGAAGGTGAAAGGGAAGAAGGGATAATTGGAATGGAAGCAGGCACTTGGACTGAAGACGAAGCCTATTATTTGTTTATGGGAAAAAGCAATGACGTAGATGCTGATCCGAAGGTTAGATATATTAAAATGCATGGTCGCAAAATATATGAATTTGCACTGACTAAGGTTCCTCAAGCTATGAAAGACTGTTTGGACAAAGCTGGTGCTAGCATATATGATGTCAAGAAGATTCTGATACATCAAGCTAATGAAAAAATGGATCGAGAGATCATCAAAAGGTTATTTAGACTATACAAGGAGCGAGATATTCCAGAAGGTATCATGCCAATGAGTATTCACAAATTAGGGAATAGTTCGGTCTCGACCGTTCCGACTTTGCTAGATCAAATTCGAAAAGGTACTAGTGCAGAGCAACATCAATTGAATAAAGGAGATCTTATTCTACTGGCATCCGTTGGTGCAGGAATGAATGTTAACGCAATTGCTTATAGATATTAGCCTTCTTTCAATACATCAAGTCAGATGGTATAAGTAGTTGAAGATCAAGAGAAAGTTGACATACTTTTGGTTTGTGATTGCGCCTTATTAATCCGTAAAAAGTTGAGTATGTCTAGAGCAGAAATCTTGGATTGCTTATTGAGTGGTGATCTGTAAGTACAAGTAGATTTCTACGCACTATACTTTGCTTGATCGTAAGAATCTCGGCATCGCTGGATGTTGTTTTTAAGAATAGAATATATCGTTGCGTCTATCATATTCTATCCAATGTTACTAGGTATGGCATATAGATGATAAATCGAATAATATACCTTATCTTGCGTATTCAAAATTAAGTATGATCATTCTTCGAAATATAAATGGCGAAATTACCGAAAGAGTATCAGTTTGTTGATCTGTCAGATTATGGTAGGGGAGCTGCTAGATTCATCGCACAGTCACTTCGCGAAAGGCAGAACTACACCAATTCAAGTAACAACATGGTTTGTTATTTCTGGTTTGTTGGCTATTGTTTGTATGTTAATAGATTTCTACATTGCAGCTGGGTTCTTTCTGATTTTGAAGTCTATTCTTGATGCCGCTGATGGAGAGCTTTTCGCGCATTAAGAAAACGCCATCGTATGTCGGTCGATATTATGATTCAATAGCCGATATTCTTTTGAACTTTCTATTTTTGATCACTATTTGTTATATAACTAATGGTTCGATTTTGCTAACAATATTGGCATTTATCGGTATTCAACTTCAAGGTACTTTATACAACTATTATTATGTTATTCTTAGAAATTTAGTCCACGGTGATACTACAAGTAGAATATTTGAAGATCATGCTCCTCAAGCAATGAAAGGAGAAACACAAGTCAAAGTAGACATTTACTACAAGATTTATGATATCCTTTATGTTGTTTTTGATAAGACGATCTATAATTTAGATCGGAATGCGATGAATAGTAATCCTTTTCCCTCTTGGTTTATGACGATGCTATCTTCATTTGGATTGGGTTTTCAGCTACTAGTGATGGCAGTTATGCTTGCTTTGAGACTAGAAGAGTATATCATACCTTTTTTTATATTTTACTCAATCTTGATCTTTGTTTTTATTGGAGTGCGAAAGGCTTTTCTAAATAAGCCAGCTTAAAACCAAGAAGATCAAGTCATTCAACTTGGCTTTTGAACGTAAGTCTCAACAGAAATACAAGGATAAAGCTACAGAACAAAACTTAAGCTATATATTATTTCATTTAGTTCTGTCCTCCAGTGCAATTAGCGTATTAAATCGGAATTAGTTTATCAGAAACTTTGTTAAAAAGTAGCTAAATTTCCTTGAAGAAGTTATTGGCTTTAGTATTTTACTATCTAAGGGCATATTGGCTGTTATTAGTCAATAGACGGATGAAAATTTGGGTCGTTGTGCTTTATTCTGTACTTTTAGACTGCACAAAGTTCTTGATGAGATTATGAGAGTCACTTGTCCAACGAAGATGAATACCTATTTCAGAACAACAATGTTCGCATTCCTTTTAATTCACTTTCTGACTATCTCTCAAAGTCAGGGTACAATTGATTTACATCAATTTCGTAAGGATTCACATGACGATAGAGTAAAAAGGGAAGCAAGTCATGAACCATTTGTTTTTCCAGGATTGTTACCTCAACAAACACCATTACAGATTACACCTGGCGGTTCAGAGACTTTCCTTATTCAAGACGTACTTTTGGGTGATTTGTGTCTAGTACCCACTAATATGGAAACGAGACCAGCTGGTTCTCCCTCATTTGGAACATTTGCAAATGGCTTAGCAAGTATCGGAATTGAAGAAGGAGTAATTCTCGCTACTGGAGATTCAGAAATAGCATTGGGTCCAAATACTTCATCAAACGACGGAACTACAGGAGGAGGTACAGCTGGGTTTGATGCGGATCTAGCAGCGATATCTGGGAGTTCTGCTTTGTTCAATGTACACTATCTAGAATTTGATTTTATCCCTGATGAAGATAAGATTGCATTTGATTATGTTTTTGCTTCAGAAGAATATTGTGAGTATGTTTCCACTGTTTTTAATGATGCATTTGGATTCTTTCTGAGCGGCCCTGGAATTAACGGTCCATATACAGACAATGCGATTAACATAGCTACAATTCCCGGAACCAATACGCCTGTTGCAATTAATAATGTGAATTGGACTTTAAATAGCTCTTACTATGTAACTAACGCCGTTAATGAGTTTCCGGGAACTCCACCAGGTAATTGTACAGCAGCAGAAACTAGTCAACCTACACCACTTAGCACATTTATTGAATATGATGGTTTTACTACCAACCTAACCGCTGAGGCAGATGTAATACCCTGCGAGGTTTACCATATCAAGATTGCAATCGCTGATATCGGTGACGGGATATTTGATTCAGCAGTGTTTTTAGGGAAGAACTCCTTTGTTTCTGGAGATGATAACACTCGAATAAATGTGGTCTCGGGCTATACAGATCCAAATGATGAGACTGCGGAAGAAGGGTGTGAAAATGCCTACATAGCTTTCGAAAAAGTACCTCCCAATTCCAGTGTAGATATCAGTTTCGTTGTCGAGTCCGACTAGTACCGCTACAGAAGGTGTTGATTTTGCCAATTTTCCTGCTATTTATACCATTCCTGCTGGTGTTCAGTTCGACACGCTTTGGATTGATATTTTTGGTGATTTGCTTGCCGAAGGAGTTGAGAGTATTGACATCTCTATAGAAGGACTTTGTCGAGTGCATCAATCCTACTGGTGCAAATACTCATTGAGGATCCTGAGCCCTATGAGAGAGCTCGTGACCTTGTGCGAGGGAGAGGCCTATGACGGCCCAAGTGGCCCTATTTTTGAACCTGCGGAAGTACTAGAGGTTGTTACGGACCCTGATGGCTGTGATAGCCTTTTTCATTACTCAACTATTCAATTTGATCCGCTAGCATATTATGATACACTTGCTCTACGCTTGCTTCAACGAGGTAATTGAGTTCGAAGGTGTCGAGTTTACCTTGCCTGGGGATGGATGTAGTGCTGCTTGACAATCAGAAGTTTTCTTGGCTGCGATAGTATAATATACGTGACTGTCGAATGGATCAATCCGATTTACCCCATAGTGGAACCTGATGTGCTTACTTGCGAAGTAGATTCCATACAACTACAATCCTCAAATACGGACTACAGCTCAGTAACATTTTTTTGGGTAGGACCAAATGAGTTTATATCCTTGGATTATGAGCCATGGGTCACTGAACCTGGAGAGTACTCTTTGCAAGTTAGCCAAACAATCGGAGATAAAACATGTCAATCTACCGCTGTGCAAACCATTATTGTGCAGCAAGATACCTTACACCCAATATTAGTAGATATTCCCGATCAAGAGTTATATTGCGGTGCGTCTTCAGATACAATTTACGCTGAAATCGAGAATGCTCCCTTGATTCAATCAGCTCAATACCAATGGACTGGTCCAAATGGCTTTAGCAGCACAAGTAGCTCCATCGTTGTATCTGACAGCGGTAGCTACAACCTCATAGTAATCAATCTTTCAAATGGCTGTGAAAGTCGTTGTTGATTTCCAAGTTGAAAGTATTACAGATCAGCCTGATGTTACAATACTAAATAGTGCTATCGGTTGCAATGCTTCTGAAGCAGTATTATCTACTACCGTTAGCATAGATGGAGGTGTGTATAATTGGGTGGGCCCAAATGGCTTTACTTCATCTGAAGAATCGCCTGTTGTCGTCGATACCGGCACATATCAATTAACGTACTTTATTTCACCTACTTGTCAAACAGCTCTGTCAACCTATGTAGGTATTGATAATACACTTCCTCCAGTATCACTTTCTGGGGATACTCTTACTTGTCTACAAGATTCAGTACACTTATCGCCACAGTTGATAGTTCCGCTGCTAGTCAATGGATAACGCCATCAAATGAGTCAATTGTCGGAACTGAAATAGTAGGCGATCGATCCTGGAATCTACTACTTTTTCAATACTGGAAATAATGGTTGTATTGCGGAGGATTCCATCGAGGTGCTTCTCTTTGATACATGGATCCGACTTCTCTCTGCAGGCGCCGGTTCTTAACTGTGATGTCAATGAAGTTGCGATTTCTATGTCTTCCGATGATGATCTACATATATCAGACCGATTACACCAAGCAATGATACTTTATACGGGCTTGATCCAATAATTCAGGCTCCTGGGTTATATGAAGTTACCGCATGTCAATGAGTTTGGTTGCGAATCCTCGAATGACTATAATGCGTCGAAATTGATACGCTCAGTCCAGATGCAACACTGGATATCCCGGCGATTTCATGTTTTGACTCAAGTCGTAGTCGTTAGTTTGACGAATCTAAATCAAGAGATGTCTGGATTGTGGGAAGGTCCTGTAGGATTTGTATCGGATTTAGATTCAATAGAAATAGATGTTGCTGGGTCAATACCAAGTCACATTAACTGCAGAAAACGGTTGTCAGCAGGTTTATGATTTTATCGTAGCGATCGATACATTATCTCCGACTTTCACCGTTGTGCAAAATGATACGATTGAATGTACCACCAATATGGCGACTCTCAGTGCTGAAGGTCTACTTCCAACTTATGAGATCAAGTGGTATAGTTCCTTTGATAATTCACTTTTGGGCGAAAGCCCGGAGCTCGATGTTGATAATAGCGGTGATTACTATGCCGTCGTAACAGATACTACAAATGGATGTCAGTTAGTTCAAAATGTAAATGTTTCAAATGATATTAATTATCCTGACGTATCGCTGTCAACAGATACCTTGACATGTTTAGAGACATCAGTAGATGTGCAAGTGGAAACAACTGATTCTGATTTAGTTTTCGATTGGACTGGACCTGGAGGGTTCACTTCAGATATGTCAAATCCGACAGTTTCTGAGGCTGGGGTTTATCAAGTAGAAGTGACAAACGATGCAGGCTGCGCAACTAATTTACAGCTTGCTGTTTACGAAGATACAGAGAGTCCTACGATAGCACTTTCTGGCGGAGAGTTAACGTGTGACCAGCAGTCAATTGTAATTTTAGCAACTTTAGAGGGTGAGATTAGCGATATTGATTGGACAGGTCCAAACAATTTTGTTTCGAATTTAGAACAACCGGAAATTACTGACGCTGGCACATACTCATTGTTAGTGACAGGTACCAACGGATGTACGTCCAGTCAAGATCTTCTCATTACAGAGGATAAAGTTTACCCTCAGATTGATAGTGAAGTTTCAGATACAATAACTTGCGAAGTTACTGAAGTCCAAATAGTTGGTAATCACGACGGCCCAATTACTAGTATTGTAAGTTGGCTTGGTCCAAATGGCTTTAGTAGCGAAGAATCTAGCTTCACTACTAACCAAATTGGGATCTATTATTTAGAAGTAGTTCCTCCAAATGGCTGCACTGTTTATGACACAGTCGAAGTCTACGAGGACTTGGAAACAATTGCAATTCAAGTTGCAAATGGACATATCGATTGTAATGCGCCAGTCTTTTCTGCTGGTAATAGCTATATGGGAGGTGTAATACAAAGTATCATTTGGACAGGGCCAAACAGTTTCGAATCAAATGAAGAAAATCCGCAGTTAAGTGAAGCTGGCACATATGATTTAATTGTTACTGGTGAAAATGGCTGTTCATCCGCAGCTAGTCTCATTGTAACTAGTGATTTTGAAACTCCAAATATTGAGTTGTCGGGAGATAGCCTTAGCTGTGAAAACACTGAGGTTGAAATAACAGTAAATTCTGATAACTCAGAGCTCAGCTTACCTGTGGGTAGACGAAGAAGATAATACCTATGATACTAAAACTATCCTAACAAATAGTCCTGGCAATTACGATGTAACCGTAACAGACTTAAACAACGGCTGTACTTCGGTCGAAAATATTGAAATTATAGAATTGCCAGATTTACTTGCTTTTGATTGGTTGACTGAAGATCCCAATTGCCTGATTACAAGTGGAACTATCGAGTTTATGAATGTAGAGGGAGGTACACCACCGTTCTTGTTTTCTATTGATGGGGGAGTGTCATATTCTGCGAATCCTATCTTCACCAATGTTTCGGACGGTGTCCACAATCTACAAGTCATCGATTCAAAATCCTGTAATCTAGAAGGAGAAGCCTATTATAGTGGCATTCACTGAGGAAATTGTAGACGATGAAATCTATATTAAGTTTTTGGGAGAGGCAACAAGTTTTGAGGTTGAAACGAGTATTCCACAAGATCAAATTGCCAGTATTAGCTGGTCTCCGTCTTCAAATCTTAGTTGCACTGATTGCTTAAATCCTAATCTAATTGCTCTTCAAAATGAGACCTTCATTGTGACCATAACGGATTTAGATGGTTGCGTCTACGAGGCTAAGATTGAACTTCGTGTCCTAGAAAGGCCAATCTACGTCCCAAATGTTTTCACTCCAAACAATAACGGGGTTAATGAGTATTTTACCATTTTCGGAGATTTTGAACCGATAGAAATTGTATCAAAGTTTGCAATCTATGATCGTTGGGGAAATCTTGTCTACAAAGTAGAGGATAAAGCTCCAGATGATATGGAAGTTAGATGGTATGGAGACTTCAATGGACAGCCTGCTAAGCAAGGGGTATACGCATATATTATCAACTATGTGACGGTGAATGGAGAAACTAAAACTCTAGTTGGAGATGTAACTTTGATGAGATAGAAAGTATGTCAACTATTTACTAAGTCCAGAGTCTTCTAGATGAAATAAAGATGAATTTTATTGTACATCTTTAAGCACTCAGTATTTATTGTAACCAAACAAAAATGGCAGTATGAAAAAGGACATGGGTCGAATAGATAAGTATATTAGAATCTCGATAGCAGTAATTGTCGCTATATTGTATTTCACTGGGTAAATAAACGGTATGATGGCTATTGGGGCTGGTATTATTGCAATAATATTCTTAGCAGCAAGCTTCATTGGCGCATATCCCCCTGTATTTGCCTTTTGGTTTGTGCACTAAACAGAAAGAGGTAAAGTAGCTAATAAGATAGCTTTTGATACTGACTTAGTTTTTTAATCTGAATCTAGGGAAAAAACTCCGCCTTCTAGTTCTACAAGGATTTCATTCTTGCGATTTACTACTTCATAAGGTGCATTGTATCCATGGAAGTAAAATTTTGCTGAATGCTGGATCTCCTTTTCTTCGAGTAGCTTTATCAATTTCTGTTTGTATTTTTCTATTTTTTCAGAATCTGCCCAACCACCGAAAGTAATCGAAGCCATTGTTTTTTCTGGGACTTCTTTGAATTGTATTTCTGATTGATTCGGAGTCGGTAAATCTTCTTTTTGTACTCCTTAGGGACTAAGAACATGACTTCCATCGAGTCTTCCATAGACATAGCAACCGGTGAGGTCATAGCTATTTTTTGATTTTTGTCATTGCCTCCAAAAATATAGCCCGCCAAGATTGAAAAGCCATTGCTTGAGCCACTTTCATATTTACCCGTTGACAGTTTGACTGAAGTAAATAAACTTGCTTCGTATTTCCTAATTTCAAATTTGTTGTACTCCTTGATTACTTTGTATGGATATTTTTCAATTCCCCTTTGTGAGTTCATTCCGATTAGTTGAATAATGACGAATACTGCTAATAGTACTCCTAGAGATTATATATAATGTTTTCATTGTGAATCTTTTGTTATTACTATTAAAAACAAATAACTAGTTCTTTAAGTTCAAAGCCGCTTTCCACACGAGTAAGTAACCGTCTGACATAGCATGCAATTGACATCTACAAAAAAGTTTGGCTAGTTGTTAAACAGGGTCGCTGTCTCTATATATGCTTTGCTCAATTTGTTGACATGGAGAGATTCATTGAAAGCGAATTTACACTATGGAAGGACACGCATACGATCATTTTTTTGGAAGACTCATAACGTAGTCGTAGCTCTCATTCAACAGTAGAGCAAGGTCATCTTCGTTCATCAGCATTTTATCAGTGATCTGTATGTAGCCGCGCATGACTGCATTATGTGATTTAAAGCAGGAAGTTTGATCTTTTTCAAAATATTTCTACTGCTTACTTTTAGAATAGCGAATTCCAAGATCACCTCCTTTGTTTATAAATGAAAACATAAGTCCATTGGCTGAAGTGTAAGGAACAGTTTTTCCTTTTCTTTCAAATCGATGGCATTTTTGCAACAAGTTTTCGTAAATGGTAAGAGTATTCATAGTCAATTTAGTTTGGAGCAGGAGAGAACAATCGGTTTCTCAACCAGAAGGAAAGCCTTACAAGTAGAATCAAAGCGGGAACTTCAACTAGGGGCCCAATTACACCAGCAAAGGCTTCACCTGAGTGAATTCCAAATATGCCTATTGCTACTGCAATCGCAAGCTCAAAATTGTTGCCAGCAGCCGTAAATGCAACTGCAGCCGTTTCGTCATATTTGGCACCAACCCATTTTGTAACTAAGAATCCAATAATAAACATGATTGCAAAATAGATAAGTAATGGCACGGAAATGATTGCCACGTCATAAGGAATCTCCAAAATTAGAGCGCCTTTTAGTGAAAACATTAGGACAATCGTTGATAAAAGTGCAATTAGTGTAATGGGTGATATTGCAGGTAGAAAGGTATCTTCGTACCATGACTCCCCTTTGTAACGAGACAAGCACCATCGACCAACTATTGCCAACGCAAATGGAATGCCTAGATATATGGCAACACTTTCAGCTACCATTGCAATCGAAATATCAACTATTGCTCCTTCAAAACCAAAATAGGGTGGTAATACCGTGATGAAAATCCAGGCGTAGAAACTGTAAGCGAAAACCTGGAAAATACTATTTAGAGCTACAAGTCCGGCACCATACTCCTTGTTTCCTTCTGCTAAATCGTTCCACACTAAGACCATGGCAATGCATCTTGCCAGTCCGATCAAAATAACGCCAACCATGTATTCAGGATAGTCTCGCAAGAAATATATTGCCAGAAAGAACATCAATAACGGACCAATGACCCAATTTAGTAATAATGAAATTGCAAGTATTTTGGTATTCTGTAGAACTTTAGGTAATAACGAAAAACGCACCTTTGCTAGTGGTGGGTACATCATCAGAATGAGACCAATAGCTAGAGGAATAATTGTTGTGCCATGGCTCATTTGCTCGATAGAATCGGGAACACTAGGGAATAGATGTCCAATAGCAATTCCAACTGCCATGGCAACAAAAATCCACAATGTTAAATAGCGATCCAAGAAACTTAATTTTTTTACAGTCATTTTTTTCTTGTTTTGGAACTGACTTGCTCAAAAATATGGAATAGAGTTATTGCTATTTCAATTGATTTTGAATCATAGGTATTTCCTTCATGTATGCTACCGTCAGAATGTTTAGGATCTTCAAACGTCATTTTGAATCGATTGCTAGCTCCCAGTACTATTGGACAAGACTCGTCCGCAGCGGAACATGTCATGATGGCAATGAACTGTTTTGCTGACTGCCGCACTTCTGATATTGTCTTCGAAAAAAGTATAAGAGGCTCAAGTTCATCTGAAATTCTAATTGAATACTTAGGGTTTTCGCTACTGACTAGTTTTTTTCGTCTTGAAGCCGTGATTTGATAGTGAGTCAATAACGCTGCGGTATACACTTGTGCTTTCTGTTCCTGATGAGAACGTCAACAATTCTGTCATGCCGAAGTAGTGTGATAACGTGTAAGCCCAAACTTGCGAGAATTGACTTCTTCGAGAGTTGTGCGTACATACAAAGTTGAGATTAAGTGGTTTGTTGGCTTGTTGAGCCGCGAGAATACAATTAGAAATTTCAATGCTTGAGTTCGGATGTGTAACAGATTTCGATAGATTTTCTACTTGTTTGATTATATCTACTATTTTTGGATAGATGCTCATTATTTGAAATTAATAGCTTTAGGGATTTATCACACTAGCAACATGAAGTTTGATCTCCTTTAGCTAAATTAAAGAATGTCGATATCTCACCGGAGATTTGATTCCAAGTATTTTGATTTATACAGTAGCAGACACTTGTTCCCTCAATTTCACCTTGAATAATACCTACTTGTTTCAACTCCTTCAAATGCTGTGAAATTGTAGGCTGTGCAAGACCTATTTCTTGGACTAAATCACCACAAATGCAGGTGTTTTGCTGAATTAGATATTGCAAGATCGCAATTCGAGCTGGGTGCCCTAGTACCTTTGCGATAGATGATAAGCGGTTTTGCTGCTCCGTGTAAAATTCTGTTTTTGTCAGTCCCATAATTGTAATATACATTTATTGCAATATTACAATTAATAGAAATAAGTCACCTTTAAATTCTCTAAAATTAATACAAGCTTAATGTCTAGCCAGTGAATTATGTTATTTGTTCAAGCTATTGGGTACGTTAAAATGGTAATAGAATCCCCTAAAAATACAAAAAATGCAAAAGCGACACTGGAAGAAGTGGGATTCTCATATTAATGAAAATACTGCCTATTAGTTCATAGATAAAATTGATTAATACATCAATAATATAAATAAAAACTATCACTAAAAAAGTTGTAACTTCGTGGCTTGATAACGTATTAAAAATTTATACATATGGAAAACAATAATTCAAATAAAGGCTCTTACAACATGAATAGTGAAAGTAAGTGTCCATTCTCTGGAGGTGCAGTAAAACAAGCTGCTGGAAGAGGTCGATCTAACCAAGATTGGTGGCCTAATCAACTAAATCTCAATATACTAAGACAGCAGTCAAAATTGACTGATCCTATGGATGCTGACTTCAACTATGCTGAAGAATTTAAAAAATTAGATTTAGCTGATTTGAAGAGTGACTTGACAGACTTAATGACCGATTCACAAGAATGGTGGCCGGCTGATTATGGGCACTACGGTCCTTTTTTCATTAGAATGGCATGGCACAGTGCTGGTACATACAGAATTGCTGATGGTAGAGGTGGAGCGGGTTCTGGTACGCAAAGATTTGCGCCGCTTAATAGTTGGCCGGATAATGCAAACTTGGACAAGGCTCGTTTACTATTATGGCCGATCAAGCAAAAGTATGGTCGCCAAATCTCATGGGCAGACCTTATGATCTTAGCAGGAAACGTTGCATTAGAGTCTATGGGATTCGAAACATTTGGTTTTGCTGGAGGACGTGAGGACATTTGGGAGCCAGAGCAAGATATCTATTGGGGCTCTGAAGGAGAGTGGTTAGGTGATAAGAGATATTCAGGTGATAGAGATTTAGAGAATCCTCTAGCTGCTGTACAAATGGGGTTGATTTATGTAAATCCAGAAGGTCCAAATGGTAATCCAGATCCATTGGCCTCAGCTAAAGACATAAGAGAAACCTTTGGTAGAATGGCAATGAATGATGAAGAGACGGTCGCACTGATTGCAGGAGGACACACATTTGGAAAAACACATGGAGCGGCTGATCCAGAAAAACATGTTGCACCTGAACCAGCAGGAGCAACCATGGAAGAGCAAGGATTAGGATGGAAGAACAGTTTTGGTACAGGTAGCGGTGGAGACACTATAACAAGTGGTCTTGAAGGTGCTTGGACAACTACTCCTACAAAGTGGAGTAACAACTATTTTGAAAACCTTTTTGGCTTTGAATGGGAATTAACAAAGAGCCCTGCTGGTGCTCAGCAATGGACTCCAAAAGGTGGTGCAGGAGCAGGTACGGTGCCTGATGCTCATGATCCAAATAAGAGTCATGCACCTTTTATGCTTACGACAGATTTAGCGATGCGAATGGATCCTATTTATGGGCCTATCTCAAAAAGGTTTTATGAGAATCCTAACGAATTTGCAGATGCTTTTGCAAAAGCATGGTTCAAATTAACGCACAGGGACATGGGACCAATTAATAGATATATTGGTTCAGAAGTACCTTCTGAGGAGCTAATTTGGCAAGACCCAATCCCTGCAGTAGAGCATGATTTGGTAGATGCAGACGATGTAAAAAGTTTGAAAAGACAAATACTCGCTTCTGAATTAAGTGTTTCAG
Source organism: uncultured Saprospiraceae bacterium (assembly GCA_943788055.1). Lineage (GTDB taxonomy): Bacteria > Bacteroidota > Bacteroidia > Chitinophagales > Saprospiraceae > JAHDFB01. The sequence goes on from CALSOU010000001.1 coordinate 101,820, forward strand.
AGCTAGTTTCGGCAGCATGGGCTTCTGCTTCTACATTTAGAGGCTCGGATAAACGAGGTGGTGCAAATGGTGGTAGAGTTCGCCTTGCTCCTCAAAATACATGGGAAGTTAATGATCAAGAGCAGCTGTCAAAGGTTCTAAATGTTTTAGAAAGTATTCAGAACACCTTTAATGCAGCTCAAGATAAAAAAGCTATATCAATAGCTGATATGATTGTCTTGGCAGGTTGCGCGGCAATTGAGAAAGCTGCTAATGATGCTGGTCATAGTATTGAAGTGCCATTTACGCCGGGTAGAGCTGATGCTACACAAGAGCAAACAGATGTTGAATCATTTGCTGCTTTGGAACCTGCATCTGATGGATTCAGAAATTACTATCGTGCTTTGCACCATGCTAGTCCTGAAGAAATGCTTGTTGATCGAGCTCAATTATTAACTCTGACAGCTCCTGAAATGACTGTTTTAGTGGGAGGACTTAGAGTGCTAGGTGCTAACTATGATAATTCAAATCATGGTGTATTTACAGATAGACCGGGTGTGTTATCAAATGATTTCTTTGTAAATCTACTTGATCTAGGTACTAAATGGAGAGCAACAAGTGAGGCTGAAGATCTATTTGAAGGACATGATCGTAAGACAGGATCTAAGAAGTGGACAGGTACAAGAGCAGATTTAATTTTTGGATCAAACTCTGAGTTACGAGCACTTGCCGAGGTATATGCAACTTCTGATTCGAAAGAGAAATTTGTTCGAGATTTTGTTGCAGCTTGGAATAAAGTAATGATGTCAGATAGATTTGATCTAGTCTAAAAGACTTAATCAGTGAGATCTGTTCTCTACAGATAATTTTTGGAAAGGTAGTTTGTGAAAGCAAGCTACCTTTTCTTTTTGTAGATTTTATAAAAAAAATTGCTAAGTATTATCTACTTAATAATGCGGGTTAAAGCGACAATTGACGCATCTTTGCTGCACTTAGAACACGTGACCTATATGGTAGATTCAATTCAGAAGAAGATAAATACAACCCAGCGAACGTTTCCATTTTCCATTTTGATACCTTCATGGAATAATTTGTCATACCTTCAACTTTGTATATCAAGCATTCAAAAGAACTCTACGAGACAAGCGCAAATAATTGTCTGCATAAATGAGGGGAAAGATCAAACAAGAAATTGGATAGAAAGTGAAGGTAACATTGATTATGTTTATTCACCATCAAACTTAGGTATCTGCTACGGACTAAATCTCTGTAGAACCTTGGTCAAATCAGATTATATTGTCTACTTGAACGATGATATGTATGTTTTGCCAGGTTGGGATGAGAAGCTTCTTGCTGGTGTTAAGCAGGCAGAGACCAAACTTTTTATGTTTTCTTCGACTATGGTAGAGCCACATGATACAGGTAATCCTTGTGTTATCGTTCAAGATTACGGTACAAGTATCGAATCTTTTGAAGAGAACAAGTTATTACATGAAACAAAAGGAATGAGCATAGAGCATTGGTCGGGTAGTACTTGGCCTCCAAATCTTATGCATGTAGATCTTTGGGATATGGTCGGTGGAATGAGTATGGAGTTTAGTCCGGGAATGTATTCTGATCCTGATCTTTCAATGAAGTGTTATGAAGCGGGAGTACGGATATTTAAAGGAGTGGGAGATAGTCTTGTTTACCATTTTGGATCTAAATCTACAAAACGAGTCAAAAAAAATAGAGGTAAAGATCAGTTTCTTCGTAAGTGGCAAATGAGTGCTAGATATTTCACACAGGTGATTTTGCGCAGGGGCGCAGTATACGAAAAACTTGAAGAGAATCATAGGATGACTGTTAGTCAGAGACTCCTACAAAAAATTAAAATATTGAAGTCTTGGATCTGATTATTATCAAAAACTGAATCTATGAAAAAAATGACCTACGGAGAAATTGGCGGTTCTTGTGATGAAGTGTTTCAGGCGGAAAGCTTCAAGGAAATGGCAAAACTGAGCAAAGCCCACGTAATGGAAATGTTTGGAATCAAAGATCAAGGACATATCAATACTGTGAATGAGATGGCTAAAAATTGTCCTGACCAAACGTCAATGCTTGCTTGGATCTCCGAACGCAAAGCTCATTTCGATTCTCTCTAGAAGATATAGTTATTGCTAATGAAAGATGAGCATTTTGGTCTTTTCAAAGACTCCCTTCACTCAATTTACTCTACAAGAGAGATCGATTTCTTTTGGAAAGAGCTACAACGCTACAATTTGACGTCGCAGCACGAACGATTATCTCATATTATCGAGCGTCTTATCAAAAATGAACCCATTCAATACATAACCGGGCAATCATATTTCTACGATCGTGAATTTTATCTAAATGCTGACACCTTAATTCCCAGACCTGAGACAGAAGAGCTTGTCGATCTCATTATTAATGATCATAAAAAAAACGGAGATAGAGATCTTGAAATTCTAGATGTCGGTACCGGTAGTGGGTGTATTCCGATCATTCTATCTAGCCATTTGAAGCACGCTGTGCTAACTGCAATGGATGTTAGCCAGGAAGCTATCAAGGTCGCTGGAAGAAATGCTGAGCGATATAATTTGAATATTAAGTTTGTAATAGCGGATATTAGAGCCTACGAAGCACAAGGACTATACGATGTTATTGTGAGTAACCCACCTTATGTACCAGAAACTGAAAAATCACTAATGCACAAAAACGTGTTGGATTATGAGCCTGGTCTAGCTCTCTTTGTTTCTGATGAAGACCCATTAGTCTTCTATCGTCATATTGCTGACTTTGCAGTGATTAGACTTAAAAATAATGGATATTTATATTTTGAGTGTAATGAGTACAACGCCCAAGAGGTCTATACATATGTGAAAAAATGTGACTTCAAAAATGTCCATCTATTTCGAGATCTTCAAGGAAAGGAAAGAATCGTTAGGGCACAAAAAATAAAAGAATAAACGGGATGCCTTTGAAAATGAAGAGTTACGAAACATATATTTAAGAAGGAACTGAATACTTGCCTGTAGTCTTTGAATCGTAAATTAATGCTTATCAGTGATAAATTCTTTGATATTTAGTGACTTAAGTAGCATGCGATGAACAGTTCGATAATTAACTTGATCTTCAAGGGCTTCTTTGATATTTAGCCATTTTATTCCTTTCACTTCTTCATATGAAGGCCTAATCGTAGTGTCTTTTGCAATACAGAGTATTCTAATGTCGTAGTGCAGGTGCTTGGGAACCTCCTTTCTTGCAGGAATTTCGTGAATATCTACATCAAAGATTCGATCGGTAATTATATCTAACTGACCTAATCCTGTTTCTTCACGCGCTTCTCGTTCAGCAGTCTTGGCGATCGTTTGATCTGTTGGATCTACATGTCCTCCAGGTTGAAACCACATTTCAAGTTTTCGGTGATGTATAAGTAGGGTAGACTGAAAATCTGGACTCAGAATCCAGGCTGAGCCTGTTACGTGTCCCGCGAGATTACTTCGTTGATAGAAGTTGGTATGATTTTTAATAAAGATTGAGGTTTGCTGAATAAAACGCTGTTCAGCTTGAAAAGTACTTGTGTGATTTTCGAGTAATCTAAGCAGTTGATCTGAGGTCATCCGCCTGACCTTTTTACATCTGTATAACCTTCTTTTTTAAGTAGCTCAACTATCTTTTCTACATGATTACCTTGAATGATAATTTCATCATTTTTAGCACTTCCTCCAACACCACATTTAGACTTTAATATTTTGCCTAATGAAGCCAAATCATCCTCTGGTAGTTCCAAACCAACAATGAGAGTTACTTCTTTGCCTCCACGATTTTTTCGATCTCTTGAGACACGAATCTTCATGTTTGCTTTATCATACCCTTCTGATTCTTGACCTTCGCTTAAATTCAAATGACTGAAAAAAGCATTTCCAGTTTCACTCGTAGTGTACACTAGACTGCCATCATTTCCTTTATTAGATTTCTTCTTACTCATTAGTATCTATTCGTTTCCGCTTCCAATTATTGTTCACCATTTGTAATACTTGCAAAGATAAATCTTTAGTTCCTATTTCAGAATTTGAGATGACTACAACGCCAGTGCGTGTTTTAGGAACATAATGGACAGCAGCACTGTGTTGATTCGTTCTACCTGAGTGTGAATATACGCTATACCTTTTTTCGCCAGTAAGTTTATATAAGCCTCGACTAAATTTGACTGTTTTATCTATTCCAGTTGATAATTCCTCTGACGTGATATTGAATTGATTTTCATCCAGTGAACGAATGCCATCTACGAGCTTCAAAAGATCATATATGCTAGCTTGTAATCCTAAGGAGTATTTCATAGATCCATAGTCCTTGCGTTTAGTCAACTTTCCCAACTTATTTAAACCTTCTGTGATACATGAATCACTAGTTGCAATGATCAATGAAGATCTTAGTGCAGTGCAAGGTTCGCAATTCTGCCACAGCTGCTCTATCTCCATCGAAGTTATGCGTTCCAAAGCATCTGCAAGCAAACCATAATTATAGTGACTGTACAGAAAATCAGATTTATTTGAACTTGAAGTGTCATGTAGACCTAGAAGTATATCCTTAAGTTGAATTCCTTCAAAAGGATCAACTTGGTTCGTATTTACATTTCTTAAAGTTCTAGGAATACCAGAGCTATGTGTGAGTAACTGGTAAAACTTGACTGATTCCCAAGGTGTCCCTTGTAAACTAGGGTATACTTCATTCAATTCGATTTCGTCACTTATTTGATTTCTATTGATTAAGTCTTGATATAGAAGGGCTAGATATACTTTAGAAAGTCCGCCTATAGAATAGCATGCATTTTTATCAATCTTGGCACTTCTGCTAGCATTTAAACCATATTGAACAACAAAAGTAGTATCTACTTCAACAATACCGATTATGAAACCAGGGGTTTCGGAGGTGTCAATAGACACTTCATGCTTTAGAATCTTTTGAATTTCATTTAGAATTTCCTTTTCAATAGATTGACAATCAGCGGTACTAGGGAGCACTAGATATAGAAATAGTAATAAAAATGTTAGAAGATGCTTACGTCTCTGACGATTTCTTGGAATCACTGCAACTCTTTCACGTACCATAGCTATTCTTGATTACATCAGAAGTATGCTAAATTAGGCATTTCGATTGTAAAATAATAGTGACTTCTCTTAGCTTTTATAGTTGCAAGAAGAGATTTGTAAGCGAATCTTAGTAATTTAGCATTGTTCGTTACAATACTTATTTAGTTGATAAATCCAATACAAAAATATTTGAGATGAAATTGAAAGTTCACATTTTGCCAATACTCTTAATAGTTTTAGTTTCAAATTTGGGCGTAAGCCAAACAAACAAGGTCATAACTAATATAACCTTAGCAGAAGTTCTGAGAGGAAACTACAATCCCTCCGACTATGAGGCTTCTATCCAAATAAGTCATCCAGATGATGTAGTTCCAGCTATTCAAAATTTAGTAAATCCAGATTCTTTGAAAGCTTATTTACAAATTCTTGATCGTTTCTATACAAGAAATACTGGCTCAGATACACTCTCAGAAACGATTGGAATAGGAGCTGCAAGAAATTGGATAAAGTCAAAATTTGATCAGTTTGATGCAGAGTACGAGGATCGATTGGAAACTGGTTTTTTCCAATTTGATCAGAATATTTGCGGAATGATGAGACACAAGAATGTTCTAGCAGCTTTACCTGGAACTGATGGAACAGGTGAAATCATTATAATTGAGGGGCACATGGATAGTCGTTGTGAAACGAATTGCGATGTTGATTGTGAGGCTCGGGGAATGGAAGATAATGGTTCTGGCACAGCGTTAGTTATCGAGTTAGCAAGAGTAATGAGTCAGTTTACTTTTGACAAAACTATTGTTTTTATGACTACAACTGGAGAGGAACAAGGTCTTCATGGAGCAGAGGCGGTGGCATTCTATTGTAAATTTGATGAGCCACTAATTGATGTAAAAGCAGTTTTGAACAATGATGTAATTGGAGGGATTATCTGTGGGGCTACTTCTTCTGAGCCTTCTTGTCCGGGAGAGAACCTGATTGATTCAACCCAAGTACGACTGTTTTCGAGAGGGAATTTCGATTCACCGCATAAGAGTCTTTCTAGATATATTAAACTGCAGTATCAGCAGGAACTTTTACCTTATGTGCAAGTACCTATGCTACTTACATTGATGTCGGCTGAAGATCGCACGGGAAGGGGGGGAGATCATATTCCTTTCGGAGCAAAAAATATTCCTGCAATGCGATTCACGTCAGCGCACGAGCATGGCGACGCGGGTATCGATGAAGATTATCACGATAGACAGCACACTTCTGAAGATGTACTCGGTGTAGACACAGATGGTGACTCGGAAATCGATTCATTTTTTGTAGATTTCAATTATCTCGCTAGAAATGGTCGTATAAATGGTGTGGCTGCAGCAATGATTGCCTTAAGTCCAGAGCCTGTTTCTTTCGAAGCTGACTGGGTTAATGATGAAGTGTCTGTAAGTATTATTGACGATAATGACTTTATGCATTATGCTGTTGGAGTCAGGACTACTATGAATGATTGGGATACCTTGATCTATGTGAAGGATACGAAAGAGCTAACTTTTACACCTAATACAGAAGAGAATAATGTACGATTAACCGTCGCTTCGGTTGATGATTTGGAAATAGAGAGTTGTTTTTCGGACGAGATATTTGTTAAGCAGTCTGTTGGAACAATCGATTATGGCACGAAATCGAGATTTCCTGTGGAACTATGGCAGAATGCACCCAACCCTTTCGATGAAGCTACAACCATCTCTGTTTATGCTGAACGAGCATTTACCTACAATAATGCCTTGATCAGAATTCAAAATAGTAATGGTCAACTAATTAAAGAAATGCCAATTATCCTCAATGAAGGAATTAATGAACTTCTATATAATCATGGATATGGGGTGGCAGGAATTCATCAATATTCACTGGTTATCGACGGAATGGTTATTGAAACTAAACAGATGATTTTTGCAAACTAAATTAACGCTAACATTCACAAGTAAAACAAACTAAATGCCTACTAAGAAAGTAGAGTTCACTAATAATGTAGGTTACAAGCTCTCAACCAAATTGGGATTGCCAATGATGTTGAAGCCAGTAGCTTATGCAATATTTGCGCATGTATTTACAGGTCATAAAATCTGATTGCAGCTAAGCACATTAGTCGAGCACTAAACACTGAAGGCATAGCCTTTTTTAGATTCGATTTCACTGGATTAGGTGAGAGCGAAGATGAATTTGCTGATACAAATTTTACCAGTAATGTAGATGATTTGATGGCGGCTGCCGATTTCCTAGAAAAGCACCGTGATGCACCAACGCTCATAATTGGACATTCTCCAGGGGGAGCTGCTAGTATTTTTGCTGGGAATCAAATTCATTCAATTCAAGCAATTGCTACGGTTGCTGCACTATCAGACCCTGAGCATGTTACGCATTTGTTTTCTGATAAAGTGATCGAGATCGAAAGTGAGGGAAAAGCAGTTATTCAGATTGATGGGCGTCAGTTCACAATTAAGAAGCAATTTTTGGATGATTTACGTGATCACAAAATGCTTGAAGTTCTGTCTAAGTCTAACAAGGCAATTCTGGTTTTGCACTCACCAAAAGATAGGATTGTTGAAATTGAAAATACTGCCAAAATTACATTTATGCACGGCATCCCAAGTCGTTTGTGACTCTTAATGGAGCAAATCATATGCTGACCAATAAGAATGATGCATTTGATGCAGCAAATATTGTAGTAAATTGGGATATGAGGTATATACCAAAGCCTGATAAAAGAGATTTGAAAACAGATAGGCAAGTTGTTGCTAGGCTAGGGGACTCAGGTTATACAACCGAGAATAGAGCTTGGCGTCACGGAATGACCGTTGACGAATCTGAAGTACTAGGAGGAAACGATTTTGGCCCTTCTCCATATCAGATATTATGTACCTCTTTAAGCGTATGCACCGTAATGACGCTTCAGATGTATGCGAGACGCAAGAAATGGCCGCTATTGGAGGTTCAGTGTTACGTAAACTATTCAAAAGAGTATTTCGAAGATTGCCAATCTTGGGAATCTGACGATGCCAAGTTGGATACTTTTGATAGAACCATTGAACTGGAAGGTGAGTTGGATCAAGTCCAAAAAAATAGATTGATGGAGATTGCTGATAAGTGTCCAGTTCATCGAACCTTATCTTCAGAGATTCGAATATTAACTAGTTTGAGAGAGTCCATCAATAGCTAAGAAAAGGAATCTATTTGCTCAGAATTTTGGCACTTCAATCTTTTGCTCTTTTACTCTTAATCTTATTCTTGACAGTTTTATTAAATTAATCACAAAGAATTTAGCAATGTACAAGGATAAATCAGTTACTAACTAAATACAAACTGGACTGAGTCGCAGCTACTATTATTTCTCCCGAAAAATTCATTTTTGATTAAAAGTAGAATTAATCATTGTATTTTCAAAAGCAACACTATCATCTACGGGTTTATCTATTATACTTGGTTGTAATATTAATGCACAATCGTATCAGCAATTCGTTTTTGGACAGTATATTTGCGCACTATGAATGAGATAAGAAATTTTTGTGTGATAGCCCATATTGATCATGGGAAAAGTACTCTTTCAGATAGACTTCTTGAATTTACTAAGACTATCTCCGAGAGAGATATGACAAACCAAGCTCTAGATGATATGGATTTGGAGCGAGAAAGAGGTATCACAATCAAATCGCATGCTATTCAGCTTTATTACCAACATACTGATGGTACGAAGTACACGTTCAATATGATTGATACTCCAGGTCACGTAGATTTTTCTTACGAAGTATCTCGTTCTATAGCTGCATGCGAAGGGGCTCTACTACTAGTTGATGCCTCTCAAGGTATTCAAGCACAGACAATCTCTAATCTATATTTGGCAATTGAACACGATTTGGAGATCATACCAGTTTTGAACAAGATTGATATGGAGTCTGCAATGATTGAAGAAGTCTCGGACCAAGTTATTGACCTTATTGGTTGTAAACGAGAAGAGATTGTGCTTGCCAGCGGTAAAAGTGGCCTTGGGATACAAGATATTATGGACGCTATTGTTACTAGAGTGCCTGCTCCAAAAGGGTCTGACGATGCTCCTTTACAGGCCTTAGTTTTCGATTCAATGTTCAATTCATTCCGTGGAGTAATTGCTTATTTCCGAGTGATGAACGGAATTATTCGTAAAGGAGATAAGATTCGATTCATTAATACTGGTAGAGAGTACTCGGCAGATGAGGTGGGAATTCTTCAGATGAATATGATGCCGCGTAAGGAGCTTAGAAGTGGTGATGTTGGATATGTTGTTACAGGTATCAAGGTTTCTAGTGAAATTAAGGTTGGAGATACAATTACTCTTGTAGAAAATCCGGCGCCAACTGGAATCGAAGGATTCGAATTGGTGAAACCAATGGTTTTTGCAGGTATTTTCCCAATTGAAAATGAAGATTTTGAGGATCTTAGAGACAGTCTAGAAAAGCTTCAGCTTAATGATGCTTCCTTGGTCTTTGAGCCGGAAACCTCTGTTGCCCTAGGTTTTGGTTTTAGATGCGGATTCTTGGGAATGCTGCACTTGGAGATAGTTCAAGAGAGACTTAGTCGAGAGTTTAATCAAGAGGTAATAACGACAGTTCCCAATGTGTCATACAGGGCTTATACTAAGAAAGGGGAAGAGCTTCTAATTAACACTCCAAATGATCTTCCTGATGTTACTCTAGTTGATCGCGTAGAGGAGCCTTATATTTCAGCACAAATCATTACTAAACCTGAATATATAGGTACGATAATGACACTTTGTATGGAGAAACGAGGTACCTTGCAAAAACAAACTTATCTGACAACTGAGCGAGTTGAACTATCTTTTGATTTACCACTTGCTGAGATTGTATTCGATTTCTATGACCGTTTAAAGTCAATTTCTCGAGGGTATGCATCTTTTGACTACACTCCAACCAATTACAGAGCTTCGGATCTAGTCAAATTAGATATCTTATTGAATGGAGAAGCTGTAGATGCTCTATCTTCGTTGGTTCACAGAGACAAAGCAAGTTCATTCGGAAGAAAGATATGTACTAAACTCAAAACTCTACTTCCTAGACAACAATTTATGATTGCGATCCAAGCATCTATCGGTGCGAAAATAATTGCTCGTGAAACCATTTCAGCTCTACGAAAAGACGTAACTGCCAAATGTTACGGTGGTGATATTACAAGAAAACGTAAACTCCTGGAGAAGCAGAAAAAAGGAAAGAAGAAAATGCGAAGTATTGGAAATGTTGAGGTGCCTCAAAAAGCGTTTTTACAAGTATTGAAGCTGGATTAATAGTTGTTTTTAGTTTATTGATCCTTTCCAGCTAGATAGATAATAATAATTACTTTTACTTGAAAGTTGTTATTACGTCTTTACGCTTCACCTTTGTTTTCATATTCATTACATATTGTCTCTTTGTTAAAGGGCAAATAAGCTATGAAATCCTAAAGCCTTGTCCAGAAAAAATAAGTAATACAGCCGTTACTGGAATAACTATTTTTGGCAGGCAATACGTTTATGCGTTTTCAGGAATTGATAGTACCAAGAACTATTCTGGGATTCATGCTAGGTCGTACAAGTATGACTTAATCGATAACGAATGGAGCGTTTTACCTGATTTGCCAGGTGGTCAAGATCGAATAGCTGCTGGCGCTAGTACAATCAAAGACAAAATCTATATTTTAGGTGGCTATGAAGTCTTTGAAGATGGCAATGAAGTCTCTTTAAATCAACTTCACATATTTGATCCAATAAGCGACACTTTTTTAGAAGATGGAGCTCCAATACCGACGCCAATTGATGATCAAGTCCAAGTAGTTTACAAGGATAGTTTACTTTACAGCTTGACTGGTTGGAGTAATGATGGGAATGTTAATGAGGTATGGATGTACAATCCTATTGAGGACATTTGGTCAGCCTGCACACCATTACCACTAGGCCCAATATTTAGTAGTTTTGGATCCTCAGGTTCTATAGTTGGTGACACTATATACTTTCTTGGTGGAGCTTCAGAAATAGGACCATTCAATTTAAGTGATAGATTTCGTAAAGGACATATAAATCCAGAAGATCCTACTGAAATAGAATGGATTGTTGAAAAAACGAATGATGCCCTAGGTTACCGTATGGGTGCCATCCAAGTCGGGGGGGTGGCTTTGTGGCTAGGTGGAAGTAAAATAAGTTATAATTATGACGGAATCGCTTATAATGGATCAGGTGGGGTGCCGGCATTGAATCGGTTATTGCAGTATGATCCTTCAAGCGGTCAGTTTTTTGAATCTGAAGGACTTATTCCCGAGATAATGGATTTGAGAGGTTTAGCAAAAGTTGGATTATCTTCTTTTGTAAGTGTAGGTGGAATGATAGCTGATCAGGAAGTAACAGATATGGTTATAAAGTACAACTTAGATGTAACCCCACAAAGCTATGATTATCAAGTAGATAATAGCTTTTATTTCAAGTCGAATCCTGTTGCGAATCTATTGGAGATCTACAACGAATCACAAAGTGAGAAGCAGATACTTGAAATATATAATAGTAGTGGAATTTTAGTGAAAAGGTTTAATAGTCCTACTTTCCCTCTTAGAATTCAGTGCAGTGACTGGGTCGATGGTATTTATTACGTAAGCTTGCTAGATAATCCGGGATTTGTAAGAACTAAATCAGTAGCTATTATTCATTGAGTCAAGGATGAATTACTCATTAGATGAAAAAAGGAAAGCCATCCTATAGTTAGTTAGACGGCTCCCTCAATAAAATCACAAATCCATTTTAATTAATGCATCTCACTTTCCATGAGAAATATTGCACTATCAAAGTTCGCTATATGAACCTTTGAGACCCAAATCTAAATAAAATTTCAAATTGCTAGTAGTTTTTGAATTATTATTTCATTTTTTTTAATTCAATGCAATATCAATCTGACTTTACTGTGAATACAATATATTATTCTGTATACGAAAATTTGACTTAGCATTCTATTTAGAGTTTTCCATTTTACTTGTTATAATAACTGTGATATCTCATAAATGCGAAATTCTAGCCAAGTTTGTGATTGACTCGAGTCATTATTTCGTTCCATCTATCAAGCTATTGTACATTTGCCTTATGATCGATAACTTTATTTCATGAAACATATCATCAAGACCGAAAGATATCTATTGAGACCTATTGTTGATCAAGATATTGACTTTATTCATGAAGCCTTGTCAGACCCAACTGTTACGAAGCACTATGGTGTACACTTTAACATAATAGAAGAAACTAAAGAACAGATGATATGGTATTCCAATTTAATAAATGAAAAATCAGGAATCTGGTGGTGCATCGAAGATCTTGCCTTAAAAGAGCTTGTTGGAGCCGGAGGTTACAATGATTTAGTAAAAGAAATTGGAAAAGCTGAGATTGGATTTTGGGTTTTACCAAACTATTGGGGACAAGGCGTGATGCAAGAATGTTTTCCAGCAATCGTAGATTATGGACTAAATGCTTTGGGTTTATCTAGAATCGAAGGTTTTGTTGAATCAAATAATGATGCTTGTAAACGTGCAATGTCAAAGACGAATTTTGTTTTAGAAGATACTTTTGAGGAATTTGATAAACGTAAACAAGCTCGCGTTCAGATTGATCTTTATTCAATAGAAAAGAAAGGGTAGCTTTATTGGTAGCCTGCGGCCTGAAGTTGAAAGAGTTCGGCATAGAGTTTCGGAGTACTCATTAATTCTTCGTGTGTTCCGATTTCTAATACTAGACCGTTTTTTAAGACCATAATCCTGTCGGCCATGCGCACAGTACTAAATCGGTGTGAAATTATAATTGAAGTCTTGCCAGTCGTAAGACCTATAAATCGTTGAAATGCCTCGTATTCGGCTCTCGCATCCAAAGCCGAAGTGGGCTCATCTAATATCATACATTGTGCATTTTTCATGTATGCTCGCGCCAATGCAATTTTCTGCCATTGACCTCCAGATAATTCAACACCGTTTTTAAATCGCTTTCCCAGTTGCTGCTTATAACCATTGTTTAGATCGTCTACTACATCTTTTGCTAAACTGAGATTTGCCGCTTCTTGGATGAGTATTTCATTTTCTATCTCTTCGACATTTCCAACACCAATATTCTCACTCGCAGTAAATTCATATTTTACAAAATCTTGGAATATAACACCAAAGTACTTTTGATAGCTTCCTTTGTGGTAATGTCTGATATCAACCCCATCAAGTAAGATTCGACCTGATGTAGGTTCGTAGAATCTCAAAATCAATTTTATTAAAGTCGTTTTTCCTGCACCATTATTACCAACAAAAGCCATCTTTTCACCAGCCCTTAAGTCAAAACTAATAGATTTTAAAACTAACTTTTCTGTGTTAGGGTAGCGAAAGCTAACATTCTCGAATGTGAACCCTTTTTCAATCTTTTGAGGCAACTCTCTGATATCAAAAGAACTATCTACGATTGATATTAGATCAATAAAATCAAAGTAATCTTTCAGATTTAAAGCAGAAGATGTAATCTGTGTAAACTTTCTAAATGAAGATGATAGTTTTGATTGTAAGCGATTGAAGGAACCTGATAGAAATGTGAGGTCACCAATGGTTAAAATACCTCCCACAACACGAAATATTATGAGGACATAAGCACCGTAATAGGCCATACTGCCTAGTGTGTTAAATATCGCACCCCATAAACCTCTGCGGATAGATAGTTTTTTCATCATTTCATAATACTGATATGATAAACGCTGAAACCGTTCTGCAACAAAACCAGCTAGACCAAAAAGTTTAAGTTCTTTTGCTGTTTTATTATTTGCTCCTATATATCTGAGATAATCCAATTCTCGCCTCTCGGCTGTCCATGATCTAGATAGTGAATAGCTTGCACTTGAGAATTTCAAGTCATTTATGAATGCAGGGATGATTGATAATATCACGAGAACTATAAGCAATGGTTCAAAGTATAGAAGTGCAACGACATATTGTATGATTACTATAGTGTCTTGAGCTTGACTTAAAAGGTTTGATAATAAAGTGACTCTTCCGTTTGTTTGTTGGCGAGCTCTTTCCAATTTATCGTAGAATTCGGAGTCCTCTAGCTGATATAATTCAACCTCTGCTGTTTTGTCGATTAATAGTACAGATGATCGAATGCTGTATTGATCACCAATAAAACCTTCGGTAATGCTGATAATTCGACCGCTAATATCAGAGAGTATTAACAATGCAAATTCAACTCCTAGTAATATCCAGATTTCTTGAAGTGCAAGTGGATCTGGAGTACTAACCTGTTCAACAATACGATCAACAATGAGTTTTCCCACGTACAGCATCGCAACTGGAAAACTAGAACTTACTAGCCTAAGAAATATGTTTAATAGAAAAAGTTTTGGATTGGTTCTATAAACCTCCTTGAAGAACCGAGGTAGGTATCGCAGAGCTTGAAAGTTGATCTTTAAGTTTCCTTTATTTTGCTCCTCTATTGATTGAAATCTTCTTGCCATAGACAATTATAATTCAAGACAGTAGGATAAAGTTTCTTTGAATAGTTAAAAGCTTTAATTGCAATACTGTTTAGGACAGAAAAAAGATATCTTCTGCAGTCTTTGATAATGCGATAGATTGATACTTGACTTTTATTGTCAATGCAAGATTTTTAGTATTTTAGCGTAAAACTAGATAAGATGAAACGTAGAGATTTTATTAACAAAACAGGAAAGGTAGCTGTAGGTGTTGGAGCAATCCCGCTAATCGGTTGCAAGGGGAGCGGAAAAGCTGAGAGTTCTGAACTTCTCGATTCTAGTTCCAAAATGGTAGATTTTATATTACCTGACTTACCTTATAACACAGATGCTCTGGCGCCTAATATTGATGCTAAAACTATGGGCATTCATCATGGTAAGCATCATGCAGGATATGTTCGAAAATTAAATGCAGCTTTAAAAGATCACGATTTGGCTGGAAAAGGCCTTGAAGATATTTTAGCTTCTGTCACGGATAGTGATGGTGATACAGGAGTTAGAAATAATGGTGGTGGACACTATAATCACAGTTTATTTTGGAAAGTAATGAAGCCAAATGGATCAGAAGCACCAAAAGGTGCATTAGCAGAAGCAATGAAGAAGGCGTTTGGCTCAATGGAAGAGATAAAAGCCGAATTTGCAAAAGCTGCTGGTTCTGTTTTCGGTTCTGGCTGGGCATGGATCGCTGCTGATAGTGACAAAAACCTATTTATCACATCAACTCCTAATCAGGACAATCCATTAATGAGCAATATTGCTGAAAAAGTGGGTACACCTATTCTCGGAATTGACGTTTGGGAACATGCATACTATTTGAATTATCAAAACAAACGGAAAGATTATATTTCCAACTTTATGGAAATCATCAACTGGGATCAGGTCGCAGTAAATTATGATGCAATAAGTTAGTGAAACTAGTGTAATATAGCTGTCAATTTTAGGGGATTTATAGTTGTAACGCTGAAAATTGTAAAATCTTAAATGTTTATGAAAGCCAGACTCATTGGTGTTCTAGTGACCTTTGCTAATTTCGTAAGCGCTCAAGAGGTTTATACTTGTCAATACGAAAGCCAAGCTGATTTTACCGTGTTTGAAGTTAAATATGAATCTCAGGCAGATCTGTTAGTTTATATGGTTCCATATGAAAGTCAAGCAAGAGGAAACGAGGGTTTGTGGTATATGTCCAAATATAGTAGTCAAGCTGAGAAAGAAATCTTCTTTACAAAGTACGAAAGTCAAGCTGATCTCAAGATATTTTATGTGCGATATCAGTCACAAGCTGGCTGGAAAAATGAATCTAGAAAGCCTCTACTCAATTAGACATCAATTTCGATTAATGATACCTAATTATATCAATTCGATCAGCAATCTATATGTTCTGCTATTTTGCCTTTCCATATCGTTATTATCTGCTCAGCACGATGGAGTAGAACTAGTTGTTCTGGGAACAGTTCAAGATGCAGGGTCTCCTCATATGGCTTGTAAAAAGTCATGTTGTATTGACCTTTGGACACATCCAGATAGTTCAAGGAAAGTAGTTTCACTCGGAATATATGATTATATTGATCATTCTCATTTTGTTATTGAAGCTTCGCCTGATTTTCCGTCGCAAATGCAAGTATTCTTGAATGAGAGTAAGAAAGTTGTGCCTGACGCTATATTTATCACACACGGACATATCGGGCATTATACAGGCTTGATGTATCTCGGTAAGGAATCGATGAATTCTAAATTGGTGCCAGTTTACGCCATGCCTAGAATGACTGAATTTCTCAGTAAAAATGGACCCTGGGATTTGTTAGTAAAGAATGAGAATATCGTCTTACGGATGCTTGATAAGAATCAGGATGTTGAGTTATCTGATCAATTGACAGTACGGCCATTGGTTGTCCCACATAGAGATGAGTATTCGGAAACAGTAGGCTATATTATCGAAGGTCCTTCTAAGCGACTATTATTCATTCCTGACATTGATAAATGGACAGTGTGGGAGGATAAGGCAGGAGTGAAGATTGAAGATTTACTAAAAGAAGTTGATTTTGCCCTACTTGATGCTACGTTCTATGATGAAGTTGAGATAAACTATCGAGATATCAAACAAATTCCACATCCTTTTGTGGTAGAAAGTATGGCTAGGTTTTCAAATTTAGAAGCTAGTGAGAAGAACAAAATTCACTTTATACATCTAAACCATACGAATCCACTTTTGAATCCACAAAGTGAAGCTTACAGGACCGTTGTGGAAAATGGGTATAAAGTAGCACACTATCTGCAGATTTTTCGACTCTAGATACCGACTTTAGAGAGTGTATATCAAACTATTTAGTATTTTCTGTCTGTCAAGTTACTAATCCTCAAATAGTATACTACCAAGTCGGACCATTGTTGAACCATGGTTAAGAGCTAATTCATAATCTCCAGACATGCCCATACTTAGTTGATTGAATGTTTCTGAATCCTTGAAATAACCACCTTTAAGCTTGTCAAAGATTGATTTCAAAGCCCTAAATTCAACTATAGTTACATTTTTGTCATCTGTATAAGTACCCATCCCCATTACACCGTCAATTGAAATGTTTGGAAAGGAATTATCTTCAATATACTGTAATGTGTTTTCAAGATCATTTGGGTCGAGCCCAAATTTACTATCCTCATTAGCCACTTTAAATTGTAGTAAAATAGGAATCACTCTACTATTTTTAAGTGCTTGTTTCTGAATCTCTTTAAGGAGCGAAATGCTATTAACAGAATGAATAAGAGCCACAAATGGGGCGATATATTTCACTTTGTTCCGCTGCAAATGCCCAATGATGTGCCACTGAATGTCTTCTGGAAGCTTATCTTTTTTGTCTAGTAATGACTGTACGCGATTTTCTCCCATTTTACGAAATCCCATGTTATATAGAAATTCTATTTGCTCCAAGGGCCTATTTTTGCTAACAACTAAGAGCTCAGCATTACGAGAATTTACTAAAGATTTGATGTCCTCGATTTTGGATCGATTCATAAGTTTTCTTTTAGTAATCTACAATTCTAGAGTGAAATGGTTTATTTGAAGAGACCGTATAGCTCAGCATCTACCTTGTTGATGATTCGGCCAAAATCTTCTGGATTGTTTTGGAAATCAGAATTCTTAGTGTCAATAATCAAAAGTTTGCCATCCGAGTAAGACTGTATCCAGTTTTCATATCTAGCGTTGAGTCTTTTCAAGTAATCTAAACTCATGTTTCCCTCATATTCTCTTCCTCGATTTTGGATATGGGAAACTAGAGTTGAAATATCAGCCCTCAGGTAGATTAAAAGATCTGGTGCTTTTACTTGACTTGACATTGTTCTGAATAAGTCAAAATAATTGTCAAAATCTCGCTGCCCCATTAAACCCATATCATGCAGGTTGGGAGCGAAAATGAAAGCATCTTCGTAGATTGTACGATCTTGAATTACTATTTCAGAACCCTGCCTTATGTTAAGGATTTGCTGATAGCGACTATTTAGGAAGTAAATCTGAAGATTGAATGACCACCTTTGCATGTCATTATAAAAATCACTCAAATATGGATTGGTTGTTGTGTCTTCAAAATGAACTTGCCATCCATAGTGTTTTCCTAGTAGCGAGCACAATGTAGTCTTCCCTGCTCCAATATTTCCTGCTATTGCAATATGTTTAATACTCATAGTTAATTTGTCGAGCCAAATCTAAGAAAAATGACTTGTTTTATATCATTGAACTATTGAATACGGCGATATATCTAAAAAAAGAAAATATTTGATATTTTTTTGTGATAATTGCATCAGTCATTTCGAATCATAGCTAAATATCAAAATACTCAAAATGTCCGAAGTTATAATTACCAAGTCGTTGAGAAAGCTTTACTACATGGGAAGTCAAACTGTCAAGGCACTTCAAGATATCACCTTGACTATTAATCAAAATGAATATGTAGCATTGATGGGGCCGTCTGGCTCAGGAAAGTCAACGCTAATGAATCTTCTCGGTTGCTTGGACACACCAACAGAGGGTACCTATATGCTCAACGGCACAGATGTAAGTGAAATGGACGATGACGATTTAGCGATGGTAAGAAATGAAATGATTGGTTTTGTTTTCCAAACCTTCAATCTACTGCCAAGAATGACTGCTCTCGAGAATGTCGCTTTGCCCCTTGTCTATGCAGGGTTATCAAGGAAGAAAAGGGAGGAAAAGGCGATGGAAGCACTCAAGAAAGTGGGACTTGTTGATCGTGTTGATCACAAACCCAATGAATTGTCTGGTGGACAACGACAAAGAGTTGCTATTGCTAGAGCAATAGTAAATAACCCTGCTATTATTTTAGCTGATGAACCTACAGGTAATCTTGATACCAAAACATCGATTGAGATCATGGAAATTCTGGAAAAAATTCATCACGCGGGAAATACAGTGATTATAGTAACACACGAACCTGACATTTCTATGCATGCTCACCGAATAATTCGATTACGTGATGGTTTAGTTGAAACAGATGTCAAAAATGAAACAATCGTCTTAGCCTCTGATCCCACCCATAGATACGCACAACAATAGGTTAAGTTAGCCCACTTCGCGTGATAATCTAGTATGATTTATTACTTTTGTCACCTAAATTTTACAGATGAGAAAAGCTTTAGCCCAAGCGGAATTTCGATTCCATCCAGATCAGGGGGTTTATCATGGTAAGGTACGTGATGTTTACACCATTGGTGACAAGGTCGTGATGGTTGCTTCAGATAGAATTTCAGCATTCGATCACATACTTCCTCGCGCAATTCCATATAAAGGGCAGGTATTAAACTTAATTGCTAAGCATTTTCTTGATGCATCTTCGAAAATTGTACCTAACTGGCTCGAAGCAATTCCTCATCCCAATGTTGCTGTAGGTAAGAATTGCGAACCCATTCGTATAGAAATGGTAATTCGAGGATATCTAGCAGGTCACGCTTGGAGGACTTACAATAGTGGAGAGCGTGAATTGTGCGGTGTACAAATGCCTGAAGGAATGCGGGAAGCTGATCGCTTTCCTGAACCAATTATTACTCCTGCTACAAAGGCTGAAGAGGGACATGACGAGGATATTTCTGAAAGCGAGATTCTCAAAAGAGGTATCGTTACACAAGAAATTTGGAATCAATTAAAAGGTTATACTAAGGCTCTTTTTGCTCTTGGAACAGAGATGGCAGCCGGGCAAGGATTGATTCTTGTTGATACAAAGTATGAATTTGGAATTTACAATGGCGATGTCATTTTGATTGACGAAATTCATACTCCAGATAGTTCTAGGTATTATCACCTAGATGGTTACGGTGAGCGTCAAAGAATCGGCGAAAGTCAGATTCAACTTTCAAAAGAATTTGTTAGAGAATGGCTAATGGCGCATGGATTTCAAGGTCTTGAAGGACAAGTTATGCCAGAAATGCCACAGGACTTTGTTGATGAGATAACAAAGCGATATGTAGACTTATACGAGAAGATTACTGGATCTTCTTTTGTTTTTGGTTCAACACAGTGTCTTGAAGATGATATTCAAGATGCAGTTGTTGATTATTTGTCGTCTTAGTTGTTTTCTTTTGTAATTACAAGCTAGTAATTTGTTTTAATTTGATTGCTATGAAAACTAAAGTTTCAGATGATGTGAAATATGCGTCAGATCTTTTGAGAAAAAATGAACTTGTAGCTATTCCTACAGAGACTGTATATGGATTAGCAGGAAATATTTATAGTGAAACTGCAATTCGCGCTATCTTTCAGATGAAAGGAAGACCATTATATAATCCGCTAATTGTTCATATAGCAAGTCGCGATCAATTAAATGATTTTGTAATTAATGTTCCAAAAGTCGCGCTAAAGCTAGCTGATACATTTTGGCCAGGGCCTATGACCTTGGTTCTCGAAAAGAAAGACAATGTACCTGATTTAATCACGGCTGAAAAACCGACTGTAGCAGTAAGAATTCCAAATCACCAATTAACGCTGAAACTCTTAGCTAATCTTGATTTTCCTGTTGCAGCGCCAAGTGCCAATCCCTTCGGACGGATAAGTCCAACCAAAGCTAGCCATGTTGTCGAATACTTTGATGGCAAACTGAAAATGGTCTTAGATGGAGGAACTTGCACAAAAGGCATTGAATCTACAATTATTGGTTTTGAAAATGATAAAGCGGTTATTTTTCGACTTGGTTCATTGTCAAAAGATAAAATTGAACAAATTACAGGTCCTATCCAGCTTAAGAACAAAGCAGAAAACAACCCAGTAGCTCCAGGAATGCTCTCTAGGCACTACGCTCCCAAGACGCCTTTTGTTGTAGTAGAGAATGCTACTCAGTATTGTGATACAATAGAGTCTAAAAAACTGGCAGTACTTAAATTTCAAGAAACTGTATCTGTAATAAATAATAGTATTGTCAAAACAATAGTGCTTTCTGATTCAGGATCCTTTGAAGAAGCAGCCTCAAACTTATACAACGCGATGCATGAGCTAGACAGCTTGAAAGTAGATTGCATCGTAGCTGAACTTTTTCCTAATACTGATCTAGGTACTACGATAAACGATCGTTTAAGAAGGGCTGCAAAAACCTAAAATAGGTCAGGCCTAATCCAAATAGATCTTATCTATTGGTAGTGATGTGATTCTCTTACAGATTTTGTTCAGCATAGGCATCTTTAGGGTCAGGTCTATATTCATTTTCATATGGATTGCCCTCAGATGCAAACAACACAATTAACCAAATTGCTCCAATAATTGGGATAAGTCCAAGCAACATCATCCAGCCACCCTTTCCAATATCATGCAATCTATGGACACCAACAACAATTGATGGAATAATCACCGCCAAAGAATATATGGTAGAAATCATACCAAAGATTGAAAGGTTTAGCAAGAATTGTAGTGTACTAGAGCTAATCGATATCAGTACATTTATTAGGGTAAACATCCAATATTCTGTTCGCCTTGCTCTACTGTCGAAATCCGCGTATTGCCGAAGTGCCATTAAATGCTATTCCATTTCGTGTTGTTTTATTTTTAAGATTTAGTTTTTTCTTCATGCTCCGATAATCAGTCTCATCATAATAAATAGTACTAGAACGTAGCTCGCATCAATTGTAGTTATGCTAATTGAGTTAGCTGCAAATAAATTCGTGAGTAAAATATTAATTGCTGCAAAAATTCCTACTATAAATCCAAGGAGCCCTCCTTCACTAGCGGAAGTTTGTCAGTATAGTTTTGGAGCCAATTTGTCAATAAGGCTAATACAACTATAGCAATTGTATTAATAATCATTGGAGTAGCACTTGTTGGGATTGTTTCATCATGCTTCATAAGCGTGTTTTCATCTGCCATAGTAATAAAATTCCCTGCCATCCAAGCGTTCTGAAAAAACAGACCGTACCAAAGAAATCCAATACCCATACTGACTGAAGAGGCAACGCTAATTGCCAACCAATTTGTCTTACCCATAATGTTAGTTTAAAAATAAACTAAGAAAATGTTTTGTATTTAATTATATTTAAAATTTAATAACCTTTTTTTTGCCCTACATGGGTATTGAAATTTTTTATCAATTTGATCGACCATATGATTTCGACAGTTCCAAATTCAGTAAACACTTTGGAATCAGTGCAACCAGTTATCAAGATGGACTCGAAAACATTATTAAGTCTGATTTTTCTTAATATTAAGTATATATCTTCAGATGGAATTTTTAAATGGCTTTCTATGTTTCAAGGATTAGAATGAATACGAAAATGGATAGACGACCGATTGGTTTTTTTGATTCTGGCTTAGGTGGACTTTCTGTTTGGGAAGAGGTGAACAAGTTATTGCCGCATGAGTCTACCATTTATTTAGCGGACAGCAGAAATGCTCCGTACGGTGTGCGTTCAAAGGAAGAGATAGTAGAGCTTTCGCTCAAAAATACTGAGAAGCTGATCGATTTTGACTGTAAACTAATAGTTGTGGCTTGTAATACAGCAACCACAAGTGCAATCGAGATTCTTAGAGATAGATTTGATATTCCTTTTGTTGGGATTGAACCAGCAATAAAATCTGCCGCATTTCTCAGTCAATCGAGAAGAGTTGGTGTTTTAGCAACTAAAGGTACTTTGGTTTCTGATTTGTTTCTAAAAACTAAAGATGCTTACGCTAAAAATATTCAAACTATTACACAGGAAGGCACTGGCTTAGTAGAGTTGATCGAACATGGAAAGTTGAATGATAAGCAAACCAAAGATCTAATCGAGCACTATGTTCAACCTATGATAAACGAAGGAATTGACTATCTAGTTTTGGGATGCACACACTATCCATTTCTAAAACCGTATCTCAAAAATATTCTACCTTCTGCTGTCGAAGTACTAGACTCCGGTGAAGCAATAGCCAAGCGAGTTCATCAACTTCTCAATTTAAGTGAAATCTCGGCATCATTATCTGACAAGAAAAAGAGTTCTCATAAGTTCTACACAAATAAGTCAGCTCTAATCATGCAAGAATTTATGGACCTAGTCAGCATTAAGGGTGATGCTCACTTTGACTTGTTTTAAAAATCCATTTCACTAGCAAAGGTATTTTATCTGAATACGATATATTTGTAGCACTTCTTAATTAAAATATAATTCCATGTTTGATAGTTTACAAGAGAGATTGGATGGAGCTTTTAAATTGCTCTCAGGAGATAATAAGATAACTGAAATCAACATTGCTTCCTCAATAAAGGAAGTTCGTAGAGCACTTGTAGGGGCAGACGTTAACTACAAGATCGCCAAGGAATTTACAGATCGAGTAAAGGATAAAGCTTTAGGGACCGAAAACATGCTTAGTTCGGTCAAACCAGGAGAACTCATGGTTAAGATTGTCATGGATGAGATGATCGAGCTCATGGGTGGGCAATCTGTAGGGATCAACGTCAAAGCAAATCCTGGAATAGTATTGGTTGCTGGTTTGCAAGGTAGTGGTAAAACAACTTTTTCTGGAAAGTTGGCATATTATCTCAAAGAAAAGAAAGCTAAAAAACCGCTATTAGTGGCTTGTGATGTCTATCGTCCAGCTGCCGTCAATCAATTGAGAGTTCTTGCTGAACAAGTTGGCGCCAAAATTTATGTGGAAGAAGGTTCTAAGAATCCGATTGAGATAGCAAAAAACTCAATAAAATATGCATTAGAAAACAGCTGTGATATAGTTATTGTGGATACAGCGGGTCGATTAGCTATAGATGAAGAGATGATGTCAGAAATATCTGCAATTAAGGGAGCTTTACAACCTACGGAAACTCTATTTGTAGTTGACTCAATGACAGGTCAAGATGCCGTTAATACTGCAAAGGCCTTTAACGATGTCATTGACTATGATGGAGTCGTCCTAACCAAATTAGATGGTGATACTCGCGGTGGGGCAGCTTTATCTGTTAAATATACGGTAGGTAAACCAATAAAGTTTGTATCGACAGGGGAAACGATGCAGACACTTGATGTCTTCTATCCTGAGAGAATGGCGCAGCGAATATTGGGAATGGGTGACATTGTATCGTTCGTTGAGAAAGCGCAAGAGCAATTTGATGAAAAAGAAGCGAAGCGATTAGAAAGAAAGATCAAGAAAAATAAATTTGATTTCAATGATTTTTTGAATCAGATTGGTCAGATTAAAAAAATGGGTGACCTTAAATCTCTCATGGGTATGATCCCTGGAGTTGGTAAACAGATTAAGAACTTGGATATCGACGATAAGGCATTCAGCAAAGTAGAATCCATCATTCATTCTATGACACCGCTGGAAAGAACTTCACCTGAACTTCTGAACATGAGTCGTAAGCGTAGAATCGCGAAAGGTTGCGGACATAATATTCACGAAATCAATATGTTTATCAAGCAATTTGATGAAATGAGAAAAATGATGAAGATGATGAGCAACAGCAAAGGCATGGATAAGATGATGCAAGGGATGAATCAAATGAAGGGAAGAAGATAGCGTCTTTTTGGTACGATAGCCATTAATTCGAGAATGTAGATTTACTAGAAATTCTCTGTTCTATCAGCTTTACCAAATTTTAGCATTTCTTTTGTTGAATAGTTATACATTTAATTTATATTTAGCACTTAAACCAAAATTCAAACTCTTATGAAGCATCTTTATGTACTTTTGTTTTTCATGTTCATGGGCTTTTCTGCCTTTGCACAACTGCCTGACGGCTCAACAGCTCCTAATTGGACGTTGACTGATTTAAATGGCAATTCACACACTCTTTACAGTGTTTTAGATCAGGGAATACCTGCAATTATTGATTTCTCAGCTACGTGGTGTGGTCCATGTTGGAATTACCATCAGCAGCACCATTTGGAAGACTTATACGATGAATATGGTCCCACTGGTACAGTTGAACAGGATGCTGTGAGAGTATACTGGATAGAAAGTGATTCAAATACTAACGATCCTTGTATGACTAATTCACCAGGCTGTACAGGTGGTACTCAAGGTGACTGGACAGCTGGTACGGATTTTCCGTTATTCAATCCACCAAACGAAAATGTTCCAACTGCATATCAAATTGGTGCATATCCAACAATTATCGCTGTATGTCCAGATAGAAAAATGTATGAAACTGGACAGGCTAACAAAAATACACTCGTAACCTGGATAAATGAAACATGTGCTTTAGATCAGTCGTTCTTTGCAACTGACGAAACTTGTAATGGCGATGGGACAGGTATGATAGATTTGCAAGTAACTGGAGGTTTTGGAAATATCAGTTATAGTTGGAGTAATGGTGAAAGTTCGGAAGATCTTATTGGTGTCCCTCAAGGTACATATAGTTGCACTATTACTGAGGGCAGAGGACATACCGTTGAAACTGGTGACATAACAGTTTCTGGACCAGCTACATCAGTCGCAGTTGGATCTGAGACAGTAAATGATGTTGCCTGTAACGGTGAAAACAATGGTAATATTTCAATTTCCCCAACTGGTGGTGCTGGAGGTTACTCATATATGTGGAGTAATGGGTCTACGAGTCAATCGATTTCTGATTTAGAACCCAACACCTATACTGTTGTAATAACTGATACCGATGGTTGTACTGCTGAGGAAGTCTATGTTATCGAAGAGCCAGAAGTGTTATCAGAGCTTACAAATACACTACCAGCGGCGTGTGGTAACAATAATGGTACAATAATATTGCAAGCAAGCGGCGGTGTAGGTCCATACACTTATGATATAGGTGTCGACTTCAATGGCAGTGGTATTTTTCAAGGAGTTCCTCCTGGATTCTACAGTGGTATGATTATTGATCAAAATAATTGCACAGTTTCATTCCCAATCTTAGTGGAAGAAATTGACGGACCTGAAGCTATTGCTGAAGTAGATGGAATGTTGAGTTGTGATGAAACCGAGATTACGTTATCTGGTGAAGGTTCTTCTGAAGGTGGATCACTCATTTATACTTGGACTACAACAGACGGAAATATTGTTAGTGGAGGAAATACGCTGAACCCAATAGTTGATGCGGCAGGTACCTACACACTGGAAGTTACAGATGTTGCAACTAATTGTTCAGAAACTGACGATGTAGTTGTAACTGGTAATTTTGCCGCTCCTGTGTCACAGATAAGTTCGGCTCAAAATCTCGATTGTACTAATCTAACTTCTGTCCTAGACGGCACAGGGTCGTCTTCTGGAGCTAACTTTTCTTACCTCTGGGTTACTGATAATGGTAATATCGTAGAAGGAGAAACAACACTCATGGCAACTGTTAATGCTGCTGGAGATTATGAACTAATTGTTACCAATCTAACTAATGGATGTACTAGTTCTTCTACAGTTACAGTTGAGCAATCTGCTGGCGTACCTGTTGCAGATGCAGGTGAAGAGCAAGCTCTTACTTGTTCCGTTATAGAAGTAATGCTAGATGGAACACAATCTAGTTCAGGTGATGAATACGTATACTCTTGGACAACAGATGATGGTGTCATAGTCTCAGGTGCTGATACTCCAACACCAATCGTAAGTGCCTCTGGAGTTTATCTACTTGAGGTACTAAATACCGATAACGGATGTACTTCTCTATCAAGTGTGACAGTTATATTGAATAATCAACAACCTGATCCTGTCATTACTGCTCCTGAGTTGTTGACTTGTGTTCTAACTGAGACAAATCTTAATCTTGTGCTTGAAGGCGATCACACTTATTTGTGGACAACGTCTGATGGTAACATAGTTTCAGGTGCAGACACTGAGAATCCTATTATCGATGCTCCTGGTGAGTATATGGTGGAAGTTGTAAGCTTAGAAACTGGCTGCTCAAATACTACTTCTGTAGTGGTTGACGAAGTAATAAATGAACCAACTGCCGGATTTACATTTGAAAGTGATGAGAAAACTTTTGAATTTACGGATGTTTCAGATGGTAACCCAACATCGTACTTATGGGAGTTTGGAGATGCAAACACATCAACCGAGCAAAATCCAACACACACGTATGCAGATAATGGTACATATGATGTTTGTCTAACAATTACAAACGAATGTGGAGATTCTAAGTCTTGCTCAACTGTTGTGGTGTCTTCTGGATCGTCCTTAGCTTTCCAGACAGAAGTGACTGATGAACTTTGTAACGCAGCTTGTCAAGGAACGGCATCTATTGTTCCTGCAGCTGAGGTAGAGAATTACACGATCGCTATTTCAGGACCAAATGGATATGAAAGCAGCGAGTTTGATATGTCAGATTTATGTGCTGGAACTTACACATTTGTGATTACAAATGAGATTGGAGAGACTGCAAACGGTGTATTTGAAATAGTTGAACCAGAACAGTTGACTATGAATACGTCAGATGTAATAGATGTTGCTTGTAATGGTGACGATTCAGGTGCAATATCTATTGATGTTTCTGGAGGTTCAGGAACAGTTATAGTTACATGGAATGATGGTTCTGAAGGTACGGAACTTTCAGGTTTAGCTAGTGGCGAGTATGTAGGAACAGCAGTTGATGAAAATGGATGTTCTGAAATGATAACAGTAACTATCAATGAGCCAACTGCAATTCAGTTATCGAGTTCTGAGGTATTAGATATTACGGATACTAATCCTACGGGTTCAATTGACATAACAGTTGAAGGTGGAACACCTGGATATACATACTTATGGTCAAATGGTGATACTACAGAGGATATTGATGGACTTGAGGTTGGTGATTATACTGTTGTAGTTACTGATGAAAATGGTTGTGAAGAGACTTATGGACCTTTTACAGTGCAATCTGTTATAAATGTTCAGGATATTGATATTCTAGACAATGTAACAGTGATGCCAAATCCGGCAAGTGATAGAGTGCAGGTTAGACTTGAGTTTTCAACTTCAACTTCTTGCACTATTCAGTTAATAAATACACTAGGTCAGAGTATGGATACACATACGACTGCAGGACAGTCAGTTTCATATTCCCAAGATGTGAGTGATTACCCTCAAGGAATTTACCTTGTGAAGGTTACAGTTGGAAATCAATCAATTGTAAAGAAAATGATCAAGCAATAAGCTAGCATCATGATTTATAGAAGGGCGAATCTCGAAAGAGTTTCGCCCTTTTTACGTTACTATAACCGGTTATTGTGCTCGAAAGTTATGTAAGAATAGTATTTCTTATAAAACGCAAAAATCAGCTATGACTGAAAATGTATCATCCCTTCACGTAAGAAATCCACACAGAAATGGATACGATTTCGAACTGTTGACTGAATATATCCCTGAACTACGAGATAGACTTGTAAGGAGGTCGGATGGGGGAACTACTATTGATTTCTCAAAGCAACGAGATGTGTTCCTTCTAAATAGAGCACTGCTATTTGCGCATTACAAGATTAGATACTGGAAACTGCCAGACGCATACCTCTGCCCAGGGGTTCCTGGAAGAGTTGATTACCTTTTGTATTTGTCGCAATTGGCTGGGAAATCGGTTCCCAAAGGTGAGAACATTCGTTTGCTGGACATAGGTACAGGTGCGAGCTGCATTTATCCATTATTAGCGAATAGACTCTTTGGTTGGTCTTCGGCCGCTTCAGATATTGATAAGATTGCAATAAATTTTGCTTTGGAAAATGTTGATAAGAATGATCTTAGTAGCAAGATCAAAGTGCTAAAACAGTCAGATAGTAATTCGTATTTTAATGGAATTATTAGTGAGGGCGAGAGATTCGATTTTACAATTTGTAATCCGCCTTTTTTTAAAAATAGAAAGGATGCAGAGGCAGCGAACATACGTAAAAATAAGAATCTAAAGGGATCAAAGAAATCATCTTTAAATTTTGGTGGTAAGTCTCATGAGCTTTGGGTAAAAGGAGGTGAACTAGCTTTCATAAAATCAATGATCCTGGAAAGTAGAAGTTATCAGAAACAAGTATTTTGGTTCTCTAGCCTTGTATCTGACCGAAGAAACCTAAAGTCTCTCACAAGGACACTTCAACAGACTACAGCCGACTACCAACTTATCGAAATGCAACACGGTCTAAAAAAAATTCACGCCTTAGCGTGGACCTTTCTTGATGAAAAGCTACAAAAATTATGGTCCGAGGCAAGATGGAGTAGGTAATTATACCTTAACATATTCGTCATCATTGTTGAATAGATCTTGTATTTTATCAGTCGGTAAGTGTTGAAATTCATCAAATTATCTATGGAAATTTTGGTGTTTCGCACTGAGTTGATAGATTATTTGTCTTTTCTATACGATATCTCAAAATGTCTAAGTGAAGTTGACCTTGTGCATGTAATAATAACTGTTTCAATTCAGCCGATTGCTCGATATGCAAGAATCAATCTTCTTACGTCATTTAACTTTAGCACTGATCCTCGTGTAGATAATTTAAATCAGTTGTTGATACATAATTCTCGATTGTCTTACCTATTAAAAAAATAGGATCTGAATGTGATTGCTAAATAGGCTTTACATGATTATGATAGCGCAGAAACTAGTCTTCCTCAATTACACGAAGCAACTCGTTGAGCTTCATCATACACTCGATTGGAGTCATAGAATTAATATTTACAGCTCCAAGCATCTCTTTGAGCTTTCCAGCTGTTTCATCAGTGGTTTCAAAAATACTTAGTTGATGAGTATGGTGTGTTTTGGGAGGGATCTGATCAGTAATCTTCTTGTCCTCAATACTTTTTGTTTCTAATCGAGAAAGTATTTCATTTGCACGAACCAATATCTCTCGGGGCATCCCAGCCATTTTGGCTACGTGAATACCAAAGCTGTGCTTACTCCCACCTTTGATTAATTTTCTCAGAAAAATGACTTTATTGCCATGTTCTTTAGTCGAAATACAATAGTTCTCTATCCGAGGAAAAAGATTGGCTAGCTCATTAAGTTCATGATAATGGGTTGCAAATAGTGTTTTTGGACGTAAGTCCTCCTGATCGTGAAGAAATTCTGCTAATGACCATGCTATTGATATACCGTCGTAAGTACTGGTACCTCTTCCAATTTCATCGAGTAAGACCAAGCTTCTCGAAGAAATGTTGTTCATGATACTCGCTGTTTCATTCATTTCAACCATGAATGTAGATTCTCCACTACTAATGTTGTCGGATGCGCCTACACGAGTAAATAACTTGTCAATCAAACCAATACTAGCTTCATCTGCTGGAACAAAGGATCCCATCTGTGCCATAAGACATATTAAGGCTGTTTGACGTAAAACAGCAGATTTACCTGACATGTTAGGACCTGTTATCATTAATATTTGCTGCTCATCTTTATCGAGAAATACATCATTGGGAACAAATGTTTCACCAATACTTAAATGCTGTTCAATCACAGGATGTCTACCATTCTTGATGTCAATTGCAAATCTTTCATTTACTTCAGGTTTGTTATAATTGTTACGTTTGGCAACTGAAGCTAAGCTGCTTAAACAATCTAGCGTTGCTAAGGATGAGGCATTGTGCTGGATTGCAAGGATGTAGTTCTGAATATCAGTGATCAATGCATCGTATAGCTGCAATTCTAAGACATTCAGCTTTTCCTCTGCACCCAATATCTTTGTTTCTAGTACTTTTAGCTCATCAGTAATGTATCGTTCTGCATTTGTCAATGTCTGCTTTCTTATCCAATTATCTGGAATCAAGCCTTGATTTTTGTACTTGTTCGTGACTTCTAGATAGTAGCCAAAAACATTGTTGAAGCCAATTTTGAGATTAGCAATTCCTGTTTCCTTGGCTTCTCTTGCTTGAATTTCGACCAGTATATCTTTTGTGTTAAAGATTATATTCCTGAGATCATCTAGTTCATCGTGCCAACCTGATTTAATAATAT
Source organism: uncultured Saprospiraceae bacterium (assembly GCA_943788055.1). Lineage (GTDB taxonomy): Bacteria > Bacteroidota > Bacteroidia > Chitinophagales > Saprospiraceae > JAHDFB01. The sequence goes on from CALSOU010000001.1 coordinate 132,744, forward strand.
TTCCCTTTAAAATGTTCCCAGGAGCTTCCTCGTCAAGTTCATTTTCGATACGATCTCTTAAGTTTTCGCATCGATTAAGAGAAGCTGATATTGCAACCAATGGCTTTAGCTTGGTGTTGTTAAGCAAATCTTGTATCGGGTCAATGGTAAAGAGTGCCTTTTTAAGCTGAAGCACCTCCCTTGGATTTAACTTTCTTGAAGGTGCTTTCGATATTAGTCTTTCAAGATCTCCGATTGCTTTCAATTTATTAGATAAAGATTCTAGAGTGTTCTCTTCTGAAAAGAAAATCTCCACAATATCATGACGCTTTCGTATTTCTTTAAGGTCAATTAGCGGAAGTAGTAACCATTTCCGTAATAGTCTCCCACCCATCGGTGTAGAGGTGCAATCCAGGATGTCAATTAAAGGTATTCCTGTTGAATGATTGCTATGTACTAATTCTAGGTTTCGTATCGTAAAGCGATCCAACCACATGTATTCATCAAGCTGAATTCTCTGAACCGCGTTTATATGCTGCAGTTGATTGTTTTCTGTTGATTTAAGGTAGTGTAACACTGCTCCTGCTGCAATCTGGGCTTCATGTAATTCATGAATTCCAAATCCTTTTAAACTTGTTACTTCAAAATGATCAAAGAGCATCTCTTGAGTATAGTCCTCGGTAAAAACCCATTCATCTAAAAGGAAATGATAATACTCATCTCCAAATTCTTTTGCAAACTTGCTTTTATTAGCTTTTGCAAAAATCACTTCGCTTGGTCGAAAACCCTGAATTAGTTTTTGCACTTGTGAATTGTTCCCTTGGCTCACAAGAAATTCACCTGTAGATATATCTAGAAATGCAAGTCCAATTTGGTTCTGCTCTCCGTAGTGAAGCGCACATAGAAAGTTGTTCTCTTTATGATTGAGTAGATTATTGTCTGTCGTCAAACCAGGTGTAACAATTTCAGTTACTCCTCTGTCAACAATTTTTTTCTGTTTACTTGGTTTCTCAAGTTGTTCACAGATCGCTACACGATATCCTGCTTTCACAAGTCTAGGCAAGTACAAATCTAAGGAGTGGTATGGGAATCCAGCGAGTGGGATGTCTGAACCTCCATTGTTTCTTTTAGTTAGAACAATACCGAGCGTATTGGCAGTTTTTATGGCATCATCAGAGAAAGTTTCGTAAAAATCACCAACTCTAAAAAGTAGTATCGCGTCAGGATGTTTGCTTTTAACTTTAAAGTATTGCACCATAAGAGGTGTCTGCTTCGTTTCCTTTTTCTTAGCTCCTCCCAAAATTTATTTTTTTTTGCAAATATAGATGTATTTATAACTGAATAAAATATGTCAACAAAGATTAAGTATTATACATCAATATTACATTATGTGTTCCTTTCTTTGAAAGTAAATACTACCTTTGCAAAAAAAATCGAATATGATCAAAAATTTTGAGTCTCTATCCGCTGAAGAGTTCGAAAAATTAAGATTAGGAATCGCTTGGATAGCTGTCCTAATAGCTGGTGCTGATGGCAAGATTGATTCCTCGGAAGTTACATTGGCTAGCAAAATTGCAAAAATACGAAGCTACGCGGGTCCTGAAGAATTAATTGAGTTCTATACGGAAGTTGGCTCTGATTTTGCAACTAAGCTTCCTGAGTTAATAGACAATACTCCAAATGATAAGAAAGCTAGAACTGAGATCGCTGTCAACAAGATTTCGGAGTTAAATCCTATTTTAGCAAAATTACCGAATGTGATCGGAGCATTGATGTATCATTCTTTTGTTTCTTTTGCAACACATGTTGCCAAAGCATCAGGGGGATTTATACGGATTTGGAGTATCAGTCATGAGGAAGATAAATATATTAATCTTCCTATGCTTGATGAAATCGTATACGTAGAAGAGTAATATTACTTTTTTTGTAGTTTTAACGGGTAAATTCTCCTATTTTGTGCAAAACTGCCAAGATGAGAGTACTAGCTATTCCCTTTTTTTATACTTTATTTCACAATTGGGGCTTTCGCCCAAAATTTCGTACTAGCAGGCACCGTAAAAGATTCCAATAGCGGTCAAACCCTAGTCTCTGCTACTGTATCTGCTTGTGGTATGCTTACTTTTAGCGATACAGAAGGCAATTTTAGTTTCGAACTTGATGAGGATGAGTGCTTGTTTGAAGTGCGATATCTTGGTTATGAAACATATTCTGAAAGTATTAAGTTACCGCTAGAAGACGGGAAGCCTTTCATTGTTTTTATGAATGCAAGTCAGAATATCCTCAATCAAGCAGTCATTACTGCCAACAAATTTCAAGAACGCCAAAGTCAATCTACAGTTAGTTTAGAAGTTTTGAAACCTAGCTTTTTTGAGCAAGTGAATGCACCATCAGTTGATCAAGGCTTAGATTTGGTACCTGGAATAGATATCTTAGACGGTCAGGCTAACATAAGAGGAGGGAGTGGCTATTCATACGGAGCGGGAAGTCGTGTTTTACTAGTCATAGATCAAATGCCTGCATTACAATATGATGGTGGTTATTCCCAATGGGACGATATTCCAACTGAAATGATCGCACAAGTCGAAATTCTAAAAGGTGCGTCCTCAGTTTTGTATGGATCATCGGCAATGAATGGTGTAATTCAATTTACCACTGAAGATCCCAGCAGAATTCCAAAAACAAAGGCCGGAATTTCTTATCGACAGTTTATGGCACCTGAGGATCCCAGAAGAAAGTGGTGGACATCTGCTCCCTTCGAAACGAATGCTTACTTATCACATAGTCAAAAGTGGAAAAAAATTGATTTTGTTGCTGGAGGATTTTACAACAAGCTGAATTCATATAATCAGTCAGTTGAGGAAAATAGGGGTAGGGCATACGCCAAAATTAAATTCAATATTAATCCAAAGCTATTTGTTACTCTTAACTCAAACTTGAGTATCGGCGATAACGCTTCATTTTTTTATTGGGGTAATGCACTAAGAAAGTCATTTCAACCAGGTGATAATACCATAAACAATAACAATATTACCAGATACTTTATAGATCCTTCAGCCGTGTACTATGGCAACAATGACAATAAGCACACTTTTCGATCTAGATTTTACAGTGCTAAGAATGTAAGCGACAATAATCAAACCATACGTTCGCAATTTCAATACGCCAGCTACAACTACCAATATACATTTCGTAAAATCGAAGCAAATTTGATTGCTGGTTTTGAAGGTTTGCTAAATCAAACTAATGCAGAATTGTATTCAAATTCTGAGTATACTGGATCCAATGCTGGAGTCTTCCTACAATGGAACCAGACCTTAGCAAAGAAATGGAGGTATAGTCTAGGAGCTAGATACGAAATTAATCAACTAAGTAATCCAGAGTTTTCATATAGCTTAAATGATACACAGTATGAAATTGCTGCACAGAATGCCCTAGAAGCAAAACCAGTTTTTAGATCTGGTATTAATTATGAGCCATTTAAGGGTACATATTTAAGGGCTTCTATCGGCCAAGGGTATAGATATCCCACTATTGCTGAGAAATTTACTTTTACCAATGCTGGAGGTCTCACCATAATTCCCAATCCAGAGCTAGAGTCAGAAACAGGTTGGAGTAGCGAGATTGGACTTAGGCAAGAGTATGGAAATGATTTTGTATCAATGTATCTTGATGTCGCTTATTTCTATTCACAGTACAACAATATGATGGAATTCACTCTTAGTGATCAAGTGTTTGCAGGATTTCAAGCAAGGAATGTTGGTGATACGGAGATTGGGGGTATTGAGTCGTCTATTGGTGCGCAATGCGATCTCGGGATTCTAAAAATCAAGGGACTCGTAGCTCATACTTATGTGGATCCAAAATATCGCAATTTTTCCGAAGAGGTTAGGCTGTCAGCTACCAGTGAGGAGAATATTTTGAAATATAGGTACAAACACAGTTTTAAAAGTAACCTTTCAGTTAGCATAAAAAGATGGTCTCTTTGGGTCAACCAAAGATTTAATAGTCATACTACTTCTATTGACAGAAACTTTGAACAGTTTATTAGCGGGATAGCTGATTTTAGAAATAATTTCGATCAGGGCTATAATATTTGGGGCTTCCAGGCAGCATACGATCGTGAATTATGGCGAGTGTCCCTAAACCTCGATAATGCTACTAATGTGCTTTATACTGAGCGACCAGCGCTCTTGGAAGCACCAAGGAATGTGTCTTTACGTCTTGATTTTGATATCACGGGAAAAACTAAATGATTCAAAACTTCGTTAATGCTGTTGGTGTCTTCTTTTTACTAGAAAGAAAACATCGATGATTGTTTACTCAAGTAGGCACTATGGCAAAATTCGTGATTTATTGTGTTTTAGTTTTATGTTTTGGAATGTTTGCAAAACTTGATTATCCAAGTGAGTTTACAGAACCGACTTTAACAAGTGATTTGATAGAAGTTTCTGAAGATCAAACACTTGCTGCGGAAGCACAAAATGTTGAGATGAAATCACATTCCTATCGTGACTACTTAAGTCTTTTGAAACAAGCTGGGCCGAAAGAAGAAAGAGGTAGGAGAGATAATCAAGCAATCTCAGAATTTACAATTAGTGGGAATGCTAAAATCGAGTTTGATGAGATTAAGACTATTGATTCTACCGTGGTAGATGTCAAAGAAAATGCTACCGAGGTAGCTACAATGGCTCCTCTCAATCTAGCAAAAGTTGATCATAGTTCTTTTGGGATTCTCCTTAAAGAACATGTTAATAGTAGAGGTGATGTAAATTATCAGGCATTCAAAAAGGATCAAGCGAAACTTGAATTATATATAGAAAGTTTGTCCAAAAATACTATTGATAAATCTTGGACAAACAATGAGAAATTGGCATACTATATCAATGTTTACAATGCTTATACAATTAACTTAATTCTTGATAATTATCCTTTGAAAAGTATACTAGACATTAACGATGGTAAACCTTGGGATTTAAAAATAATCAAATTAGGATCCACAAGTTACAGCTTAAACAATATTGAAAATGATATTATTCGTAAGGAATTTGATGAGCCTAGAATTCATTTTGCCGTAAATTGTGCTGCTAGTTCATGTCCTCCATTGCTCAATGATGCATATTACGCTGAATCCCTCGAAGAGCAGTTGGAGCGTCAGACGATGACTTTTATTAATAACCCTATTTATAATAAAATTTCTAATGCAGAACTGAGACTTTCAAAAATACTTGATTGGTATGGTAATGATTTCAATAGCGTAAAAGATTTTGTAGGTCGATATAGTGACGTCAATATACAGAATGCCAGAATAACTTTCCTGGAGTATGAGTGGAGTTTGAATAAACAGTAATTATGAAGATTGTTGTGACTGATGGGTATGCAGTTAACCCAGGAGACTTAAGTTGGGATGAGGTCGCGCTTTGTGGAGATTTAGAGGTATACGAGCATACAAAACCTGAAGATACTTTTGAAAGAGTAATAGATGCAGACATCGTAATTGTAAACAAAACGATTCTTAGTGCTGAGATAATTCTATCTTGTTCGAAACTAAAGCTAATTTGCGTATCAGCAACTGGATATAACAATGTGGATATTGAAGCCGCAAAGAAACGAAATATTTCAGTTTGTAATGCAGCAAATTACAGCACTAAATCAGTTGCACAGCATGTTCTTGCTATGATACTACATGTGTATAATCGAGTTTCTTATTATGCTCGTTCAGTGCATGAAGGTCGATGGAGTAGAAGTAGAGATTTTACCTATTTTGATCATTCGATTGAAGAGCTTAGTGAAAAAACTATCGGAATAATTGGTTTTGGTGCTATCGGTCAAGAAGTTGCCAAGACTTTTAGTGCTTTTGGATCAACTATTTTGATCCAGAATCATCCAACAAAGAAGCTTAGTATATCATCTAATTACAAACTTGTTTCTAAAGAGGAAATCATTAACTCCTGCGACATTATAAGTTTACATATTCCACTCAAAGAAGGGACAGAAGGATTAGTAGATTCTGACTTTCTAAAGAACATGAAGAAATCCGCAATCCTCGTCAACACCGCTAGAGGACCTGTCGTTGACGAAAATGCATTGATTAAGGCTCTACAAACCAACCAAATACTAGCTGCTTGTATTGATGTCATGAGTCAGGAACCACCTGAAGATAGTCCGCTCTTTAGATTGGAGAATTGCATTGTAACTCCACATCAAGCTTGGACAAGTATTCAAGCAAGAAAACAGCTTCTCAAAATAACGAAATCAAATATCGAAGGTTTTAAAAAGAATAACATACAAAACCAAGTAAATTAATCTGGTCTAGCATAGTTCTTTGTAGCGCATAAAAAAGGCCATGAAAGTTATTTCATAGCCTTTTGATGTCTTGTAAAAACAGGCTTCTAACTAAGATCAAGAATTCTCAGTACTTGCCTTGGGTATATCTTATTAGGATCTTACAGTAATGGTTGATTGGCCTCAAAGATTTCCATGTACTTCATCGCGTCACTATAAAGTGCTTTTGCAATTTTTGATAATGTGTCTCCACTCTTAACCGTATAGAACGTGGATACGGGAATATTTTCTTCCACGACTAGTCTATCCTCTACAGCTGCGACTCCATCTATATTACCTACAGCAAGAATGACTTTTATTTTTTCTGTTTGACTATTATCGCTTCCATTAACTATTATTCCATCTCCGTTTAAAACAATGTCTAGTTGTTCGATATCAATTCCAGTCGACCGAACGATGTCCTCTAGAAGATTGACTTTGCTTAAATTAGCTGCTTTAGTTGCTGCTGCATCCGCATCTGCTTTACCAGCTTCAGCTTCTTCATTATTGAAGACGCTTTTTCCTGCCTTTTTAAAAAAATCAAAAATTGCAAAAGGCTATGATTTTGGAACCTGCTTATTAATGGAAGGTATGTTACTAAGTAATCCTTTGCACGTTTTTTCCTTACTTGAAAATTTTAGACGAAGAAAAGACTATAAAACTATCTCAGTATATGTAAGATTAGACAGTTCTTGTATAATTTCTCTTAGCTTTGTATAATCTAAAGAAAAGTCCAATGTATAATATATTGAATCTTAGTATTCTACAATCGAAAGAAAATATTTTCGGCTTCGTTTTAGATGAAGAAATATAAAACAAGGATATAATATGAGAAAAGACGTATATTTGCGCAGTTTTTCAAAAAACAAACTAATTTAATCAAACATAATGCAAGGTAAAGGTTTAATCAGATTTTTTGCGGTTCTTTTGGCAATCGTGTGTATTTTTCAGTATTTCTTGATGTGGAAAACTAACAACATTGAGGACCAAGCTCAAAAATTTGCACTGGAGCAAGCAACCGGAGCAGAGGGTAGTGTAGAGCGTTATCTTAATGAAAAGTCTTTGAAAGCAGCTTACTTGGATTCAATATCCCAAGATACTGTTTTCAGGATTCCATTAGTTTCCAACTATACCTACAATGATTTAAAAAATGCAACGCTAAATTTAGGACTTGATCTTAAAGGTGGTATGAGCGCTGCACTAGAAGTAGATCTAAAGGAATTAATCAAATCACTAGCAAATAATAGTAAAGACCCGACCTTTCTTCAAGCATTGGAAAATGCTGATCTTGCGAAGTCTAATTCTCAAAGTGACTATGTTACTTTGTTTGCTGATGCATACCAGAGTTTAGCTGAGGGGAAGAAATTATCTAAGGTTTTTGCTATCAATCCTTCACTTCGAAGCGAAATCAACGCAGAGAGTACTGATGGTGAAGTCGTGGCAGTTCTTAGAAAGAAAGCAGACGAGACTGTAGCTCTTACTTATGATATGTTAAAGGAGCGTATAGACAAGCTTGGTGTCGTACAACCAAATGTTACTTTGGATGCTAACCGTGACTTGATACTTGTTGAGATGCCAGGTATCGAGAATCCAGAGAGAGCACGTAAATTCTTAGAGCAATCAGCTAAATTGGAGTTTTGGAATACTTACAGAACCTCAGACGCAGGTGTACAAGCAGCGTTTTTACAAGCTGATCAATTAGTTTCTGCAAAAGGACTTTTAGGAAAGACAGAGCTTAAAACCGAAGTACTGTACGACTACGTTTACGACGAGAATACTGGAGAGATTATTGACTCAAGCGAAGTAGAACAAGTTGCGACAGGTGCCGCTGGGGCATTAACTTCACTTCTTGAATTAAATGGCGCCAATCAGGCATCAATCAGATATAGTGAAGCTGCCTTAGGATTTGCAACTAGAAATCAGCGTGATGATATCATGAATGTTTTAATGAACAGTGATGTCAAAAAATTATTCCCGTCTGATTTGCAATTCCAATGGACAAATAATCCACAAGACTTAGGTGATGGTGGTGGAGTGAAGTATATTCTTTACGGTTTAAAAAAGGGTAGAGCAGATGGAAAAGCACCTGTCCAAGGTGATGTTGTAACTGATGCATCTGCTAATCCGGACCCAGTGACAGGCGAAATGGCAGTTTCATTAACTATGAATAGTGCAGGGGCTAAAGCGTGGGCTAATCTTACAACATCAGCTGCAAATAATGGTAATAGAGAAGTTGCTATCGTTTTGGATGATGAGGTAGTCTCTGCTCCTAGAGTTAATGAACCAATTACAGGAGGTAGATCATCTATCTCAGGACAATTTTCAGTTCAAGAAGCAAATGATTTAGCTAAAATTTTATCTGTAGGTAAACTTCCAGCAAAAACTAAGATAATACAAGAGTCTACAGTAGGACCTTCCCTTGGTCAAGCAAACATTAATAGATCGATTAGTTCATTGATATTTGGAGTTGGTATTCTACTTCTCTTTATGGTACTTTATTATGGAGGTGCAGGTATTGTGTCAATTTTGGCACTATTACTAAATGTATTTTTCATTTTTGGAGCCTTGGCAAATTTTGGTGCAGTTTTAACATTACCAGGAATCGCGGGTATAATCTTAACGATTGGTATGGCGGTAGATGCCAACGTGATCATCTTTGAACGTGTTCGTGAAGAGTTAAGAGCAGGAAAATCCCTTCTTGCTAGTATTAAGGATGGTTTCAACTTTTCTTACTCAGCAATTATTGATGCCAATGTTACTACAATCATCACAGCAATAGTTCTTGCAAGATTTGGATTAGGTCCTATCAAAGGATTTGCAGTTGTTTTAATTATTGGAGTTCTACTTTCATTGTTTACCGCTGTATTGTTAGGTAAGATGATTATCGATTGGTGGACAATCACAAGAGGTAAGAATCTAACATTTTGGACACCGCCGTTTAGAAAGGCCTTTTCCAATATGAAAGTTGATTGGATCGGTAAGCGTAAAATAGCATACGTGGTTTCAGGAGTCATCTTAATTTCTGGTTTCGCTTCCATGTTCTCTTCCGGTTTGGATTATGGTATTGACTTCAAAGGTGGTTATCAATATGTAGTTGAGTTTGAAGAAGGTTCAACAGTAACTGCTCAACAGTTACGTGAAAGCCTGACTGCTCCTTTTGATGGTGCACCTGTAGTAAAAGAAGTAGATGCAGCAAATACTTTCAATATTACTACGGATTACTTGATCAATAAGCAAGGAGCAACAAATGAGGTTGTTCAAGCTTTAGCTACTGGTATTAGTGAAGCTACAAGTTCACCTTTGAATGCAGATGATTTTGCTGAAGGTAAAATTTTAAATGGGCCTCAAATAGTTAGTTCAGCTACAGTTGGACCTACGATAGCAGATGATATTAAGAAATCCTCTGTATTAGCAGCTATTATCGCTCTTATTTTGATATTTGCATATATCTTCTTGAGATTTAGTAAATGGCAATATAGTATGGGTGCTGTGGCAGCACTATTCCACGACTCGTTAATCCTGCTGGGAATATTCTCACTGCTGAAAAATGTGCTGCCATTTCCATTGGAAATTGATCAAGCGTTTATCGCAGCATTGTTGACAGTAATTGGTTATTCGATTAATGACACGGTCATTGTATTCGATAGAATTCGTGAGTATTTAGGAATTTATACAAGTAAAACTACGGATGAAGTACTTAATCTTGCGATTAATAGTACTTTCTCTAGAACTGTGATTACTTCAATGACTACACTATTCGTAGTATTAATGTTGTTCATCTTTGGTCAAGGAAGTATCAAAGGTTTTGCTTTCGCTTTACTTGTTGGTATCGTAGTAGGAACATACTCATCAATCTTTGTAGCGACGCCAATTCTTAGAGACTTGACAAAAGACTTACGTCCAAAGGATGGAAAGTCAGGTGAGAAAGGTACTTTCTCTAAAGCATTAAAAGGATAGAGTTATACCTAAAGGATATTTAAGAAGGCTTCCAATTTGTGAATTGGAGGCCTTTTTTTGTCAAACGTATTATCTTATAAGGGACGATATGTCTTGATTTTGTCCCTTTCACCAATTATGTACAACAATTAAACATGTATCGCAATATGGCTGTTAGAAAAATCGTATATATTCGAGTAGCCGTAAGTTCCATGTATGTTTAGACCTTTCTTAAAATCCTTAATAGTTCTTATTACAAGCCTACTTATTGTTTCTTGCGTATTAACAAAGAGAATTAAGGACGGTTCAATGGCCTTTGAACTTAGGCAGTATTCTGTAGCTGTAGAGTTGTTGGAAAATGAATACCAGTCTGCTCGCGAAGAACAAACTCTAGCCAGAATCGCATATACAATCGGAGAATCATATTGGCAGATGGGAGAAGTTGCTTTATCAATTCCCTGGTATGAAAAGGCGCATTCACATGATTTTGGGCCCAGAGCCATTGAAAAAAAGGCATTTGCACTTAAGCACCTCGAAAATTACCAAGGTGCTGTTGAGTTATTTACTAGACTATTGTCTCAAGGCACCCAAATAGACCTTTACAGGAGGGAGATTGCCATATGCCGGTTAGCTTCTGATTGGATTCTCGACCCAAATAAGTCATATGAGGTGAAAAAGACATATTTCAATTCTAGGGAGTCAGACTATTCTCCCTATTTCCTTAATGATCATCAAGTTTTTTTTAGCTCAGATCGAAATAACAGTTCTTTCCAAAAAGTTTATAATTGGACTGGCAGAGGTTATTCTGATTTATACATGTATGATAAGAACACTGGAAATGTTAGTTTCTTAGATCCGATCATTAATACTGACAGTAACGAAGGTACACTATCCTTCAATGAGCAAGGAAGTGTTCTTTATTTTACTAGATGTTATACAGAGGCAGAGAGTGATGATTTCTGTAAAATTTTTGAAACTAGGCTACAAAACGGTTCATGGTCGAATCCTCAGGTACTTCCTTTTGTAGAACCAAACGCCAATTATGGTCATCCTTGTTGGGTTGAAAGTGATAGCGCAATGTTCTTTAGCAGTTCGAAATCAGGAGGTTTTGGAGGTTTTGATCTCTACTATACAAGACTAACTAAAGAGAACAACTGGGATGAACCTATTTCTCTTGGACCTACGATAAACACGATGTCAGATGAAAAATTTCCGTCCCTAAAGAATGATACTTTATTCTTTTCAAGTAATGGCCACCCCGGGATGGGAGGTTTGGACATATTCTATACATATCTTAACGATAAAGGATCTTGGGAGCGACCATTCAATATGAAAAGTCCAATAAACTCAGGAGCTGACGACTTTAGTTTAGTGTATGCACCCGATGCATTTGGTTACTTAGATAAAGGATATTTTTCCAGTTCTCGAAACGGATTAGATGATATTTTCGAGTTCGAAAAAATTAAGAATAAGATTACTGTTAAAGATCCTGATGTTGATATCGAGACAGAGGAGCAAAATCTTAAACTAGCTTTAACTGTATTTAGAGAATTATCAGATGGACGTAAAGTCCCTTTTCCTGAGTCGCAGGTGTTAATTAGTACTGTTCCAGAAAATTTAACGAGTAGAGCTTTCTTGGTTAAAAATATTGAAGATAATCTCTACAGTATCCAAGTGAAAGCAGAAGGATATTTTAACCAAAAGATTGAAGTCCTTAGTTCCTTTTCGGACATACCTGAAGGCAAGTCAACATATACATATAATAGAACTATAATCATGAAGCCAATTCTCGAAAACCAAGAAATTGTTCTAGAAAACATACTTTATGATTTCAATCAATTCTTCATACGCGAAGATGCTAAGCCTTCTTTGAATGAACTAGTTTCATTACTGCATGAAAATCCTGAAATTATCATCGAATTGAGTTCGCACACTGACTGTAGGGGACCTGACGCTTATAATCAAATTTTATCTCTAAAAAGAGCTCAATCAGCAGTCGAGTACATTATTTCAAATGGTATTGATGTGGAACGCGTAACTGCGAAAGGCTATGGTGAGTCTGCTCCCGTAAGTTCTTGTGAATGTGATGCATGTACCGAAAATGAGCATCAGGCAAATAGAAGAACAGCTTTTAAAATTGTGGAAATTATCAAATAAAGGACAATAATTTAATTATACAACAGATTGTTGAAGATCTAGGGTTTCTCTCTATCTGAGAAAATAACGGTTTTAAATTTGACTCTTTTCGCTTTTTGTTTTGCGTGTATTCCCTTGTTTCTTGTAATTCGATAAATCCAAGTAAATAGTTTTGCTTTACTTGGGTCATAGGAATGACGATTTCCCCAAACTGATAAAATAACATCTTAAAATACTTCTTCAGCTAAGAATTTGTCGTTACAGATCTGACATATGATTCCGTATAATGATTCCGCCCACTTTTCATAAATAAGAGAAATACCTGTTTTGTCATTAACATTCAGACAATCAATCTTATTGAGTTCAACTTTGGACACTTATTGTCTTAACATTAATTATGATTTCTAAAAGATCCGAAAGTCAAAATGGACCGTATCACGGATATAATACATGCCAATATTGGCTTCATTTATTAATCTTTAATTATTATGACTGAGAAATTGTTGATCTCATCACTGTTTATTTCACGGCATTAACTACAGGTAATTCTCATTGTAAAAGCAACAGTAATCAAAATCGGACTAGTAAGAACGTAAAAGCTGTTTATCAGCATAAGGACATTGTTGAAATTGCTGCTAGTGATGATCAATTCTCTACTTTGGTTTTGGCAGTAAAAAACTTCAAGTTTAGTTGAAACTTTGAAATCAGACGGTCCATTCACGGTTTTTGCAACCACAAACACAGCTTTTGCAAAGATTGGGGCTAAAACTACAAAGACGCTTTTGTCTTCTGCAGGTAAAGTTCAACTAAACGCTGTACTTACTTATCATGTTGTAGCGGGATCCTTTAGTGCAGAAGAGATTATTAAGAGAATTAAAGCATCGGGAGGTGAATTTTCTTTGACAACAGTTGAAGGGAGAGTATTGAAAGCTTCAATTAATCAAGACCAAGTACTAACTGATGAAAATAGTCGAGTTGCGGCTGTTACTGCTTAAGACGTGGAAGCTTCAAATGGAATTGTACATGTAATAGACTCAGTTGTTTTACATACATAAGCACCTAATCACCACAAAAAAAGCAGAGCACAAATGATCGGACTCTGCTTTTTTCATTGGTTTCAGTAAGCATTAGTTCATTGAAAACGTCGGTTGGAAATTATCAGATTTCTGACGAAGTTTAATAATACCTTTATCCTTAATTTGTCTTACTCTTTCTCGGGTGAGTCCCATATGAGTAGCTATTGAATCTAAAGTCATTGCATGTTTTCGATCAATTCCATAGTACATAGAGATAATCGTAGCTTGGCGCTCAGGAAGCATACTTAAAAGATGTGCTATTTCTATTTTTTGAGAATCCTTTACTGCAAGCTCGAAATCTGGCGAATCTAAAGAATCATCCATTAATAAACTACCTAAAGATCCATCTCCATCTTCATTTATTGGTGCATCTAACGACTTGCATCTGTGGTGATTAGCAATTGAATTCTGGATTACATCTTCAGTAAGACCAGTAGCTTCTGCTAACTCCTCTACAGTAGGAATACGCTCCTCTAATTGGTAAATTTCGTCTATTGTAGATTGAACTTTCGTCCCAATTGACTTCAAATTTAGTGGTAACCTAATCTTTCTTGATTTCTCATTTACAGCCTGTAATATTGACTGACGGATCCACCATACAGCATAAGAAATAAACTTGAAACCTTTAGTCTCGTCAAATCTTTTAGCAGCGGTAATTAGTCCGACATTTCCTTCGTTTATCAAGTCCCCTAATTTGAGACCTAAATTTTGATATTTTTTTGCAACGGAAACCACGAATCGCAAGTTGTGTGAAACAATTTTTGCAAGTGCATGCTCATCTCCGTTCTTTAACTGCTGAAACAGTTTGATCTCCTCTTCAGGAGTCAATACGTCAAACTTAGAGATTTCTGTAAAATACTTTTCAATAGACTGTTCGTCACGTCTTGTTATTGTGCTTGTAATTTTTAGTGCTCTCATGTAAAACTTTGGTTATAAAATTCAATTAAGGATAATATAGTACTCTCTAAATATATCATTGAACACAATCTCAAGACCAAAGTCTCACTTTGTGACTAAGACATATACAACTATGGTTAATACTAACTTGCTATAATGCATAAGTAGTGCCAATTAAGCTAATATGTAAGACATGTTTGTAATATGATTCAAAACGAATCTACAAACCATTGTTCTTGACAGCTCTATGCAATTAACATTGTTAACAACTCATATTCCAATAATTACTATTAGTTGATAATAGTTCCTTTAGAATAGGAAAAATTAAAATTGACGCAAATTGCATGATAAAACAATTCTTATGTAATTGTTGAAACAAAGATAATTTTTCCTTGAGTTCAAGGCTAGATTGATAATACAGTAGCTGTAATTGGATACTTGTCTACTATTCCGTCGGTAAATGATTTATGACCTCTCGGCGCAAGTAAGTATAGCTTTCCACCTTTAATCTCTGCCATTGTTGATAGTAATCTCCATTTTGATATAATCTCTACAGTATCTTCTACCTTCGTAGCAATTTCAATAAAGGTCTTTCGACCATCTTTGCTTGCTGTAATATGGGGTGTAAACACTGTGTCTTTCTCTTTATTAGTGTATGAAAAAGGTTTTTCATGGTCCTCATGCACAGACTTTATTTCCTTAAAACCTTTTTTACCTGCCCACTCTAGAGCTTTTTCTAATTGCGTATCAAATTCAGTCGCTATCATTTATATATTTTAATTAACTATTATTTCTGAACAGCCTAATCCATTTGCTTAATCGTAGAGCAAATTTGTACAGAGATGAGATAAAGTAATCATAGATAAGTCCCAATATAGACCCACACGATTCTAACTCATACACTATAATAACGAAAATTATTCACATTTAGTTTCTTCCATCTTTTCAGAAGGGCTATTGTTTACTTGTGTGAACGATGCAGAAGTACTCAGTTGTCTAAATTTACATAGTATTAACATGTTGTAAATCAAAACGATAATAAGGTATAGCATAAACGTACACTAGCACCTAACCTTCTAAATTTTCGGACATTAAGTATATTGATAAAATACATATAAACCGAGAAAGAAGACAATTTGAGCGACGAAGACCCATTTGATCAACGGGTTTGTTACTTTTTTCTCTGTTCTTAAGATCAAAAAGGAAAAGAGAGATATACAAATAAACCAAGTAACATAGTTGTTGAAGGGTACATGTTCCGAAGCCCAAGTCCAGTAACTAGAATTAATTGCAACAGGTTCTAATATCACATCAAGTAAGGTAATGCAAAACCCTGATAATAAGGAAGTTGTAAAATCATTATTAAAAATTCTCCTTAAAATATACACCCCTGAGTACGTCATTATGAACCAGTTTAAACCTATCACTACTGGGGTATTCCATAATTGAGGTCCGAAAGCCCATTCGTATTGATAAACTCCAAATGGCCATCCCGTATTAACACCGATGAGTTCAATTATAAATCCTAAAGAAACAATTATAAGTAAGTTTCTCCAGAATACTGAAGTCCACTCTGGATGAAAGTATGTTACTAGGAGAAAAGAAAATACTAAATTGAGCGGTGTAAGCGCTAAAAAATACATGCGCAGAGGTGACATCATTCCGATTGCTCCCGAAATATGAACAACTAAGACAAAAATGCCTATTTGCGTTTGATATTCCTCAAGTCTTGACTTTATTTCAGCTTTAATCATAAAAAACCTAGTTCATTAAATCGCTAGCTATTTTTGCACTTAGCAGGCATAATGGTATTCCACCTCCAGGATGAACTGTCCCACCTACAAAGTATAAGTTCTTAAATTCAGAAGAAAAATTGGGATGACGAAGAAAAGCACTCAACCAATGATTGCTGCTAGTACCATACAAAGCACCACGGTGTGAAACCGTTTTTTCTGCGATTGTTCTAGGATCTGCAATCCACTCTTCTGCAATGTGTTTTGATATATCAACTTCTAATTGCTCACTTACAGTAGAAACCACTTTCTGTTTAAGTTGAACAATTTCTTGATCCCAGTTTTGGCCAAAGTCCGCAGGAACATTAATCATTACAAACCAATTTTCTGCATTGGCTGGTGCATCGGACGGACTATGTTTACTTGAAATGTTAATATATATCGTTGGATCAGCTGGCAAAGTCTTATCCTCAAAAATAGCTGCAAACTCTTCTTCATAATTGTCGCTAAACATTATGTTATGTAAACCTAGTTCATCAAATGATCGGTCAATCCCCCAATAGAATATTACTGCTGAACTTGATTTTTCCCGTTTTTCCAATCTTGCAGTAGATTTCTGCAGAAGACGTTCGTAGGTAAAATGCACATCCATATTTGAAACAACAATATCTGCTAAAATTGCTTTTCCGTCAACCTCTATTCCTTGAACCGTATTACCTACATATTTGATTCTTTCTACAGTCTTGTTATAATAAAAGATAACTCCAAGCTCTTTTGCAAGATTTTCGATTGATTTTGCAATATGAGCCATTCCGCCAACTGGAAAGTAAGTACCATATTCGTGTTCAAGCGATGAAATACTATTTAGAATAGAGCTCGCTTTGTAAGGGCTTGAACCATTATAGGTTGCATATCTATCAAAAAGTTGGACGAGTCTCGGATCACTAATTCTTTTGCTAGTCACCTGGTGCATGGACTTAAGCATATTTAGTACATAGCTATGAAAAAGCGACTTAACCACTTTTGGCTGCAACCAGGTTTCAACCTTTTGCAATGAATGTGTAAGAAAAACTTCTCCAGCATTTTCAAAAATCTTACGATTTTCATCCATATACGCTTTCAACTTCTTTTCAGAAACATCGAAAGTGCGAGATGCAATTTTAACAAATTCTTCCTCACTAGTTGGAGCTGTAAATCTCGTGCCATCTCGATAAAAATATCGGCATGCTTCGGGAAGTGACTTATATGTAAAATAATCTTTTGGATCTTTTCCCGCTTCTTTGAATAATTCTAGCACATACTGTGGCATTGTAAATAAGGACGGGCCAAAATCAAATCGATAGTCACCCAGCTCGAATTCAGTAAGTTTTCCACCACATGAGTCAGCTTTCTCATACACACTAACCCGATAACCTTTTAGTGCTGTTCTTACCGCAGTAGCCAGCCCTCCAATTCCAGCACCAACAATTATTACAGATTTGTCACTATTGATCATACCCCAAGAATAACAACTTATGAGTAAAAATGTTAATAGCTTGAGAATAAATTTTGCTCAAGAAATGAAGGAACTTCTTTTGAGCTCGACTCGTCAAAATAAAACATATTTGCAGAGGCATACAAAATGACGAATTATGGATCATCAAGTAATTATTGTAGGAGGCGGAATTGCGGGTCTGACAGCGGCACTAAATTTGCAAAAGCAAGGAATTGATTACTTGTTGTTGGAAGCTAATGCAGAGGTAGGTGGTCGTGTGAAAACTAGATCTGTTGATGGGTTTCTTTTCGATCGAGGTTTTCAAGTTCTCTTAACGGCATATCCAGAGGCAAATAGAATATTAGATTATAACACCCTCAACTTGAGTACTTTTGACCCTGGTGCACTATTGCTGTTGGATAGCGGAAAGACTTCGGTGTTCGGAGATCCTTTAAGAGATTTAACTACTTTGTGGAGTACGCTAGTGAGTAAAGGCGCATCATTCTCCGACAAAATCGGCGTTTACAGATTGTCTTCTAGATTAAGAAACACCAGCATTGATTCGATTTTTGGCAAGTCAGAATCAACTACATTACAATATTTAAAAAATCTAGGTTTTACAAATACTATCGTTGAAGCATTTTTCCGACCTTTTTTTGGAGGTATTTTTCTAGAGAACGAATTAACTACAAGTTCTAGGATGTTTGAATTTGTCTTCAAAATGTTTAGTGAGGGCTCAGCTGCGCTTCCCCAAAATGGAATGCAAGAAATTCCAAAACAATTGCTTTCAAAGTTGGATTCCGCAAAAGTGTACATACATGAAAGTGTAGCGTCGATAAAAGGTAATACAGTCATATCTAACGAGGGCTCTTACACTGCCGAAAATATTGTTCTTGCGACTGATGCAAAAGTATTGTCAGAGATAGTAGGTCTACCAAACCCAAAATATACCTCAACAGTTCACGCGCATTTTTCTACTGCAGTAGCTCCTTATGAAAAACCTCTTATTGCTTTACAATCGAATTCCAAGGGTATAGTTAATAACCTTTGTGTTGTTAATAAAGTAAGTCAGGCTTATGCCCAAAATGACAATCTTTTGTCTGTTACATTACGATCACAATTACCTTTGGAAAAAGTAGAATCTACAGTTCAAAAAGAGATGAAAAATTGGTTTAATGATGCTGAAAATTGGAAGCTGGTAGATCTTCAAACAATTGAATACGCTTTGCCTAATCAAAATACGGTTTCTGAAAATTCTCCGTTCCAAAGAAAAGAAAATCTTTGGATTTGTGGTGACCACAATATGCATGGGTCTTTACAAGCTGCGATGAAGTCAGGAAGGCTGGTGGCAGAGGCTATCGTAAAGGAAATGAAATCATAGTTAATCAATCAGCATGCAGTATACAGACTACATCCCCAGCTTTATATATTTCATAGGCTCGTAACCATTCTTTCCATTCAGCATGTCCTAAGAAATACCATTTCCATTTTTGAACAAGGACTCTTTTAATAAAACTTTGCTCCATAAAATCATGGAAATTGTCGAGAAGGTGCAGAGTGTCCTCACATTTCTGTAAAAAGTTTTGATGCAGTTCAAGCTCGTATGGTCGAACAGTATTTGGATAGTATTGATAATTTTTAACCTCAACTAAGAAAAGAGTGTCTTCTTGCACAATCAAAAAATCTACTGACTTGAAACCTCGTCCACTAAAATACTTGTAGAAAGGATGTTCATCTAGTTTAATAGCATAGGAACCGGTTATAATAAAGTCTATTCCACTTTCTTGAACTTTCAGTCTCATACTTTTGATGAAATCAGTCGTTTATAATCTTGGGCTAAATGTGATCGACTATATTGGTTTATATTCTTGTTGACTACCTGTTTTCCGCCTTTCTTATAATTCAGATATTGTTCCTCTATAAATGGTACAAGCTCTCCTTTATCTTGAAAATCAAAAAAGCATGCGCTAGGTGATGATTCTAAGACTCTTTCGACATCGGATCCAGATTCTCCTATTGCGAGGATTGGTCTTTTGATTGCAAGGTACTCATAGGCTTTGCCAGGTATTGTAGCCTTTGACATTGAAGACTTAGTCATCATAAGAAGAATAAGATGACTAGTAGCGAGTTCATTTAGTCCTTTTGAATGTGGCATAAAATCTCGTTTATCAAGATTTGATTTGAGATCAAAAGACTCTAACTTTTTGATAATCATACCATCTACATCACCAATTAACTTGATGCTAAGATCTTGTTTAAATTTCGTATCACTTAAGCATATTTCTTGCAGAGCTTTCCAAAGGTTATCTGGATTTCGATTTTGATTCATAGAACCCAAATGGCAAATTGTAAATTTTTCATCTAAACTCTCAGGTAAGTCTTTGTAATCTGCCGGATCAAAACCATTGGTGATTACCTTAACATCCGTTCTGTTACCAATTTGCTCAAATTTTGGCGTACTACTCCACGTAACAGTAACTAATTCATCGGCAGATGACATTACCTCTTTCTCTAATCGTTCATTTTTCTTTCTTGACCAACTTGTCAAATTTAGCTGGTCTGCGTAGTCTATTTCTGTCCAAGGATCTCGAAAATCTGCTATCCATCTAGCATCCAATCCCTTTTTCTTTAAGCCCAAGCCAATTAAATGCATACTATGGGGTGGGCCAGTGGTTATAATTGTATCTATCTTTTTGTCACGAGTCAATTTCCATATTCTCTTGATGCTAGGTCTGATCCAAAACATTCTTGCATCTGGTATAAATAAATTGCTACGTATCCAAATTGACAATCTGCTTTTCCAAGTAGGTTTTTCTTCCTGTATGAATCCAGAATACACACCCTTGTCCTTCTTTCCCATAAAGCGTGCATATAGCTTGTGAGGCTCCCAAATCGGACTTTTGATTACCTCAAGAGAAGATGGAATTTGCGATTCCAAAGTTGGGTCATAACCTGGAGGATTAACCACTTGGGGAGTGTAAATGATCAACTTGTGGTTCTTGTCCTCCCAGTATTTTGACATTTTAAACCAGCGCATCAACCCACCTCCTGATGAGGGAGGCCAATAGTAGCATACCAATAGAGTAACATGTTTTCTTGAATTTTCTACCATTAGTCTTAGAAATATCTGATGAAGAAATATTGAATAATCTGCTTTAGAAATGAGGTCAAACTACTTTTTCATAATCAATGAGTTTAGTCTTGATTTACGGGTGTTAGGCCCAAATAATTCGATGATTCTACTGCGAGGATCTTCTTGGGATTGTTCCCGATTTTGCCTTGCTTGATCAATCAAATGGAGTAAATGTTCTACATTCTTTTTTTGTAGAATATATCCTGAATCTCCTATTATCTGTGGTATTGCAGCGACGTTACTTCCAATCGGTGTGCAATTGCATAACATGGCTTCGCATATAGCCGATGGAAAACCTTCAGCTATTGACAACTGTAGATAGAATTCATGTTTTGAATATATTTCTGGTAAAGATTCGTATTGTACTGGGGGAATAAAGCTAAGGTTGCTTGGATACTGAAAATGTAAGTCATTGTGATTTACTCCTATAATATTAAATGTACAATTAGGAAGTCTTTTTGCGATTTCGACTATTAAGTCAATACCTTTTCTATAAAATGAGGTTCCTGCAATTCCAAAAGCTACGGATAGAAATGAGTCTTGTATTTTATCGGTATTACCTTGTTGAAACATTTCAGGATCATATTCAAGATATAAGGTCTCATAAGGAGTTGATAAACCCTTACAAAAATGTTGAATCCCCTGTTGACTTTCTGCTGCAAGATAATAAGAAGTTTCGCTCAACATGAGAGATTCGTGAACAGGAACTAATTTATAAGCTAGTCTTACAGAAGCACAATTAAACTTTGATATTAACCATTTTTGGTGATGACCATAATTGTATGACGGAAATGCATAACAATCTGCTCCTCCCAAAAATATAAAGCACTTCTTACTGTATATTTTTGAAAATAAACTAGGAAGAAAACTGTGGTACCCAGCGAAAAAAACTAATACTCGATCATACTTTGGAAGTAAAAACAAACACCAAAAAAACTGTTGTAAAAATGAGATTACTAGGCGGATATTTGAAGTGTCCTTAAAGCTATATTCATGAATATCAAAATTATGCTCAAGGTGTTTAATGTCATTGCTAATAAATGATCTCCTTCTGGTATAGAAATATATTAAATTTTTACCTTTGGACATATTCTTAATTGAACTCTATGATTATAGGAAATGGTCTCATTTCAAATGCGTTTCTTCAATCCGACATTGATCACAAGGATCACATAATCTTTGGTTCAGGAGTCTCAAATTCTCGAGAAACTGACAAAAATCAGTATCAGAGAGAGTGGAAAATGATCCAAAATTACTGTGGTAAAGGTAAGACTTTTGTTTATTTTAGCACACTAAGTATTTTCGATCCTACCAAGTTATCGTCTGACTATGTACAGTTCAAAAAAAGAGTAGAAAGGCATATTGTAGAGAATTGTAGGTCTTTTATTATTGTGCGGTTACCAATCCTAATCAGTAACAGCAAAAATCCGAATACGCTTTTTAATTTCTTAACTCGCCATATTATTGAGGGACAAACGTTTGAGTTGCATCGCAAGGCTGAACGATTTCTTGTGGATATTGACGATGTTGTAGAAGCACTTAAACCACTGTTAAAAAAAGCAGAGGTCCAACTCACAGTAAATCTTGCACCAGCTAATCCAATTGCATTACCTGACCTTGTTTCAGAATTAGAAAAAATTCTCCAAAAGAAGGCTATCTATACTTTGTCTGAGAATGGAGCCTCTTATAGTTACGAAAATAATTATCTGATAAATAAGATAAATGGAACTGATTACTATCGCAAAATCTTAAAAAAATATACAAATAGAGAGACCATGAATAAGACAATAGACATTCAGTTTAGCGATAAAGGAATCGCTACGCTAACCGTAAATAGGCCCAAAGCTCTTAATGCTATTAATGAACATGTAATGAACGAATTGCATGATTTCTTTTTCGGTGGGTATAAAGCTTACGAAGGTTTAGTTGGAGTTATTCTGACAGGTAGTGGTGAAAAGGCATTTATAGCTGGTGCTGACATAACACAATTTCCTGAATTAGACGTCGAAGCAGGTCAAAGCATGTCCCTATATGGGCAGAAGATCTTTGCAATGGTAGAGGCATTCCATGTTCCTGTTATAGCTATTGTAAATGGTTTTTCATTGGGAGGCGGTAACGAGCTGGCTATGGCTTGCCATTTACGAATTGCCACTCCAAATGCTAAATTCGGTCAACCGGAGGTTAACTTAGGTTTAGTTCCAGGATATGGTGGAACACAAAGACTTGTGCAGCTAATAGGGAAGGGTAGAGCTATGGAATTACTACTTACTGCTGATATGATTAATGCGGAAACAGCATTGAGCTACGGACTCGTAAACTACGTACTTAATCGAGAAGCTGCATTTGATAAAGCAAGAGAGATTTTGGAAAAAACTGGGTCTAAAGGCCCAAATGCTATCGAAGAAACAATTAGGTGTATTGTGGCACATTTTGATGAAACTATGGATGGATATTTGTGTGAAGCACAAGCTTTTGGAAGGACCATGGGCGATCCAGAGAGTAAAGAAGGAGTACAAGCCTTTTTAGAAAAGCGCAAGGCAGATTTTAGGTCTGTCAACTAGCCTATCTTTGAAACTCAGGACTCTTACTGATATAAATCAAAACTATACCAACAACTACCATAACAAGTTTTGTTACAAAACTAGCTAAGGCACCAAACGTGTCCAAAAAACTTAACATTGATAGTCTCACTCCAACGAGTGATAGTACCAAGGCTACAAATCCTATAATAAAGAGCAAGAATCCAATTGTTGTAAGTAGTTGTGTCTTTTTCATATCGATCTAATATATGGTGTAAAGTTAATCTTCTATATGATATAGGTACAAGAAACAAGTTTTGATTCAATAGGTTTTTTATAACTTCGCCAATCATGGTGAAATTAACTGAATGTCCGAGGGATGCAATGCAAGGAATCAGGACCTTTATCTCAACTGAAGATAAAACAAGGTACCTTAATAGCTTATTGGATGTAGGATTTGATATACTTGATTGTGGTTCTTTTGTTTCCCGCAAGGCGATTCCACAAATGGCAGATTCGCATCAAGTTATGCAACTGCTTGGCGAAATGGATTTAAAATCAGAGTTGCTTACGATTGTAGCTAATTTGAGAGGGGCAAAAGACGCCATGTTGTACGAGCATATAAAATATGTTGGATTTCCTTTCTCTATTTCGGAGACATTCCAGTTAAGAAATACCAACTCTTCAATTGAAGAATCTTTAGATCGTGTAAAAGAAATTCAAGAACTATGTACTAAGTACGATAAGAACATGCTTGTCTACATATCTATGGGTTTTGGTAATCCATATGGAGATCTATGGAATGTAGAATTGGTGATGAGTTGGGTTGACAAACTAGCAAACATGGGGATCAAGATCTTTGCTTTAAGTGACACTATAGGTGTTGCAAATGCCTCTAGTATCAAGTACATTTTCAAAAATCTGATTCCTAACTACTCGGATGTTGAATTTGCCGCTCATCTGCATACCACGCCTAATACATGGTTTGAAAAAGTCGATGCAGCTTATTCAAGTGGTTGTAGACGCTTTGACAGTGCTATTAAGGGCTATGGAGGGTGTCCCATGGCTAAAGATGATCTCACAGGTAATATGCCTACCGAACATCTAGTTGAATACTTCTCAAGTAAAGGTGAGTTGCATTCATCTTTTTCAATAGAGGCATTTCGACGCTCGTTAGAAGAAGCTACCGCTATATTTCCGAACCACACTTAATCCTGAGCAAAAATCATTACAAAAGAATCATATCAAAAGATTTTTGAGGATTACTATAATCCGTTGTGCAACTTTGCTAATAGCATTTTGCAAGACGATCACTTATCTAAAGATGTAGTTCAAGATGTCTTTTTCCAATGTTGGAAAAAACGGAAACGATTAGAAGAAAATTCAAAAATAAAATCATACTTGTTTACATCTGTAAGGAATAAAGCTCTAGAAAAGATAAGAAGGAATAAGATGTTTTCTAGGCATGAAAGCTCAGTTCTTCAGCATGCATTAATGCAAAGAAACATAGAAGACGAATCGGAAAAATATGTCCGTTTGGAGCAAATACATAGTGCCATTCATTCTTTACCTGAAAAATGTCGTCAAGTATTTTTAATGAGTAAGATAAATGGACTATCTTACGTTGAGATTGCGGAGTATCTAGGTATTTCCGTAAAAACAGTAGAAAATCAGATTGTCAGGGGATTGAAATTAATACGGGAAAAACTGATTAAATGAATTGGAGTGATGTTTTTGTTAAGGTATTTGGTAGTTCTTCTTCAAAGAATGAAATGGATCTATTGAACTCTTGGAAGCAAGAGAGTAGCGAAAGCGTAAGCAAACTTACTAGGCTATCTAAATCTTCAAATGAATTAGGCCAAGTTGATCTTACAAGCTATAAGCAGTTTGATGTAGATTCTGCATTCGCACAGTCGATGAGCAAAATCAATGATCATAGAAAGTATACAAATCTAAAGTATGCTGCAGGGGCTCTTTTTGTTTTGGCTTTATTAGCTGTAGGTTTTAGTCTCAATGAATCAAAGTCTGATTCTAAGAAACTTTTGGAGTTACCTGATACGCACTTTGCGGAAGGTATATTTGAAAATACAAGATTTGACGGAACCACAATTGCGTTTGAAGAGCATTCTGATCTTCAATTTGACGAAGAAGAGAATTCCTATAAATTAAAGGGTGTCGCATTTTTTGATGTAGTGAAGCAGCAGACACCGTTAGAAATCATTACTTCTCATGGTAAAGTTAAGGTTGTCGGAACATCCTTCGATATTAAGGTTGAAGATCGAATAACTACGATATTGATGCATGCAGGTCTAATTACATTTACAGACTTACGAGGCAGATCATATAATGTTGGTGAAGGTCAGCTATTAGTAGCAAAGGATGATGAAGTCACAGTACAAGAAAAATCGACTAATCAGACCTACACCTATTGGCGTACTAACAAACTTATTTACAAAAATGAGCCACTATTCGTCATATTAGATGATTTATCACGTTTATTTAATGTATCCTTTCCAACTATTACTAAGAATAAAGGTGATTTAGAAATAACCGTGGTTTTTGAGAATTCAAACATTGTGGATATTATCGATGAGCTTGAAACAATTACAGGAGTTTCATTAAGAAATTAGAATAGCTGGGTTAAACGAGCTTTTATGAAGTTTACTCGTGTTCTATTTGCAATTTTATTGACAATTACCTTTGCGGGTATTTCTGCTCAAGTAGATTATAAGCAGTCTCTTTCCTTTTCTGGATCCAACTATCAACTACAAGACCTAATTTCGGAGGTTGTTGCAACTACTCAAGTTAATTTCAGCTACAGCTCTTCAGTTGTTAATCCAGAAGAATTAGTCATTCTCAAATCTCGAAGCTATACTTTAAGACAATTTCTTGACGAAATAACCAATCAGCTAAGTATTGATTATATCGAATTTCGAGGCAAAATCCTGTTTGTCGAGCGAAAAACCGAATGGCAACCATTTCAGATTTATGGTTTTGTAAGAGATGCTGCTTCGGGTGAAGCATTAATAGGTGCTAGTGTTTATAACTTTAGAGATAAGTCGGGAACCGAGACAAATGATTTTGGCTACTTCACCTTAAAGATAAATATCCCTGAGCCTCTCGTAAAGATTTCTTTTATAGGCTATGAATCTTTGAATCTTGATAATTTATCTGTAGCAAGACGAGAATCCAAGTATGAACTTAAACCTGTATTTACAATACCGGAAATCTTGGTTACGCCTGAAGATACTATAAATCAGAAGCTTGCAATTCAGGAAGTTACGGATAAGACTGTAAAGAACGTAAGTCCAGGTTTATTTGGTCAAAAGGATATTTTACAAGCTTTGAAATTTTTACCGGGAATACAATCTGGGAGCGAAGTACAAGGGAATTTATTGGTGCGAGGAGGTGGAACTGATCAAAATCTCATTCTCATGGATGGGGTACCTCTTTATGAAGTTAATCACCTTCTAGGATTAACTTCAATTTTTAATGAAGATGCTGTAAATGACGTTGATATTTTTACAAGTGGATTTTCTCCAAAATATGGTGGGAGATTATCGAGTGTTATTAACATTCAAATTAAAGATGGGAACAAGTTTGTGCACAAAGCGAATGCTTCAGTAGGTTTGCTCGGTGCTAAAGTCCATGCTGACGGCCCCTTAGTGAATGAGAGAACCAGCTATAATATATCTCTGCGAACTAGTTATATTAATAGACTAGTTGCGCCGCTTGCAAAAAGACTCCTCGATGTAGAACAATCAGATTTTGGTTATTCAGACATAAATCTAAAATTTCATCATAAATTTACTGAGAATAGCTCCTTATCGTTAAGTACTTATCAAGGAATTGATAAAGTAGGTTTTGCCACAACTACTTTCAACGATGAATATCCTGATATTGCAGCCTTAAGAGCTGATAATTCTATAGATTGGCGAAATAACGTTGTAAGTTTAAGATACTCTCACCTTTTGTCAGAAAAGCTATTCCTTTCATTCTCGGCTAGTACTGTCAACTATAGCCTAGATTCTAGAAGTTCTAACTTTTACAATACCGTAATAACTCCGGATTCAGTTTTAACCGAGGAACTAGATGTCTTCGCTAATTCACAGATTTCCGATCGCAATCTCCGCTTGGATATGGAATACAACTTCAATAATGCCCACGAAGCTTTATTTGGAGCAGGTGTCAGTAATCATATTTATAATCCCTCTGTAATAAGCAAGGAAGTTGTTGTTTCTACTTTTACCCCTAACCCTTCGATAGATTTGAGAGCTTCAGAGCGATTTGTATACTTTGAGGATAAGTGGGCACTTAACAAGAACATAAATTTTTCTGCAGGCTTTCATTTTAGCCAATTTGAAATTGAGGATGCCGAGTTTTCTAGTTTTCAACCAAGATTGAAACTGTCATTATATTTCAATGAAAAAACTGATCTCGAATTGTCTTACAGCAAGATGACACAATTTGTCCATCTTCTTGTTAATCCAGGAACAGGGCTCCCCTCTGATCTTTGGTTGCCTTCTACTAGCCTTATCCCTCCCGAAGAGGCACAGCAATTTAGCACTCGGCTGAACTATATATGGAATAAAGACTGTATTTCTTTCATCAGCGCTTATTACAAAAGGTTTGAAAATCTAATAGAATATCGTTCTGCATTTCCACTCTACAATCCAGTAATTAACCAGTCTACAGTGCTTCCAATATTTAACAATAGCCGGGACTGGGAAGATAGAGTCGAAATTGGAAATGGAAGCGTCATATGGCGTAGATTTCTTTACAGCTTATACGACTCAACGATGGAATACTTCAATTTCCTATAACTTTGGAGTTTCAACAAGACAATTTGAAAATATTAATAAAGGAGAGCCATTTCCATTTAAGTATGATCGTAGGCATGATATTAGTATAACAGGGAATTACAAATTGAGTGAACGCAGTAGATTGGGTGCAAATTGGGTCTACGGAACAGGTCATGCTACAACTTTTGCTACTAGCGCTTTCAGAGGCGTAGATGGAGAATTGATTCTAGATTTTAGTTCTAGAAATAACTTTCGATTACCGGCTTATCATCGTTTAGATATTAGCTTTAATTATTTAAAACCTTTGACTCAAAAATTGGATCTCGAAGTAACTGCTGGTTTATACAATGCATATAATCGGCTTAACCCTTATTATGTGTATCTCTATAGCGATCAAGATGGAGAACAATTCACACCTAGGCAAGTAGGAATATTTTCGATTCTACCATTTTTTAATCTTCGTTTAAACATTTAAGCAAATGATCTTCAAAGCTATTTTGGGGAATCGCCAGCAGATAAAGAATTGATCTTCAGAAATATATTAGAAACTAAGGGGAAATGTATAACTGTTTCGTTTTACAGGAAATTACAATTAAGTCTCTTGGATAATCAGATATTACAGACTTTCATTAAGAACGAAAGCAACTTAAGGAGCACAGAGAAACAAATCTCGTTAGAAGACTGGCGTAAGTTATCTACAACGAACGAAGAACTGTTTTTGTTTGTCAGGGACATTGACGTTTATGGAAAGGAACTTGCGTCCTACAAAAAATTTGGCAAGCCCATTGGCAATTCACAGTTTAATCTGAAGAAAAAGATAGTTACAATTTGCTTAATTGGCCTTGCTTTAACATTTACTTTGTTTCAATCTACAGATTATCAAGCGATGTTAGACCTAGTTCCTTAAACTTTGCGTTACTGTCAGATTCAAGTGAAGTCCAATTGTTCGGAGATTCAAGGCTAACAATAGACAATAGTTTTGATTCCGCAAATAGGAAGCCTAGAACTCAATGGGAAAGCGTTTTTTTTCAGTGCATCACAATGATAACCTTCCATTTATAATTACTACAAAAAAACGGTAACTGTAACTGTCAAAGGCACTTCTTTCCTAGTCGAAGAAATGGGAAGCAAGCTGAAAGTCGCTGTTAGGGAAGGTGTAGTTGAATTTAAAAAATAATAACTAAACAAAAATACTTAGGAAAAATGAGGGCTTACATTTTCTCAAATGACGATTTCAAAAAGGTATCAAATCTTACTTTTTCAAATTCACTTTTGACTAAATCCTATCAAGAAGTCTCTGTTAGAGAGATAATAGAAGAACTTCTTGATGAGCATGGTTGTAATGGTTGATTACAAAAGTTCAAATAGTATCTCTGATTGTATCTTCAATGGAAATTTCGAAAATGCCTCTGTTTTTGATATTCTCAACGAGTGGAAAATCATGTTTGATTTAGAATATATTATCGAAAATGGTATCATAAAAAATATTGAAAATAGATTGATACTACTAGTCTTTCTATTATGTTTATGTAGCCCATCTAAAAAAAAATATGTCATTCTAACGATTTTAGCAGTTTTTTTATTTGTATTTTAGCACGATGAATAATGTCAATTCAATACTCATTTTACTCATGGTGTGGTTTTTTGCAGCATAAGTTGCGAGGAGGAATTGATTATAAAACATACTGAAGAAACTAAGATCGTTGTCAATGCAATTCTACAAGTAGACGAAGTTATCGAAGTCGAAGTAAGTAAGAGTAGAAATATTTTAGACTCCGAAGATGAAGTAGAATTGGATAAGAAATGCAGACGTTTTCCTAAGTGGAAGTGAAGACTTGTATAAAGAGCAACTAGTCTATCAGGGTAATGGGATTTTTGTTTCACATCAAATAGGGAGATTCTCTGAAATCTACGATTTAGAAATACGTCACCCTAGTTTATGAAGATTGTCGGTGCATCTGCAGCAATGCCTGATAAGGCGAGAAGGTCAATTGAGGCTTATTGAAATTGAAGATAATGACCAATCTCAGTCTTTTTTTTGAACTAGAAATTGAAAATGAAACAGAAGACAACTTCTACATTTGGGAAATGTTTTACGAAACTGAGGCACAACAAAAGATAAGTATCACTTCCCTAGATAATAAAACTGACAATATACTTCCTGACGAAACCCAAACAAGAGAGAAGATTTTCATGAGATGCCAAAAAGGTAGATGCACAAGTGCTGAATTCATCTTTTGTAGCAGAGGATTTAAATCCCGGAAAATGCCTCGCAAGTGAAAGTCAGACTGTTTTCGGGTAAATGAGGATATGTATAACTACTATAAGTCCCTCGAACTCTACAAGAACTCAGTTAATAACTATATTGAACCCGTTGAAATATTTTCCAACGTGAATAATGGTTTAGGTATTTTCGGGCGCGATACTCTGAGTCCGTAATCGAACTGACTCAATAGTTCACCAATCCACAAGGTCACGATATTCGTTTTCACACCTAAGACACGAGTCCTATCCAGTTTCGTCTATACCTATGAAATGAGATTATTTTCAAGCGGTTAGTTAAACGTAAAACGAGATTACAAACCTTTGCCTATAATCTCGTTGAAAAAACTCTCACTTAATTTGTTTTGTAATACTTATTACATACTTACATATCTAAGACGCAGAAATCGCTTGTATTGTTACAATTTGGAATGTTAAGTAAAACTTAAAAATATTCATTCTCGGATCAAGTTATGTTATCTTTCGATAAACTAGCTAAAATACCTTAGACTAAAACTCTACATGTAATTAATAGCTTTAAGACCCTTGCAATGCTGTCAATAGAAATTGTCAGTTACAATTTTTTTCAACTAGCGCCTTTTAAAATAAGCTTTTAATTCTGTGAAACTCGAAGTTATTGCAGTTTTACAGTACTTTATATAACCATGATTAATACTTCATGACAAAGGTCACCATTACGAAAAAGATTATTATCATACCTATTTGCTTTTTGGCTTCTAACACTGTTTGGGTATAGCTTTAGCAATTGGAGAATATGACATAATAAGAGAGCTTCAGCAGAGTATAGAAGTACCTGATTAAATACTCTTCTGGAATGATATCTTGCAACTAGTTTTTGCTGCTACTTTCCTTAGTAGTATTTCTACTGCTAGTATATTTCTTTAGAAAGATTTTGATTGCTAGAAAAAAATAACCTTAAGGGCAATAAGACCGAGAGTAATGAGCGTTGGTAAAATCAGAGTAATTATTGGTGTTACGTCTCTTTTGTTTACAAGGAATAAATACTTCTCTAACAAGGCAGAGTAGAATGGTTTTTGACATACTTCATTTTGATATTAGTCTGTCTTCTCAATCCCATTACTAGAATACGATTTTATCCTGTAGAAAAATCTATTTCATTATTTGCAGCAGATACGTATCACTCTGATCTTGCAATCAATACAAGTATTCTGGATTACGGTCCTTTGTGGTTTAGTCTACCTCCAATTCAAGTACAAAAAAGCATAAATGCTCTAGGAAACCTTTAAAGAAAAGAAAAAAGGCTTCACTCATTTTGAGCAAAGCTCCTTTTGATATATTTCATATGTAAAGGTCTCTCTACAAGTGAATAACTTCTCCGTAGGCTGCAGCGGCTGCCTCCATAACTGCTTCACTCATTGTTGGGTGGGGGGTGGACAGATTTAATGATCTCATGCCCAGTTGTTTCTAGATTTCTCGCAACAACAACCTCAGCTATCATTTCCGTTACATTTGCTCCGATAAAGTGTGCGCCCAAAAACTCTCCATATTTATCATCAAAAATAACTTTTACGAAACCTTCTTTTGCACCAGCGGCACTAGCTTTTCCTGATGCTGAGAAAGGGAACTTTCCAACTTTCACTGCAATACCAGCATCTTTTGCATCCGCTTCAGTCATACCAACACTAGCTACCTCAGGAGAGCAGTAGGTACAAGATGGAATATTGTTATATATTTAATGGCTGAGGATTATGCCCTGCAATTTTCTCAACGCAAATAATACCTTCTGCACTCGCGACATGCGCTAGAGCAGCTCCAGGAAACGATATCTCCAATTGCATATATCCCAGTCACATTCGTTTGATAAAAGTCATCAACTTGCACTAGACCTCTATCCGTTTTTATACCTAGAGCTTCTAGACCTAGATTGTCAGTATTTGGTGTAACACCTGCTGCAGAAAGAACCACGTCGCAATCGATAATCTCTTCCTTACCGTCCTTTCTAGATTTAACGGTTACCTTATTTGTCTTGCCTTTTGCTTCTACCTTCTCTACTGAAGTGTTGGCTAGCACTTTGATCCCTTTCTTCTTGAAAATCTTACCAAGTTCTTTAGATATATCTTTGTCTTCGCGAGGAAGTAGTCCCTCTGGCATGAACTCTACAATTATAACTTCTGTACCAATTGAATTATAGAAATATGCGAATTCAACTCCAATAGCACCTGCGCCTACTACAACCATCCTCTTGGGTTGTTTGGGTAATGTCATTGCCTCTCTGTAACCAATTATGTTCTTAGCGTCCATTGGTAGATTAGGAAGCTGTCTTGCTCTGCCACCTGTCGCCAGAATAATAGAATCAGCGTCATACACCGTCTTCTTGCCCTCTGCCTCTACTTCTACTTTCTTTCCTCTCAGAAGCTTGCCATATCCCATGATAACATCGATCTTATTCTTTCTAAGCAAGAAATTTACACCTTTGGACATACCATCTGCAACACCTCTTGATCGAGAAATCCATATTAGTAAAGTCTGCCTTCGGTTTTCCAATAGAAAATACCATAATCTTCAGCATGGCTTATATATTCGAATAACCTGTGCACTTTTAAGTAGGGCTTTTGTAGGAATACATCCCCAATTCAAGCATATGCCACCTAAACTTTCCTTTTCAATTATCGCAACTTTTTTTCCTAACTGAGAGGCTCTGATTGCTGCTCACGTAACCGCCAGGTCCCACTACCTACTACTATGATATCGTATTTCATCTAATCCTTTTTTATGTTTAAATCGAAATATTTAGTTTTCTTTGAAATTCGCTGCCAAAGATAGAGAATATTAGCAATTTGCCTTTTCTGTTAACCGACAATTATTGAACATGAGCCAAGCCTTCAGAAAAATTATGCGCGTCAGAAAAGCCTTTATCAAATGCAAGGTTCATTTGTTTGTTGATAAAAACCGATTCGTCCCTTTGTTTATTACTCTTGCAAAACCCTCTTCAAATTCCCATGCAAGCGGTAGAGAAGGTTCTAAAAGTATTTGTCCGTTGATATCAAGGTATCCCCAACATATCGTCAACCTGCATAGGAGCAATTCCTTCGTTGAAAATCGAAAATCATAATCAAAATTATGCTCAACTAAAGGTTCACCTTTGGAATTAATTACTCCCAAATTGCTTGTTTTTCTCACTGATCCACAGTCCCTCGTTTGCATAGTGAATATCATCACTATCTAAATCCATAATCTTTTGATAACGATCATTGATAAACATCCAGCTATTGTATTGTTTGACAGCTGCAATTCCATTGTGGAAAGTCAGTTGCAGCATCATATATTGATGATCGAAAACCGCAAGTTGGAAGCTGAGCAAAGTAGACCCATACTATCTTTCTTTAGTCTGACTTGCTCTCCTAAGATTCCTAGTATTTTGTCATTACCTTCTGAATATCGTATAATATATTTACCGGATCGATCAATCAGAGCGGCTTTTCCATATTGGTATACGATTGCAAAACCGTTTTCGAAATTCTTGCATTTTTTGAACCTAGGTTCGATCACCCAGTTGCCATTCTTATCGATAAAACCATAATTCTCTCCTTTTTGGGCACGAGCCAATCCACTATCGAAGTCAAATACTCGGTTGAAAGTGTCGGGAATCACTAGATTTCCTTCCATGTCAATAAAACCATACTTTTTATTGAAATTCTGTATTCTAGCTAAACCGTTTTTAAAAGGGTAGGCTGCTCTATAGCGATGAGGTATGACGGTCTTTCCATCTCGACTAATAAATCCCCATTTGCCTTTTGAGTTAGCTATTGCTAAGCCATCATTAAATGGTCTCAAATCATCATAACGCCTTTCTATTATGATTTCACCTAATGTATCAATATGCCCCCACAGTGCTTCTGGGGATTTATAGTCGTCAAAGTACAGCTCTTCCTCGGACTTACCTTCATCCGAGTTATCAGACTTACAAGAAGTTGACAAAAAGCTTAGTATTAAGAAGGGTAAAATGAAACACCAAATTATTCTCATATTAGAAGACATTGTTATTTTAAAGCTAACTAGATAGAAGACACAAAACTATAACTCGATTGCTCAGATCAATCACATTTAAAATCAAAAATAAATACAATTTTGAAATTATAATCGTTCATGAATTGTATGAAAAATTTAAAAGCTTTTCTAGTCTTGACAATTCTATCTTTTACTCCATTTGTTTCGTATTCTCAAAACTGGAGAGTCAACACTTTCGATAGTCTACAATTTGTAGTAAGCAGTCCTGAACCCCTGATTAAGAAAACTAAAGAATCATTGACTGAAGTTGGTAAGCAAGTTGTACATTCTTTTGGATTAAAGCCAAAAAACAAAGAAAATTTAATATACCAAGTAATCGTCCTTCAATATCCAGTAGGAAGTTTCCCTAAAGATAGTATTGATCTGAAAAATTCTGTTCTTAGCTCACTGATCGAAGATACCGTTATTGATGAGAACTCTGATTTAATCTATTCAGAGTCAACTGGACAACAGGGTATAAAAGGTATGCAGTGGAGGATACACAATAGAAATCAAATAGTGATCCGCTCTAAAGCATTTGTCTTCAAGGACAGAGTTTATATTGTACAAGTTATGTCAGAAATGCAAAAATCTCTAAACAAGGACGTTGACAAATTTATGGATAGCTTTCAATTTATGAAATAGCCTCAAAATGCTTTTTGGTTCTTTCAACACAGTCTTTTATCATTGTAAGGGAAGTATCCATGGTACTTTTGTGCGTACGGAAACTTAAAATGGCAGCTCGAATCCACTCATCTCCATTGAGACTCGTTGAAGACAAAAAGACACGACCATCATTATGTATTTCCTTCATAAGATGTTTGTTGAATTCATTTACATCCTCATCAGTTTTTACGTATCTATAGATCAACACTGATAATTCTGGTTCAGGCCCAACTTCAAAACCTAGTTTTTGAATTTCTTGATAGAAGTATTTTGCCAACAGGTGTTTTTCTTCTAATGCTGCTTTGAATGGAGCTAGAGATAGAAGCTTTAGCGAAAGCCAAAGTCTCATACCTCTGTAATGCTTGGTTAGTTCAGGTGATAAATCTGCTGGAGATAATTCGTCAAAACGTCCTTGAGCATCTTGCATGTAGGCAGCTTTATAAAAGTGCGATTCAAACATAGCCTTCACATCCTTTATTAGAATCACTCCCAGACCATATGATAGAAACAGTCCTTTATGAGGATCAATAGCAACTGAATCAGCCTTCTCAATCCCCTTGAATTTAGACTTGAGATCATCGACCAGAATGAAGAATCCACCGTAAGCAGCATCTACATGAAACCAGACGTCATACAATTTTGCTAATTCCGCAATGTCCTCTAATGGATCAATTGAACCAGTATCAGTAGTACCTGCCGAGCCAACTATTATGAAAGGCTTAAGTCCTGATTTGATGTCTTGTTCGATCTGCTTTCTAAGATAGACTGCATCCATTTTAAACTCTGCATCCATTGGAATGTATCGATGTATGCATTCTCTGAGTCCCGCAATACGGATAGCTTTCTGCACGCAATGATGAGTTTGCTGAGTGAGATAAACAACACTTCTATCCACGTCAGCGGATTTAATATTCTTCTTATCTCGAGCTGTTGTTATTGCAATCAGATTAGCAATTGAACCTCCGGAACAAAGATTACCGTGCGCATCTTTTGGAAATCCAATGATCTCATTCATCCACTGTATAAGCGCGTTTTCCATGCGAACTGCTCCGGGTGAGCCAAAAAAGATTCCAGCATATCTATTGTTAACAGCGGCAATAAAGTCACCCATGGCTGTTGGAAAAATACCACCCCCGGGAATATAGCCTACGTGACCTCCAGACGCTGGATTAAGTCCATATTGATCAACTTCAGATTTTATTAACGATACAGCTTCATCTATTGAAATAGCAGTGTCAAACGAATCATTCGAGAATAAGTTTTCGGTATCATATTCATTCTTAAAAGCCGGTCTGTTTTCTATCCCATCAATAAATTGATCGGCGTATTCCTGAACCTTGCCCATCCATAGAGAACGCTGCAAGTTACTTGGTTCCAGTGAAGAACTTTGCTGTTCCAAGATTTCTAGTCTATCGGTTATTTCAGACATTAGTTACAGATTCGATTTATTAAGGAAATTTAGGAATGTCGTTGAAATTAGGTCTTCTTTTTTCAAGAAAGGCATTACGACCTTCTTCAGCTTCTTTTGTGCCGTAAGCTAATCGAGTAGTTTCTCCAGCGAAGATTTGTTGTCCAATAAGTCCATCATCGATCATGTTGAAAGCATACTTAAGCATTTTAATGGCAGTGGGAGATTTCCAAAGAATCTCTTGTGACCATTCGTATGCAACTCGATCGAGGTCTTCGTGTGGCACTACTTTGTTTACCATGCCCATTTCATAAGCCTCTTGTGCAGAATAGTTGAACCCACAAAAGAATATTTCTCTAGCTCTTTTTTGACCTACTTGTCTAGCAAGGTAAGCGGATCCCATTCCTGCGTCAAAACTTGCTACATCGGCATCAGTTTGTTTGAAAATCGCATGTTCTTTACTTGCGATGGTAAGGTCGCACACAACATGTAAAGAGTGTCCTCCACCAACTGCCCATCCAGGTACAACGGCTATAACAACTTTGTTCATGAACCTAATTAGCCGCTGGACCTCCAAAATATTGAGCCGATGAATACCATCTTTACCTCGATAACCTCCTTTATCTCTTACTCTTTGATCGCCGCCGCTGCAAAACGCCCAACCGCCATCTTTAGGCGACGGCCCTTCGCCAGTCAACAGAACAACACCTATTTTATCATCTTCTCTAGCATCCACTAGAGCTTCATAAAGTTCAAAAACCGTTGTCGGTCTGAAAGCATTTCGAACCTCAGGTCTATTGAATGCAATTCTTGCTACGCCATTATGCTTTCGATAGGTAATGTCTTGATAGTCTTTGACTGTTTGCCATTCAATGTCATTGTATTCTTGAAGTGTCATCGTGTAATTGTTGTGTTATAATAGTTGATCGGAACTCTTGTGTTACGCAATTTTGGTGAAGAATTCAGCTTTTCTCACTATTGAATGCAAAGTAAGTCGAATTGTCTTCCTAAACAAAAACCAAATAAGAAAATAACCTGTAAGAAGCTGGAATAAAAAAAGCATGTCACTTTGTGGTAACATGCTTTAAGTCTTTAATCAAAAGAGTGATTTTTACCCTTTTAGTTTATTGATCTGATACTTTGCTTGTTCTAGATAAGTATCGTCTTTTATCATTTCGTAGGCTTTAATTGCGTCAGAAATCTGACCTAGTCCTACATGTGCTTCAGCTAGTGCAACGTAGTACTTATCCTCCATTTCATCTGCTGCGGTACCTAGCTCTATGGCCTTAGTGGCGTGATCAAAAGCTGCTTGATGGTCTTTTTTACTTTCAAATGATCTAGATACATAGTAGTTGATCAAAGCATGCTCTTCGACCCCTAAAGCTTTCTTACCTAATCCAATCGCTGTATCGTAGTTTTTGGCAACGTATTGCTTTCCTACGATGACAGAAATACTCTTCATATTTTTTGCAGCTCTTTTAGTTTTCTTGTTTTCATTTGCTACTTCCGTCGCTTTGAGATAGTTATCAACAGCTAAGTCTAGATTTTTTTGCTTTTTATATACGTTTGCCAAGCCGCTATAATTTGAGGAATATTTAGGATTCATCTCAATTCCTTTATTGTACAAAGCAATCGCTTCTTCTAAGTTCTTCTCTTTCACTTTAGACTTAGCAACATTGTATGCTGCAATCGCACCGTTCTTTTTAGAAAGTTCGATGACTTTCTCATTACCTTCTTCTGTACCTTTTAGAAGTGCTTCTTCCATAATAGGAAGTCCCTCGTTGTAGTTTTTTTCTTTTAAGAGTGCAAGGCCATCATTGTATAAACTTGCCGCTGATTTTACTTCGTCTTGTGCGTTAAGGCCTAATGAAGCCACGAGGATAAAAGCTGCAAATGCTATGATGTTTTTGAATTTCATAAGAGATAAAATACTTTTTGTTTTGTACATAATTTAATTAATTAGATTCATGTTTAGCTGCTGCAAGACGCAGAGGTTCGTAGCAAAAGATGCGCAAAATATAAAAAATGGTGCACACACGTTAACTGTAACAAAGAATATGGCAATTTAGATGTGAAATGAACACTTTTAACTCTTTTTTAGCAATTTAGACCTGAATCGTTATCTTTGCGGCATGAAGAAAACGAAGCGAATTGCTGTCTTTCCAGGATCTTTTGATCCTATTACGCTAGGTCATGAAGATCTTATCAAACGCGCTGCACCGCTATTCGACAAGATAATTGTTGCTATCGGTTTAAATAGTAGCAAAAAAACTCTTTTTCCATTGAATCAAAGAATGCTGTGGCTTCAAGAAGTCTTCAAGAAAGAAGAGAATATTATTATTGATTCCTACGAAGGTCTTACTGTGAATTTCTGCAATGAGAAGTCGTCTTCATATATAATCAGGGGTTTAAGGAGCTCTTCAGATTTTGAGTATGAAAAGCAGATATCACAGTTGAATCGTATAATAGGTTCAGGCATTGAAACCGTGTTCCTTATCAGTAAGCCTGAATTTTCGCACATCAGTTCTTCGATCGTAAGAGAAATCTTGAAAAATAATGGAGATGTGTCACAACTTGTTCCTCGTGAATTAGATTTAAAGAAGTGATTTGATATTTTGATTACTTCCAAACCAGATAAATAGAAATAACCTTAATCAAAAATATTACAAAATATATGTCAAACGCAATATTTACAACTCCAATACCAGTGAATGAGCCTGTTCTAGCTTACGCAAAGGGATCGCCTGAAAGAACAGAATTAGAAGTGGTTTTAAAAGAAATGAAGAATACTAAAGTTGATGCACCGATGTGGATCAATGGTGAAAAGGTTACCACTTCGAAGAAAGTTTCGATGCATCCACCACATGAGATCGCTCACACTTTAGGACACTTCAATGAAGGAGATGCAAGTCATGTCAGTCAGGCAATTGATGCTGCATTAGAAGCAAGGAAAACTTGGTCAGAATTACCATGGCAAGATCGAGCGGCTGTATTCTTGAAGGCAGCAGATCTTATCGCGGGACCTTATAGAGCAAGAATGAATGCAGCAACTATGCTTGCGCAATCAAAAAATGTTTATCAAGCAGAGATCGATGCTGTTTGTGAAATGGCTGACTTCTTTAGGTTTAATGCAAAATTTGCTGAGGAAATATATAGTCAACAACCTATCAGTGATCCAGCAATTTGGAATAGACTTGAATACAGAGCATTAGAAGGATTCGTTTTTGCAATAACTCCATTTAATTTCACTTCTATTGCTGCGAACCTACCGATGGCTCCAGCCTTAATGGGAAATACAGTTGTTTGGAAAGCCGCAGAAACACAGATTTATTCAGCTCAAATTATCATGGAAGTCTTTGAAGCAGCAGGCTTGCCAAAGGGAGTTATAAACCTTATATATGTAGATGGACCTACTGCAGGAGATGTAGTTTTCAACCATAAGGATTTTGCTGGCTTACACTTTACAGGTTCTACAAAGGTATTTCAGACACTATGGAAGACTATAGGAAATAACATCCACAGCTACAGAAGTTACCCAAGAATTGTTGGAGAAACAGGAGGAAAGGATTTTGTAGTAGCGCATCCATCTTCAAATGCGAGAATCGTTGCAACTGCCTTAACTAGAGGAGCATTTGAATTTCAAGGTCAAAAATGTAGCGCCGCATCAAGAGCTTATATACCTGCGAGTATGTGGAATGATGTGAAAGCATTTATGAAAACTGATTTGGATTCAATTAAAGTTGGTAGTGTAGAGGATTTTGGAAATTTTGTGAATGCTGTAATTGATGAAAGAGCTTTTGATAAAATCACAGGCTATATCAAGCAGGCAAAGGAGGATAATGATGCTGAGGTAATTTTGGGTGGAAACTTTGATAAATCAAAAGGTTACTTCATTGACCCTACAGTAATTGAAGCAAAAGATCCGCATTATACGACTATGGAAGAAGAGATCTTTGGGCCTGTTCTTACAGTTTACGTCTACGAAGATGACAAATATGATGAGATGCTAGTCACAGTGGATTCGACGTCACCGTATGCACTCACAGGGGCTATATTCGCTAGAGATAGAGGAGTAATCAAGAAGACAGCAGATGCTTTAAGAAATTCGGCTGGTAACTTCTATATTAATGACAAACCAACTGGAGCTGTTGTAGGACAGCAGCCATTTGGAGGAGCTCGTGGATCAGGAACCAATGATAAAGCTGGGTCGATTCTGAACTTATATCGTTGGATATCACCTAGAACAATTAAAGAAAACTTTAATCCTCCTTCAGATTATAGATATCCATTCTTAGGCTAAGAAAGAGCCAAAATAAATTACTCACATAAAAGCACTTCGATTGATTAATTGAAGTGCTTTTATCTATTTCAAACAAAAAGGTCTAGAAATAATACTTAGAAAAATCATTAACTAAGCGGTCCAGGAAGAGTGAAAACATGCTTGGCTTAGTAAGCCAGAGAAAAGCAACTCCAAAGATTGCCCCATAGAAATGCGCCATATGATCGATCCTTCCTCGATTCTGTCTCGATGCGTAAGAGCTGTATATGAGATATCCTATCCCGATAACAATCGCTGGAATATCAATAAATGGAAGAAATATGAATTGTAAGGGGTACCATGGCCGAATAGCTATAAATATAAAAAGAAGCCCTGAAACTGCACCTGAAGCACCGACACTGGCAAACTGCATATTATCCCTATTCTTAAAGTAGGTAGGAATCGAAGCAGCAATTATATTAAGAAGGTACATTACTACGAAAACGATTCGTCCTATATTCTGACCATATAGTGTATCAAAGTAGCGTTCAATCTGCTCCCCAAACATGAACAGAATGTACATATTTATAATAAGGTGTAAAAGGCTACCGTGAACAAATCCACCGCTGAGC
Organism: uncultured Saprospiraceae bacterium; assembly: GCA_943788055.1. Taxonomy (GTDB): domain Bacteria; phylum Bacteroidota; class Bacteroidia; order Chitinophagales; family Saprospiraceae; genus JAHDFB01. Next base: position 174,005 of record CALSOU010000001.1, read on the forward strand.
ATTCTGTAATATTCCTTTGATCTTTTCTCCTGATAGGGAAAATGTTTAAGCTTTTGTAGCATTTCAGGATTCTGAAGCGCCAAATAGCTTATAATTGAAGTCACTATTATTATCAGTAAGGTTACTGTCATAATTTCTTCTATTCGTTGTGATATTTCTGACCTTTATTAATGGTACATGCTCTATAGAGTTGCTCTAAAAACATAATTCTAATGAGCTGATGAGAGAACGTTCCAGGTCCAAGGGCTAGTTTGTGCTTTGCTACCACTAATAGTCTCTGATCTAAACCAAACGCACCTCCGATCAAAAAAATTATTCGCCCAGAATGCATCATAGGAAGTTTTGCAATGTATTTGGCAAAATCTAAGCTTCGATATGATTTACCATGTTCATCCAGTACGATCAAATAGTCAGACCCTCGGAGCTTACCCAGAATCATGTCTGCCTCTTTTCTCTTCAATTCGTCAATAGGTAGCTTGGCAGCATTCTTAATCAAAGGAAAACATAGACTCTCATAGTTTACATAGTGCGTCAATCGCTTTTCAAAATCTTTGATTCCTTCTTGAATGTAAGACGGTGTAGATTTTCCGATATACCAGAATGCAATTTTCAAGAATTTCTATTTTTTGCCAAATTGAAAAATTTTTACTAAAATGTTCCCATTTTACTGCTAAATATGATTTGTGTTTTTATAGATGCCAGGAATCTCTTTCTAAATGGCACGGAATTTCTAACTTTGATAGATCCTAATTTAAACCAAACGATCCTTTTTATATGATTTCCTCGGAAAACATCAACACACATATTTCAGAATTCGACGGTATTCACAGATTAGCACTCTCAGTTGATTGTGTCATTCTAGGTTATGACGAAGAGTCATTGAAAGTACTTCTTGTAGAGTGCAATACTCCTCCTTTTGTTGGGAAACTGAGCTTGTTAGGTGAACTTGTAAACCCTGATGAAACTCTCGATGAAGCCGCACATAGAGTTCTTGGAATTTGGACAGGACAAGAGTCACTGTATTTAGAAGAGGTAAGGACTTTCAGCAATGTAGATCGACATCCTCTCGGACGAGTGATAACGGTTGCTTATTACTCACTTGTAGAAATTGACCACTTCGAATTGAGTGGGATGAATAAAATGAATCTGAAATGGGTAGACGTTAATTCGGTAGGAGACTTGGCCTTCGATCATAATAAGATTTTGAACGAATGTTTAGACAGTCTCCAGCAGCGGCTGCGAGAGAAGCCTATAGGGTTCAACCTACTACCAGAGAAATTTTCGCTCAATCAATTACAGAATCTATACGAAGTAGTTTTGGGTATTACACTTGACAAACGAAACTTTAGACGTAAAATACTGAGTCTCGATGTGTTGATTGATTTGGGTGAAATGCAACAAGATGTAGCGCATCGACCTGCTAAATTATATGGGTTTGATCATGACAAATACGCACAGAATCGTTCTCAAGGATTCAAGTTTGAGATCTAACCAAAGTTTTCTGTAACAACGATCCCACCTTTTGAATTTATCATTTTGCTACCGCATTTCTGGGTAGTACCTTTTTACAATAAAAGTACTATTGCCACAGCTAAAACTTTGTAGAGTTTCCTCTAAATAGTGCTGTGGTCGAGCTTTTACATTGTATTCACCTTCTACTGGTGACACGATACTCAAGTATGGGTTTCCCTCATCAGGGCTATATTGTAGATTTGGGAAAGTGCTTTGTTTCGATTTATAGCCAGCATAATCTTTCTTTAAAGATTCTAAAACAAGAAAAGGAGCCAGGATGATGTCCTCTTGATGTCGAGCTTCGAGGAACACTACCATTTGTTTTTGGGCATGAGCCACATCAATAAAACTCAAATTAGTATCACCTATATTGCTCCGATCTAATCCCGCTAGACCAAGGAAAACTAAGATTCCGAAATAAACAATAGCGAAGCTTGTTCGACTAAGTATTGGCATTGTTAACTTCATAAGCGTTAACATATACAATGGAAAAAGGCACAATAAATATCGTGCTGAATAAAAATTAAATGCTGTAAAACAAATATAGAAGAGATAAAATATAGCAATTGTAAGATACAAATAGTGTGATTGCTTATAGTATTTTCTTGAGGCTTTAAGAAGTAGAATGAGCGTTACGATAGCTGCCAACAAAAATAAGATACACATTATCCAAGTCTGCCATTGGGTTGCATAAACAATAAATAGTACTGACGAAGACCATCCAGTCCAAGCCCAAAATGTACGAGATTTTCTAAAACGAAGTAGGAGTATTGCGCTCATAAAAAGAGTGAGATAGACTCTATTTTGATCTAGTAGTACAAAATTTAGAGATGCTCGTAGTTGTATTCGAAATTGTTGAGCTGAACTAGCTTGCAAATCCATATGGTTTGGATAGAAATACCATCCAAATTCTGCATTCTGGTAAATCAGAAAGCCAAGGTAGGGCAGGAGCGCTATAATAAGGATTCCTAAAATCTTAAAACTAGAACTCCATCTGAACTTATTGAGTAAGAACTGATGAACTAAATATGCAATTCCAAAGGAAGGAAGCAGCACTGCACCAGACTCTTTGGTTAATAAGCATGCTGAAATAAATATCACAGAATATACATATTTTCTTTTACTCCAGAGGTACAAGGAAAGTAAAACAAATAAGCTAACTAAGACTTCAGGAAGCACCATTGCTGATTGAGCGAGAAAGACACCTTGACAGGCTAGACCAACCGTTCCCAGGCTCAAAGCTGTAATTCTAAATTTACTATTTTCATTATATAGGATATATCCAAGTATTACTAGTAGAGCGAAACTAATGGTAAAAGCGAAACTATGCAGCGAGACTATTGAAGTTCCTAAAATATTACCCCATAAACCACCCAAAAAATGAAAAAGCATCGGATGTCCTCGACTTAGATCAATATCGATTGAACCTGGTAGCAATGATGGTAGTCTATCGCTCATTTCTGAAACTGCAGGTCCATAAACCCAGGATTCATCCCAAAAATATGGTACAGCTAGGTACCATATCTTAAGTACTAGGAAGGCCACTAAGAGACAAACTGAAATAGCAATAGTTGTTATTTCCCTAGTACTGAGTGATTTAGTAAGAATTCTATTTCTCAATATTAAAATTTGTCAAAAAAGTACGATAAAATAATTTAATATATAGAAAGTTGAATTACTTTTGTTATCGATTTTATGGTGGTTGTAGCTCAGTTGGTTAGAGCATCGGTTTGTGGTACCGAGGGTCGCGGGTTCGAATCCCGTCTTCCACCCATTCAAAGCGAATTTCTGTACTATGGGAATTCGCTTTTTATTTTCATTATGGTACTAATGCTAAAAAAAGACGTTTTGATGATAGTCAAATTAGCCATTAATAGAGTGATTGTTGGTAAACTATGCAGAAGTTTTAAATAACGAATATTCTAGTGAACAAACATTAGATACTGCTTTCTATCTTAGCCACTTCTCGAGAAGAGAATAGATTGCTGAATCGCTAAATTTTCCTCTGAAATAGAAATCTTCCGTAAAATGTGCTTCTTTTCTAAACCCTGATTTTTCTAGGACTTTCTGACTTGCAAGATTTAGTGGGTCTATTTCAGCTCCTATACTGTGCATATTCATTTCATTAAATGCAAAAGGGAGGACACATTGTAGACAACGAGTCATGATTCCTTTTCCATGGTGTTGTGGCAATAAAGAGTAGCCTATTTCAGCTCGAAATCTTTCAGGGTCAAACCTCCAGTAACCTACCGTACCTATTAGTTCGCATCCTTTTGCTGATCTGATTACCCAGTTAATTCCGAGATTATTATTTAAATCAGAAATACGAGACTCTGTCCATTCAACCGCCTGTGCTTCAGTTTCCATTGGTTCTCTCGAAATGTACTTTAATACAGTTGGATCCGACCTTAGCATCAAGACTTTTGGAGCATCACTTAAGATAAACCTATCTAAATAAAGATCACCTAGATCAAAGTCTTTAAAAATTGCTGAAAACTGAGGAACGATTTCTGAATGCACTACTAACTATTTTTATCTAGAATGGAACCTATGATAATCTCAGGATGATTTCTAGTATTTTCAATGAAGAGTTCACTAGTTTTCAAACCACTGACTACAACGCCAGCTAAATATATTCCAGGTACATTTGATTCAAGTGTTTCAGAATTTATCTGAGCTCTTTCGCTGTTCTTTATCAGGTCAATACCTAGAGATTTTATCCAAGAAAGATCAGGCATATAGCCGGTCATCGCTAATACGTAGTCATTTTCTAGAGATATTATGCCGCTAGGAGTTTCAACTTCAACTTCTCCCTTTTTGATTTCGATTAACTTACTATTAAAAAATGCCTTGATAGATCCTTCCTTAATACGATTCTCAATATTTGGAAGAATCCAATACTTAACCTTCTGATAGAGCTCAGGCTCTCTCACAACCATCGTAACATTGGCACCTTTCTGCCAACATTCAAGAGCTACATCGCAAGCTGAATTAGCTCCACCTACAACGACTACATCCTTTTTAACGTATAAGTGAACGTCATCATAATAGTGTTTAACCTTGGAAAGGTTTTCACCAGGTATGTTCAGTAATCGTGGATTATCGTAGAAACCTGTGGCAATAATTACATTTTTTGCAAAGATTTCCTCATTATCATTGATGGAAATTTTATGTAGATTATTTTCCTGAGAAATTGAAATTACTTCTTTACCGAGCATTATCGATAAGTCATAGGATTCAACGAGTCTGCGGTAATACTCTAACGCTTCAGATCTTGTAGGCTTTTCATTGTGCGAAATAAAGGGTACTTCGCCAATCTCAAGCTTTTTAGAAGTACTAAAAAAGGTCATATTAAACGGGAAATTATAGATTGAATTAACGATGACACCTTTTTCGACGATTACATAGTTTAATCCTGCTTTCTGACATTCTATACCGCAATTGATCCCGGTAGGTCCTCCACCAACTATAACTAAATCCAAGTGATTACTACTTGTTTGATTAACATCTCTTTTTACTCCATTATTGATCATCAATTTTTCTTTATTGCCTTTTCAACAAATCAACTTGATTCATGTTCTAAACAAAATTATCTAATTTCGTTACTGATATAAAGGAAAATACTCATAATTATAGGCTTTCTGGAAATAATCACAAACAACCATTAAATTATGATTGATTTAAGCAAAATATCTACAAAACCGCCAGCCGAGTACAGTAAGAAGAAAACAAGAAATGCAACAAAGAAGATTACAAAAGAAATAGGCGAATTGGTAGAGACTATGTATGCTGAGGGGAAACACAGTTTGCTCATGGTCGTGCAAGGTATGGATAGCAGTGGTAAAGATGGATCAACTAGAGAGGTCTTCAAATATTGTTCGCCAACGATGGTCTCGGCGACTTCTTTTGGAAAGCCAACTGATGAGGAGTTTGATCATGATTTTTTATGGCGCTGTCACAAAGCAGCGCCTAGAAAAGGCAAGATTAATGTGTTCGTTAGATCACATTATGAAGACATTTTGATTCAAAGGGTACACAACTGGATCGGCGAAAAACGAGTAAAAATGCGAATGGATGCCATTAATGCATGGGAAACTCTACTTCAAGAAGATAATAATACAACGGTGCTAAAGTTCTATTTACATTTATCCCATGATCGTCAAGGAGAAAAGTTGCAAGAGCGGATAGATGATCCATCGAAAAACTATAAACATAACCCAGATGATTGGAAGCAGAGAGAGCATTGGGATTCTTACCAAAAGGCATACGAATATGCTATAAATGAAAGTGTAATACCATGGATCATTGCTCCTGTTGATTCAAGAACATATAGAAACTACTTCATTGCAAAGCATGTCCTGAAGACATTGCAGGATTTGAATATGAAGCGTCCAACATTAGAAGATAGCTAGATATGGCAAAAGTGAGGGTAGACAAGTGGTTATGGAGCGTTAGGTTCTTTAAAACACGTTCAATATCTACTACTATGTGTAAGAATGGCAAGATATCACTAGGTGAGCGTGTTTTGAAACCTTCACATCTCATTTCAGAAGGAGATGTACTTGGCGTCAAGAAAGAAGGTTTTAATTTACAAATCAAAGTTATAAGGCTGATCGAGAAGAGAGTAGGGGCTCCGATAGCAGTTACTTGTTATGATAACTTGACTCCAGATGAAGAAATGAATAAGTATAAAGACTGGTTTATTGGTAAATCAAGATCTGAATTTAGAGAGAAAGGTACTGGACGGCCAACGAAGCGAGAGCGTCGTGAACTGGATGAATTTAAGGACGACTATTTGTCGCAGTCTTTTTGGGATGAAGATGAAGATTAGAGTTATTTTCTCATCTTTGATCGCTTGACTAGATAGGCTCTCAATATGGGTGCAAAACCCTCTCGAATATCAGCTTCTACTAGATCAATCTTATACTGTAAACACTTTGTTTTAATCATCTTATTGTAAGATTCGATCTTTTCCTTGTACAAGTCCTTAACTTGATCAGATTGTAATCTAATAGTTTCACCCGATTCCATATCAATAAACTGGTATGGCCTATTTTCGAATTCAAACTCTAGTTCATGTTTATGGTCTAAAGTATGGAATAATACTACTTCGTGCTTGTTATATTTAAGATGCTGAAGTGCTGAGAAAAGCTCCTCACTATTGGAATGATCATCTAGCATATCACTGAAGATAACCACCAAACTACGTCTATGAATACGATCAGCTACTGCATGCAATGCATTGGCTAAACTAGTAGTCTTCTGTGGAGTACTATCATGAATAAGCTTTTCAAGATAATTAAGAAGCAATCGATAATGTGTCGTGCTTGATTTTGCTTGAGTATGAATTTTAAGTTCTTGATCGAATAACGAAATGCCGAAAGCATCGCGTTGTTTCTTAAGTAAATTCATTAAAGATGCAGCAGCAAGTGCTGAGAATTGCAGCTTATTGATCGTCAGTTTCTTACTTGTTTCAGGAAAGTACATAGATGATGAAGTATCAATTACTACTTGACATCGTAGGTTAGTCTCCTCTTCAAATCTCTTTGTAAATAACTTGTCTGTTCTAGCATAAACCTTCCAATCTATATTCTTTGTAGTGTCCCCCTGATTATAAATTCTATGTTCAGCAAATTCAACTGAAAAACCGTGAAACGGAGACTTATGAAGACCTATAATAAAACCCTCGACTACTTGCTTAGCAAAAAGGTCCATATTCTCAATGGATTTGAGGTCAAAATCGTTAAAATAGTCCATAATGTATTTTGGATGTTAAGCTACAAGAATAGTAAACTTTCTATATATTAAACGTATTAACAATTGAACAAGCATTTTGATTTACTTATTGTGCTACATAAAAAAAGCCCTTTCAAATTGAGAGGGCTTTTAAATCTAAAGTCAAAAATTATCTCGTATGAGATTACTTATGAGCTTCTATTTTTTCAACTAACTTTGCTTTTGAAATTGTACCTACATGTTTGTCAACAATCTCACCATTTTTGATTAGTAAAATTGTAGGTATTGAACGTACTTGATACTTCATTGAAACATCGCCATTGTGGTCAACATTCAACTTACCTACGTTCACAGCACCATCGTATTCTTTAGCTACGTCTTCAATGATCGGAGTGATCATTCTACAAGGTCCACACCATTCTGCCCAAAAGTCAACAACTGATAATTTTCCACTATCTATTACCGTTTCTTGGAAGTTTGCATCTGTGAATTCTAAAGCCATCTTAATATATTATTTTGTAATTAGTAAATATCACTCTAATGAATATATAGAGCATTCGTATTTTTGAACGCCATATGATTACTTAAAGTTGCAAATGTATGTATTATATTACGTTAATATGTTATTAATATTTGAATTCCTTCATCATCACGCGGTAAACGTCTGATGTAATACCAATTAGTAAATGCAGCGTGCCAATCTGAAGTTTTTACGAAATAGTGTCATTCTCTTTTTGCTCATTTGGTGCATTCATCAGTTGTTCAATCTTCTTCCTTCTGTTTATGAGGTTCTATATTTAAATGGCTTATTCAAAGTCATTCGAATTCTGTATGATTATGTATTAGGTTACTGGTTACCGGTTCCGATGGTTAGCATTGTGACAGTGATTTTGCTAGTTTACATTTTTTATCCATATAAATCTGAAAGAACATTCTTATCAGTTCTGATCAGACTCATTTCAAAAATCTTTGTGGTACTGAGCTTTTTTTACATCTTTTGGGGCTGGAATTATGCTCAAGAATCGCTTAGCAGTTCTTTAGAACTTGAAGCGAGTTTGAAACCTGACTCAGTAAGGCTTATGCATGAAGCCTTTTGGGCTCAAGCCACAATAAACTCGTTGAGATCAGAATTGTCAGAGGATACTATCAGTCTAGGTCCAAAGGACTTTGAGAAAAACATCATTGAAAAGGAGATAAGAGATGAACTAAGATCTACACTTTCTGCGATGAACTTACCGGCTGCAGGTAGACCGAGAATTAGGGCCTTACGGCCAAAAGGCATGTTACTTCGTTTCAAAACAGCTGGTATCTATGTACCTTATGCTTTTGAGGGGCATATTGATGCGGGAATGATGCAAATTGAATGGCCGTATACAATTGCTCATGAAATGTCGCACGGGTTTGGAGTTACGGACGAAGGAGCTTGTAACTTCATTGCGTTTATAGCTTGCATGGATTCTGAGAATACTATGTTTCGATATAGCGCCATGATAGATTATACTTTATATGTACTGAGAGATGTATATAGACTCGATAAAGCACTTCATAGAAAAGTATACAGTGGACTAAGCGGAGGAGTAAAAGCTGATATACAAGCTATACGAGATAATAATGCTAAGTATCCTGATATATTACCTGATGTACGAGACTATTTATATGACAGATACTTAAAAAGCCACGGCGTTTCAGCTGGGCTAAAAAGCTATAGCCAATTGACGGGTTTAGTAATTCAATATAAGGACAAAAAAGGATGGAATCTAATTGAATAGATCCATGAAGCTATTCTTATCATCTTTATTCTCGGGTTTAACTAAAGCTTCTAAGATATCGATAGTTCTCATACTAAGTTGATTGAGGGCCTGTTCGATATCACCGTTTTGCTTGTCACCAGCCTCGATATATTTGGTTACCACTCTATATTGAATCGTTTCGAGTTGCAGCATTCTAGCCGCGTATAGAACTGCGCCAGCATCCATCGATACTATATCAACATGGTACTTTCTCTCGAAATTCTCAATACTCAAATAGTGTCCAGGAAGTTTATTTACTGTGATGGCTGAACTAGTAGGTAAAAATGTAGGGTTGTGAAGTTTCTTCGGAACCAAGGATGATTTAAAGTAAGGATATTGGTTGGGATCTACCCACCGAAGATCATGTAAATCTTGGAAATCTCCGTTTGATCTTTCAAGACCCAAATCTCCAATCCTATCATTTTCAATCAAATAAACTCTATTTAGATCCATGGTGCGGCTTAATGCTGCAGCAACACCAGGATTTACTACCATATCATATTTTTCTACGTCTTGTTGACGAGCGATTGCAAAAGCAGCGTGCATTGCACCGATTCCCGTAACTAGATGCGTTATTGAATGCTCTCCTTTTCGATAAGTGAAAAAGTTCTCCTTTTCCCAATTTTCTTCGAGATAATCCAGTGTTTTTCCTATTTCTTCCGTCATCGATGCTACCAAAAGGATCCTCATATATGAGTATTTTGAGTTTTTATCTTCTTTAAAATAATTGGTGACTACTATTTAGCATAACTAACTCCCGCGCCAGAACTTAGGCCTAAGGAGTTATGCACAGCTGTACTACCGTGAATTCCAATATTTTCGCCACTATAACTGATCCCGACATGAAACTGATTCCCTTGCAATTGATAACCCGTCCTAATTGCTAACTGCTCGATTACTTGGTAAGAAATGCCAACGTTAAGTGTTACAGGCAGCAGTTGAAACTTCTGAACTTCAGCGAGAATCGATACCTTCTCAGATACGTTGTACGAAGCTCCCAAACGCACCAATGTTTCACTATATGAGTTACCAGTAAGGGCCTTTCCAAATGGATTAAATACGTGAAAACCAACTGTCAGATCATTTGTAGGCTTGATAATTGTCCCTAATTCAAGTGAAGGACTGAAAATATTTCCACTGATTTTCGATCTGTAAGAAAGTAAATCAAACTGGAGCCCTAAATGCCACCTTTCTGTTAATTTTCTACTATATGAAAGTCCAAGCAGTTGTTCATTTAATTCAGAATCTCCCAAGTACTTTAGGCTTAAACCTAAAACTCCATAATCTACCTAGCTTCTTGGTACTTGCAGCGTAAAGTGAATTAAGTGAAGAGAATCCATATAAATTAATTATCCCTGCTACAAATGTCCAATCTTCTTCAGTAGACACTGCAGCTTGATTGTTCAATATTGCATGCTCATCCATTACTGCAATTGAATTGTTCCCAGAACCGAAATTTACTATGCCGCTTCCAATCGAAGAAACAATTTGAGCGCCCAGAAAAAAGGGGACTTAAAAACAGAAACAAAGAAGATAGGATCATTTTCATCTCAACGCATAATTTATAAACTTAAAGATAGCCTATGTTAGGAATCTCTAAAGGAACAAGAAGTTAAAAGTATAAAAAAAGCCTATTTGGAAGCTTTTAATCTGTTTTAATATATCTTAGTTTAAGATTGACAACTATGGATATTGGGAAATACAAGAATTTCAATTTTAGGACAATCCAAAAGGATGATGAGCAAACTGTACGAAATATTATTTTTAAAATTTTGCAGGATTATAAACTTACATTGGATATTGAAGGAGTAGATCATGATCTTTTCAATATTGTTGATCACTACAAGTCAGGTTTATTTGCAGTAGTAGAGGACTCCCAAACAGAGAAGATTGTTGGAAGTTTTGCACTTTTTCCGCTTAATAGCGAACAAATCGAACTTAGAAAAATGTACCTTTTGAAAAATTATCGTGGCAAAGGAGTGGGGAAGTGGGTTATTGAATTTTGTATCGAGAGAGCTAAGGAACTTGGCTACAATACCATAACCCTGGAATCTGCTTCTGTTCTGAAAGAGGCATTGCAGCTTTACTTATCGAAAGGTTTCACTAGGGTAACAACTCCTAATCATACAGACAGATGCGACGTTGTAATGGAATATGATTTAAACGGATAGAGTAATATGGCGAAATTTAGACAGAACCATACCAGAAAGGGTGGATTAAAAGGAGCTGCGGTAGTCAAAATTATTTTAATTATAGCGGTTTTTGTAGTTATACTTTGGTTTCTCGGGCGCACGATTAATTCAATTCCTGTTGCTTTCGGAGATAGATTCTGAAGTGGACAAAGTTGCAGTCTTTGATTTTAGGAAAGACTCTGTCGATTCCTTACCCGATCGGATATATATACCTGCTGGTTCGAATGGAGAAATTATACACCATGAATACTATTCACTTTCATATGTTGAAAAGTATGAGCAATCGGAATGGGTTGCATACCCTTTAACGAAGGAGTTGATTAGAATGCCCAATGTGCCTCGGGCCAAGCGATTTGAAGATGATTTATCTGTATCAACTGGGTCAGCTACTTATTATGACTACCGAGGAAGTGGTTATAGTCGCGGCCATCTCGCACCAGCTGCAGATATGGCACAAAACAAAGAGGCAATGGAAGCATCATTTCTGATGAGTAATATGTCTCCTCAAATCAGCAGTTTTAATGGGGGAATTTGGAATGAATTGGAGAACCTAGTCCGAGATTGGGCTTATAAGTACGAGGAAATTATATGTTGTAACAGGTCCAATTTTAAGTACTGGTTTGAAAGAATTCATTGGAAAAAATCAAGTTGCTGTTCCAGACAAATTTTATAAGGTCATTCTCGATATGAAAGGACCTGAAACTAAGGCAATTGGGTTTATTTTAGATAATCAAAAGAGCGTAGAAAGGCTACAAAGTCTAGCTGTTACAGTCGATGAGGTAGAAAAAGCCACAGGTCTTGACTTCTATACTTACCTATTATCGAGTGAAGATGAGGAAACACTTGAATCCAAGGTGAATATCGGTGAGTGGAAATTTGATGATAACCTTTATGACAAGCGTATCAATGTATGGAATAATCGTTAGATTCTCTGAGTTTTAATATCGTCCAGAATGAATTATTTCATACATATTATAATATATTCGCATTTATAGGATTAAATACCATAATCTCTGTGATACAAGGTGATTTAGAATGTATTGAGGTACGAGAAAATAAAGTCATACTATATTCAATATGAGTAAAGAAAAATTCAAAAACGTCGTTGACGAAGCATACCAGTTCAAAGGTGACTCAATTATCTTGGGAGGAGCTATGATTGATAAAGAATGCCTTCATGAAACTTTTGTCAGGTTACCCCTAAAAACATTTAACCGACACGGCTTAATAGCAGGTGCTACTGGGACAGGAAAAACTAAAACGCTACAAATTATCGCCGAGCAATTATCAAGTAAAGGAGTTCCTTCCTTGTTGATGGATATCAAAGGTGATCTTTCAGGTATTGCAGTTCCATCTGACGGACATCCGAAGATAGATGAAAGACATGAAAAAATTGGTTTTCCTTTCATACCTGGCAAATCATCTATTGAATTCCTTACTTTGAGCGATGAACCTGGAGTAAGATTAAGAGCTACTGTATCTGAATTTGGCCCTGTATTGTTCTCAAAAATGTTAGATCTGAATGAAACTCAATCAGGAATTATTGCAATTATTTTCAAATACTGCGATGACAATGATCTTCCGCTTCTCGATCTTAAAGACGTAAAGAAAGTAATACAATATGTAACTACAGACGGGAAAGCAGAGATTGAAGCTGAGTATGGTCGTATCAGCACTGCTTCTACGGGAGCTATTTTGAGACGTCTTATCGAATTAGATACTCAGGGAGCGGAAGTATTCTTTGGGGAGAAGTCCTTTGATGTATATGACTTAATCCGAAAGGATGAATATGGAGATGGTATTGTTTCAATTCTACGAGTTACCGACATACAGGATAGACCAAAACTCTTTTCAACTTTTATGCTGCAGATGTTAGCTGAGATATATGCTACGCTGCCAGAACAGGGAGATGCAGATAAACCTAAGCTCGTTATTTTCATTGATGAAGCTCACTTGATTTTCGATGAGGCATCTAGTGCACTTCAAGATCAGATTGAAGCAATTGTGAAACTGATTAGATCAAAAGGCGTAGGTATTATCTTTGTTACTCAAAATCCAACAGATATTCCAGATGATGTTTTGTCTCAATTGGGTTTAAAGATCCAACACGCATTGAGAGCTTTTACAGCTAAAGATCGAAAAGCGATCAAACTTGTTGCAGAAAACTATCCACTCACTGAGTTCTACGATGTCGATCAGACCTTAACTGAACTTGGAATAGGAGAGGCATTTGTCACCGGATTAAATGAAAAGGGAATTCCAACTCCTTTGGTTCATACTTACCTACGTGCACCTCAGTCGCGAATGAACATCTTAACGAATGGCGAGATCAGTTCAATCATACGACAGTCAGATCTGATTCCTGTGTACAATCAAGTTATAGATCGAGATTCGGCCTACGAAATATTAAATAGCAAAATAGAACGAGCTCACCAGGAAGATCATCGAGAGGTGATCAATAATCAACGCAGAAGGGCGAGGAGAGAGAAATCAACTTTGGAAAAGGTGCTTTCCTCTACAACGACGCGTCAAATAGGACGAACTGTAGCAAGGGAATTAACAAGAGGACTTTTAGGAGTTCTAGGTGTAGGAACAAGAAGTAGAAGAAGAAGATAACATGAGATTAATAGTATTTATTTGTTGTGCTCTATATTCCTTAGGAATGAATGGGCAAGTCAGTGATTTATTGCAAGCGGGACCTATGGTTGGCTATGCCGATTATAGAGAGGCACTGATTTGGGTTCAGACGACTGAATCCGCGAAAGTACAGATAGCTTTCTGGAATGATGAAGAAGAGCGTAGAATCACCGAATCTGTAATTACAGAAGAGGAAGATGCTTTTGTTGCAAAACTATTTCCTAGCAAGCTTACCTATGGAAAGGAATATAAGTATGAGTTGTTGATTAATGGAATAGTAGTAATTAGACCGTATGAATTGTCCTTTCAAGCATTGGAGTATTGGCAATATAGGTCCGATCCTCCGGAAATTCAATTTGCACTTGGTTCTTGCTACTACAACAATGAACCCAAGGATGACCGTCCTGGCAGACCATATGGTGCTGAATTTGGAATTTTTGATAACATTCTTGCGAAGCAACCTGATTTTATGATGTGGCTAGGCGATAATACATACCTACGGACGCCAGACCTTTACAGCAGAGACGGGATTTTACATCGATACACGCGAGATAGATCAAATGCTCAGCTACAAGCGCTTTTAGGAAGTGTTCACAATTATGCAATTTGGGATGATCATGACTATGGGCCAAATGACTCAGATCGAACCTATGAACTAAAGAACCAGACCGAAGAAATTTTTAATCTCTTTTGGGGTAACCCAAATACCAATCAAATTGGTACAGGTGGAATTACGGGAAAATTTCACTGGGGAGATCTCGATTTCTTTCTTTTAGACAATAGATATCATCGAGATGCCAATAGAATGAAATCGGACGATAAGGAATTATTAGGTAGAGCTCAAATCGATTGGTTAATAAATTCAATGGTTTCAAGTAGGGCTCCATTCAAGTTTGTTTGTATCGGAGGACAGACAGTTAGTTCAGCAGCAGTGTATGAAAATTATGCTAATTACACTAAAGAGCGAGACTATCTGCTCCAACGTCTAGAAGAAGAGAAAATTGAAGGGGTGATCTTTCTTTCTGGTGATCGACATCACAGTGAAATTTCAAAGATGGATCGTCAGGATGCGTATCCACTTCACGACTTTACTTGCTCGCCATTAACTTCCGGCACACATAAATATAGAGATGAAGGAAATAAGTATGCTATAGAAGGTTTCACTTACAATGAAAAGAACTTTGGCTTTATTGAAGTAGTAGGACCTAGAAAAAAACGCAAATTAGTCTACACCTTGTACGATAATTTGGGGAATCAGATTTATCAATATAATCTGAAAGCAGCTGATTTGCGCTACCCTGATTAACTAAATTTTATGCACAGATTTTCTAGTTATTCCATTTTTAGTCTGAATTTGGAAATAAAGCATTCCTGACGGAAATTGACTTAAGTCTATCTTTAGTGATTTAGAAGGTAAATCCGAAATGCAGTCGAGTTCCTGACCAATTTGATTATAGATACTCACCTTAACTATTGAACTTTCAGAATTAAGTCGTACATAATTCGTGGAAGGGTTCGGAAATAGTTCGAAAGACTGATCAAGAAGCTCAGAAGTCTCTGAAGTTATATTTCGATCATAACCCAGTCCATACGTGTAAGCATCATATTCGCCAAAGCCATAAGCATATGCTTGA
This sequence comes from uncultured Saprospiraceae bacterium, assembly GCA_943788055.1. Taxonomy (GTDB): domain Bacteria; phylum Bacteroidota; class Bacteroidia; order Chitinophagales; family Saprospiraceae; genus JAHDFB01. The sequence continues at coordinate 189,506 of CALSOU010000001.1, forward strand.
ACACCTAAAGGAGCAGTAATACTACTTGATTCTTCTTGGGCTTCAATGATCGAATACTTGTAGTCTGTTGAGTTTATTGAGTTCCATTCGACAGGAAGTTGATCTACCTCTACGGAGGATTCAGAAGCTCCATCTGCTATTAAGGTTATATACCTGCTAGTAAAACCTGCAGAGTTACCTCCGAAACCAACTGAGTTAAACGACCTACTGCGCTTATTGCTAAATCCTAGCGGGTATAGCTGTAACATATTTGGGTCTCCATTTTTCGGATTACTACATTCAAATGAATACGAAAATTGTGCAACGGAGCAGTCTTCTGATGAAGAAATTATCGAAGGCTCAGCCACTTCAACGTCAACATATTCTCCCTTTTCAAGAGTTTCGATGTCATTACCTGAAATCGATATTTGATTATTATCTTCCAATGAGAGTATACGAAAGTATCCTTTTGATTGATTTCCAAATGGAATAGCTGCATACTCATTTCCATGTAGTTCTATTGGTAATTGCTGATCATACATATGACTATCTGCTGGGCCACAAGCAACATTCCCTTTGAGCGCTCCATTAAAAACAGCTATTTTCTCACCGTTCAATGCCATAATTCTTGATCCTGTTAGTTCACCTTGAGATTGCACTTCGAAAGTTTGTCCTGCACTTAGATTTATGATAAAAGGAACATCTTTGGGTCTAAATTCTGTTGTATTTGCTGTGGGCGTAATTTCTACTTCAGTATTATCTTCCGTAGCTAAGACAACAAATGACGATGGAGAATCAACATTCTGGTCAAAGTCTAGGAAGCTAATAACATAGTACTCACTTCCTAGACTTTCAATCGGCAAGACCTTTGTTGCTTCAGTGAAGTAAATACGATAATGAAATGCAGTAAGTTCAACAGGAGTTGTGGTAGTTATTCTTAATCCTTTATTAGTGGCAATTTCACTGCTCTCCGAATAATAAAGACCAGCAGGCAGAACGACTTCTGTAATAATTCCCGCATCGTACTCGTACTCATAGCTAAGACCAGTTGCAGGAAACTCAACGAGTAGTTCTCCCGATGTTTCTGCATCAATATACAATGAGAATTGGGGATCGCCATTAAATAGTAAATCTAGATTTTCAAGATAAGTCAACCAAAATTCCGTTGATTCAGTGTTTTGATCCTGCGCATGAATTTTAGAAAAGGAAACTAGTAGGATTGATATTAGGAGAGCGAATAATCGATTGTTCATAGAGGTGCGTTTGGTTCTAAAGATAAAGTTAAATCATAAAGAGTAGAAACAATATTGATGAGTGGTATCGAATTTTTGACCAAAATAAACTTTATGCCAATGATACAAGATAGCTTAATGCTTATACTTAGATGAGCTCCTCAAGTAAGATTCTATCTTTGATTGAACTTCTGGAATGGTCAAATACACCGAAAACTCATATCATGAACTAACAGCAGACTGTATTTTACAGCTAATCTATATTCTAGAGAAGTAGAAATTTCAAGAGTGGCATCTAGATGTCTTAAATTGAGCTTTTTGTCGAAAGAATATGTGGTATTAATCGGCATGTATTATCTTCGTGGCACTTATCACAAAATTTATTAATATAACGCCAATTTCTCTATACATGAATAAGATTTTAAGACTGCTTTTTGTAGTATGCATTTTTTCTAGTGGGCTACAGGCCCAAATGCTAAATAATCCTGATGCAAATCATGCCAACAAGTTTGAGCAATTGGATCCATTTTGGAGGTCACCTAATGCTTATAGAACTGCTGACGGCTCTCCCGGGCCAGAGTATTGGCAGCAAAGAGCAGACTATAAGATCAAATGCTCAATGGATACAAAGGAGCAGCGATTGCACGGTAGTGAAACTATCACCTACTATAATAATAGCCCTAGCACGTTGAAATATCTTTGGCTACAGCTTGATGAAAATGAGCATGCTGAGGACGCTATGAAGCATAGAATGAACACCTCGTCGATAAGAGGGACTATGAGTGAACGTGCTTTAGAGGGTTTGGAAGTATGGAGAAACCAAGCTCCATACGGTGTAAATATTCTAAAAGTAACCGATAAATTAGGTGCTAAATTGGATTACACAATCAATGGCACTATGATGCGAGTTGAACTTCCAAAAGAGCTTAAGTCAGGTAAGAAATTTGTTTTCAACATTGATTGGAATTACAGACTAATTGATAGGTTGAGTAACCCAAGCTGGGGTAGAGGAGGTTATGAATTCTTTGAGGATAACAGTAACTATCTATATACAGTCGTGCAATGGTACCCTCGAATGTGCGTTTATAGTGATTTTGAGGGATGGCAGAATAAACAATTTGTCGGTAGAGGAGAGTTTGCTTTGAGCTTCGGCGATTTCGATGTAGAAATCACAGTCCCTGCTGATCACATTGTCGGTGCGACTGGAGAGTGTCAAAATTATAAAAGCATGCTGACTAGTGACCAGTACAAAAGATGGGAGCAAGCACAAAAGTCTGATACCCCAATTGAGGTTGTTACGAAAGCGGAGGCATTGGAAAATGAAAGAAAGCCAATATCTACCAAGATGAAGACTTGGAAATATAAAGCAAAGAATGTAAGAGATTTTGCTTGGACAGCGAGTAAGAAATTTGTTTGGGATGCAATGGAACATAAGAACGCACTTGGACAGAGTGTTATGGCAATGAGCTACTATGGCAAAGAAGCATATCCCATTTATAATAAATATTCTACTAAAGTAGTGGATCACACATTGACCACGTATTCAAAGTACTCAATACCTTATCCTTATCCAGTAGCTATCTCGGTAGAAGCTGCAAACGGTATGGAGTATCCAATGATCTGCTTCAATCCAGGTCGTGCTGAAGAAGATGGAACTTATACAGAAAGAGCTAAAAACGCATGTATTCTTGTCACAATTCATGAAGTCGGGCACAACTACTTCCCGATGATTATCAATAGTGATGAAAGGCAATGGGCATGGTTTGACGAAGGTATAAATAGCTTCATGCAATTTATAACTGAGCAAGAATTTGACAACAATTATCCTTCGTCAGGAGGACCTGCTCATCAAATTGCTCGATATATGGCGAGAGACAAAAAATCTCTTGAGCCCATCATGACAAATAGTGAGAATATCAAGGATTATGGGAATAATGCATATAGCAAGCCTGCCACAGCCTTAAATATACTTCGAGAGACTATCATGGGGCGAGAGCTATTTGATTATGCATTCAAAGAATATTGCGAAAGATGGGCATTTAAGCACCCTACACCTGAAGACTTTTTTAGAACTATGGAAGAGGCTAGCGCCATGGACCTTGATTGGTTTTGGAGAGGATGGTTCTATAGCACTGACGCAGTTGACGTTTCATTAGATAGTATAAAGTGGTATAAGGTAGATCTAGAAAATAATCCAGAGAGAAAAATTGATACATTTAGTAATAAACTAAAACCAAGAATTACGCATATAGCTCAAATTAGAAACAAAGAAGCAGGTATGCAATTTCCGGTGGACAAGGACCCAGAATTAAGAGATATCTATACGAATTATAGACCTTGGGAAACGGAAGATTCAATCAATGTTAGTGAGTTCATTCGCTACGATGAAGTGTTTACCGAAGAGGAAAAGAAAGAAAGGTTTGGTGACAATAATTACTATGAACTCTACTTTTCTAACAAAGGGGGACTTGTTATGCCAGTCATAATAGAATGGACTTTTAAAGATGGGACGAAAGAACTACAGAAGTTACCGGTAGAGATATGGAGGTTGAATGAAGATGAATTCACGAAAGTTTTTATTAAAGACAAAGAAGTAACTGGCATCGTTATTGATCCTTATCTGGAGACAGCAGATATTAATACAGATAATAACAACTGGCCGGTTCAACAAGAGATGCCAGATCGTTTCAAAGTGTTCAAAGCCAATAAAATGAAGGATAAACTAAATCCAATGCAGAAAGCAGCTGGAAAAACTGATAAGACAGAATAATGCTGTATAAGTGCAAATAAACGAGGCCCTTGAAGTTTTTCAAGGGCCTTTTTGCATCTTAGCGTAGATAGTTGTTGTTACCTACGTTTGGTAGTTGAAACAAAATAGCAATTCTGTCGTAGATTTATACTTTCAGAATTTGTCTAGGTATTTCTCTCATATTGTATGACGCAATTGCCAATGACCGCATTCTGCTTTTCTTTTTGCTAAGGTGTTTCTCTATACGAATTAAAATGTCAGACAGCGTTGATACAGCTTTATGTATAAATGGACCTTTGTTTAACATTACGCATTCAGCTTTAGCACCAATTGAAGCATCAGAAACTTAAGCTCTTGTTGCAATTCCAGTCTTGGCCAAGTTTTCAAGAACTTGTGTAGCCCATATTACCGGCACATGTGCTGCTTCACAGATCCACATAATTTGATCTTGAACCTCCGAAATCCTGTCAGCTCCAAGCTCTACGGCTAAGTCACCGGGAGCAATCATGACACCTATTTTAGGAAGTTCCATGGCTTTCATTAGTAACATAGGTAATTGTTCAAAAGCCTCCTTATTTTCAATCTTAAGCACAATCCCAGGTAACTTTTTCTTCTTTTTACTTTGGAGTACTTCAATTAGACACTCTACATCGTGCACGTGTCTTACAAATGAATAACCGATAATATCGGCATATTCTAAGGCAAATGGAATATTTGAAATATCATTCTCTGTTAGTGAAGGTAAGGTCAGAACAGAATCAGGAAAATTCACTCCTTTACCCGATCGTAACTTCAGTTTTTTATCTGAATCATTTATTACTATAGCTTTTACTTTATTCTTTGATTTTCCTATAATTTTGGTCTCTATCTTTCCGTCATCGAATAGAATACGTTCTCCGATTGCCAAATCTTTGATAATTTGGTCATTAGTAATTGAAATCTCGGCAGCCTTAATCAATTCATTTTGCTTACCATATTTTGCGGAGTGACCAACGATTGCTGTTTCGTGAACTACAATATGATCTCCCTTCTTTATGGAAATGTAATTAATCTGCTTTTTACCTTTTTTTGTCGTTAGGATTTCACCTGTTCTGATTTTAGGCCCAGATAAATCCATGTATATATAGCATTTTGATTTTAAGTCTTTACTCGCTTGATGAACTGTTTTGATCATGCTTAGCCAAGTCTCTTGATTGTCATGACTCATGTTAATGCGAGCCAACTCCATACCATTGATCATCAACTCTCGCACATATTCAATGTTACTAGCTGCCTCTGAGGGTAAGGTCACCATGATCTTCGTATCTCTTACACCAGTCTTGTTACCGAAAATGTCATACCTATGCTTATTGATTATTTTTCGGCTTTTCTTGTAACCAATAGAAGCCACATTTGGCTCAGGAATCCATTCTTTCTTATTGACAAGTTTGGTTAATTGAAGTGTATCTGCTACATTTTTATATACATATGATTCACTGCTTCTAAGCGAAGAAATACCGATTTCTGACAAGTGGTCATGCAGGTTCCTAAGATCATGTTTCCTAAGCAGTAGATATCTAAAAAGATTCATGGCACTCATCTTATAATTGTCATGTACTTTCTCAGCAATTTGATTTGCTATGAATTCATGATTAACCAAGTCTTGATAGATCTTTTCTAGTTCGCGTTCCAGAGTGTTCAGCTTCATAAAAACCTATTTATATAGTTTGAAAAAGGCCACCGGTATAATAAAGATAAATTACCCTACTTTGAAGTAATTTCTGCAAGCCTCCAAGTAGCTTCTGTTGACTTTCGAGATACTTTGTTTCACGGCTATTGAGGAGAAAAACTGAGCTTTCACCGATATCAAACTTACGTCTTTCAGCTCTCAATAGATCGAAATAATTATCAATGTTAGTATTCAACAATTCGTTCTTTGCAATTGTCTGTTGTACTGTGTTTTCGTATGTATCTAATAATTGAATAATCGACTGTTCTTTAATTTTTGCATCCAATTGAGTGGTTTCAATCTTGATGTTAGTCATTCTGATCTTTCCCCTTTCTTTTCTCAACAAGAGAGGGTAGGACAAGCTAGCACCCCATTTGTAATTATTAGCATTATACGGAGCAAATAAAGATTGATCGTTGGTTGCTAGCAAAGGATTGAACTGAACTCTTAGATCTGGTTTTAGAGACTCTCGTTGTAATCGATTATCTATTTGTAGAGACTCTACTTTGGTGTCATAGAGAATCAACTCAGGATGCGAAGCAATAAGAGCAACCCTTATGAGAGACAAGCTATCCATTTGCCCTTGTAAAAATGACTGGTTCAAGGAATCAGGTTGAACTCCGATTTCCAATTCCAGTGGTATATATCCATCTCTCCAGAGTAGATTTTCAACTGCTAATCTTGCATTTTCAAGCTCTTGTAGGAACTCTATCCTCTGAGACTCTCGAGTTACATAATTAATGTATGACTCTAAAGTATCAATGGCTGGTTTATCTCCTTGTATAAAAGATGACTTTGTATCCTTCCAACGATTGAAGGCTAGATCAACTCCATTAATCGCTAATTTTAGCAATTCTTGGTTGTATTGCCAATCTATGTAGACATCAGCCGCTACTTGCAAAAGATCATTAAATGCTAAGATCTGCTCTTGCTCAGTAGCACGTGCAAACACTTTTGCTTGTTTTATCGCCGCTCTCCGCTCATCGATGAGAAAATTCTTTGCTAGCGGAACACTAAAACCTGCGTTCCAGATTCCTCTATCAGGCAAGTTGTCACTATTGTCTGTGTAGATTCCATTTGCTGACTCAAAACCTGCATTTAATTCAATTCCAAACCAAGTGGGAACCTTAACTTTCGCTTGATTAAGCTGAAAATAGTTGGACCCTTCAAATCTTTTATTCTCAGAGCTTGCTTCTATTTTGGGATCAAATTGTCCCCTTGCCATCATTCTATTTGCATCAACATTCTTAGTCATTAAATTAACCTGTTGAGCGACTGGATGATTTTCTTTTACTAATCCAATATAATCATTGAAGGATAAAATGTTTTGTCCATAGCATGATCCAATGGAAACCCAGAATGTAAGAAGTAATGTTACCGTAAATCTCATAGGATATGCGTATTTCACTATCAATGAATCAATTTTCATATTCTACTTAAACTTCCTTAACGGAGCCTTAGTCTTTAAAGCTTCTTCTTCCTCTTTCTCATAGAAATCTGGAGGAAAACCGTTCAATTGCCTCCAAATCTCGTAACCAACTCTAACGTCCTTTAAAAGTGTGATTGTATTGGCGCCACCACCGACTCTTAATTGTTCCGGCCATTCTTTGTCATCCTCATCAGGAGCGATGAGAATTCTATATTTTCCATTTTTACTAACATCATTATCAATGGCAAAGATTGCGCCGCCAAATGTTCCTGAGCTATTGTTTGGCCAACCACTAAAAACAATTGCTGGCCATCCATCAAATTGAATACGAACTTTTTCACCTATTGCCAGTAACGGCATGTCAAATGCCTCTACATAGGTTTCTACTGCGAGCTGGTATTCTGTAGGAACAATATTTACTACCTTATCACCATTTTTAATAATCTCTCCGATACCATTTTGGAGAGATTCAGTAATCATACCATCGATCGGTGAGGTAATGAAATAGTTCTTCTGCCTTACCTCATAGGCATTGAATTGCGATTTTAGCTTATTAACACTCGCATCACTATCAAACTTGCTTGAAAGAGCTGACATTCTATCAGAGCTACTTTTTGCTAGTTTATCAGCATACTCATTGATAATACCCAATTTATTAGCTACTAGATTATCTAGCTCATTTCTATGTGCATTAATCTTATTAATTAGGGAAGTAGCTTTAGCATTTGCCTCTTGTACACTCATACGTTTTGCTTCTAAGTCAGTAAGGGACTTGATTCCATCATCGTAAAGGGACTTGATACGCACAAGTTGCTTTTCGGCGATAGATTGCTTTAGCTGAATCGCGACTAATTCCATACTGTCACTCTCGATCTTTAGCTTAGTAGTTTGGATCTTAATCTCATTTTGCGTCAGCTTGATTTCTCTTCCCTTTAGTAAGGCTTGATACTGTTCTTCTAATCGTTGTGCTTTCTTTTCATAAGAATCAGCTGATCCGATCTTTGCATTAATTTGACCTTGAGTTCGATCCAATAGTTCTGGGTCTAAGTACTCTTCTTTGACTTCTGTAACCTTGAGGATTGTGTCACCTGCTTGTACTACCTGACCTTCTCTAACATACCATTTTTCGATCTTACCTCCGATCAGTGCTTGGATAGTCTGAGGCCTTTGATCCGGAAGTAGGGTAGTTACATAACCTTTGGATCGTATATTTTGTGTCCATGGAAGGAACATGGCTGTTACTGCAACAAATCCCATAATCAATAGAATCTTGATTAATGCAGTCGAGTGCTTTTTAGCCCTCAAAGTCTTAAAAGCGGAATAATTGTCTTGTACGACTTTACTCTCTATTGTATTGTTAGTTATATTAAGCATAGTCTAATTTATTTGCCTTGATTTTTGGAATCTAAGTCTATTTCTCTCGGAATAAAATCCCTCCAAATCATATCAACTGACGAAACTATAATAGACCAAGGGTTACCTTCTTCAGTAAGCGCTTGCAGAATGCTTCTTTTCTCATGAACTGGAACATGATCTAGAGGATCCTCTAGTATCAAAAGCTTAGGCTTATTGATGATGGCTCGTGCCAATACAATCTTGTTGCTTACACTCCTAGGAATCCGTTTTGCTTCTGGATCCAAATCCGTATCTAGTCCATCTTTTAGACCTGCAACAAAGTCTTCAAGGTGAACAATCTTAATCGTTTTCATGATATTGTCGTAGGGAATATCTTCTTTACCCATCGTAATATTCTCCAAGAGCGACCCAAGAAAAATGGAGTGATTACTAATTGCATAACCAATATGCTTTTTAAGAGATTCGAAATCCAACGATTGCATCGGAAAACCATTATATTTTATAACTCCATCGGTGGGTTCAAGAATACCAGACAGTAAACCAACAAGAGTAGACTTCCCGCTTCCTGCTGGTCCTGATATTAACACGGATTCTCCCTGCTCAATCTTTAAATTTACATTGTGTAGAATAGAGTGCCGAGAATCAGGATACTCAAAGCATAAGTCGCGCGCTTCTAGACTGAATTTCTCTACTTCATCAGGAAGACAAATACCATCATCCTTATCCAGCTTCATATCAGTCACATATCCTATTTTTTCAAGAGCAGTCAAAACATCATAGATCGAATCGAGAGATTGAATCAACTTTTCAACGCTATTCATAATTAGTAATATTATGATTTCAGCTGCAACAAACTGACCGATATTCATCTGCTGTTGAAAGACCAAAAGACTACCGATGATTAGCAATCCTGCTGCTATGAGAACCTTAAATCCGACTAGAGCAATGAATTGACGAATTAGAATTCTAAAGTGATTTTCTCTTGATGTAAGATAATTCGATACAAATTCGTCAGTTTTCTTCAGTGAGATTTCTGGTCGGTGAGTAAGCTTAAAGGAAAGCTTTGTTCTAGCAATTTCTTCCAGCCAGTGCGCCACCTGATACTTGTACTTGGACTCTTGAAGACTAGTCTTCAGACCTAGTGGCCCTGAAATGGCAATTATAGAGTACACCAATACAATTAGCAACAAGCCAAAGATCACAAAGAATGGATGATACAAACTCAGTACGATAAGTCCGACCAAAATTTGAAAAGCAGCCAATGAAAAGTCAATCAAAAGCTTAGGTAGACCTTTTTGTATGGTGATAGTATCAAAAAATCTATTCGCTAGTTCTGGTGCATAGTAGTTATAAAGCTCTTTAAATTGAATTTTGGGAATACGGTAGGCAAATTCAAAGGAAGCTCGGTTAAATATCTTTTGCGAAATGTCCTCTACTAATCTTAGCTGGAGCATTTGTAATATACCAGTGAACAAAACCCCGAGGATAACGAAACTTACAAGCACGATCCAAGCGGTGCTCACTTCAGCTCCTTGTATAAGATTTATTATCGCTTGGATACCTAGAGGCATCGACAAATTGACAAGCCCATTAAATAGGGCGTAGATATACACTTGATAAATCTCTTTTTTATCAATTTGTATTAATCTGAAGAGTCTCTGAATCGGATTCAGTCTTTTTGATAATGTCATTGAACTCAAATTATTTATAAAACAGTAAACAACTTTTACAAATAATAGTTTTACTATTGATATAAATATTTATACTATGCCAAAGGTCAACATAAGTATAGAGGTAAATCCTTCTATATTTCTTAAAAACCCAACTGAAACATCACTTGGGAAAAAAATAATTTTTCATTCAATTTCCCTTTTCAATAGAATAGGCTTTGAAGAATTTAATTTCAAAAAGTTAGCAAAAGAAATGGATTCTACCGAAGCTTCTGTCTATAGATACTTCGAAAATAAATACAAATTACTATCATACTTAGTTGCATGGTATTGGGATTATATGCATTATATTCTTTTGATGGACAGCAGAAATGTCAGACTTCCAATTGACAAGTTAGATATTATGATCACTTCTTTGATTAATTCACTAGAAAACTCAAATGTTCCAGATTACATAGATCAAAGCGGACTGCATAGATTAGTAGTTGAAAATGCAACAAAAGTCTACCATCATAAAAAGGTCGATGATTTAAAGAACAATGGTTTCTACACGAATTATATGAAACTTGTCCAAACCCTAAGCAATGTCATTTCAGAAGTTGATAATAGCTATAAATACCCAATGGCTTTGGCGACAACAATAATGGATATGTCATTAAACAACGAATACTATCTAATTCATTTGCCAGAGGTAACTGACAAAAAGGATTGTAAGGAGAGTGACGCAAGGTCTTTAACAAACGATATGATCCAATATATGGTAAAAAAATTGCTTAACGTTAGTAAAATCTAAGATTATTATATGATTTTTAGTAAAATTCGAGAAATAAAGTAATACTAGATTAAACCAATTAGCCAATATAGAGTCTATGGTTATGAAATGGTGGCCGCCAAATTATTATCTTACAATCTAAATTTCATTATTATGACAAGTAATTGGTTTAAATATACCATGTATCTAATATTTTTTGCTTTCATTCTCACATCATGTGAGAATTCTGTAAGTCTGGAGGAAGCAGAAGAATACGCAGACAACACAACTTCTAAGCTCGCAATAGAGACAAGATCTGGTCAAGGTGGCTGCTTTGAATTGATTTTTCCTGTAGATATCGAATATCCTGATGGCGCTGTGGAATCTTATGATACAAAAGAAGAAATACGCGAAGCTATTAAAGACTGGCGCTTAGAAAATCCTGGCAATGCACAAAAACCAAGTCTATCTTTTCCGGTTGAATTATTAACGCAAGACGGAGAGTTAGTAACTGTAGAAGACAGAAAGGAATTGAGAAGTTTTGTTCGAGAATGCAGAAAAGAAAACGGTCACATCAAGCCATGTTTCAGATTAATATATCCAATCACGATTCTTTTTCCTGATGGTACATCGGAAGTGGTAGAAGGTCGTCGAGCAGTCAAGAAAGCTGTAAGAGCTTGGAAAGTTGAAAATCCAGATGCTACTGAACGACCTTCGATTGAATTTCCAATTACTATCCAATTTGATGACGGTTCTACTCAGGAAATCAGTTCAAAAGAGGAATTACTCGAAGCAAAAGACTTATGTGAGTAAACAAGTTTAGCATTATATAATGCACGAGAGGTTGTCTAGTAAATAGGCGACCTCTTTCTGTTTCTGATTTTAAGAATAGGTCACATTAGCTCCAAGCTCTTGATCTTTTACTACATTGTATTTAGCTTAGTAGAAAATTCCTTTATGAAAACTACAATCACCTTTTTACTGATCTCATTATCTTCTTTAATTGGTGTACTTGGCCAATGCGATATTGAGAGTAACTCCGAGAAACACGAGCTAGAAGATCTAGAGATTAATCAGCGTATGGATATGACATTCTACTCAGATTCCGATTTTGAGTCGGGATATATCCTGAAAGTAACTGACGGAAATGTCGTTCCTGTGATATATCAAGGGGGCATTTGGATGGGTGGTATTGATCCCAATAATTCATTGAGGGTATCTGCAAAGCAATATTTGGATTTTGAAAACTATCAACCTGGAATACTGAACGATGACACAGGTTTAGTAGACGAAATTGACTGTGAGAATTGGAATCAAGGATTTACTGTCAAACGAGTGAATATAGATCATCATATTCAAGACTATGAAACAGATGGAATGATAAGTGAATCTACTTCAGAAGATATTATGTTTTATCCTGCAATCGGCAATACTCATTTTGAAGAAAAGTTTGGATTTAAATTACCAGAATCAAACCAAGGAGGCTTGGCAAAATTTAAGGATAGAAACAGTAATGGTCAATACGAGCCACAAGAGGGCGGTTATCCGTTAATTCGAGGCACAGAGTCCACCTTCTGGTTAGTAATGATATGCAAGAAGACAACGAAGACCCAATACAAATGGAATTTCTAGTCAACTCCAGTATAAATTCGGCTGCAATTGAGCTTGCATTTTCATCGATGATCGATATGAAGGCAATTTACCATGGTAAACAGTCTTTGTCAAACTTCTATTTTGGATTATGGATCGATGCAGATCTTGGGTGTGTTGTCAATGATCAAGTAGGTTGTCTGCCAGATGAGAATTTGACGTTCTACTATGGATCTGAAACGATGGAATGTGATGAAGGAAGTCCTTTTTTAGAGGGGACAAATCTATTACTTTTATTTAAACATAAGCTTAACAATGATCAGAAAATGTCGACCTTCATTAGTATAAATAGGGAATCCATAGGCAATCCTGAAGAAGCTACGACAGATCCTCTTAATGAGCTACAAGTTTATAATTATTTAACTGGAACTTGGCTAGATGGTCAAAAGCTTACGGTTGGAAATGAAGGGTATAATCCTGGAAGTAATGACTTTACAAATTTTCAATATGACCATAGTAAAAATGCACAAGGAGGTCCATGGAAAGCCTGCGAAAGTGAAGCTTTGGAGAGGGATAAAAGAACACTAGTTTCTTTTGGCCCCTTTGATCTAAATCCAGGGGATATTCTTGATTTCGAGTTTTCAGTACATTTACTGGAGTTAGCTGATCTTGCATGTCCTTCTGAGATGGAAATTCTAGCAATTTGTGATAATATTGATCGAATTCTAAACGATATTGATGCATATGATGAAGTAGAAACAGCGATCTATCCAAATCCTTTTACCAACAAGTTGACGGTATCAAGTGATCAAGCTTATGATCAAATTAACATTTATAATATTCAAGGTCAATTAGTTAAGAGAAAACGATTCTTAGCAACCAAGAAAAAGCCATTGGACACCTCAGCCTTGTCTTCTGGCGTTTACTATATGACCATTCTTTCCAATTCTGCTACTTTGGGTTCGACCCAAAAAATAGTAAAGTTCTAAATAGATATGGTCTATCAAATTGCTTGACGAGCATACAATCACAGATAGAATTCTATACTTTTGTGATCAATTTCCAAGTGGAAAGTATTAATACAAAATAGAATTATGATATCAGTCGACGGTCTGACAGTAGAGTTCAGCGCTAGAACTCTTTTTGAAAATATTTCTTTTGTCATTAACGAAAATGACAAAATGGCCTTAATGGGCAAAAATGGAGCTGGCAAATCTACCATGATGAAGATCATAGCTAGTGTTCAGAAGGCAAATCGTGGACATGTAAGCACGCCGGCGGATTCTGTTATTGCTTATCTGCCTCAACATTTGCTCACTGAGGACAATACGACTGTCTTTGACGAAGCTATGAAAGCATTTGATTCATATTTTCAAATGAAGAATCAGCTTGATGACCTGACCAAACAGATGGAAACACGCACTGACTATGAATCAGATTCGTACATGAAATTGATCGAAAAAGCGTCGGACATCGGGGAAAAATTCTACTCCATGGAAGAAATCAACTACAATGCTGAAGTAGAAAAAGCACTGCTAGGTTTAGGATTTAAGCGAGAAGACTTTACGAGGATGACAAGCGAATTCTCTGGGGGATGGAGAATGAGAATTGAATTAGCTAAAATTCTTCTTCAAAAGCCAGATCTTATACTTCTAGATGAGCCTACAAACCATATCGACATTGAATCGGTATTATGGCTGGAACATTTTCTTGTGCATCAAGCAAAAGCTGTGATGGTAATATCGCATGATCGAGCATTTATCGATAATATTACCAACCGAACCATCGAATTAACAATGGGTCGTATTTACGACTACAAAGCAAACTATTCACATTATCTACAACTGAGAGAGGATCGCCGCGCCCAACAAATGAAAGCGTATAAGGAGCAACAGAAAATGATTGCTGACAATATGAGATTTATAGAACGTTTCAAGGGGACTTACTCTAAAACAAATCAAGTTTCATCGGTAGAGCGTATGCTCGAAAAACTTGAGATAATAGAGGTCGATGAAGTTGACAATTCAAGTCTCAAGCTTCGATTTCCATCAGCTGCCAGATCAGGCGATTATCCAGTGCAGGTGAAAGGTCTATCGAAAAGCTACGGCGATAAACTTGTTTTCAAAGATGCCAATATGGCTATAAAAAGAGGAGAGAAAGTATCCTTTGTCGGTAGAAATGGTGAAGGAAAATCAACTATGATTAAGGCAATCATGCAAGAAATCGAAGTTGAAGGTTCATGTGCACAAGGTCACAACGTACAGATTGGATATTTTGCCCAAAATCAAGCGTCGCTCTTGAATCCCTCCCTTACGGTTTTTGAAACTGTCGATGAAGTTGCTAAGGGCAATATAAGGAGTCAGGTGAAAAATTTGCTTGGGCGCTTTATGTTCAGTGGAGATGATATTGATAAAAAGGTCAAAGTCTTGTCAGGAGGTGAACGAACTAGGCTGGCTATGGTTAAACTACTTTTGGAGCCAGTCAACCTTCTTATACTTGATGAGCCAACCAATCATCTCGACTTACGTTCAAAAGATGTTCTAAAGGAGGCACTTCTAGATTTTGACGGTACTTTGATACTGGTTTCGCATGATAGAGATTTTCTTAGAGGACTAGCTAAGAAGGTCTTTGAATTCAAGGATCAACGTGTAATAGAGCATTTCGAAACAATCGATGACTTCCTTGAAAGAAATAAAATCGAAAGTCTAAAAGAAATAGACCTAATGGCTGGATAAAACATAGAAGCTCTACTATTATCAAGGCAATAAGAAAAGTAATACATTAAAAAACAATAAAAATGGGCTTAAAGGCAATCGTAATTGGAGCAACTGGATTGATCGGCACAGAGTTAATATCTCAACTTCTAAATGACGATAACTATGAAAGTGTTAAAGTCCTCCATAGAAGATCTACAGGAGTTCAACATTCAAAGTATATCGAACACATTATTGATTTTGAAGATCCAAAGACTTTTGAAAAACTACTAGAAGGTGACGTACTATTTAGTGCTATGGGGACAACAATAAAGACAGCAGGTTCTAAAGATGCTCAATATAAGGTCGACGTTGAATATCCTTTTGATATAGCAAAAATAGCTTCCATGTCTGGCGTTTCAACCTGCGTACTAGTATCTTCTGCAGGTGCAAATGCTTCATCTTCAAATTTCTATACACGCATAAAAGGTGAACTAGACGATAAAATATCTAAGTTAGATTTTGAGAGAGTTAGGATAATGCGTCCTTCTATATTGGACGGAGAACGGAATGAATTCAGGCTTGGGGAAATAATCGGTATCAAAGTGATGCGAATCTTACGCTTCATGCCTGGATTTCGCAAATACAGGCCAATTCACGCTTCTATTGTTGCCAGGGCAATGCGAAATTCAATAGAGGAGGAGGGTAGTGTTAATATTTATGCTTTAGAGTCAATTTTTAAATTAGCTAAATAATGAGCTTCAATCAAATTTCGTCTTTTTTCATTCTCTTACTCTTGTTTGCAAGCTGTAGTGCTTCGAAAACCAACTCGAAAGATAATGCAAAATCTGCATTTACTTCTGAAGAGAAGACACTTATTCTAGAAGGTTCTGCTGATGAACCGATGCGCGTTTATAAGATCACAAACAGATCAGATAGTCTCTTGCTTAGAAAAGCCTCAAGAGATGTGGATATCACCAAGGATACGTTAGTATTAAGACTATTCATAAAGAGGCTGAAAGAGACCGTAGTTGATCCCAAATCTATGGGTGTAGGAATCGCAGCTCCGCAAGTAGGGGTATTGTCGAATATCATTTGGTTACAAAGGTTTGATAAAGAAGGTTTTCCATGGGAGTGTATTATAAATCCCAAAATAATTACTTACTCAGATGAGAAGCAAGTTTGTCCTGAAGGGTGTCTGTCTATTCCCGAAAAGACTGCCATCACAAAAAATCGATCAAAATCGATAATTGTTAAATATCAAAATATTTATGGTATTGAAATACAGGAAGAGGTAAGTGATTTTACATCTGTAATATTCCAGCACGAAATTGACCATCTCAATGGCATTCTCTTCATTGACCGCCTAGAGCAAGAGCTGTCAAAATGATCGTTAAGGAAGTAAGCATCCATAATAGTAAGCTCTTAGAACTAATAAGTGAGCTAGATCGGGGCTTAGCGATAAACGATGGTGAAGAACATGGATTCTACAATCAATTTAATGGTCTTGAAGAACTTAGCAAAGTATTTGTTGGCTATATTGATGATCAAGCAATTGCTTGCGGTGGATATAAAATGATAAACGAAAAAACCGCTGAACTAAAACGCATGTTTGTTAAGCATTTCTATAGAGGTAAAAAATACGGAGAGAAGTTATTAAGGCATATAGAAGAAGAAATAGTCGAGAGTGGGGTCGATGAGCTTATTCTTGAGACAGGGATAAAACAGATTGCTGCTATTAAGCTCTACACAAGAAATGGCTTCAGACGCATAAGCAATTATCGTCCATACATAGGAAAGGAACTTAGTCTTTGTTACACCAAGTCCTTGAAAGGCGACTTGTAACATCAGTCCATCGACGAATATATCGTTTTAAAAATATATATAAACTTAGCAAAGACAGTAGAGTTTATATAACCTATACTTCTAATACAGTAAATACGAGTAAGCAAGCCGTAATGTAATGAACTTGAATTGATAAGTGGTCTTAAAAAAAACACGTCAAAAAATAGAAAAATCTAATTATAGCACTATTTTTGCTATCCCTTTAGAGCTATGTCTACATATTGTATTTTTTCAATATATTGATAATCTCTTTTAACCGTGTGCCACTATGAAGCATATCATATTTACACTCAGTCTAATTCTGGCTTTGATTATTGTCTCGTGCAATAAAGATCAAATGGTTCCTGCAGCTCAAATAGATGCTAGTCTACGAAGTATGGTCGCCAACGCTGCGCCAGATGGAGTCTTGGATTTTTGGCTTCTTCCACAAGCTGATGATTTAGCAAGTATTCCACAAGACCCTCAGAATCCTCTGACCGAGGAGAAAGTTGAATTAGGAAAATTTCTGTTTTTTGAGACTGCTTTTGGTACGGAAGCGGCGCAAGAAGAAATGATTGGTACATATTCCTGTGCAACGTGTCATATTCCCGAAGCGGGTTTTAGACCAGGTAGTGCCCAAGGAATTGCAGACGGTGGAGTTGGATTCGGAATTAATGGTGAAGATCGTGTTAGAAATACATCATATTCTGAGATCGAAATGGATGTTCAGGGAGCAAGACCATTGAGTCTGATAAGCGTTGCGTTTGTAGAAAACACGATGTGGAATGGCTCATTTGGAAGTACGAATGTAAATATTGGAACAGAAGATAAGTGGGTAGGTGATTTAGTTACGAATAATCTTGGTTTACAAGGAATCGAAGCACAGAATATCGAAGGTATGGAAGTTCATAAATTCCATGTCACTCCTGAACTTGTTGAAGAATACGGTTAC
Organism: uncultured Saprospiraceae bacterium; assembly: GCA_943788055.1. GTDB lineage: Bacteria > Bacteroidota > Bacteroidia > Chitinophagales > Saprospiraceae > JAHDFB01. Next base: position 207,439 of record CALSOU010000001.1, read on the forward strand.
AAAGAAATGTTTGACAATGTCTTTGCAGAATACCCAGAAGAAGAACGTTATTCAAATTTCACTGCATCTTTCGCGGTATCAGCATATATAAGAACACTGTTTCCAAATAAAGCACCGTTCCAAGAATGGATTCAAGGAAACATGCAAGCAATGAATGCGGCGGAGAAAAATGGAGCGATGTTGTTTTTCGGAAAAGCTGCTTGTACTAATTGTCACTCAGGACCAGGACTTAGTTCAGTTGAATTTCATGCAATAGGTGTAGATGATATGTTCATGCGACCTAGCTTTAGAACTGATGAAACTGACTTAAGAAATTTAGGTCGTGGTGGTTTCACCGAAGATCCTGCTGATTTTTATAAGTTCAAAGTACCTCAGCTATACAACATGAGTGATACCAAGTTCTACTTCCATGGTTCGTCTTTTACGAACTTAAGAGATGTTGTTGAGTACTTCAACAAAGCAGTCCCTGAAAATCCGAATGTGCCAGCAGAGCAGATTTCTGAGAAGTTTAAGTCGCTAGATTTGACTGATGAAGAAGTGGACGATCTCACCTTGTTTTTAGAAAAATCTCTACGTGACCCTGACCTAGCTCGTTATAAACCTGAGACAGTTCCATCTGGAAATTGCTTTCCAAATGCAGATTTTCAAAGTGCCATGGATCTAGGCTGCAACTAGTTGATAGAGTGATGACACGACCGATACTTCCAGCTCTTCACGGAACTTGAGTACCAATCTAGAAAGGTGCCTCAATTTTAAACACCATCGGTTCCCTTGTCTCAGGATGGATAAACTTTAACTGCTCTGCATGTAAATGTAGCCTATCTCTTTTGATACCGTAAAGATCATCTCCCCAAATGGGACATCCTAGGCCCTTGGAATGAGCTGCATGTACCCGAAGTTGGTGAGTTCTTCCTGTTATAGGGTGGAATTCGATCCTTGTTCTTCCGTCTCTAATTTCCACTACATTGTACTTTGTTACCGCTCTTTTCCCATGTTCATGACAAACTAGCTGATGTGGCCGATTATCTATATCGACTCGCAGCGGCAAATCAATGACACCATTCATATTTTGAACAATTCCGTCTAAAACAGCAATGTATGTTTTTTCAACAGATCGACCCATAAATTGAGCTTGTAAATCTTTGTGAAATTCTTTGTTCTTTGCAGCAATCAAAATTCCTGACGTAGACATATCCAATCTGTGAATTAGTAACGGGCCAGTTGCATCTGGAAATGCGAGTCTAAGTTTATACAAAACTGACATTTCGATAGTCTTGCCAGGAACTGAAAGTACTTCTGGAGGTTTGTTAATAACAATGAGTGCTGAATCTTCATATATAACGTCCAACTTGAAATCAACTGTGTTTTCCAGTAGGGGATTGGGGTCCAGTTTTGTACCAGAAAGCATGTGCTTTAGAATAGGTTCACATTTACTTCTGCAAGCTGGATAGTAGTTCTTGTGTTTTCGGATCTTAGATTTTGGCGACTCTCCCCACCAAAATTCTGCCATTGCAATTGGAATCAGATTGTTTTTGAATGCATAATGGAGCATTTTTGGAGCAGCGCATTCGCCAGCACCAGAAGGTGGTACGACATCCATTTCTTTGTGAAAGATCTCGTTGAGACTTTTACTATTTTGATTACAATCAAAAAAGCTATACTCAAGAAAAATACGTTTTTGGAGTGCTGCACTTCTTTCCTTCCTTTCTTTTTTTAGTTGTATAATCGGCTCCAAAATTGATTGAAGGTTTTGATCTGACTTATCGATTTCTGATGCCCAATATTCTTGAAGTTCCCTTAGTTGAAATTGCTGTTGTAAACTTTCTAGCTTATGCTTTTCGTGCAAAACTTCATAGTCGGACTTAGACATAGTCTCTACGGCTATTTTCCTAGCAGACCTACGTAGTTTCTTCCGTTTGACAACTTCGGCCTTAAACTCAGATATAATTAAATTAGCTTTATTAACCAGTTTTTCGTGCTCTAAATAGAATTTTGAAACTTTTGGATCTGACTCTTTAGATTCAATTTTACGATTAATTTCATTTATTATTTCTTCTTCCTTTAGAAAGAAGCCAGAAGGATCGAGAAGGTCATATACGGGCGGCACAAAATCTGAGTGATGGTTGCTCGAGGCTAGTTTACCAGAAAATCCAGCTAAGAATCCAAGCTTACCTTGCTCATCTTTCACAACAAGGACTCCAAACATCTTCCCGATTGAGTTCTTCAGGTTCTGAGGATCAAGTCCGAAATTATGACCTACAATTCCACGACTTAGAATCTCTTGTTGTAATTGCCTTGCAGCAAAAATAGCAATCCGATGTGGGCTGTAGTAGAAAGGGAAAGTAAATGCCTCAGGCAAGTCTATACTTTCGATCTCACTACCTATCGAATCGATGTATTTTTGAAGACTTACTCATTGTCAGTTTACTAATTATTTTAACTTTTCTAAATGAAACTTCGTATGAAACAAATTTTCAGAGTGTAATTAATAACATGTGGTTTTTCTCATGGTTTTAAGGACCATATGATGAATGCTGTTTTGTTTAAAGAAGTAATTAAAAACCATGAAAAACGAAGACTACAAAGTTAATTTATATTTTAGTGAAGTAGGTGCGACATTACGTAGTAAATACCCTGTATATTATATGAGAATTAATGGGGTTAGACACATTCCATTATATTCTTGCATAGGTGGTTTACCTAATAACGAAGAAATGATGATTTTAAGTGATATTGGTTGGGGACACCACAAATACCCTTTATCTTGGTCGATGTGAGATATTGGCACAAATCATAATACGAGGTAAAAATTAGCTATCAAAAAGTCGCAGAAACCACACTTAACGGGTCGTTCAACTCAAAGGGTCATATGTACACAAAAAAAATATAGGTAAAATAGAAATTGATGCTAATCCAAAAAACTATAGCTTACGAAGAAGCAAAAACATATTGTCAATCTCTCGGGAATGGATGGAGAATTCCTTATAGAAAAGAAATGTACGCTATTTATAAAATTACAGATAGTATTGGTTTTCGCGGTTATTACTTTGTGACATCTGAGGGAGCTAATAAGGAGGAGGTATGATATCAACTATTGGGAAGGAAGGTTCACAGCACTCGGTCCCTATAAATAGCGAACAATTTATTTGACCAGCTACAGAAAAGAATTAAATAAAATGGATTAGATTTAGCTATTTCAAAAAATAAACTTATATTTTCTCTTAGATTCTAAACACCAACTCTTAAATTATAAATAGTAATCAAACAACAATTATGAAAATTAAATTTTTTTTTCTAGGAGCAACGGCTGCCCTTCTTCTCGTTTTAGTTTCTTGTGATGGTAACAAAACAATTTTCAGACACTGAAATAGATTTATTTGTAGAATCTTACTTCGATGCACAAACATCTGGAAAGGATAAAGTAGAGGCGTTCAATAGTACTTTGAGTGAAAGTCTTATTGGCTGGTCGAATGCAGCCTGGGCTGGCGCACCGAAGTCATATGACAAGGCAGATACTGATGCTGATTGGTTTTTATGAGGACTCTATCACTTATGAGCTTCATGATGTAATGATCATTGGCTCTGAAGCAAGTGTGATGGGTTCAGCAACTTGGCATTCAGCTGGAATAGAGACATTTGGGCAAAACTTTTCAGGTATTATTGGAATGGAAAATGGAAAAATAGTTTGGAAACGATTTATGGGAGTATGGACCAACTCTTTGGCAAAAGACTTTTTATGGCCTACTACAGAAGCAAAAGATATAATGTCTGACTACAATGAAATGCGAAAACATATGATGGAAGTTGAGCAATGAGAAAGCAATGGCTATCAGTGATTCGTTGGTTATGAAAGATCCTAATTGGGCAACAGCTCACCTAGGTCAATTACATTACTACTGGCTAGAAAAAGATGATGCTAAGTTAAAAGAGGTTTATGATATGGCCATGGGTAAACTGAAAGGAGCTAGTTTGGCGGAACAATATATGATAAAGTCCTATAATCCAGCGAAGGGCTCTGATACTCGAGGTAATCAACGTATGGCATTACTGCATGCACCAAATGATCCAATGATTCGCACTTGGTATGCTTGGGGTGAAAAAGATTTTGATGTAGCGATAGATATACTTCAAAAAGGTCTAAATCGACTGCCAGATAATACAGGGCTGAATAATATGATTGCATACAAGTATATGTCAAATGGTGACATGGACAAAGCGGAAAAGCATTTTAAATTAAATACAATGTCCAATCCAAATATGGCCAATGGGCATGATTCTTACGGCGACTTTTTACTTGAACAAGGAGATAAGACAGGTGCAAAAGCTTCTTTCATGAAAGCGTTTAAGTTGGACAGTAATTTTACTGTTTCAAAAGAGAAAGCAGATAAGATTGAAGAATAAATAAAAATAAAATTCCAAGGCAAAATAATAAAAGGGGTGATTCTGTCACTTCTTTTTTATTTTTGGAGTAAAGGAAATTAAATTCCACTATAAAAGATAAATGAGATGAAAATTAATTTTTCTACAGTAATCATCTTGTCGGCCTTACTGATTGGATTAAATAAAACATCAAATGCACAAGTATGGAGCAAATCTTTTACAGCTGGGAACGTTGATTGAGCTGGTAAATTCAGACAAACAAATTATTGATATCTCAAAATTGGCGTCAAACCTTTACTTCATTAAAATTGAGAATCAATTAATAAAATTTATGAAAATTTAATAACGAGCTTAACAACAGATATTAAGACAATTATATGCAACAATCATAGGTGAGGTCGACATCAATCATCCATCTGTGTAGCGATTCCTGTGATTACGACTAACTCAGCTGTATTAGCTAATGGTGTGTTTGAGTTCCAAGACATTGTGATTACAGTGTCTGAGATTACACCAATGTTGCTCGCACCTACTGCGATTGCTGTACCTGATTCATCTTTGAATACAAGTACGTTGAATTCTATTATTATTTGAAGATCTGATACAGAATTGAAGTCCGCACTGCTTACAAATATTTCTACCTACTTACCTGCTACTAACGCTTTGTCTGGTACTACTAATAACATTGATGTTCCCCTTTTTCTTCTGTAGTGGCCCTGCTACACTATGTGTAGCTGTTGCGTTTACATCACATACATTTATCGCTATAAAGTTCTCATCATTCATGTCAATAGCTAACTTAGAAAACACTTTTGACTCATCTACTGGTAATGGCGATTTTGTGTAAGCGAAAGTTTGTTTTCCGTCTACGAATCTCCATGATGAATGGGATATTGTTATCAATGAATTTGGATCAAAAGAAAAAAATACAAAATTTACTGCCAGAACCCTCAAGGAATAGGTTATGATGAGTTCAATGGGGAGGCTTGAAACCAAAAGTAAATTCTATTTTTTCTATGATTCCAAAAATATCAAGAGGTTTGACTAAGATGAAAAGCGGAGAACCAATCAATACTGATCGGTTATCCGCTTTTAGTGACCTCGGCAGGATTCGAACCTGCAACCCTCAGAGCCGAAATCTGATATTCTATCCAGTTGAACTACGAAGCCAGAAGTTAGTGTAAAATTACTCTAATTATTATTTTTTTATTTATTTCGATATCAATTTCTTAAGCTACATCATCAAATTATGCTCCATACTACATTATTCTCCATCTCCCTAAAATAGAATTTTTACCTTCTCCATCACTGCAAGCTTTTTATTATTAGTATCACAATGTACTTTCTCAGCTTGTCTAATTTTCTCTATTCGTTAGTAATCTGTGTCAGAGCTAAAGTCCTCATACATTTTTCGATATGTCTCAGGTTCAGGCGCCTTCATGACTAACTCTTTCTCTTCATAGCTAAAATAGATATCTCCATGCGCGGTTTCAAGCAAAACATAAGTCTTAGCCGCAGTAAAATTCCATTTCATGTTTAATTAGTTATCTACGTAAAACATGATATGGGTAAATATATCTTTTCATTCCGTGTCAAAAAAAATGAACTTTCTTAAGTACTTGAGAAAGATCATTAAATGAGTCCAAAAATAATTTATCTCAGTACAATAAATTGATTCTTAACTCTTTGATTTCCATGGATTATATGAGCATAATAGACACCAGGTAAAAAACAATCAGTTTCGATAATTTGAACTGTTGCTAGTGCTTCTGCTTCTTTTTGAGTTTGATAGACCAACTGTCCATTAAGGTATAGAATCTTAAAATATGTCAATTGACCTGAATCGTCGTAAATGTAATATTTTAAGTTGAAAACAACTGGATTCGGATATAGCTTTACTTCCGGTAAAGTCCTTCAAGTTTCAGAGATTTCTTTAAGTTCATTCGTTGTATCTATTTCACTTATTATTGTGCTATTGCCGTTCACGCGACATTAGGACTAAGAGTCTATAATTCTTAAAATTAAATTTAATTAATTTTGATTTTCAAATTGTACAACTGATAATGATAGTATTGGTAAATAATTATTTGCAATAGTAATTAATGACAGTTTTATGATTTCTTGAGTTGTGGGCGATCTTATGTTCCTTCTTTCCTAAGTATCAAAATAATGCTAATTTGCAGCGCATAATCAAATAAAGAATGAAAGATAAAATTCTGATTACTGGAGCCAACGGTCAGCTAGGAAGAGTGCTTGCTGCGCGCTTAAGAGCCAAATATGGCAAAGACAATGTTCTTGCAACAGATATCAAAGAACCAGATTTTGATAATTATCCATTTGAATTTTTGGATATACTCAATAAGAAAAGATTTGCCGAAGTAATCAAAGATCATAAGATCACTCAGATCTATCATCTTGCTGCAATTTTATCGGCCAAGGGTGAATGGGCCCCAAAAAAAACATGGAATGTCAATTTTAATGCTGTACTAAATATCTTAGCTCTATCTGAGGAAGTTGGTATCAAAAGGTTTTTCTTCCCAAGTACGATTGCAGTTTTTGGAAAAACAACACCAAGACAGATGACACCTCAACACTGTCCATTGCTTCCTGAAACTGTATATGGCATTAGTAAGGCCACAGGAGAGTATTGGTGCAATTATTTCTACAAAAGGTATAAACTTGATGTACGTTCTTTGCGTTATCCAGGTATCGTTGGTTATCAGAGTCTTCCTGAAGGAGGTACAACAGATTATGCTGTAGAGATTTTTCATGCTGCAATTAAAGGTGAAAAATACATTTGTTTTTTAGATGCAGATACTAGATTGCCCATGATGTATATTGAAGACGCTATCAGGGGAACAATTGAGTTAATGGATGATAGGCACGAAAACATTTCAATCAGATCTAGTTATAATCTGGCGGCCATGAGTTTCACGCCAAATGAGATATATCAAGAAATTAAAAAGTATTATCCAAACTTTGAAATTGAATACAAACCAGACTTTCGTCAAAAGATAGCCGAAAGTTGGACTGAAAGCATCGATGATTCCTATGCAAGAAAAGATTGGAATTGGAATCATCAATATGATTTGCAGGAAATGGTGAAAACAATGATCAAAGAATTACGAAATATACTTAAAACTTAAGCTGAATGAATACTACTATTAACAAAGAACTAGAGACAGAATTAAAAGAAATTGATGAAGCTGGTTTATTTAAAAAAGAACGAATTATAACTAGTCAGCAAGCTGCACAAATTAATACAGAGGAGGCGGGTAACGTCTTGAATTTCTGTGCCAACAACTATCTTGGATTATCGTCCCACCCATATGTAATTAAAGCGGCGAAAGATGCAATTGATTCCCATGGATTTGGTATGTCTTCGGTGAGGTTTATTTGTGGAACACAAGATTTACATAAAGAGCTTGAGAAAAAGATAGCAGAATTTGTTGGATTAGAAGATGCCATACTCTACGCGGCTGCTTTTGATGCGAATGGTGGTTTATTCGAACCCTTGTTGGGAAAAGAAGATGCAATTATTTCAGATGCGTTAAATCACGCAAGTATTATTGACGGAATTAGACTATGCAAAGCTGCTAGATTCAGATATAAGACAAACGACATGTCTGATCTTGAAGAAAAGTTGAAAGAGGCACAAGGTTCGAGGAGGATAATGATAGCGACAGATGGTGTTTTTTCAATGGATGGAACAATAGCGCAGATTGATAAGATTTGCGATCTAGCGGAAAAGTACGGTGCCATGGTGATGGTAGATGATTGCCATTCTTCAGGCTTTATTGGCAAGACAGGAAGAGGTACACATGAGCACTGCAATGCCCTGGGTAGAGTTGATATTATTACCGGTACTTTTGGAAAAGCACTTGGTGGTGCTAGCGGAGGATTTACTGCTGCAAGTAAGGAGATTGTGTCAATGTTACGCCAAAAATCCAGACCTTACCTATTTTCAAACACATTGGCACCAGCAATTGTGGGGGCTTCTATTGAAGTTTTAGATGTATTATCAAAAAGTACTGAGCTGAGAGACAAACTTGAATGGAATGCTACATATTTTAGAGAGAAAATGACTGAAGCTGGGTTTGATATTATTCCCGGTGTACATCCTATTGTTCCAGTAATGCTTTACGATGCTAAAGTCTCTCAGGAAATGGCGGCAAAACTGTTAGACGAAGGCATTTACGTAATAGGTTTCTTTTATCCAGTTGTACCTAAAGACCTAGCTCGCATAAGAGTGCAGCTTTCAGCAGGACATGAAAAGGAACATCTAGATAAGGCGATTGCTGCTTTTACAAAGGTAGGTAAGGAAATGGGGGTTATATAACCGTTAACTATTTCTCTATTATCGCAGAATTTATGTGCTGAAAGCTCTAGAATACAAATACAAAAAATACATTTTAAAAGATTAGTAAGCTTCTCGTTTCTGATGTACTATTTGACGAATCGAATAGTTGAATAAAGTATAGGCCGGGTGTATTAAGATTTGGAAGCTCTGTCCTGTCACCTACTACTTGCAATGATTCTATCAATTCACCTTTTGTATTGTAAATTCTGATATTCTGAGGCACATCAATCTCTGTGTTTCTGACCTCTAATTGTACCTCAGTAGATACTGCGGCTGGATTAGGATACATCATCCATTCCGGCAAATTAGGTTCATCTAGTGTTTCAATGTCAGTTTTAAGGCTGTAGAAGCTATTTGAAGAATTCACTTCGTTAAAAACACCGTCAAGTCTATTACTAAAGAAGTTCTCTCTGAAAACCTCGACAGTGAGTGCAGCGTCATCAAAATAGAGTGTATTTTGTTCGAACCGATACAACTGCGCTTCATTGTCTATAAACCTATATGATTTTGACGAATCATAATCTACGATCGGGAAGTCGCTCAGATATTGCACAATAGAATCTTGAATTCTGAAATCATTACAATTATGCGACTCGAAAGATGTTCGGATAAAATAGTCATCTGTTATTTTCTCTTCGTTCTTTACACAATAAGATAGATAGCCATTTCGATAACTTGTTAAGATTGTTGTTTTTACATTTAGAGTATCGTAACTATAAAATGTTGAATCCACAATTGGGACTGAAAATGGAGTTGAGGTCGCATTAGATTCCAACTTTATTAAATCGTTCTCGTAATGTGCCGAATAGATTTCTTCTCTCAGTATCTCTTGGTTGTTGTCGTAGCTAACGCTATTTGATGAAGTTAACTTAGCATCAGTGTACTCTGAATTTACCTCAAAAAGCAAATTATCATTCCCGTTAGCTTCTGATTGCCAATAAACGCGCCTTACAGCAACACCATTCTCAATAAAACTTGTATCCGAAGATGTGAACGCGACCTGCCCATTTTCATAACTCTTGCTATTTGTACCATTTATTCCAAAGCCATCTACTACTTCTGAAAACTCCTTTCTTTCACCCGTTTTCTCATCAGTAACCGTATTGTAAAATGAAGTGGTTACGGAAGGTCCATCGTAGCTAAAAGTCTTATAGAAGTATTTATTTGCCTCTTTAATTAATCGATTTGAATCATCATATTCAAAATATAGTGAATCTTCTATACCGTAAAAAGGCTGTACTGATCTTGCAAATAGACTGTCTAACAGATAATTATCCTGGCCCGCAAGATTTAAAGATGTAAAGAACATACAAAATGTGATTGCTACAATTGTCTTCATTTTTAAATTTTATGTTGCTTAAAGTCCTATCTATTGCAGTATCTTCTGCATATCTACAAGTTTAATCAATTAGTATATTCCCTGTTCAATTGTCAGACAATAAATTGACGAATGATCTTGTAATCGCAGTAGGAGACTACCTGTTAACCATATGAGCTGCTAACCTTGGAAACTTTTGGAAAATTTCGACCATTAGTGAGTCGGATATCTCTAAAGACTGAACTGCCGACTTCATACATTCTAACCATTCTAATGCTGCATCGGAAGTTATCTCATGCGGCATATGACGCATACGCATTCTTGGGTGCCCAAACTCATTTGAATAGAGTGGTGGACCTCCAAAAAACTGTGTTAAAAACATTTTTTGCTTTCTCTTTACTTCTTTTATGTCAGTAGTAAACAGTGGAGAAATTATAGGATTTTCCAAAATATTATCATAGAATGTGTTGATCATTTGCGACAGATTGTTATCTCCTAAACGCTCATAAATAGTTTCTTCTATCATTTTTTCTTGTTCTTTGGTAATCTACTGATGAATTCATAGAATGTTTTATCGTTGTTAATCTCGCAATTAACGGTTTTTCTGCCGTTGGTCAACACAAGATATTGCGCTTTGAGGGGTAAATTATATTGTCCAACCTGTTGCATGGTAGATTGATTAATATCTACAAACATCGATTTACATTCGACAAGTATCAATGGAGAAATTGAACTATCATAGACCAGAATATCAAACCTTCTCATGACGCCATTTATTTTCAACCCACGTTCTACTGAAATTTTGTGCTGTGAATAGCCGAGGGAGTTCGTCAGGAAATGGAGATATAGTTGCCTTACAATTTCTTCAGGCTGTAAAACCAACCATTTCTTACGAATTATACAAAAGATAAAACTTTTCCCATCTACCGTTTTAGTCTCGAGCTTTTCTTGAAAGTCTAGCAACTCCATTTTAGTGATTTTCGTCTTTCAGTAATTCTTGAAAATCAAGAGCGTAATCTGAGTTGGTTGCCATCAAGATGGGATCAAAATACACCGTTCTATAACCTGCATTTTGCAAAGCTTTGTTCTTCTGGATTTGCCTGTACAAGCTTAGATGATTACTCGAATCAATGTAATCATAAATGTATACTGCATTTGAACTGTCATTAAGGAAAAATTCGACTAGACCATTTTGCTTGTCACTTTCTAGTCTAATATACTTCATTGATTCCCCTTGCCAGTGCTCGACGATCAATTTTGTAGTTTCATCATCACAGTCAAAAATAATGTTACTTGAACTAGTGATATAGCAATTTATTATTGATTTTGCTTCTAAAATTGATTTTGAGAGTAATCTGGCAATATTTAGTTTATTTCCAAGGTCTTCGTCAGAAATTGAATTCTTTACTTGTGAATGATGAATAAGTCCCTTCTCACTGTTCAGCTTAGCTAAGTTGAGTAGATAGAAAGGATGTTCAATTCTTGTATTTGAAATACTATTGGATAAAAAATAAATAGTATTTGCAGTAGGAGATTTAGGCACTTCTGATTTGAAATCTATCAATTGTCCACTGTAGTCTTCTGTGTCTTTTACCACCATAGTTTCCAATTCATGATTACCAATATCAGCCATAGCTGTATTTAGATCTTCAAAGTTCCTACTCTTCACCAGATGTTTGATGATTCCAATATAATCTGAATCAATAAGCTCTAAGATCTTCTCATAGTTATCAAAACTAGTGAATGGAGTATGAGTATCGAATCTTGTAATTTGCTGTAGACAGTGCTTATAGTACCATGTTTTGATTCCTTCCTGCCAGTTTCGACTATTGCTAGCAGCTAGAGCACTTATTACTTGCTGTTCAGTCTTTGGGATTGAATTGACAAATGTCTTCCATTTGTAGAACTCCTCCATCTCCTCAAGCTGATCAAACGATACTTGAAGAAAAGTAATTATATCAAGCAATGAATTATACCTTTTCAACGCGCTAAATGCGTTGCTTTCTATTTTTCTTTTAAAGATCTGACTATTGTCGATCGATTCAAGCAAAGCCAGAAGATCTTTTTCAATTTGTATCAACTCTTCATCTGGATGATTCTTAGAATTGACTGATTTAAGATAAACGCAATTTTCAATTGATTGAGTTCTACGAATGTGTTCTAAATGACTTATCGACTTTTCTATCATTCTAGAAAGGTTGGTGTTACTTTTTGATTCAGCATAGGCAGAAGGTAAACATTCCATATACACAGATCCTTTTACAGACTGACTTAGCTCTGATAATTTCTTCAACTTTTCTTGCTGTGTGATCGGAGCACTTTTAATATTCTTAAGTTCAAATATTAGTCTACTTGTTTCATTTGAACTTTCAAGAGAAAGTTGATTTAGTAGTCTGTTGAAGAACTCAACATATCTTTCTGCAACCAATTGAGCTTTAACGATGTAATTACTAAGGTACTTTAAAAGAACTGACAAACTGAGTTGATCGTCATTCTGTATAAATACACTCTCACAAAAAGGATTCGTGCTTTCTATGAGGCGAAACTTCGATAGATATAGTTTCTCGGCTTCACCTACAGTTTCCAGAATCGCACTCAGATGTTGAACCTTATTTCTTGTCTCGTTTGATCTCAACTGAAAGTGAATGAGGGAGGTCTGATTTTCAGCAATTAAAGCTTGATACTGATGTAATATTCTTGGCCATGTTTCTCCATTGATGCAAGCGCTTTTTGTTAACTCAAAATTGCATAATTGTTCTTTTACTAGTATTCTTTGTGAGTTGAGTAGCTCATTCCAATTTAGATCTTTATTTGTGCTGCTAGAATCAGTATCGTGACCATCAGTTTTTGAATGTGCTGATGCCATCCTTACTGTAGCAGCTATATCTTCTTGCACCACCCCTCTTAATTCATCACCAATAATTACAACATTTTGTCCTTGAGACAAAACCTCTGCAATTCCTGCCAGGAGTATTAATCTTGAATTCTCTTCGCTAAATTCAGTTCCCTCTCTAGACTCGTGATCTAAATAGGTTGATAACGGGAATAGCTTACCAAATAGAAGTCTTTTACTCAAAAATGTTTGTTCGTTATGTATAAAACATCAAATAGGTTTATCAAATGCACTCGAATTACTCTATAATTCCGCCGCTGACTTTTTCACCATTCTTGTAGATGTACTCTAAGATCAACTTTCCTTCAGCATTATAATGCGTAACTTTTCCATCAAGTTGATTTTTTCGATAAGAAGCCTCTTTAATTACTTGAGACTTATTGTTGTATTCTCTTAACATGCCATCGAGTAAACCGTTTAGGTATTCCATGCTTCTGACGGGTCTACCATTTTTAAATTCCCCATATTTTCCAGATAGAACATTATTTTCATAGCCAATTTGTCTCGTCAGGCGCCCGCGCTCATCAAATTCTATATATGGCCCCATCAGGATACCATTTGTATAACTAGCGATACTCTTGATATATCCCGTTTCAGGATAGTATGTTGTCCAAGTACCTTCCTTTTTACCGCCCTCAATGTATCCTTCTTCATAAAGATCATCTCCAACTTGATTTCTACTTACGTGACTCCAATCACTTTGAGGGACATTTCTAACTTCATATCCACTGAGATCAATCTCATTTCCTGATGTTTGCGCATTTGGATTTACAGCATTATCTCCACAAGAGATTATAAAAAGAGTGGAAATCACAAAAAACAAATTCAATTTCATTTATGTCGATTGAAGTATTAAAATAAAGCAAATATAAATAGTTTATGTAATATATCAATTAGACAAGGTCTTCATAGGACTGCAGAATATGCTTCTTTAAAACAGTAAAGGATTAATTAATCTATTTGGATTTCTAACTTTCCAATCTTTAGCTATCTTGGCTAACTCTAAATTTAAAATCTCAATGGACGCCTCTCTTGTCTCTGCTCTTGTACTTATGATTGTTGGTATGATAACAGTATTTTCGGTTTTGGGAATTGTAGTTTTAGGAGGACAGATTCTAATTAGGCTAACTAATAGATATGTCTCGGAAATTCAGAGCTCTGCAGACACAAAAAGCCCTTCAATTACAGACAAAGAGTCACATATTACAATATGCTATGAGTAATAATATCAGTGGTGTAATCGGCAGCGCAGTTGCCGCAGGAGTATTGATTTCTTTTCTAGGCTAAGACAATATGGATGTCAAGTGTTTTTGAGAACTCAAACAATAGAAAAGTGCTCGGTTTAGGTGGTGGATGCCATTAGTGCACTGAAGCAGTATTCAAAAGTTTAAATGGAATTTCAAATGTTAGACAAGGGTGGATTAAATCTAAGTTTCCCCATGACACTTATTCAGAAGCTGTTGTCCTCGAATTTGATAAATCGATAATACCTGCTCAAGTTTTGTTAGAAATCCATCTTAGAACTCATAGCAGCACAAGCCAACACAAATTAAGATCTAAGAATAGATCTGCAGTGTATTTTTTTTAAACCAATGAAACCGATTTTGAGTTTAAAACCCTCCAAAAATTTATTGAAAGACATCAGGATCAATTCAAAAATCCCGCTATATCAATGGTCTTAAGATTGGTAGACTTCAAACTCAACGAGAGCAAATATCTAGACTACTACAAGAAAAATAGGAATAACCAGTTCTGTAAGCGCTACATTGATCCCATGCTAGCTAAATTGCAAAGTGAATTCAGTAGTTTGATGAGCTCTAAATAATTCTGTCGAAAACAAGGTGCACTATTTGTGCAAGACTCGTTGTCTTTCAAGTAAAACCTCCTCAGACTCGGGACGTTCCGGATCAGGTAAACAACAATCTACTGGACAAACAGCTGCGCATTGCGGCTCTTCGTGGAAACCTTGACATTCAGTACATTTGTCAGGAACTATGAAGTAATAGTCTTCATATACTGGCGCATTTTCGCCTTCAGCATCGACAACCTCACCTGTTTCTAAGGTATAATTGCCTGCTACTGTTGTTCCTTCACTCATTTTCCAATTAACTCCTCCCTCGTATATAGCGTTGTTGGGACACTCTGGTTCACAAGCTCCGCAGTTAATACAGTCATCAGTTATATAGATTGCCATTCTTAGTCTATTTTGTGCAAATTTAATACAAATTGCTTATCTAACTAAAGCAACTAGAAAAGTATTATTTTCTTTCAAGAAATTTTGTCTTCTTCGGCTCGCACCTTTAAAGAAGGTGAACTTATTTAATGAACAAATTCCCTTAATGCTATTTAGACTAATGAAGGTCGAAAATATTGAAACGCTAGAAGAACTACGGCCAATGCTAATTTACTGCTTTTTGGAAGTAGATTTAAACTATGTCAGTATTTAAAATGAAAGATTTGTCCTAGATTATCCTTTTGTACAAAGCTACTTCAATTCAGATTCTAGGCATGCTGTGAAATTTATATCAAATGGTCAAACAGTGGCATTTGCATCAATAAACGATTACTTTGCAGTGGATAATTATAAAAGTCATTACGCAATCGTAGAATTTTCAGTTTTCAAATCTTTCTGAAAGAAGAAAATAGGAGCAGAGTTTGTAGACAAGATTTTTTAAAGATTCAAAGCATGCTGGGGAATAAAAGTCGATACTACAAACACTAATGCAGTCAGTTTTTTGGATTCGATCACAGAAAGATTGCATTTTAACAGCTTAGAAACACGACTAGTTAGGCAAAAAGATAGTCTACGTAAGGTAAACCTTATAGATGTACGAAACTAAAAGAAAGAACTTGGAATAAAAATAAACTAAATACTTTTTCGTATTGTTTCCATTTTTGGACCTTGAGCCCAATTAAATACTAATATATAATAGCATGGATCATAATAAGATAGTCGAAGCTTTAAGAACAGTACAGGATCCTAAAACGGGCCTAAATATTGTTGAAGCGAAACTTGTTTCAGAGTTAAGGGTAACAGAAAAGCAAGTGAGTTTCGCATTTAACAATTTGGAGCTAGAAGGCGAAATGAAGTCTACAATGAACTTCGCTTGTATCTCTGCTATTCAATCAATATATCCAGAAGCTGATGTCCATGTTCACATGCATTCTGAGCATGAAGGCAAGAAACGCTTGGTGCTACCTCAAGTTACAAATATAATTGCAGTTGCTTCTGGAAAGGGTGGTGTAGGCAAGTCTACCATGTCTGTAAATTTGGCGTATGGCCTTAAAGAGGCTGGTTATGAGGTAGGAATTTTAGATGCAGATCTTTATGGTCCATCAATTCCGACTATGCTGGGGCTGCAAGGTTTACGCCCAAAAATTGAAACCTTATATGGTAAACACAAAATTGTTCCTTTGTGTCATGAAGGTGTGTACGCAATTTCATTGGGCTTTATTATTGAACCTGAGCAGGCAGTTGTATTGCGAGGACCTAGACTAGGTGGTATCATCAAACAATTCATTAATGACTGTTTGTGGCCAAAACTTGATTACCTAATAATAGATTTACCTCCTGGAACAGGTGATATACAGCTTACCATGGTACAGACTGTTCCTGTCACGGGATCGATCATTGTCACAACACCGCAAGAAGTAGCTGTTGTAGATGCCGTGAAAGCAATGAATATGTTTTTATTACCAAATGTAAATGTCCCAATACTAGGCGTTGCAGAGAATATGTCTTGGTTTACACCTGAGGAATTACCAGATAAGAAATACTTGCTTTTCGGTGAAGGAGGAGGGAAACGTGTTGCAGAAATAGCAGAAAGTGAATTATTGGGGCAAGTACCTTTAATACAAGGGATTCGAGAGGGTGGCGACAGTGGAAAGCCTGCTATCTTAGATGATGATCACCTTGCAAAGCCATATTTTAAAATTGTTGTCAACCAACTAATTTCCCAGGTAGAGAAAAGAAATAAGGAAATGAAACCAACAGAAACAGTAAAAATAATTAGCTAATTTTGCATAATGAACGTTGACACAAAGAGTGAAACACTTCGCATAATCGATGAAGCTTTAAATAGCATCAGACCACATCTCAAGGTAGATGGTGGAGATGTAGAAGTGGTTGACATTACCGAAGATCAGGTAGTGCAGGTAAAATGGCTAGGAAATTGTAGTTCTTGCAATATGTCTCAGTTCACGATGAGAGCGGGCATAGAGCAAACAATACGTGCAGTAATGCCATCAATCAAGGGTGTCGTTGCCATCAATTAATTCATACTAACTATCATAAATTATTTATCGTTTTGAGTAGAAGTAAACTTTTCAAAAATATACTACAGAAAAACTCTTTCTTGTGTGTAGGCTTAGATACTGATATTGACAAGATTCCTACTTTTTTGAAGCACATGGAAGATCCGATTTTTGAATTCAATAAACGTATTGTAGATGCCACAAAAGATTTATGTGTGGCATATAAGCTAAACACAGCTTTCTACGAAGCAGAGGGGATAAGAGGTTGGAAGGCACTTGAAAAAACGATAAACTATATTCCTGATGACCAACTAATTATAGCTGACGCCAAAAGAGGAGACATCGGGAACACAAGTGAGCAGTATGCCAAGGCATTTTTCGAAACATTGAAATGTGATGCTATTACAGTTGCACCTTATATGGGAGTAGATTCAGTAACTCCTTTTTATAAATACGAAAATAAATGGGTGATCATTCTAGGATTGACCAGTAATATGGGGTCACACGACTTCCAGATGATCAAGGACGAATATAAACAAGAATTGTACAAGACTGTACTGCAGAAGTCAAGTATGTGGGGTACTCCTGATGATACAATGTTTGTTGTTGGAGCTACACATCCTGAACGCATCAAGGAGATACGCGAATTACTCCCAAGACATTTTTTCTTAGTGCCCGGAGTTGGTGCGCAAGGGGGATCTCTCAAGGAAATAGCTAAGTCAGGTATGATTGATGAAATTGGACTTCTAGTCAACAGCAGCAGATCGATTATATATGCGGGTCAGGATGAGGAATTTGATATTGAGGCAAGAGTTGAGGCGATGGCCATTCAAAAAGAAATGGAGGAGCTACTTTATGCATCAATGATGGGTGATATTGACGTTGATCCAAATCTAGATTTAAGTGAATTCGACCTCAGTGGTGAGACTTCAGAAGAAGCCGATTTTGACGATGACTTTGCCGACGAATAGTCTTTAATAGTGTCAATTTCAAATTGAGCTCTGTCATTTTAATACTTACTTAACGATTCCAAATTACTGCTCCAATACAGTTTTTTGTTATTTTCACGTTGTGGAATTTATCATTGAATATTTCGAGACAATACCTTCATGGCATAGAACGTTGATTCTGGCAGGTGGCATCGCAATATTTTGGATTTTGGAAAGCGCGTTTCCAATTATAAATTTTAAGTATAAAAAGTGGTCGCATTCCCTGCCAAATTTCTTTTTCACATTTACTACACTAGTCATTAATTTAGCTTTCGCAGTGGTAATAGTGATGACCAGTGATTGGGCACAATTGACACAATTTGGCTTATTCCACATGATTGGTTATCTTCCAATTTGGTTGGTTACTGTTTTGTGTCTGATGACAATGGATCTTGTAGGAGCATGGTTAGTGCATTGGACAGAGCATCAAGTGCATTGGATGTGGAAATTTCATATCATTCATCATACTGATGAGCATGTAGATACAACAACTGCTCTACGTCACCATCCAGGAGAAAGTATTTTCAGAGCAGTCTTCACATTTTTTGCCGTTCTATTAGTAGGTGCACCGATTTGGCTGGTCATGATCTATCAAAGTTTGTCTGCTTTATTCTCTCAATTCAATCATGCTAATCTCGGCTTACCTGCATCTATTGATAAAGCAATTAGCTTTCTTTTTGTAACGCCAGGTATGCATCGAATACATCACCATCATGTGCAACCCTATACAGATAAGAACTATGGCAACATATTTAGTCTTTGGGATCGTCTTCTAGGAACATACGCCTGGATGCCAAAAGAAAAGGTATTTTTTGGTTTAGATGTATACGATAAAGAGACGCAGAGTTTAAAAGATCTACTTCTTACTCCTTTAGACGGTAAATCCTACTCAACTAAGGAAAAGTACAATCACAAACGATAGGGGAATACCTTTCGTTAAGCAACATTGTATTCACCCAAATTTTTTTTACTTTATTAAGCAATTCAGAGGCTCGCCGAGTCATACGACACGCAATTGTACATATATATAATGGAAACAGAATTGAATCCAATTATCAACGTTTCATAAGTTGTTTCGATGTTCCTAAACTAGCTGTTCATTACGCTTACAAGGCATTAACTAATCCATCGATCTTGCAGATTATCAAAGTTTTAGATGCAGGATTCGATTGTGTAAGTTTAAATGAAGTTTTATTAGTATTGAAAGTAGGTTTCACAGCTGATCAAATCATTTATACACCCAATAATGTGAGCGAAGATGGATACGAGGAAGCTATCAAATTCGGAGCGCATGTGAATTTTGACAATCTACATATGCTTGAGTATTTAGCAATTACACACCCGGATTGCCCCCTCTGCATACGATTTAACCCTCAAATAATTGCTGGAGGAAATACTAAGATTTTTGTTGGATCAATTGATTCAAAGTTTGGAATTTAAATTCATCAATTACCAATAGTTAAGTGAATAATTAGCCAATTAAATATCACGGTTGATGGTATTCATATTCACACTGGAAGCGAGATCGCTGACGTTGAAGTATACATGAGAGGAGCAGAGCTTGTATTTGGCATTGCTGAGCAGATTGAAAATCTTAGCTATATTGATTTTGGTAGTGGATTTAAAGTTCCGTACAAAGAAAATGACTACAGTACTGATCTACAAAAACTGGGAAGCGTGTTTAGCGCACGGTTTAACGAATTCTGCGAATCTTATGGCAGGGAATTAACCTTAAGATTCGAACTTGGTAAATATTTAGTAAGTGATGCAGGATACTTTTTGACGAAAGTAAACGTAATTAAACAAACTACAGCTTATACGTTCATTGGACTAAACTCTGGCTTTAATCATCTCATCAGACCTATGTTTTATAATGCTAAACACCGGGTGGAAAACGTCAGTATTCCAAAAGGGGACCGGAAGCTATATAACGTTGTAGGTTACATATGCGAAACAGACACGTTTGCCGACGATAGAATCTTGACAGAAGTTCGCAAGAATGATCTCATCGTATTTCACAATGCTGGTGCTTATTGCTTTATGATGGCTAGCAATTACAACCTGCGTTCAAAACCTGATGAAGTATTGCTATACGATGGCAAATACTATTTAATTGGAACGAGAGAGAAGTTTGAAGATATTATTAGAAATTTTGTAGAAGTCAAATTTAACTAGGGTATTAATCTTCTGATCGAGATTGTCGACAGATGCCAATTCAGTATACAATTAGATAAAAAAGATCCCTCAAAGACTAATCTCTAGAGGGATCAATTCAACTAACTAACTAACTAAACTAATGCTATAAGGCTTATTGCCAGAGCCTTCCAATTTAAACATTTACTTAAACTATTACTAAACACATTCTATCAACCACACATTTAGAGTATTGTTTACGGAAAAATAGAAAAACGTAAACATTTATTTTCGTTGGTAAACTTCTATATAGTTCAATAGAAAACAACCTTACTTAGCTGAAAAGCTATCTGGAATAGGCATTGTCTGATACTATCACATACTACGATGAATTGTGCTAACCTTCAGCAAGCGTGAAATGTCATGGACAACTATGATCTAATGTCGTTCTTGGGACTACAAGGGAACAACTTGCTTGGGTTTACCATCCAGTAGGTAGTTTCTGACGATTTGATTCATCTCTGGATTTGGCTTTACATATTGGACAGTTTCTAGCATTTCTTCAATGCCATGATCCATATCTTCGATAGACATATATCCATAACCGCGAAAATGTCCATTCTGAATAAGGTAAACGGATCTTTCGTCTTCTTGCCTTCCTACATCAATTAATAACAAGTCATCTTGGAAAGTCTTATTCAGATAAAGACTAGCTTCCTGAGCTCGCTCATTGTAAGTTGATATAGCTTCTTCAGAAACGCAGGCACCATGACATTTCTTTATTTTAAATGCATAACAAGAACCAGGCATTGTTTTTACCAATCCTGTCTTAAATTCGCAAAGTTCTAATGCTTCAAGCAACTTTCTAAGCATTTCCTTAGCAGTTCTAGTAGAACTATAGTATCCGAGGATCATTTTGCCTTTTTCATTCTTTATCGATGCTTTAGAAATATCAAAACAAATGTATCCATCATCATCTACAAATTGATAGATGAAATAAGGATAGTCTCTTGTTCGCTGCGCCTTATTTATTTGAGGCTGGTGCTTCTTGATTTCTTGTGATTCCCAAATCATCGAAGCCAATTCACTACCAGTTAATTCAAAACTAATTGTATGAACGAAATTCTGCAGATTTTCAGCTTTCTTTGTAGTCTTACTAAAATGCTGCATTACACGCTTTCTGATATTAATTGACTTTCCAATATATACAGGGTCTCCATATTCATTATAGAAATAATATACTCCGCATTTTTCGGGCAAACCATGTAAAAATTTAAGGCTGATATTTCGAGGGAGTTTACTCTCTTTGATCCCTGCATTAACTAAATTATTGATATGAAGGTGATTCTCTTCCGACTTCAAAATTTTTCCTAATAAAATTGCTGTGGCACGAGCATCGTCAAGAGCACGGTGCCTGGCATTTACATGAATACCAAAATGCTTAATGAGATTACCTAAACTATATGACCTCAGCCCGGGAAAAGCCTTTCTTGAAAGGCGTACTGTACACAACTGCCTCTTGGTGAAAGTATAACCTAACTTATCAAAAGCATTTTTGATAAATCCGTAATCGAAACGAACATTATGAGCTACAAAAATTGCCCCTTCCGTCATTTCGACGATGGTTTTTGCAACTTCGTAAAACTTCGGAGCATCGGCGACCATGTCATTTGTAATACCTGTTATTCGAGTAATATTAGGTGGTATAGATCGTCCAGGGTCGATGAGGCTCTCGTATTCATCAACAATCCTGTCACCGTCATGAATCACGATTCCTATTTCAGTAATACGGTCACGTGTTGCCATTCCTCCGGTCGTCTCAATATCGATAATTGCGTACTTCTTTTTTGCCATATGATACTAGCTCTTCACTTACAAAGTAACAATTTTTCAAATATATAATCATATCATTATTTTGATATTGGAGAAAAGTGTACTATTCTTATACTAGCTTCGTTAATAAAATGAAACTTAAACCCTTTCTATGTCCAGGCTTCCTCTCTTATATGCGATTATTACCGCTGTAGCTCTTGTACTTTTTTCTTGTAATACACCCAAGGAAGTCAAAAGTGATTTCTTGATCAAGCATGAACAGAGAGTTGTACCTGGCGCTGAAAGAATGAAACTCTACATTCCTTTGCTACAAGGTAAAAGGGTAGGGATGGTCGTAAATCATACGAGTAGAGTGAGAGATAAGCATCTGGTAGACACATTACTTGATTTCAATATTGAAATCAAGAGGATCTTCGCGCCTGAACATGGATTTAGAGGCAGAGCTGATGCTGGTGCAAAAGTGGAAGATAGTAAAGATCAATCAACAGGAATTCCATTGATTTCTTTATACGGTAAAAACAAAAAACCTACCGAGGAACAACTTAATGACCTTGATATCGTAGTTTTTGATATTCAAGATGTTGGATGTCGTTTTTATACATACATTTCTACTTTAACCTATGTAATTGAGGCTTGCGCTCAAAAAGGCATACCAGTAATAATACTCGATCGTCCGAATCCAAATGGGCATTACATCGATGGACCTGTTTTAAAATCAGAATTCAGCTCATTCGTTGGCTTACATTCAGTTCCCGTGGTTTATGGAATGACAATAGCTGAATATGGAAAAATGGTTAATGGTGAGCAATGGATGCAAGACGGTATTCAATGCGATCTCACCATTATTGAATGCTTGGACTATACTCATAAATGGAGCGAAGAGCTTCCTGTAGCTCCTTCTCCAAACCTGCCAAATCATCGCAGCGTACTTTTGTATCCAAGCTTATGTTTTTTTGAAGGTACGGTAGTCAGCATTGGACGTGGAACTGATTCACCTTTTCAACACATAGGTCATCCGTCGTTTTCCGACCAAAGCTATCAATTTACGCCTTCATCGGGTCCGGGGTCCAAGTATCCTAAGCTGGAGAATAAATCTTGCTATGGAATTGATCTAACAAATCAAAATGGGAGATTTATTAAAACCCAAAATCAGCTAGAACTAGGATACATTCTGGACTTTTATAAAGATTTAGATTTCGGTGAGGATTTCTTTTTAGAAAATAGATTCATCGACAAACTAGCAGGGTCTGACAACTTAAGAAATCAGATTACGGCTGGACTAACAGAAGATCAAATTCGCTTGAGTTGGAAGAAAGATCTTGAAGACTTTATGAAAGTGAGAGCAAAATACTTGCTGTATGAAGACTAGACTTTCATGATAAAATCGTGCTTTAAAAACCTTTCATAAATTGGCCTTCTAAGACTTATTTTAATATCTTTAGTCCTAAAAGATAGTTTAATGAAAAGTTCTTTACTTGTTATATTTCTCCTTGGATTTATTCAAACTGCATTAATTGCTCAGGTTCCAGGAGACACAATATTTGTTCAAGCTTTTGATTACGATAGCGGAACTAGAGATACAATAGTTAAATTTCCAGACAACGACCTGAGGTATGAGAAAATCATAATGAAATACAATATGCGTTGTAAAGATGCGCAGATCTCGAGTAGTACAGAAAGAAACAAAGGATGTGGAGAGTGGGATTATTCCTGTAATACGTACATAGTTGATTCAACTAGAATTGAAAAAGTAGCCTCGACACATCCCAATTATATAATTAGTAATGTCGATTCAGATGTTTTCGACTACACAACTCAACAAACATTCGACTTTTATTCGTATCCCGTTTCAGAAGTCCAAGTTACCGAAGTAATTTCTGAAGAGGAGTTTATCCCGCTTAATGGAGATGATGGTGATTTCTCAAGTTTACAAACTAATCAAAATTCTGGTAGATCTTTAAGTCTGTATACAGCTCAAGAACTGTCAGATTCTGGTCTTACAGAAGGGTCAATTGATGCATTGAAATGGGTAGTTGTTAATGACGGTGGTAATGCTGGATTCCTCAAGATTTCTATAAAGGAAACCTCTGAGACTGAACTATCAAACCAAGCTGTTGACTTATCAGGTTTTACTACAGTTTTCGACAACCACTATATATTTTTTAATGGAATTAATTCCACGGTTTTTACATCTCCTTTTGAGTGGGATGGTGTCTCCAATTTAGTTGTAGAAATGAACTTCACAAATTCAACTAAAGATGACCCAATAGCACTCCTCGGAACTACTGGCAATGAAGTTAGAAGTTTATACAGTGCCAACAATTACTCTATTAACCTAGGACAGCAAGGAGCGATAGAAATTTCAAATGATTCGTTGCAATCTATTGAAAATGAAATAACAATCGCTTTTTGGACCTACGGCAATGAGGATATCCTTCCCACAAATACAACAGTGCTTTACGGTTACGATACAAATCCTGGCAATCGAGATTTAAATATTCACCTGCCTTGGAGTAATGGATCAGTATTTTTTGATTGTGGTTTCAGTGGAGGATACGATCGTATCAGTAAAATGGCTAATGATAATGATTACAGCGGAAAGTGGAATCATTGGGCGTTTTCTAAAAATGCCTCTACAGGATCAATGAAGATTTACTTAAACGGTTCTCTTTGGACTAGTTCTACCGGTAATACTAAAGCAATCAATCTGATGAATCTAATTGTTGGAACAGATCAAAATGGCAACAACAACTATAAAGGTAGGTTAAATGAATTAAGCGTTTGGAACAGTGAACTTTCACTGCAGGATATCCAACTTACAATGAATACTTCGATTGATAGCGAACATCCAGCTTATGAAAATCTGGTAGCATATTATCCAATATCAGAAGGGGAAGGTTTTGAAATTAATGATGCAAAAACAGGAGAAAGTGGCACAGGTACTAATGTTTACTGGTCATATGAACGTGGAGATCAAATTCAACGAGGCTTTAAAGAAACGTCTATTCGCCCAAACATACATTTTGTAAGAGGAGAATATGATAAAACGGTAATAGAAAGTACGACCCTTGATTCGCTAGCTAGATTTCCAAACAGTGTGAACAAATACTTCGTCCAAAGCAATGAAGGTCAATTGAAACATGACGACATTCTACTTGAGTCTACGGAATATCTCTTTGAATCGCTTGACGAAATGATATTTGACGGAATCACAGGAGAATTACTTGGATCAAATCCTCGTAGAAACTGAAGGTAGCATCACGTAATTGAACCTCTCGACTTTTTCAGAAGATTTCCTTTTTATAATGAAATCATGTCATTTGTAACTCCCTATGGAATTGGCATAGACTTCGGCGAATATGGAAAATCTTGGTATTTTGACGTTACAGACTTTACGCCCTTATTAAAAGGAGACAAAAGAGTCAATATGGCTCTAGGTGGGCAATGGCAGGAAGAAATGGATATCAGCTTTATGTTCATTGTCGGTACTCCTCCAAGGGATGTTGTTGAATTCAATCAGCTATGGCAAGGAACAAATAGATCAGGAGCAGCCAGAATAAATGCTATTAATAATGACGAGCGCTATGCTCCTATAGATATTGAAGTCAATCCTAATGCTGTTGATTTCAAATTACGCTCTACAATTACTGGTCACGGTTCAGATGGTGAATTTGAGCAAAATGGAGGGACAGTTTATCATTATGTGAATTTTGATGGTGAGTACGAGGAGAATTTTTGGTCTGTTAATACAGAATGCTCAGAAAATCCAGTTTATCCGCAGGGTGGTACATGGGTTTACGATAGACAAGGATGGTGTCCTGGAGAAAGAAGTAAAGTTGAGGTCTTAGATGTAACTGAATTTGTAACGCCAGGCGAGAATGTTGAATTTGATTACGGATGCTCTGAACCAGCAAATGGAGCAGGCGATTATCAGGTACCATATTGCACATCAGTTAGTGAGTTATGGACCTGCTAACTTTAATCTTGACGCTAGAATTAATGATGTGATAGCACCAAGCAAAAAAGCTTTATACGCAAGAGTCAATCCTATTTGCGCAAATCCTATTATTGAAATTCAGAACACAGGGTCTTCAGATATAACGTCTGTTGAAATTCAATACTACATAAATGAGGGTGATAATATTGGAGACTTTTGTCTGGGAAGGGAATTTGGACTACATGGAATCAACAACAGTTCAGTTACCAACTGGCAACGCTTTTTACGGATTGGCAACTGATAATAACGTTTTCCATGCTGAAATTATTAATGTGAATGGTCAGACTGATGAATACGAGTTCAACAACAGCTACTCGTCTGCTTTTGATCGCGTAAAAGTAATTCCAGATGAGTTTGTAATTGTAGTAAGAACTAATTTTAATTCTTCGGAAAATTCTTACGAACTATGGAACGACAAAAAAGAAGTAATTCTAGCTAACAGCCTTCCAAGTCCCAATAAAATTTATCGAGACACATTTGACCTAGAAGGGTGCTTCAAAATGAAATTAAGAGACAATGGTGATGATGGATTAGCTTGGTGGGCAAATCCTGCTCAAGGGACTGGATATGCGCAAATAAGGGACTATGATGGCAATGTACTTCATGATTTCAATGCAGACTTTGGTGGAGGGTTCGAATTGAGTTTTGTTACTGAAAGCTTTAATAGCACTAAAGAACCGGAGTGGGGGAGTATTATTAAGGTTTATCCAAATCCTGCTTTAGAATCGATTAGTGTTACGGGAGTAGTGGATAGAGATAGGCTTTCTATATATGATGTAGCTGGACGATCATATACGTGCAGTACAATGTGTGTTTCGGGTGTACCACAAATTGACATCTCACAACTGAATTCGGGTATATACTTCTTGTCCATTCAGCGGAAAGAATCGGTCGTTGTGAAGAGATTTGTGGTTAAGTAGCCCTTGATTTGCCGCTATAGACTTAGTTTTGTGAAAGAATTCTTTTGAGTATCCTCCAAAAGGCTTTCTTCCCAATGTAGCCCATGCAAACATCTCCATGTATAATATGTAGATGTGGAGTAAAGCAATAAGTGCTATAATAATTTGTGCAAAAAGATTCATGAAAGAGATTTTGCACAATAAGATACAAAGAAATCGTAAACAATGACTTTAAGTGATAAAACGGGCAAGCTCATCTTTGTTTGGAATTCTACAAGTCGACCTTTTACCTGCTAGGAAATATCTATTTTTTGCTACAAGATAGTAGACTTTATCAGTAAGAAATCTTGGGAGTGCTCTAAATAATCGAATGAATTTTGGCAAGAAACCATTCAACTCTTTGGAAACTTGGAAAACAGCTTTTGAAGCAGTTGAAAAAGATGACCCATCGTAATAAATAAAAGTCTCATACCCTAACTTAAGTTGCTCTTTCGATAAGAACTGATTAGCAAATTCACTTTGAAGTGAAGCTATTTTCAGATCGTTGTTTTTTGAATTTCTCATTAAGTAGTCGATAAATGCATTACAAATATTACATACACCATCAAAGAACACAATCCTAGCAGAGTTATAATCAATGTTGTTAGAGTCAGTAGAACTCATTTATTTGAAACTAAAAGTATAATCTACCGTGTAGAAATAGGGTAAACCAATTCTCTTATCTATATTTTTTAATTCAAAACTAACCTCAACTGGTTCTTCGTCTTCTCTTGCACCGCTGTCAAATCGAATGTGAAAAACTCCTTCTTCTCCAGACTTGATGACAGAATCTGCATCATATGTCAATTGCGAACAAGAGCACACATCGAAAAAGCTGTATTCAATCGGTTCTGATAGCACATTCAGAAACTTAAAAGTCATTTCTTTGAATTCTCCTTTAGTTACTGTACCAAGAGGAATTCGTTTCTCTTGAAATACTAGAGCTTCACCTTTTTGAATAGCTGCAGCAATTTCCGTTGCAGTATAATCAGAATGGCTAATTGGCGCATCCTGGCAAAAGGATAAGCTGACAAAAAACAGAAAACTTAGACTAAACAAGTACTTCATAGTTCATGTATTTTCGGAAAATAAAGATTTAAAATAGTAGATAACTCCATCTACAAATCGATAACGATTTCATTGGTTGTAAAGTTTTTATTTACCAAATCTTCAACAAAACTTAACAATTATCGCTTAATAATTCTCTTAACAAGGCTCGAATTTCCATTTGTTATTTCTAGAAAATAAAAACCAGAAACAAGCGTATTTGTATTGATAATCATTCCTTCATTCTCTGCAATAAGTGGAAGTTCAAGACCGCTGTCCCATGACATTGGTTAAATGGAATGAATAGCTAGGATCTGTACACTTGGATTACAAGCTTGCTCTCGAAAGGGTTAGGATAAACTGTCAATATTTCTTCTAAGTCAATTTGAGTACTCGTAACCTCTATGAAACGTTGACAAGACTCTTTCGCAGCCATTGGCATCTGTGACCACCAGGTCGTATTGACTTGAAGGAAAATTAACCAAGTCTTTTTCTGTGCTAACTTCCAGATTGTTTTCTCTCCATGAGTAGCTATAAGGAGGCGTTCCACCTTCAACATCTACTTTGATAAATCCGTCGCTTTCACCCGGCACCTCGCCCTGAGATTCGGTAATTACGATTACGATCTCCGCTGGTTCACTGACTGTTTCTTCAAACTCGTATGTACAACCGTCACCATTTATGACAGTAAAGAAATACTCTCCCGCCGTAAGATCGCACAGGTTCTCGGGCAGTATTTCAATCGGATCTGCGCCTCCCTCAACAGTTAGAGTCGATACAGCCATCGCTCCCCTCAAAACAAGAGACATCTGATTATCTCGTACGATACTTTTGGGCTGTTCCTCGAAGCACGTATGTGTAGGTCACTGTACCTACTGACTCGTTGCCTGATGGATCGACAACACTAACCTCGTAATCAATTGAGTACTCTCCGGGGATTTCTCCAATATTTATTGAATATTCAAGCGTGTCATTGACATAATCTGCTTGGCAATTGTCGCTGATGAATTCCAAAGGTAAGACCCACGTTCCCGAAATATTCTGCGCTTCGCAAATCGCAATACCGCTGGCATTTAAATCTACAGTTATCGGAAATCCTAATAGAGTAGGAGCTATCGTGTCAAGAACTTGGGCACTCACAACACGACTTTCTAGTAACTCTTGGAAATTATAAAGCTCAACTTCAAATTCGATTATCCCTAGATCTTCGCAACTCAAGAAAAGACTATCATAAAGTAGATAAAGTGAATCTGTACAACTGCCTGTCAATTGTTGGACATAGTCATTAACTTTTGGTATTGCATTAAACATACCACTTTCATCTAAGAATACTTGAACAGTATCGATTTCAAATACTATTTCCGCACTAAAATCTTCTACTACAATAAAGGTGTCCACCGTTTCGCAAAGATTGGCATCTGTCACGGTCAATACATAAGAGCCACCCTCTAGACCTTCTAGATGTTGATTGCTTATTTGCCCCATTGGACCAAGAAAATTCATAGGGATGCGCACCGCCTTTGTACTCAGTAAAGATTGAAGCCAAAGTATCTTCACAAGTCACGGTGTCAACAGTGAAGAAGTCAAGCTCCAAAAGTAGTGGTTCAATAATTTCAAAATCGATGCAGTGTCTCGACATCCAATCTCATCACTTGCAATAACATTATATACACCAGCGGGGAGATACTCTAGATCTAAGTTAGTTCCTGAAGACCATTCGAAATTCACGATTCCTGCTCCTCCTTCTGCTGTAACAGTTACGATTGTTGAGTCACCATAACACTGTATCGGAGTAAAAAGTACGCTTGCTTCCAATTCGCAAGGAATTTCTTCAACAGGACGACTGAATCAAGAACTGAACATCCGTTAGAGTCAGTAATGTTCAAAAAATATGTTCCAGCTGACAGTGAGTCAATAGTTGCGGTCGTATCTAGAGTTGACCAAAGGTACGTATATGGTGAGGTTCCTCCAGAAGCTGTAGCTGAGACCTCACCCCCGATTGGGAAATCCAATTGACGGCTGTTGTAAAACGTTGAACACTAAGCCTAAAGAGTCAGGTTCCAGTCAACGTGTAGGTTGTGGTTGCGCTCACATCCAAATTCATTAGTCACAGTTACACTGTAAACACCTGCCAAGACATCAGTGGGATTTTCTTGATCGGCAGTACCATCACTCCATAGATACGTAACTGCCGTATTTTCATTTGCAATGGCTTCTAAGACTACCAAATAGACCATTACATGGAATCGAAACTACTTCTTCTATGATAACTTCTAATGACGTTCCTGGACCTTCGATTGTATAGGAATCTTCCTGAGTACAACCGTTTTCATCTGAAGAAATCAAGGTGTAATCACCCGCACTAACATTCAATAAATTCTGCTCAGTTGATTCATCTGACCATAAGAAACTAACATTGCCTGTTCCACCTGAAGTATTTATAAAAATGGCTCCAGTTTCATCTCCTGAACAGTCGACATCAGTAATGGACTGAAGAGTATTAATGATTTCTATCGGATTACTGAGACTGAAAGAATCCTCATACGTGCAGTCATTAGTATCAGAAACAGTTACGTCATAAGTACCAGCTGATAAATCCGTAATTTTTGATATTGTTTCATCATTTGACCACAAAAAAGAATAACTACCAGAACCACCAGAAACCGACAATTCAATTGAACCGTCTGAACCATTGAAGCAGCTCACTAAACCAATAGATGAATTTACTTCAACTGGTTCTGGATCGTTTAGTTCAATAGTAGCTTCGTTGGACATACCAGCATTATCTGTTACAGTTACTGAATTCAAGCCACTTGTTAACATAATCGCGGTCAAACTAGTCTCACCTGAACTCCACGAGGTACTATATGGGGGAGTGCCTCCTGAAATACTAACTGTAGCTGAGCCATTGTCATCACCGGAACATAAAGGATCGATAGCATTAGTTATCGAAACTTCTGGAGCTCCGACTGGTGCAATGAAGGTAGTTTCAAAGGTAGTAGTCGGGCCATAATCACCACTAGTACTAGAATTCCCATTAGCTATGACACCGGCTGCATAGAAAGTTAAACTCTCACCATCAACTGCTGATCCTCCGCTCGGAGCTGTCCAATCGACCGAATAACTGATTGATCCACCTGAAAAATTCTGAGCTGGAGCATGTTCAAAATAATCTCTTTGGCCGGAAGTGGAAATTGAAGAAAACATTCCTGGATTTGCAAGTTGACCGACATTGTTATTATTTTCGTCTAGAACAACCATTTGAAATCCTCCCTTCGTTGCATTGTTAGTAGTATTATTTATCGTAACAGTTAAGGCATAAGTCTGTCCTGCATCTACGGATCCTGGGATACCACTAATCTGGATGTTACCATCAATACTCGGAAAACCCCCATTATGACATCCATTGCAAGCACCAAAATCACCAGGAGCTCCAGTTCTTCCATTTGGTGGATTTCCCGAATTGCTGATAAAGAACAGACCCGCCAACACGAATATGATATAAGACGTTCGGATTTTCATAAAGATTGTTGTTTTAATTCTAGCTCTAAGATACTTCTTGATATCATATCGCCGTGACTAAGCATGTAAATTTTAGATTTAATGCTCTTTATTCAGAAAATGAAGAGTATAATTGTTATCGGTAAAGACAAAAGCAATTGGATATATGAGAATTAAATTTCTCAAAAAATGATTGAAACGATCCAAATATTCTGTCTATCGTCCTTAAACAAATTTATTTCTTGTAAGTTTATAATAATGTGATAATTTACTATTTCAAAAGACTTCATATGCGTCAAATCGTAACAATCAATCTAATTTTCATTTTGTTCTTGTTTTTTGCATGCAAAGATTCGTAGTCAAGTAACTCATATTCTGAATCTCAAAAGTATCCTGGCATTCATAAAGCCAATACTCCGATTCAACTTGATGGTCAGGGTCAAGAATTAGCTTGGGATGAGGCAATTTGGTACCCTTTAGATCATGTTTGGTTAGGTCAAAAACCAACTATTGAGGATTTTTCAGGAAGGTTGAAACTATTATGGAATTCAGACAATATCTATATTCTCGCTGAAATTACGGATGACGTGATTCTAGACTTACATGAGAATGGTTTGGACAGGTATTGGGATGACGATTGTCTCGAAATATTCATAGATGAAGATAACTCGGGCGGTAATCATCAGTATAACCACAATGCATTTGCATATCACCTCGCTCAAAATCTAAGAGTTACAGACATGGGTTTAGATTCTCTACCTGGATATTTCGACTCTCATATGCAATCAGCTAAAGTTCAACAAGAAAACCTAACTACTTGGGAAGCAGGTATTAAGATTTTCAAAGATGATTATACTTTTGGCGCTAATCCACGACAACTTTCACTAGGTGATGAACTAGGTTTCATGGTAGTATATTGTGATAACGATAGTAGCGAACAGCGAGAAAACTTTGTTGGATCAATAGCAATTGAAGGTGAAGATCAAAACCGTGGCTGGATCGATGCTGGAGTATTTAACGATTGGACCTTAATCGACTAAAGCGGGATAGTTATATTTGCTAGACAATTCTAGGACTGACTTCATTTAGAGTGATCCATTCTTCGACCCACTTAGGTATGGAAGGTTCGTAAGGCATTCCTAGTTCTTTGGCTACCAACTCAGCGCTGACGATACCCTTACTTGAAACGACTGCTGTGCGCACTAATGCCGCAGAATGTATAATATTTCTACGTACCGTTTTCTGGTAGAAATAAAACCATTTATCGTCGTATCCAACAAGCTCGGTTTGAAGGCTGTATTTTTTGAAAAGCATTAGTCTTCTTCGATACCTTGTGAAATTTCCTGCAACCATCAATCCCCACTTTTTCCGTTTTAGGACAGTAAAAAGGCCCAAACGCATGCCGTAGTCATATCTTCCTAAGTCCATCATGGTCAAATGTCTTCCATTATTTAATTCTGGATACAGATCGACATCTGAGATCATCACTCGCAAGTTGATTTTACTCGTTTCCGTCAATTCTAAACTACTACCGCACTTAGCTTTTACCAAAACTCTTAACGCTCGAAAGTATGGATACATATTACTCTTATTAATACTTTTGAAATCGGACATTGTTTCGTCCCGCAAAACTTTTGAAAGCTTAATGCAATCTAAATTATTGGGCAGCTATCCTCAGCCCACAGTAGAAAAGGCAATACCACAAAAGTGATACTGCCTTTAATTCTATCTGCAATTAAGAATTCATTATTTGATCACCTGAATAGGGTAGATCCCTTCTAAATTATTACTTGTAATTACTTTGACATAATAAGATCCATTGGCCAATGTATTGACCGGAAGTGAGACAGTAGCATTATTATTGAGATCTCTGCTTAACACAACTTGTCCGAGTACATTGATTAAATCAATATGTCTTATCTGAGCACCTTTACTAACAACAGTGATGTTACTGGATGCTGGACTTGGATAAATTTCAACCTCTGCTCCCAAGATTTCTTTAACATTCACTGTAGGAGCACCTTTGACATAAAAATTGTCAATTCCAGCTTCAACTACGTGACCATTTGATGCAAAATCACTTGTTCTCATTGAAACTGTCATTGTAGATGTAATTTCAAGAAATTCTGAAACAACAAAACTGAACTTATCACTCCACTCTTGAGAATTTGTATTGTACTCCAAAAGCAGAATTTCAGTCGTTCCATTATCTATATAAAATTCAAGCTGATCATCGGAAGCACCGTTGCCACCGCCGGTCATAAACCAAGTACGAAATTCAACAGTTGGATTCTCATAAGTCGTAAGATTCATTAATGGAGAAGTCAATATCGTCGTTCCATTATCTACATCTGATGAGAAAAAAGAACCTCCTATTTCGTTTTCTGTTACGTAACACATATCTCCTACATCACCTTCAACGTCAGCTTCAGGATTAAAAATCAACCCATTGTTATAAGTACCAGCTGGAACAGCTCTTTCCCAGCCGCCAGAGAAATTTCCTCCTTCTTGAATATTTGTCACTTCCCAACCCAAGTCAAGAATATAGTCATCCATATATGCAGGCTCAGTTTCGTATGTTTCAGAAAATGGTCCTTCAATAAAGATCCCTTCTACACCGATGTTTTCATAGCCCCATTTACCAGCATAAATTTGGTATTCGCCTTCAATTACTGTCGTTGATGCCAAACCTTGATTGTCTGAAGTTAGATCAAACGTTAACTCCTGACCCTGTAAAGTGAATTCAGCATTTGGAATGGCATTTCCAGTGTTCTTATCGACTAAAGTTAGACCGACTTGGTAACTAGGTAATTGACCTAGCTTCATGTCCAATATCGTAACTTCACCATTGACTAGCGTAGCTTCAGCTGTTTTAGTTTCGTATAGCGGATGCGAAAATTCAACTGTAAATGTTCCAGCAGATGGTTGTCCAGTTTTATATTCTCCGTTAGCTTCAGTTTGCTCATCTTCATAATCTCCATCAATAATTCTTACTGTGGCATTTGATATCGACGCATTTGTAGCAATATCTGTCACTTTCCCTTCAAGATAGCAAGCTCTGACATAATCAGCTTCAAAAACATATAAACCACTATTGATATCGCAAGCGATCACAACTCCAGATGGAAGATAAGGTGTCACACCCCAACAGCCACTAAAACCGCCATCTGGGCCATCATAGGTATCGTATGCAGCAACTTGCACCATATTTTCAGGTCTATGTACGTCTGTAATGATTATACCTGCCGTGTACCAAGAAGTCACAATAAAGCCGTTAAAATAGTGTGTATTATGCGGAATGGTTCCTGTACCAGCTACTCCTGGTGGCATGAACTTATCTAATAGCTCAATATTCTGAGGATCCGAACAGTCATATGCATCTACAAAACCTTCTGGTCGTTCATCGGTAGTGAATACATAGTTATGTGTTGGGTCAGCCCAAGCATTGTGGGTAAAATCACTAGAAGTCTCTCTAGTTCCTAATAATTCTATGTTGTTTAAATCTGAAATATCATACATAGCAAGATGATCATAGATTTCACTTGCATATAGTGTATCACCTTTTGCGTAAGCATCATGAGAGTAAGGCGACACAATACTAGATAAGTATGTGGGATTCATTGGATCATCACTGGGATCGAAAAACTCAACTCCTCGCCCTTGACATCCTGATAACATAATGATACCTTTCTCATCAATAAAGATATTATGACACCGATCAAGAGCTATGTCATTATCTCCATCCTGTACAACTGGCTTGATGAAGTTAAATTCAATATTATTAGGTGCTTCGGACATGTCAATGATCAGCAAACCATCATTACCACTATCACAAGTGACATATGCATATTCTCCCCACTGCTTCATGTCTCTCCAAGTAGAGTTAGAACCGGGAATAAATATTAGTTCAACAGGGTTTGTTACATCCTCCAAACTGTAAACACGGGTTCCTATGGTAGTTCCAACGATAGCATATTCAGAACCATCTGGAGCAACATAACCCCAAATATCATTTCCACTACCGTCAAAAGTAACATTGCTCTGCAAGGTTAAATTCAACTGTGAGAAGGAAAAAATGCTAAAAAGCATCAAAAAAGCAGAAAAGAAAAATTTCATTATTTGTATTAAGTAGTTAAAAGATTTCTGCATCAAGAATGGAATAAAGCCAATCTTCAAATCAGACAAAGCAGTAAATATACGCCTATGTATCAGTATATACGAATGATCGTTCGCCGTATTGCAGACATATCAATAAAAATCGGAAGATGTCGGCAATAAGTGACTACTTCTTATGTAGAATCATAGTTGTAAGACGTGAAACACAACAAAGTTCATCGCTCGAATTGTAAATCTTAATATCCCACACATGGATGTTTCTCCCCACTTTGATTGGTGATACCACACCCGTCACTGTTTCTCCTTCTTTTGCAGATTTAAGATGATTTGCATTTACTTCCACACCTACAGCACCATTTATTGTATTTGGATCATGTATAATCCAACTTGCAACTGAACCTAGAGTCTCAGCCAAAACTACTGATGCTCCTCCATGCAGTAAGCGCATCGGTTGCACATTTTTAGAAGTAACGGGCATTGTTGCTTTCAGATAGTCTTTTCCAACTTCTGTAATTCTAATGTCCAAAAAATCTCCCATTGTGTTTTTTCCTGAGGCATTCAGCTGTTCAGGCGTTAAATCAGTATACCATATACTCATAAATGATGTGTTTTATTTGTGGACAATAGAATCTAAAATATGTTTCGCATCAATATCTCTTGCCGATTTCCATACGGCTTCTGGTACCCCTCGGAACCAAGTTAACTGTCTTTTTGCATAATTCCTTGTATGCTGCTTAACCTTATTCAAAGCATAATCATAATCAACTTTTCCCTCTAGATACTGAAAAAACTCTGAATAACCTACAGTTTGCAAAGAACGAAGATTCCGAAATTTAAACAACTGTTTGACTTCTTCTAGAAGTCCCATTTCCATCATTTGGTCCACTCGCTTATTGATTCTATCATAGAGTTCTTCTCTTGGTCTATCAAGTACTACATAATGCACTTGGTAAGGAAGTTTCTTTGATTGTTCAGTTCTCCAATCTGAAAATTTCCTTCCGGTACCATAATATACTTCGAGGGCTCTAATTAGTCTCCTACGATTGCTCAAATCGACCTTTTCAAAGTACTCGGGGTCTAAACTGGATAATTTATTCTGTAAGTACTCCAAGCCATTCTTCTCAAATTGAACCTGTAATTCCAGTGAGATAGAAGGATCAATTCTCGGGATCTTGTCCAATCCATTTGTAAGAGACTTTAGATACAAACCTGTACCACCTGTGCAAACAACATAGTTCTTACTTTGAAATAACTCCTCAATCTTTTCGCTAGCAGCTAACTCATAATCTGCTACTGTAAAAGACTCATGTATCGAATGAGATCCAATAAAATGATGAGTAACCTCACTCAACTCCTTTGCTGAGGGTCGAGCAACACCGATTTTCAACTCTTCGTAGATCTGTCTACTATCTGCCGAGATGATTTCAGTTTCAAGGTGTTGAGCTAATCTGATTGACAGCTCCGTTTTTCCAACGGCAGTTGGTCCAGTAATAATGATCAGATGTCTTGTTTCATTCATTGCCGTCAAATAGGTCTACAAACATAAAAAAACCTACTT
The DNA here is from genome assembly GCA_943788055.1 of uncultured Saprospiraceae bacterium. Lineage (GTDB taxonomy): Bacteria > Bacteroidota > Bacteroidia > Chitinophagales > Saprospiraceae > JAHDFB01. The sequence goes on from CALSOU010000001.1 coordinate 244,756, forward strand.
TTGGAATTGAAAAATGACTCCATGATTTACGATATACTTCGACCAACCGTCAGATTTGCCACAAAGCTGTACTTTGGTAAAATATTTGTTTCTGGTGTTGAAAACCTGCCAAAAGATAAACCCATAATTTTAGCAAGCAATCATCCGACTGCATTCATTGAACCGTGTATGTTGGCTTGCTACCTCCCAGTGCGATTGCATTTTCTCGTGAGGGGTGATCTATTTTCAAAATCATGGCTATCATGGCTTCTAAAGGGAACTAATCAGATACCAATTTTTAGGCAAAAAGACGGGCTTGGTAACGTGAAAAAAAATCTTCTAACTCAAAAGCTTATTCTAGAGTTATTTCAAGAAAACAATGCCTTGTTGATGTTTCCTGAAGCTCATACACATGAAAATCTCTTTTTGAGACCATTAAAAAAAGGTATTTCGAGATTCGCTTTTATGCACCCTAACTCCAATGTCCAAGTCGTTCCAATAGGTGTAAATTTCGATCGACATGTGAAGTTTGGTAGCAAAGTTTCGATCGTAATTGGAAAACCCATAGATATCGATTCACTCGAAGATCAGAAATGGGAAACTGAGGCAAAAAAGCATAAACATTTCCTAGACTTATTATCTAAACGTATGCAGAAATGCCTACGACATATTACTCACGAAGAAGTCGAAGACAATCTTCATAAAGCATACAGAATAATAGACAGTCAAAAACGCTTTTCACTGCTTCCAGTGGTCGAGAAAAGAAAAGATGTATTTGAAGAAGAACAAAACTTAGCAAATCTGATTGATGAAAATGATCAATCTTCTACACTTTTAAATAATACGCTTGAAGAATCATCTCATCAACGCTTGAAAAAGCCATCAATACTTGATTTAGTCGGAATGTTCATTCTCATCCCGATCTTCTTGATTAGTCTTTTGTTCCACTTTATACCGACACAGATTTCTCGCTATATTGTCAAGAAGAAAATAACAATGCATGAATTTGTGATGCCGGTATTCCTTGCAATTATGATTTTTGAATATCTATTTCTGTTACCTATCACATTTATCTTAGCACTTATTATTGGTGGTTTTGCTTGGTATCTCTTTCTTGCGTTTATACTTTCGGGATTATTTGGGCTGTTTTATCTAAAGGCTTTTCAGGACCAATGGCAATATTTATTCCTTAGTAGTGATCAAAAAAAAGAACTGCAATATACAGTATCAGATTTCAACACCAATTTTCCAACAATTTAAAGCCACCAAAATGAAAGTATCAGCCGTACTTATTTTCGTCTTTACCTCAGTCTTGCTTCTTAGCTGTAATGACAATACAATCAGTTCCGACTCTTCCATTTCATCTTCACCTAAAAAAAGTATTCAAACTACTGAATATGCCATGGTTATCCACGGAGGGGCAGGTACAATTCTCCGGGAAAATATGGATAAGGAAACTGAAAATGCATACAATGAGATTTTGACTAGAGTTCTTGTAGAAGGTGAACAAATGCTCAAAAACGGTATCAGTTCAGAGGAAGTAGTAGTGAAAACTATTATGAAAATGGAAGATTCACCTCTCTTCAATGCTGGAAAGGGAGCTGTTTTTACCAGCGAAGAAACAAACGAACTAGATGCTTCAATTATGAGAGGCTCCGATCAACAAGCTGGAGCTGTTAGCGGTATCACAACAATTAAGAACCCAATTACTGCTGCGCTTGCTGTTTTGAACAAATCAGAGCATGTTCTACTTTCTGGCAATGGCGCAGATAAGTTTGCAGCGGAAAACGGATGTGAAGTAGTTGAACCATCATATTTTCATACGGAAAGACGACGAAATTCACTAGATCGCATAAAGGCTAAAGAAGACTTGGGAACTCTAGAATCTTCAAATCTAGACTACAAATACGGTACAGTTGGATGTGTTGTTTTGGACAAAAAAGGAAACATCGTAGCAGGAACATCGACAGGTGGAATGACGAATAAGAAATACAATCGAATCGGAGATTCACCAGTTATAGGTGCTGGAACTTATGCAGATAATTCAACTTGCGGTGTTTCATCTACAGGACACGGTGAGTATTTCATAAGATATGCTGTAGCACATGACATAGCTGCAAGAATGGAATACAAAGGTTTAGGCGTAACACGAGCTGCTAAGGAAGTCGTTATGGATAAATTGGTTGAAAAAGGAGGCTCAGGTGGAGTAGTGGCATTAAGCAAAACTGGCGAAATCGCCATGATCTTCAATACACCAGGTATGTATAGGGGCTATGTTAAGCCTGGTGAGTTAGTCGTTAAAATCTATGAAGACTAACACTTCAACCTGAATTTCAAAATTAGAATTAGATATCTGTACTAAAGTCCTTAGCCGATAGGTTTGCTGAAACCTATTTAAGCGGTCGGTGGATTTGCGAAACAAATGTCGCAGAACTTATCAACTAGGTTTCTTAACCTAAAGCTGCAAGGAGCTTATACGATCTAAATCCAATAGCACTCCTTACATTCCACTTATCTTACTATCTCGGAAGTGTTTTATAAGTTTTAGAAGGCGGAAAGCTTGACATCAGTGATTCAAAAAGTTTTGATATGTCTAAAATATCCAATGACATACAATGGATGCTACTTTGTAATCAATTGACATATCATGCTACTCAAATACATCGAAGAATAGAAACCATGAAGTAGGAAGAGCTCCTAGGTGACTTTTCATGTGGAAAATACGGTACTAATCGAAGAAACATTGAAGGTCTTATCGAGCATGGTTACTAGCATCTTGGGCAAATGCTAATTATTCGAAAAATGATAAGGAGCAACAAAATGTAAACACCGAAAAGAGGCTAGATACACAGAGGAAATCGACAAGAAATCTAATAAAGGAAAGTAGATACCGATATCTTCCGTCTGAAACCCTTTCTAATTAATATCTAGATTTGACCTTTGATAGCTTCTTGGACATTGATAATATGATCACCAATTCGCTCCATAGTAGAAAATAGATTATTATAGCTCATTGCAGTCTGAACATTATATCCAGAGGTTCCCAATTCAATATTATTCTCGGTTCTAAGACTATTTCTGAAATCATTTATTGAATCCTCAATACTCAAGGCTTTACTAAGACTAATCTTATTGTACTGGTTTGATTTAAGATTTATATTCATTTCTGCAAATGCTTGATCTAAAAGATCAACCATTTCTCGCAATCGTAATTTCTGATGATCTGAAAGTGATCTCTGCTGATCCTCAAGATTCTGTATAGTCATAGAAATCTGATAATATAGATCTCCAATTCTTTCCAAGTCGTTGCAAATATTTAGAATAGTACGCAGTTTAACACTAGTGTCTGGAGTGATCTCTTTATCAGAAAGCTTTGTTATATATTCGGTAATTTCAATCTCTAGTTGATCGGTTGCCTTTTCATACTTCTTAATCTTCTTATGAAGTTTCTTAATTTCCTTCGCTTTGGTTGCCTGAAGTAAGTCTAAAAGAATTTTATTCATCTTACTTGTGATAACACCGTAGTTTGCTGCCTCTTTCTGTAACTCAGCAGTTGCTAATTCTGGGGTTCTACTGCTAGAGGTAATAAACTTTAGTCGATGATCGTCTTCACCCTCTGACTCTGGAACACTCCATATAGCTACTTTTACCAGCGTATTAACGAACCCAACCATTATCAAGACATTGAGTAGATTGAAAGCTGTATGAAATGCTGAAAGCGCTATTGGAACATCTTCAGCATCAGTAAATGGTGTAAAATTATCAATAAAACTTTGAAGAATACTTGTAAGTACTGGTAGGAAGTAAGGTAGAAGTATTACCATCCAAGCCACCCCTATGATATTAAACATAGAATGAATCCTCGCAGATCTTTTTGCATTCGTATTTCCAACAAGTGATGCAATTTCAGCTGTTATTGTGGTTCCGATATTCTCTCCTAAAATCATTGCTGCTGCAACTTCAAAAGGAAGCCAACCTTGGGCACACATCGTAAGTGTAATAGCCATTGCCGCACTGGAAGATTGTACCATAATCGTAACAAGTGTTCCAATCGCTACGAAGAGTATCCTTGAAAGTATTCCCCAATTCGTAAAATTAGCAAGAAATTCAAGCACTTCAGGATTCCCTTTAAGATCAGGAACAGCTCCCTTAAGATAACTTAAGCCAAGAAATAAGATTGCAAATCCAATTACAAACTCACCCCAATATTTAATCCGATTCCTACCTGAAAATAGCATTGGTACACCTACAGCAAAAAGAGGTATAGAGTACGCACTTAACTTAATCTTAAATCCTAGAATCGATACTATCCAACCCGTTATAGTTGTTCCGATATTAGCCCCCATCATAACACCCGCAGATTCAACCAAGGTCAGTAAACCTGCATTAACGAATGAAACTGTCATCACAGTGGTAGCAGAAGACGATTGTACCAAAGCTGTTGTCAAAAATCCTGTTCCTACTCCTAAAAATCGATTTTTTGTCATCGTACGAAGTATGTTCCGTAATTGAGCTCCGGCAGCGCGCTGAACACCGTCGCTCATCATTTTCATACCATAGACAAAAAAGCTTAAGGCACCAACAATCTGTAGAAGGTCTACTATTCCAAAATCCATGAAGAGATAGTTTTGTATAAGAAAGATTGATTTATAGTAAACCTATATCCTTTTTGAGCGATTACGTGACTATCTGAAGAAGTCGGATCGAAACGATCATTTTTATTCTTGAAAGTGGACATATAAGTTTTAATCTCGCTGTTTTGATTTAAAGCGCAAATATAGGTAAGACATTGTTATCGCAATGTTAAGGAATTCTGAGCAAAAAGGACTGAGATTTGTGGTACCTATCGTAAAGATTTTACTAGTTGCTAGCTTGCTAGCCAAATTGATTCCAATTTGTTATACCTTTTCTGAAAACTTGATAGTGATCATATACCTTTTTCGCAAATGCATCTTTATCTGTTAGTGTCTGCATGACAGACTCTGTAGCACCTTTTAAAGCACTAAGAGTATCTTCTGAAAATGTGCGAATCTGTACATCCGATTCATCTAGTATTTTCTGCAAATAGATATTGTTTTTTGCCTCAAAAGCACTTAATGACCAAATATTTTGTCTAGCACTTGCAGTTTCTAAAATTGCCTGAAACTCTTTTGGTAATGCCTCCCAAGCTTCTCGATTAACTATGTTTTCAAGAATAGGTCCTGGTTCATGCCATCCTGGATAGTAGTAGTACTTTGCTATTTTGTGAAAACCCATCAAGTAATCATGATAAGGACCGACCCATTCTGTCGCATCTATCACTCCACGTTCCAAATTTGTATAGATTTCACCACCTGGACTAACAACTGCCGCGCCTCCTACTTTTTCAACTACCTTACCTCCAAGACCAGGAATCCGCATTTTCAATCCCTGAAAGTCCTCTATTGAATCAATAGACTTGTTAAACCATCCGCCCATTTGTGGCCCTGTATTACCACCTGCAAAAGGGATAACATCAAAAGGTGCGTAAGCTTCTTTCCATAGATCATAACCTCCTCCCTCATAAATCCAAGCGTTTATTTGCTGAGCATTCATTCCGAAAGGGATAGTACAAAAGATCGGAGCAGCCGGAATTTTTCCACCCCAATAGTAAGCTGCACCATTACCCATTTCAACTGATCCATCACTAACAGCATCAAAGGTTTCGAGTGCAGGCGCAAGTTCTCCGCCGCCATATACTTTAATCTTAAATCGACCATTGCTCATTTCTTCCACCCAATTTGCTAGCATATTACATCCTTCTCCTAGCACAGGGAAGTTAGCTGGCCATGTGGTTATCATTCGCCATTGCACTCTTTTCCTAGTATGAATTGCCGCAGACTTAGCAGTTTCTGGCTTGCATGCCTGACTGGTCAGTATACCTGCGGTTCCAAGTAATCCAGTTTTTAGAAACTTCTTTCTTGAAATTTTTGACGGCTTATTCTTCATGCTTTTATTTGTTGACTTTGATCACTTGTGGAACAAATTGATTATTAGTTATAACCAATAGTGTTTGATCTTTCGATGTAAGTTTTGTCATCTTTCTACTATTCCCTGGTGCATACAAGCCAGACTCCAAGACCGATCGAGCTCTAAATTCTCCAGTGCCATTCTGCGTTAGAACTATTCCAGTCGAAGCATCGTGCCTAGTTGTTTCGACTTCTGCATCGAATTCATTTCCTATGGAAACTATATCAAGGAGACCATCATGATTTACATCTATAATCTCAACGTCCCGAATTGCTGACACTTGAGCCTCTGATGGGAAAGGTACAAAGTCATATCTTGTACCGTTCTTCTTCAAATATCCACTTTCGAAATTATTCGCAATTAAATGAACGGCCTCGTCCAATCCTTTTTCACCGTATATGTCTAATACATCTGCTTTGGCATAACTTTCAAAATCCTTAAACTTTGATTTTATGAAAGGCATTTGCTCACTACTGCACTGTCTACCTCTCACAGGTACTTCTCCATAAGTATCGGAAGTTTTGGTGAGAACAACGTCATTGGTGCTATTCTTGTCAAAATCATTCCCGTACAGCTGCAGAGGATGCTCCTTATCAGGGTGGTACTTATTATTCAAGCCAATATTTCCTAGTACATATTCAGGCACACCGTCACCATCCAGATCACCTTCCTCAATAGTATACCACCATCCAGATAAAGGATCATCAGACAAAACATTTGCATTTTCAATCAATTGTTTGCCATTGTTCTCAAAAAATTTAACAGACATAAATTCACCAATTACCACTAAATCCATTAAATCGTCTCCATTAAAGTCACTCCAAATGGCATCGGTCACCATTCCAACATTCTTCAAAGTAGGTGCAATTTCTTCAATCTTATCGACTAGAATTCCATCCTCATTGATCAACAACTGACAACTGGAAGGGAAGGGGTACTTACCAGCTACGGCATGTGCGCCTACAAATAGATCTTCATCTCCATCAGAATCAAAATCAGATGATACTACGACTGTTCCATTGAAAGCATTCCTGCTTAAGTCACTTTCTTTTGACCAAGTACCATCGTTGTTAATGTATAATCTATCTGCATACACGGAGCTCTTGTCTTTCTTTTCACTTCCTCCACTGGCTACATAGAGGTCAAGGTCACCATCATTGTCTATATCAAAAAATGCTGATCCTGCATCCTCAGCCTCTGCATCTTGATGCCATGGCCCTGCCAATTTATAAAATCGGTTGTTAGCATGTCGGTACATTTCGCTTTTTGCTCCATGACTGTTTCCAATGTATATCAGACTAGACTGCTTACCTGGCTCCTTTCTAGAAGAAATAAAAGGAGCTTTACGCGTCTGCATATGAGGTAAAAGACTCTCTCTATTAAAATCATTGTATTCATTCTCCTCGTGGCGAAAATCAAGATTAGAATTTCTAGTAATCTCAGTCAACCAAGTATAATCCGGTAGTTTTCTAACGAATGGTTTAGTCCATGTCTTTGGTACGTATTCAATTTCATATCTTTTGTTGATCCGCAATCCATTGAGCTTCTTCTGCCTTCCTAAATTGTTAATGAGAATGATCGAATCCAGCTTTGTTATCTCTCCCAGACCAATATGTATAGTAGGTGATACAGACGATTGAAAACCTCTAGTTCTGCTCTGTTCAGCATGAAAAACCTTCCCTTCAGCATAAATCAGACACTGAATATTTGCTTTAGGAAGTTCTCCTTCTGTGATTGAAAGCTGAATCCAATTCTGATCTTTAACATTATTTTTATAAATCGAAGCTTCAGAATTATTGTTATTTACTATTAAGTCTAAATCGCCGTCATTATCTAAATCTGCATATGCTGCGCCGTAAGAATACCCTTCGAAATCCAAGCCCCAATCTTCCGCTTTGGATTGAAACTGATAACTTCCTTCTAGATTCTGAAAGGCAAGATTAGCAATCTTCTGCGAACCAACTTTTTGAGAAAACTCAAAAATTGATTTTGGGCCTTGAGCCCTAAACTTTTTCATTTCCTCCGCAAAATCGTTGTTCCTGATATCTTTATTGAGTCCATTTGTAATAAAAATATCCTTATACTGATCATTATCTAAATCAGCTAGTAATACAGACCAACTCCAATCGGTAGATGCTATGCCAGCTAGCTGTGCGATCTCTTTGTAGAAACCGTAACCTTGATTCATCTGAAGCATGTTACTCATGTATTGAAAGTGCTGTCCTCTAGATACATTCGTCCAAAACTGCTGAACATCCATCCCTGGCATATTTGTCTTTGATCTATAATGATCATGGCTTTGCATATCGAGAACAGCAATATCTACAAAGCCGTCATTATTGGCATCAGCTGCATCGGTGCCCATAGACGAGAATGAAATGTGCTTTAGTTTACTCTGGATCTCATCTTTAAAGGTTCCGTTTCTTTGATTGATCCACAGATGATCTGCTATTTCGAAATCATTGGCAACATAAATATCCGTCCATCCATCCAAATTCAGATCTACAGTAGTAACGCCAAGGCCAAAGCCGTAGTCTTCAAGTCCTGCCGACTTAGTTACGTCCGTGAATTTTCCACCATCATTTCTGAATAGTTTATCACTATGCTCATAAGGAATAGCATTTTTATTAATATACTCCAGCTTCTGACTGTAATTATTTGATGGCGCATTCAACAAAAACATATCTAAATCATTATCGCCATCATAGTCAAAAAAGCTTGCTTGTGTTCCATGACCTGAATCGGCTAGCCTATATGCTTCCGCTGATTCAACGAACTCAAAATCACCTTTATTTATGTAAAGAACATTCTTTCTTTTTGCCTGGTCTTTTGTATCTAGACTATGCCAAAGTCGACAGACATAAATATCTAGTAAGCCATCATTATTAACATCTGCAATGGATACTCCCGACGACCACCCTGCATTCTCCTCAAAAGGTCCCTGGTCTGTTCGATCTTTAAACTTAAAATCTCCCAAATTCTGATAAATGCGATCTGAAACTTGATTTCCCGCAAAAAACAAATCTTCCAAACCATCTCCGTCAAAGTCTGCCGCAGCAGCTCCAGCACCATTGTACACTGACTCCCAGTTGAGATGATGAAAGTTGATATCCTCATTGATGTGATTGATGAAATTTACACCGGAATAATCACTACCAATGGCAGTGAAGAGTTTATCAGATGTTGGTGAATTTTCTGTCTCTTGGCATCCAAAAGCCGAAAATACGACGATCGCAAGTATTATTGGAACTAAGGAATTTCTCATATAAGTACTAAAGTATCAAAAAAGATAAAATGCGCCGCATTTTCAATGAGCAGATCTTCCTTATTCAATTATATTTGCAAGAAAAATATCAAAAGCATGAAAGATCCTAAAGCATTAAGTGATGTCGCTCAATTCCACAAAACGTTTAATCTTCCGATTCTAGATGAGCCGCAAATACCTTCAAAGGAAAGATGGGAATTACGATTATCTTTAATTGAGGAAGAGTTGCAAGAACTTCGAGATGCTATTGAAGCCGATGATCTTGTTGAGGTTGCAGATGCTTTTTGTGATATTCAGTATGTACTTTCAGGTGCAATCTTGGAATTTGGTCTTGCGGATAAATTTGATGCTTTATTTTCTGAAGTACAAAGATCTAATATGAGTAAAGCATGCGATTCGATGGAAGACGCAGTAGCCACTCAGAAGAAGTACAAAGACGAGCAAGGTGTTGAGTCTTATGTCAAACAAGTTGGAGAGGAATATCTAGTTTATCGCTCAAGTGATTCTAAAGTATTAAAGTCCGTCAACTACTCACCAGCAGACATTAAAGGAATGCTAAAGAAGTAGTCTATTAAGGATTTTGCAAATCAATAGAATTGATTATTACTTCATCCTCCAACTTCGCAGAATTCCATAACGTTGAAATCACTAAGGCATCTTGAGGCGTAAACGCACCAGACATACTAAATGACGGATTTGTAATATGAGGTTCGATAATCTTGCTTATATACACTTCATCATGTAATATGTGCAATAAATATGTGCTATCGTTACCTGTAAGTTGTCCGATTCTTTCGGAGTAATCCGGCAAAAGTTTCAGACCCAAAATTCCTTCGATTCCTTCTTTGTCAGCAAAGGGTTCTACGGACTCAAACATATCCGCATCTATATACGGAGATGTTTTATCAGTTAAGAATAGAGCTTCCTTTCCATCTACTGCAACATTACCCCAATAAGCCATTCCCACTGAAGGAAACATTGTGCTAAAGTCTTCAGAGTTTATAGCTTTTAAAACATCAGATTTCTGTTCTGAATCAACCAAACCGATCATCGAACTTGGTTTGAAAGGTTTCTCTTTGTCAGAGTAGGTAATATAAGAGTCTAAATACTCTCGAACTTTATTTTGTTGAGATTTTGGAACAGCATAAACTAATAGCAAATCACGACCCCATGTTGAAAGCTGGCGAATTGTTGTAGTATCTTTGTATTCTACGAGTGGGATTTCTACAATGTCACCAGATATAAATGCTACGACAGTTTCTGGATATGGAACAACTTCTTTGAAACGCTGTGTCAAAACTTGAACAGCAGCTGATTGTGAACTACCTTCCGGAATGGTCAGAGTGAGCTTAGTTCCACCATTATTTTGTAAACTAGGTGCTGTGCAAGAGCCAAGAATTATTATTGCACAAATAGCTAGAAAAGCATGTCTCATTACTAATTTATTTATTTTGTTTGTCGTTGTAAGTTATGTCGGTGTACCAGGAAACTTTGTATAAACTATAGAATATCCTTCAGCTCATGTAGGGAACTTATCTGATAGTCACTTTCTATTTGGTCATGTTTCTGAATAGGATCAAAAAGGCAAGTATTGAATCCAAATTCTCGCCCTCCAAGAATATCACTATGTGGATTGTCACCTATCACGATTACTTGGTCTTTAGGTGGACAATCGACTTTCTCCCAAGCAAATTGAAAATATCTAGAATCTGGCTTTGCAAGACCTATTTCGTCGGATACTACAATCGAATCAAATAAATGATCGATCTCAGCTGCCATTAATCTGGGACGCTGAACCTCCTTTAGTCCGTTTGTTATTGCTGATAGACTGTAGTTGGGATGAAGGTAATCTAGAATCTCTTCTGCACCGCTCATGAATCTTTTGTTTTCCACAAGCAATCTTAAGTATTTTCGGTTCATCATCAGCCCATCTAGCTTGATTCCATAGTGCTCTGCCGTATTTTCAAATCTAGATCTCCTCAAGGTCATCGAATCTATCACACCTCTCTCAAATAAATGCCATGCAGTATGATTATGCTCATGATAAACATCCAGAAACGAATTGTCGTAAGGTACATTCAACACTTCTGCAAATGACTTCAGAGCCTCATTTGAAGCTGCAGTGAAATCAAAGAGCGTATTGTCCAAATCAAAGAATACGTGGGTTATTTTCATTACTTTAATTCTATACTTGTAATGACAGTTTGCTTACTATCTGAGAATTCTAGCGTGTACTTACCTTCAACGAGATAGTACTGTCCGTTCTCTTTTGCTTCAAATTTTTCTTTCTGATGAAGACTCTTACGAAATGCCTTCTCCATTTCCTCATCCCAAGTGTAGTCAAAACCATAATCTTGAAATCCTGCTTTTACTTCCCAAGAGTCTTTCCTGATTATTGTGCCATCTTCAGTCTTCAATACGACATCTAGTTTACCACCCTCTGGGTGATATACAAATAACTTGCTTTCTGGTTCGTTGAATTTTCTTAACCAATTTTTATTACCCCAGCTATCTCTTACTCTACCTTTCAGTTCATTTTGCACTACCAACTCCTCACTCTTTCCCTGCACACTATAAATAGGCTCAAGATCTAACTTGTAAATTGAACGACCGTGTGTACCAACCAAAAGATCCTTCTCCCGTTCTTGGATGACTAGGTCATGCACAGCAACTAAGGGTATTGAATTAGAAAGTATGTTAAACGAAGCTCCAGCATCAGTCGAAATGTACGTTCCATGATCCGTTCCTACATAGAGTAAAGTTTCAAACGTCGGGTCTTCCAAAATAACATTAACTGTTTCTAGCGGAAGATCGAGTCCTATCTTTCTCCACGTTTTACCTCGATCATCAGAAACGTAAACCATGGATTCAAAATTATCCCATCGGTATCCGTTCAAACTGACAAATACTCTATCCAAATCATGAGAACTTGCCTGAATCCTACTTACCCAAAACTCGCCTGGCAAGCCATCCGTTAGATCAATCCACGTTGCACCTCCATCATCTGTTCGATAGACCATTCCATCATCACTTCCCGTATATATCAGACCAAATTTCAATGGGGACTCCGAAAAGCTAGTCAATGTTCCATATGCAACATCTCCCTTTCTACCTCCTCGCGTTAGATCTCCTGAAATAGCAACAAAATCATTTCCCTGATTCATTGATCTCATCAACTTATTTGCACCCATATACAGGATATCTTGATTATGGCTCGATAATGCTACGGGTGTCTGCCAATTCCATCGATAAGGACTATCACCTAATTCATGACTTGGAGTAACATATTTTCTCTCACCAGTATTCAGGTTGATTCGATAGTAGTTTCCAAACTGAAACCCTGTGTAAACAGTTTCATTGGTGCGCGTATCTACAGCTATTTGCATTCCGTCACCTCCCATTATTGACTTATAAGGATATTGACCTGACTGATGCCATCTTACGCTTTCTTCGTATTCATTTGAACCATACCAGACTCCATTATCTTGTAACCCACCAAACACATTATATGGCTCAGCATTGTCAACTTGTATGGCGTAGAATTGCCCTACAGATGGATTGTTACATTTAAACCAATTTTCGCCACCATCATATGTAATATTGATACCTCCGTCGTTTCCGTTGATAAGGTGAAGGTGATTTGTTGGGTTGACCCAAAGGGCATGGTGGTCAGCATGAACATTAGCCTTATTCATGTTTTCAAATGTTTTACCACCATCATCTGATCGTAGAATAGGGACACCTGCGATATAAACGACTTCAGGATTACTAGGCGCAGCTTCCACAAGTCCGAAATAGTACCCGTAACTATTATATACTCTGTCTAGATACTCATCGTGTGTCTTAGTCCATGTTTGACCTTCATCGTGACTTACGTAGAGTTCTGCTCCCTTTACCGGAGTATCGAACAAAAGTCTGTTGGCGTCTTCAAGATAGGTCGCTAGATCAGCTACTTTAACCTTTCCATCCTTGATATCTTCAGTAACTCCTTCGCTTGTATACTTCTTAGGAAAATTATTGGATCTCAGGTATTTTTCAACCTTGTCAGAATCTAATTTAAGAAAGTCATCTTTAGACATTGACTTCAGTTGATCCTTTGCCAGTTGGTCCGACATGTTTTCTTTTTCTTCAGCCTCTCTTCTGTCGTAGTTGTCGACAAGCGCGTACAAGAACGACTGGCCACCTTGATATGCCATGGACAAACCAATCCTACCTGTTCCTTCAGTATGCGGAAAACCATTTTTGTTGTCTAGTAGATTTGACCAAGTTTTTCCTCCATCAGTAGTTTTATAGATTGAAGATTCAAGTCCTGATTCTGTAAAGTCCCAAGCTCTTCTAGTTCTTTGCCAAGCACTTGCATATAGTGTTTCAGGATCTTTTGGATCCATGATGCATTCAACTATCCCAGTTTTTTCAGAAATGCTCAATACTTTTTCCCAAGATTCACCAGAATTTGTTGTTTTGAACAAACCCCGTTCATCATTATCGGAATATAAATGTCCCAACGCAGCAACATAAACCGTCTTTGGTGACGCCGGATGAATAATTACCCGACCGATATGATGCGAATCTTCTAGACCTTTGAAACTCCAAGTTTCTCCATCATCACTTGAATGAAACATTCCTGCACCTGCGTATGAAGAACGACTCGAATTCACTTCACCAGTTCCCAACCAAATCTCATTCGTTTCCCAATTAATATCAAAGGCTCCAATCGTCATAACCATTTCTTGATCAAATAGAGGTTCAAAACTTGCCCCATTATTAATGGTTTTCCATAGACCTCCAGAAGCATAGGCTACATAAAAAATATGATGATCTTTAGGATTGACTTTTAGGTCTACTACACGACCACTCATGACCGTGGGCCCTATATTCTTGGCATTGATGCCGCCAAAAGGACTCATCTTGGCTTTTGAAAGCTTTTCTTGAGCAGAATTTACTCTTTTACTAGATTCTGTGGCAGGTATTTCATTTTGGGCGAAAGCCCCACTCATGACAAAAGCTAACAGGAATGTGCAGATGTATTTCATAAAGTTCATATTTCTTGCGAAAGTACAAATTCGACACGGATTTAAAACTGCTAACAAGGCCATTTACCTAATTTGAGTCGTATTTGTCTCGTCCGATAGATACCAAACTTGAAGGCATTTGTTAGATTATTTAATACTTTTGAGAAAATTTTTTTTCATGAAAACGATCACTATCTATCATAATCCACGATGTGGAAAATCTCGAGCTGGTCTAGCTATTGCCAAAGAATTAGCAGAAACAGTTGAAGTACGTAATTACCTAAAAGAGGAACTAAGTTTAGTAGAACTGAAAAAGATTCTAAAACAGCTAGATTATATGCCGTTAGAACTCGTGAGGAAAAATGAGTCACTTTGGAGAGCAGAGTTTAAGAAGCGAGATTTAACAGATAAAGAAGTAGCGCAAGCTATGATCGCAAATCCTAAATTAATTGAGAGACCTATTCTTGTGATACGAGACCAAGCGATAATTGGTAGACCCACTGAAAAGATTGAACCTTGGATCAAATCGAAGTTTTCGGAATGATCCAGACTAATTAATAGAAATCAATTACACCATCAAACTTATAGGAGCTAAACAACGCTAATTCTGTGAAAAAAATAGATGTAATAACGATCGGTGGTGGTCTAGCAGGTTTAACGGCAGCGATTCATCTACGGATCCAAGGATTCGAGATTCAAGTTGTTGAGCCCAACCTGTACCCGAAGCATAAAGTTTGCGGTGAGTATATATCCAATGAGGTAAAACCTTACCTATCTTCTCTAGGGATTGACGTAGATGGAGCTGGAGCGAAAGACATTAAAAGGTTTCAACTCACAAATACCAAAAACAAATCAATCGAAGCAGAATTACCGCTTGGAGGCTTTGGTATCAGTCGCTATACACTTGATAAGCTTATGGCTGACCGTGCAATTGAACTTGGAGTCGAGATAATTCAAGATAAAGTCACAAATGTCACTTATGGTGGTAATGGCTTTAAAGTAGAACTTAAAAAAAGTAGCTCCCCATTGATCTCGACTTTGGTAGTGGGAGCTTATGGTAAACGTAGCACCCTAGATAAAAATCTAGGTAGACGATTTATCAAAGAGCGAACTCCATGGATCGGCGTTAAGAGCCACTATGAAAGTACTTTCCCAGAAGATTTAGTTTCTCTCAACCATTTTGAAGGTGGCTATTGTGGCTTATCAAACGTTGAAAACCAGAGAGTTAACGCCTGCTACCTGATTCATCAATCTACCTTTCAAAAATATAGAAATATTGAAGATGTTCAGAATAACGTTTTGTCTGCAAATCCTTTCATGGCTGAGTTCTACGCTTCTTCAAAAATGCTATTTAATAAACCTCTTAGCATCAGTCAAATATACTTTGGCAAAAGAGATTTAGTCTATAATCACATTTTGATGATCGGAGACACAGGTGGAATGATACATCCCCTGGCAGGTAATGGAATGGCCATTGCAATACATTCAGCAAAATTAGCCTCTGAATCAGTTTCACTGTTCTTAGAAGGTAAGATGAGTAAAGGGGAGATGGAACATAGATATGCAATAGAAAGAAAAAAAGCTTTTGCCAAAAGAATTCGTGCTGGAAAGTATATACAATCGCTCTTTGAGAAGCAGAAATTAAGTCATCAAGCAATGCAGCTTGTACATTACGTTCCTTTTATAATTCCTTCCATCATTCGTCTCACACATGGTAAACCAATAAGCACTTTGGATAAATCCAAAAATTGCTGTATTATAGCGTAAATTAAAAGCGTATGTTCCCAGACACCAGTGTCAGAACTGATGAAGAAGAAGAGATGGATGATTTCAGTTTGGCTGGAGAATCATTTGGTCAAGTGCTAGACAATATTGCATCGATAAACAGATGGCTTGGAGGTAACACAGCCACGATATCCGCGCTAAATAAGCTTATAACAGAACAAGCATTCGATGAGCTTAAAATCATAGATGCCGGTTGCGGAGGAGGTGATATGTGCCGTGAAATTGCAAAGTGGGGTAGGAAAGTTGGTCAAAAAACGAGTATAATTGGTATTGATGCAAATGCCTATGCACTAAAACACGCAGCAAAGAAATCAACCGAATATAAGGAGATTTCTTATGAAGTTGTCGATATTTTTTCCAATAAATTTCAAGAAATCCCTTCCGATGTTTTGGTTTGCACTTTGACTCTACATCATTTCAAAGATCCGCAGATAGTTAATTGGCTGACTGCCTGCATTGACAATGGCGCGATTGTAATTGTCAATGACTTGCATAGAAGTGGTTTGGCCTATCGACTCTTCCAACTTGTGGCATTCGTCTTTAGACTAGATAGAATGAATAGAGATGACGGCCTAATTTCAATACTCCGTGGTTTCAAGAGAGTAGATCTAGAAAAATATACAAATTCGATAAAGGAGAACATAGAAAATATAGAATACTCAATCCAATGGAAATGGGCATTTCGCTATCTATGGCTAATTAAGAAAATATGAGTGTACGAATAAAAGCTGTTAGTAAAAGTCTACCTCAATATACGAGAAAGACAAGCGAAATTATGCCTTTCCTTGATGTTTGGTTGGATGGGCAAGAGGATCGTTTTGCGCGAAAAGTCAAGAAGATATTTGAGAATGCTGCAGTTGACCAGAGATATTCAATCATGTCTCCTGAGGAAGTATTTACACACACTTCATTTGAAGACAAAAACGATATTTATTGTAGAGAAGTCCAGAAATTGGGAATCGACGTTCTGAAGAAGGCTTTAAATAAAGCGGATTGGGATCCTAAATCTCTAGATTACATCATTACTGTGAGTTGCACGGGCATCATGATTCCTTCATTGGATGCCTATTTGATCAATGCACTAGATCTCAAACAAGATATCGTTAGACTTCCAGTTACAGAAATGGGATGTGCAGCAGGAGTTTCTGGGACAATCTATGCCAAAAACTTCCTACAAGCGAATCCAGGAAAACGGGCTGCTGTTGTAGCGATCGAATCACCCACAGCGACTTTCCAACATGAAGATTATTCGATGGTCAATGTCGTTAGTGCCGCAATATTTGGGGATGGAGCCGCTTGCTTACTTTTGAGCTCATCAGAGGAAGATGAAGGGCCAGAAGTCGTTGATGACAGTATGTATCACTTTTATGATGCGACACACTTGATGGGTTTTCATCTACGGAATAGTGGTCTTCAAATGATTTTGGACAAATCCGTTCCTGATCAAATTCAAGAACATTTTCCAAAGATTATTATGCCTTTCTTAGAGAGAAATAGTCTTTCAATAGAAGATGTCGAACATTTAATCTTTCATCCGGGCGGCAAAAAGATCGTGATGACCGTCGAAGAACTTTTTGGCAAACTGGGCAAGAATATAAACGACACGAAAGAAGTTTTGCGATTGTACGGAAATATGTCCAGTGCAACTGTTTTATATGTTCTTGAAAGAATCATATATAAGAAACCGAAAAAGGGAGATTACGGCCTCATGTTGAGCTTTGGGCCAGGATTTTCAGCTCAACGGGTACTATTAAAATGGTAGAGTAGATGGGATACTTTGATGACAAGAATCAGTGGGGAATAATTATTGGTGGTAGTAGCGGATTGGGATTTGCTAGTGCGTACAAATTGGCAAGTGAAGGAATGAATCTAATTATCGTTCACCGTGATAAAAGGTCTGACAGAGATACTATCGAAGCGAAATTCGAAGAATTAAGAGCATTTGGTGTAAAAGTGGAGAGCTTCAATATGGATGCTGTCAACGGTGATAAAATGAATGAGTTGATAGAACAAATACCTACGTTGATTCACCACGGAAAAATTAAAGTTCTGCTGCACTCGATTGCGAAAGGAAATCTCAAGCGAATAATGAAGGACGATGGACTCAGCCTACAGGATTTTAATCTAACAATACAGAGTATGGGCACTAGTATTTACGCTTGGGTAAAAGCTCTACTCGAAGCTGATTTGTTTCAGAAAGATTCAAGAGTATTAGCTTTTACATCTGAGGGTAGTTACAAATCTCAAATGTACTATGCAGCTGTATCTGCTGCTAAAGCCGCACTTGAATCAATCGTACGTTCAATAGCTCTCGAATTAGCACCTTTTGAGATAAAAGCAAATTGTATACAAGCAGGAACTACCGAAACGGCTGCATTAATGAGAATCCCAAATTCAGATGAACTCATCGAATATTCTAAAATGCGAAATCCTTATCAACGGCTTACAGCGCCCGAAGATGTCGGGAACGTGGTTTTCCTCATGACAATGAATGAATCTAGTTGGATTAATGGTTCTATTATCCGAGTTGATGGAGGAGAACACTTACGATAACAATATCAGAAATGGACAAGAATCAGTGGATAATAGATAACCTACCTTATAGCGATCCGTTCCGTTTTGTTGACCAGATAGATAGTATTGACGAGGAACGTGTTGAAGGTAGATATCACTTTCATAAAGACCACGATTTTTACAAAGGTCACTTTAAGAATAATCCTGTCACTCCCGGCGTCATATTATCAGAATGTATGGCTCAAATCGGTGTAGTAAGTTTGGGAATCTATCTTCTCAGAGATCAGGACATAAAGGGTCTAGAAATTGGACTTACATCAATCTCTGCGGACTACTATATCCCTGTGTTTCCAGACGAGACTGTGATAGTCAAAAGTGAAAAAAAGTATTTCCGTTTCAATAAGCTAAAGTGCTTATGTAAAATGTATAATGAGGATGAAAAATTGGTCTGTAAAGCAGAGATAGCCGGCATGATGAAAATAGAGAAAGATGACTAGAGTAGTAATTACAGGAATGGGGGTCGTAGCGCCAAATGGAATAGGACTTGATCAATTCCATAAAGCACAAGCAGCCGGAAAATCTGGTATTAAGAAGATCGACTTATTTGAAGAACTCAAATTTTCATGTCAAGTAGGTGGAATACCTGAAGTAACACAGGATCTTTTGCAGGAGTATTTTACCCCGCTTGAATTGAGAATGATTAATAGTAGTGGAATCAAATATGGAGTGATAGCTGGATTACAAGCATGGAGTGATGCTGGTCTAGAAATCGATAAAGAGGATAACAACTACGATCATGGAATCATTTTTGGAGCAGGGATTTCAGGAGTGGATAAGTTTAGAGATGCTATTTACAAAGTAGATAAACTTAATGTCAGGCGACTAGGAAGTACTGTAGTCATAAATACAATGACAAGTGGAGTCAGTGCCTTTCTTAGCGGGAAAATCGGTGCTGGCAACCAAGTAACCACAAATTCTTCAGCCTGCGTAACAGGTACCGAATCTATCGGAATGGCTTATGATCGTATCCGTGCTGGTCAAGCTGTCCGGATACTCGCTGGGAGTTGTAGTGAAGATGGACCATACATCTGGGGTGGTTTTGATGCTATGAGAGTCATGAATTATAAATCAAATGACAAGCCAGAAGCTGCCTCTCGACCAATGAGTCAAACAGCTGGTGGATTTATTCCAGGGAGTGGGGCAGGAGCTATGGTTTTGGAAACCCTAGAAAGTGCGATGAACCGAAATGCCACAATTTATGCTGAAATAGTTGGCCACCATACTAACTCAGGAGGTCATCGTAAAGGAGGTACAATGACCGCACCAAATGGTCATGCTGTCCAACGATGTATTGCTGAAACAATCAAGGCGGCGGGCGTCTCAACTTCTGAAATCGACTATATCAATGGACACTTGACAGCAACATCAAAAGATGCCTTTGAACTTGAAAACTGGAAAGTAGCTTTAGGGCTCGACCCTCAAGATTTTCCGCTTATTAATTCAACGAAATCGACTATCGGTCATTGTTTGTCTGCTGCAGGATCGATAGAATCAGTAGCAACGGTTTTACAAATGAAACATTCTGTTGTTTATCCATCCATCAATTGTGAAGATCTGAATGCTGAAATACTAAAATTGCTACCTGAAAGCGCGGTGAATAAGAGTCTTCATGATAAAGAGATCGATATAGCAATCAAAGCTAGTTTTGGATTTGGGGATGTGAACGGAGCTTTGCTATTCAGAAAATACAAAGATCAATAGCGTTGCACGAAAATTATCGAACTAGGCCCTCAAACAACCAATTAGCAAGCGCTTGTCTATTACTAGAAAGTAAAATACGTTGCTGATCTTTGGGATTCTTGATATTAGCTAACTCAATAAACACCACTGGTGGGTGTGTGTAATTTATCATATACAAACCGCGTGACTTAACAGTTCCTTTGTAACCACGTCCCTTTTGATGTTTTTCATATTTCTTTTCGAAAGTCTTATGAATATTGGTAGCGATTTTCTTACCTGTATTGCTGTTTTTATGGTGATAGAAAAAAACATCTTTTCTAGCGCTCTGGCCAGCAGCATCAACATGGAGTACAACTACAACATGCTCTTTATAACCTTTCTTTTTATAACCAGCGTGCAAATTATTTATATGACGAACACGTTGATTTAATCGCTTCTTTTGATTTAGTGGAAGTTTGTCGTTATCACATCGTTCATCACGATCGCATTTGAGAAATTTGTTATCGCGAATTCCATCATTTTTGTCTTGAATGATCATCTCAACTTGACCACCATGCTGTCGTAAATTTCGAGCTAGTCTCAAAGCGACATCATAAGCATACTCATCTTCACAAAGTGTTGAGGGACATTCATTACACATGGCACCAGGATCCGGACCTCCATGTCCACTCACTATATAAAAGACTTTGTCCTTCAAAGTATTATCAACAACTTCAATCTTTTCGTATTCCTTCCCATATAAAGGATCAATTTCATAAGTTGAATTTATGCCTCCCATAATCTCATTTGGCTCTACAGAATCTCCTTCCTTCATTGTAGCAACGGCCTTACCGTTTGCAGAATCGCTTCGATTCTTGACCACAGAAACATCATCGTCTGCAAAACAAGCTAGGAGATGGTGTGGCACCCATAGAAGTTTGCTATCCGCATAGTGGGTTTTACGAACACCCTTAGAGAAGATATGCTCATTGTATTCTTTGATTTTGACTGCTCGATCCCATTCTGTTACTTGAATGGAGCTTCTTATTGATTTACCGTCATAATCAAAAATAGTAATGGGAAGTTTATACTCTCGACCAGCAATGAGATATTGGTCTTTGCTAAAATTATTGAGTCTACTAAACTCATCAATATTACACGTATTATTGACTGCGAAGCGGCGCAAAAAAGCATGCATCCCTTCGCCTTTCTTTACTTCTGCTGTAAAGTTATAGGGTGCTTTCTTCTCGCTTGATAGTATATTATTCGCTTGTAAATTGATCAAGCAAGAAAAAAAGATCATAATCAATAAGTGCCATCTGTACATAAGTTTATATATTATGATTTTCTTTAATATGTGCAAATGTAAACATTTTCTATCTAAGTGCTGAACGATTTCAACAGGAATTATCGTGTACCTACAGGGAAATATCGTTTTTAGTAAATCTAAGTCCTAAATGAATATCCTTTATACGCCCATAAGATGAGTAGGGGATGAATGACGAGAAGTCTAAACCATGCGATCCACGGGCTTACGCATAATCCAGCTTCAACACAACTTCCAATTTGGATAAAATAGACATGTGAAGGAATGAAAGCAACAAGCATTAGGATAATTAGGACCGCACTTATTTTGCGTGTTCGCTTCATAAGTGATCCTGCTCCCAACATAATCTCGATCAGACCGCTGATAGAATTGATAGCTTGAGGATCAGGAAGACTTTCGGGTATAAGGGGAAGATAAAATGATGGGTTTACAAAGTGATTAACACCTGCAAATAGATAAAAGGATCCAAAAATCACTACCGACATTCTTTTTAAATCCATTTGATCTTTTTCGCGTTGTATGCCGACCTAATAATCAAGAAGAAAGGAATCCACCAGATAAAATCATTGGTAATCAGCGTATAGCTAAACTCAAATGGTACTAGCCCTTGAGCATAGTTAAATACAAAGCCAATCGGTCCAAATATCTTGCCCAGAAAACCCACAACCACAATTGGCCAATGAGTTAGTGGATCTTGCGACGCCCACCAGTAACCTAGACCGTAAACTCCAATCACCATTCCCATACCTTGCCAGATCATCGGATGTGTTGGTACAGCCATTCCGACTAATTCAAAGAAATGTAATGGAAACAATACTACCCACGCACCCCATAGTAAATTGTAGATTGCGGCAGCTTTTAAAACCAAGGACATCTGTCTTTCTTTCATACAAAGCAAACACAGCAGAGTCTTAAAAGTTATCTACTTAGTGCATTCTGTCACCTCGCAACTCTAATTCATCCATAATCTCAACTTCCCTTGCAAGGAATTCTTTCCATCTTGCATCTGCTTTCTCTCTACCAGCATACTTTCTTGCTAGCTCGATAAAAAGTGTGTAATGAGCTGCTTCAGCTACCATAAACTTGTGGTAAAAGTCCTTCAATTCGTCATCTGAAATATTTAGTGACAATATCTTAAATCTTTCACATGAACGAGCTTCAATAAGGGCACAAACGAGTAGGTTCTCTAACAATCGATCTTCTCTTGAACCACCTTTTTTCATGAAGTCTCGGAGTAGATTAACATACTGATCTTTACGTTGCCTTCCCAACTGCAGAGAACGCTTATCCAGCTCTTTCAAAACTAGTCGAAAATGTCCCCATTCCTCGGTCACTATCGGTGCCAATTCTCGGACTAACTCTTGTTTTTCGGGAAACTGCTGGATAAGAGAAATACAAGATGTAGCGGCCTTTTGCTCGCAATAAGCATGATCTGTCAAAATAGCCTCTAAACTGATCTCAGCTAGATTGACCCAACGTGGGTCTGTTGGTAATTGTAAATGCAGCATTTATTAATGTAATTTGTGTGAGTTAATATGGCTCAATGCAAGTTATTTGACGCTGTAATACGTCTAGATTATATACTTCGTACTTTTCGTATCCAGAAGTCCACATAATTCCCACAGTATCAATTTCACTCTTTCGCAATCGTTTATATTCACTCTTATTCATGAAATAAAACACTTGATATCGCACTTGATTTGTTTGTGGAACAGGAACGCCTTCGGCTTTAGCATATGCGAATAGGTAGGCACTTTCTCCATTTAGTAGTTCAAATTTCATGGGGCTCCCAACCTGAATGATACCGTAGTTTTTTATTGCGTCTCTTGATCGAACTAATATTTCAAGTACTAAAAACTTATCTTTTCCTAACTTCACAAGTGAAACATCTCCAGTCAAAAAAGATTGATCTTTGTAGTACGACTCAAGTTTTTTATGGGTGTAGGAAATCAAATTCTCACTATTAGTTTGCACTTTTCTCTGAAGCGAATTGGGATCAACGCCGTCAAAAACTATTTGGCAATCATTATTAGATAAAAGAGCTGCTTCATAGGCAGTAGTTTCAATATCTAAATATGAAAATTCATCATCCCAATTTGGAGACTTCTCCTTTTGTTTTGACGGGATAGTAGATCTGTGCGTTCCATCTATAGATCCCATTATTTCTCTTAATTGATTCTTGGTCGTATTCTTTTGATATGCGGTTGTTAATAGGTCAATATCTGAATTGATCTCTACTACATATAACTCTGCTTTGTTAATCTCTTGCTGGGTTTCAATTTGCTTTTCTTTAGTTTCGTTGAGGACTCGATCTTCCAGATCACGTATGTTGGACATTAAACTCAAACGATCAGAATATAGTCGAGATAGCAAACTTGAATAGGCTTTTTCTTGTCTTGAAGACAGCTTTTTCATCCTAGAATCCAAACTAGCAAGTTCTGAAAGGAAAGACTCCTTTCCAGCTTGACTAGCGATTTCTTGACTTTTGACTTCATGGGCTGAACACAAAACCAAACAAACTAGTATAGTAAGCTTAGCAATCGATTTTATCATATCAATCATTTCACAAATATATATATCTTGCTCTAACTTGATTCTCAAGCATCTAGTGTTTTATTCAAATAAATCACTAGATGGTATCTAGATAACAGTTAGATATCACTATTTTTACTGCTGCCGGATTTTGTCGATTTCATATATTCTCAAAACCAATTATTGATAAAATCACAATACATAGTTTGGTCATACAAATCTTCAAGTATTCCAAAAAAAATAATCAAGATGAAAATCAATTCCAA
The DNA here is from genome assembly GCA_943788055.1 of uncultured Saprospiraceae bacterium. Lineage (GTDB taxonomy): Bacteria > Bacteroidota > Bacteroidia > Chitinophagales > Saprospiraceae > JAHDFB01. The sequence goes on from CALSOU010000001.1 coordinate 269,143, forward strand.
AATACTCTTAACGCTCTTGCTTTTCGCTCTATTATCCTCGGGATTTAACACGAATACCGCGCATGCTCAGATTAAAGCGACAAAAATGAAGCAAAGACCACAGTCTATGGAAACACAAATAAAAATAAGCTATCCTCAAACAAGGCAAGATAATTCTGTGTCAGATAATTATCACGGTACAACCGTCAATGATCCGTACAGGTGGCTTGAAGATGATACTAGCGAAGAAACAATGAATTGGGTCGTCGCCCAAAATGAGGTTACAAATTCATATCTAGCGATTATTCCTTTCAAACAGAAAATTAAAGAGCGCTTGACAGCACTTTGGGATTATGAAAAAGTAGGAGCGCCCTTCAAGGAAGGCGATTGGTATTATTTTTTCAAAAATGACGGTCTCCAAAATCAGTCAGTGCTGTATCGAACTAGAAGAATTGGAGGATCTGCTGAAGTATTTTTTGATCCTAATAAATTAAGTAGTGATGGAACTAGTTCTTTGGGGGGCTATTCTTTTAGTGAAGATGGTACATATTTTGCCTACGCTGTTTCTGAAGGTGGATCAGATTGGAGAACTGCTTATGTAATGAATGTTAATAATAGCGAGAGACTAGACGATACGATTGAGTGGATCAAATTTTCAAGTTTGAGTTGGCAAGGCAAAGGATTCTTCTACAGTAGATATCCAAGTCCCTACAGAGATGAAGAGCTTTCGGGGCAAAATCAGTATCACAAAGTATATTACCACAGATTAGGTACTGAACAATCCGAAGACAAGTTGATCATCGAAGACAAAGCAAATCCTTCTAGAAACTTTTATGCGACGACTACTGAAGATGAAAGATATTTAATTATCAGCCCAGTTGAATCAACAAGCGGTAACGCCTTATATGTTATGGACTTGATGACCAAAGACAGAAAAATAAGAAAAGTGGTCGATAATTTTGAACACGATTTTTCTGTCATTGATAACGATGGCGAAAGTCTACTTGTACTGACGAATAAAAATGCACCAAATAAGCGCCTCATTAGAATTAGGATGAGTAATTACGCGGAAGCATTTTGGGAAGATGTGATTCCTGAAACTATGGAGAATTTGCAGAGTGTATCAATCGTTGGTGGGAAGATGTTTGCTAATTATATTCGTAATGCTAGCACAAGAATTGCCATTTTTAACCTCAAAGGTACATACCTAAGTGACTTACAACTACCTGGAATTGGTAATTGCGGTGGTATCAGAGGAAAGAAATTAGATAGAGAAGGATTCTTCAGTTTCACATCGTTCACATACCCAACAACTGTTTTCCGATTAAACGCAGACAAACTAACATATGATGTTTATCAGAAACCTTCTGTTGATTTCCAACCAGATGATTTTGTTACAAAGCAAGAGTGGTTTGTATCAAAAGATGGAACGAAAATCCCGATGTTCATAACACACAAGAAAGGCTTAAGAATGGATGGTTCTAATCCGACATTGCTTTATGGCTACGGTGGTTTTAATATTTCACTTTTACCTTCTTTCAGCTTAACTAGAATTCCTCTTTTGGAGAACGGAGGTATATATGTTGTGGCAAATATTAGAGGTGGTGGTGAATTTGGTACTGCTTGGCACAAATCTGGGACACTTGACCAGAAACAAAATGTTTTTGATGACTTCCAGATGGCTGCAGAGTACCTTATAGAAAAGAAATATACAAGCTCAGCAAAACTTGCAATTGAGGGAGGATCAAATGGAGGTCTACTTGTAGGTGCATGTATCACACAGCGTCCAGATTTATACGCAGTAGCATTTCCTTCAGTAGGAGTACTAGATATGCTACGCTATCATAAATTCACAATTGGATGGGCATGGGCAGGTGACTACGGTAAAAGTGATGATCCCGAAGCATTCGAGTATTTATACAAATACTCACCACTGCACAATATCAAGAAGGCAGATTATCCAGCCACATTGGTTACAACTGCTGACCATGACGATCGAGTTGTACCAGCCCACTCATTCAAATTTATTGCGGAATTACAAAAAAAACATACTGGTTTGGATCCCGTTCTTATAAGAATAGACAAAAGCGCAGGTCATGGTGCAGGAAAACCAACATCAAAAGTTATTGATGAAGCTGCCGACAAACTCAGTTTTATGTTGCACATAATGGGAGAACAGTATACTAAAGTTATGGAAGACCCAGATACTAAATAAGAAATTAAAATAGTAAAAGAATAAATGGATAAAACACAAGATTACATTTCTAATAAGAAGGAGCATTTTCTAGAAGAGTTAATGGAATTACTTAGAATTCCAAGCATAAGTGCTGACTCTGCATATTCCAAAGATGTTAGGAAAACTGCTGAGTTTGTTGCTAACAAATTGAATGCGGCAGGTGCAAATGAAGTTCAACTCTTTGAAACAAAGGGGCATCCGATTGTATATGGAAGCTATTTTGTTTCAGACGACTTACCGACGGTTTTAGTTTATGGACATTATGATGTACAGCCACCAGATCCTGTTGAACTTTGGGATTCACCTCCTTTTGAACCTGTCATCAAAAAAACAGACATACATCCTGATGGAGCAATCTTTGCAAGAGGTGCATGTGATGACAAAGGGCAAATGTATATGCATATCAAGGCATTTGAAGCGATGCATGCTTCAGATGAAGTCGCTTGTAATCTGAAGTTCATGATAGAAGGTGAAGAAGAAGTCGGATCTGAAAATCTTGGGATATTCTGTAAAGAAAATGCAGAGATGCTAGCTTGCGATGTAGTTCTTCTCTCTGATACAAGTATTATTGCAAATGATGTTCCTTCGATAAATGTAGGGTTGAGAGGTCTCAGCTACGTAGAAATTGAAGTTCAAGGTCCTAATAAGGATTTACACTCAGGGGTATATGGTGGAGCAGTCGTTAATCCTATCAATGCTTTGACTGAGATAATTTCTGGTTTGAAAGACGAAAAGGGTAGAATATCCATTCCTGGTTTTTACAGCGATGTTGCTGAAGTAAGTCTGGAAGAACGGAAAGTAATGGCAGAAGCACCTTTCGACGAAAGCGATTATATGAAAGGGCTTGGTGTCAATGGTCTTAATGGTGAAGAAGGCTACAGTACCAGAGAGCGCGCCAGTATTCGTCCTACATTAGACGTAAACGGAATTTGGGGAGGATACATCGGTGAAGGTGCAAAAACTGTGTTACCGTCCAAAGCATATGCAAAAGTAAGCATGCGCTTGGTTCCGTATCAAGACCCCGACAAAATTACAGTACTATTCAAGAACCATGTTGAAGCAAATGTTCCAGAAGGTGTTCAAGTGACTGTCCATCCCCATCACGGAGGACATCCAGCTGTAACACCAACTGATACTGATGAATATCGAGCTGCTTCGAAGGCGATGGAAACCACATATGGAAAGAAACCTATTCCTGAACGTGGAGGTGGAAGTATTCCTATCGTTGCGCTTTTCGAAGATGTTTTTGGTGTAAAATCTGTAATGATGGGATTTGGTCTGAATTCAGACGACATTCATAGCCCGAATGAGCATTATGGACTATTTAACTACTATAAAGGAATTGAGACAATCCCTTACTTTTTTAAGTATTATGCAGATCTTAAGAAAAGCTAGGAACTATTGTTTTGAATTAGGTATTGTTTTTGATTAACACTACCATTGATTAACTCACTATACAAACAAAGTAAATAATGAAGTATATAATATTTAGCCTCTTAGGGCTATTTTTAGCTTGCTCTTTACAAGCTCAAACACTCTTGAACGCTAAAGATTCTATATCATATGCCGTAGGTCTTGAATTAGCGAAAAAGTTAAATTCAGACGGTTTTACGGATGTTAATCTTGATAAAGTCAAAATGGCTCTCGAAGATGTGTTGTCTAAAAGAGAACCAGTTATTAATACTTATGATGCAGCGATTCTTTATGCTGAAGAACTCAGAAACAACAAGGAAAAAATCAATGAGTCGAATATCGAAGCAGGTGCAAATTTTATAGCTGAAAAAGCTAAGCAGCCAAATGTAAAGGCACTTTCTAATGGCATATACTACGAAGTTCTCAAAGAGGGTACCGGACCAAAGCCTGAAGCAGGAGGTGACGTAACTATTCATTATGAAGGTAAACTGATCGATGGAACAGTCTTTGATTCATCCTATGAGAGAGGAAAACCAAATACCTTTAATTTGAAACGATTGATTAAAGGATGGCAGGTTGCTTTACCTGAAATGCCTGTTGGTAGCAAGTGGAGAATCTACATTCCTTATGACATGGCCTATGGTGAAAGAGGTGCTGGTGGAAAAATCAAGCCATATTCGGCGTTGATTTTTGATATCGAGCTCTTTGGAATTTAGAAAGATGTTAAGATTTGATATAATTTCTGCGATTCCTGCATTGATGGAATCTCCCTTGTCGCACAGTATTATGCAAAGAGCCAAAGATAAAGGCTTGATGCAAGTTCATTTGCACAATCTAAGGGAATATGGCCTAGGTAAGCATCAACAAATTGATGACTATCAATATGGCGGTGGAGCAGGGATGGTTATGATGCCTGAGCCTCTTGATACTGTAATTGAAAAGTTGAAGTCCGAGCGGAACTATGATGAAATCATCTACTGCACTCCAGACGGAGAAACATTTCAGCAAAAAAGGGCAAACCGACTTTCTCTCAAGAATAATATCATGATTATTTGTGGTCATTACAAAGGGATTGACCAAAGAATAAGAGATATGCACGTAACTCTCGAAATTTCAATTGGCAACTATGTTCTGTCAGGTGGAGAATTAGCAGCAGTTATTATTGTAGATAGTGTGGGTCGGCTAATTCCAGGCGTCTTAAATGATGAGAGCAGTGCACTCTTTGACTCCCATCAAGATGATTTGATTGCACCTCCAATCTATACGCGGCCTTCAGAATATAAAGGTTTAGCAGTCCCGGAAGTTCTTCTTTCAGGTAATGACGCATTGATTGACGAATGGAGATTTAACGAGTCTATCAAGCGTACAAAAAAATAATGTTTGTAATACAAGTTTTGGCTGGAGCCAAAATACTGTTCAAAAAAGAGATAAGAAATACATTCGTTAGTTGACGCTAGCGAATTAAACTAAATTAATAAACACATTAAAATCTTAATTTATGGGATTATTTTCATTTTAAAAAACAAAGGATCAAAGCTTTTTGGAAAAAAAGAAGAAGCAGTAACGAAAGAAGTTGCACTTATGAAGGCGGAACAACTGAAAGCTGAGATTAATCGATTAGGATTAAACATTAGCGATTTGTCAGTAGACTTATCAGAGAAAGTAACTGTTACTGGAACTACACTTACAAATGCTGAACCAGAAGCACAATTTTACACTGTAGAATCAGGTGATTTACTTTCAAAGATTTCAAAGAGCTTCTACGGATACCCTATGAAATGTAATTAGATCTTTGAGGCTAACAAGCCTATGCTTGAGCATTCTGATAAAATTTATCCTGGTTAAGCATTAAGAATTCCAACAGCATAATAATTAACTTTTTGAGCTAAAGTTAGAGGTTTTGTCTGCGTAATGCAGGCAAGGCTTTTTTATTTAATATTTGATAAAACAACCCGTCTTATTTAGAAACTACAAGTTTCTGTGTCGTAAGTAATTTGCCTTCAACCTTGAATGTAATATAGTACAAACCAGTTGCTTCTAGAGTCATGTTATGTCTCACACCACCTCTGATATCCATCGTATTCACCTTTTGACCTAGCGAATTGTAAACAATCACTGATACATTCTGATTTGTGCGCTCTACTTCTAATTGTATCTCTCCATTCGAAGGATTGGGAAAAACGCTTAATTCAGTTTGCTGCTGATTATCTGAAATTAAACTTAAGGCCTCATTAAAATAACCGGGAGTGGGTTTACTCAATTCAAAAGGACCTGTTCCATTTGGAATACGGGCAAAACTTATATCCGTTTCCTGAGCCCCATAAGTAATCTGATCAATAACTACTGCTGCACCTTCTGCATTCTTCCTGTAAAGTCCTACAAAACCATCGCTACCACTAAGCTTGAATGGCATATGGTTGATGCCTTGTTCAGGATCGTTATCCGCCCAGAATACCTTGTACAAACCCGGTACGATAACAATATCTGACAGTCGGTACTTGAACGGCTTATCACTATTGTCAGAAAGATACAAACCTTCTAGGTATATCACGTTAGAGCTATTATTGTATAACTCTATCCAATCATCTGCTTCATCTGCTTCATCAAAAAAAGATGCATCATTTTTTGCCATGAATTCGTTGATTCGTAGATCGAAATTTGATTCATTAACATGAATGACCTTGTCTTCACAACGAGGGTATCGTTGTTCCTTGCCATTATTGTCTTCAACCTGTAAATAGAAAGAATATTTACCTTTGATATCGATCAGCATGCCATCACTTCCAAATATTCCATCGTTCGCATTTGCATCTTCATGATTCCCATCGTCCCACATCTGAAAACAGTTTTCTTGTCCCCCTGGAGTTGTGAAGCAAATCTCTACTTGATTGATAAAACCATCATCAACGATAGTTCCCTGAACATATAGCATTTCACCATTGACTGGAATGTTGTAGTTCAAATTCGAAATAATAGGAGAGGCATTATAATCACTGTCAAGTTGATCAAAACATTCTTCACGACGCTTTGATATAAAATCCAAAACACCATAATCTGTCTGAAAATAGGGTAGAGATTCCGAAAAAGCATCCAGAAAATCCTGCACATCAAACCCGTAATCTAAAGTATAAAATTGATCGTCATCGACGGAGCTTTCTATTTGAGCAATAATCTCATCGATGATAATTTCGAACTCAGACGACTCATATACGTCAATCAGAGCTTCCTCCATATAGTAACTGAATCTAGCTCGATACTCTGGCACTTCTAAAATCTTAGAGTACAACGGTCGATCTTCATCACTATGGCTCCAAGCATACATATTTCTCGTTCCCCAATCTTTGTTTAACCAATCGATTCCCAGTGTATTGTCAAGATCGTAGGGTATATATTCGAATCGCTCAGTAGAAAGGTCAAAATATAGGTAAAAGTTGTTTTTGTTATAGATAGGACCATCCCAATTACCAGTCAAGATATCAAATACGATGTACTTAAGATATCGGTCCACATTAAATACTTTCTCTAAACTGCAGGGTAAATCTTGACTTGAGCTATTATTTAGAATATCAATGAACTCAGCTAAATCTTCGTAATTGTCTTCCTCTGTATTAGTTTTCAAATCGTAAGCTCTTCGACCATTTATAATCTGCTTATAGGCGTCAGGATTATCACTTTTATAATTTAGATCTGCTGGATATAAACACTTATACAAATTTCCAGAAGGGTACTCGAATCGCTTCTCAACAAAACGCTCATCAATATGCTCTACATTGGTGTAGAGTCCATGATAAGCACCGTTAATGTATAGTTCTACATGGTTCGTTCTCATGTACACCAATTCCATTTCTTCACCCAAATACGAACACAACTTCGCCCTAGAAATGGTAGGATCATTATGTTGACCATTAAGGTTTATCTTTTCAACGCCATAGTACGTTTGCCCTTTTACAAAGGCATTTAGATCAACCTTGAAGGACTTTTTATCTGCATTTCTCGAAGTATTTCCTCTTAGTCTAAATCCAATATTCTCGATCGTGTCGTTTACTGCTCCATTATCAAACACAAAGGTCGCATGCAGAGGAATGTTACTTTGCAAATTATCAGAGTCATACAACCAATCTAGACTATCCGCAGGCAAAAAGATGTCAATCCGAGGCAACACATCGTCACGATATAGTTCAGTTTCTTCAACCAAGATTGATTGTGCCCCACCAACGAAATATAGCAGAACTAATACAAGTATCAATAGATTTCTGATCAGCATCTGAGTATTTTGATTGACAACATAGCAAGTTTCAAGTTTAGATTAATCTATTCAAATTAATCAATATAAGGAATCTCTTTTCTCAAAATCAAACGATTCAACTCAGGTATTAATTCCTCCCGTACCTTTTTGTATTTAGCTAACTCCCTATCAATAGCCTCAATTAGTTCGTCCCTCACTGCAATCGCTTGATCAGTAGGAGGATAATCGCTACTTCGCATCTTCGTTAGAGAATTCAGGTGAGCAAGCTTGTTTGTTAGCTTAATCGGATAGTTTAGAGGATCTTGACCGGACCTATTCTGCGTTTGATATAATGCTTTTTCAACACTCGTAGCAATTGAATCAATTTGAGCAGTTAATGCGATGATCTCATCATCATCAACTTGATCGTTAAGCTTCTTAATTTGACTTCTTTGTTTGCGAATATTTTCGATAGTTGCATGAGCCTCGTCTACCTTGGAGATAACAGATTGGACGAAATCATATTGCGCTTGAATATCATCTACCGAAGAACTAGAATTTGGATTCTTTAAGACTTCAAATTCAAAACCTTTGCTCATATTATTATGAACGAAAGACACCTTATGTACACCAGGAACTGCGCTCGGACCGCTTAAGTCTCCCCACCACAAAATCATACCGTCAAATTTTCGCGCACCAGGTAATTCTAAATCCCAAACGAAATGATTGGAGCCTGCTTTAGGTTCAATCTTGAATTTCTTCTCCTTACTGTGGTTCGAAAACATCAATGTACTATCACCATAAGGTATCTTAATTTCTATCGTGTCTGACTTTTTATCATATTCCTTCAAATAATAAAACACTTCAAGTCCATTTACCTTGTTTGTACCAGCACCTTTGGGTGATTTTGACTTCCAACCGGACATCCGATAAGTATTGTTAGGAGGGAATACAAATACATCCTCAGTCTTTGAGGTTCTAGCTGAATGAAGTAGATTAAGGTAATCGTAACTCCAAAGCCCTCGTCCTTGAGTTGCTATAATTAAATCATTATTCTTAATTGTAATATCTGTAATAGGAACGATGGGAAGATTTCTTTGAAAACTCTCCCATGTCTTTCCCTTATTCCAGCTAATGTATAACACACTTTCGGTACCAGCATACAAGATATTCGGATCGACTTTATCTTCTCTAATAACTCTCGTGAAATGATCCTCTTGGATTCCATTGGTTATTTTTGACCATGACTTTCCAAAATCCGTGGTAACATAAAGGTATGGACGATAGTCTCCAGATTTATACGAAGTAGCTGCAATATAAGCTTTACCTGCTTCGAAATTAGAAGCCTCAATGCTATTGATTTGAGTCCATTCTGGAAGAGTCTTAGGAGTAATATTAGTCCATGATTCTCCACCATCCTGTGTAATATGTACTAAACCGTCATCCGTACCGATCCACATAGTTGAGGCATCGATTGATGATTCAGCTGCAGCGAAAATTGTACAATAATATTCAACTCCAGTGTTATCTTGTGTGATAGGACCTCCACTAGAAACAAGTCGCATTGAGTCATTTCTGGTAAGATCTTCACTTATAGTCTTCCAAGATTGTCCTTCGTCCTCTGTGTAATGTACATGATTTGAGAAGGCATACAAGCGATTTGGTTTATGTTTAGAAAACAATATGGGGAAATTCCATTGGAATCTATACTTCATACCTTCAGCACCGTATCCCATCGGATTATCTGGCCAAACATTTATTGCTCTTACCTCATTGGTTCTGTGGTTTTTCCTAGTTAAGAATCCTCCGTAGCTACCTCCATAGACAACGTCGTTATCATTGGGGTCAATAGCAATATGAGCTGATTCTCCACCAGCAGTACTTTCCCAATTGTCTTCTCCGATCGAACCTCCTAATGATCTCGAATCAATTCTTACAGTACTATTATCTTGTTGAGCCGCATAAATGCGATAGGGAAAATGATTATCAGTTGTAACTCGATAAAACTGAGCAGTTGGTTGATTATGATACGTCGTCCACAGCTGACCTCCGTCAAATGATACTTGAGCACCCCCGTCATCTCCAATTATCATCCTGTTGGAATTGTTTGGATCGATCCAAAGGTCATGGTGGTCTCCGTGTGGAGCTCTTTTTGATTTAAACGATTTTCCTCCGTCAGTTGACTTATGATAAGAGACGTTCACTACGTAGACAGTTTCTGGATCTTCAGTATCTGAATAGATTCGACTATAATACCATGCTCGCTGTCTTAGACTCCTATTATCATTGACCTTTTTCCATTCTTTCCCTCCATCATTACTCCTAAAAACTCCACCATTTTCATTCTCAATGATAGCCCACATTCTATCGGAGTCAAAATGAGAAATGGCAACTCCACTAATACCCCAAACACCTTTAGGTAAACCTTCATGATCCTTTATTTCTTCCCAAGTTTCCCCAGAATCTTTACTTTGCCACATGCTAGAACCATCTCCCCCGCTAGACAAAGAATAGGGAGTACGTCTTATATTCCAAGTACTTGCTAATAGGTTTCTTGGATTATTGGGGTCAACTACAAGATCTACCGCACCAGCAGAACGATTAGCAAAAAGAACTTTCTTCCATGTTTTCCCACCATCTATAGTCTTGTATATACCTCTTTCATCTGTATCTTTAAACAAGTCTCCCATTACAGCAGCCCAAGCAATATCTGAATTCGTTGGGTGAATACGAATCCTTGAGATATGTCTTGATTTAGGTAGCCCTGAAAACTTCCATGATCTACCTGCATCTGTTGACTTCCAGATTCCGTAACCATAACTTACATTACCCCTTACGGTCTTTTCACCTCCACCGACGTAAATTACATTTGGATCACTATCAGCAATAGCAATTGCCCCAATTGAGCCACCAAAGTACCCGTCTGAGGTATTTGCCCAGCTTCTTCCACCATCTTCCGTTTTCCATATTCCCCCTCCTGTCGATCCGAAATAGAAAACTGGGTCATTTCCAGGCACTCCCGCAACAGCGCACGAACGACCACCTCTATAGGGGACCTATTTCACGAAATTCAGCAGCTTCATAGTATTCTTCCGTAAGCTGAGAACTGACAGATGTAACAATGAGTGTAAAAAAAACAAATTATAGAAAGAAAGCGTAATATCATAGTAGAGTGTAGATTTTGGTGATTGTCAAAAGTAAAACTAATTAGCCAACTGACTTTGAATACATATTTATAATTTTACAAACGGAGATCATAAAGTAGTGATGACGGCTTTGTAGTACATTGACTTAAAAACAATAGAGAAAGAAATATGGCAAACAACAGGACTAATAGTCGATGAGCGACAAAGGGATTTAGGAAATTTCATCGTAGGGCGACTACTGCCATTTAGAAAAAAACGTCAAGTTGGGCCATTCACCTTTATTGACCATATGGGTCCTTCGAAGATTGGACCAGAAAAGTACTTAGATGTAGACCAGCATCCTCATATAGGACTTTCTACTTTAACATATTTAATTAGTGGTGCTATCCATCATAAAGATAGCATGGGTTCGGATCAAATTATTTATCCAGGTGATGTAGGTTTCATGACTTCTGGCAAAGGTGTTACTCATACAGAAAGAACTCCAGAAAATATGCGAAGAGGCCAGAACCACATGGTCCAAGGTTATCAAATATGGGTCGCCCTACCTGAAAAGTTGGAATATATGGAACCAGTTTTTCAATACCTAAAATCTACCGAAGTACCGGAATGGGTGGAATTAGATTGTAATATAAGATTGGTGGCCGGAAAAGCATTTGGACGTAAGTCCAAAATTGAAGGTTATTCTGAAATGTTTATGCTTGATGTTCTTGCGTTGAATGATACCGTGATTTCTTTAGAAGAGAAGTTAAGAGGCGAAGTTGCTTTTGTAGTTGTGAAAGGAGAGATTGAAATAGATGGTGAGTCAATTCAAAAAGGTCAAATGCTGATAAGCAAGACGAATGAAATGTGTTCACTGGATATTACTAAAGGTACTCAAGTATTGCTTTTTGGTGGCAAACCTTTGGCTAAAGAACCTCTTCTACTTTGGAATTTTGTTTCGTCAGATAAGGAAAGACTAAAGCAAGCTAAACAAGATTGGATAAGTAGGAAATTCCCTGTCGTTCTTAGCGATTCAACTTACATACCATTCCCAAATACTTAAATTAGATTTCTGCAACTTTAAGATGCTCTCATTTTCATGAACTAATTTGCCAAAGACTTGTATTTATATAAAAATCTGTAAGATTGGAAAAGCGTACACATAATCCCATTGATGAAGATAAGATAGCGGAAAATCCGCATCTTTTACCTTATGCGCATACACTAGGAGGTGCTATTATCAAACCTTTAGATAAAGGGCGGATCAAAGGTCTCGCTATGTCTGCAATGTATGAGCAGACCGGTGACAAACTAAATCAGATCAAGGAACAAATCGACTTGCTAGTACAACAAGCTCAAGATATTCACGATAGAATAGATCTTTCTGAAAAGATCTATGAAGCAAAGTACAGTTTTAAACCAATAATAGGACAACAGTATTTTCTCTACCAACAAGATGAAGAATACGTCCTTAGTATGATTTCACCTACGGAATGGGGAAAGAAGGGGGCTCCCTACGAGTATTTAGCTTCCGCAAAAGTGCTTTCTGATCATACGTGGGAAATCACAGATATGCAAAAGCAAGATATTGATATCGAGTTATAGTATGAAAAAACCAGATCAGTACATTCCCGTTTCTTGTGATCTTGTTGATCAAATTGAGATCAAAGCAACTAAGAAATCATGTGTAGCAATCCGATACTTAAATGAAGGCAACGAAGTGGCAATCGAAGGTGTAATTGAGACTTGGATTACCAGAAAGTACGTTGAGTACTTGATAATGAGAAATGGTACTGAAATTAGATTGGATCGAATTTCTCTACTTGACAATCAGAAATTTAGTGCTACTTGTACTAAGTAGACTATCAAACTATCGAAGGATCTGACTGAAGTCTTGGCCTATCTAATCTGGAAAGTAATAGATTATTTGCATAAAAAAAGCGCTACACTTTTTAGATGTAACGCTTTCAATAATATCTTCGACTAGTCTATTTCAGCTGAAATTGAGTGTTCCCTGCTTTGTAACCCTTATTGTATATTTCTACTTCATAAGTTCCTTTTGCCCATCTCATATTTGGCTGCCAATCCATACAAACTTTTTGTTCATTATTGGCGTAATCGATAGCTCCAGATGTCGTGTATCGCACTGAGGTTCCATCTTGTGCGTCAAACAAAACTCCACTTCCCAAATCTTCAATCGCCATTGTTTCTCCTAGTGGATCTATAATACGTAAATAGAATTCCTCCTCTTCGTTGTCAGTTACAAGATTTACATCCGTCGTAAAGCAAATACTAACCTTATCTACATATTTTGCGTACCTACGTTTTGCCAAATTGCCTTTCTTTCCAACCTTATATCCTGTACCGATGATATCGTCAACTTTAACTACAGAGGCAATGTCTACTTTTTCGCTCAAAAAATCCCGTTCCTTTGATAACTCCGAAGTATAATTTTCAAGTTCTACTTTTTTAGCAGCTAGTTCCTCGTTCTCTTCCACTGTTCGAGCTACTCTTTCACTAAGTACATTTCGCTCCTGCTTCAGAGATACGTTGTCATCTGCGAGTCTAGCATTTTCATCTTTTAAGGTGGCTATCTCCTCTAGATATTTTGCACCCATTTCCTCAAGAGCAGCAATTTCATTCTTAGCTTCTTGCCAAGCCTTTTTCGTCCAAATTAGAGAATTTACTTTATCTTTTTGCTTGCTTAATTGTGCCTTTTGCTCTTCAATCAATGCGTTTAGCTCTACATTATCAGATTTCATATTATCGAGACGCTCATTGACCTCATCATAAGATATCTGCAAATCAGCTTGGATTACTTCCGCTTCTTTGACCATTTCTCGAAAATGAGAATTTGATTCAGCTAATTGACTTCTATCAAAGGCCAAATATCCAGCAATACTTGCCATGACCAAAAGTGCAATTGCCATGATTGGCATGTAATTTCTTTGATTTGATGTACTCATTTTATTCAAAATTTGGGGCTACCAGATAAACTTTAACAAAAATTTCCTATATGCCTTGTTTTTAGTTGCGATTTGCATTTGATAGTTGAATTGCTCTCTTAAACGAAGCTTATTATTTTTTTAGTGTGTAATTATCTTTATCCGAAGATTAACTTAGGACTTAGATTCACAAATAAAGTCATGAAAATTCTTGTTCAAAAATACATGGTGCATTTTCTTATATATCTAGCTTTTCGTCATATAATATAAAACATTAAGACACTACTAGGGATAAAATAGCTGTTTATTTACTAGAAAAAACTATTACGAAGATTTTTGTTAGTTGTCTGAAAAGTATTATTAACCGATAAAACCAGAATAATGATTTTTCGTTATGCGCGGCATACAAAGTCAATAAAGGATTTAGCGAATTTCTACACGGAAGGCCTAGGTTTGGAGAAACTAGGTGAATTCAAAAATCACAGTAGTTATAATAGGGTTTTCATAGGAACTCCTAATACAGATTGGCTTTTAGAATTTACCGAATCTTTTTCTGGACCGTCCCATCAGCCTGACCCAGATGATCTAATAGTATACTACGTCCATTCTAAGGCACATATGGAAGCTACAAAGAACGACATGCTAAAGATGGGATTTGAACCGAAGGAATCTTTGAATCCTTATTGGAAAGTACAAGGTATTGAATATAGAGATTCAGATGGATTTGGTGTGATGCTCTCATTACAAGAAAAGCGAATTGACAGCTTAGGCAATTGTTCTACGCTACTGCGATCCAAAGGAATTGAAACTTGGGATGAAGCTCTAAATTATACACAAAGGTTACCTTACAGTAGAAATTCGTCTAGAAGAATTTGTACGAAAGTGATTAAAGAAGGGCAGGGAACATGCAGCAGTAAACATGCATTTTTAGCGCAGCTAGCAACGGAAAATAAGATAGCTGATGTACAATTGATGATGTGCATTTATAAAATGAACGCGAGTAACACTCCGGGAATTGGTGAAGTACTACTAAGGCATGATCTTGACTACTTGCCAGAAGCACACTGTTACCTGCAAATATGTAATAAACGAATTGATCTAACTAGTGAAAAATCAGATATAGAAGTCATAGCAAAAGATATTATTGAAGAGCAACTCATCTCCGCCGAACAGGTAGTAGAATATAAAGTTAATTATCACCGTAATTTCATAAAAAACTGGATAAAGTCTGAAAAACTACTACTTAGCTTTGACGAATTATGGAGTGCAAGGGAGGAGTGTATCAAAGCAATTTCCAATTACAAACAACATTAAAATTGCTAACAACTATTTGCATAACAAACAGAGACAAATAGAAAGCTCAGACTCATATCCTTTACAACTTTACTAATCTCTTCAAATAAATTCCATTTTCCGATTTCACTTGAAAATAATAAACTCCTGCAGGATAATTAAAGAGATTTAATGTTCCGATATACTCTTCGTCGTACTTTACTAGTGTAGCGCTCTGAATATTCTTTCCTTGACCATTCAGTACTGAGTACTCCAAAAACTGCCCGCCTATCACGTCACCTTTCAAGACTAACTGATAAATACCTTCGCTAGGATTTGGAGTCGCAGTTAGAATAGTTCCTTTCATCGATTCCGATGTATTTATAGTGAATTGAATTTCCACCGTTTCTTCGTATATACATCCTACTTCATCACGTACTACAACATCATATAAACCTGCATCAAGATCATTAAATAATGGACTAGACTGCCAAGTTACCCCTCCATCAACTGAGTATTCATAACTACCTGAACCACCATCCACTATTATATTAATAGCTCCTTTAGCAATGTCAGTTTCAGCCTCAAACTCTACCACAACTTGCAACTGACAGCTTTCTACTTCCGCAATTCCATTGAAGATACAATTCTCTGAATCTTGGACTACAATTTCATAGACACCAGCATCTAAGTTTTCGAATACTCCATTATCTTGAAATGTCATACCACCATCTATGCTAAACATAAATGGACCGCTAGCTCCAGTAGGCGTTATCACTATGGTTCCATTATCTCCAGTGGATACTGTTGTTGTGACTGACACTTCTAGTACACAACCTTCATTTACGCAAAAAACGTTAGTCTCCGATAATCCAAAATCATTAGTTATCATAGATGCTAATACGGATCCGAAACTGTTAGTGATCTCATATGTCCCTGGAGAAAATATTCCATCGCCATAAGAATCATTAATTGTAAATGTATAGCAAGAGTCCTTTTTTAGACATAACTCAAGATTATATTCTGTATTATCTCCAAGATAAGGACCTCCAGAAGCTACTGTATTGTCATTGCTGTCTGTTATCGTCCAAGTAGTTTCTTCAGGATATGGATCAGTGAAAATTGTCACAAAAACTGTAACTCCATCCACCAGTACCTCAAACTCAAAGACTGTTGAGTTGTTTTCCAAGTTCTCATCAATCAGGCCATTGGGATTTGAAATAACAACTTCGAGAACATTTTGTCCTGGAGGTAAGTCAACAAGTGTAAAGTCGAAAACCTCCGATCCACAATATGCCAAAAGCCCTTCCCATTCTAAAATATCGTAGCTGTCTCCGTTCACAAAGATTTCTATACTTAAGCTTTTGAGTGTATCTCCACCATTGTTAAATATCGTTACGAAACCATCAACATCATCTTCGCACGAAACACTGGATTCCAATGAACCACCCGGTAAAGCAGGATCAATAGCCCCGATCTTACGTAATTCAGTTAATAGTGTATCGTTATAAACCACCTCATCAGCCCCCCAAGAAACAAATGTTTTCAGAGTATGCTCACCAATTTCTTCGATCATTGCTTTTTGAGTAAATGTGTACTCCAACTCTGTGCTTGCGCTAAATATATCAGTAAAATCTTCGATAACTGGATCTTGATCATCCAGTATATAACCTATCTGAAAATTAGAAGCATCCGAAAGGCCAAGGTTATTAATCTGAACATTTATACTTTGCTCGCCAGTAAACCCGCTAACTTTTCCAAAGAGAATCCTTCCAGCAGATAAATCGGAATCATCTCTTTCTATCTCTAGCGCAACAATACGAGTAGTAGAATTACTTCCTCCGCCACCTCCGTACTCAGTTGTATACCAAAACGTCTTATCGTCCACAGGATCAATTCCCATTTGTGCATAGTCTCCAAACCTTGCTCCCGATGAAATTGAATTTGTACCTTCTATCAAAACTCCTTCTTCTACGGTCATTAGTCCCAGTTCGTCATCCCATTTTCGTCCTGTATATCTTACGCCAACGAATTCATCTTCAGACGAAACGTTGTATGCTAAAGCTATGTTTCCACTTCCATCAATTGCCAAGCCACCCATATAGCGATCTAATCCATCATCCGGAGCAAAAGTACCTTCTTGATATAACTCCCATTGTGAGTCAGTCCTACGCAACTCAACCCATCTTATTCCAGATAGATTCTCTCCATCTGTGACATCTGTAATAAAATTAAATACAAGGGATTCATGCGATAAAAAATTACGATAAACAGCTTGGTTCATAATTACCTCAGGAATACCATCCAATCCAAGAGGACTTCCACCTTGTGGCATACAAGAAAAACCAAAACCTGGGACTGAACATGGATTTCCGTCAAACGGAGCGGTAACTATTGATGTTTTCTCAAAAGATGTATTTGCAGGAGCTTCCCAATCAATATCTAATGTGAATAGACTAATTTCATCTTCTGCGACGTCTCCCCAAGAAGAGTCGTTTAGAGCCAAAAATATCGGTTTGTTATCTTTTGGTACATTTTGACCAATCCAATCCACAGGAGTAGCTACGTAGAAACCAGCCTCAGTATTTGTGTTTCCAGGCAATTCAATTCTCTGAATACTCACTTCTGACTTGGAAGCATACAATTGCTCCTTATTTATTGCGTAGGCATGCAAGTTACTAGGACCACCCTCATTTGTTGTAACTGTTATAGCGTCTTTCCAAATACCATATTTTGGATAATCAGGAAATGAGGGGGTTTGAAAATTATAAGCATTATAAACTCCCATTGGGTCGCTATCCTCAGAAACAGCAACTAATAATTGATTCCCAGATGGAAATTCTGTAATGATCCATCGATCAACCTCTTGGTCATAAAGAACAATAGGATCACCTGCAGAAGTGAACCCAATTGAAGACCATAGATTGTTCGCTGAAAAAGACACGATCTCATTTCCTTCTTTATCATAAATTCCAATTAAGGTTGAATTGATAGCATGCACATAATGATCTTTACCAATATCACCGGTTGGATCATTAGGAGAACCCGAAGTATTCCCTTCTACGTTGACCTTTACAGCGGCTTCCACCAAAAGAGACTTCTGTGGGTATGAATTCTGTCTAATCTTGTCTGCACCTTGATGCTCTAGTTCTGGATGAACAACTAATGAACCTCCTCTGCCTTCAAAATTTCTCGGAGCCTTAAAGTTCTTCTTCCATACTATTTTTTTCTCTTGCGACATAGGCTTCATCGAAACTAGGTCTCTGAGTGGTTTGGTTTTGCCAATGTGAATAGCCTTAGTACTTTTTGCAATCGAAGTGGCTTTCGTTGTTTGCCCAAAAAGTGAAAATGACATGGCCGTCAGTAAGATGAGAAGAACAGTACGCATAGTAGGTGTATTTATAAGTTAACTAGTTGATATCAAAGTACCACTTTATAGATTACAAATTCAACCTTTTAGCTGCAAGATCGTTTTCCATTGTAATTTCGCTTTATAAATATGCGTAATTGCTTATAGACGACTTGAAGATAAACTAAACTAATGAGTAAAATAGACATTCTTGCATTTGGAGCACATCCAGATGATATCGAATTATCATGCGTGGGCACACTTATGAATTCAATTTCTAATGGCAAGAAAGTGGGCCTAGTGGATTTAACACAAGGAGAACTAGGTACAAGAGGGAGTGGGGAACTAAGGCTAGTTGAAGCAGAAAACTCGAGAAAGCTTATGGGAGCAGAGTATCGGCACAATCTCGGAATGCGAGATGGGTTCTTCGAGGTAGATGAAGAACATTTGATGCAGATTATTCGAGAAATAAGATTTGGAAGGCCGGAGATCGTGTTAGCAAATTCTGTTGATGATCGTCACCCTGATCATGGAAGAGCTGCCCAGCTTGTCCATAGAGCGTGTTTCTTAGCAGGTCTTCAACGAATTGAAAGTACATACAATGGTGAAAAGCAAACTAAATGGAGACCTTCAGCTGTCTATCACTATATCCAAGACATGAATCTTGAACCGGATCTTGTAGTCGACATTAGCAATACGTTTGAAAAAAAGATCGAATGTATAAAGTGCTTTTCTTCTCAATTTTTTGACCCTACATCTGAGGAACCTGAAACTCCGCTAAGCGGACATGATTTCTTTGACTTTATTGCGGGTAAAGCAAAAACATATGGGCGGCACATTGGAGCAGAATATGCTGAAATGTTCACCGCCCATCGTTATATTGGTGTTGATGATATAAGCAAATTACAATAAGATATTGTCTATTTTATCTAGTAGCAGTAAATGTACATGTAACAGGAATTGGGAAAGGCACGACAGTTGCTGATATAGTACCTGTAATAGAATTTCCATCTTCCGAAATCTCCGCTGTACCACTCATAAGCACTTCAGTAGTTATCTCCGGTGCGTCTGGATTCAGTGCGATTTGATAACTTGCTTCCTGTACCGTAATGAGGTTTCCTTCTGCCGTTCCATCCAAAATTGGTAAGGGGTTATCAGTATCTTTGAATTCTATCTGAACATCATTATTTCCACTTAAGCCCTCTGAAATTACCATTGTAAATTCTGCCATCGGAGGTAGGGGAGTACCACATAAGAGAGTCCCGGAAAATTCTCCGATAAACTTGTCTCTTGCGAAAATACAATTACCGTCGTTTTCTTCTGCCACTGGGTTATAATTCTCTGCTTCTTCGTTAGTACAACCTTGTATAGGTTCTTCACCACATGTATAAAAAGAAACCGCAGCGAACAAAAGCAAGAGAAGTAATCCTATATTTTTTTTCATTTGTCTATAAATTGAGTGATTGAAATTATGATGTTATATAAAAACTAATAAGTCCTTGTCTTTTTTTCTAACCGATCAACGTACTCCTGTGATCCAAGTCTAAATTTTATGGGTATACCAGTTTGGTCTTGAATATCAAGTTCCCATTTACAAAAAATAGGCATATTGTCTCTACTAATTTTCGTACCCAATACGTCTCCTTGAAATAGGCTGGGTGATTGAGATAAAATATCATACTTAATAGAATCAGACATCGGTTGATAAGTATACTGCGCTTCAAGCTGAATAGCGATAAAAATCAAGCACATGATTAATCCTAATTTATGCTTGTTTCTTTTGTTTTCTGCTTCCTGCATAAACTTCAAATTTATGAAACTTTGATTCAATCGGTCCATTGAACAAACTTATTTTTTTACTCGCTCTTAAGCCTAAATGCTTCAAAGCCTGAAGGTTTCCACTGATTATCCAAGCTTCGGAATCCACAAATGATTGTTTTAATGTATCTCCAATTTTCTTATAGCTATCAATGATGTAGTCATCTACCAATCTCTTATCATAAGGTGGATTGAATACTAAATGATAGTTCTTCAATGGTCCTTGCGATTCATAGAAATCAGCCTGTTGAATATCAGCATACTGCAATAATCCTGCTTCGGCTAAATTATATTTCGAAGCTTCCACTGAACGTTCATCTATATCTGTACCAAAGACTTTAAAGTCCTTCAATACTTTCTGTTTCTTCATGGCCTCATCAACGACTTCTTCCCACAATTCTGGTTCATAGGTTTTCCAAGTCTGAAAAGAGAATGATCTAGTTATTGCCTGTGGTGGCATATTCATTTTTTGAAGAATTGCTTCTGCTAGAATTGTACCGCTACCGCACATAGGATCAAGAAAAGTCTTTTCTCCATCCCATCCAGATAGTTTCACCAACCCCGCGGCTAAGACTTCATTGATTGGAGCTTCTACAGAGCTTGTTCTATAACCTCGTTTGTGTAGTGAATCTCCAGAAGTATCTAAAGAAATAGTCAGACTATTTTTATAGATGTGAATATTTACAGATA
>CALSOU010000002.1 GCA_943788055.1 uncultured Saprospiraceae bacterium
CCGCGCTCATAGAAGCGGGGATGGCTCCAACAAAAACCGGATCTAGTCATTAGACAATCTACTTCTGAACAAGTCTACGATCCTGTTCGATCATATCTTGCATGATCATCATCGTTTCATATAAATAGTGATCTTTCGTAAGGCCTTCAATAAAATCAAGATTCTTCGCCTTTCTACTCTCGTCTAAGTTAATAAAACTTCTATCCTCATCAAGATTTCTGATCAGTATCCCTTCTACATTTGCCTCTCTCATATCCTCAAAAGGTTTCAATTCCGTATTGTCTTTATCAACTTCTGCAAGATATTCCTTCAATGAAATTGAAATTTCAGTATCATCTTCTCGCTGTTCAACAAGCTCTCCATATTCTTGTACCTTATCGAAAAAATCACTATTCGCAACACGGGAAGCACTCTTTTTTGCTAGTGTTTCTTTAGCTTTTACTTTATAGACATCTTGTCCAAAGTTCACAGCATTAATCTCAGAATAACTTAGGGCATCTTCATACAGATCCTCACCATACTCCATGAAATCAAATTGATCAGGTAGGTGAATATCTGGTACTACACCTTTCAATTGATTACTTCTACCATTAATTCGAAAGAATTTTTGAGTAGTCAATTTGATCTGTCCCAAAGGTTTCACATCACTTTCCCCACGAATCATTCGGTCTAAATTATAAACTCCTTGTACCGTTGCTTTGCCAAAGGTCTTGTCTCCGCCGACGATTATCGCCCGACCATAGTCTTGAAGTGCTGCTGCTAAAATTTCGGAGGCTGAAGCACTGACTTCATTTACCATTAAAATTAGGGGACCATCGTATGTTACAGTAGGATCTGGATCGTACTGAACCTCTGGCTTACCATCTCTTGACTTCACTTGCACGACTGGACCTTTTTCAATAAATAGTCCTGCCATTTCGATCACGTCAGGTAAGGACCCTCCACCGTTATATCGAAGGTCTAATATCACTCCATTTACTTCTTCACGCTTCAGTTTCTCCAGCTCTTCTTCTATATCATTTGCACAACTATTACCACCATCAAATGTACTGTAGAAAATAGGTAATTGAATATATCCAATCTTATCATTATAGCCTTCAGCGCTGATTATCATCGATTTAGCCGCTGCATCATCAAGAATCACTTCGTCTCTTTCGATCATAACAGCATGTAGCGTGCCATCCAATCGCTTGACATTCAAAATAACAGTTGTGCCTTTAGGACCGCGAATCATAGAAATAACATCGTCCAATCGCATTCCAGTAATATCAACTGCATCACGCTCATCTTTCTGACGTACACTTAAGATAACATCATCAACTTTCAGATCCTTACCCTTCCACGCAGGGCCTCCAGGCACTATTGAAAATATCTTCACAAAATCGCCAGCTTTCTGCAAACGCGCTCCAATACCCTCCAACTTATTACCCATTTGTATATCGAAATTTTCTTTCCCTTTCGGAGAAAAATATTCACTGTGTGGGTCAAATTGATGAGTTATGGTATTCATGTATTGGTCAAATCGATCTTCGCGACGTAGTTCATCCATTCTCGAGAACCATTCATCGAAAGTTTTTTTGACATCTTTTTGTGCTTTTTCCCTGATCTCTAATTCGGATAGAGAATCTGTCAGAATGCCTTGTTCTTGAATTTCTGAAATCTTTGCTACTACGCTAAACTTCATATACTTGCGCCATAAATCTGCAAGTTCTACTGCATCTGCTGCATAGTCTCTCTTTTCCGCATCTAATTCCAGAACTTCAAGCTCATCAATCGCTAAATCTCCAGCAATAACACTCTGATAAATATCGTGGGAACGCTGAATTCCGGCTTCAATCAATCTTCTGCTTGGTTAAAAAAGGAAAAATTAAATGCTGCGATCTGATCATCAATTTCAAATTTATGCTTCTGCAATAGTGTAATGTCGTGTTTTGTTAGAAATCGCTTTGATTGATCAATTTCTTTCAAGTAATCAAGGAATATTTCTTCTGAAAGTTCATCAGTAACATCTTTTGGCTGAAAATGGAGATAATCAACAATCCCCAATGTCGCAAATAAGATCCTGTTTTCACGTTTTTCATTAACCTGATTGACGATATCCATTAGGGGATTCTGCATACTCATGAGAGTCACAGCTAGAAATGCGGTAATTATGGCTAGAATCTTATTCATTGCAGGATTTTTAGTTAATACAATAGTAATGGAATATGATCTCAGTTGATGACAAAGGTCTATCTATTAACATTATATTAAATTCATAGTTGACCATTTTCGACTTAACATAAGACCCATCTACTTTTTTTGGCAAGATAGATATTCTCTAAAACGATTCACCACAACAAAGATGTCGCACCTTCGATGCTAGTTTTGTTTTGTGCGTATTATACTAAAAGTTGCAGTCCCGGTGGGATTAGCGTCCTTCGCTACCCTTTCTTGGCAAAATATCGTTGTACGTTCAATTCATGAGGAATTTCAACTTTACCTTCGATGTAGTCTACTAATTGACTTGAAAAATAGGGAGCTAAGGAGCTTCCTTTGGTACCCATTCCGTTGAAAATATGTAGCTGGGAGTATTCTGGATGGGTACCCAAAACTGGCTTTCTGTTCTTAGATGAAGGCCGAATTCCAGTTCTTCGATGAATAATCTCAAATGGCACTTTTATCGTTTTTGTCACAAAATCAACCAGTCGATTCTGCATCTTTTTACTAGTATCTACAGTTAATTCGTTCCACTCTGATGTAGCTCCGCACCAGTATAGATCATTCCCCAAAGGAGTGATGAACATATCCTTCTTATAAGCTTTAGTTAATTTCAGTGAAGGTGCTTTGACTATCAGAAGCTCTCCTTTCGTAGGCGAAAAAGCCGGAATTTCAAAAAACGGGTTTTTAACAACTCGCCATCCCTCTGCAAAGAATATGTGCTTTGCTTCTACTTCTTGGTATCGAATATTGGGTTCAATCGACAGTGCCTCAAAGTCAAACTCTTCTACGGAAATTGAATCTAATGTGTCTAAATACGAAATATAATCTCTCTGTAATTCACCTGTCAGAATCCGATAGCAGTTCTTTAATTCACCCATCAACTCAGGCAATTGCAGACTCTCTGACGTATCTGCCATATCCGCCTTCTCAAGTAGAAATTGCGACAAATAAGAATCTGCCGTTTTAGCGAGCCAAGTGTTTTCATCAGAAGCTGTTTGAAAGCTTCTAACTATATGCATTCGATCGATGTAGTTGGATTTCAATAACTGACCCAATTCATTATACCGATCTGCCGCGTACGGCATCACTTCTTCGATCATCCAAGACTTCACAAATCTCCTCCCAGTTATTGGATTTATTAAGCCAGCTGCAACGGATGTGCTTTCACCGGGAAGGTTTGCGTGAATATGGTGAACAGAATAATTACGTTTTTGTAATTCGAAGGACAAATGAATCCCTGCTAGTCCAAGTCCGACAACGATACAATCAACTTTCTTCATGAAGCTTTTCTTTTTGAGCTTTAGAGAGAGAAGCTACAACAAGTTCATAAGAATGGTTGATCAATTCATAGATCATTTTTTCGGAAAGAAGTCCATCCATCTGGACAGTATTCCAGTGTTTTTTATTCATATGCCAACCTGATCTAACTTCGCGATAGTCATCTCTTAACAGAATGGCTCGTTCAGGATCGCACTTGAGATTCATAGATAAATCTTCTTTATCAATATCCATTAATGCATACATCTTCCCTGCCACCTTAAATACCAAAGTAGAGCCGTCGAACGGAAACCCTTCTGTGGTAGCCGGTTTCGCTAAGCAGTATAACCTTAATTTTTCTACATTCATGAATCAAAGACAAAACTAGTGAATAGATGAGTTCTAAGATGCTATAATAATATAGAATCGATATAATCAAACAAAATAACTACTCTTGGATTTACATCTTACCCTTTACGCGCACATTTCCATTTCTTGTCGATCCTCCTAAGAGTAAAATAATTCAATAGCGATCGCTCGGAAAAGGATTATTATCACTTTCTCGTTTTGTACAATGGTAGTTTTCTATCCACCCTTAAACAGCAGTGTTTGTCTCTGCATTTTACCATCTCGGTGATTATAGACTACATCAGCAACCGCTTTCATCCCATTGGCTTGAATCGAAGCAATCAGATTATCTACTTGTGCTTGGTTCCAAAACCTGTAAGGTCCAAGACCATATTTTCATAGATCAAAGAGATCCTTCGGATCATATCCATTACTTCCATTACCTAAGCTACTTCTGCTTAAAGGAGGCAGCTACATGTGCGTAATTCCCTTATCAGCTACATCAGCAATTTCACATTGAGGGTATCGGTCCAATTTGCTCCATTGGCAGTTTTCGGGTAATCCCAATACCAGCCTTGCATCATCACATCTTGAGAAAACCCTTTGGACCCCATGATCAGCATGAATAAACAAACACTAAATACTCTAGAAAGGCACGTGAAAGGACTTCTACTCATGTTCCTACCTTAATACTGAATTATAAAAATCTCGTATAAAGATAATACCAAATTAGAATCGGTAAAAGAAGATTAACAATTAAAAAGATAGATAATAGGAAACAGTTCTCTCTATTAAGTTACAATTGTCACTTCGGCAATAAGAAACCTACTAGAGAATATGACCCATTTTGTACTTCTTGGTAGCGAAATAATCTTCGCTATATTCTTGACTTGGAAGCACAATGGGGATTCGTTCGATCACTTCAATGCCGTGCTCATTGAGGAAGGTAACTTTTTCTGGATTGTTAGTAAGAAGTCTTACCCTCTTAACACCAAGAAATTCTAGAATATCGATTGCATCCTCATAATCTCGCTCGTCTGCTTGATGCCCAAGTTTTAGGTTGGCGTCTACCGTATCTAATCCCTGATCCTGCAATTGGTAGGCTTTAAGTTTCTCAATCAAACCAATACCTCGACCCTCTTGGCGAAGATAAATTACAATTCCTTTATGCTTTTGAACGTAATCCAAAGAATTTTGGAGTTGATCCTTACAATCACATTTGAGCGAGTGAAAAACGTCTCCAGTCATGCATTCTGAATGAATCCTAAGGACAACAGGATCTTTTCCGTCAACATGTGGGGATACCATAACCACGTGAGGCATCATATCACCTGCTTTTTGGGCGAAAGCCAAAACATCGAATCGACCAAATTCTGTCGGAACACTTGCCTGCGACTGAAGGGTTACTTTACTCATATTTTTAAGAACAACTACAAAGATAGATAGTTCCTTCTGAAAAGTACTATTTATGGTTTCCTACCAGAAATATGCGTACAAAAATGCTACAATTAAGCATATTAAAATGGCACTGATATTAAAGGTCGACGAAGTTTTGAATATTCCTGAATGAAGATCGATTGCTTTCTCATCATCCTCCTTGCCTTTTTGGAGTTTACTGATCACAGCAATTATCAACATAGTCAATAAAGCAGTTAATCCCATCTGATGTAAGAATGGAAGATTTGGGAAAATCGCACTGTCGACCCACCCTTTTGCACCAATTTTAAAGAACATCGCAATCGGAATACTCATAATCACGCCCCATATTGCAGCGCTGTTGGTTGCCTTTCGATAGAACAGTCCCATAATAAACACAGCTAAAATTCCCGGCGACACGATACCTGTATATTCTTGGATATACTGAAATACCTGCCCAAGATTTC
Organism: uncultured Saprospiraceae bacterium; assembly: GCA_943788055.1. GTDB lineage: Bacteria > Bacteroidota > Bacteroidia > Chitinophagales > Saprospiraceae > JAHDFB01. The sequence continues at coordinate 5,691 of CALSOU010000002.1, forward strand.
CAAGCAAAGGCGCAATGAAAATAGCCATAATAAGTGCAACACCTCCTGTAATCCGTCCAACATTCACTAATCGAGTCTGAGATGCATCTTTGTTAATAAGTGGCTGATAAATATCCATGGTGAAGATAGTACTCGTCGAATTGACCATAGAGGCCAAAGAAGAAACTATCGCAGCGGCAAGGGCAGCCAGAACAAGACCTTTAAGCCCATCGGAACATACTTACTAATCAACCAAGGTGCGGCATTATCGTTGACAAAATTTCCATCTTTTAGAAACGTTGGATCAACGGAAGCAGCGGTAACTATACCTGATGTTACGTCTACATTCATGACATATGCGATGATACCTGGCAACACGACAATGATAGGAATAATCAATTTTAAAAAAGCCGCGAAAGCGATACCTTTCTGTGATTCCTTCAGACTCTTTGCAGCCAAGGTTCTCTGAATAATATATTGGTTAAAACCCCAATAATAAATATTTGCTACCCACATTCCACCAATCAGCACCCAAACACCTGGTAAATCCCACCAAGCATCTTTACCGTTTGGCGTCAAAATTTCGCCTTTCTGGAGAATCATACTAAACTTCTCTGGAACAACTTCATAAACATGGGCTAAACCAGCAAATACGCCACCTTCAGGTAATACATTGTCAAGCGCTATGATGACGGTAACAAGTCCACCAACTACTAGCAAGACTACTTGGATAACGTCTGTCCAGGCAACCGCACTTAATCCACCCCAAAGTGAGTACGCTGCAGCGAACATACTCAAGCCGATAATACTAATCCACATTAATGATTCGTCACCATTTCCAATGATGGTATCCATCGCCTTGGCTCCTAGATATAATACAGTAGTCAAATTGACAAAAACAAACAAGGCAATCCAAAAGATTGCAAGAATGGTTTTTAAGTCTTTACTAAATCTCTTTTCAACAAATTCAGGAATTGTATATAGCCCTTTCTCAATAAAAATCGGTAGAAAGTACTTACCCACGATTAGAAGTGTAATTGCCGCCATCCATTCATAACTAGCTATGGCTAAGCCGATTGCAAAACCTGATCCTGACATCCCGATGAATTGTTCGGCAGATATATTGGCAGCTATCAAAGATGCCCCGATTGCCCACCAAGGTAGTGATTTGGAAGCAAGAAAGTAATCTTCGGCGCTTTTAGTCTCACCTTTTTTGGTACGAGACACGTATAATCCAATTCCTAGAATTAGTACAAGCATATGCAGCAAAAATGATGTAGTCTAGTGTTGAGAAATTCATTAGTTGTTAAGTTTAATTGGAAGTAAGGAAGTTCGATAATCTGTTACAAAAAAGCTTTAATTAGATGGTAAACTAGTACTTATGTTTCCCAACTTCCCAGTCGCTTTTCTTCGTAAGATACTTTTCTCCGCTCCCTACAGCAGGTTCTTCTAGCATTGTACCCATTGAATCATTCCATCTGTTGAGATATCCAAACAATGCAATTACCCCCATGATTTCTACGATCTCGCCTGAATCCCAATGCTTTCGCATTTCCTCTGATATTTCATCATTGACTTCATTTGGTACTCGTGATGCTGCAATCGTAAGATCAAATGCTGCCCTTTCGGCATCTGTAAAAGCTGGATGAGTCTTGTACTCCCAAATATTATGCATCTGCTCTTCATGGGCACCATAGCGCTCCGCAGCGCGTATTGCATGCGCTTCGCAATAACGGCAACCGGTTGTCATGCTCGATAGATATGCAACTAAACGCTTTAGAGCACTAGTTACGCGGCCTTTATTCTCCATCACAGACTGATTCATTTCTAAAAATGCGTTCGATATTCTCGGACGATGCATCATGGTAAACAAACTATTTGGGGTGAATCCCAAAGTCTCTTCGTAAAAATTGATCATTTCTTGCAATTCTGGATTGGAATCACGGTCTACTGGAGAAACTAACGGTTGCTTCATTTATTTGATTTGTTTTGCTTTCGTATTGGTTGTTCAATGTGAAAATCACTACACACAGAGACATTGCTTCTATAGCCAAAATCTCTCGCTCACATATTTACAAAATTAAATGTGAACAGACACTAAATCTTTATTGATTAATATCTTTTGCTTGCTTTGGCATTGAAGATACATTGTGCAAATAAAAAAAGAGCTGACTATCACAAAATGATAATAATCGACTCTCATTATTTATGTACCGTCCTAAAATAGTATTACGGGTATAGATATAAAATTAATCAATTAACCGCTAGAGGATCTAGATCCTCTAGTAGTTTTCTTTTGTACGTTTTAATGACCACTTCTGATTGATTATGCATAAATGAAGGTGTATGCATTTCATAGGACAAGTGCAGTCTTTCGTTATTGTAGATTTGGATACTTTGGCTCACTAGTTTTCTCATTAATGCTATGTCCTTCACTTTGATACCTAAAACAAATTCTTGCTTTAGTATTCCATTAATCCCTTCTGCTACTGCATTCTCATACGGATCGTATTGCTCGGTCATACTGCAATTAATGTGATGTCTACTCTAATAACTCTTGATAGGCATCACTAAAATATTGTAAACCTCTGTCCGAGTGATGTATCAATGATATTGCTCTATATCATCTACTTTTAATTGCTTGACTCAATGCGCGTATTGAACCAGATACCGATAGGCTCTCTGACACATCGTATCCTACTATCTTTTTTGAATGCGCATCCGTTACTAATGCTAAATACGGTGGTGTCGCTCAACCTCCTATAGAAGTAATATCGCTTACCCATACTTGTTCTGGTCGCGCAACCTCCATATTTGAGATTAGGTTACTGTGTTTTCTGTAGCGATGGTGCGAGTTAGTTGTAATTCGATACTACTGCTTTCGATTGACTATCAGATGATTAGCACGTAAAATATCAAATAACTTAGTCCTGCCAACTTTTAATTCTCGTAACTCTGACTCTATTTTGTGGTATAACTTCTTCCCACTAATTCGAGGCATTCGCATCCGAACTGCTTTAACCAATTCGACAACTTTCTCTGCTCTTTATTGACAAGATGTATAGTGTCTCTTTAATCTATGATATACCTGACGATTATACCCGAACAAGCTACAGGTGTCTGTAATACTCATTTCTTGTTCTTTTTTGAAGCGTTTGACTATTCGGGTGAGGAATTTTTTCTGTTTGCAATGTTGTATTCTTTCTCAGCGACATCTATCATCATGTCGAATACAATTGCCTTATGATCCGATCGTTCTGCTTGCTTTTCTAAAAACTTCTTTTGCTTCTCTAAAAGCTTAACCTTAGCCTCTAGTTCTAGTATCTTTTGTTCATTACTCTTTGCCATTCTTGATGGTGTTTGAATCTCCCAAGCAAAACTACCATATTTCCTCAACCAATGGAATACTGTCGATCTGCCTTGGATTCCATACTTGCGCTTCGCAGCCGTAACTGGCAAATGACCAGATTCAACTTTTTTGACAATCCCAAACTTTAAAGACATACTATCGTCCTTCTGCGTTCGCTTTACATAATTGGGTTTCAAGCTCTTACTCATAACATTACTTTTTGTGTAACGCTATTTCAGGACAAGACATTAACTAAAACAAAAAAGCTAAAGATGTTCTTCTAGGCGTCTCAAACTTTTATCTTGCAAAAACTGAGCTTATAATGTTCCTCTCAATTCTTGTTCTCTTTCTATCGCTTCGAATAAAGCCTTAAAGTTCCCTTTCCCAAATGACTTGGCTCCCTTTCGTTGAATGATTTCGAAAAACATTGTTGGCCTTGCTTGAACTGGCTTTGTGAAAATCTGAAGTAAATAACCTTCATCATCACGATCAACCAAAATTCCTAATTCCTTTAATGGCGCAATATCTTCGTCGATATGACCTACTCGATCTAGAACGGTATCATAATAAGTTCCGGGAACACGCAAAAACTCAACTCCTCGATCTCTCAAAGCTGTTACGGTCTTTATTATATTATCAGTAGCGACTGCAATGTGTTGGACTCCTGGACCTTCATAAAAATCAAGGTATTCTTCAATCTGAGATTTTTTCTTCCCATCTGCAGGTTCATTAATTGGAAATTTGATTCGTCCATTCCCATTACTCATCACTTTACTCATAAGAGCTGTGTAGTCAGTCGAAATATCATTGTCATCAAATGAAACTATCTGAGCAAAACCCATCACATCTTCGTAGAATTTAACCCAAGTGTTCATTTCTCCTAACTCAACATTTCCTACCATATGATCAACATACTTGAGTCCGATAGATGCTGGAGCGTAAGCTGGATTCCATTCTTTGAATCCAGGTAAGAATATCCCATTATAGTCTTTTCTTTCAACGAAAACATGGACTGTCTCTCCATATGTGCAGATTCCAGATCGAACTACACTTCCTTGATTATCAGACTCTGTTTTCGGTTCCATGAATGACTTGGCACCTCTTTTCATTGCTTCTTTATACGCATAAGTTGCATCTTCAACCCATATAGCTGTGACCTTAACACCGTCTCCGTGTTTATCAATATGCTCGCCGATTGATGTTCCACTTTTTAAAGGAGAAGTTAGCACTAGTCGAATTTTATCCTGCTCAACCACATAAGATTCAAAATCTCTATTTCCAGTTTCTAAACCCGCATAAGCTAAAGATTGAAATCCAAATGCAGATTTATAATAATAAGCAGCTTGTTTTGCATTACTGACATACAATTCCAAGTAATCTGTGCCAAGTAAAGGCATGAAATCTTGTGCTGCTTCGAACTCTTTCGGTAGGTGATCTGCTATCATAATCTTTTCTCAATATTTTAAGTAGACTCAAAAGTAAAAAATAATATTATATTTAGTTGCATGTGCAATCAATTGTCGGGCGACATATAATTCTGAAAGATATGTTCAAGCGTTTCAGAGAAACGTTTGGTCTGATCTGCATCCAAGCCGACTAGCCCTTGACGCCTAAGTTCGATGACAAGAGGTCGTACCTTGTCCATTAAAGCATCACCTTTTCGTGTGAGACAAATGTTTGTTGCTCGTTTATCTTGCTTATCAGAAGTCTTGTCAATCAAGCCTTTTTGGATCAGTCCATCTATTAATCTAGATATAGAAGGTGCATCTTTAAAGCTGATTTCAGCCAGTTGTTTTTGACTTAGCACGCCTTCTCTTTTCAAAATATCAATGATTACCCATTGTTCAGGTGTCAGGTCTACTCCATGCTCCTTGAAAAGCTGATGAAATCTTAATTTGATCATACGCGTTGCACGTTCCATCATAAAACCTAAAGGGAGGCTTTCACTCATAGTTCACATATTTTTCGTAAAATACTAAAAGAACAAAAATATAGAAAGCTGAGGTGCATATAATAACTTCTCGGATCAAGTAATTGTAAAAATTGAAAACAGCTTGCAGTCCACAAGCATGCCAAATTGTTGCATTCAGCGAGTTATAGTCTTTAAGAAATCAATTTTATAAATCACTTTCAATTGATTTTCATAATTTGGAGTTTCACATAGGTCGCAAGAATTGACTAGCATGAATTTTTGGAAAAATCCCGACGAAGAACTGACAAAGAAACAAACAGTTTACGGCTTTCTAATCATAATCTTAATTTCACTACTTTGCCACTTACCCTATTTCAGCATTGACCTTCAAGGCCATCATGGATGGAGAATAACGCAGACAGGATGGAACATTAGAAATTTTGTCCGTCATGACTTTAACATTTTTCATCCTCGAGTAAGTCATTTCAATAGTCAGTTTGAGGAGAATCTTTATCTATTTGAATTTCCTTTAATGCAATGGCTGATTGCTAGTGTACAGCGGATCACGGGGGAGTCCATATGGATCTTACGAGGATGCATGTTTATTATCGGCACATGGGGAATTATGGGGATGCTTCGTTTGGCAACCTTCACTTTTAGAAGAACCATCTGGTCATTGCTAACAACTTTCGCTTTTGCTTTTGGTCCTGTTTACTACTATTACATGATCAATCCCTTACCTGATGTTTTTGCATTGGCAAGTGGAATTTGGTTTATATACTTTGCGTTAGAATATTACGTAAACAACAAAAGACTTTCAATTTTTACTGCTGCTATCTGTTTGGCTATCAGCGTTCTAAGCAAGTTACCTTACATAATATTTACAATTATACCGATTTACTACTTTTTTACAGAGCAATTACAAGCTAAGAAGGTCTTGACAAAGCAGATTTTGGCTGCAGCTATCCTTTTGACATCGGTTATACCTGCTTTTTTCTGGTACAAGTATACACTCACCTTCTGGTCAGACATGCAGATTGTAACCGGATTGTTTGAGTCTACCATGTCATTTGGTGAATTTTGGAAAATTTTCAGCTGGTATCTAAAAGAATACTTTCCTCGCGATTTACTCTCACCCATCTTGATGATTATGTTTTTAGCTGGTATTTATTACCTCAAAAAGTCAACTTACAAAAAGGGATGGATCCATACATTGATTGGCATAACGATTTTCTATGTCATTTTTGAGTTCAAAGCGATCAAAACATCTCACGATTACTACCTGATGCCACTTCTCCCATGGATTTACATAACATTTGGGTTTGGGATTCGAGGGATTTGGAAAAACTGGAATTACGGGCGAATCATGGTCATTGTTCTCCTTGGACTTTCTCCGATATACAATCTTGTCTCTCTCAACAAATACTGGAGTGCTGCAAAAACACCATTAGGTAAAGATGCAGAACAACATCGCCTAGTGCTCAAAAATGCGGTGCCAGATGACGCTCTGTGTATCATTCTAAACGACAGATCACATTTTATTTTCAGTTACCAAATTGACAAAATGGGATTTGTATTTAAAGATGATGATTTACCTGCCGCATTTGTCAAGGATATGATTATCCGACAAGGTGCGGAGTACATGTATTCGGATTCGCGGATTGTAGACGAGCGAAAAGATATAGAGGTCTTTCTAGACTCTATAATTGTTAAAGCTGGTAATATTAAGGTTTGGAAATTAGTAGATAAGGAAGACTTGAAATAAAAATTCTTGGGCGATGCGACTGCATGAAGATAAACTCAAAAAGTGATCAAAAATGCAATACTCAAAATTCAGATAGCACCGATGAAAGGGCAGTCGTCGGCGACTTTCGGAGTTCGCTAAAGCTCCGTACTACTCGCCTAGCTCGTCGTACCAAGTCCTACAGATTCCTATCGCGGGAATACTAGATTTCAGCTACAGCTTCACAAACTTACCTACTTGTACAATCTCATCGTTTGAGCGATGCATAAGAACATAACTACCAGGTTGCCATGATCTTAAGTCAACTCGTAAGTGACCTGACTGATAATCCTCTTCCCAGATTAATTGTCCTAGCATATTGTAGGCTTGCATAGTTCCAACTGAATTAAAACGATTGCTATATGTAATATACAGATAATTGTCTGCAGGATTTGGATAGATAGCAAAAGAATCAGCACTTTGCTCGACAGTTGATGTCCAAGTAGATGCGGCATTTACAGCCGCTAGTGCATCTATACGTCCGTGGCCTGCTATAAAATTCGGTACCTGATCAGCAACAATTCCGTCACATGCTCGCGGATCTTTTACAGGAACAGCTGTCTCTTTTAAGATATTTTGAATTTCTTCGACTCTCCCCTTCAGTTCCGGATTTGCATCCAACATTAAAGCAACAGCACCTGCTACATGAGGTCCTGCCATACTTGTACCTGACCATGTACCAAAACCATCCAAAATAATGCTCTTAACATCCACTCCCGGAGCTACAAGGTCAGGTTTCCATCTGCCACTACCATCGATAGTGACAGGACCATAACTACTGAAATGAGCTACAGAATCTACTTGATTACTGGCACCTACTACAAACGACGATTCAAACATTGAAGCAGGTCTATCAATACTAGAGCACCCTTGCGAACCGTCATTTCCAGCTGAAACTACGACCACTATTCCGGCAGCTACCAAATTGTCTATAACCGTTTCCATAAACATCCAATTATCTGGATTGCAACCTTCAATCTCTGGACAACCCCATGAATTGGCAATCACATGTGGGGACTTTGAAGGATCGGGCAAATCATCATCTAGGTCTGTTGGTGCCAAAAACCATTCGAAGCATTCTGTGTATGTCGAAGGACTCCCCCAACCTCTATCCATATTTCTACAACCGATCCATTGTGCTTTTGGAGCTACTCCTATCTTTATTTCCGGATCATTCCCAACCATCGTTCCCATTGTATGAGTTCCGTGATTATGATCATCACAAGGTATATCACTGTCTAGCCCACAAGGATTATTGGCAGGATCATCATCTGGATCATTATGAAGTGGATTTAAATAATGGATGGCATCGTGCCAATTATAACTATGTTCGTAATTGGCTCCGTCAAAACCTCTGTAATTTCCATTGATAAAGGGGTTATCAAAATCGTAACCTGTATCTTGTCCAGCGACTACAACACCCTCTCCTTCTGTACCTAGTTCCCAGACTTTGTCAGCCTGAATTTGACTTACGCCCCACTCTATCTCTTCACGATTAATCGACTGTCCGCGATCATAGACTTGAAGTTGACTCGACTGGTCAAGAAGAATTGATTTTATTCCTTTGATTGCCTTAATCTCGTGTAACTGCTTCTTAGTCAAAATTGTTTTCACGCCATTAAAAACGAAGTAGGGCTGATATTGAATCGATTCCTTTTTAAAATATGCTATAAGACTTTTCTGATCTTTCTTGGCAACTGCTTGCAAATTCTGAAATACAAACTTCCCTTTGGATTCTTTGTCCCAACTCTTAATAAACTCAGGAGCTTTCCACTGGTTCTTCATCACAACAATACACGACTGCTCTTCTTGCACTTCAAAACCTTTTGATACATCCGAAGATATGAATGTGCCTTGCCCAAACGAGTTCTGTGTGAAGAGTAGTAAGCACGAAAGTGCTAAGCTACAAACCTTAGATAAATTCCTGCTCTCACCCATTCCCATACTTATAAATTTTGATTCATAAATCTAGCTTTTTAATAGTTCAAAAGCAAATCAATGTAGTCCATTTGTCCGCAAATCAAAAATGGCCTGATAGCGAACTACCAAACCATTTATCTATTCTTAATGAAACTGAATATTAAAGACTTCTTATTTGTCTTCTACCTCTTCAAATTCCACATCTGTAACATCTTCTGTATCAGATCCAACATCAGCGTTTCCGCCATCAGCACCTGGAGTAGCTCCCGCACCTGCATCTTGCCCTTCTTGATACATTTCTTGACTTGCATCTTGCCAAGCAGCATTGAGCTCTGCCATCGAAGAATCAATCTTATCCATGTCTTGAAGCTTATGAGCTTCTTTCAATTCGTCAGCGGCTTTCTGGATTCTAGCTTTCTTCTCTTCAGGAAGCTTTTCACCATACTCCGTCAACTGCTTTTCAGTTTGGAAAACTAATGCATCAGCTTCGTTCAACTTGGAAGCTTTTTCTTTTGCTGCTTTATCAGCTTCAGAATTAGCTTCTGCTTCAGCCTTCATTCTTGCGATTTCCTCATCAGACAATCCTGTTGATGCTTCGATTCTAATATTTTGCTCTTTTCCTGTCCCTTTATCCTTAGCGTGTACACTCAAGATACCATTAGCATCAATGTCAAAAGTCACTTCAACTTGAGGAACGCCTCTTGGTGCCGGTGGGATACCGTCAAGGATAAATCGACCAATTGATCTGTTATCTCTTGCCATCGTTCTTTCTCCTTGAAGAATATGAATCTCAACAGAAGGCTGATTATCAGCTGCTGTAGAGTACACTTTTGATTTCTTCATTGGAATTGTTGAATTAGCCTCAATTACAACATCATAGATATTGTTCATGGTTTCGATACCCAAAGACAAAGGAATGACATCTAGTAGAAGTACATCTTGTACATCTCCACTAAGTACACCACCTTGGATAGCTGCACCAACAGCAACAACTTCATCCGGATTTACTGAACGGTTTGGAGCTTTTCCAAAGAAAGACTCTACTGCCGCTTGAATTGCAGGAATACGTGTTGAACCACCAACCAAAATAATTTCATCAATATCAGACTTTGAAAGTCCAGCATCTTTTAGTGCATCCTGACAAGGTTTCAATGTTCTTTTTATCAATGAATCTGCTAATTGTTCGAACTTAGCACGAGACAACTTAATTACTAAGTGTTTTGGTACTCCATCTACAGCGGTCACATATGGTAGATTAATTTCAGTCTCTTCTGCGCTTGAAAGCTCTATTTTAGCTTTTTCAGCTGCCTCCTTTAATCTCTGAAGAGCCATTGGATCTTTTCTAAGATCAATATTCTCTTGCTCTTTGAATGAATCAGCTAACCAATCAATAATGACTTGGTCAAAGTCATCACCACCTAAGTGTGTATCTCCATTTGTAGACTTCACTTCAAATACTCCATCTCCTAATTCAAGGATCGAAATATCGAAAGTACCACCACCAAGGTCAAAAACAGCAATTGTTGAATCTTCTTGCTTTTTATCAAGTCCATAAGCCAAAGCTGCTGCAGTCGGCTCATTGATTATTCGTGAAATCTTAAGACCTGCAATTTCACCTGCTTCCTTTGTTGCTTGACGCTGAGCATCATTGAAATATGCTGGAACGGTTACTACCGCTTCTGTAACTTCACTTCCCAAAAAGTCTTCGGCAGTTTTCTTCATTTTTTGAAGAACCATAGCTGAAATCTCTTGAGGTGTATATTTACGATCATCAATTGCTACACGTACTGTGTCATTATCTCCTTTTACTACTTTGTAAGCAGTTCTTCCTGCTTCTACAGTAACTTCACCATAACGATTACCCATGAATCGCTTAATTGAAGACACTGTTCTAGTAGGATTTGTAATCGCCTGTCTTTTCGCAGGATCACCAATTTTTCTTTCTCCATTATCTAGAAAAGCCACAACAGATGGTGTTGTTCTTTTTCCTTCTTGATTGGGGATGACAACTGGCTCGTTACCTTCCATTACGGCAACGCAGGAATTTGTTGTTCCTAAGTCAATACCTATAATTTTACCCATTTTTATTTAGATTTTTTGTGTTTCTGAATGAATTATACAAATAGTATGTCAATATATGTGCCAATAGACCATAGAGTGACATTTTATCAAGATGCTTGAAATAATGTCTTTATTCCATAAAAAAATGCTGACATTTCGTCAGAATGTCAGCATTTGTTATGTCTTAATAAACAGATTTGTCAGCCTAATTGAATCCTAAATCTTTCGTAAACTGCCCAAATCTGAGACTATCCACAGTGGAATTTGAAAGGAATACGTTTCTTACGTACTGCACATTTCGCTCAGCAATCAATCCTAACCCTTCCGAAAGGTTAGTGTAAGGCGGAATTGGCTGAGAAGATGTAATACCTGTATTTGCATTTATAAAATCTAAGTACTTGACAAGCTCCTCGCCGCTGTATACAAACTCAGCGTCCATATACTCAAATGTCCTTACGTACTTCTCGTCTTTTTCTAGATTAGACCCCATAAACTTATAAAACTCTATTCCAGGAATTGAAAGAATACTCTCATCTCTGACCTCTCCTAGTCTCCAACGTATTACTTTGGGTTCAAATTCTGGCTCTTCATCTAACAAATTGGCTTCCTCGTAGTGAATTATATAATTTACAGAATATAAAACTGCAGGATTATTACCGAAATTAGCCCACTGAATTCTATAGTCAGCTTGTGTCGGTATATTAATATTTGCACTTGGTTTTGGAGTAGAGATCAAAAGTGTATCTAACAAATTAATTGATGCAGTAACTGGCTCATCTCCTTCCTCACGCTGCAATTCGAAAGTTACACGGTCACCTGGTCTAAAATCTGTTTCTGACCCAATGTGATAGTATATAAAATTGGGATCGGTTAAGAAAAAACCTTCAGCACGGTTAAAACCTAGTGTTTTTGCATCTACTTGATCCAAAACGAAACTAGTGTTCTGAGTTTCGTTTACAAGTCTGACGACTGCATTTGGATAATAAAGTGAATCTGCAATCTGCGCAATCTCAGAAGCAGGCCTTAGCGGATCAATAAAGCCTCTTTCAACTCTGATAAACTGTTCATTAGTTGTTGAAGACAACAAGGCATAGGCCACTGGAACATCTGCACCCGGTTCAACTAGATTCAATGTATTGTCACATGAACTTAGAAAATACATACATCCAAACAGCAAAATTGATGCTTTTAAGTATGAAGTTATGTTTTGTATTTTTTTCATCCTGCAAATGTAACGCTTATAACTAATAACTATGTCTTTCTAAAACGGATTATCCCGATCATTTCTTCATGAAAAGTCACATTGAATACATGTGTTGCTATTCAGGATTCCAAGTTAGGTAGGCTTTGAGGAATCCTTCGAGATCACCATCTAGAACCGCGTCCGTATTATTATTTGAAAAATTAGTTCGATGATCCTTCACTCTTCGATCATCCAACACATAAGATCGGATTTGAGATCCCCATTCATTTTTCATTTTCCCTGCCTCAATTTTCTGCTTCTCAAGTCTTCTTCGTTCTAGTTCAGCTTCGTACAATCTTGATTTAAGCATCACGATTGCTTTCTCTCTATTAAGATGTTGAGATCTCTCTTCTTGACATTCTACGACGATTCCAGAAGGTAAATGTCTTACTCGCACAGCAGACTCAGTTTTATTTACATGCTGCCCTCCTGCTCCACTTGCCCTAAATGTATCCCAATCAAGATCTGCTGGATTGACATCGATTTCAATTCGATTATCGATTAAGGGATGTACAAAAACTGATGCAAAAGATGTCATCCTTTTTCCTTGAGAATTGAATGGGCTTACCCTTACGAGCCTATGAACTCCATTTTCGCCTTTTAGCATACCAAATCCGTAATCACCTTGAATTTCAATAGATACAGACTTGATTCCTGCAACGTCACCAGAAACTTCATTAAGAATGGAGGTCTTATAATCATTCTTTTCAGCCCACATAAGATACATACGTCTAAGCATGTCAGCCCAATCGCAAGCTTCTGTACCCCCTGCTCCTGCATTTATTTCCAAAATACAGGAAAGCTCATCTTCCTCTTGATCCATTGCTGTCCGGAACTCAACATCTTCAAATAACTCTACTGTTGTGTTGAATTTTTCATCCATTTCTGCTTCTGAAATATCTCCAGCTCGAAAAAACTCATCAAAGACTTCAAGTTCATCAAGTTTCTCCTTCAGTGCATCGTACTTACTTATCCAATTCTTATGCGTTTTTATTATACGCATGATTTCCTCAGCACGTTTGGAATCCTCCCAAAAAGTAGGATCAACGGTTAATTGTTCATACTCTTCAAGCTCTATTGATCGTTTTTCTACGTCAAAGATAGCCCTTCAAGTGGGCTAGCCTATTGGTTAAATCCTTAAACTGATCTGTTGTCATAGTATCGAAATAAAATAGCTGGTATCACATATGTCATACCAGCTACCAAAAACTAATTTTACGATTATTGATCCACCTCAATGTAGAATATAAGCTCATCTCCTGGTTGTATTTTACCACTGCCAGATTCTCCATAACCTAAATCACTAGGAATTATTAGTGTTGCTTTACTACCCTTTGGAAGCAATGCTACACCTTCATCCCAACCTTTTATCACGCGCCCTTGTCCCAATGGAAAACTAAAAGCCTGTCCTCTCTTCCACGAATTATCGAACTCCTCGCCCGTTCTCGCAAGCACTCCATAGTAATTTACTGAAACTCTGTTGCCCAACTCTGGTAAATCTCCGGTACCTTTTTCGTGAATGATATACTCTAATCCAGAATCAGTTTTCTGAATATCATTGCTCATTGCACCGCTCTTTATCTTAGCATAGTAATCAGCAACTTTAGAAGCGATCTCTTTTTCAACTGCTTTACTAGCTTCAATCAATTTAGCTTTTGCCTCTTGCTCAGCTTTTAATTTACTCTGATACTCAGCTTCATCAGCCATTTCAAAGAATCCGACCTTATAAATAAGACTATCGAAACCCGAACCTTGCGCTCCCTGATTTTTACCTAAATAAATGTGGATACTATCTCCAACAGAAGCATCTAAAAGAATTTCAGAAAAAGGACTTGGATTACCACCTGCACCTGGTTCAACTAATTTCAAAATACCTGGTTGTCCTGATTCTTCTGAACTAAAGACCACTTCACCATCCAAGCTTACTACTTCTGCATTAAAGTATGCATAGTTGTTAAGTACTGCTTTTTCACCCTTACCTTGAGAAATTGTCTCGTATCTGTAACCCTCGGAAGTTTCTTTCACTTCGCTCTTAGTTACCGTTTCATTACATGATGCAATTAAAAAGCAAAGCATGCTCAATAAGATTATATTTTTTGTCATTGTATTTTATAATATTTGAATAAAGTAAAAATTATTTCTGGACTTCTCTTTTTTCCATATACTGCGGTAGAACTTCCTTAAACTTTTCGATAACCTTAGTTAGAGAACCATATTGCGCTCCACCAGCCGCATTTTTATGCCCTCCTCCTCTAAAATGATTTCTAGCTATTTCCTGAACGGAAATGTCTCCTTTCGATCTCATGGAGATTTTAACGATCTGTGGTTGCTGAGTTATAAAAGCTGCAAGTTCAATATCCTTCATCATAAGCATATAATTTACTATGCCTTCAGTGTCACCTCGCTGTATATCAAAATTTTGGTAATCATATTTGTTCAGTACAATCAACGCAGTTCTGTACTCCTCTAGTATCTCCATCCGCTTATACAGCGCATGCGCAAGCAGTTTCATCTGCTTAACTTTCATGCTATTAAAGATGAGATCTTGTATTTCCTTTACATTGATACCAGTTGCTTGCATTGCGGCAGCACATGTGAATGTTTCGGGTCTTGTATTATACTTGAATGAACCTGTATCTGTTATCAATCCAGTCATAATACAAGTTGCTACTTCCATGCTTATCGGCGCACGAAATTCTAACTGTTTGATAAATTCGTAAACGAGTTCGGCAGTCGAGCTGGCAGTAGTTTCAGACAATCCATAATCGTAAAATGGCTCTGGATCTAAATGATGGTCAATCATAATGATCTTAGCATCTTTCAATGATGCAATTTTTGCACCCAATCTATCAATCCGGTCAAGTGCATTAAAATCTAGCGCAAATACCACATCACAAGTGTCAATAAATGGATCAAGTTCCTCATTGTGTACGTCATAAATGAAGAAGCTCTTTATTTGAGGTAAATACGTAAAAGTTGAAGGATACTCACTAGGAGCCGCAACTTTTACATTATGTCCCATTTCTTGAAGATATAAGGATAGTGCCAATGATGAACCAAGGGCATCCCCATCAGGATTCCTGTGGGATGTGATTAATATATTTTTTGATATTCTGAGTAAATCTCGAACCTCTTGAATTCCTTCCATAAGCAGCCGCAAAATTCGATAAATATAATGACATATCCAATTTAAGCTGTAGCAAAAGACCTACTCAAAATTCATGTAGCGAATCTAATTCGTTAGCAAGCTCCATTAGGATTTCGATCAACAAACAGATTAGAGTATTTCAACAAGGAAGCTGATTAACATTGGCTTGCAAATCAGACCTAATAGTAAATCTGAACCTTTATAAGCTAGAAAATACTGTTTTTAGTACACACCGTTGATATCCAAACGGAATGTAAACTTACCACACTGCTCCGCAGGAGCATTTATATCCTTCTCATAAAGATAATTTTTTGCTACACGCAAAGCCTCTTTCATGAGTGCTTTATCTCTAATTGTAGTTTCTTTTCGATTCAGCTCAGTGTGGATTACTTGCCCTCTCGGATTTACACACATCTTAATAACAATTTTACCTGTTACTTTTTGACTCATTATCGTCCCTAAGCTCGGTGTCTTAATAATTCTTCTTCCGAATATACCGTTACCTGAGTCGTCATAAGCCCCGGTACCTGCTCCACTATTAGCATCATTGCCTGAATCATCTTTTCCGCTCCCCGAACCAGAGGTTGAACTACCGCTTCCTGGATTCCCTGTACTAGGCTTAGTACTTGTATTATTGCTCCCAGGACCTGAACCAGATGATGATGGTTTTGAAGTACTGGGCTTTGGTTTTGACACAGGTATATCCTTTGCCGGAATATCCGGAACGGGATCTTTTTCTGGCTGTTCAAGCTCTATGTCCTCAACAGCTTCAATTGGACTATCTTCTTCGACAATGTCCTCAACTATAGGATCAATGGGGTCTGGTACTTCTTGGACGGCCTCGTCAACTATTTCCTCTTCGACCGGTTCTTCCTGGAGTTCTTCAATCACTTCTCGTATTGCTGGAACATCCTCTTGTATTTCTACTTCTTTTGCTCTTTCTTCTTTTTCAGCTTGCGCAGGAGGACCTCCAGCTTTTTCTCTACCCGAGGTGCTATTGCTACTTTTATCAAACGAAAAGTCAATAGCTACGGCATATTGCTCGTTGATTGACTCATCTGGATCATCTTGAAACCTTCCGAAAATAAAAAGCAGGAGCAACAAAATTACATGAATAGCAATAGAATAGTTTCTACTCTTTCTTTGGTTCTTTTGTTCTACAACAGTTAATTCCTCGTACATAATTTATCTCTTTTGTCGTTGCAAGATAGTGATAACTTTCTCTAGATCTATACTCACAAGTTACTCCCCTTAATCGAGCAAGTGTCAAAAATTACGCCATCTTTCTATAATCATGACGAATTGAAGTAGTAGATTACACAAATATAAATATCATATTATATATTATCGTAATATATTGAACTAGTTTAAGAAGATCTTGCTAATCCTCGAGTTCGCATTTGTCAATGCATCAGTCGTTTCGATTGTTAAACAACCGTGACTTCGTTTCCTGCTCGGGCTCCTCTTTCTTAAATGCTCGAACATCACCTGCTCCCCAAAGTTTATCCTTATATATCCACTCACCCCCATCCTTAAAATATGCAGTATAGGTTCCGTCTGGCACAAAGGTATTACCCGATACTCCGGGAATTCGAGACCGAACTTCCATTAAATGGTCAATAACAACAGCACCCAATTCCTGATCATCTCGAATCGTCATTGAAACGTCTGCTGAATAAGTATATATCTTTCTATATTGCTCGATATTGCGAGCAGTCTCCTGTCTTTTGATCAACACAGGTGCTCCAAAAACGGGCTTTCCTTGATCGAATGACAGCACTTCCAAAACTTTCCTTTTTTCGTACAATGAAGGTTGACTGTAAGCGAAAAGTAAGTAGTGCTTTTTTCCATTATTGACAAAAGGCACCATGTGATAATATAATCCAGACACCCACCGTTCAGTGCCAAGCTCCTCAAACTCAATATCTTCTAGATTTTTTGTTGGTTGGAGTGCATAATATGAATTATCTTCCTTTAATTGGATGTATCCAAAATCAGTTGATTTGCCAGAGCGTTCATTAATCTGAAAAGTAAACAGTTTAAAACTTGAATCAGGAGGTATTAAAGTGCTAATATAGGGGGTGTTTTCGAGAGGGATTGAATAGGAACTCGGTTGATCGAGGAATCCTTCAAAGCGGGTTTTAAATTCTTCCAAAGCCTTAAGACGATGTGATTCAGCCTCTGCGTGGACCATCACGTCAGCATAAAAGAATAGATCTTCTAAATTAGTCTTCTGAGCATCAAGATAATTGATAACAGCTACAAAAAGTAGAAGGGTTAAGGAAATACTTTTGAGCATAGATTCATATTTACCTTAAGATAACGCTTGAAAATAAAAATATGATACAAAGAAATTACAAGTTTTTCTTGAGCTTGACTCAAATAACGAATTTATCAGTACTACTATATTGTAGCCAAGTCAAGATAATTTGGATAATCGCCCACACTACTATAGATAAAAGACTTTTCAATCTTGTCGTTTTCAAGAAGAAAAATTCCAGGAAGCTGAGTAGGGTCACCCATTACTTTATCAGGTCTATTACCTTTAATTGTTGCCCGGCCCATTCCCAACCAAGACTTAAATCCAAATAGTTGTTTGAAGTCTCCTTTACTAAGTCCGAATTCCTGATAATACTTATTGTCGACATCGGACACGTGATGAATGTCCCTGAATTCATACTTCTCAAACAACTCTGAAGCCTCTTGAAATTCAGCCATATGCACAAGTACAATTCGAGTACCCAAGCTAGTAATCTTATCCTTAATTTTCTTCAAGTCTGAAAGTGTTTCTCGACAAAACACGCAACCTAGATGTCTCAGAAAGACAAGTAGTACAGGGCTTTGATGACTAAGTTCAGAGATCGTTAATCCCTTTTCAGTTATCATTTCCTTCAGAATTCCCTTATCCTGTAATATAAACATATCGTAACTTAACAATTCTATTTAAAAACGGCCAAGATACATAATATCGGTAATAGTAGCCTAACTACGAAAAAGCTAGCAGTATTTTCTGAATTAGAGGTAAAAAAAAGCCGCGCCAAAGCGCGACTTCTAATAATTCTACATTTTATCGTAAACACTCATAACTTCCCTTACATGACCTGCTGAAGTATTAAGGTCACTCATTTCTCTTTCATTGAGTTTAAGCTCAATAATCTCTTTGATTCCACCTTTTCCAAGCTTGACAGGAACACCTAAGAAAATATCATTTAGTCCAAACTCTCCATTTAATCTTGCACATACAGGAAATATTCTATCTTCATCTCGAACGATAGCAGCTACCATTTGAGCTGCAGCAGCGCCAGGAGCATACCATGCAGAAGTCCCCATGAGCTTTACTAACTCTCCCCCACCTTTCTTTGTTCTATTTACAATCTCTGTCAGTCGCTCTTCTGAAATCAAATCCGTTACTGGAATACCTCCCACGTTTGTATATCTAGGTAAAGGAACCATCGTATCTCCGTGACCTCCCAATAATAATGCTTGGACGTCTTTGACAGAAACTCCTAACTCCATTGAAATAAAAGCACGATATCGAGCTGTATCCAAGATCCCTGCCATTCCAAAGACCTTCTTGTCACTCAAGCCTGAATGCTTATGAGCTGCGTATGTCATTACGTCAAGTGGATTTGATACCACAATAATAATTGGGTCTGGTGAATACTTGAGTATAGAGTCAGTTACAGTCCCTACTATATTGGCGTTTGTAGAAATAAGATCATCTCTACTCATACCTGGTTTTCTCGGAATCCCTGCAGTAATAACGACAACATCACTTCCTGCCGTATCTGCATAATTGTCAGTTCCGATGACACGAGTACTGTAAGAATCTATGGAAGCTTGTTGGTAAGTATCCAATGCCTTACCTTTCGCAAAATCTCCTTTAATATCAACAAGTACGATTTCTCGTACCAAATCTTGATGTGCTAAAACATTGGCTACAGTGGCACCTACATTTCCTGCGCCCACGACAGTTACTTTACTCATTCTTTAATTCTTTTAGTTTAGTATAAATTATGTTTTCTTGATGACATATACGTAACATACTATATCAATTCAAACTACTTTTGTTCTTATTTTGTTAAAGATATAGGAGATCTTTAGTCTAATAACGGCAAATTTAAGGTTTCTCTCAGATTAGACTCGGATTAGACAAATTAAATCCTTTCATATTTCATATTTTTGACGCACAAAATAAATAACATGAGAATACACACCCTACTGCTAAGTCTTGTAATGGCAGCAATAAGCTTTACAAGTAATGCACAATTTTGCGGATATGATTCCGACGCAGCTGAGACGGCAAGACTTCTAAGGAACAAAAAAGCATACAAGACAAGTGGTCCACAAAGATCGGTTGTGGATATTTATATTCCGATAACCTTTCATATTGTAAGTGAAACAAACGGAACCGGTGGAATTGACGAAGATAGAGTAATTGCTCAGCTCTGCGCGCTTAATCAAGACTACAATCCCCACGGTATTTACTTCTATCTCAAAGACAAAACTTTTAACTACGTGAAAAGTACGATACTTTTCAGTTCTCCAACTGCGCAGTCCGCTGGAACGAAGATGATTACGGAAAAAATCAATAATGGTAAGAATTCTGTCAATATCTTTATTTGCGAAAATGCAGATACCGGTGGAACAAGCGGTGGAACAACACTAGGTTATTATGATCCTTTCTTAGATGCTATTGTTATTAGAAAGCAAGATGTCAATGCCTTCACAGGTACTTTATCACATGAGCTGGGACATTTCTTTTCTCTAGATCACACATTTAATGGTTGGGATTTCGAATCATATGATCCAGCAGTGCACGGAAACCCTGTAAGCTCGATGTTTTCGCCCGGTGGTGTTCAAAATGAACTAGCAGACGGAAGCAATTGTGAGAATGCTGGTGACTTTCTTTGCGATACTCCAGCTGACTACAATCTAGGTCTTGGTTGGGCAGGTTGTGCACCATATACTGGTGGAGCAAAAGATTTCAATGGAGAGGAACTTGATCCGGATGAAGAAAACTTCATGGGTTACTTCATTGGTTGCGATGAGTATCATTTTTCCGATCTGCAGATAGAAATGGTTATAGCAGATTACCAGTCAAATGACAGAGATTTCCTTAATAGTCTCAGCTATGTACCGAATTTAAATCTCAACCTTGACAATACAACTTTGGTAGCACCTGCTAATGCGGCAACTGTAGAAACTTATAATTATGTCAAGCTAGAGTGGACTGAGGTATCAGGAGCAGATGGTTATATAATTGAAGTTACACAAGGAATTACCAATAGTATATACTTATCTCCAAATCCGTATCTTCATATTACTGATTTAGAAGCAGATAAAACTTATCGATGGAAAGTGCTTCCATATTCAGAAGTTGGAGGTTGTGCAAGCTTTACAACCGAAAGAATTGTTAAAACTGGCAATATCTTAGCTTCATCTGAACTTTCACAAATAGGAATCTCGCTTTATCCAACTGTAATTGAAGGAGGAAGTGAAGTCATTATCGAAAGTTCAGGATCTTATGATGGAAATGTTAGCATTTTTGATGTTCAAGGAAAATTGCTCAACAATTTTAGACTAAATCTTCAGTCAGGATTAAATCGTATTGATGATATTCCTAGCCAAGCAGGATTATACTTCGTCTCTGTTGTGACACTTGGTCAGCAACAAACCTTCAAATTAGTTGTTCAATAGGAAATTTTAATAAAATTAGAAAAAAGCGATCTATGAAGTTGCACCTAGTCATGGCTTTCAGCCTTATGACCCTATTTACCTATTCTCAGAACGAAGTGTCTCTAAATCCGTGTGGAACTTCGACGGATATTGAAGCAGATAAATTTCTGACCAAGTTTTTTGATGGAGAATTGAATTACAAAATTGTTGAAGATATCATATGGGTGCCTATGACTTCTCATTTAGTTTATCCGGAAGAAGGCAAGCCGAATTTCGATGAAGTGAATATTCTGAAGGCGCTTTGCCATTTGAATGAGAATTTCTCAGAAGTTGGTATACAATTCTATCACAGTTCTTTTGAATATATTTTTAACGATGATTACTACGATCATGGATTCAGTGATGGAATTCAAATGATGAATGAAAACAACATTTTTGGAACAGCTAACAGTTATTTTGTCTTAAGTCCTGCTGGAAATTGTGGTTACTATGCTCCCAGTGGAGGTGCCGTTGCTATGGCCTTTAGCTGCTCTGGTGCATTTGACGATACTTGGGCACACGAAATGGGACATTACTTCTCACTTCCTCATACTTTCCGCGGTTGGGAAGGTGAAGATTATGTGAATAATGGTCAAAAGGCTCCAACTTTTGTAAACAACAGAAAAGTTGAACTAGCAGAAGATGATCCTGATTGCCAAATTTCAGGTGATAAGTTTTGTGACACTCCCGCTGACTACTTATCTTTCAGATGGACATGCAACAACAATGGACTATCTAGTGTGTTACAATTGGACCCAGATTCTATTGCTTTCAGATCTGATGGATCATACTTTATGAGTTATGCAAACTCATCTTGCATGAACCAATTCTCTCCTTTACAAATGGAAGCAATGGTTGCAAATTTACAGAGTACAAAATCTTCACAGATTGATGCTGACTATGAATTTGTTAATGTAAATACTGAAGAGACAATACTCGTGGCTCCTTCTCAGGATGAAATAATTACATCTCCGTCAACAACACTCAGTTGGGAGGAAACAGGAAATGCCACACATTACCAGGTGGAAGTAAGTAGATTTCCCGGATTTAACTTTTTAAACGTAAAGGTATACACTACCGATCTTAGCTTATTGGTTTCCAATTTACAACCGGACAAGACTTATTACTGGAGAGTCACTCCATTTGGAGATTCAGACTTTTGTACTGAAAAAACAGAAGAAAAATCCTTCACTACGCAGTTCACTCCTGTCTCAATAGATGATTTTCTTTCAGATAATTTTGAGATCCACCCAAATCCAAGCACTGATTTATTAACAATTAAGTGGGGCGGTAACGCTAAATTCAATATTAATTTCATGAATATTTATGGCCAAATAGTAAGCTCCAAAAAGCAAGTTGAAAATGGCACAAGCATTTTACACGATTTATCAGCGGGTATATATTTGATCGAAGTAAGCAATGAAGATAAACGCGTTACAAAAAGAATAATCGTTCAATAAGCTGAAGTGATTTTTTCTACATTTGCACCAACAATCAAAAACGAACTATGAATTTACACGAGTATCAAGGAAAACAGTTGTTATCTAAATATGGAGTTGCAATTCAAAGAGGAGTTGTGGTCGAAAATGCTTCTGAAATCGACGCGGCACTCAAACAATTAAGAGAAGAGACCAACACAGAATTTGCTGTTGTCAAAGCGCAGATTCACGCTGGAGGACGAGGTAAAGGTGGTGGCGTAAAAGTTGGCAAAAATGATGCTGAAATAAAAGAATATGCTGAGAACATCTTAGGTATGATGCTTAAGACTCCTCAGACTCCTGGCGGTCTTGACGGAGAGGGCAAATTGGTGAGTAAAGTATTAATCGCTGAAGATAGCTACGCGCCTGATTTCGATGCTTGTAAAGAATACTATGTGTCGATCATGTTGGATCGTGAAAAGAAAAGAAACGTAATTATTTACAGTACAGAAGGTGGAATGAACATAGAAGAAGTGGCAGAACAAACACCTCATTTAGTTCACAAAGAGCACATTCATCCTCATATCGGCCTACAAGGTTTCCAAGCTAGAAAAATTGCCTTTAATCTTGGTCTTAGTGGTCAAGCTTTCAAAGAAATGACTAAATTCATAAATAAGCTTTATGCTGCTTTCTTGGGTTCAGATGCGTCATTATTTGAAATCAATCCGACTATCAAAACTGCGGATGATAGAATCGTTGCTGTTGACTGTAAAGTAAGCCTTGATGAAAATGCTCTTTATCGCCATAAGGATTTGGCTGAGATGCGCGATACTTCAGAAGAAGATCCTACTGAGGTAGAAGCTCAGAGTTATGGCCTAAATTACGTACAATTGGACGGAAATGTTGGTTGTATGGTAAATGGTGCAGGACTAGCAATGGCAACTATGGATATCATCAAGTTGTCGGGTGGTTCTCCAGCAAACTTTTTGGATGTGGGAGGAACTGCTGATGCAGCTCGTGTTGAACAAGCATTCCGTATCATTATGAGAGACAAAGGTGTGAAAGCGATCTTAATCAATATCTTTGGAGGTATTGTACGTTGTGATCGTGTTGCACAAGGAGTTGTTGACGCTTACAAAAACATAGGAAATATTGATATTCCGATTATTGTTAGACTTCAAGGTACGAATGCAGATATAGCAAAGAAACTTATCGACGAATCTGGCTTAGAAGTTCATTCAGCAATTCAACTGGGTGAAGCTGCTGGTTTGGTAGAAAACCTAATCAAGTAATCTCGTAGATATTTGAAGAATTACAAAAGCTCATGCGATATCGCATGAGCTTTTTTTGTTGTTATATCTTCTGAGTTGAGTCGAGATACTGAGTCTAGAATTCGAAGATGATTCAAGTTAACTTCAATTCATTATCAAGAGGTCTTAGGATGCCATATACTCCCATGCAGATTTGTAAAAATCTTCAGTTTCGATAAATTCAGAAAGATCTCGAAACAGACTATTAGTTGATAAGGTAGATAAATCTCCTACCATCACCAATTTCATCTTGGCTCTGGTCATAGCTACATTCAGTCTTCTTTCATCTGATAAGAAGCCTATTGCCGCTCTGTCGTTTGACCTAACCAATGAGATATAGATTATGTCTTTTTCTTGACCCTGAAAACCGTCAACTGTATCTATTTCAATATTCATCCCTTCGAACACCTCATCTTCTTTCACCGAATCTCTGATATACTGAACTTGACTAGCATATGGAGAAATAATCCCAATGTTGTAAGGTAATTGCTTTTCCCTTTGCGTTAGTAGATATTCTCTTAAAATTAAGAATTCTTGACTATTCTTGTATGATCTTTTTTTTGTGTCAAACTCTTCTTCAAAACCACATCCACTAGTATCAATCATCACGACGGATTCTTGATCTTCTGGCAACAATCTGTCTTTTACAGTATGATGACTTTTAAGCAAATTCTTATAAAATCGAGCATTTGAAAATTGCAGTATTTTTTCATGCATTCGATATTGCGTATCTAAAAGAAAGTCGAAATGTATCTTACCGGTTAATCTGTCAAGCAAAGTCTTATCCAATTCGTATTTTTTCGCTTCATCGCTTTTTACAACAGGTGCCAATTGCAGGTGATCTCCAGCAAGAATAGTTCTGCGAGCAAGCCGCATAGCCACCCATGATTCTGGTTCCAATGCCTGTGAAGCTTCGTCAATAACTAGTGTCGAATACTTCAAATGCTCTATAACTCGACTTTGCGTTCCGATGAGTGTTGTGCATATTACCCTTGCCTCATCAATTAACAAATTAGTCAATCTATCTTCTAATTCTCTTGCCCATTTACGTAGCTCTTTAGCTTCCAGACGCATTTGTCTTCGTTCATTTCGCTGTTGCTCTCCAAACTTTCGCTTATGCTGCTCAGCCATTTTTGATGCTTCATTGGCATCGATACGTACTTTCTTGATATGTTTCCAATCATTATGATTTCGAGCTTTTTCAGATAGACTAAGGTAGACTAGTTCGTCACCTATTCTAGATATATTTCCAATCCTTAAGACCGGTACATTCTTCTCATCTAGTAGCTTAGCTAGCAAGTCCACTGCATTATTGGAAGGAGCACAAACGAGTATTTTCTTTTCAGTTTTTGCTAGCTGCTCGATGAGAGCTACCAAGGTAGTTGTTTTACCTGTACCCGGGGGGCCATGTATTATTCCTATTTGCCCACAAGAAGAGATGCTTGAAATTGCGTTCCTTTGCGCATCATTGAGATAATCAGGTAGTGCTTGAAGATCGACAGGGTGATGCCATTCTTCTTGAAAAGCATCTTCATTATCCAGACCATCTCTGATTGTAATGATATGTTCCTCCTTCGATTTTAACAACGAATCAATTGAGTTTCTCATCACCTTGTAGGGTCTTTCATCGTATACTAATTCTAGGCCTACGTTTCCATACTGTATATCGTTATCGTGCATTAATCTTTCATCCAGCACAGATACTACAGCCCTATCTTTTCGTATGTGCGACAAAACGCCTTGATAGTCTTTGTCCCTGCCTTCTTTGAATAAACGAACTCCTGCTCCAACCTTCAATTTATGAGGTTCACCAGTCATTCTAGTGCGTTCAACCTGGACTTCAACTACATCACCGATTCCGTATCTTCTCGAATTTATCTTCACACCCCACCATAACAGTCCAGAATCTAATCGTTGACTCACCGATCTTTTCGCAGCAAGATTCTTAAAGTACTGCTCTTCATTCTTTCTTTCAGCTTCAATAGCTTTCAACATATTCCTATATCGAGCAAATTTCTCTTCCATCTTTACGACATTACATTAAATTATATTCGCTGATATAACTGCTTAATCACAGGCATTCCATTCGGACTAGTAGTAGCTTGAGAGTGCTCGTACTTCCATCCAAATCGATGTAGATCGTTCAAGTAGTCAACTTCGCTTACAAGGGCTATTTCTTCACCTTTGCTATCAGTTATTTTGGATTCTAACTCTACGCCTCTTCCAATATCGATCTTAATTTTGATTTTTGTACCCCATACATTTCGCTCGAGATGAACCATAATATATTGTACTTCTTTGATTTCATTAACATTATGACCGTTAATAAACAGATCCATATTATTTTATTTTAATAAACACCAAACTACCGTTTTTTGGAGTAGTTGCTCTATAAACCTCTGAAAAATATATATTATACGAATAAACAAAAACATCAATTTATAAAAGTATCTTTGCGGCAAAATTGTAAGAAGTATGGAATCTATCCGCAATATCGCTATTATAGCACACGTTGACCACGGTAAAACAACGCTAGTTGACAAAATCATTCAAGAGTGTCAATTAATTGATGAACGGAATCAAACTGGTGAATTAATCCTTGACAATAATGATCTTGAGCGAGAAAGAGGGATCACTATTCTATCTAAGAATGTAGCAGTTCAGTACGAGGGTGTCAAAATTAACATTCTAGACACACCAGGTCACGCCGACTTCGGAGGTGAAGTTGAACGTGTATTGAAAATGGCTGACGGAGTACTCTTGCTAGTTGATGCTTTTGAAGGGCCAATGCCTCAGACACGTTTCGTACTTGGAAAAGCTATAGAGTTGGGATTGAAACCAATTGTTGTTGTAAATAAAGTGGATAAAGAAAACTGTAAGCCAGAGGATGTACAAGGCGACGTTTTTGACTTGATGTTCAATCTAGATGCAAGTGAAGATCAACTCGACTTCGTTACAATTTACGGGTCATCAAAGCAAAACTGGATGAGCTATGATCACAATCAAAGAACAACAAATATCCGTCCTCTTCTAGACGCAGTTGTCCAGCATATTCCTGAGGCTCCATACAATGAAGGTACAGTACAGATGCAGATTACCTCTTTAGATTTCTCTAAATTTCAAGGTAGAATTGCAATTGGAAGACTTTTACGTGGAGATTTAAAAGTAGGTCAAGACTATACCCTTTGCCAAGCTGATAATAAATTCAAGAAAATTAGGATTAAGGAGTTGTTCCTATTTGAGGGGTTAGGTAGAGTATCTGTTCAAGACGTAAGAAGTGGAGATCTATGTGCTGTTGTAGGAATTGAAGATTTCGAAATTGGAGATACGATCGCAGATCTTGAGAATCCAGAGTCATTACAGCGAATTGCTGTAGATGAACCAACAATGAGTATGTTGTTCACAATTAATAACAGTCCTTTCTTTGGAAAGGAAGGTAAATTTGTAACAAGTAGGCACTTAAGAGAACGTCTTTTCAAAGAAACTGAAAAGAATCTTGCATTACGCGTCGAAGAAACTGATACAGAGGATAAGTTTAACGTTTTTGGTAGAGGTATTCTACACTTATCTGTACTTATTGAAACAATGAGAAGAGAGCAATATGAACTTCAAGTGGGAAAACCTGAAGTACTATTCAAAGAAGTGGACGGCATAAAGTGTGAACCTATTGAGGCTTTAGTCATTGATGTACCTGAAGATTATTCTGGAAAAGTAATAGAATTAGTAACTCAACGTAAAGGAATGTTGAGCGTAATGGAACCAAAAGGAGATGTGCAACATCTTGAATTTGATATCCCTTCAAGAGGTCTTATTGGATTAAGAAACAATATACTTACTACTTCTGCAGGTACTGCTGTCATGACGCATCGTTTCTCAAAGTACGAACCATTTAAAGGTGACATACCTTCTAGGAATAAAGGATCATTAGTATCAATGGAGCAAGGTCAAGCTTTGGCATATGCGCTAGATCGTCTTCAAGATCGAGGCAAGTTCTTTATTGAGCCTGGTGATATAGTTTATAAAGGACAGGTGATTGGAGAGCATACAAGAGAAAATGATATTGAGCTCAACGTTATAAAAGGTAAAAAGTTAAGTAACATGCGTTCATCTGGAAATGATGATAGCGCCAAACTTGCACCGAAAATTGAATTTTCTTTGGAAGAGTCTATGGAATATATCAGAGACGATGAATATTTGGAGGTTACTCCTGCCAATCTTAGAATGAGAAAGATTGATCTAAAGAAAAAGCTTTAGACTATTTTTGTACTTTTATGCGCATGAAATATGCCATAATTAGAGAAGATAAAATTCCACCAGATTCTAGAGTGGTATTAACTCCAAGCCAGGTTAAGCAACTGCTTGATCAAGAGTATGATATTGTAGTACAACGCTCAAGGAATCGTTGTTTCCCCGACTCAGCTTATGAGGCTTTGCGAATACCTATGGTCGATGAAATATCCGATCGCGATGTTCTCATCGGTGTCAAGGAGGTTCCCAAAGAAAATATCCTGACGGGAAAGACTTATTTCATGTTCTCTCATACGATAAAAGAGCAGCCCTATAATCAGGGATTATTACGTAGAATTATCGCTAAGAAGTCGAGTTTAATCGATTATGAAATGCTTACTAACCAAAGAGGTGCAAGAGTAATTGCTTTTGGAAAATTTGCGGGTATGGTAGGTGCTCATAATGCAATGCATACTTATGGTAAAAGAACTGGAGAATTTGATCTACCACGTATGCATAGTATTGATGACTACAAGGCAGCAAAAGAGGTATATAAGACAATAAAATTTCCACCGGTTAAAATCGTTTTGACAGGCACCGGTCGAGTTAGTGAGGGTGCAGCACTTGTCCTGAGTGACATGGGGATTAGAAAAGTTACGCCACTTGACTTTTTGGAGGAAAGTTATGACGAACCAGTTTATTCTCAACTCACGGCTTTTTACTATGTAAAAAGAAAAGATGGTAATGTTTTTGAAAAAGTAGAGGATTTCTACAATAATCCGACAGATTTTGAGTCCGAGTTTGAACACTACACTCATGCAGCGGACATCATGATTAATGGAATCTACTGGGATCCACAAGCGCCAGCCTTCTTTACCTCTGATCAGATGAACCAAGCAGATTTCAACATTAAAGTAATCGCAGACGTAACTTGTGATATAGCACCAGAATCAAGTATACCTAGTACTTTGAAAGCCTCAACCATCAAGGATCCAATTTTTGGGTACAATCCAAAAACAAGGAAAGAAGACAAAGCTTTTCAAGAGGATGTTGTGGATATGATGACGATTGATAACTTACCCAATGAACTACCAAAAGATGCTTCCGAAGCTTTCGGTAATATGTTTATCGAACATGTTTTACCAGAGCTCGCTAAAGAAGACAGCGAAATGATCGAAAAAGCCACAATCATCAACAAAGGTAAACTTGGCAAGCATTTCGAGTATCTGAGAGATTACGCAGGTTTGTAAAACACAGTCTTTCTAAGACAATCACATTACATCAATCCTAAAATCTTAGCGTATTTGAGCATTTCTGACTGGTTAGATATTTTTAGCTTACCAGTTAGCAATGCCATCATTGGATTTAGATCCTTTTTGATTAGTTTTGCTAAGTTTTCTGCAGTAGACTTCACCACGCAAGTAGGCTCCCCTTCTAGACCTTCTTTTGCTGTTAGTACTCCATCTTCAATAGCCATAGTAACCTCTCCTCCTTCATCTCCAGAAAGTATGAAGTGAAATCGCGTATTATGTCCTTCCAATACATCTTTGTTACTCTTTTCTGGCAATGCCAGTAAAAACTCTTTTGCATTCATTACTTTCTATTTTAATCTACGACCATTTTCAAATTGAACGACATACGATCCTGGATACTTACGTGAAGTCGTCCTTGAAACAAATTCATCAGCTTCATTCTGGGTTTTAAAGTTACCAATCATGTATAGCATCGATCCCGAACTTGCCTTATACTCTAGTAAGTCTTCATGCTCTTTAAAAATCTCGTGATCGGTAGAGATTGGGTCTTTACTAGATTGAATGACAACTTTATAGCCAGTATAATCATCTAGTTTATATCTTTCTGCCTGGGCCTTTTTCATCTCATTATATCTCCTTCTCTGCTCAGCCACAGATCCTTGAACTATTGAATTTTCTACTTGGGGCATTTGCTTCTGGCGTATTACCTTTGCAGGAAGCTCGTTTTCTACATTCAAATCCTCCGTTTTACCACTACTTGGACTTAGACTACTAGTAACCTTTATAGCCGTTTCTTCCACCACTTCTTCTATCATTTGATTCTTCTCTTGAGCAGTCTGCTTATTGACAATCTGCTCCTGATTATCCGATAAAGGGCTTTCATTAATTGCCGACTCTCCCACACTAGAAGCTTTTTCAACCTTAGTCTCTATTTCTCCTTCAAGGACAGACTTGGTAAACTCTTCTTCAAGCCGTATTTCTGCTATAGTCTTTTGAATTCGATTTTTATTAGTGATATTCAACACTTTAATTTCAGTTCTGCGATTCTGCTGATGTTCTCCTTCTGAACACTCTACCCCATCAGCACAACCATTTACCAATGATGTTTCTCCGTAGCCTGCAGCAATGATCGAATTTCTAGGAATATCAAGACGATTCACCAAGTAATCAACTGCTGTTTTCGCCCTTGCTTCTGACAGCTTTTGATTGTCAAAAGTTGTTCCGCGAGAATCTGTATGAGAGCCAAGTTCAACAGAAACATGGGGGTTATCTTTAAGTGCTGTTGCTAGATCTTTAAGTGCTTTTTTTGCTTCCGGTCGTAAATTTGATTTAGCGTAGTCATAATAAATATTCTTTACCTCAAAAGTCTTTCCAGAAAACAGCGGCACTAATTCTACGTTCGCCAATAGAACCCCCATTTCGTTCCCATCAGTCAAATTATCAACTACACCAGGCTGAACACTCCCTACTCCTTCAAAACACAAGATACACCCCTCAACATTGACATAGGCCTCCATTCTCTTTGTAAAAAAACCCTCTTTTCTAATCATCAAAGTATAGTGATTCCCCTTGTCAAAGTGCACATCAAACTCGAGGTTTGGGTGATCTTTTAGATTTAAAATCTCCTCCTTGGTTGTGTTATTATATACTTCGATCCATGCTCCTCTGATTGCATCAACAGGAATATCATCGCTATCTCTTGTTGGTGCTAGGGTAACTTCAAAATCGTAGCCAGGTTCGCGTTCCATTTGTATCTTCACAAATTGCTTCTTTCCCTGCGCTGTGTTTTTGGTTGTAAACTCTAGTGTTTGGAGCTTAAACAGCTGCTTTTTGGCGGAAGCCACATAATATTGATCCCTAGGCAAGTCGATTTCAAAGTAACCTTCATTATTGCTATATATCTTCCCGACCTCTTGACCTGAAGTTTTGTTGGTGATCGATACTAAAACCTGATTAAGAGATCCCCTATTTCCAGTTTCAAATACGTAACCAATAACAGTAACATTTTGCGCATTCAGGCTTACGCCCAAAAGGCAGAAAAGAATGAAAAAGCGGTAATTCATGAATTTGTCTTTAAATATTTTTGAATAGTACTATTGGTACTATTAACGTGCTTATTACAAAAATCAAATTGACATAGTTCCAAAAGAATTAATCGTCAATCTCCATTTCTTTCACGTTTTCAGAAACTACTAACTTGCCAGCTGTAGATTGTCGGATCTCATCAATGGTTACTCCTGGTGCAATTTCAAGTAAATGAAATGCACCCTCCTTGATTTCTAAGTAACCTAAGTTAGTCATAACTTTTTTGATACATGCTTTTCCAGTAAGCGGCAGAGTACAGCTTGGAAGTAGCTTAGAATGGCCTGCTCTGTTGGTATGCATCATAGCCACGATAATATTATCGGCTCCAGCAACTAGGTCCATAGCTCCTCCCATTCCTTTAACCATTTTCCCTGGAATTTTCCAGTTTGCTATATCTCCATCTTGCGAAACTTCCATAGCACCTAAAACCGTAAGATCTACCCTTCCACTTCTAATCATTGCGAAACTCATAGCCGAGTCAAAAAGTGATGAACCAGCTAATGTTGTTACTGTTTGTTTACCAGCATTAATTAAGTCTGCATCGACCTCCTCTTCTGTCGGAAAAGGACCCATACCTAATAGACCATTTTCAGATTGTAGGACAACTTGAATCCCCTCGGGAATATAATTTGCAATCAAAGTGGGAATACCTATTCCCAAATTAACATAGTATCCATCTTGAAGTTCTTTTGCAATTCTTTTTGCAATACCGTATTTATCCAATCCCATTACTAATTAATTTGTCTTTTTCTCTTAGGTAAAATGTTTACAAAGGCTACGATTGCACAGTTCTTTGCTCAATGCGCTTTTCGTAATCTACACCTTGAAAAATGCGATTTACAAAAATGCCTGGTACATGTATAAAGTTTGGATCCAAGCTACCTGCTGGAACTAGTTCTTCAACTTCTGCGATAGTTACTTTTCCAGCCATTGCCATCATTGGATTAAAATTACGTGCTGTGCCTTTAAAAATAAGGTTTCCCGCCGTGTCTCCCTTCCACGCTTTTACTAGAGCGAAGTCACTGTTAAATGATTCCTCCATGACGTACATCCTACCATTAAATTCTCTCACCTCCTTTCCTTCTTGTACTTCAGTACCGTAACCCGCAGGTGTAAAAAAAGCTGGAATCCCTGCACCAGTAGCTCTAATTCTTTCAGATAGTGTACCTTGAGGTACTAAATCGACCTCCAATTCGCCAGACAACAATTGACGCTCAAACTCTGCATTCTCACCGACGTAGCTTGATATCATTTTCTTGACTTGTTTACCTTGCAACATTAGTCCAATTCCGAAATCATCAACACCAGCGTTGTTACTTATGCAGGTTAGACCTTTCACTCCAGATTGCACTAAAGCTTTGATACAATTCTCTGGAATTCCGCAAAGTCCGAAACCTCCAAGCATCAGAGTCATGTTATCTGAGATCCCTTCAATTGCAGCCTTCGCATCAGAAACTATCTTACTCATATTATATTAATTTATTGACTTCCCAAAAATAAGTTAATTCACTCTATTAATCGATTATTGAGGTCTTCGCATTGTAACTGATCGATACAATTATCATTGAAGATTCCTTCCAAAAGCGGTTGTGATTCACGGTAAAAGGTATCTCAGTATTATTTCGTTTTACATCTGACCGATAAGCCCAATTCGAAGTTTGCAATCTCCTCCTGCTCAAATTTGTCATAGTTTGTATACGCTTCAACCACAATTTGCTTCGTTATTCTTTCCCCTGTTGATTGAGATTCTTTAAGCATTTCAACAAACTGCATGTTATTCTTCACTACAAAATAAACATCTGAGGTAGGACGTTTTAGAAATTTACTAGTCATATTTTTAAAAGCAAGTGAAATGTTAATCTTCTGATCTCGAGCAATAAATGCGGTTGGCAAACCAGCAGCTAAGTCAGCCCCTATCGCCAAAGCACCCAAATACATACTATTCATATGATTTCTCGTTCTTCTAGTAAGTTTTATCTTTATAACAACTCTATCACGATTAAAAGCAATTACCTTCGGACTTGCATATCCGATCATCTTGATCTGGAACATTCCAAGCTGCCACAAGAGGAAATTCATTTTTTTTTACAGAGCTTGACTCGAAATTGAAATTCATGTATATTGCATTATATTTATGTGTAGTTTAAACAATATTATATAAATAAATTTAGTGACGCAGAATTCACTTTAATAATTAGGCAATAATTATCGTATAGATCACATTTAATTTCTCGCCAATCCATTTTTAAATTGGATCAAGGCAACGGATTTAAGACATAGTTACTCTTGTTAATGTAAACACTCCCATATGCTTTTAAAAGCCCACAGTTTGACTGAAAAACAACTCATCCAGGGTTGCGTTGAAAGAGACCCAAAATGTCAAAAAGGTGTTGTTGATCGTTACGGATCAAAGATGCTAGCTGTTGTAAGAAGGTATGCCCGTCATGAAATGGAAGCAGAAGATATGCTCCAAGATGGTTTTGTTAAAGTGTTCAAGTACATAGACACCTTTGGAAACAGAGGGTCGTTTGAAGGCTGGATCAGAAGAATTATGATCAACACAGCCCTCAAACATTGCAGTAAAGTTGCTTTTAAAAAAGAATCAATTGGTGTTGAAAAGCTCCCTGAGAATTCCACTGACCCAGCAATATTCTCAAAGTTAGGAATTGATGAGTTGATGAAATTAGTTCAAGACCTTCCAGATGGTTATCGAATCGTATTTAATTTATATGCAGTTGAAGGTTATAGTCATAAAGAAATAGCTGATCTTCTAAATATAGGTGAAAGCACTTCGCGGTCACAACTTGTGAAAGCAAGAAGAATATTACAACAACGCGTTGAAGAATTGGCGAAAATAGCGGTATGAGTGATTTCGATGACATCTTCAAAAAAGGACTTCACGATCACAAAGTAGATGTTCCTGACGATTTATGGTCTCGTATTGAACAGGAAGTCAATCCAAAAAAAAAGTTTCGAAAAGAATTCGTGCTATTGGCGATTGGATTTCTAGCCTTTAGTAGTCTTGGAATTTGGTATATGTCAACTGACCAGGGTAAAGAAATTCAAGAAACTAAATTTTCGGAATCTTCAAAAATACTGGCCGCACCTGATTCAGATGACGTTTTACGTGATTATCTCACTGCAAAAAATGCTGGAAGAGAATTAAGTAGTGAGGAAATAGAAAGAATTTCAGATAGTGAAAACTCTCAATCAACAGAAGTAATAGAAGATGCTGTAGGAAAAACAATTAGCACGCACAGTAAGATAGGTCAAGATAAGGCAAAGCTATACTTTGAATCCTACTCGTCAGTTTCATTATACAAATCTGACAACACTAGTTCCTTTCCCGTAAAGGAAGATATTAAGCCTGTTCAAGTTTTTGAACTTGATACTAAATCAAGTAGTTTTCAAAACCCTGAGCGGAAAATAATCTTGCCAGATGTAATTTGGGCACTAGATGCGTTGCCTGACTATGACAAACAATGTCCTAAATTTGGTAAAAGAAAAACTGGATATTTTAGTGTGGAGACATATCACTCTTCTGACATGATCATGAAAGCGCTGATAGCAAAAAGTAGCGAAGATGA
Organism: uncultured Saprospiraceae bacterium; assembly: GCA_943788055.1. Lineage (GTDB taxonomy): Bacteria > Bacteroidota > Bacteroidia > Chitinophagales > Saprospiraceae > JAHDFB01. The sequence goes on from CALSOU010000002.1 coordinate 40,684, forward strand.
AAATTATGCTGCTGCGAGAATGGATAGTGAAAGTCAACTATATTCTTTTTCAAATGGTGTAGGCGTAACATGGCATCACATAGACGGAATTGGAATTGGACTAGGTATAGAGCGCAGTCAAATAAACGAATTGTTCAGTTTTGTAGAACAAGATGCAAGAGAGGTAAAAGTGCTTATCACACTCGATACGCTTTTCAATACAGATGGAACCTACACTACCTCAATTGATACAAAAAGGATTGAAGTCCAAGGAGTTAAAAAGAACTATGTTACAAATCAATACACTTCTATTGATCTGCCAATTTCGCTGTCTTACAGATGGGATAGAAAAAGATGGGGTATAGGAGTCAGAGGAGCTGTCTACTTAAATCTACTGTTCAATCAGAAAGGTCGAGTTTTAGGTATTAACGGCAAGCCAGCTTGGATTACAGAAGGTAATCAAAATGAGTTGGACGCCTATCGCGCCAAAAGTGGCTTAAAATTTGATGGTTCGATAGATGTAACTTATCATTTGACACATATGTGGGATGTTTATATGCAACCATATTTTAGATACAATGAAAATACTTACACCCAAGACAATTATCAATTGGATCATTTCATGAATACAATGGGTGTAAGAGCAGGAATAAGGTATAACTTTGGATTTTAGAAGAACATTTCTAAGCAGGGTACTAGCAGCATAGAATTGAAGAATTATGAACAAGGACTACATGAACAATATCAGATTTAAGGAATTTCTTATTTGCTGGTTTTTGATTTCGATCTCGATCATATCTTGTCAAAAAGATGTAATTGACGAATTCACGCCATTAGACGAAAGATGGACTAGCCTCGACAGCTTTTTTTCAAACGCTGAGAAAATTAAGAGAATTTTAATACCGAATGCAGAAGATGAGTTTGTAGTATCCTCAAACGGCTTATACTACCATTTTTTGGGAGAAAGTCTACTAAACGAAGATAATTCAAAAGTAACAGGCCAAGCAACTTTGGAAATAAAGGAAATTCGGAAAACAGGAGATTATATCTTGAATCAGATTGACTCGGAAACGTACGATGGAGAAAGTATGTTTCCAGAAGCTATATTCAGTCTTCGACTAGTAAAGAATGGTAAAGAACTTAAATTGAAGGATAAAATACTTATTTATCAAGAAACTTCAGATTTCGAAGTCGACTTGGAAGTCACTACTGAATGGATTGACGACAATACGAATGACGGCTGGTTTCCAACTGTAAGTCTAGATGTATTCAATCACAGCTGGGACTTTGATATCAACACAGAAAATTTTCAAGGAGCGGGCTTCAAGATGTATTTGAGAAAGCTTGGATGGTTCCAAATGGGCTCATATGCGAGTCAGGTTTATCCATCTGGAGATGTTTTTGGCACCGTAGAAGTTGAAATCCCTACTGAACTTACGAGTGAAGATGTTAAAGTATTTCTGGCCTACAAAGACAGACTATGTCTACTACCTAGTACTAGACTTGATAACAAATTTACGTTCAAGCAAGTATTAAAAGCAGAAGAAGTCGAAGTTATAATGCTTACGGTAAGAGAAGACAATCTATATTTTGGAAAAAAGCACTTCATTACCGAAAACGAGAGTAAAGTAATACTAAATACTATTGAAAAAACAGATTTTGTGAGCCTTATTGCCTACTTGCAAGATTTATAAGAGACGTTTTTTATTCGTAAATGGGAGTGGCCTGCTATACAAATTGTATAGCGGGCCTTTTACGTAAACTCTTGTGGCCTGTGAAGGCAAATAGTACATAACTGTAAGTTTCTTTCTCTACTATCCTTCTTCTTGCTATTTGTTTATTAAATTTACAGAAGATCTAATCGTTAATTTAATCAAAGAGGTAGCATGATTTTACATTTTACTAAAGAGTCGATATTTTCAGCAATGATTCTACTACTCTCCTTTATGTCTTTGTCTGCCCAAAATAATAAATCTGATAGCAAAGTTGACAGCGATTGCGTTGGGAGATTTAGCGAGCCTGGAAGTATCAGATTGGTCTCAATGGAATCAAACGAGGTATATCAATTACGCTTCCAACATGAAATCAAAATTGAAAATAATTATAATCATTTCCCGGAAGGTGGAGTGAAATCATACTGGTTTGAAAATAACTTACTACATTTTATACCTCTACAAAAAAATGTATACTTTCACTACCCTGCCTCAAGCTGCAACGCATCGATAGTGCAGAAAAATCTATTTCAACTTAAAAATACAAGCCCTAAAAAGTCAAATTCAATCATTCCCATAACGGGGGAAACACCTCAATTTCTAGTTGAAAATGTTTTACTAGGTGACTTTTGTCTAAATATTTCAAATGTATCTGCACCAGCAGGTGGAAACTCGATCGGTCAATTTTTTGGTGGGCAAGGTAGTATTAATGTTGAAACTGGTATTATGTTAGTGAACGGTGACATCAATCAAGCTGTTGGGCCAAACAATAGTACTGGAACGTCAAGTACTACAGCAGCAAATCTCTCCGACCCAGATATTGAAGCCATTTCAGGATCAGTATCAAGAGACGCTTCGATCTTGGAGTTTGACTTTGTACCCGATCAAGACTCTATCAAGTTCGACTATGTTTTTGCTTCCGAAGAATATTGTGAATATGTAGGCGGCTTTAATGACGCATTTGGTTTCTTTCTCAGTGGACCTGGAATAAATGGTCCTTACACTGATGGAGCTGAAAATATTGCGATTCTTCCAGATAATGTGACACCTGTGTCCATTAATACGGTAAATTTTGGATTAAATGGTCAATACTATGAAAGTAACGCAGTTCCACCGGGGACTCAAGGTGATCCTGACTGTGATCCCAATCCGACTGGCAAGTTCAATCAATTTATCGAATACGATGGCTTTACAACTGTTTTGGAGGCGAAAGCTGCTGTGCAAGCCTGTGAGACTTATCATATAAAAATTGTAGTCGCTGATGCTCTAGATCAGATTTTTGACTCAGCTGTTTTTCTTGGTTCAAATTCCTTTATTTCTGGAGATCCCGGTTTACGACTGACTACGGAAGTTGGATACACAAATCCTACAGAAGAGACTGCAACAGAAGGCTGCTCTGGGGCTTATATATCATTTGTTAAGTTCGGTGGAACTTTCGAAAATATGGAATTCACAATTAATATCGATAATACAAGTACAGCTACTGAAGGAGTTGATTATGCCGATTTACCAAGCACTTTCACAATACCGCCAGGAGTTACGGTTGATACTTTATGGCTTGATATATTTAATGATGATATAGAAGAAGGTGTAGAAACAATTGATATTACAATTGGAGGATTATGTGATTGCTTAGACCCCGTTCTTCAAATTCAAATAGATGATCCAGAGCCTCTCGTTATTGACCCTATTGATGACATAGGAGTTTGCAGTCCAGAAGTTTTTCAAATCCCTGCAATTGCAAGCGGGGGTACAGCTCCATATACATATAGTTGGTCGAACGGATCTAGTGATGCAACTGCTGTTGTTTTCGTCAACCAGTCTGGCTTCTACGATGTAACTGTCACTGATGAATGTGGGCAAGAAGAAACTGCCGAGTTCTATGCAGAAATCTACCCAAATTACGAAGAGAGTCAGACTGTTGAAATCTGTGAAGGAGATTCCTATTTTGTGGGAGGTGCTCCGCAATCGACAACTGGCAACTATGTCGATCTGTATCCAACTGTATTTGGTTGTGATAGCATAATCACTACGTCCCTAATTGTTAAACCAAAGGCATACTACGATACTTTAGTTTATAGTTGTGTAAGTGAACCAGTGGTGATAAATGGAACCACGCTTAACTTTCCAGGTGTATTTGACATTCCACTTTTTGGAGCTGCAGCCAATGGGTGCGATAGCATTGTTAATGTTGAAGTTGTGTGGCTAAACCCCATATCCTCTATTGACGATCCCGACTTACTAACTTGCGATGTTGACTCCGTGCAATTATCAATAATAGTTCCAAACGAAGGAGATGGATTTGAATATTTTTGGACAGGTCCAAATAGTTTTGAATCATCAGAGGAATCTCCATGGGCATTTGATGCTGGTACTTATACGCTAACTGTAACGCAAACTATAAACGGTGTTTTTTGTGAATCTGTTTTCCCTTTCAGTAATGAAGTTGAAATTGATACTTTAGCTCCAATCATTGACAGTATTCCAGACGTGACAATTTCATGCGGTCTTTCTGAGGTTACAATCGATGCGTCAATTGTAAATCTACAGGATCTCTCAGAGATAGAAGTCGAATGGAGTGGACCAAATGGTTTTTTAAGTGATCAACTTACCATAACGGTAAGTGACAGCGGAGCATATGTTCTCAACGTTTTAAACCCATTGACAGGTTGTTCTTCTTTTGAAGCAGTAGATGTTTCAATTGACAATATTGAACCAACTGTTAATTCTACTGGAGGTTCTATTGGCTGTAGCGCTGATTCTATTCAAATTTATGCTGAGGTCAACTTGTTAAATGGAAGTTTTTCATGGACTGGACCAAATGGTTTTTTAGCTGATAGTCAAAACCCATTTGTTTACGAATCAGGGACGTATATTGTCGAGTACAACCTAACTAATCAATGCATTGCGTATGACACAGTTTTGGTGATCAATGACAACACTGTTCCTGACATCTCAACAACTCCGGACACCGTTTTTTGTGGTCAAGGAATCGGAGAATTAATAGCATTCTCCATGACACCTAACGTCATTTACAGTTGGGAAGGTCCAAATGGTTTTGTTGCGAATAGTGCTACTATCGACGTGACTGAAGAAGGTATCTACACCGTCAGTATCACAGGAGAAAATGGGTGCCTTGTCAGCGAAGATGTTGAATTTTTGTTGATAGATGTTTTTCCAACTGCCACGACTGCTTTGGATACAATTGATTGCGGTGAGGACTTCATAACGCTGCCACTCAGCACCTCTGATTCTGACCTAAGTTTCGCTTGGACAGGTCCGTCAAATTTTTCTTCTACGGATCAGAATCCAACGACTAATATCCCCGGAGAATACCAAGTTATTATCACGACGGATTTGGGCTGTAGCAGCACTCTATCAACAACTATCAGTGCCGACACTCTAATTCCGCAAGTAACGGTAGTGGCCCCAACTATTACTTGTGACAACCCTTTACCTGCTATTGAAGTGTCAGACATCAATGAAGTCCTTGATTTTTCTTGGATAGGCCCAAATGGATTTAATTCGACACAGGAATCTCCAATCGTTGATCAACCAGGACAATACGAGCTAACAATTAGTAGCCTCAATGGATGTGACAATAGCTACAATTTAACAATTCCAATCGATACACTTAGTCCTTCGTTTACAGCCACAGGAGACACAATTGATTGCATCAATGGTAGTGCTTTCGTTAGCTCCGACCTTAGTGGTGGACAGTATGAAGTACTGTGGACTGATGAAAACAACAACACCGTCGGATTGAATTTTGACGAAGAAGTCAGCGTTGCCGGTCTTTACACAATCGTAGCTAGTTTTAAGGATAATGGTTGTTCAACAACTAGAATAGTTGAAGTATTCAAAAATGACGATGTTCCTGATATTTCTATTTTAGGAGATACCCTTAATTGCCTTTCAATGGGTGGATTAATATCGTCAGACTCTCAAACTCCGGGAGTAACTTATTCTTGGACAGGACCTAATGGCTTCAGCTCGTCTAGTAATAGTACAAGCGTAAATGAAGGAGGTCTTTACAATCTAACTATTACTGCTCCTAATGGGTGTATAGCAACAGCTTCAACTACAGTTGTTGAAGACCAAGACGACCCAGATATTTCCATTGATCCTCTCACTCTAGACTGCTATACAACTAGTTCAAGCATTTCGATTAATACAACTGGGCAAGGCAATCAGTATTCATGGATCGGGCCGAATGGTTTTTCAAGTAATCTTCAGTCTCCGACAATAAATGAAAATGGAATGTATGAGGTTACAGTAACTTCAGAAAACGGTTGTTCATCAGTCGAGTCAATCTTGGTAAATGGAGATTTTGTGCAACCAACAGCGTTGATTTCCACTCCTGATGTTATCGACTGTAATAATCCAAGTGTGGATATCGACCTTTCATCAAATGCACCTATAGGCAGTACTTTTAGTTGGACAGGTCCAAATTCATTTAGCTCAGATGAGAAGGATTTGTCTGTAGATCAACCTGGATTGTATTCAGTTATAGTTACGGGAACAAATGGCTGTACAAATTTGGCAACTACAACTATTGATATAGATATCGAGCCTATTCAATTAACTACTGAAGACGACTTCATAGACTGTGATAAGCCATCAGTTGAGCTATCAATAACATACTCAAATAATCAAATATTTGATCTACAATGGGACGGTCCGAATAATTTCACGTCAGTTCAGTTAAAACCAACTATAGATCAAGGTGGAACTTACACACTTCAAGTAGTAGGTCTAAATGGATGCACTTCAAACACTAGCATATTCATAGAAGATAGAATTGAGTATCCGAATTTCAGCTTGAGCGGTAATGACCTAAGCTGTGAGGAGGAAGTAAGTAATATATTTGCTACGATTGCTAGTGGAGACTTCAGCTTTGCTTGGGAAGATGCGCAAGATATGTCAATTGGAACTAACTCTGACAACATACAAGTCAATGAAGAAGGCTATTACTATACAACAATTACAGACAATTCAAATGGTTGTAGTACTATTGATTCAATAGAAATATTTCAGCTACCAGAGTTAAACTCATTCGAATTTGAATCTGAAAACCCAAATTGCTTTGTGAACTACGGAACTATAGACTTTACGGATGTTCAAGGTGGGACCGAACCGTATGAATATTCCATCAATGGTGGTTCTAATTTTTCCTTAGAACCATTCTTTGATGAAGTTGAAGCTGGTAATTATGATCTAATGGTAATTGACGCCAATGGGTGTGAACTACTTGACGACGCGACGATTATTGGACTTGAGGAATTTGATATTTCGTCTGAAGAACTTTATACAATAGTATTAGGAAATAACCAACAACTAGAAGTTCAAACGTCCATTCCACAGGCAGATATCCAAAATATTACATGGGTGCCTGAAGATTTTCTGTCGTGTACCAACTGTCTTAATCCGATTTCAAATCCAAATTCTGATATTGTCTATCTAGTCATATTAACTGACAAGAACGGTTGTGAACTTCAGACTGAAATTGAAATCCGGGTAGTAGATAACCCTATTTATGTACCTAATATCTTTACGCCAAACAATGATGGTATAAATGAAGAGTTTACAATATTGGGAGATTTATCCACGATTGAAACAATCAACACCTTCTCAATATATGATCGGTGGGGTGAACAAGTTTTCTTGCGAGAGAATATTGACCCTAGTCAGGATGAAATAACTTGGGACGGTCGATGTAAAGACCAAACCGTAAAAGTTGGAGTCTATGCATACTACCTTGAATACGTCTCGATTCGTGGTGAATTAGAGCAACTTGTCGGTAATATTACCGTAGTTCGTTAATATCTACATTTCCATATGAAATAAGTAAGTTGCAATGAAAAGGATTCTGACTTTACACCCACAAAGCAAAAAAGGTGTCAAAATATCTATCGAGAAATACGAGCAAATAAGAGCGTTTATTCTTGACTATTTGATACTCCACGGACCAACAACTTATGAGAAACTTTCAGATACGGCAGTAAAAGAACTATCAACAACTTTCAAAAGTAGCGTGGTATAGTACGTTGTGTCAGTTAAGCTAGATCTTGAAGCTAGAAGCATCATCAAGAGAATTCCAAAAACTAGTCCTCATAAAGTAAGCCTAGTTGATCCTAAAAAGGAATAAAAAACCTCCATCACATAGGACACAAGTAAGACATGTTGTCTTATATACAACATTTATTACAGTAAGTATTGAGAGTAATCAAGAGCTCAAATAAATAGCCTTGCTGGTCCTTACCAAATATGCTATCTTTATTCTTGGTATTTAAATCAATATGCAGGGTTAGTTGTTATAATCATGATTTCACCTTCACATCTAAAGCAAATAGTTGGCAAAAAAGAATAGTTATAGAGTTGTCGAAAAGGAAGAAATAATCGCTCGAAAAATCCACAAGATAAGAAGATCGAATGATGGTTCGACTTTTGAATCCTCTGAGACAATCGACGATTTAAGTGTCGAAAAACCGCTAGAAATTAGGGTACGTACAATAGGCGTTACTGCATTCAAAAGCATCGCAGTAACCATGCGAACACCAGGTCAAGACCAAAACCTAGTTACTGGATTCCTCTACAGTGAAGGAATAACAAAAGACCCAAAAGCCATTGTGACATATAATCAAAAAACTAAGAACATTGCAGAAGTAGAATTAATCAATGGCTTTCAAGACAAGTTAGATTCAATAAAAAGAAATTTCTTTACGAGTTCGAGCTGTGGGATTTGCTCTAAAGGAAGCTTGGATCAAGTAGAGATTGAAAGTACCATCCTACCCTACACTTCCACCATACAACTTAACCAAAATACTATCTTTAATATGGTCGAAAAATGCGACCATATTAAGGGAGTTTTCAGTAAAACAGGTGGATGCCATTCTATGACCTTATTTGATTCTAAAGCCAATCTCGTTATCCAACAAGAAGATGTTGGACGACATAATGCAATGGACAAATTAATAGGTTACAGTTTGCTCTCAGGCATAAACAATTTCAGTAATCACTGTGTCGTTGTAAGTGGTCGGCTTAGTTTTGAATTAATCCAGAAGGCAAGTATGATGGGGACAGCAATACTAATTGCTAGAGGTGCCCCCACGAGTTTAGCAATTGAAGAGGCAGTTGCCCAAAATATGTGCTTAATTGGATTTGCCGATTCAAGCAGATTAAACATTTATTCAGGATTTGAACGATTAAAAACTTAATGAGTAAGAATAAGCAACATAGACCCCCGTCGTCATCAACCAATCTACAAGTATCCAAGGCACCAACAAAATCTGTTGGACTTCCAGCTATCATGGAATCGATGAAACAAATGGGAAGATGGATGGATATGCCTAAAGCCTTCAAAGCATCATTGAAAATGAATCAAAAAGATGGCTTTGATTGTCCAGGTTGTGCTTGGCCAGATCCAAATGACGAAAGGTCATCGGTGGGCGAATACTGCGAAAATGGTATTAAAGCACTTGCAGAAGAAGCAACAAATAAGAAAGCCGACCCTAGGTTTTTTGCTCAGTATTCAGTTCAGGAATTGAGTGAAATGAGTGATTACCAACTAGGCAAAAGTGGCAGAATAACGGACCCAATGTATCTTGCACCAGGTGCTACACACTACAAGAAAATTAGCTGGGACAATGCCATGCAGAAAATGGCCAATCAATTAAAAGAATTAGATGACCCAGATGAAGCAATCTTCTATACTTCAGGTCGCACAAGTAACGAAGCTGCTTTCATGTACGGGACATTCATTCGAGCTTTTGGCACAAATAACCTTCCTGATTGCTCCAATATGTGCCACGAATCAAGTGGGTACGCACTTTCAAAAACACAAGGAATCGGTAAGGGATCAGTAGTCTTATCAGACATATATGAGGCAGATCTTGTGATCATAATGGGTCAAAATCCTGGTACAAATCACCCAAGAATGCTGTCAGCTCTTGAGAAAAATAAAGTAAATGGAGGTACAATCGTTGCCGTAAATCCACTAAAAGAGGCTGGACTACTTCACTATACAAACCCACAAAAGCCATTCAGAATGTTGACTGGAGGATTGGTTTTGACTGATCTTTATTTGCAAGTAAATATTAATGGTGATCTAGCTTTACTAAAAGCAATTCTTTTTAAATTACAACAAAGAGAGGAAGCGGGCGAGAGTATTTGGGACAGGGCTTTCATTGACGAACATACTGAGGGGTACGATGAACTTAAAGCTGAAATTCAAGCGACGGATTTGGAAGCTTGCATTAAAGAATGCGGGATAGATTCAGATAAGATTGATGAACTTGTAGAGTTGATTGCCAAGAAAGAAAAAATTATCATTTGCTGGGCAATGGGCTTAACACAGCAAGTAAACGGTGTAGCTACGATCCAAGAAATTGTCAATCTATTACTTTTGAAGGGAAGCTTAGGTAAACCAGGTGCCGGAACTTGTCCAGTTCGTGGTCATAGTAATGTCCAAGGTGACAGAACAATGGGAATCTGGGAGAAGATGCCAGATTCTTTTCACGAAAAACTAGGAACAGCTTTTGGATTCCAATCCCCTACTCATCATGGTTACGACACCGTAGAGAGTATTAAGGCAATGGCTGAAGGAAAAGCTTCATTTTTCTTTGGTATGGGTGGCAACTTTCTATCGGCTTCACCTGACACCGATCTCACTGCCCGAGCTTTACAGCAATGCGATATGACGGTGCATGTTTCAACGAAACCAAATAGATCTCATTTGATTCACGGTAAAGAAGCTTTAATACTTCCCTGCAAAGGAAGAACGGAAATCGATGAACAGAATAATACTTATCAGTTTACCAGTGTTGAAAATAGTATGGGTAAAGTACATAGCAGTAAAGGTGTGCTGCCTCCTATTTCTAAAAATCTAAAGAGTGAGGTTGAAATTGTGTGTGATCTAGGTGAAGCTTATTTTGGCGAAGACCATATCATCGAATGGACAGCATATTCAAAGGATTACGATCTAATCCGAGACAAGATTGAAGAAGTGATACCAGGTTTTGAACAGTTCAATACAAAAATTAGAGAAACTTCTGGCTTCTACTTGCCAAACCCTGCTCGCGATAGAAGATTCTTGGGTAAAGGTATAGCGAAGTTTACAGTCAACAAACTAGCTATAAAGTCAGAAACTGAGCAGCGCTTCAAACTAATGACTTTACGCTCACATGATCAGTACAACACTACAATTTATGGTCTGAACGATAGATACAGGGGAATTTCTAACGGACGAAAGCTGATCATGATGAATATGGATGATATGATCAAACTCGGCCTTATTGATCAACAACTAGTACATGTACACAGTTATCATTCAGGTAAAAAGAGATCAATTTTTAATTTTCGAGTTGTGCCTTATGATATTCCCAGACGCTGCCTTGCCGCATACTTTCCTGAAGCAAATCCACTTGTTTCCATTGACCATGTTGCAATAGATAGCAATACACCGGTAAGTAAGAATATAACTGTGGAAATTGAGAAAGCTACCGAGATGTAGAAATGACCTAGCTTTTCAATCTTACATTTTGTCTTTAGTAACAGTTGCATCCTATGCTTTGGTATTTATATTTTAAAGTACCTTTGCACTCATAAACTGTTAAAAGTACATGACAAATTTCAAACCATTCCCGAGTTTTACTTTTCAAATTATAGTTTACGCAATTACAATGTTAATGTTTCTCGGATGCAAAGAGGCAGCTACTAAGATTGAAGAGCCAAAAGACCCAGTTCTGGAAGAAATTGTGGGTGACTATTATCAAGAATTGATACGAACTCCTGTAAATGCAGATGGAACTGTTGATACAACCGACATTCCAAAGATTTACTTTGAAAAAGATATTCACCACTTTGGAATACTAAATCAGGAAGACAAACAAAAACATCGATTTACATTTGAGAATAAAGGAAGTAGAAACCTAGTTCTGTTAGATGTCAAAACTTCTTGTGGGTGTACTGTTGCTAGCTATGATGAGGAGCCGATAAAGCCAGGCGAAAAAGGAGAAATAAACATCGAATACGATCCAAAAAATCGCAAAGGTCTGCAGGAGAAAAAAATAATCGTCACTTCCAATGCTTTCCCAAATAAGACAGAATTGACTATTATTGCTGACGTGATTTATGAGAACTAAGCCTGTTGCATATGATGTTTTACGCAGTTGGCATGTGTTTCCAGTCCTCTACAAATATTTTGACATTAACTAAAAAACTAGAATAATAATGCAAATAGATTTTTTTTTATTACAAGCGGCTCCGGGAGGAAGTGGAACTTCATCTCTTATATTCTTTGGAGCAATCATTGCCGTATTTTATCTCTTCATGATAAGACCTCAGGTTAAAAAGCAGAAAGAACAAAGAGACTTCATTAATACCGTCCAGAAAGGAGATGAGGTCGTTACGAATGCAGGAATTGTTGGAAAAGTCAACAAAATCGAGGGTAATCAAGTGACTTTGGAAAGCTCCAAAACCTTCATTAAGGTACTGACTACCTCCATTTCAAAAGAACTCACAGACTCCATAAAAGAAAAGCCGGAGGGTGAGAAAAAGAAAGGCATTTTTGGATTCTAACTCTAAAAAAGGCAAGATATTTCAATCATCTTGCCTTTTTTATTTTATCTTATAGTAATCTGACCATTTAAAACATATTAATAATAATACTAATGTGTTTTCCCGATATCTTGCAGATATATGTATATTTTTTTGGTAGTGGTTATTGCAAAAAGTAAATATCTCAATAACCTTAGTTCGTAGGAATTGAATAAACCTATGTACCTACAGTTTTGAAACTCACGATCTGTACTGCTGCACCCCACATCTGAAATCCAAAATCATCTTCTAAGTATTCCACCATGCATTCAATTTTGGCACCTTCAATCTTGAATTGCTCAGGCATCATCTGAGGTCGAAGATATTCTCCTTCTTCCGTCTTAATTGCCCAAAATCCTCCCTCAATATCTTGAAATTCAGAAGTACCAATTACACGTGTGCTCATCTCGATCGATTTTGTCTTAACATCTTCTCAATCGTAGAATTGAGACTGTGAATAAGTTCATTTTGGGAAGTCAAGGTATTACGTAGTGCATCGATTTCTAAATGTAATCCATTTCGGATATTCTTTGGCGAAGACATAAAGCGACTGATCTTTAGTTTGATAGACCATAACTCCAGTACTTCATCACCTGGAACAATTCGTTCTGGATAGTACTCATTATCCGAATGGAGAATAAAACAACCATTCTCACTTAACTTATTCTCCACTCTTTTTACCACAATATCATCATGCGTGATCACCACATAGACATGATTACTTTTAATAGAATGTTTCCAAGCATTTTTTTCTGTAAAAGAACACACTACGCGTTCTCCTTCGAAAAGAGTTGGCTCCATACTATCCCCCACCACATCAAACGATCTGAAAGTTCCAGACTGAAAAAATTGATCAGGTAATGTAAAAGTTGGTAGTTCACTGATGTAATCAGGGTCTGTTAATTGACCGCCATATCCTGCTTGAGCAGCGTACGGCACGTGTACGATTCGTTCATTGTTGTTCTGATCTGCGACCACAACCAAAACATCTTTCTTACTCTCCTCTTCTGATGTTGGAAGTATCTGACCTTGTCCTGTATATAAAAACTTTGGACAGATATTGTATTTCTCTACAAGTTTTCTGGTGAGTTCAACGGTAACGTTTCGTCTACCCTTCAAGATTTCACTCAAGCTCTGAGGTAGATAATCAAGACTGAGAGCAAACTGCCGACTTGAACGAACTATGCCGTTTTCTCGCAGCTCTTTATGACATTGAATGAAGCGTTTAGTAATAATATCTTGCATGTAGAACTCTTATTTTCTTTGTAGTGAAACAATAGACCTTACAAATATATAAATATTCTTAATATGTCATCAATTTAATGACAGCAAAATAGTGATAACTTAGGAACAATCGTTTAATCTTCCGACTCAGGCTCAATAATACCTGTCTTTTCGCCAAAATAATGAACAAAACGCTGCAATTCATTTGAAAGCTCGCCGTTATTCGTAGCCTTATAATATGTATCAACTAAACCTCGTAGTGTTTGAAACATGAACTTGTCCATCTCATTCACTTGTAAGTCTTTTGTCCATAGATCTAGCTTGAAAGTATCCAAATGCTCTTTGTCAAATAGAGATAGTAAAAAAGCCTTACAAGGTATCCTTTCAGCGCCTGGTTGATCGTCAGCCTGCCAAAATATTGATTCAGGTGTATTGCGATCGTCTAAAACAACTTTGATTTTTATTTCTTTTTCTTGCATACTTTTTATTTCTGTAAGTGTGACTTTAGAATTAGCTCTTTAGCAAGCTAAATGCACCACAAAAGTATAGGAATTAATCAAAGTGTAGTCCATTAAAACAGGAGAAAATCGTGTTTGCCGTACTACTTATGCAAACTTCCTTGTAGTTACTTTTGCTTCGCTAATTATTGAAAAAAACACGAATCAAACAAAAACGCAAAAAGAAGGAAATTCGGATATATAAGCTTCTCTCAATCAAAATTTATAAATTAGTTGCTGAATAGATTAACTAGTTTTCAAGAAGTATGCTCGCATTCTCATTTAATAGCCCTCTTGTATTTGAGCACAGCTTTATTGGTTACTCCTCTGAGCACTTTTTTATCTTAAGCTTTTTCTGTCTTAGTGGCTTGATTTATATTCGATCTCTAGGAAAACTGAACCTCGAAAGACAACACAGAATTCTCTTTTTCAGTGCAATCGTGTTGGCTCTTGTTCAACTTAGCCGCATCCCTATCTTAGCAATCAACGGACAATTTAACATAGAAACTGATCTTCCTTTGCACCTATGCAATTTTCTACCTTTTGCAATGATCTGGAGTTATGGTGTTCGATCTGAAAAAATCTGGTCTGTTATGTTTTTCTGGATCATGTTGGGATGCAGTCAAGCTAATTTTACTCCTGCTGTACGCGAGTCACTATTCTACTATGATGCTATACGATATTGGGTAGTACATGCGTTTCTAGTAATTCTTTGCCTCTACCCTGCTATCAATTGTAACTGGAAAATAAAACACATTGACATCTGGCGGAGTCTAGGATGGTTACATATCGTGTCAGCTATTATCTACTCAATTAATCTAGCTACAGGAGGAAACTATATGTACTTAAATGCAAAGCCAGCAGGTACAAATTTCTACAGTATTCTCCCTGAATGGCCATACTACATACTTTCATTGGAATTTGTGATTCTTGCGCTTTCGTATTTGCTATTTGGTATATTCAGTGTAATAGCAAGAAACAAGAATGAGCTTTCGCCCAAAAGCGCATATTAGCAAGTACTGCAATTATGATAGCTTAACCACTTCCGATTGCAGAAACAAAGCGACCTATATTGTTATTCAATAATGACCTCATAATATTTGATCGCAGAACCACCCCATATTCCGATACCTCCTTCAATATTTGACTTTGCTCGCGAATATGAGGCAAATGGCCCCTGATTTGCTCTAGCAAACTCGATCGTGTTCCAAAAGTCAAAATGATCCTCATCGAGTAATTGCCATTCTAATCTCGCAGTATCTGACACTTCAAATAAACCAGCTGTATTCGGGTCAATTTCCATTGTGAAATCAACGGGTTTTGGTACAGGAAAGTCAAAAGCCTTTCCGTCGAAGAAAACATCATCAGTTACGCTGCTGAAGTCCGCTGCAAAAGGTGATCCGTCTACACTAACTCTCAGACGATAGAAATTGGGACCAAGTGGATCTGTAAAGAAGGCATTCATAGACCGAAAATTTGGAATCCCCAGTTGATCAAGTACTTTCAAACTGTCAATAGGAACAAAAGTTGGAATCGTCGTACTAGCTGTAATCTCTTCACCCTCAAAAACGACTCTCAAATCGTAGCTTTCGCCTTCCGACGGGACAATCGATTGATTTACATCAATATAAAAGCATAGATCTTGCTCCAAGAAAAGACTATCTAGTCCGATAAGATCTAGCGTCTGTTCAGCTAATACTGGATCCAAATTTGCTGTACAGATCTCAGTTAGAGGGTAAATTTGGCCATTATGTATGACTGTTACAAAGGCTCCTCCTAGAAACAATTCAGGTCCTTGTATTTCATCCCCTGTTTGGAATAATGGATAAGTCTTCCCTATTGTTACATAAGGTGGTATTGCATCTTCCCCTGCTTGAATGTAACCTTCAATGACAACTGTCGGAGGGTCGTCAGCATAATCCGGCACAAACACTTCTTGGCAAGAACCTAGAAAGATCACTACTATCAGAAGTAGGGACAAATTTTTGATCTTCGAAACAGCCTTAGGTATTGAGGTCATCTTTACTTCGTTTTTTGTCTCCATTTGTAATTATATGTGATACTAGGGATCAGTGGAAATATTGTAATCTTAAAAGACTCTAATTGCGGAGCAGTTGGCAGACTATTCGGTGCTTCCTCAAAAAATGTAAAGAATGGATTCTTGCGATTGTAAATATTGTATATTCCGAATGACCATGAGCCCGAAAATCGTTTGTCAGAATTAGGTTTAGGAGTATAGGTTACCGAAAGGTCCGCTCTATGATAATCAGGCAGCCTCGCACTATTTCTCGGACCATAAAAGAAATTGAGCGAATTTTCAAGAAAGAATAAGCCAGAAAGTGGCGTGTAAGATTGTCCTGATCCATATATAAATACACCTGAACACTCCCATTTAGGTGAAATGGCATAATTCATTACAACCGATAGATCGTGAGGTCGGTCATACACTGCAGGATACCAGCGGCCATCTTCTATATCATTAAAAGAACGTTCTGACCTTGAAAGCGTATAACCAATCCATCCGTTAAAGTCACCTTTTGCTTTCTTGAGAAAGAACTCGATTCCATAAGCCCTTCCTATTCCCGAAATAAACTTAAGTTCTTCATCGGCACCCAGCTCATTTACTGATGTTTCCGAATAGTCTAATTGATTCTGTAAATCTTTGTAATAAACCTCTATAGAAGTTTCATACATATTGTCTCGGAAGTTTTTAAAGTATCCTATCGCATATTGAAGTCCAATCTGTGGTTTCACTCGCTCTGTGCTAGGAGACCACACATCTGTGGGTAAGGTTGAACTAGAATTACTAACCAAGTGAATGTACTGATTAGTTCTTGTTACTCCAAGCTTCACTGATTGACTTTTTCCAAAACTATATTTTCCAGAAAATCTTGGTTCTAAACCAGTATAAGTAATTACAGGATCCCATCGATCATATACTGTTCCATCAATATTACTCGTGTAAGGTCCTATCTGAGTAAATGTAGAGAATCTAACCCCGTAGTCGATGCTCAGTCTAGAGTTGATCTTCCATTCATCTTTTGCGTAGATTGCATTTTCGATGGCATACTTCGGGTTTTGGTCTGTTTCAAAATCAACATCTCCGCTTGTCGCTGATGCGGTGTTTGGTACTAGTTCGTGGTATGTGGAATTAATTCCAACTTTGATCAAGTGATCTGGATTAGGAAAATAGTCAAAGTCAACTTTCGCACCATAGTCACGAACACCACTGAACAACTTAAAAGAAAACTGATCTTGACCACCATCAAACTCAAATTGGTAGTCATTATAGATACCTGTAACATTCATAAACAGCTTATTTGAAAATAAATGATTCCATCTTGCTGTTAATGTACTATTGCCATATGGTAAATCAAATACAAAATCTCTAGCTGGTTGAGAAAAATTAAGAACATCTCGTCCAAAGTAACCGCTCAAGAAAAGTCGATTGTTCTTATTGACTTTATAGTTGATCTTGGTATTTAAGTCATAAAAAAAGTAGTTAGTTCCTTCAAAATTACCTCCTTCCAAAAAAGGCTGAATTAAGTCACCCACGTAAGTGCGTCTTGCACTTGCTATAAATGAGATTTTATCCTTTAGAATTGGCCCTTGCACTGTAAATCTAGAAGAAATAAGTCCGATACCACCTTCAGCTTCTAAGAACTTGTTATTTCCTTCTTTCATTTGTACATCAACAACCGATGATAGTCTACCACCATAATTCGCAGGCATACCTCCTTTAATAAGTGTTGTGTTTTTGATTGCATCAGCATTAAAAACGGAGAAAAAGCCCAATAAATGGCCACTATTGTATACTAAGGCTTCATCTAATAAAACTAGATTCTGGTCCGGTCCTCCTCCTCGAACGTAAAATCCCGCATTTCCTTCTCCTGAAGACATAACACCGGGAAGTAACTGAATCGATTTTAGAACATCAACCTCGCCCATAAGTGCGGGTAGCTTTTTGATTTCCTCTACTGGTAACTCCAAGGTGCCCATCTGAGTGGACTCGAAATTTTTCTTCTCATCTTCCTTTTCGGCTGAAACGATGACTTCATCCATGAAAACTCCATCGTTAAGCTCAACATCTAACTCTACATCTTCATCTAGGTTTATTTCGAAACTCTGGGGTTTAAACCCTAGATATGCGTAGGTAACTTTGTACGTGCCTTTTGGAAGAGACAGGGAATAAAATCCATATGCGTTTGTTGCAGTACCAGTTCCTTGATCACTTGAAAGAAACACTGTCGCCCCGATTAAAGTCTCACCGTTTGTTTGGTCTTTTACATAACCTGACAAGGTATAGTTATGAGCAATTAAGGCAAACTGCATCAATACAAAAACTGCTGTGGGTAGTAACTGTTTGATAAATTCTTGATTTTAGAAAGTAACGGATAAACAAGCAAATTGATGCAAAGAATGCTGAAAAAATGAAAATAATTGAAGGTGGTGAATCTATTGCTAACTTAGAAGTATATCCTAACCCATCTAATGATGTATTTAACATTAGCTTTACTTCTGAATCAATACAAGATTTAAGAGTTAGAGTACTAAGTATTGTTGGAGAAGAATTAATAGTTGAAGACTTGCAACAGTTCATTGGTGAATACACCAAGAAAGTATCTCTAAATAAAAATGCTAAAGGAATCTACTTCTTAGAAATAGAAACTAAGGATGGTGTAATTAATAAGAAACTTATTTTACAATAAATACAATTATGTGCTAAAAAGATTGTTTAAGTATTTTGAAATTAGTACCTTCATGCTCAATCAAAAAAATTAAAAGAATGAAAAATTTAATATTATTATCACTTATTGTAGTCTTTTCTGCTTGTAATCAATCAGATAATTTAGATTTATACAAGACAAATGTTGCAATTGCTAAAAAAGCAATATCTTGCTATGAAACACCTTCAGATTTTGAGACATTTAAGTCTTTAGTTCATGAAGATGTTGTACATCAATCACCTATGTACGGTCAAGGACAAGTTGACTATGAAGGTGTTTTAGGTCAAGCAAAATTTTATATGGGAGGTTTTACTAATGTAAAATTTACTGACGCTGTTTGGTTGCCTGGTGTAGATACTGTAAATCTTCAGAATAATGGAAGCGTAAGAGTTTATGGAACTTGGTCAGGTGAAAGTATTGAGACAGGAAATTCATTCTCTGTAGATTCTTATCATTACTTTGATATTGATGGCGGTAAAATAGTTAGTTCTGGTGACTTCTTTGATGCTACCGGAATGGTAATGGCTGTTTCTGCTCCAGCACCATCTGAGACTGAACAATAGTAATTTTCACTTTAACTTAATAGCCTTGATTAAAAAAAATCAAGGCTATTTTTTTTAGATCTGCGTGTAATTTTAATAACTGCATAAAATCAAAAATAGAAATTATTGCATTTCCTAATATAAATAATAGTTCTTGCTAAATCTATTTCATTTGTAATTTGACTACTAGTATCATTAATGTTAGCTTGGATCTGATATCTGTAAACTAGAGAATCTCTTTTAAGAGTTAAAATTTTACCAGACTTTACATTAAACAAAGAATCTTTTTGATAAAGTCGTGATTTAAGAAAGTAACGGATAAAGAAGCAAATTGATGCAAGGAATGACAAAAAATTAAAAAATAGAGTGGATCAAAATAGATTTAAAATCAGTACAACTCTCACTACTAACGTAAATCAAGCTTGACTGGAGACAGTCTATAACCCTTTTTGTTGAGGAGGTGTAGCAGTCCATTTTTGCCAGATAGATGTGCCGCCCCAACTGCAGCAAATACGCTCTTAGTGGTTGATAACTGCGTAAAATTTGCTGCCATTTTATGGTTTCTACTGTATAGTAGTGCATCCTTAATACTACCAATTGATTTTTTAGATAATTTATAAAGCTTATGAATTTCTTGGTTTTGATACAAATCAAGTAGTTGGAGCGTCTTTGATCGAAACTTAGAAACATTGGACAAAGCGGAGCCTAAGGAACGGAGTTGATAATCAAGCGAAATCTGATTAAGGGTCTGAATATGATCATCCATTGACTCCATAGATGAGAGTTCTCTTTCTACAGATTCTGCATAGGACCATAATTGAAAATCCATCGTATTCACTGGATTATCGGCTTTAGTTGATAAGGCTTGCTGAGTCATATAATTCAGTAAAAATAACGGCAACATCTTATCGAATAACTCAAGATTTAGACCAAATGACTTTCTTAGAAATGCTTTATACTTGTCATACTTTCTATCTGACAGTAAAGCACTAAGCTTAAAGTCATTTGGAAGGTGAACATGCGCTCCCATTCTGCGCTGTGCATCAGAATGCAGAAGTATTTCGGGTGCAAAAACATCACATTGATCTATAGCTTCCTTCAAGCGTCCAAAATCAGAAAAGGCTACACCTATTGGAACGTGCATCGTTCCGAAGATATAACCTTTAAAAATATTTTTAGAATGAATCTCCCAGAGGAGTGCATTTCTACTAGACATTATTTACCTCATCTTGATCGTAGTTGAAAGGTAGGACTTTTGACTTCTTAACTTTTGACAAAGTCATAAGAGTCTTGATACGTTCAACCTCATCAATCTGGGAAAGCTTTTTAAATAACAATTGCTCGTATGTAGCGATATCTTTACAGACTATTTTCATAATAAAGTCCGAATCACCAGTTATTATGTAGCACTCTGTTATTTCGGGAATATTCTGCACCTTAGTAATAAAGTTTTCCAAGGCATTATCTTTCTGCCATGCCAAGTTAACTTGCACGTAAGTATTCACCTTCAATCCTAGGGATTCCGGATCAACTTTAGCGTGATAGCTACTAATTATACCCGTTTGTTCTAGTTTTTTTACTCGTTCCAAAGTAGGAGCAGGAGAAAGTCCAATTTTCTTAGACAGATCAAGATTCGTAATCTTACTATTAGTTTGTAATTGCTCTAATATTTTAAGATCGATTTTATCGAGTTTCATATACAGTTCTAATTTTAAAATTTCAGACCCAAAGAAAAGCATTTTAGAATAATATTTGCTGTTTACAGTCAATTATTAACATAAATTTTACGTTAGACCCATTTATTAAACCATTTAACAGAAATAATACGATAAGACGACTTCGAACTTTCAATATTTATCAAGATAAGATCGTAACTAAGCTTCGAATACCCAATTAAGAAACCACCTACAGAATTACTCCATAAGTGGTTATTATAACTTTCAAAATGATGTTCTTCACTAAGGAAAAACACCAAGTTGCATATAGTCACTAGCTATTTTCTGCAGTGCATTCAAGAACGCTGCTTCTCTAAGTGTTATAGGCTTCTTCTTACGTTTCTTAATTTCACGGATTTGTTTGTAAGCATTTATCATTGTTTCTTCCAAACCAGAACGTACCAAATCAACTTCGTCTGCGCCTCTCACAATCATTGCTTTTTCCTTGTTGGTAATTTTTTTACCCGTAGTTTTCTCAACGATATCGACGATATTAGAGTAGGTATTCTGATCAAACCTCTTCTGAAGGCGACCAAAACGCATATGAGAAAGGTTCTTTAACCATTCAAAGTACGAAACCGTTACACCTCCAGCATTTAGATACATATCAGGAACCACTACAATTCCTCTTTTTGACAACATGTCCTCAGCAACATCTGTCACTGGACCGTTTGCTGCTTCTCCGATTATTTTTGCTTTAACTAAATCAGCGTTATCTTCTCGAATCTGGCTTTCAAGTGCTGCCGGAATAAGTATGTCACATTCTATACCTACCCAATCATTTCTTTCTTTCAATGTCGTTGTGCCAGGAAATCCTAATATCGAGCCCGTCTTCTTACGGAACTTCACCAATTTATCAATATCAATACCAGTCTTATTATAAATTGTGCCTTCAATCTCAGAAACTCCGACGATGATAGCACCTCCCTCCTTCTGACATATTGAACCAGTATAGGTTCCAACATTACCAAGACCTTGTATGACAATTGTTTTACCTTTCATACCAGGTTTCAGTCCTAATTCTGCCATATCATCCGCATACGACACGATTTCTCTTAATCCATAAAACACTCCTCGTCCGGTGGCTTCTGTTCTTCCAGCAATCCCTCCATGTGAAACAGGCTTGCCTGTTACACATCCTAAAGCATCAATTTCTCCATT
The DNA here is from genome assembly GCA_943788055.1 of uncultured Saprospiraceae bacterium. Classification (GTDB taxonomy): domain Bacteria; phylum Bacteroidota; class Bacteroidia; order Chitinophagales; family Saprospiraceae; genus JAHDFB01. The sequence continues at coordinate 62,837 of CALSOU010000002.1, forward strand.
CTTCAAAACTTGATAAGTATCTAGAATCCATGCCATCTCACGAGGACCTGTTCCATAATCAGGAGCCGGCACATCAGTGCCAGGACCAATGAAGTTCTTTCGAATAAGTTCTGTAGTATATCTACGAGTTATTCTTTCCAATTCATTTTCAGAATAACTTCTCGGTGATACTTTTACACCACCTTTGGCTCCACCAAATGGTACATCAACAATCGCACATTTGTATGTCATCAGTGATGCTAGTGCCATCACCTCTTCTTGATTCACGTGATGTGAAAAACGAATACCACCTTTCGTTGGAAGTCGATGATGACTGTGTTGGACTCGATATGCTTCAATCACTTCATATTTATTTCCGATTTTCACCGGAAACCGCATCTGATACACAGCATTACATGCGCGTATCTGCTTCAGAAGTCCACTTGGAAGACCTGAATAGGCTGCTGCTCTATCAAAGTTTGCAAGTACACTTTCGTAGAATCTTGCCTGTTTATTGCTCATCTTTAATTTGGTTTTCTAATTTAGTAATCCTCCGCTCCAGAAAGAACAGAAATAGGAAAATACCGCTCAATATCGCACAAACAACCATAACGGTTGTCAGCATTTTTCCTTCATTTGGTAAGGGTGTAGTAGATTGAGCAGCTAGAATCGAAGCGCTCAAAAAAGAACTTAAGAAACCTATAAGTAAAACGATATTTTTTCTCATTGTATTCTGCTTACAGCTTATCGTATAAGTCTCGATAAAGCTAAACGCAACACGAGGACGAATCTGATATTATTTTTAGGATTGTACAAACATTTCTCTTGTTATTTACAAATTATTCCATCATTTTTAAATGTACTTTTTCATCGAGTCTCTTGATCCTAAGGACAAGGCTTGCAATCCAAGTTCCCAATAGTGTAAAGCCAATTATCGCTGGATAAAAAACCATACGCATAGTATTATCCATATCTTCTCCTCCAAATGCAGGATTTCCCCCATTGCCTGGATGGAGCGAATCTGTAATCCGAGGAATCACAAAAATTAAGGGTACAATTGTAAAGAACGCAAATATGCTATATGCAGAAGAGATGCGTGCACGTTTGTCGACGTCATCCATGCTAGACCTAAGTATAAGGTATGCAAAATAGATCATCATAGAAATTGCAGACATATTTAGTTTCACGTCCGTTGTCCAATACGCTCCCCAAGTGTTTTTGGCCCAAATAGAACCAGTAGCGAGACCTAAACAACCCATTAAAATTCCTGCTGTAATGAGCGATGAGGCTTTGTGATCATCATCTATATTTCTCTTCCGCAGATACTTTACATTCATAATCATTGCTCCGAAAAACAAAATAAACATCGAAAACCAAAGCGGTATATGATAGAAAGTATTTCTAATCGTTTCGATCAAGATGTTTCTATATGGGAATAGAAACCCTGATTTCTTGTAGAGTCTTGGCATTTCCTTGATATCCCAAGTCCTATTACTTGTGGTTGGTTTTGATTGGAGAATGAGCGCATTTGGATAAACTAAGGTGCCGTTTGCTTCATCAGTCAAAAACAAGGTCGTAATGGCGGTATTATCCTTACCCGGTAAAGTCGCGGGGATATCAAAAGTTACATTAACCGTTCTCCCCTCTCCTACTTCCACCGACTTAGCCTCAATAAAATTTGATTGATCAAGCTTAATATAGCTTTTTGGGGCTTGACCCCCATATTCAGCATTGTACACCTCCACGGAGATCATTGCCTCTTCACCAGTTGCGAACACACTTTTGCCAATGCTCGTTATGCCCGGTTTGAGGGGTACCATGAGACCAGCAATTACCGTGTAAAGTAAGATCAAGATTGCCAAGTATTTCCACCAATTCTTATATAAATTCATACATCAAGTTCTTATTAACCTAGCTCCTCCAAACAACTGGAAAAATCACAACAGCTAAACCAAATAAAATTAAGTCAATACCCGCTAGCATAAGTAAGTCAGCGGTAAAACCAGTATCGTTTACAATGCCAAGTGCTCCAGCAGAAAGATTCAGTAACAAAAGTAAAATTGGAATAATCAACGGTAGAGAAAGGATCGCCATCATTGTCGATTGATTATTCTGAGTACTTAAGATACTTGCAACAAATGTAAAACAAGTAGAAACACCAATTGCTCCCATTGTAATACAAACAAAAAAGAGCCCTAGAGATTGAACAGGATTAATTGTGAACAAAGCCATAGTCCCGTATAATATAAGGGAAACAAGCATCAACATCAAAATATTATAGATAATCTTAGCAACGATAAGATCTCCAGGATGTACAATCTGATAGTAATAGAGGTACTGATTTTTAGATTCCTGATTAAAACTTTTAACTAAGGCATTTAATGCCGCAAAGAGGAATATTATCCAAAACAATACATTCCACGCCATAACACTTACTGACTGAAAAGCCTTGTAGACTATAAAAGTTGAAGTAACCACATAGAGTAATATCGCACCAATTGCATACTTGTCTCGTAACTCAATACGAAGATCTTTCATTACAAGCGCAAAAATTGTGCTTACTTTCATACCACAAAAGTAACTATATCCAATAGTACTGTAGTCAAATAATAGTCATTTTTTATTGTTTGGAGTGGCTAGGATTTGGATATTTTGTATTTGACGCACAGCTGCAGATGACCATAATTGGGAAAAATATCTTCAGATAACTTTGGATGCATGAAAGTTGATTCAAATTTCATACCGATACGCTCCATTACTCGCATTGAAGCTTTGTTCGGTTTTGGTGCAACTGCATAAATTCTATCTAACTTGAGATGATCAAATCCATAACTAATAAACGCTGATGCCATTTCTATTGCTATACCTTGTCTCCAAAATTCTGGTAACAAACGCCAGCCAATGTCAACAAAATCCTCTGATAGATAGGTCTGGTTACTGAGCCCTACCCAACCTACGAAACGATCTGAATCTTTCTTAAAAACTGGTGTATACGCAAAAGAGTGCTCTTCAAAAACACCTTACATTTTCAACAGAAATTGTCTACACTCATCATATGTTGCAATTCCAGGAAAGAATCTCATCACATCAGAATTCTGATGAAGACTTAAAACATGAGGAAGATTTGATTCAGTCCATGATCGACAATACAAACTCTCTGTTTCAAGTACGGTATTCATAAGTTCGGCGATTAATTATTGCACCATCAAACTGGTTTTGCTCAATACAAAAGAATCATATTCATCTTAAAACTGATCGTAAATGTACTTATTGCCTTCGTGGACTAATTCAAGCAATTCACCATCAAATTTTTCAACATGACCAATCACTTGAGCGTCGATTCCAAGTTGCTTACTAATATCTATCAAACCCTGTGCTGCATTTTCATCAACATACATTTCCAAACGATGTCCCATATTAAAAACTTGAAACATTTCTTTCCAACTGGTCTTTGACTCCTCTTGGATAAGCGAAAACAAGGGCGGTACGTCTAGTAGTTGATCCTTTACTATTTTTACATTTTCCACAAACTTCATCACCTTAGTTTGTGCCCCTCCCGAACAATGGATCATCCCATGAATATTGTCTCTGTATTTATCAAGTGCAAGTTTGATCAATGGTAAATAGGTTCGCGTTGGAGAAAGTACGAGTTTTCCTACATCTACTCCTTCAACTGGTGAAGGGTCTGTCAACAATTGTGAACCTGCATATACAAGGTCTTGTGCAATATGATGATCATAAGACTCTGGGTATTTGTCGGCATAGACTTTTGAAAACACATCGTGTCTTGCGCTTGTCAAACCGTTGGAACCTGTACCTCCATTATAAGCATCTTCGTAAACGGACTTCCCATAAGATGCAAATGCAACAATAACTTGTCCATTACGAATATTATTTACCACAAGGTTTTTTCTCGGAAGTCTTGCAAACGTAGTGTACCCCACGTCTATCGTTCTTACAACGTCACCAACATCAGCTGTCTCCCCTCCCGCAAGTTCGATGTTTATATCAAACTCTTTCATTTTTGAGATAAAATCAGTACATGCATTGATAATTTCAGAAATAACCTCACCGGGTATCACGCTTGCATTTCGTCCTATCGTAGAGGACAAAATAATATTATCAACCGCACCGACGCAAGCCATATCGTCGACATTCATCACGATTGCATCTTGGGCGATTCCTCGCCAAACAGAAAGATCATTTGTTTCTTTCCAATACATATAAGCTAAACTCCCCTTTGTACCTGCCGTGTCAGCATGCATTATATTACACCAATCTGGGTCATTGGCAACCAAATCTGGAAGAACCTTGCAAAACGCCTTTTCGTAAAGTCCTTTATCTAGATATTTTATCGCTTGATGGACATCATCTTTAGTTGCAGAAACTCCGCGTGCCGCATATTTATGAGAATCATTCATTATTGTCAATTATAGCATCAAAAGACCGCCTGTAAATAGTAAACTTTACGATTCTAGACTATACCCTTTGATTGATAGAATAAGAAAGGACAAAGATAAAAATTTAAATATATCAAGATAGAAAGACTTGGTACGGTTCTTGCGCTATTCTTAATAGCAGAATTGAAAAGCTGCAACTGTTAAAAGAACCGATCAAGTCCGGCCTTAGAAATAAGGTTGGACTTTTTTATTTCATTATGTTTTGGAACCAACTAGCCAACTGCTTCTGACATTACAGGATCATGATCGTAGTTTCTAAAGTCAACTTCACTAACAGATGAGACTCCCTTCTCTTCCATATACACCCCATACAGAACATCTAATTCTGCCATTGTCGCTTTGTTGTGAGTAACTACGAGAAACTGCGAATCTTGAGAAAAAGCACGTATAATATTCGTAAACTTTTGTACGTTTTGGTCATCCAACGGTGCATCTACTTCATCAAAGATACAAAAGGGTGCAGGTTTCAGAAGATAGAGACTAAATAGCAATGCCGAAGCTGTAAGTGTTTTCTCTCCCCCACTCAGTTGACTGAGAGACTGTGGACGCTTTCCCTTTGGCTTTGCAATTATTTCAATATTCGACTGAAGTGGATTTTCAGGATCAAGCAAGACCAAATCGCAATCATCATCCTGCGTAAACAAAGATCGAAACACTGTTACAAAATGCTTTCGAACTTGATCAAAAGCTTCCAAGAAAAGTTTCGTGGCAGTAGATTCGATCTCCTCCATTGTCGCAATCAGTTCTTCCTTTGCCTGATTAATATCATCGCGTTGTGCTTCGATATTTAGTTTGCGCTCCTCCATTTCTTTATAAGCCTCGACTGCCATTGGATTGATTTCACCAAAATTGCTAAGCCTATTTTGCATTTTCTCAATGCGAATCTCTTGTTCTCCTATAGAATATCCTTCTGGAATCTCATATTCAAAAGCATCAATATTTTCAGAGAACTCAATGTTTATGCGCTGTTTTATACCTTGCAGCTTGTATTTCAAATCAGCTGCTCTGTCTTTTTGCAAATTGATTTTTGATTGAAGTTCTGTAAAAACTTTGTTAAGCTTTCTGACTTCCTGTTCTTCTTCTCCAATTCTATGTTTCGCGTCAAAGTATGATTGCTCTATTCCACCTAAATCAGCTTGCTCCACTTTCCTCGCTTGATACTCTTCTTGCAAGGCTCCTTTTAATTTAGCAAGTTCGACAGTTCGATCCTCCTGTGCTTGAATTTCTCGTCCTTTTCGTTTCTCGATCGATTGAAATTCCTGCTCGGCCTCAGCTAGCTTTTCAGTGTTGAAGGTATTCTCCTTTTCGAAGTTTTCAATTAGGTTCTGTTGCTTGAGTTTGGCAATCTGATCATCATTCATCTGCTTTGAAAGCCTAGCTAGATCCTCAGATAATTTATTCAAAGTACCTTTATGACTTAATTGAGGCACCAAAACTTCCAGCTTGTCTGAGATTTCTTGTTTCTCTAGTCTTAGACGTAATAGGTTCTCTTCATTCAATGCAATTGTTGATTCTTGATCTGTTTTTGCATCATTTTGTTGTGATAGATTTTGCTCAACACTATCAACAGAGGCTTGAAGTTTATACTGTAATCTTGTCTTGCCATCTATATCTCTTTGCAGTTCCTTGATCTCTGCGGCGTGATTAATTTCGGATTGCGTTACTCGCTCCTTTTCTAATCGTTCAATATTGGATCTGATGGTCTGAAACTGATTGCTCAATTGCTCTTTATCTGCAATTAACTGCTCTAGTTTCTTCTTACGACCAATTTTTTTACCTTCAAAAAGATTGATCGATCCACCGATAAATTGTCCATTTTTAGACATGATTGAACCGTCTTTGGAAATTAGGTTAACATGCTTTAAACCTGTATCATCAAAAGCTTCTTGACCGCTTGCTTGATAAGTGTCATAAAGAATATATTGAATCAGGCTTTTATACTTATCCGCACATTGAATCAAATTCAACATAGGAACAAGATCAGTTTCATTCTGTTTAACAAGTTTTGGAATTCGATCCAAAATAAAAAACCTTGCCTTTCCCCGTTTTGCTGTCTTTAGCAGTTGAATCGCTTCTAAAGCATCGTCTGATGTATCAACCACATAATAATCAAGGAAATCACCCATTGCCAGTTCAACCGCAGGACGGTCTTGCTCACTACAACTAATTACATCAGAAAGAATAATCTGTTCCTTCTTCCACGTTTTATGCAAGTACTTTACTGACTCAGGGAACCCTTCAAGCTTATTTATCATGCTTTGCAAAAGGTCAATTTCGTTCTGCTTAACGTCCCTCTTCCTTTGGATGTCTCTTCGCTCATTCTTTGCGAGATCAATATCTTCTCTTAAGGCATCGAGCTTTTCTTTCTTTTGATCTTCTGCCGCCTGTAACTCCATTTGCCGGCGTTGTAAATTCTCTATTTCCAGAGTTAATTTGGACAATTGATCCTTTTCATCTACCACCTTGGCCAACTGATCTTGAGAACGATTCTTAAGAAATTCGATTGTATGTTGAGCTTGCTGGATCTTATTATCGGCAATTGCTATTTCTTTTTCGATATGCAACTGCTGCTTCTCAAATTCAATCTTTTGCTGTTCTTTCAATTCAACTTGAGCCTTATTGTCTTCGTATAAACCTCGAAGATCATTATAAGCTCTTTGACTTTCCTCATATTTCGAATTTAGATCAGACAATTCCACGTGCTCAATAGCTACTCGGTCCTTAATCTTCTTAATGGCTTCCGCCAAAAAGTGCATTTTTTCTTTTAATTCATCCTTTCGACGATCCATTCCTTTAAGCTTGTCAGAGCTATAACTAGCTTCTTTTTCAAGCATTGCCTTACGATTTTCTTGCTTCCGGATATTATCAGTAATTGAAGATATTTTCTGCTGGAATAGGCTTAGTTGCTTTTCGTCATTTATGTTCTTGAGTTTCTCTTGCTCTAGCTTGGCTTCCTTTCTATCGATAGTAGCCCGTAATTGATGATATTGAACTTGATGCGACGTAATCTCTTTCTCAAGTGCCATAAAATCATCACGCAGTGCGGTCAATTTGACAGCATGAAAAAGCAAGCTTGTTTGCTTGTAGTTTGCTTTTAGGTCTAAATATCTTTGTGCTCTTCGCGCTTGTTTCTCAAGAGCCTTGAGGTTACCAGAAATCTCAAACAAGAGATCTTCAACCCTATCTAGATCATTTTGGGTGAGATTCAATTTTGATAAAGCTTCTGATTTTCGCTTTTTGTACTTGGAAATACCAGCAGCTTGTTCGAACATTTTACGTCTAGCGTGATCCTTATCTTGTAGAATATCATCTACCATGCCCAATTCAATAATAGCATAGCTATTTGATCCAATACCACTATCAACCAGCAGGTTATTAATATCCTTTAGTCTACAAGGCAAATCATTCAAGCGATATTCAGATTCCCCAGATCTATATAGAATCCTTGAAATTCTGACGATATGATACTCAGAAGGAAGAATACTCTTATTATTTTCAAAAACGATGGAAACTTCTGCTGAAGGTGCTTTCTTTTTGGACTTGGTACCATTGAAAATTACATCATGCATCTTCTCTAGTCGCAATTCCTTAGACTTTTGTTCACCCAATACCCATCGAATTGCATCGATAATATTTGACTTTCCAGAACCGTTTGGTCCTACGATTCCAGTCACATGCTCATTGAAGTGAATGACTGTATCTCGAGCGAAGCTCTTAAATCCTTTTATCTCTAAACTCTGTAATCGCATAGCCTACAAAAGTACGACTTCAAGGTATGTTTAAGTAAATTAGTTTTCCACACTTAGCAGTATTCCACATAATTCAAGGGCAAAATGTGGATAAGTTGTTTTTGACGTGGAAAATCGGAATTACCTAATGGGGCTTTAGCTCAAAAAGAAAGATAGAAGTTAAAAACTGCTGACTTCAATAAAATGCAAGTCTACTGAATTCAACATAAATATTTCAGTCAAAAGATCAAGTCTATATTACTTCCAAGGGACATGTTCCGCTTTCTCTACTTTATATATCTTTACCACATGAAATTATGTATTGCGGAGAAGCCTTCAGTTGCTAGAGAAATTGCAAAATTACTGAAGGCTAATACAAAAAGAGATGGCTACTATGAAAGTACGAACTATATAGTGACTTGGACCTTTGGTCACTTATGTTCTCTATACGCTCCTGATGACTACAGAAAGGAATGGAAAAAGTGGCAACTAGATGGTTTGCCCATGCTACCTGAAAGGTTTGAAACTAAGGTTATGCCTGACAAGGGCGTAAAGAAGCAATTTGATGTAATCAAAAAACTATGCGCCAAGGCTGACTTGATCATAAACTGCGGTGATGCAGGACAAGAAGGTGAATTGATTCAAAGGTGGGTTTTGAAGGAAGCAAAATGCACTAAACCAATAAAACGACTGTGGATTTCGTCGCTTACTACTGAAGCGATGAAAGATGGATTTAGAAATCTCAAGAATGGTGATGATTTTGATTCATTATACTATGCCGGAATGAGTCGTGCTATTGGCGATTGGATTTTGGGAATGAATGCCACTCGACTTTACACACTCAAGTATGGCAGTTACGGAACTGTACTTTCGATCGGAAGAGTTCAAACGCCGACTCTGGCCATGGTTGTGGAAAGACATCATGAGATCGAAAAATTTGTGAGTACTCCGTTTTGGGAATTAGAAACTTTGTTCCGAAGAGTTAGCTTTCGATATGAAGAAGGGAGATTTGAGAAAAAGCATGAAGCAGACCGATTACTTGAGAAAATAAAGGATGAAGATTTCAAGATTGCTAATTTTGAAAAGAAAAAGGGTAAAGAATATGCTCCTCGACTTTTTGATTTAACAAGTTTGCAGGTCTTCTGCAATAAGCGTTTTGGATTATCAGCAGATCAGACTTTAAAGATTGCTCAGTCGTTGTACGAAAGGAAAGTAATCAGTTATCCGAGAGTGGATACAACATATTTACCTCACGATCAGCATCCAAAAATTGCAGGAATCTTAGCTAAACTAGCAAACTATAGCCACCTAACACAAAGTCTTTTGGGGAAACCCATAAAAAAATCAAAGCGTGTTTTCAATGATAAGAAAGTCACTGATCATCATGCAATCATTCCTACAGGTCAGCAAACTAATTTAGATGCCAATCACGAAAAGGTTTATGACGCAATTGTAAAGGTTTTTATAGCTAATTTCTATCCCGATTGTATAGTTTCAAATACCACTGTCTATGGAGAAGTTGTTGAAGAAAAGTTTAAGGCAACTGGAAAAGAAATCATAGATCTAGGTTGGAAAGAAGTAATTCCACCGTACAAATCAAAATCAAAAGATGATGAAGATTCGGATGAATCCGACAAATTCATCCCCGTGTTCAAGAAGGACGAAGTTGGGCCACATGAATCGAAAATTCTAGAAAAGAAAACCAGTCCACCTAAGTATTTTACTGAAGCAATGCTGCTAAGAGCCATGGAAACTGCAGGTAAACAAGTCGATGATGAAGAACTTCGTGAATTGATGAAATCAAATGGAATCGGAAGACCTTCCACTAGAGCCAATATTATTGAAACTCTGTTCAAGCGGGATTACATTAAACGAGTCAGAAAGAACCTTCACCCTACTAATACAGGAATTCAATTGATATCGGTGATTGAAAATCCTCTGCTCAAGTCGGCTGAATTAACCGGTATGTGGGAGAAAAAATTAAAAGATATTGAAGATCAAAACTATAGTCCAGTTCGATTTATCAATGAAATGAAATCTATGGTTGACAACCTCGTTACCGAGGTTAGAATGTCTAAAAATACAACAAGAATTACTGCAGCAAATCCGAGAACGTATACTAAAAAGACTAACAAGAAGAAAACAAAAGGTGCACCTTCAAAAAAAAAGAAGTCCACCAAGTAATATACTAGAAATTAAGTAGACAATTTACCTGCTAAGCATTTGCTGCCTCTAAGATCTTATCCTTCCATTTGGTGCCAAACATGAAGTATATGGAGATAACCATCACAATAAACCAATAATATATCTCCGTTCCCCATGCAGCTTTTAGTCCAAGATCCGTATACTCAACAACGCAATAAAGCAATACTAAATACGATACTGAGGCAAATAATTTAACGAAGAATCCCCAACCTGTCTTGCCCATTCCAATGATACTATCAAAATAGACAGAACTGCAGGAGAAAAGAAACATAATGACTATCAATAGGTAGAACATTGATTGTGCCTCGTAAATAAGCGTCATATCAGATTTACCAAAAAGTGGATATAGAAACTGTTGTGGGAAAACCAAGACAGGTATCGTCAAGACCATCGTCATCCCAACATTGATAAACATTACTCGATGTGTGGCAGAAACGATTTCAGCAATATTATCTTCACCTAGTAGATAACTTGAGATCGTATTCATAGCAGATGAAAAGCCCCACGTTGGGATGGACAAGATCAGATAAATAATCCTGATCATATTGCTTATTGCAAGTTCTTTCCGTCCAAGGTTTTCAATAATACCAAAGAAAATCAACCAGCTACCGAGTCCAACAATGACTTGTAATACTATATTAAATGATATCAGATAAATCTCTTTGAATCGTTTGAAATCCATTACTGGTCTACTAAAAATCCCCTTGACCACTGGATTTCGTTCAAAAATCATATACAGAATAAATAAGAAAAAGGCTGAAGCTTCTGCAAAAGCACTCGCCCATCCAGCACCTGCAATACCCATGGCCGGCATTCCCCATTTCCCGAAGATCAAGACGTAGTTCATGACAATATTGATTCCTGCCAAAAACAACGTATCGATAATAATGAACTTTGGCTTGGATATACCAGTATAAAAGGCAACAATTCCAACTCCAAGATAGCTAAAAAATATACCCCAAGATCGAGGACGCAAATAGATAGCCCCCCTTTCTAGGAGTTCCTGATCATTGACAAATAGTCCTAGTATTTCTTCGCTGAAAAAGTGGATCGCAAAAAATAGTGGAATGGCTAGACTCAATTCAAAGATCAGGAGTGTATAAAAGCTCTTCTTGATTTGCTGTAAGTCTCCACGTCCGTGATCACGTGCTATTAAAATCTGTCCACCCCTTGAAAACCCAAAACCAATAGCAGAAATTATCAGATAAAACACGCTCGCTATACTTATTGCCTCGAAATCTAAGTCACTGTAGTGATAAAGAAAAATAGAATCAGAAACTGCAATGATATTCTGCACAGCACTACCCAAGATTATGGGTAGTGCTAAAGCTAAGATCGTTTTATATGATACTTGAGATTTCACCTTTCGCTAAGTTACCAAAAGTAAAGAAAAAGCCCAGACAAACATGCTGTTCATCTGGGCTGTAATTTTATCCCTTTGGTAATTCAGATTTCCCTGCTAGATCAAGCAAGAAAGAATACTCTTCTGCTACTTCTTTAAATCTTTGAAAGCGACCAGAAGCTCCACCATGTCCAGCAGACATATTTGTCTTCAACAGAAGAGGAATTGTATCCGTTTTGTATTCCCTAAGTTTTGCCACCCATTTCGCTGGTTCCCAATATTGAACTTGAGAGTCAAAATATCCAGTAGTAACAAGCATAGCAGGATAGTCCTTCTTTTCTATGTTATCATAGGGAGAATAACTCTTAATATAGTCGTAGTATTCTTTTTCATTTGGATTCCCCCACTCATCGTATTCGCCTGTTGTCAATGGAATTGTTTCATCAAGCATCGTAGTCACCACATCCACAAAAGGAACAGCAGCTACAACTCCTTTCCACATCTCAGGTGCTTGATTGATCACAGCACCCATAAGGAGTCCTCCCGCACTACCTCCCATAGCAAATAGACCGTCTTTCGCCGAGTAATTGTTTGAAACTAAGTATTCTCCACAATCGACAAAATCATTGAAAGTATTCTTTTTATTCAATAGCTTTCCGTCTTCATACCAATGTCTACCCATTTCTTCACCTCCTCGGATGTGCGCAATTGCATATACAAATCCTCGATTAAGTAAGCTCAATCGCACACTAGAAAAATATGGATCCAAGCTATTACCGTAAGATCCGTAGCCATAGAGTAAGCATGGTGCTTCTCCATCTAGCTTTGTATCTTTCTTATAAACAATGCTCACTGGAACTTTGGCGCCATCTCTCACAGGAACCATAATTCGTTCTGATCTGTAAAGAGCGGGGTCATAACCACCTACCACTTCTTGACGCTTCAGTAATACTGATTCCTCGGTCTTCATGTTATAATCATACGTTGACCTTGGCGTTGTCATAGACGTATAACCAAGACGTAGAATATCTGTATCAAAATCCATATTTACAGCTGTTCTTGTTGAACTCGCAGCTTCTCCAAAATCAACATAATACGAATCGCCTTCCTCTGGCATAATTCGCACTTTTGAAATACCTTCGATACGCTCGGAAAGCACCATATAGTTCTTAAAAAGATCAATACCTTCAACTAAAACATCATCCCTATGAGCAATTACATCCTTCCAATTGTCTTTGCTCGTGCTTGCTACTGGTGTAGACATAATCTTAAAGTTCTTAGCTTCGTCCTTATTTGTGCGGATAAACCACTTTTCGTCTAGGTGAGCTATACTATATTCCAATCCACGCTCTCTAGGCTGAAAGATTGTAAACTCACCCAAAGGATTATTGGCATCTACGAAGCGATATTCCTGAGAGAGTGTGGAATAAGAACCAATTACAACATAGTCTTTAGATTTTGTCTTGTAGACAAAAGCACCGTATGTCTCATCCTCCTCATGGAATATCTCTGTATCCTGTGAAGCGTCAGTTCCCAAAGTATGTCTGAATATTTTATATGACCTAAGAGCATCGTCTTTCTGCGAGTAGAAAACAGTTCTATTATCATTGGCCCATACAACACCGCCTGTAGTATTTGGTATCTCATCTGAAAGCATTTCACCAGTTTTCAGATTCTTAAAATAAATCGAGTATATCCTTCGACTTACATTATCAACTCCATATGCTAGGATCTCATTGTTACTGCTTACAGAACGACCAGCCACATTGTAGTACTCAAATCCTTTCGCTAGATCGTTTACATTCAACATAATTTCTTCGTCAGCTTCTAGACTTCCTTTCTTTCGCGCATAGATGGGGTACTCTTGGCCTTCTTCATATCTCGTTAAGTAGAAGTAACCATTGTCTTTGTAGGGAACGCTCATATCTGTTTCCTTAATTCGACCTTTGATCTCTTCAAAAAGCTTCTCTTGAAATGGTTCTAAATGCTCCATCATCTTCTCCGTGTACGCATTCTCTGCCTCTAAGTAATTGACAACCTTTTGAGTTACGCTATCAGGCGTTTCTGACTCCTTTTGTTCATCGGATAATTTCATCCAGTAATAATCATCTACTCGCGTATCTCCATGCATTTCCATGGTTGTAGCTATTTGTTCTGCCTCTGGAGGACTTACTTGTCCTACCTGTTCATACATTTTACTTGAATCCACTTTATTTGATTTTGTATTATTTTCACACGATTGGATGCTTAGACCCATGAATGCAACAACAGATAATAAGAAAAGATACTTTTTCACAATACTACTTTTTAGTTTTTTTAATAAATGCCTAACTAGAACATATCTGCGTGATAATCTCCATAAATATACGGCTGAAATTTATCGCAATAAGCTAGATCACTTAAATATCTACGAAATGGGATGTTATTCTGATTAATACTATAGGCTCATAGTATATCTAGCGGCTTATCTATAAGGATTGTAAACAAAAAGAGGCCATTTCAAGTAGAAACGCCCTCTTTTCAAATCTATGCTCTGCTCTTAATACTCTTCATATTCTAATAAAATCTATCTTGGAATAAGGTTAAACTCAACTCTTCTATTCAATGCACGACCTCTCAAACTATTGTTATCAGCTATTGGGCGTGATTCACCATATCCCGCAAAATTCATTCTTGAAGCTGATATTCCAGCTTGCTTCAAAAATTCGTAGCAAGACTCTGCACGTTTCTGTGACAAAACTTGATTATTTGTAGCACTACCTGTGTTATCTGTATGACCACTAATTGATAGACTAAAATCAGGATATCTCCGTATGATATCTGCTATCTGATTCAAGATTTTTGCAGACTCGGATTTCAATGCTGCTCTACCAGTTTCAAACTGCACAGCGCGCATTGCAAGCTCAAGAATTTCTAAGTCTTCTATCGTAATTTCTGGACAACCGTTATTTGCTACAGAACCCTTCGAATTGGGACATTTATCACGGCTATCATCGATTCCATCTCCATCAGTATCTGGGCAACCACCATAGGCTGCAATACCCGCTTGATCTGGACATTTGTCATCAAAATCAGCTATTCCATCTCTGTCTCTGTCTGGACAACCATTTGTTGACGCAGGTCCTGCAATACTAGGACACTTATCTTCATCATCGTTAATGCCGTCATTATCAGCATCTAGGATTGGGCAGCCATTATTACTAGCTAATCCTGGAACATCAGGGCAATTATCTACCTCATCTGGAACACCATCTCTATCACTATCTTTCGCTGGACAACCCTTATTTGCTTTAGTACCTGCAAGATTCGGACATTCATCATCCTTGTCAGAAACACCATCACCATCACTGTCTGGACAACCATTTAGTTCCTTGAGCCCTGCATAAGTTGGACAAGCATCTTCATAATCTGCTACTCCATCACCATCACTATCAGGGCAACCTTTCAGTTCTACAGGACCAGCAACTTGTGGACAGAGGTCAAGATCATCCGTTATACCATCCATATCTGCATCATTCTCGTCGCGCACCTCTTCTACTTTCATTTTTTTACCTTTTCCTAGTAAATAAACAAAACCTAGACCATGCTGAAAGTTATCACGATCAACTGAAAAGGATTTTCTATAAGTAGATTCCCAATTGATAAACGCTCGTTCATTCACTTTGAAATTCAAACCGAAACCTATTGGTGCTTGAAGATTGAATTCACCTTCTAGTTCCCCTACTCCACTTAGACCTGCTACTAAATATGGTACAATTGCACTTTCTTTCTCATAAAATTGATATTGTAAATGCGCTCCAGCGCCAAAAATCGTGAAATTCGTTTTTCTATCCGTATTATTCTGAGGCACTCCTACATGGATGGGAACAACCAAATTTAGTTGCTTTGCAATATTGTAATTCAAACCGATCTCATAGCCTGAGTGATAGTCTCTTAATGCTACTATCTCACCACCATTTTGAGATTGATAGTCGAGAAATAACTTTTTAAAACTTAATCCAATTTTATTTTCTTCATTCTGCGCATTTCCGGAAAGGCCGAAAGCGAATGAAAATAACAACAGAATTATAACTGATTTGACATTCATCATCTTATGCAAACACTTTAGTCAGTAAAGAACATACCTAACAAAATTAATATTAATTATTTAAATAATATGTTTCTATACTATAAATTAACGTGTGATCACACAAAAGACGAAGATTTTACTGCCCTTTAATTATTGATCAATCAATCGATGAAATGAATCACACTAATATTCCATCTTATTCTTCGGTTGAGATAAATATGTTCTCTAAATTTGCGAGCACTTAAGTTTACACTCAATCCTAAATCTAGACCAAATCTATGGCAACATTTATCCAACTTTTTGTAACTGGTGGCACATTTGACAAAGACTACAACTTTATTACCGGAGAATTATATTTCAAAGATACACATCTTGGTAAAATGTTTGACAGAGGCCGCTCAACATTAAATGTTGACATAAAAACTTTGATGATGGTAGATAGTTTGGAAATGACTGATTCAGATCGCAACATGATAGTACTTAACTGCATCAAGGCAAAAACACATAGAATAATAATTACCCATGGTACAGATCGAATTGTACAAACAGCAAAAGAAATTGCTGCCAGTCCACAAGTCTCGGACAAAACAATAATTCTAACTGGAGCCATGATACCTTACGCTTTTGGAACATCCTCTGATGGTTTCTTCAATTTAGGCTCAGCTTTAGCATTTGTACAAACTTTGGGACCGGGAGTCTATGTCTGTATGAATGGAAGGTATTGGTTGGCGGACAACGTAAGAAAGAACCTTGATACGGGATACTTTGAGACCTTATCATAGGATACGTTTAGCAGTACAATTTTAACTTAGTCTGAGTTTTGGAACAATTTCTTACTCATGCTTATGTTTAGCATATTCTGCAATAATCTCCCCTATTCAGTGAACTGAATCTTGGAGTGAGTGAACAACTAAATCGCTAAATGCAAGCATAAATCATATTGATTTAAGTTCACAAGCTAAACTCTCATCGAAGACGAAACAATATTCAATTAGAATTCTTCATTGGTTCATTTATAATTCCTTTGGCCATACCAGGAAAGACTAAAAAATGAAATGGATAAACCATCCACCAATACAACCTTCCTAACAGCCCTTTCGGCCTAAAAGTAGCTTTCTGTACAAAGCTATATTGATTTTTATCGATTTTATTGACATTGAACTCTAACCAAGCATCTCCTGGAAGTTTCATTTCAGCATAAAGCAAAATTCTTCTCTGATCGACATCTGCCACTAGCACTCTCCAAAAATCCAATGGATCTCCAGGAACTAAGTCATATTGACTCCTCCGACCTCTTCGCAAACCTACTCCACCTATCAATTTATCTAAAAACCCTCGAATTTTCCATAGCCAAGTACCCCAATACCACCCTTTCGTCCCTCCGATAGACCACATATTGTGCAAAACCTGTTCAAATTTTGATTCATCAAAACGATAAGATCTCAAATCTTCGTATACAGCTTCTTCAGGTACCTCAATATATCTCATGACATGTGGGGTTATCTTACCGCTACTCAGAGCATCTTTCCAAGAGGATATAACCGAATTTTGTTTGATTCGCCCTAATGCCAACTCAAGAGATTCTTCATAACTCAAATTGTCTGTCTTTATCAGTTTACGTAGCTTGTTTGGTCTAGCTATAACTTCATTTTTCATACTGCTAACTAAACTTGAAGCGAGCGAGTACGACGTCGAGGTAACAAAATAGAGCCAGTAAGAAGAAAGCTTCGGTGAGACAAATGGAACCGAAATAATCCATCTTTTGAAGCCCCTTTGCTTAGCATAACCAAGAAGCATTTCTTTATAAGTAAGAATTTCAGGTCCCCCAATATCATAGGTTTCTCCATATGTCTGTTCGCAATCTAGTACACTGCTAAGGTAGGTCAATACGTCACGAATTGCTATAGGTTGGCAGCGAGTCTTGAGCCATTTTGGGGCGATCATGACTGGCAGTTTTTCTACCAAATCCCTTATTATTTCAAAACTTGCGCTTCCCGATCCGATTATGATTGCAGCTCTTAAAACTGTAAGCGGCACTTTTGAGGTTCTTAATATTTTCTCAGTTTCAAGTCGAGATAATAAATGTAAAGACAGGGCTTCGTCATTTGCAATTCCACTCAAATAGATGCATTGCTTGCAGCTTGTTGTATCTAAGTAGTCCCTAAAATTCGTTGCCATTTTTCGCTCCATTGAATCAAACTGTTCAGCAGAGCTAGACATGGAGTGTACAAGGTAGTATGCAAAATCTATATCTTTTGGAAGACTTGAAAGTGTATGAGCAAGAAGTAGGTCGCACTCGATCAAACTTACTTTACCGGATTCTACTTCAGATTGATTGAGTGACAATCGTTCTGCATCTCTTAAGGCACAGATAACAGAATGCCCTTGACGTATTAATACTGGAATTAAACGTCTACCAATATAACCCGTAGCACCTGTTAGTAATACCTTCATAGAGATATAACTCTTAGAATGTCAGACAGTTCAAAATGCGATACTATTTCTAAGAATTCAACAAGCTATCTAGTAATTATCAGATTATTCGATTAACTCCATCTCGGGTTGAAATATAGAAATCTTAAACAGCATTTCATTAGATCTTAAACTCCAAACTGTGTCAAGTGATGATCAAGATGTTTTGAGTAAAAAACCTTCCATTCGTCCTTAGTCAGAGCACCAAAGGAATGTGACTCTTTCCCGTCAAAATGAGCAGCGCCTAATTCTAGTGTCTTTGTTAGGTAATCTACAAGTCTTTGCTTTTCGTTCTGGAAATCTCTTTCAGTTGTTATCAAAAACTCAGGTGCAGTCCTAGAGTTTCTAGCATATGGTTTAGGACCAACTACTGCTTACTTAGCTACCAGCGTCACAAACCACCTCTTAAATGCACCTGGCTTAGGGTGCTTAGCAGTATAAACCATTTCATATACAACATTGAGATGCGATAACATTTGTCCGACGCTCATTTTTTTCCATAAAGGCCTAGTGGAGTTAGTTAATCCTTTAATTCTCTCTGTGTACTTATTTACAGCTGATTTTTCGAAAACATCTAGCATAGCAAGCTTTACAGCTTAAAAAAAGTTTGAATGTACATTATTGCATCTTGAAAGCTATATAAATCTACAAAACTTTATCAGCACATGATGAAGATGCGAAAGCAGACGGTTTGGCTTTGAAAACAAATCCCATTCCCAGGATATAACCCATGGCATCTTTAAGCGCTGAATTAGATTTGAACTCTGGATCGGTATTTATATCGGCGTGTACTTCTAGAGCAATATCATGTTTTTGAATGACCGATGACAAACGGTAAGCTATATCTATGGATTTGGCAACTTCATTCATCATACGTTGCTTTAGCGCTACTTGACTTTGTTCCTTGGATGATTTAATGAACATAAATCCACCTTTACCTTTTCTCAAGAAAACCACTACGGTTGCATATTGAACTACGTCTCCTTTTACTAAAGAGTCTGTACCAACGCAAATTTTCAATTGAAATCCCGCTTTTTTCTCTCGAATAATAACTTTTTCAACCTCTTCGACTATAGGAAGTTCAAGCTGCTGACCATTTAATTTTCGCCATTGATCCATATTGTAACGATATTATATTCAAATTTTATTAATAGTAACATAGATTTAGTCATTTTTTGCTTGATGAGACCGCACTATTCCTAAACATTAATGTGCTACTACTTTCTATTATAAAGTAGTTTTGAAACGTAGTAGCAAAACAAAAACCCCTAGAAAGTGCTTCCAGAGGCCTTTGATTTTTCATGTTTATATCTATTTAATATCCAGGATTTTGATCGAGATTAGGATTAGCTGCTCGATCGGCATTTGGTATTGGGAAGATGTTTCGGTAAGACTCAGTTTTTGCTCCTTCTTGAACTCCACCTTTCCATTGCCACAGATAGTCTCCATCTGTAAATTGGCCAAACCTTACTAAATCAGTTCTTCGATGACACTCCCAATATAACTCTCTCGCTCTTTCATCTAGTATTAAGTCTAGGGTTAATTCGCCAGCAGATACATTGGCAGAAGTACTTGTATATGCTCTAGTTCTAACTTCATTGAAATATTCAACAGCATCAGCCTCAGTTCCACCTGCGGCACCTCTTAAGATCGCTTCAGCAGCCATTAAGTAGGCATCAGCTAATCTAAACATCGGAAAATCTGTATCTGGATGTTCTAAATTAGACCCCGGCTCACCTGTAGAAGTAACGTTTTTGAACTTTCTCACTGCATATCCTTCAGTGAAGGTTGCAACATCTTCAATATCTAGGTTCTGACCATCGCTCCAGAATATTGCTCTTCTATCAAACGATATCAAATTGATATCATATGTGTAGTCGGGCTTGTCTAGATATAAAAATATCTCATATGCTTCTTGATCAACTATTACTATATCGTCACCGTCGTACTCCAAAATAGCATCTAGCTCTCCATCTCCAAAACTCACGTCCCATGATCCATTTGCACGGAATTTCAGTCCTCCTGGTACCATATCCAATTTGACACGCATAGCATTTAGCTCTTCATCATAGGTCATTGGTGTGTCGTTGTCCCATCCACCAGGAGTAGCATCTCCAATCACTGAAAAATCTCTTTTCTCAACAACATAGCTATTATCTTTGAGGTCTACTTGTACAAAGTATAAACCCGCATCACTTAGAACTATATTTGATCCATTCGTTTCAAGCATTCCATCAAGATCACTATCTCCTAATACTTGCGGACTTGAAGATGGAAATTTAGCTATAAAAAACTCTCCATTTGCTTCAGGAAAATAAACATGTCCTTCATAGACCATATCACCAGTTGAAGCTAGAGAATTGTCTGTATCGGTAGCGTCAAAACCCTGCGTGGAATTTGGTATGTATATTTTAGGGTAACTCGCAGTATTTCCTTCTGTTGATTCGATATAACTTCCACCACCTGGGGGGAATTTTTCTACTAATTGGCGGGTTGTACGAACTCCTGCCCAACCGTTGACTACACCGCTTTCCTCTGCTGGCATTGAACCCCCGAGTCCTGCTCTTATTATAAATGTCATACCACCCCAAGTACGAGTAAAATTTCCATCCTGTGTGATTGGAAAAATCATTTCAGGTGATTTATGATTATCAGCTAAGAATAGATTCTGATAGAGTGGATCAAGTTCGAAGCCAGCGTTAATGACTTTTTGGGCGTAAGCCAACGCATCTGTATAACGATCTTGACTAATGTACACTTCAGCGTTCAAATATAATTTAGCCAGTAGCATTTGCACTGTTGCGGCGTCTGCACGACCATACTCATTTTGTCTACTCGGAGAAATAGCAGCTTCGATTTCGGTCAACTCAGACTCAATAAAACTAAAGAGCTCCTGTGGAGTAGCTTGTTCAGGTTGAAATTTTCCAATCGGATCGTCTTCAGTTACAAAAGGTACATTTCTAAACAAATCAAGAGCATGCCAATAAGAAAGTGCTCTCAGAAATCTAGCTTCCGCTCTGTAAGAATCGATTTCAGCTCTAAAATCAGCAGGTACACCTCGTTCATCTAGGACATCACTTGCAGTTTGACGAAGGTACTCATTACACAACGTCACTTGATAAAAAATTCGGCTGTAGTGACCATACTGAAAACCGTCGCTTGCTGTCCAATCTTGATCATGGAAGTCAGTAATTGTCTGATCATTCCAACCAACGATTGCCTCATCTGTAGTGAATTCTTGATGGTAATAATAACCTCTCAAGTACTGTCCGAAGCCCTCATCAAGTCCTGAGATATCCCCTTGACCAGCGGGTCCTTGTTGGCCAGATACTGCCAATCCAGCATATAGTTTTGCTAAAACTCCTTTATAAGACTCTAAGTCATCATATACAATACCACTTGTAATAAGCTCATCATCTAAAGGAGTTGTATTAAGATCATTAAAACATGAAAATTGAGTCAAAACAAAAACTGTCCCAAGAATCAAGAATAATGACTTTCTATAAGTTTGATTTATTCTATTTTTCATAAAAAATTTTTCTCTTATTAATAATATGATTCAATGGACTAAAACGTTGCATTGACTCCCAAAAGATAATTCGTTGTTCTCGGGTAAATGTTGTTATCGATTCCTCCTTGGATCTCAGGATCAAGTCCAGTATAACTAGTCAAGACGAGCGGGTTCTGCACTGATACATAAACTCTGATGTTTCTATTAGTTAGCTTATTGAAATCATATCCCGCAGTTATATGATCCAATCTAAAGAATGAGGCACTTCTCAAATAATGATCGCTAAATGTTAGACTTGCTTGTTGCTCAACATTATTATCTATGGCAGCTTGATGTACATTCCAAAGCGCTCCCAAATTACTAATTCTGCTCTTAAATCCCATATCAGTCTCAACATTTGCATAAACAAACTGTCCGATATTAGCTCTTCCTGCAAATGAAAAATCGAATGATCCAATATTCATATTATTAGTGATTCCAAATGTATAATCAGGAAATGGATTTTCGAATCTGTATTTATCATCATCGTTTACAATTCCATCCTCATTACGATCAACAAACTGCCCTTCCAAAATATTACCATCATCATCATACTCTTGTTCAAAAACGAAAAATGAATTTGGTGAGAAACCAACGGTATGAATTTGAATATTAGAACCAACACCGCCTGCAATTCCACCCGTGAGAATACCTATATAATCAGGATCATCTGACGCAGTTAATTTGGTTACTTTATTCTCGTTGTAAGCCATATTTGCGTTAATATCCCAGGTAAAATTCTCTTTTACAATTGGTGTGTAGTTCAGAGCAATCTCTATTCCTCTATTTTCCATATTTCCAATATTCGTCGTTATTTCATTCGTCAAATTGGATCCTGCAGGAACAGTTATTGTATTTAATAGATCCTTGGTCAATCGTTGATAAATATCAATCGAACCAGACAATTTGTTTCGAATAATTGAGAAATCGGCAGCAATATTATAGGTTGAAGTCTCTTCCCATTTGATGTTTTCATCATAACCATTTGGGCGTATGGTCTGAACAAACTGGTCTCCAAACTGGTACTGAGCATTTTCAAAACCATATTGATATAAACCTTGATAAGCATAAAGCCTTTGACCGTTTCCGATATTTTGTTGACCAGTTACACCCCATCCAGCTCTCACTTTCAAATTGCTAAAATATTTGTTTTTGTTATCAATCACTTTCACCGCAAGTG
This sequence comes from uncultured Saprospiraceae bacterium, assembly GCA_943788055.1. Taxonomy (GTDB): domain Bacteria; phylum Bacteroidota; class Bacteroidia; order Chitinophagales; family Saprospiraceae; genus JAHDFB01. The sequence goes on from CALSOU010000002.1 coordinate 85,822, forward strand.
AAGCTGCCGGAAACAAGCCCCATCTTGATTCAGGTGAGAACCTAGAAGTTCCATCCCTTCTCAATGTAAATGTTGTAAAAACACGATCATTGATATTATAATTAACCCGTCCAAAAAGTGATACTAGGTAGAGTTCTTCTTGATTGGAGTCCTCAAGCGTTTCAGTAGGTGTCCCGTTTACATCGCTATTTCGGAAATTACTATCCCAAAAGAATCTTTGCCAAGAGTAACCTCCCATAATATCAAAATCATGTATTCCATATGATTCTATATAATTTAAGTATGTTTCTAGCAAGGTATTGTAACTTGTACTTTCATAGGTATTATCTGCACCGCCACCAGTATTCGCATTAAAAGCGATCGCTGAATTTTGGGGTATAAAAAAAGATCCTCCTCCGTTAATATAATCATACGCCAAGTTGACATTAGCTCGTAAAGCTGGCAAGAATGGTAAGCGATAGTCCGCATTTAAAGAAGTTAAGTATCTATTTACGTTCGATCGATCATCCCTATCTGTCAAAAGCGCAACAGGATTTCTTGGAGCCAATTGATTTGGTACTCCAGCAGAACCAGATGTCCATGTCGTAAAGCCGTTATATACTTCTTCTCCTGACATAACTGGTTTGGTAGGATCAAACGAAAGCGCATTCCCGATTGCTCCTCTATCAGCAAAATTATTACGACTATGCATGCTTTTAAAATTCATTTTCAATTGCAATGTATTGTCAATAAATCCTGGAGTCAAACTAAGAGCAGTAGTAAATCGGCTAAATCTGTCCGTTTTCAAACACACCATTGTGATCTGTGTATCCAACTGATGCACGATAAGGCAAAGATCCTACAGCTCCCGATGCACTAAGACTATGATCTGTCCATTATCGCATTTCGGTATATTTCATCTTGCCAATCGGTATTCGCATCTCCTAATAACTCTAAAGGTGCGTCTCCCTCTTCAAATCTTTCGTTCATCAATGAGCGAAACTCATCAGCAGATAGGACATCTACTTGTTTTGTATTACTAGCCGTTGGCAACATTACCAGAATAAGTTAGAGAAATCTTTTTTGAATCCAACGATCCTGATTTAGTAGTAATTAAGATAACACCACCCGACGCTCTACTTCCATAGATAGCAGTTGCAGAAGCGTCCTTCAATACAGTCATCGATTCTATATCATTTGGATTTACAAACGTTCAATGGATTTCTCGATCCACTTCCTCCTCCACCGTCAATAGGAACACCATCAACAAACAATCAAAGGGGCGTTAGATGCTCCTAAAGAAGAAAGTCCTCTTATTAAGATTGACGCTCCACCACCAGGACTTGGATCCGTGGTGATAGTAAACCCCTGCTACTTTACCTGCAAGTAATTGCTGAGGTCCAGCAATTGCACCTTGATTAAATTGTTTAGTTGTTACCGACTGTACTGCTCCTGTTGCGTCTTCTCTCTTAACCGTTCCGTAACCAATCACAACGACGTCTTCCAATATCTGACCAGATGATAACGCAGCATTAATTTCAGTTTGTCCATCAATTACAATCTCCTGACTAGAATAACCTGTATAGCTAAAAACAAGTGTTGTTGCCCAATTCACCGACTTTCAATGAAAAATTTCCATCAAAATCAGTGATAGTAGCAGTTGAAGTGTTATCTTTTACAACAATTGTTGCTCCTATTAGCGCCTCGCCTGTCGTGACATCAGTAACGGAACCTGTTATCACTTTTTGAGCGCTGAGTTGAAATGTACAAAGCGAGCCCAAGAGAATCACACAAATCTGCCACAGCAAATTATATTTAGTAATTAACATTGAAAATAATTTAAAATTTCTGTTATGTAAAGGATGTAAAAATAAAAAATTATATCTACTTTGCGTCGTATTGACAATAACTTTAATTAATTCTTTTTTAAAAACTAAATAATATGAATCTACGTCTACTTTTATTTGCTATTCTTAGCACTTTTATGCTAAGTCTGCAAGCACAGTCAATCGGTATTATTGGTAGCTCAACTCCAGGTGGTTGGGATGCTGATACGGATATGACTCAGGATGCAGGAAACACTAGTTTGTGGTCTATAGATCTTACACTAATTGATGGTGCAGCAAAATTCAGAGAAAATGATGATTGGGCAGTAAACTGGGGTGGAGCTGACTTCCCGATTGGAACCGGAACTCAAGACGGTGCTGATATTCCTGTATTTGCAGGAGATTACACAGTAACGCTTGACACTTCTTCTGGCGAGTACAATTTCCAACTTCACTCTGATATCGGAATTATCGGAGACGCAACTCCTAATGGATGGGACTTTGATACTGATATGTACCAAATGGCAGATGATACTAATATGTACTTTATTACGCTTGATCTAGTACCGGGATCAGCTAAATTCCGTCAATTTGATGATTGGGCAACAAACTGGGGTTCTGCTGACTTCCCAATTGGAACCGGAACTCAAGACGGTGCTGATATCTCAGTTGACAAAGCTGGAACTTACTACATTACATTCAACAAATCCACAGGTGAGTATGAATTTGGTGAAGAAATCACATATGGTACTATAGGTATAATCGGTGATGCAACTCCAGGTGGTTGGGATACTGATACGGATATGACACAAAATGCAAATGATCCAGATGTATGGAATGTTACATTAGAGCTAGTTGCTGGTTTCGCGAAATTTAGAGCAGAAGACGATTGGATAGTTAATTGGGGAGGAGAAGACTTTCCTTCAGGAACCGCGACTTTAGGAGGTCCAGACATTCCCGTAACTGCAGGTACATATCAGATTAGTCTAAATGTTGAAACTGGTGAATATGAATTCTTGGAAGTGATTGATTACGCGACAGTAGGTATTATTGGCGATGCTACTCCCGGAGGTTGGGATGCTGATACAGACATGGTAAAAGATCTTGATGACGGTGCAATGTGGAGCTTAAGAGTGATTCTTGTGGATGGTCTTTTGAAGTTTAGAGCAGATGATGATTGGGCTGTAAATTGGGGTTCGGGCGATTTTCCAATGGGAGTTGCAGTTCAAGATGGGGCTGACATTCCAATCCCAGCAGGTGAATATATTATTACTTTCAACACTGTAACTGGAGAGTATAATTTTGAAGAAATTGTTGTTTTCAGTACAGTAGGTATTATCGGAACAGGTTCTCCGACAATGGGATGGGATGAAGATACAGATATGACAAAGGACCTAGAAAATGAATTTCTATTTACAATGTCGAGCACGGAGCTATTCGATGGCGAGGTGAAATTTAGAGCTGAAGATGATTGGGCTGTAAACTGGGGCGCGGAAGAATTTCCAGTTGGAACTGGTACACAAGACGGACCAAACATTCCAATGACTGCCGGAACCTATGATATTTCTCTTATTACTGATACTGGTGATTATGCATTCTCCGATCCAAATAGTAATGAAGAAATATTACTGCCTACAGCTATAGCATTGTATCCGAACCCTGCAAGCTCCTATTTAAGTCTAGAAGTAAACGATAGCAGATTACAAGGTCAAGTTGAAGTAACAATTATTGATATGACAGGTGCAGTTGTGCTTTCGCAAAATGTTGATACTAGTGCAAAAACACTAATCAATATTGAAACTTTACTTACAGGTCAATACACAGTAAGACTAAGAAATGATAAAAATCTCATCGGAAAGAAATTGACGATCATCAAATAGTTTTTTGATAATTTATCAATAGTTAAAAAGCCTGCCCGAGTAAATCGGGTAGGCTTTTTAAATTCTTAGTTGAAGCTTTGAAATATTAATCTAGTATTTACATTAAAAAATCGCAGTTTACAAAGACATTTGAAACGCCATAGCAGGAAAACACCCTAGAATATATTCCTTCGCTTGGGGAGATCTGACTGAAGAGGATGTTAAACAATATGTACCAAGCAGCTCCAATTTCTCTATTTTATACAAAGGGGAACCAATGGATGTATTTCATCTATTTCTTGAAAACCACTTTTGAAAGGACTCACCAACAAAGGGAAGCACCTCTTATTGCAGGCAAAAGGCTCATCATCAATAATATGAATAAGGCTAGATAAGATACAATTCCCCCGGAAACAGCCAAATACCATACAACAAGTAGAGCTACAAAACCAACAACCGAAATGGAAGAAACAATTGTCAGAAAAACAAAATATCCGAATCCCAAAGTCAGACCTATGAGAAGTCCAATCATTGATAATCCAGCAACTTGTTTGATATAAAATCCTGCTAGTTCCGATTGATCTCCAACATTCATTACAATAGCGACCATCAAGCCAAGGATGGGAATATACGCTATCACAGTAATTAGGACTCCCTGATCCTTCAGCAGTTTAAAACACTTTCGAGCATTTGTTTTAATTCTACTCCAAATTCCATCTTTTTACATTGTACTTACAGCGAGACTTTGCGATGTTACTGCTGGAATGATCACCACAGCTTGAGCAGGTACTATTGAAGTACATCCGATCATAAATAATAACAAGAAAGCTATCTGTTTCATTTAAAAGAATTTATACTTCTAATACCTCAACAGCATAGAATTGGAGGGTGAAATTATCGACAAACTATTTTCTCGCATTTATTAAGGTAACTAATGTCCCATTTGCTTAATAAATTTGACAATTAATATTTCGCTCTTTATTGCAACTGCAATTTCTGCTAGTCTTTCTACGAATACCCTAGTCGTACAATCCTCGATAAACCTTTTGCTACACGCAAAAGAGAAATAGGTCCATCAGAGTCGAATGAATATGCTCAAGAAGATATTCATTTACATAAAAAATCTGCACCAAAAGCTTGATGCAGATCAGTATTATATTTCTTGAAGTACAAGATCTAAATTAAGAACTATAACTGTTATTTCTTTTTACCCTATACTCGCAAACCACTTTTGAAACATCTTTCCAACAACTGGAAGTTCTTTTTGCTCACCCTTGATCGCAGATAAAAGACTCATAATTAGCAATACTACCAGTCCCAGATTAACAAAGAAACCCGCAATCGCAACTATGACATTGACAACAGGAATCAATGACAGTATTCCGACAACTATCGATATAGCGAGACCTAATATCGATAATCCTAGTACTTGTCTGATATAGAATGACGCCAATTCTGACTTCTTATCCGCATTCATCACAATTGCAATGACCAAACCGATGATCGTAATGTGAGCAATAACTGCAATCTGTACGGCTTTGTCCTCGATCATTTCAAAAAACTGGTGTACTTTCGTTTTTATTTTACTCCACAAGCCCCCCTTATTCAAAGTACTTACGGTAAGGTTTTGTGCTGTTACAGCAGGCACAATCACCACTGGTTTAGCTAATGCTATTGAAGAAAAACCTATCACAAATAATAATAGAAAAACTAACTGTTTCATCATGAACTTTTTTGATTATTAATACTGTAAAAGTAAAAACTTAGAGCATAAAAAACATAGAAAATTTATACTCTCACTCATTTAATTAGTAAACTGTCACTTTCACTTAGTAACATCAACAACTAGCATTCCAGCTTTTGTTGCTGCTTCAATGCCTGACGGTCCATCTTCAAATACCATGCAATCTTCTGGTCGAAGACTCATCGCTTCTGCACAAACTTCAAAAATCTCTGGATTTGGCTTTCCGGGAATATCATCAGATCCGGTTACAACTTTAACCCACCAATCTGTAGCACCAATATCTTCGAGACTACGAATTGCGTTGCCTCGAGAAGACCCTGTAGCAATACACATAGGCAATTTACCCCTTTGATCAAGAGCTATTGTATAAATCTTTTCGATAGGCTTGATCTTCCCCTGCTTTAATTTGAATTTGTCGTAAAACTCTGATTTCTTTTTTCGCACAGCCTTTGGGTCTAAACCCCAACCAAAATCATTATTGAATCGATTTACTAGTGCTATAGTAGGTGACCCCAAATGTTGATTGATTAATTCTTCAGTAATTGGCACGTTAAAAAACTCACCAACAGCAACCCACGACTTAAGATGCAGTGGCATTGTATCTACAAGGGTACCATCTAAGTCAAAAATCAAACCTTTAATGTAATCAGGAACTACTATCATTTCTTTTTGAGGCAAAGAAATAGAAATAAATAAGACTTTTCTATAATATTTCCTTTTGCATGTAATACGTGATACAGCGAATCGTTAAAATAAAGATTCTTCCAGCTGAAAACGATGGCAAGTTTTCCAGAAACTTATTGCAATTAGGAATCGTTATATAAACGAAATATATACCATGAAATATTCTTCTCTACTCTTTGGAATTGTTCTGTTACTTTCCACCTTACCTTCGTTTTTGGTAAATGACTGGAATTATATTTCTACAAAGGATGGTATTGACATTTACTCTAAGCATGATGTTGAAGATCGAAATTGGACCAAGCTTGTGGCAACAATAAATGCTAAACCAGCAGAAGTAATGACCTATGCGTCGGATGTAACCAAATTCAACGAATGGATTTACGCTTGCTCGGAAGCCAAAATTCTTGATAAAGGAGAAAACACCTCCGTATATTACTATGTTACAGATCTCCCGTTTCCTTTGACAGATAGAGATGCAGTGATAAAAAGGGAAGTTTTTCAAAGTGGTACAAATAGTTACACTTCACGTTCTACCCTTACAACAAGGCACTCTGTCGCTAGCAAACTCGTGCGACTAGAAGGCTTTGAGGCGATTTGGTTTTTTGATGCCTTACCCAATGCCAAAACTAAATTAACCTATGAATTATTTGCCAATCCAGGAGGGAACATTCCAACTTGGGTAGCGGAAAAGTTTTCTAGCAATGGCCCCTTCAGGTCCATGCAAAATTTGAAAGCACATTTCGAATAATAATACCCTTTAGATATACGACTCGCAATTATCGAATTTTCCTCTCCAAGAAGTTTATTTTTCATATTAAATAAAAAAGATATATGTACCTTTACGTTTCAACATTTTCAATATGAAACGTCCTGAGGCACTTATCGAATTTTCAAAGGCTAGCATTTCAAATGGCACTGAAGCGATTTTATCAGAGGTTAACTTTCGATTAAGCAAAGCAGAATCTTGTTATATCGTAGGTGAGACGGGTAGTGGAAAATCAAGCTTTTTAAAAGGTATCTATGCTGAAGAACAAGTTCTTGAAGGAAAAGCTCAGGTTCTTGGGCATGATATAGTCAACATCAAGCGATCAGAAATTCCGACTTTAAGGAGAAAAATGGGCAGGATCTTTCAAGAGTTTCAGCTTTTTCAAGAATGGAGTGTTGCACGAAATTTAGCATACGTACTAAGTGTTACAGATTGGAAAGATAAGCAACGAATGCAGAATCGAATAGATGAGGTTCTTATGGCCGTTGGGTTACATCACAAAGACAAAGAACCTATTCATCGTCTTTCCGGAGGAGAGCAACAAAGAGTAGCTATAGCCCGCGCTATTCTAAATCACCCAAAGATAATCGTAGCAGATGAACCAACTGCAAACCTAGACAAACACGCAGCTGATTCCATCATCCGCTTATTGAAGCAGATCGCGATACAAGAAGATGCTATAATTATTATTGCAACGCACGATGAGCGTTTAATTGAAAAATTCCCCGCAAGAGTTTTCCGTTGCTATAAAGGGAGGCTTCAAGAGGAAGATTAGAGATATTTCATCAGCTGGGAACATCTTTGGAAGAGTTTTTTACGAGTCGATTCAACTCTGCTACCTCTTTCTTGGAAAATGATCTGTATGCACCAAGTTCAAGGTTGGATAGATGCATGTGCATGATTCTTATTCGTTTCAACTTGGTTACGGTATATCCTAAATACTCGCACATTCTGCGGATCTGTCGATTCATGCCTTGCGTAAGTATTATTTGGAAGCGTTTCTTCCCGACCTTCTCTACTTGGCAAGGATTAGTCTTTGTACCTAGAATTGGAATACCTCCCGACATTCTATTTAGAAAACGTTGATCAATTATCTGATCTACTTCAACGATGTATTCTTTTTCATGTGCATTGCCAGCTCGTAAAACCTTATTAACGATATCTCCGTCGTTTGTTAGAAATATCAGACCCTCAGAATCTTTATCTAGTCTACCAATAGGGAACAATCGCAGTGGGTATCCGACAAAATCTACAATATTTTTAGGTTCCTTTCTATCTGTAGTACAGACTATACCACGAGGTTTATTGAGCGCTAAATAAACTGTTTTGGGTTTATCTCCTAAAGTTTTACCATCGAGCTTAACCTCATCCCCCTCCTCTACCCGATTACCTTTTCGGGCGACAACAGAATTGATTGTAACTCGACCTGCTTCAATCCATTTATCAGCTTCCCTGCGAGAACAAATGCCTGTTTCGCTGATAAACTTATTTAAACTTTTTGAAGGAGTATCCATAATCTTATCTGGTCATTAAGTCAATTGCTGCTTCTACATCTCGTACCGGAAATTTACATACCTTATTTTGACAGACATAAATAAAGGTCTCATCTCCCTGCAATTTTCCCTGTAGTAGCTCTAAGCTACCTTCTGTTTCTCCGCCAAGAAACAAGGCATCAGGAACAAACCTTTTCACCATTTCATCTCGTTTTTCAGCTGCTTGCGGACCAACAATTGCAATTTCATAAGGAGTATTTACAGCCTCGTTATACAAGCTTATCCATGATGCCAAGAAATCACTGCGTTCATTCTCAACTAGATATTCGTTCATATTACTCAGCATTTGAACAGACAGATTTGTTAGTTCAGGATCATAGCTTAGTGTTCCTAATTCGAATAATGCTCTACCCAGAGCTGAATTACTACCCGGAATGACATTATCATTTAGCTCTGTTTTTCGAGCAACTAATGGTGGGTCTAAATCTGAGGTAAAGTAAAACATACCCGTTTCCTCTTCATAGAAATGTTCAAGAGCATGTTCAGCAATTTTAGAGGCAGCTTCTAAGTATTTTTCGTCAAAGCTAATTTCATATACGTCGATCGATGCCAAAATCATGAAAGCGTAATCATCTAAAAATGCGTTAATGGATGACGCTCCATCCTTATAGTTTCTGTACAGTTGACCATCTTCCTTCATCTGGTTTGACAATATGAAGTCAGTGGCTTCAATCGCTTTAACTCTGTAAGACTCCTCTCCAAATGCCTTGAACGCATCTACATAACCAGTTACCATTAGAGCATTCCAAGCAGTAATTTGCTTGTCATCGAGTGGCGGTCTAACGCGCTTGTCCCTAGCCTTCATCATTTGCCCATTGGCGCTGTCTACAATTGTCATTACTTCCTGCTTTTCTAATTTGAATTTTGCTGCAACATTTCCTAGCGTAACGGGACGGTGAAGCACATTTGTATTCTCCCAGTTTCCATTATCTGTAACACCGTAATACTCTTTCACAATGGGAAAAGCTTCCTCTCCCACAACTTCAGCAAGTTCATCACTTTCCCAAACATAGAATTTACCTTCTTCTCCTTCGGTATCTGCATCTAACGAACTATAAAAACCACCTTCATCATCCGTCATTTCTCGCTCGATATACGTCAAGGTATTTTTTACAACATCTTCATATAACGGGATTTTTGTCGCTTGATAAGCTTTGGAATAGAGGCTGACCAATTGGGCATTATCATACAACATCTTCTCAAAATGCGGCACCAACCACATTTCGTCTGTCGAATAACGTGCAAATCCACCTCCAATTTGGTCATAGATTCCCCCCTCAGCCATATTGGTCAAAGAAAGATTAACATTTCTTAGCAGCTCAGGATCTTCGGTGACACGAAATTGTTTCAACAGATACTCGTAAATTGACGGCATTGGAAATTTAGGTGCTCCTGCTCTACCTCCAAAACGCTTATCGGAAACCTTGAGAATATTGCTACTAAATTGTTCCAGTTGAGATTGATTAAAATATTGCTCCTCAATTGTTTTTACAATTTCATCCTGCGATCTGATACCCTTGGTGAGCTGTCTGGCTGTTTCTTCCAGTTTCTCGTAGTTAGATTCTTTTAGATTGACGAATTGATTTAATACATTTAACCAATCGTCTTTTGGAAAATAGGTTCCTGCCCAAACTGGACTACCATCAGGTAGTGCAAAGGCATTCAAAGGCCATCCTCCACTTCCACTAATCAGTTGGCAAGCTGTCATGTAGATATCATCAACATCTGGTCTTTCTTCCCGATCGACTTTTATCGGCACAAAGTGCTCATTCATTATTGATGCGACGAGTGAATCTTCGAAAGATTCATGCTCCATTACATGGCACCAGTGACATGCAGCGTAGCCTATCGAGATAATCAATAATTTGTTTTCATCTTTAGCTTTTTGTAGAGCTTCTTCTCCCCAAGGATGCCAATTAACAGGATTGTGTGCATGCTGCAAAAGGTAGGGACTAGATTCATCTATCAACTGATTTGTGAATTCGTGATCTCCGTCCTTCTTCATTGCACTATTCTTGGGGCTACACCCTGTTGTCAATCCAATAAGGACTGTAATTCCCAAGGTCCAAAAAGCCAAAATCTTATATGTCATATGTCAATATTTCTGGCCACAAATATAGCTCAAAAACTAGAAAAGTTTAGTTGGTTAGTCTTCTCTGTGATTTTCTGTCTTAGGGGGCACCCCTTTTACAAAAGACCGTCATATTGACTATGTCATAGGAAACAAATAAGCAGAAGGGTCACTATGCCTCGCAGTTCGGCATCGCCTCATCCTCCTGCCACACCCAATGTCGCTCTCAGGATGCCTCATATATTCGGGACTACTGTACAGCGTTTGGCAAGTAAACTTTATAAAGTCAACTATATATATTATTAAAACAATTAGGCTTGATAATTAACTATTACTTACAATAGGTAATGTTTGATCCAGCGCCCATTCAGTCCATGATCCATCAAAAATTGACATTGGTACATCAACAAAATCATAAAAAGCAAGCATATCAATACAAGCAGTCATCCCTGAACCACATGTAAAAGCTACAGACTGATCTGTATTCAAGGAATTCCAGATTGCTTTTCGATCAGCTTCAGATTTGTACTTTCCACCTTCTAAAACCTCAGTATAAGGCAAGCTCAAGGAGTCAGGAATGTGTCCACCTCTTAAACCAGCCCTTGGCTCGGCTTCCGTAGCATCAAATCGCCCCTTTGATCGTGCATCAATGAGTTGAAAGTCCTTAGTAGCTAGATTATTGCGAACTTCCTCCTTAGTTTTTAACCACTTAGAATGATAACTTGCTTGAAAATCACCCAAACCTTCTGAGACTTCTGGGGCGGCTTTGGTTTCGTATCCGGCTTTGATCCAAGCGGGTAAACCTCCATCAAGCACTGCCACATTTCGATGACCAAGTGCTTTCAGCAAATACCAAAATCTAGGACTACTGTACAATCCAAGGTTATCATAGACTACAACAATCGAATTATCATTTATGCCTAAGTTGCGGATAGCCTGTTGTGACGTTTGGGGATCAGGAAAGGTATTTGGAAGACTAGATTCTGTATCTACAAAGTCTGCCTTTAAATTGGCTTTGATTGCATTTGGAAGATACTGATTCGAATACTCAGATGCATTTCCATTCACCGTGGAAGTACTAGCATCAAAAATAACAAGATTATCAAGGTTTATATTTTCTTTCAGCCAATCTACTGAGATGATCGAAGGTACTTTCGCATCCTTCCTATTCAAGTAATTGGTCATGGCTTCAATAGCTCTAGCTCGATGGCTTATCGTATTTTTAACCTCATCTGGTAACTGAGCAAAGGTTTCTTCATATCCGGCAGGAATAAAGATTGGATCATATCCAAATCCTCCCGTGCCCCTTCTCCCAGTTGCAATTTGCCCCTTAACGATTCCTTCAAAACTTTTTCGTTCACCATTCACAATCAAGGTAACCACTGCTCGGAACTGTGCGCTTCTATCTTCCTTTCTTTTTAGGTTCGCCAGCACTTTGTCCATATTATCGTCGTGGCTCCTCTGCGGTCCTGCATATCTCGCTGTATATATTCCGGGCTCCATATTCAATGCGGTTATTTCCAAGCCGCTATCTTCCGCAAAACAATCAACTCCAAGTTTAGCTTTCAAATAATCAGCTTTTTGCCAAGCATTCTCCTCCATTGTCTCACCAGTTTCGGGTATATCTTCATGCACCCCTTTCTCTGACATGGGAATAGCAACAAACGCACTTTCTTTCAAAATCTGATTGACTTCTAGAACTTTGTGCTCATTACCCGTTGCAAAAACAAGATCTTTCTTATTAGTCATTCTCAATTCTCTTTTGTGGACTGGTTATCATGATTAAACTGCTTAAGCAGTCCCCACAATTGTTTCTTATAGTTTACGTTACCTTGCAAATCAGATAGCTTGTGGGCAAAGAGCACTTTTAGACTTCTAACGTGCATTATCTCATAAGGAATCGTCTTGCACTGAAGTCCCATTCTCTCAGCATTCATCCCAAAACCCAAAAATCTGTGATTTTGTCCGAGATCTAAATTCTGGGCCAAATGCATTTTTTCTTCGCTACGTAAACCAAAAATCTGAACTTCGTGTTTTATATCTAGTTGGATAGCTTCTAAGATCTTAAATAGTAATACCTTATTATCAGGGGTAAAATCTTCGACATCAACGAACACATGAAAAGTTGCATGTGAATTCTCTAGAAATCGACGAATCTTATCCGATTTATCCAAATAAAGTGGGAAATCAAAATACTTGAAATTCAAAATTATTTTTTTTGATATCGAAAAGGACAAAATATAATTCTTTAAACAAATCCTTTTTCCTACGTATATAAAATTACTTTTGCAGTAAAAATAAAGAATATGGCACGATCAATAAACATTTATCCTACTGAAAATAGCAAAATAAGTCAAGTTGATTTTGACAACATACCATTTGGTCAGGTTTTTTCTGATCACATGTTTGTTGCTGATTATATCGATGGTGAGTGGCAAAATGCTGAGATTAAGGAGTTAGCACCTTTTATGGTTCATCCTGGAAATCTAGCATGGCACTATGGTCAATCAATATTCGAGGGAATGAAGGCAACTGCTATGGCGGATGGCACTCCGCTATTGATGAGACCAGAAAAACATATTGAACGATTGAACGCGTCTGCGTCTAGAATGTGTATGCCCAATTTTCCAGAAGAGCTATTTCTTGAAGCAATCGACAAACTAGTATGGCTTGATAGAGCATGGATCCCAAAAGAAAAAGGTTCTGCACTGTACATACGTCCTTTGTTGATAGCGATGGACGATGCTTTAGGCGTGCGTCCAAGTGAAACCTATAAGTTATTGATATTTACACTTCCTGTTGGGCCTTACTACGACAAACCAGTATCGCTCCTTGCTGAAGACACATATGTAAGAGCTGCCCAAGGTGGGGTTGGTGAAGCAAAAACTGCAGGAAACTATGCCGCGTCCCTTCAACCTGCAAAAATCGCAAAGGAAAAAGGATACGATCAGATCATGTGGATGGATGCTAAAGAATTCAAGTACATACAAGAGGTAGGAACAATGAATATTTTCTTTGTCATTGATGGCAAAGTTGTAACACCTCGCTTAAGTGGAACAATTCTTAAAGGTATTACCCGAGATAGTGTAATCCATATTCTTAAATCCGAAGGATACGAGGTGATTGAAAAAGACCTTCATATCGACGAAGTTGTTGACGCTCACAAAAATGGAACTCTGCAAGAAATATTTGGAACAGGAACAGCAGCAGTTGTTGCTAACGTGCACAAATTTGCGTACGAAAATCATGACTATGATGTTGATGTAGATACCTACAAAATTTCACCATTGTTAAAGAAGTATATTGAAGAACTTCGAGCTGGAGAGCGTGAAGATAAATTTGGTTGGATTAAAATGCTAGGTGCGGAAGTACTTGCTTAAAATACATGATATATAGAAAGAAGCCGCTCAAGTTGAGTGGCTTTTTTATATCTCAAATTCTAGTCAGATAAACACAGATAGTCTTTGAAGAACTGCATTCACTCTAAACTTCTACTTCATTATAGGTATCAGTTTGATTCTATTAATGAGTAGAGCTTTATGAACTTACATATTTGCTTGAGCCTTCAGAAACAATTGAAGCTTATACCACTGCAGCGCTAGAATTGATGGATCATCTGATTCTAAGCGCTTTCTGACAACAGAAGAAAACACTTTTTCATCAATAAACTTCACAACTGGGAGCAAACCCCAATCCATCAATTTCTCATAGTGAGAAGTTAGACGTGTCCTAATCTTACCTTCCACATACATTTTTGCTAGATTGCTAATTGCATTTTCTGTCTTCTTCAAAAAAACATCTTGCGTTTCTAGACCTCGATGCACCAAGGGATTATCGATATGCAAAATCGTCCTTCCAGCTAGCTTCATTTCTTGAGCCATCAAAATATCTTCGTAACCATAACCTTCGATGGTCTCATCAAATAGATGTTGCATAAAAGATTCCCTAGAAATCATAAAATTATTGCTTCGAAATGACTCAAAGCCTGCTTTCTGTCGGACTGAGATTGGTTGAGCCTCAACTTTCTTTCCATACTTCCAATGAAGTCTCTTCTTTACAGCTGGTGCTTTCTTTTGATAACTGGTACCACCATACACTAAATCTGCTTTACCGATTGATTCGACATATCGTTTAAGATAAGTTGCGTGATCGACTCCAGAATCACAATCCATAAAGATTAACCAATCATACCTAGCATTTTTACCTAGCCAGTTTCTAATCTTTGCTCTTCCCAGATTTTTACTGAGCTCCATGTAGGATATTCCCATTTTTTGCCCCACTACCCTATTTTTTTCCTTGTAACTTTTTTGCGAACCATCGTCATAGCACAAAAATTCAAAAGGAATTCCTGATTTTAGACATTGATCATAGAGTCTATCAACTAAAGTGACGACCGAGCGATTATAAATAGGAATAAGAATCGAAATCATAAACGTGATTTTAGCAAAGATGCGATTATTCTTTTTTTTTGAATGAAAGGGAAAGACAAACTGAAATGTTCAATTGACTATGCAAGTGCTTTTCTCTAGAAATTTTTCAGCTTTAAGGGACTTACACCTATCAGAAAAGCACCAAAGGCCAATAGATTGATCAAGTTTACCCAGAAATAAAAATTACACTCATATTTTCTACTTGAAACCATAGCTGGTTCTTGAATAATACTATATAAAACTCCTAATTTTCGAACTCTTCGAATTATCTCAAAATCACGAATGGTATACCTTCTCAAATAACTAATAATGGCTATCATTAGGCTTTCTCAATAATAGTAGCGTAACCCTGCCCTACTCCAACACACATCGTCACTAATGCATACCGTTGATTTTGTTTATGTAATTCAAGAGCTGCGGTATGTAATATTCGAGCTCCAGAAGCACCGAGAGGATGCCCAATGGCAATGGCTCCTCCATTCGGATTAATACGTGGATCATTATCCTCAAGACCGAGGTTCCTAGTGCAAGCGAGACTTTGAGCTGCAAATGCTTCATTCAACTCGATTACCCCCATGTCATCTAATGAAAGTCCTGCTCTCTTCAGAGCTAACTTACTTGCACCAACAGGTCCTATTCCCATGATTCGAGGTTCGACCCCTACAACTGCCGAAGATACTATTCTAGCAAGTGGTTTCAAGCCATGCGTATTAATCGCACTCTCGGAAGCTACTAAAACCGCTGCAGCTCCGTCATTGAGACCTGAAGCGTTCCCAGCAGTTACTGTACCTCCATTCTCTTTCTTCTTGAAAGCAGTTCGTAATTTCGCTAGAACTTCCAAACTAGTAGATGTTTTAATAAACTCATCATTTTCGAATACGATTGGATCAGACTTTCTAACCGGAATGTGTATTGGTACAATCTCTTCTTTAAATCGGCCATTGCTCTGAGCTTTTGCAGCTTTCTGCTGCGACCAGTAAGCAAAAGCATCTTGATCTTCTCTTGAAATTGAGTATAATTCCGCCAAATTCTCAGCAGTATTTCCCATACCATCAACTCCATAAAGTTCTTTCATTTTTGGATTAATAAATCTCCATCCAAAACTACTATCATGCATCTGAGCATCCCTTCCAAATGCTTTGCTAACTTTACTAATGACCCAAGGACCTCTTGTCATATGCTCCACTCCTCCTGCCAAAAACAAATCACCTTCGTCTACAGCGATTGCTCGACGTGCGTGAATGACACTTGACATACCTGATGCACACAATCTATTTACTGTTTCACCAGGCACTGACCAAGGAATTCCTGCAAGAAGTGAACCCATTCTGGCAACATTCCGATTATCTTCACCAGCCTGATTGGCGCATCCCATAATCACGTCGTCCAATAGCTCTGGATGAAAGCCAGGTATTTTATCAATTAAACCTTTAAGAACATGAGCAAGTAAGTCGTCAGTTCTTATTGGACTCAGAGTTCCTGTAAAATTTCCAAAAGCACTTCTCGCTCCTTCAACTATAAATGCATCTCTCATCTAAAATCAAATTTAATTATAGATCAAAGGTAAATAAACAGTACAAGAAGACAGGACAAAAAAGAAAACAGTAGTAAATGCGGAATATAGATATCTTCTATACAAACAATAGAAGTGCGCCAAGAGTAGTTGCAATCAGAAGAAACCAACGGTAATTCTGCTCGCTAATGTAAGTTACAAGCTTTTTACCTAACAAAAAACCAACTATTGCTGCTGGAATCAAAGTTAGATCAATCCACAAGGATTCGAGCGTGATCGTCTCCCAAGAAAATACGTGAAACGGTACCTTAAAGAGATTAATAATAAAGAAAAGCCAAGCTGCAGTTGCGATGAGTTCATTTTTAGGCAATTGAGTAGCAAGAAAGTAAATATTTGAAAATGCACCTGCAAGATTACCAATCATGGTAGTAAATCCCGCTAGAATTCCCATCGATCCTGTAAATAAAGGGTTTCTAGGATAGCTCATTTTTCTGCGTAAATCACGCCAAAGCAAAATCACGACTGAAACCAAAATGATCACTGCCATCCATGAACGAAAAGCATTTTCATCTAAATTCTTTCCAACTACAACAGCGATTAAAACTCCAACGACCATTGCTGGTAGAAATTTCCATAAATATTCCCATTTGACATATTTACGATAGAAGCTGACTGCCAAAACATCGCCAACAATTAGTAATGGAAGAAGAATTCCAGTGGACGCTTTTGCACCGTATACATTGGCAAGTATTGCTACTACAATTATTCCAAGACCTTTCAGTCCTGCCTTTGACATTCCAAGGATAAATACTGCAAGTGATGCTAAAAGAAATGTTGACACTTCCATTATTTGGTACCTACTGTAATAACAGATAAGCCAAGAAAGCCTTTAAAAGGAATATCGATTAATTTAAATACTGGAACCATCTTATTATATAGACTCATCTTTGACTTCTTGACAGTGCTATCTCCCATCAACTTGCCACCTATGAACCAAGCGGGGATTCCCATTGTATTGAAGTAGAATGACTTTTCTAATCGAAAACTTGCATCGACGAAAATCTCTTTGAGCGTTTTAAATGTGTACCTTCGAAAGTGATAAAGTTCCTTATCTATTTTGTTATATAGACTTTGAAACGCTGGTACTAGAATGATAGCTTTACCTCCAGATTTTAGCAGTTTGTTGATGTTCTTCATTGCCTGGACATGATCTTCGATATGTTCAACTACATTAAGTGCAAATACAGAATCATATTGTCCAATGAAATCAGCATATTTATGCTCAAAGTCAGGGTGTACGAGATCCATGCAAACTACTCTTGTACTGGGAAACTGCTCATTTAGCGCTGCCAGATAATTTGACCTAAGATCGGAAAGTGTCATATCGGCATCCTCCTCTATGAAATAGCGGGAGATATTTCCAATACCGGATCCTATTTCTAGAATCTTGCCTTGACAATAAGGTCGAATGGTATCGAACATCCATCTGTTAAACTGATGTGCTTCCGTAATGGCCTCGAGTGTCTCTAACCCCTCTTCGTCAATTTCTTTGTAGTCAAATTTCATTGGTCAAAGGTAGGAAAACTAGGACAAAACTATCTAGCTCTACTTGGCCGCACACAAGTAAAAGAAAGATTACAATACGTTGAAAAACTGTTTAATTGAAAAGAACTATCCAGCAATTGGTCGATCTCGATCATTTAGGATATCGATACGAAAATCATCTTGATTAATATGCTTTTGAAAATACTGTGTAGTCATTTCGATGGGGACCTCAGAAAAAGGAAAGAATACATCTAATTTGCCAGATTTTTTATGGACTACCTTCAAATCAGGAGCACTGGAAATTTGACTAGTTAAATCTAGATTGAAGTCTTTCATATTATTCATATGATAAAGATTTTTTCTAAAAAAATAACAAACTGCTAATACTGCAACTTTCAGTCTAGCTTAAAAACATTAATAAAACGACAAATATCTAACTACTAAAGACATGTAATTTATCAGTAATATCAAAGAAAATGGTCCTATTTTATATCTTTAGAAATAAGATCTAAATTATTTATAATTAATATAGTACATATTATTAAGTATAAATATATAAGTTTTTGATTTTAAATAATTAATACGCTTTTTACTGCACTTTTAGCTAAAATATTGACTACGCCTTATATCCATAGCTATTGGTAGTCTAATCGAAAATATCCGTCGAAATAAGTTTAAAAATTGTCCTCTCTCACAAGAATTTAAAGATTAGCTGTCAAATCAATTGGTGAAACATCTTAATCTTGTATTTTTGTAATTCTTGAAAAGAAGAAATATGAGCGTGGGACCAGAAGATTCGAATAATAAGCAAGATACAATAGAGGAAGAGGAGAACGAAGACATCTTGTATGTCAACGGTCAAGAATCCATAGATGAAAAGGACTTTGATGAAGTCACCGAGGATGATTCTGAAGATAGAATTATTGGTAAGCAGCTTTATGATTATCAGAAAAAATCACTCGATGAGATATTTGTTCGACTAACTTCAGAAGACACTGGAAACATACTTTTTCAATTGCCGACTGGAGGTGGAAAGACTGTTATATTTTCGGAAATCACACGCAGATATATTGCTGAGAAAAGCAAAAAAGTTCTAATCCTAACACACAGAATCGAGTTATGTAAGCAGACTTCAAATATGCTCAATGAGTTTGAAGTTGCCAATAAGATTATTGATAGCAATGTAAAGGCGCTACCAAATGACAATCCTTTCCAGTGTTACGTCGCAATGGTTGAAACCCTCAACAATCGACTAAATGACGAAGTAATCGATGTTGCTAACGTCGGATTGGTAATCATTGATGAGGCTCATTACAATTCCTTTACAAAGCTATTCAAGTTCTTTGATCAGAGTACTATTCTAGGTGTCACGGCAACGCCTCTTAGTTCTAATATGAAGCTTCCGATGAAGAATAATTATCGGCAACTTATTGTCGGTGAGACTATTCCAAACCTTATCAGAAAGGGTTTCTTAGCGAAGCCAAACGTTTTCACATACGATGTCGGTTTGACATCTCTAAAGGTGGGTATGAATGGCGATTATACTGTCAAATCTTCAGAAGTATTGTACACGAACTTTTCCATGAGGGAAAAGCTCATTTATTCATACAATCAGCGATCAAAGGGTAAAAAGACATTGATCTTCAACAATGGGATAAAAACTAGTATTTACGTTTACAATACCTTCAGAGAAGCTGGATTAGAGGTAAGACACTTAGACAATACACATAGCAAAAAGGAACGACAAGAAATTCTAAAGTGGTTCAGGACTAAGCCAGACGCGATTTTAAGTTCAGTATCCATATTAACAACTGGATTTGATGAACCTACGGTGGATACGGTAATTCTTAATAGAGCGACGAGATCGCTTACGCTTTACTTTCAAATGATTGGTAGAGGTTCAAGAGTAACAGGCAGCAAGAAAGAGTTCACTATTATTGATCTAGGCAATAACGTAGCTAGATTTGGTCCATGGGATGGTGAAATAGATTGGGGAAAAATATTCCGAAGTCCAGATTACTACCTAGAAAACTTAATGGCTGACGCAGAATTGGAGCGTCGTTTCAAGTATGTAATGCCTGATGAAATCAGAGAGAAATTTGCCAAGTCAGAAGATGTAACTTTTGATATCAATAAAGATTATGATAAAGTTACAAAACAACGCGAACGACCGCAAACAGTCTTAGAGCATTCTGTTTCACAGCATGCTAAGATATGTATTGAAAATGCTGATGATTTATTTGACGGTTGGTCTCTTGCAAGGCTTTTACAGGCAGATATTGCTCATCGTGTGAAAGCATATGCATACTGTATTACGAAGAGCACTCTTAACTACAGAAAATGGTTACAGGAAGACTATATGAGACAGCTTCGTGCCGAAATTAAGAAGCACTTCGATGATCTTGCCTACGCTGATGATGACGATGAAGATTAATATCCTCATTTTAGATAACAATTTATTTAGCCTGGAATTGAATTAATTTCTGATTACAATAAAGATTTTCTTATTATTGATAAAACTAATTTGATTATGAAAAATCTTTTCGTGGAAAATATCTTATTACTTTCCGCGTTATTCATCTTTGCCTGTTGTACTGATGATATTTCTGAAGACAATCCATTACCAGCACACACAGCTGAAGGTAAATGGTTGTGGTCTCCAGTCCCTAATGACAGAACATATGCAAATACAATGTATGAGTTTGAGGACGGAAATGTGTACACATCTTATCCAAACTGTGGCAGTATAGATAACCTTTGTACTGATGCAGATTTCAATGCATTAAATGCTACCGATAGAATTCCTGGTTTTGACACGTACACATTTGATGACAACACTTTAATATGGGATGGTACGCCATTAGGAGTTACATTTGTATGTAATGGCGGTATAATACAATTTGAAAATAGCAGTAAGCTTTGGAGATTAAATTCTGACTGTAACTAAACCATAGGCAGATCTTCCTATGTCAATTCATGTATTTCTAATCCTAGTAAGTAGGTTTAGAAATATCTGAACTTAAGCCGATGATTTAAACAGTTTCTTAATGGCGGTATAGAACGTAAGAATACTGATGAAGGCAATTAATCCAATTGCTGGCATAGAAACATTGACAGGGATTGCAAAGTGCTGTAAAAGACCATTAATTAGAAAAAACAAATAAGCTATCCCGATGCTTTATAATACTTTTTTAGCATCTTTTATTTCTAAATCTGTTTTTAATAGAATTATTATACCAATAACAATAAAAGCAACTGATAAAGACCAATGCATAGCACAGCATTGCCAACAACTAGTCCTCCTCCTTCTAATAATTCAGCAGGGAAAGACTGTTCTGCCAATGTTTCCCCTGCTATAAAGATCTTACCCTTAAAGAGTATTTAGAACTACTATTACGGTAACTATATTTTCAGAATTCATTCTTAACTATTTTATGGTTAATAGTTTTTAAATGAACATTCTAAAATATCCAAAGAGAATATGCCGAAGATTTAACTAAACTTTTAAGACTCCTTTTTGAGACACATAAAAGAGCCCAATTACGGGAATTAAAGTTAATATCATAATTATAATTGGAGGATGTGTTGCGCCGCCACTTAAAAGAGTTACAAAATCTGGTAATGTCCAAAATAAGTGTACAATAAACAACACAAAAGTTGCTGACTTCAAACCCTCGATAGATTTCAATCTAAGAGAGTAGAGGACTGAAAGCACTGTTCCGAAATAAATAAATCCAAAAGTATAGAACATCGTATCCAATACCTCTAAGGCAGGTGCGCTATCTGCTAATCCTTCAATGTTAAAGTCGCTTATCATTTGATTTTTCAATTCACCCACCATTTTTGCTAATATTAAAGGAATAAATTGAATAATATCAAGTATCAATGTGACTATCAAGATGGTTTTAAAATTTTTCATATTAATTGATTTATACTTTAAAAAATAGGATACAACTTAGCAATCAAGTTACAAATCTTTGAATACCACAATATCTGTTGGTAAGACTACTATTTTAGCAAGTGTGATATAAAAATAAAGCCGTTTCGAGCTTGCAACCGAATCGCTATTGCTTTTATACAGTGTCGTACTCAGTTTTTATTCCATGAAGGTTACAATACCCGTCTCCATCTCGTACACTCCACCAACAATTTTAATTTGTCCATTATCTTCCATTTCTTTTAAAATTGGACTTTTAGCTCTTATTTCATTGATGGTATTTAGTACATTACTTTCACATACTTTAGCTACAAACTCCTCATTTTTAGATGTTCTGTCACCTTCATAAACTACTTTGTCAACGGCGGGACGAATTTTAGTAAGCATTGCAGTTATGTTGCCCAACTTTACATCATCAACAGCTGCTATTATAGCTCCGCAATGTTCGTGACCTAAAACTAAGATTAGTTTTGAACCTGATACTTTACAGCCAAATTCCATGCTACCCAATAAATCTTCATTAACGAAATTTCCAGCTACCCGCCCAACAAAAATATCTCCAATACCTCTATCAAAAACATCTTCTACTGGGACTCTACTATCAAGGCAAGACAGTACAACTGCTTTTGGGAACTGTCCTGTTGCACTTTTTCTAACTTGGGCAGAGTGATCTCTTGCAGTTAGGTTGTTATTGATAAAACGTTTGTTTCCTTCTTTAAAGGATTCCAAAACGTCATCAGGAGTTAAAGCATCTCGTTCTTCTTGAGTTAAAACTTCTTGAACAATCCCTCCCGTCTCTTCCATTACAAGAATCTCCGTTGTCTTATCTTCTGGTTTACCGTCGTTGCATGCTACCATAGCGGTTGCGATAAACGCTACTACTAAAATTTTAAATTTATTCATTTTTAATTATTTTGACTTTTAAACTGCATTTTATGACTCAAAAGCCTCGTTAACAATGTTTTATATATTAATCATTATAGTAAAGTGTCAGAAACTAAATTAAAATGACCTTACTTTTTGTTATTTCGTATCATAATTATAATAAAAAAAAACCATAATTGCTTGCAACGGTCAATGTAAAATGTGTTTTAATGCATTTTTACATAGTGTTGACAGCAGTTTTTAAAATTTAACGTCCAGATCAAACCTGATTCTACTTCCAGTTTCTTTAGTTATCCCGTATGGAATTAGTTGTTCAACCAGATAACATTTCATTGTTAATTTTATTTTTTTATCAATCATATATCCAGCAACAAATTCAACTCCATTTAAATTAGTTAACCTTCCGTCTGGAGATCCAAATGAGGAGTAGTCCCATCTTGCCCAATCGTTTTGAGCCATTATGTCAACTGCTGCATATTGTTGAAGATAGGCATAAGTGGCTGTTATTTTCCAATCTCCTTTTTGTTTGAGCTCCCCGTACTTCAATCCGACTACCATACCCATTTTTTGATCTTTAAAATTGTTTGGGATGGAATCATTTTTGTTATAGTCCTGTAAGTTGTAGTAATAGTCAAACTCCACGCCCAGAAGCTTGTTTTTCGAAAGATTGAGTCTGGTTCCTACATGAAGAATGGCATAATCAATATCGAATGATTCAGCCCCATCAGGAATATTAGGCACATTTTTAAACAAGTAGAAGGATGGGAATAACTCGAACCGTTTATTGAAAAAGGAGGTGTACGACTGGTATCCTTGAAAATAAGCATCATTATTCAAAAATTTGCCTGAGGAATTCATTACGAAATGCCCACCCTTGAGCTCCAAAGTATCTACTATGCCGGAGTTAAATCGAAAACCCTTTCTCAGGTATATACCCTCTGGGTATACATTATCACTACAAAAAAGTTCATTGCTCTTTTCAAATGGAAAGGTATTCTTTCCGGCCCAAAACGTAAAAGTCTTCCATACACCTTGAAAGTATGCCTTTTCCAATCCAATTGGCAAGGTTCCAAACTCCTTAAACCCTTCTCCTAGAGTTAATTGTGGATCTTGCTGTTTATTTGGATTTCCTGTTCTAATACGAAAGCCGGTTTGGTACCACTTGTCGGTATAAGTTACACCGGCTCTTAACCTATACCGGAGCCTTGTTCGGTCGTCACGAAAAGTTCCGTCTGATTTTTTTGAATTCCAATCCTGTTCTACACGAAATCGAAAGTCCGCATTGAAACTCAACTTAGATTTAATAGAGTCTATTTGAGCTGACAATGCCATTGGAATAATCAGCAGTACTAATATGATAGTTTTTTTCTTCAAATTGCTGTTAACGTTTAGTATATGGCAAGTAGGGCAGTAGATAAGCACTTACTTTCGGATTTATACTGAGCCATACTTTTTGTTTTATTTTTATCTTTTTTCTAAAATACAAATTAAAAATTTGGCGGACTTAGCAAACAAACACAAACCTTTGATTTAGCAAAAATAGCCCTATTTTTTATATACATTGTTAGCCACTTTTTATTTAATTTTTCTTTAGTGGAATACAAATATCCACTACAGTTTTATTATTTCTTTTCGGGTGATATACCTCAAAAGAGCCAGCCATTGAAAATTCCAATTCGTGATTGTTGGTATAATTTTTCATATCTGTCCATACGTCTTTGAATTCAAAGAATGAATTGAGTTCATATCTTCTTACTGCACATTTACCTGGCACAAATTCAATCAGACTAACTTCATTATTAGGCTCACAAACTTTGTCGACTATTATTGAAGCTCCTTGTTCAAGGTTTTCAATTCCTACTTCATTAATGTCATTTTTATACACAATCAGAGTTTTGTTCTTTATTTTATCAGTTAACCCTTGCTGGTTAGCCCATTTAGTCAGTTTTGAATAGGCTTTTCCGATACCTTGAAAATCTCCTTTATGCTGTACTTGAGCAATCGTTATAGGTCTCAATTCAAGAATTCTAACTTAGTTTAGTCTTTTCATTATTCTTAATTGTGGCTAACGTCTAGTATAAGAGTAGTAGCGGATTAAATACTATTACTTTAGGAACAAAAAGATACTTAATTAAATACAAAAAAGGTTTAAGATTAAGCCTGAACCGCTATTGCTTTTATACATTGTTGTATGCCGTTTTTATTCAGCTCACGTAATTTATAAAGTCATTATTTTACATTAATTCTTGGAAAGTATAGGTGCTTTTTTTCTTCGCCCCCAAGCAATAAAAAGTGCAAGTACTAGTAAAATAGCATTCATTCCTATTGCAGAAAATTCTCCTCTAGAAGCATGAAATCCACTTGCTAATATCATAACCAAGGCTAAACCAAGAGCTGCCAATATCGTTAAGTTAGATTTCCACCTGAAAATAGAAGGGATTAACAATCCTAAACCACCCAAAAGTTCACTAATTCCTATAAATTTAACCAATGCAAGTGGGGTATTTGCTACCCATGGTAGAGCTTCTGTAAGTGCTTCAATAGGTTGTGTAGATTTCATTAATCCAGCCATAATAAACATTACGGCTAATAATCCTTGTGCAATCCATAATGCTATGTTAATTGCTTTGTTGCTTTTTTGATTTGTCATTATACTTTAGGTTTAGTTATATAGTAAAATTCATTGTTTTTGAAAACCTATACCTTGATTTACATCAAGAAATGATATTGGATTATCTTTTTTTGAAAGTTCATTTCTAACACGGCTCAAGGCTTCAGGCGTAATTCCTAAATATGAAGCTACCATTTTAAGCGGAACTCTTTGAGTAATGTTTGGATAAGTTTTAATTAATCTAAGATCTCTTTTATATTTTTTTTGATTGTTAAGCAAATTTCATCTACAGGTAAATCATTGGTGTCTTCCCCAAATGGATCTTCAATTTCTGCAGCTAAAATTTCTAGGCTGCATAGGATGTACAGGACAAAAACTGAAATAGGTATAGACCAATAATCAAATCGAGTGGCAAGTCCTAGAGGCAAAGTCATGGTGTAAATAAAGATGAATTTTTTAAGAAAAATATTATAGGAATAAGGAATTGGTGTTTTCTTTATTCTCTCACACCCACCTATGATATCAGTAAATTGTTTCACCTGGTCATCAATAGTAAGGTATATATTATCTGTAATATATTCCTTATCATACATATTCTTGGTAAGTGAATAGATTTTTTGAGCAATATAATTAGGTATGTGATTGATAGGATGAAGTTCTTTATCTGTTAAATCAGCGCTTAGCTCTAGTTCTCTTATATTTTTTTTATCTCTTAAGTGATTTTTCAAGGAGTAACAATAATTGCTAATCTGCTTTGAAAATAAATTTCTTTTTTCAGCTTCGCTTTCTGGTAAAAAGATATTTATTTTAATAGCTAAATTTCTTGATGTATTAACTAAAGCACCTAATAATTTTCTTGCTTCCCACCACCTGTCGTATGCTGTGTTTGTTCTGAAAACTAGTAACAATCCCAATACGAAACCTAAAAGTGAATGAATTTCTATGGTGCTTTTTAATTTGGTGTATCGTAATTCTAGAAAAACAATTAAAGTAGCATATAATCCATAAATGAGAAGGATATAAATGAGCTTTCTAAGGGTGTCACTTTTATGAAACTCAAAAATTAAACTGAACCAATTTTTTGGATTATACTTTATCATTGCTCTTTTTTTTAAAAGGTTTAATGTCTTAAAGGTAAAAAGTTCAATAATTCATCATCTTACTAAATTATATCAAAAATTATACAAAAAAATATTCCCTAAAATAAATTTTATTTTAGGGAATAATGCCGTGGAGTGCAAGGGAGTGAAGTCGAACTTTCTTAGGTCTGATTTAGCCATTTTTAGAAAAAATTATTCCCAAGAATAACGTTCTGTGTATGGGGCGTATCCCGCAGGGTATGCACTATACACCTTGTTAGGCACAGTATTTTAATTAAGATTTAAAGTATTACACCAATCTCTAATCGCTTTTCTGTCCGCATCCGAAATTGAACTATGGTCAAAATCAGTTGCATTTTGAAATGGTGGTGGCATAGTTAATTCATCCAAAGGATAATTCTCAAAGTGTTGGGTGCATTGAGGTCGGTGACAAGATGTACAAGAGTTCTGAATATTTGTAGTATGTGGTTGATGAAATTCTTGTCCGATAATAGAATAAGGATTGTTTCCTGTAAATGGTACAAGTGACTCTGATGTGTCAGCAGGATTTCTTAGTTGGTCAACAGCTGGTGTATGCAAAAATGGACTTGCCATATGACAATTTTGACATTTATCAGCAGCTACAACGCTTGGCGTCATCCATGCTTCATTATATCCATTCTCACCTGGTTTCGGAGAATTATTCGGGTCACCATCGTCAACGATTGAAAAAAAGCAAGTTTCTCCTGTCGACAATTTGTGACCAATCACTCCTAATCCACCATCACGGCAAAATGTTATAAATACAACATCTGGGTTTTCAGACCCATCCGAGTTCAAGCCTTGATAACGACCTACCTTATTTCCTGTTTGACAAGCCATTCCAAAAGCCCACGGATGGTCGCAGTCATTTGGATTTGTGCTACCATTACCTTCTTCACCCGATGGAAAAGTTACTGGGATTCCATTTTTTGTTGTGGTACTTCAATTGCATCTGCACAACTGAATTTTGGCAGCGGCCCCAAAACCCCTTCACATTCATAGGCGTGGTCAAGTGCAGTTCTCCTGAGTCAATAATACCATCATCCTTTTCACAAGATTCAAGAATGATTAGCATTCCGAAAAATCCAATAATGACTAAAACTACAAAGTTTCTTTTGACCATCTTTTAACTATTTTTTCTAACTAAGAACGTGGGTCATTTATCTGTATTGTGCCTAACGTTAGTATATGAAGCGTAGCATCCCGAAGGGTGCTATGATTTTATATACAGTGTTGGCACCAGTATTTTTTCTATTTTATTTATTAATTCTTGTCTTGTGATTCAAACAGTTCGCTCAAATCGGTTTTCGCCTCTAAATCAGTTTCAAGTAATGCTCTATTAATTATTGGCAACTGAAATGCTCTAATAGATATTTCTTTACCGTCTGCTAAAGCATCTTTAATTGTCAATTCTGTTTCTTCTTCCTGACCTTGTTTAATTGTGTTAGGGTAGAATAATATGATTTCATCCACTTCAAACCTTACAGCATATGCGAGCATTTGATATAGGTCGTTCTGAGAAATACCTTTCTTTGGGTCTTTCTCATCTGAATAGACAATCTTGTATTTAGTATCAGCAATCAGAGATTTATGATCTGTTTTTAGCCATAAATCGGGTTTTAAATTAAAGGCTTTTCCTTCGTCAAGGTATGTGTCGCTTCTTTGCGCTTTGGCAGTTACTTTCTCTAGTTCTTTGTCAATGAAACCAAAAATAAAGTCTTCAAAAACATATTCCATTGGAAGTAGAAAAGCGAAGAGTTTTAAGTCATTTTTATAGTCAAACGAAATACAGTTGGTAAGGAATAATTGGCAATAATCGCGGACTGTTTCAAACTCACCAAACATTGGATTGAATGAGATTCTAGAACATTGTTCAGCAGTTGCCCTTTCGTCTGACACTTCATCCAATATGAAGAGTATTTCTCTTAAGTTCTTCTTGCTATCTTGACTTGAGGTAACATTAAATAGAAGAGTAGTAACATACTTTATTATGCGATTGAATTCATTGTCAAAAACGAAAGCATCATAAGTACAATTGAGTTTATGCCATTTGCCTTTGCTTAAGTTTTCATTTATGTATTCGTTAGTGTTTAGTCTCCCTTTTATAAATGATAATTCACGATTGACTTCTTCATACTGTTGGTATATAGAAGAGTTTAAAAGTTCTCGAGTGTATTTTGAGAAGAGATAAATTAAAACTTCAAAAAAGTCACTTTTTGCACTACCTAATGAAGCTTGATAGTTCGGGAATTTAATTTTTCGACAATAGCTTAACCACCATAGAATATGGTTTTGAATTTGATTTACTTCATTGGTTTGATATTCCTTTTCAGAGTCGAAAAATATCTTTGGTAATAGGTTTATTTTATTTCCTTCATAATGAATTACACCAACGTATTTATTTGATTTTAACTTCATTTGATTTATGAATGAATTGTAAGAATCGTTGAGATTCTATTTTGTCATTTCCATTTTCTGAATAAAAAGAATTCTTTTCACGACTATTCCAGATTTCATCAAGAAACCCTTCCAAGCCTTCAAATGAGTCTTGAATATCTACCTTGTTTTGATATTCAAAAAGGTTAATCATTCTTACCTGATATTTTTAGAGGCCATGAATTTTCTTCTATAATAAGGCCTGCAGAATTCAGAATTCCTTTAACTTCTTTCTCGTCATTCATATAATACTCAAGAAGCAATGGAATAACTTTCTTATTCATTCTTTGTACAAGGTCTTTATTATCTCCCATAAAATAGGCATGTCCAATTTGGAAGTCGTGACCTTTTGACTTAATTATTTGTTTGTTGATTTTTTCAAGAATTTCAACATCATAGATTTCTTGGTCTTCGATTTCATATTTTGGATACATTGATTCAAATTCAAATCTTCTTCTTAAGAGCGATATCTAATAGTGCAATTGATTTGTCAGCGGTGTTCATTGTTCCAATGATGAATAAGTTAGAAGGAACAATAAATGGATCTCCAGAAGGTAATCGAGCTTCCAATGGAATTGTACCATGAGAACGCTTGTCAGGTTCAATAAGTGTTATAAGTTCTCCAAAAACTCTTGAAATATTTGCTCTGTTAATTTCATCAATGATTATTACATAATCCTGGCGTTTAATTTGTTCTTTTTTACCCGAAGAGTCTTTTCCGAGTTTTAGTAATTCAGCTAAAAGAGGGGTGTAGTATGACGCTAAACCTTGTATTTCTAAAACAGATTCGGCCAAATACATTTTCTTAAGTGTTCCAATGCTCAATGTATGTGCTGTTCCTCCACTTGCTTTTCTAAAATCGATTGATTTATTAGAAATAGCTGTAATGAAGTATGAAACCTTCTTCATTTTCACTTCAATTTCCTCAATTTCACCTTCTACTAGAGGATTTATGAATTCGTTAAATACTTCTTCAAATGGTCTTTTTGATAGCTGTGGTTTTTCGGATTCTGTTAGATTTTTTAATGCTTTGTCCGCAATTTCTTTGAAAACACCATCCTTTCTTTCAAAAGTGAGTTGGTTATCATTTTCTGTATCGGGTCTTAATCCTTGTATGAAATCTTCATAGCTGTAGTTCTGATGAAAAGTGATAAATTCTATTTTGTCATGAAGGTTAGCTTTAAACACTTCCAGAGCCTCATCATATGAGTCGATTACACGATTCTCAATTATTTGTGCAGCTCTTAATATTGTGTTGTATGTTTTTCCAGATTTTTTGGTGCGTGATAATTCTTTTTTAATAGCTGACAAGACACTTGACCATTCTTTATCGTTTGGGTCAAATAGATCATAGTAATTGTAGTATGGTTGTGGCGGTTTTCCGTCAAATGGTTCGCTCGAATCTTTTAATTTTTCCTCTGAGATAATACCAAAATTACCTCTCGCATCAGAAGTGAATATATTTAAACAGTACCGTTGACCAATTATGAGATTTAAGCGATAACCTCTAACGCTGTAGACTATTCTTGGGTCACTAGGCTTGATGTCTAAGTCATTGTTTAATTTCCGCAATAATTTGATATACTGGTTGAATATTTTTGGATCAAATTTGTTTTTTGTTGTTTGAAATTTACTTTCAGCTGTTGCCATCTCTAAAAGGGTATCATACTCATCTTGAGTAGCACTAAAGTTGGTGCCCTGATTACCTACTTTCAAATCGTTTAATTCATCTACACCTTTGATATCCTCGCTAAGAATTGGATTGTTTACAAGGTTATTTGTGATTTTAATATCTGCTTTTAGCGAACTTTTGTCTTCACCTTTCCAAAGATGATCATCAGGTGAAGTTGTTTTTTTGATGGGGTTTTGAGGTAACCTCTGCAAGAGCATAACAACCTGCTTGATCGCCAGTAATCCACAGTATTACTTTATCACCAATTTTAATTTTCTCTTTGTGTGCACTAACAGTCCAATCCGTTAGAATTTCTTGACTTAGCGCTGTTTCAAAGTCGAAAACCCTAGGATTACCTTGAAATACCCAATAATTAACCTTTTTTCTCTCATCATTCCATTTCCAAGCTTCATAAGATAATTCATAGAACGGGATGCTAATCTTTTCTCTTATTTCTGATAAAATGTCTACGTATTCAGTATATGTGTTGAATTTTGGATCAATACCTAAAACCTCCTTTATATATGGTTTTGTTGGCCCATTTATAGGTAGATATTTTTCAGGGTTTATATAAAATAGAGCTTCAGTTAATTTTGTCTTACCAGTGCTTCTTATTAATAGAGCATCTGAGAAATCTTGGTCAGTAATTTCACCTTTTAGTTCTTTATTGAAAAGATGCCATAATCGCCTAACCTCATTATTATTTCTTTCATACTTGTATGGAAACAACCATACTTTTTGAGCTTGCGCAGATGGAATACCACTTTCTCCAGATGGTTTTTCAATATTGAGAGTTGTCGCAATTTCTTGTAGGTATTTTAGCCTTCTTTTCGTTCCATATTTATATATGTAACAGTAGAAAGTAAAAGGATCTATTTCATCAAGTTCAATATCATGTTCACCTGAACCAGCTTTATCATTGAAAGGGCCAATTCCAACAGATTTGAGCAAATCAATAAGGTCCTGCTGAGTATTCTCTTTAGTACTGATATACTGAGTAATTTTTTGATGGGTTTCAACTTATTTGTAAACGACACTAATTTGCACCTTTTAGTGCGGAAAAACTCATTTTTTCATTCAAAACTGCTCGTGTAGTCGTTTATAACCGTTATATACGGTTATCTAGAAATATTTCCAACTGCACAATGGCTTCGGCCTCAATCGGCGATCTCGTTTGCGCCCGAGGTCAAAATGCAAAATCGGTTGTTGACAAGCTACGCTTGAAAAATAAAAAACCCGGTCCAAAAAATGAGTGAACTCATTTTTGAACTGGGTTTTCTATTTTACCGATTTTGGCATTCTCTAGTGGAGCTGCAGAGATTCGAACTCTGGTCCAGACAAAGCATCAAAGAGCTTTCTACATGCTTATCTTTTACTCGGGATTTTCGACATCAGGAGAAGTGTAAAAGCAACTGTCCTTCAGCTTAGTTTCTAAATTTTGGTAATCTATTCGAAACGGGATAGACACCTAGCCTGAAAGTTGGATGATGGGTCAGTACGCTGTGTATCAGGCGTCAAGCGCGTGACCCAAAATGCTTTCTAATCCTAGATTAGGCAGCAAGTGCGAAGTTATTTTCGCCAATTGTGGTTTGATTGTCATTTTTAAGGAGTGTACAATCTTTCCCCTGCATGCTTACTAATCGATATTCTTTCCTGTCGATACCGTTCAGCCCCAGAAATAAATTGAAACACCAAATAAAGTGTTTCGGGCAGAAACATCTTTCCGCGCAGTAAAGCTAACGGTTATATAGTTGATTTAGTTCGCTGAGAGTACATAGTTTTACAAAGTCCTTTAGAAAAGAATCATAATGAACGATGAATCTAAGCTACAAGAGTTATAAATTATAGAACTTCATTGAATTAGCATTATCGACGATTATTGCGATGAAATCCACTACTAGTGGTTCTTTTGCACATTTAAAGTCAATTCGATACTTAAGTAAACCAATATCAGCTCCATAATTCCTCCCCACTAAATAGAGTACCGCTCGGAAAGTCCAGCATTTCGCACGAGATTATAGCAGGTTTTACTTTCTACATAAGCACCATTAGCATGTCCAAATTTATCCATCTGAAGGTAACCTGCAGCATAATTATGTAGACAAAAGGGAATACGCCCTACATCTTAATGCCATATGAAACTTAAATAACTCAATCCTGCTCTGTAAAATAAGGCCTTAGCACTCACTGCTACCGCAAGTTTCCTGTGGTCGATTGAATCTCTAACATTTGTTTCTGCCTGTTAGCTAACCAGCAATCAGAAAAGCGTTATTGTTCTTAAAGCTTTCATTATAGATCAGTTCGATATTTATCACACCAAGCAACAGTATGTGCAATCTTAGAAATTAGATTGCTAGGTCTTCGTGCAATCCCATGCGATGCACCTGGAATCTCGACAAGCATTGTCTCAATTTTACGAAGTTTCAAGGCGTGATAGAACTGCTTTGCTTCACTAGGTGGAGTTCTTAAGTCATTCATTCCTACCATTACCATGGTAGGTGTTTCCACATTTCCAACTAATGAGATTGGACTAAAATTCCAGTATTTCTCAAAGCTCTCCCAAGGTTGTCCAGGATAGCGATAATCTGCATAACCATAATAGTTGTCAGCAACGAGTGTTTTACTAATCCAATTAATTACAGGTTTCTGAACCACAGCAGCTTCAAATCGATTGTTTTTACCAATTATCCACGCAGTCATGATACCACCGGCCGATCCTCCTGAAACGAATAATTGGTCTTCACTCGCATATCCTTTTGCAATCAAATAGTCCACGCCATCCATCACATCTTGATAATCTTCTCCAGGGTAATTGTCGTATAGTAAGTTTCCAAACTCCTCACCATAACTGGTACTGCCTCTAGGATTTGGATAGAAAACAAGATATCCTTGTGCAGCCAACAATTGAAGTTCGGCAGTGAAACGCTCTCCGTAATTTAGAATTGGTCCTCCATGATTTTCAACCATAAGTGGATATGTTTTCCCCTCCTCATAGTTGGGTGGTTTAATAATCCAACCTTGTAAGGCTCTTTTATCGACTGATGAAGTATACCATATCGATTCTACTTTCCCTAACTTTCGGTGTCCTAATACATCATCATTTAAATTCGTCAACTGCTTCGTATTCTCCTTTCTACTGTTGAAAGATTTCAATTCTGACGGATGATAGGGAGAAGTAGCCGTGTATACAATCATATTCTTACCAGAAACTGAAAAAGACCCACTAGCGTAAGGTCTTCCAATTGTAGTGCCACCAACATGTTGAATTAACTCTGTTCGAAAACCAGCATTGGAAATACTTCCAATCTTGGTCACACCTTTATCATCAAAACTGAAATAAAGCATTTCAGAATCCGATCGCCATTCAATATCTGTAATGCTGCGGTCTAGATCTGTGACCCACTGCTTTTTGTCTGTACCATCGATATTCATGACGTAGACATTCGTTAATTGATAAGTTTGTACTTTGTCCTCGTAACCGAGAAATGCAATTCTTTTTCCATCAGGCGAAACCTGAGGCGTATATGCTGGTCCATTATAGGCGGTGAGCTGTTTGATTTCTCGGGTCTTTAAATCCAAAGAAAAGATATTACTATCTCTGAACTGGAATTCTGGGTCAGTACCTCTATTAGCTGAGAAAAATATCATATCGCTTTCTTTGGACCAACTGATATTGCTTCGATGTTGATAATCCCCCGAACTTAACTTCCTAGGTGTTCCACCTGAGGCATCCATGATAAATATGTGTGAAAAACCGTCAGGGATATAACCGCTTCCATCAGCTTCATGTTTGAGCCTGGTTGTCAACCTTGGAGCAGAAGCCCATTTTGCTCCCTTTGGCTTTCTTGGCATTTGAACCAAGACAGGTGCAGAAATAGCAACAAACATATTGAAAGCTAAGTTCTTGCCATCAGGTGACCAACACAACTGTGACGGACTATATTCCAATTGGCTAATTCTTGCAAAAGATTGACTTTCGAGCCAATAAATAAAAATCTCACTTCCTTGATCTGTCGAGGCTAGAAATGCAATTCTATCACCAGATGGAGACCAAACAGGCGAATACTCGCTGACATTCATTGAAGTCAATTTACGGTGGTCGGTACCGTCTTCGTTCACCGTCCACAAACTTCCAATTTGCTTATCTGACATAATGTCGAAGCTTTTCCGAACGTAAACCACTCGATCTCCAGACGGCGAAACTTGCGGGTCTGAAGCGTATTCGATACCAAAAACATCTAAGTAGTCAAAGTGTGGCAAATCAGTTTGAGCTCCTACGTGAAAAAGGTAAGCTATGGCCAAAAAGATCAAAAATATCCTTCTCATTGTCATATATTTAAGCTCGAAAATAGAATTATTTATTGATCGAAATTGCTGATTTTCTTTAATATTTTTTGAAAGCATGATCAAAAACTATCTATTCAATCCGTGCTTCATTACATTCAAGGATATCTTAAAATGGATTTATCAGTTTTCTTCAAAGATTTAAAAGTGGTAGAACTTGCTAGCGTTCTCGCTGGACCAGCAGTGGGTATGTTTTTCGCTGAGCTTGGAGCCTATGTTTTAAAGGTTGAAAATCCAAATACAGGCGGTGATGTCACAAGAACTTGGAGAATAAAAGGTGAAAAAAATGATCCAGCCGCATATTTTAACTCCATTAACTACAAGAAAAAATCTGTCTTTTTGGATTTAAAAGATGAAGAAGATTACAAAAAGCTATTGGTGCATTTCCAAGATGCTGACATTGTGGTCTCAAATTATAGTGAGGATATAGCTATCAAACTAGGAGTTGACTACCCTACTCTACAAAAGCGGTTTCCAAAACTAATATTTGCTCAATTAAATAGCTTTGAATCCGATCGTAGTCGTCCCGCCTATGACGTTGTACTTCAGGCAGAAACAGGATTTCTTTCTATGACCGGATTGGACGAGCAAAATCTAGCTAAAATGCCGGTAGCCTTGATTGATGTTCTGGCAGCACATCAATTGAAAGAAGGACTTCTATGCGCTTACATTCATCGCCTAAAGACAGGACTTGGAAGTAAGGTAACTACTTCGCTAGAATCTTCAGCAATTACTTCTTTGATCAATCAAGCTACCAATTATTTAATGGCAAATCATATCCCTAAACCCATGGGTACATTACATCCAAATATTGCACCTTATGGTGATATATATACAACTGAAGATAAAGTCAAACTTGTTTTAGCAATAGGAACTGAAAAACAATTTTCAAACCTGTGTAATATATTGAAGTCTTCAAAGCTAGCCAGTGACCCTAGATTTTGCGAAAATGCTTTACGCGTTACAAATCGGGCTAAACTGCAAGGTGCTCTCCAGACAGGTTTCGATAAGATAGATTATGAATCTTTCAGTAAAGTGGCCAATCAGCTGAAGGTGCCTTTCGGCAAAATAAAAAACCTGAAAGAAGTGTTTCAAACTCAAGCAGCCAATGATTTACTAAGAACGGAAAATAATGCAGAAGGTCAGAGTGTGCGTGTCAGCAGTATTGCTTTTGAGATAAAGTAGCCTTATTTTACAAAAAAGTCTAATCCATACAAGAATGGATTAGACTAAGAATTTTGAATTTTTTAATATCAGTTCTAGTCGATCACTTCGATCGAGTGAATCTTATCTCCCTGCTCTATTGCATTTACGACATCCATATCAGCTTCTGATTTAACCATACCAAACACACTATGATTACCATCTAGCCAAGGAGTGGGTAAATGTGTAATAAAAAACTGAGAGCCGTTTGTGCCGGGACCAGCATTAGCCATGGAAAGAATTCCCATATCATCGTGCTTTAATTCAGGATGAAATTCATCTTCAAAATTATATCCTGGAGAACCTGTACCAGTTCCTAATGGACATCCGCCCTGAATCATAAAATCAGGGATTACACGATGAAAACTTAAGTCGTCATAATATCCTTTTTTCGCTAGCGTAACAAAATTTGCTACCGTAATCGGTGTTTTTGTTGCGTATAAATCAAGATAAATATCACCTTTTGAGGTTTTTACCACAGCTTCGATATCTTTATCGAAAGTAATCCTATGAATGGTTTGTACCATTTCTTGAGCATCTATTTTAGTAAGTGCAGACATGCTATTTTTATTTGAAAAATGTAAAAAGAAATAGTTCAAAATTGAACCTAACGCAAAAGTAACGAAATTGTGAAATTGAACATATTAATATTTTTCATATAAATAATTTTTTAATTGGAATAAGGTGTTATTTTTGCGGAACAACGAAAAATCCTATTATCGTGAGTAAAACAATAACTAAAGTAGCTGCTGACAACATAAGAATCCTGTCCGCCGCTATGGTAGAAAAAGCAAAATCTGGACATCCAGGTGGAGCAATGGGAGGTGCTGACTTCATTCAGATTCTCTACAGTGAGTTTTTGAATTTTGATCCTGATGATCATTCTTGGCCATTCCGGGATCGATTTTTTCTTGATCCAGGTCATATGTCTGCTATGTTGTACTCACAATTGACCCTTATCGGAGCCATGCAAATGGAAGACATCCAAGCTTTCCGTCAGTGGAAATCTGCAACTCCAGGACACCCAGAGTTCGACATCCTCAGAGGAATTGAGAATACTTCAGGACCTCTAGGACTAGGTCATGCATTTGGTGCCGGAGCGGCAATTGCGGAAGAGTTCCTTACAACCAGATTTGGACAACTAATCAGCCACTACACTTACATGTATATTTCAGACGGTGGAATACAAGAGGAAATTTCTCAAGGTGTGGGAAGAATTGCTGGCTTTTTGGGATTGGGTAAAATGATTATGTTTTATGATGCGAATGACATACAGTTGTCAACTACCGTTGGTGAAGTGACCGGTGAGGATACAGCTGCGAAATACGAAGCATGGAACTGGCATGTTGTAACCATAGATGGAAACGATGAAGATGCGATCAGAAAGGCAATTGTTGAATCCCAGAATGAAAAAGAAAGACCGAGTCTTATTATTGGTAAAACGATTATGGGAAAAGGTGCTGTGAAAGAAGATGGTTCTTCTTTTGAAGGAGAGGTTTCGACTCATGGTCAACCTTTGGGTAAAAGTAATGCATCATTTGCAAAAACTATCGAGAACCTGGGCGGAGACCCAGAAAATGCTTTCAGTATTTTCCCTGATGTTGCTGATTACTATAGAAAAGTACTTGATCAAAAACGAGAATCGATAAGAGAGCAACGGAAGGCATTTGAGGAATGGGAATTATCGAATCCTGAGATGAGTTCTACACTTCATAAGTTTTTAAAGGGACACCTTCCTAATCTTAAATGGGACACCATCGAATTGAAGGCTAACGATGCAACTCGTAATGCTAGTTCAAAGGTCCTCTCATATTTTGGTGATAAGATCGAAAATATGATTGTTGCTTCTGCGGATTTATCAAATAGTGATAAAACGGAAGGCTTTTTGAAAAAGACAAAAGCACTAGAAAAGGGTGATTTTTCAGGTCGTTTTCTACAAGCTGGCGTATCAGAATTAACGATGGGAGCTCTTGCGACTGGAATGGCACTCCATGGTGGGGTTATCCCTGTGTGTGCGACATTTTTCGCCTTTAGTGATTACATGAAACCAGTTTTACGTGTCGCCGCATTAATGGAACAGCCAGTTAAATTCATGTGGACACACGATGCTTTCAGAGTGGGTGAAGATGGACCAACGCACCAGCCTATCGAGCAAGAAGCTCAGTTACGTTTACTAGAAAAACTTAATAATCATTCAGGCAAATCCTCCATGATTGCTTTAAGACCAGCTGATTCGTCAGAGACAGTTGCTGCATGGAAATCGATGATGGAGACAAATGATCGTCCTACAGGTCTAATTCTTTCAAGACAAGGTATCGCAGATTTACCTTCTTACACTTCCGAAAGCCGTCTAGAGGTTTCAATGAAATTGAATAAGGGTGGATATATATTGAAAGATGTAGAAGATCCTGAAGTAATTTTATTGGCTAACGGTTCAGAGGTGAGTACCCTACACAGTGCGATAGAAGAATTATCGAAAAAGTATCGAACTCGAATTGTGAGTGTTCCTTCTGAAGGTTTATTCCGCGAACAATCCGCTGATTATCAAGCAAAAGTATTACCAGCAGGTGTACCAATTTTTGGAATGACAGCTGGACTTCCAGTAACGCTTGAAAGCTTGGTTAGAGGCAACGGTACTGTTTATGGTATGACACATTTCGGTTATTCAGCACCATATACCGTGCTTGACGAGAAGTTTGGATATACAGCAGAAAATGTTATTGCTCAGGTAGACGCTTTGATGAGTAAGTAGATTCATTCTTGCTTGAAATGCGGTCAGATTCTTGGAGAAATTCAAGCATGCAGCCTGTGATATTCGGAAGTAGAATTTTGAAAAATAGTGGTTTAAAGTTGCAAACTTCAAACTGCTGTATACAAGGGTTCAACATATTTTCTATACATTTATCGGATGAAGATCAATTCAAAGTTACCTGACGTAGGAACGAATATTTTCTCCGAAATGTCGGGCTTAGCAAGACAATATGAAGCTATCAATCTAGCTCAGGGATTTCCGAATTTTAATCCACCGCAAGGGCTCATCGATTATGTTCAGAAAGCGCTTTCAGGAAACTTTCATCAGTACGCACCCATGAACGGCACACTAGAGCTGAGGAATGCGATTAGTATCATGATTCAAAATACCAATGAAGTTGACGCAGATCTGCAAAACCAAATATGTGTAACATCTGGTGCTTCACAAGCCTTATCGACTGCAATCCAGGCATTTGTGCATCCTGGTGATGAAGTAATCTGTATTGAACCTTGCTATGATTTGTATCGTCCGAGTATCGAACTGAATCAGGGTATTTACAAAGCTGTAGTAACTGAAGGCCCTGATTTCGATATGGACTGGGAGAAACTGAAAGATACAATTACAGACAAAACACGTATGATTATCGTCAATACACCTAGTAATCCAACTGGTAAAGTTTGGACAGAAGCTGAATGGGATAAGCTTAATCATATTACAAAAAATAATAATATAATAATACTAAGTGATGAAGTTTATCAGCATCTAGTATTTGACGACAAAAGACATGTAAGCGTACTCGAACATTCTGAACTGAAGCAAAGAGCTATAGCTACTTTCTCTTTCGGTAAAACTTTTCACTGCACAGGATGGAAAATTGGTTATTGCATAGCACCGACAAATCTTATGAGTGAATTCAAAAAAGCACATCAATTCAATGTGTTTAGCGTACCACATTTTCTTCAAATTGGCATTGCAAATTACCTTTCAGACCCAGATACTTATCAAGGACTTGGTAAATTTTATCAAGAGAAGCGAGACCTTTTTGAGCAGCTAATGGCAGATACTAAGTTTACCGCCTTGCCCTCTCAAGGAAGCTTCTTCCAATTATATGATCATCATGAACTTGATCAAAGCCATGACAAAGATCTAGCTATACAATTGACAAAGGAGCAAGGTGTCACAACCATACCCATTTCATCTTTTTACAGCCAACCACCAAAAAAACAGTATCTCCGATTTTGTTTTGCTAAAACCGAAGATGTCTTAGAGAAAGCTGCAGATTTACTTCGTGATTTTTAGTTCGTAGAATGCCTGGCCTAAACACATCTAACTAATAATGAACTTATCTTCTTTATTTTACTTTCATAACATAAGATTTCACTCTTATCAATAATTCAAATTTCATGCACTATATCATTTCTTTATTTTTAGTCTTTTCTTCTAGTTTTCTAGCCTTCAACTCCGAACAGGGTGATCCCATGTTCACAGCTGAGCAGTTGACAAAATATAAGGCCTTGATCGAGCAATTCTCAGAAGAGGATATCGCTGCTGTCGACGCTGCACTGATATACAAACAAAACTGTTCTTCATGCCATGGACGCAAAGGAGGTTTGGGATTAGCGGGCGCCACAAATCTTAAAACCTCTGCCTTATCGCTTGAAGAACGAGTAGCTACCGTGTATTTTGGAAAGAATAAAATGCAGTCATACAAGGAAGCTCTTAAGAAAGACGAATTGGTAGCAGTTTCAATATATTTAGAAACATTGCGCAAGTAGTTTGTAATGGCAAAAGGCATGAAGCAGCATCTAGCTCATATTGCTCTAGTCGTTCGAGACTACGATGAAGCCATTGAATTTTACACAAAAAAAACTGAACTTCAAGCTCGTCGAAGACACCGAACTCTCTGAGGAAAAAAGGTGGGTTATAGTCGCACCTCTTGGTGCAAAGGAATGTATGTTATTACTAGCAAAAGCCGGAAACGAAGAATAAGCATCCCGAATTGGAAATCAGGCTGGTGGTCGAGTTTTTCTTTTTCTCTTTACAGATGATATAGAACGAGATTATCAGAAGATGAAAAATGAAGGAATCCGTTTTGTAAGATCACTTATTCAAGAAACCCATGGAAAAGTGTCCGTTTTCGCGGATTTATATGGAAATCTGTGGGATCTGATTGAGCCGTCGGATAGGAATAAAGGCATACTCCACAGTAGCTGATCATAAGTTCTTCAATTAACAGCAAAGCAAACTATAGCGACTTTACTTCATCGTCTTATCCAGAAAATTCCGGATTAAGTCTTCTGTTTCTCCGGTGCCTTTGAGATCACCTATCAGACCATACATTGCAGCTGAGCGCTTATTGTCTACATCTATATTTTCAAGGACTTTATCTTGCAACCTTTTGTACATTTTCTCGGGAAGAAGCTTCTTCAACCCACGCTTGGCCGTTAGTTGAGCTTGTTTTTTAAGGGATGCTACATTCCAACGTTTGACTTTTTGAATGCAAGTCCTAAGATCCTTTTCAAATTCTTCAAACACCTTTGCATGAACAGGGGAAATCGACATATGGAGCGCTGGCGGATTCTGCTGTCTATCCATCAACCATCCTTGCATATGCATTTCATCGGCTAAATCATAAATATCAAACTGATCACTTCCAAAAGAATAAATACACATATCAGGTTGTCCAAAAACTTGAAGGCCTTCGATGGAGTTAATCAAGCTTCGGAATTTCCTACTTGTCTCCATGCTGCGATTCACCAATTTCTCATAGCCTGAACGACCCAATAGATGAAGAACAGTCCACGCGACAGCAATCGCGCCTCCTGGTTTGGTGCCTAGTATCGCAGGCGAGCCATACATGCCTCCTGGCCAATCGGTATAAACATAAAACTGTGTCTTTCGGAGATCGGGATTATTGTATAGAATAACG
The DNA here is from genome assembly GCA_943788055.1 of uncultured Saprospiraceae bacterium. Taxonomy (GTDB): domain Bacteria; phylum Bacteroidota; class Bacteroidia; order Chitinophagales; family Saprospiraceae; genus JAHDFB01. Next base: position 127,682 of record CALSOU010000002.1, read on the forward strand.
GATGCGCCTTTGGATGCAAATCCGTACTTGTGGATATCAGCGCTGAGAGATGTAACTCCGGGCACCGAAAGGTTCCACTGCTTTTCAAAATTTTGTATAAAAGGCAAGACAAAGCCACCGACACATGCATCCACATGGAAAAGCAAATTATGCTTGATAGCTAATTGCCCGATTTCGGTAATTGGATCTACAACTCCCTGAGGATAAGAAGGAGCAGAACCAACGATTAAAATGGTGTTTTCTGTAATAGCACATTCTAATGCTTCGAGGTTAGCTGTATAATCATCATTAATGGCCGTTATTTTGGGCTCGAGCCCAAAATAGTCGCAAGCTTTATTAAAAGCGGGATGCGCTGATAAAGAAAATATAACTTGAGGTTTCTCAATATGGGGTTTATGAATCTTTGCGTATTCTTTAGCGGACTTTAAAGCCATAAGAATACTTTCTGTTCCACCACTTGTCATACTTCCTACGGAATCTTCTCCTCCTTCAAAAAGTCCTAAACAACGATCAACCACCTCTATTTCCATGGATCTAAGTGATGGAAAAGCTGAAGGATTCAAAGCATTTTCTGAAAAGAAGAGCGTATATGCCTTTTTCAAGGTTTGCGTAATCATACCATCTGCAAAATAGACATAAGAAAATGCCTTGCCAGATTGCCACTGAAGATCATCCTTCTTGCGATCTTCCAACTGCTTCAATAAGTTCTCAGCTGCTTCTCCTACTGCTGGAAATTCACGATTATTCATATTATGCAAGCCATTTTTCAAGTAAATAATGCATGGAAATACCTAAATAATTGCCAATTGCGTAGCCAACAAGACCCGTCGCGATTCCAGCAAAGACAACATCCCGATTTTTTAGCACACTAGCAATTTGACCAATAAAAGCTGGACCATATAAGGCTGCGGTTGAGGTAATCAATGTAGTATCTCTATCGATTCTAAAGATTAGCGATAAAATCAAATGAAAGCCGATCGATAACAACCAACTAATCGCTGTGAAAGCAAGTAGCACCCCACCCTGTTCTACAATATTTCCAAAATCTGATCGCATACCCACTGCAACGCAAAACATCAACAAGAGGTAATCTCCCACCTCAAATGCACCTCGGAAGGCCCTTATTTTCGTAGAAAAGGAAGCAATAACACTCAGCGTGGTAAGGCTCAGAATTATAAAAGTAGTATTGGTCAGTCCACCATATAAAGCAGTTGCCAATCCTAAGGTAACTCCAAGAATAACGATCGCTAGCATTGTAGCCTGCACCATAGACTTCCAATCCTTCTTAATTTCGACCGGATCATCGTCTATTTCAGATGTATTTCCATCGGACTCATATGCTGGCAAAACCTTGCCAAAGAGCAGAGGCGCAAAGCTTGTCAGGAAAAGCAAGTAGATTCCTCCACAAACTATCTCCACAGAGTTAATGAGTGCAAAACTATCCTCAGGCGCTCCGATTGCAATACCCACTGCTTGCATATTAGCTGTTCCACCTGTGTAAACGCCCGTTAACATCGCTGCGTAATCCCATATCAAGTCTATCTTGTCTCGGAATAGATAAGCCGCAATTATGCAAGATAGCGCCGCACTAATGATCGCAAATACGAAGGATAATACTGTGGATCTTGCATGTCGAAACCATCCCAAAATATCGGCAGAAAATAGTAGTAAAGGTATTGCCAACATGATGCTCAGCTCAGAAAAATACTTACTAATTAATGGATTGAGCGGCAAAAGACCGAAAGTCACAGAAGCAATTCCAACGGCGTAAGCCATCACAACAGGACTAAGCACCTTACCTATCTTACGATCTTTCAGTGCCCACATCAGGATTGCAGGCCCTATGCAAATAAGTAAGATCTGTGGAATAAATTCTAGCATAATTTATGACTACTAATCTCGCGACTCGAAAACGATTTAAGCTCTGATAATAGATAGCTTAGAGATCTATTCTGTTGATACATACATCAGAAAACATGAGTCAACTGTAACTATCGAATCATAAATATACATGCTTTTTTAACAAATGGTAATGGGGACAATTTACCTAACCATAAAGCTTGTGCATCTTGTTGATCAATTCAATGCGAGACTTAATTTCCTGTCTTGCAAAAATCTGCTTCAAGTGGTAATTCACTGTGTTCATTGAAAGAAAAGTGGCCTCAGCAATTTCAGCATTGCTTTTTCTTTGGCAGATTAACTCAATGATTTCAAATTCACATTCTGAAATATTTGCAACAGGGTATGCTTCTTGTAGATTTTGATATTTGAGCGCCCCCTGCACTTTTGAGATTATTGATGGCCTGAATTATTGTATTTAATAATTGCTCTTTAGTCAAAGGCTTAGTGATATAACCGGCGGGATTGGTGCTAGAAGCTTTCGTAAGTGTCTTTGGATCAGAATAAGACGTAAGAAAAATGAAATCAGCTTTACAATTAAGGTTGATGTAGTCGGCTATTTCAATTCCGTCAATATCATCCTCAAGATTAATATCGAGCAATCCTAAGTCTACTGGATTATTCTTGAGATAATCAATGGCTAGTCCAGCTCTATAAGCAACAAAAACAGGGGGGGGGCGATATCTTCACAAAAGTCGGCGATATCTTCTGCTATCAATGCTTCATCATCATCAATCAGCAATTTTATAGATTCCAGAGTAACTATGTCCAGAGGTTTTTTGGATAATATACTCGCTGATGAGTAATTCTGAGTAAGACCCTGTATTTCCAACCAACACACTGCTTATGCGAGTTTTTGGACTCGCAAGCAAGTGTTAGTCTTCTTTTGTAGACAGTAACGTCAATTCAAGATTGAAAATACGCTTTTTTCATCCAAATAAATAAAATTCAAATGTCTACGATTGGTTTGTTGAATAAAATACATCTTTTTTGGGGTAATAGAGTTTTAATTGATCTTTACAAAGGTCTATCAATGAAAACTTAATCTGACTACCCTTTTGGGTAGTTCGTAGCTAAAATTTCAAAAATGCGTGTCGATCTCATACAAAAATATAAAGATCAATTTTCTTCCTATTTGCAAGCATTAGTTTTAAAAAACGAACTTTACGAACCAGGATACAAATGGGATATTATTGAAAAGTGGCAAGAGCATTTCAATGTCGATGCAGCTAAATTGGATCAAGCTTTTGCAAATAGTCTTGAAAGTCCATATTCTGGCAGGCTTTGGGGTGGTGAGAAACATTCCGCCAAAAGTGGAATGCTTATGTTGTTGAGGGAGAATCCCATTCTTATGCGTATTGCATTTTCAGATCTTTTTGATGAGACCAAAGACATTTCTATGAGGATGAATCGTTTTATTTTTCACTGCGATGAAGCACTCTTAGATCTATCTGCGAGAGATAAACGTATCAATACCCATTATCAAAATCACTACACAGCGAGTCTTTATTTAAGCTTCGAGTATCCTGACAAATACGGTCTTTCTGAGTACGAGAGTTTCTACAAGTTTATGGGATTAATTGGATCGAGGAATATTCCTCTCGAACAAGATAAGGAAAGGTTTTACAAATCTTTGAATGCACTTTATATTGTCATATCCAAGGATCAAGAGTTTATTAATGGGTTCCAATTCCTACTAAAAGACAGAGAATATGTGGGTAAATCTCTTTTTATGATCAATGACTTAATCAAATATAGCTTAGGAGAAGCATTTAGTTAGATCATTTTCCTGAAATGCTATCTAAACTGGAAACCAATAAACCGCGTAAGTCGTTTACAAAATATGAAATATTCGGATCAAGATTTTTGGACAAGTAGATACAAACAACAACTCACTGGATGGGATGTTGGTTATCCCACTACACCAATAAGTGAATACGTTGATCAGATAGTCAACAAAGATCTGCGCATACTCATACCAGGAGCTGGAAATGCCTACGAGGCAGAGTACCTTTGGAAAAAAGGATTCAAACACACACATATCCTTGATATAGCTGCATTTCCGATCAAACAATTTATCGAGCGAAATCCCACGTTCCCAAAAGATCAAGCTATCCAAGGTGACTTCTTTAAACACAAAGGAGCTTATGATCTGATTATAGAACAGACCTTCTTTTGCTCCTTTCCTCCTTTTCCTGAAAGCAGAAAGGCTTACGCCAAAAAGATGTACGAGCTACTAAACAATTGTGGTATGCTTGTAGGAGTATGGTTCAACTTTCCGCTGACCGGAGATATGCAAAGACGTCCTTTTGGTGGATCTAAAGATGACTATCTATCCTACTTTGATCCTCACTTTAGCGAAACCTATATGGAAATGTGTTATAATTCAATTCTTCCAAGGCAAGGGTCTGAGCTTTTTGGTATTATGAAGAAGTAAGTTATTTCAATTTATGATTGTGGTATTGATTATGAGCCTGCTTGTATCAGAAGCATGAGTCTCTCAATTGTTCGTACATTTATCAGATGAAATTACGCTGGGGTATTATAGGTTTAGGAAAAATTGCGGGACATTTTGCCCGCGACTTTATACATGCTTCCTCGGATCAGAATGAACTTGTCGCGGTCGCATCAAGAAGTTTAGATAAAGCTAGGGCTTTCGCCCAAAATCATCACATAACAGAGTACTACGGAACCTACGAAGACCTTCTTGGAGACCCCAATGTGGACATCCTTTATATAGCTACACCGCATAATAGCCATAAAAAATATACGATTGAAGCACTAAATGCAGGTAAACATGTGCTTTGCGAAAAGCCTATGGCTGTTAACAAAGCAGAGCTTAAAGAAATGATTGATGTTACTAGAAAAAACAAGGTTTTCTTGATGGAAGCACTTTGGACAAGATGGAATCCTGTCATGCTTGAGGTGCTGCAACTTATAAGATCAGGTAAACTAGGATCAATAATCAAGGCTGAAGCGGATTTCGGCTTTAAAGCTCACTTCGATCCCGAATCAAGACTATTTAACCCCCAACTTGCTGGAGGTGCACTTCTGGATATCGGGATATATCCATTATTCTTGTCTTATCTGCTTTTGGGGGAACCTAACTCAATTTCTACAAAAGCAGAATTCTCTACTACGGGAGTTGATGTTGAGACAAGTGTCGAACTTAACTATGCTCATAACGTAAAATTTCAAGCCACCTGTACACTTCTTGCTGAAACAGACACCGTTGCCAGGATTACGTGTGAAAAGGCTAAAATTGTAATTAAGGCAAGATGGCATGAGGCAGAAAGTTATCAGATTACGTATGCAGATGGAAAAATTGAAGAGCATAGCGTAGAATTGCAAAATCGTGGCTATTACCAAGAAGTAAAACACTGTTATGAAAGGGTTAATAGCGCTAACGCAGAGAGTGACATGTGGAGTCTAAGAAACTCACTCGCGTTGGTTGGGATTCTCGATCAGGTAAGAGCAAAAATTGGATTAGTTTACCCTTTCGAAAAATAATACCCTTTCCTCTTACTTCTTTTTGGATGATTTTGCGCGATCATTAAAGGCTAAACACAATTCTTTCCAAAAAGACAAATCACTTTCTTCGTAGTAGCCTGCTTCTTCCACCAAGCAATAACCTTTCATAGATTTCTTCTTCATGTTCATGGGTAAATACCCAGTTTTTCCAGCGATTTCTTGTTCAACTTCGGGATCAAATCGACACATCAGTCGTTCTCTAGTAATATTGATGCACATCTTCTCATTGACCATGAACCCAAGTCCTCCAAACATTTTTTTTTCGTTGATTAAGATACTGGGAACTTCAGATAAATAATTCCTTACTTGAGCAGCCAATTCTCTACTATATGCCATAGTTGAAAGATTACATGAAACCCTCAACATAAGAAGAAAATCCGTCAAGAAGCATTTGGACAGCCATAATTAGTAGCAACATCCCCATAAGTTTTTCCAATGCTATCAGCCCTCTACGTCGAAGAACTCGAAGCAACAAAGGCGAAGAAAGCAAAATTACAGATGAAATTGCCCATGCTATCAAAAGAGCGACAAAGAGACCTGAAATATGATCGGAATGATTTTTTGACATCACCAAAAGTGTCGCAAGAGCTGACGGTCCCGCTACCATTGGCATTGCGATCGGAACCACGAAGGGTTCACCGACAGAAGCAAAAATACCACCTCCACTTGCTGGTGGAAAAATCAGTTTCAATGCAATAATCAAAAAGATCAAACCGCCCGCAATAGCTACGGCAGTAGTGCCTAAATGGAATAAATTTAGAAAAGGACGACCTGCAAAAAGAAACAATAGCAGTATCGCGAGCCCAATAAGCATTTCGCGAATAATAATAGCTCTGTGCTTCTTGCGATCTACATCTTTCAGTATCGTTATCAACAAGGGGACATTACCGAACGGATCAAGGATAAATGTTAGTACAATCGCAGTAGATATGATGGAAAAAGTCTGCTCCATGCTTTTTGACGCAAAGCTAAGAATAATTACAGCTCATTTCTTCTTTCTTAGCAGCGATGCAAGGTTCTTGGTCATTTACATGAATACTTTGTTGATGATTTATGGTATTCTCAAATGGTGATTTTTTATTCTTGACTTCAGCTTTCAATTTTTTGAACCTCAGATTCCAATTTCAAAACATGATGCCCATCCTCTTGCTCAATCAAAGAAGTCTCCCGTGACGAATAATCGTCGTATCGTCTACGACCAATGTTCTGCGTCTTGCATAAGACTTAAGAACCTTGCCTCTGACATACGTTTCGCCCCACTTCCACATACCTGTTGCACTTTACCGAATCATACTAGTGCCTTACTAATAGAAATCCTAAAAAGGACGCTTGTTCAATAGTTGAGGATAAATTAATCACTTTTATTGTGACCGACTATCGATGAAGTTAAATTACTTGTGCGGTTTATTCTTCTACTCCAAGCTCCTAAAACCTTGTGAAACTAAATTTCTTTCTTATGCCTCTGTAGAGTATATACTTCAAGGAATTCACCGACGGATAGCAGATATAACGAAGATAAGCTCATAATTCTCTAGCTTTGTGTAAAATTTATTCCATGACTTTTCGAGAGCTAAATCTCAATAAAAACCTTTGGCAGGCGCTGGATGAAATGGGTTTTAAAACACCTACACACATCCAAAAAGAAGCTATTCCAGTGATCATGTCTGGCAAAGATATGATTGGTATCGCGCAGACAGGAACAGGAAAAACCTTTGCTTACCTCCTCCCCTTGCTGAGAATGTGGCAATTTAAAAAAGATCGGTTTCCACAGATTTTGATCATGGTTCCCACTAGAGAGTTAGTCATTCAAGTAAAGGAAGAAATCGAGAAACTAAGTTCAAGAACTAACATGGTTGTTGTTGCCGCTTACGGCGGAACCAATATCAAAGGGCAGTCTTATGAAGTTGAAATGGGCTGTGATGTTGTAGTCGCAACTCCTGGTAGATTGCTCGACTTATGTCTAAATGGTTCTTTGAAATTAAAGAACATCCGAAAATTTGTGATAGACGAAGTAGACGAGATGCTGAATTTGGGTTTCTTACCGCAGCTAAAACGTGTCATTGATTTTCTACCCGAAAAGAGGCAAAATCTTATGTTTTCAGCTACGATGACTGATGACGTAGAAAAGGTAATAGAAGATTTCTTTAGCTTTCCAAAAAAAGTGGAAGCAGCTCCCATGGGCACACCGCTTGAGAATATCGATCAGCAAGTAATTCATATACCAAACTTCAATAGTAAGGTAATTGTCCTCAAAAGTTTACTCGACCAAAAAGATGCCTTCACAAAGGTCTTGATTTTCACTAGTACCAAGAAAATGGCTGATCTACTTGCTGCTGAAATTGAAGTCGAATATTATGAGGAAATCGGAGTAATTCATTCCAATAAATCGCAGAATTTTCGTTTCAACTCTGTAAATCAATTTGCCAATGGAACCTATCGAATACTCATAGCAACCGATATTGTCTCGAGAGGGATTGATGTTACTGGAGTTTCACATGTAATCAACTTCGACATTCCTGAAACACCTGAAAACTATGTACATAGAATTGGTCGTACTGGTCGTGCTGATCGAAAAGGTCATAGTATTTCATTTTGTCGAGAACAAGAACTTGAGTCTCTGGCTGGTATTGAGGAACTAATGAACTTCAAAATACCCGAAATTCCTATTCCCGAAGGTCTTGAACTAAGTGATGAACTCATAGAAGATGAATTGCCTACATACAAAATGAAAAACATTGTTGTCAGAAGACCAGATGCAGCACCTGCTTCAGAAGGAGCGTTCCACGAGAAAAAGGATAAGAATAAGAAAGTCAACAATAAGATTCGTTACGAAGACAAGATGAAAATGAAATACAAGAAACCAAAAACTCGTGGTATGAAACGTAAAAACAAAAAAGGAAAGAAAAAATAGAACCCTCGCTAATTTCTTAACGAGGGTTTAGCATTGCTGCTTGTACAAAACTTACTGTCTACTTACGTCTTTATTTGATTTCAACTATGATTGGTAGAATGAAAACTTTAGATGATAAATCCTCCTCTAGATCCAATACTTGATTATTTAACACTGATTTGATTGACTATTCCTAATCTTCATTATTAGTCGAAATAACTTCAATTTCATTGTCTCTGTTAAAAGTAAACTTGACCATAACCATTTGATTTTGATCCGCGATCGACTTATATAGATCAGATTTTTGAATCAATTCGGATACTTGTTTTCCATAGATTTTACAGGTTCAGTATTTGAACTTGAAGCCATCGCGAAAAATGAAGAAGCAGGAAATAGGATAGAAAATAATAGGGTTTCATAAGGTAGAATTTAATTTGTTAGTAAAAAACATTTTTGTGCATGTTGAAAAAAGTGTTTGTCATAATTACTTCAACCGCACACCTTAAGGACTATTTTACTTCTGTAATGATTACACGATTCAGATCAACTGACCAAGCTAATCGACAAAAAAGTTATATGATCAAGAACAAAACCACTTTAGTTATAAAACACTATTGTGGGGGAATCAAATAAAACTCTCAAGCATGACTCTTTATCAAAATAACTAGCAGATTGATACTCTACACCCTTAGATTATTCACATATTTACCTAAAAAACTACCGATGCGCTTTTCTATACTTTTGACTCTCTGCATTTCCTTTTTGCTTTTTGGGTGTAAACCGGAAAAGACGGAGAAGACTACCGAGCTTAACCTTGAGTTAAGCAAGCAAATTGACAAGATGGCCAATCTTGATAAGCAAATGCAGCTCAATGTTTTGCAGTTTGCCAGATTTGGTTATGAAGAACTAGAGAAAGTAGAAAACCTAAGAGCTCAGGTTTATGAAAAACATGCAAATTCCATCAAGGAGATACTAGACACATATGGTTATCCTGGTAATAAATTGGTGGGCAAACAGAGTGCAGATAGATTCTTTACCCTAATGCAACATACGCAGGATTTTCCTGAAATAATGAAATTGGGTATTGAGAAGATGGAAGAAGATCTGAAGGGAAATCAAATAGAAAAGTACCAATACATAAGCTTAAAAGATCAGTATGCAGTGCTCACAGATATACCTCAACCATTTGGCACAATTGTAAGGTTTGACGAAAAGGGCAAGTCTTATGCCTTAAATCCAGCAGAGGATATCGAGTCCAATCGCTCAGAAATGGGTATGGATTCCTTAAACCGGTATCTAGATCGAAAAACAATCGAGTATTTCAACCTTAATCTCACAGAACTTGCCAACAAAGGAATTGAACAGCCTATTCTAAACAAGTAAATTAGACAAATGACTATACCATTTAATCGGAACAGCATATTCTTCTTGTTTCTGCTTTTTTGCGGATTGAGTCCTAATTTATCTGCTCAAGATTTTGATCTTCAAGATACATTGCGTGGAAGTATAACACCAGAACGTGCTTGGTGGGATCTTACACACTATGATCTCCATATTGATGTAAATATAGAGGACAGAATACTTGCTGGTCATAATACAATAAGTTACAAAGTACTAGAAGCACAGCAGGTCATGCAAATTGACTTGCAGGAACCTATGCAGATTGATCAAGTAGAACAGAATGGTCAACAAGTAAAATTCAAGCGATTGGGCAATGTTTTTTATCTAAAATTCAAGGAAGAGCAAAAAGTTGGTGATATCAAGCAAGTCAAAATTACGTACAGCGGAAAACCTACGCGTGCTGTAAGACCACCTTGGGATGGAGGTTTGACGTGGACAACGGATGACAATGCCAATCCATTTGTGGCAACATCATGCCAGGGCGATGGTGCGAGTATGTGGTGGCCCTGTAAAGATCATATGTACGACGAACCCGATAGTATGTTAATGTCCATTACAGTTCCGGAGAATCTACTTGATGTTTCCAACGGACAACTGAGAGAAGTAATTGAACAAGAGAACGGTAAGAAAACATTTGTCTGGGCAGTAGTCAATCCAATTAACAACTACGGCGTCAACATCAATATTGCTGATTATGCACATTTTTCCGAGGTATACGAAGGAGAAAAAGGTGATCTAGACGTCGACTACTGGGTCTTGTCCTACAATGAAGAAAAGGCGCGCGAGCAGTTCGAGCAGGTACCGATGATGCTCAAGGCATTTGAACACTGGTTTGGACCATATCCATTCTATGAAGACGGTTACAAGTTGGTGGAGGTACCATATTTGGGTATGGAGCATCAGAGTTCAGTAACCTACGGGAATCGATACAAGAATGGATATCTCGGAAATGACCTCAGTGGATCAGGATGGGGTAAAAAATTCGATTTCATAATTATCCACGAATCTGGACATGAATGGTTTGCAAATAATATTACCTACAAAGATATAGCGGACATGTGGGTTCACGAGGGCTTTACAGCTTACAGCGAAAATCTATACGTTGACTACTATTACGGTAAGGAAGCATCAGCTGACTACGTAATAGGTACAAGAAAAAACATCAGAAACGACAAACCGATCATTGGGCCATACAATGTGAATCAATCGGGTTCGGGAGATATGTACTACAAAGGAGCGAACATGCTCCACACGATCAGAGAACTTGTTGATGATGACGAAAAGTGGCGTTCAGTCCTTCGAGGATTGAATGAAACATTTTATCATCAGACGGTTACAACTGAACAGATTGAAAATTTCATAATCGATAAAACGGGGCTTGATCTTCAGCCTATTTTTGACCAGTATTTGAGAACATCTGATATTGCAGTTCTTGAATATTCTGTAAAACGGAAGAAAATCATGTATCGTTGGACTAATTGTATTGAAAGCTTCAATATGCCAGTTGTCATTGAACACAAAGGGGAAAGACTAGCGTTAAATCCTACAACTGATTTTCAAAAAACGAAGCTAGCTGAAAAGAGCATGAATAAATGGAAGGTTGATCGAGATTATTATGTTGACATTAAACGTGTAAAGTAATTGTGGAGGTCAGTAGAGTAAGCTTCACTTTGTTCCATTAAAAAAGCATTTCAAGATAAGGCTTGGATTCTTTTGGGCGTCCGGGCGTGCTATCCGCTTATATCCTTCCTCACGCTGTTCGTCGGAACCCGCTTCTATCACTGACGCGGGCGGAACTGTGGGATCCAATTTTTCGTATGATCCCAAAACAATTTTGAGCCATTGTGCTCGAAACTTTAGTGTCGTAACTAAGATCATGTAGAATCCATGACGCACGTTCCATTAATTGCTGAAAGAACATGCATTTAAAGTGAAGCTGTCCCGATTTCTGTCAGTAAACTCCTTCTACACTTCAACCGTCTTCCACTTACCTTTCTGAAACCACCACATACTGATAATTGCGATGAGTACTTCAGCGCTAGTAATTGCAATCAACACACCTTTTGGGCCCCAGCCCCACACAATTGCCGTAAAATAAGCAATGGGAAGTTGAAATAGCCAAAAGCAGATGAAATTTATAACTGTTGGCGTGCTCGTATCACCAGCCCCATTGAATGCTTGTGTTAAAACCATCCCATAGGCGTAAAAAACATATCCTGCTGCCATCACTCGTAGACTCAATCCACCGTAGTACACCACGTCAGAATCAGCATTAAACCAACTGACTATCAAAGGTGCCCACAATAAATAAACAATACTTACTGTCAACATAAAATAAGCATTATACTTGGCAGTGATCCATACAGATTTTGATGCACGTAGGGGTTGCTTTGCCCCTAAGTTCTGACCTACCAAGGTCGCAGCTGCGTTACTCATCCCCCATGCAGGCATTAAGGTAAATAACATGACTCGAATAGCGATCGTATATCCGGCAATTACATCCGTCCCAAATTCTGACATAATTCGCATCAATACTACCCAACTAGATGTACCAATGATAAACTGGCCGATTCCCCCTAGTGAAACTTTGACCAGACGGAACATCACGCCCAAATTCAACACAAATAATTTGATCGATATCTTTATCCTACTCCAGCCGAAAAACAGTATAAATAATTGCGCTAAAACAGCTAGACTTCTACCTGTCACAGTTGCCATCGCGGCACCTGTCACACCAAATTGCGGAATTGGCCCCCAGCCAAATATCAATATCGGATCCAGAATTATATTAAGCCCATTGGAGAAAACCAAAAGCCACATCGCAATGCTTGCTTCACCAGCTCCCCTAAAGATCGCGTTGATCAAGAACAAGAGCAAAATACTCACATTGGAAGCAAGTAATATCTGAGTATATCTGAAGCCAGATTCAATTACATCAGCTTCCGCACCCATAAGTCCGAGTAGTTCCTTCGCATAAAAGAAGCCCAAAACACCCACTATGATAGCCACTAGAACACCTAGAATTATTGCCTGAACAGCAACGCGTTCCGCTCCCTCATCATCCTTCTCTCCCGCCCTTCGAGCTACCATTGCAGTAGCACCCATACTTAATCCGATTGCAACAGCATAAACAAGAGTAACTAGCGATTCTGTCAGACCAACTGTTGCAACCGCAGAGATACCAACCCGTGAAACGTAAATAATATCTACAAGCGCAAATACTGACTCCATCAACATTTCCAGAATCATGGGAACGGACAGAAGAAAAATTGCTCGGCCTATCGAACCCGATGTATAATCGTCTTCTTCACCTGCAAGGGCTTGTCTAAATAGAGAAATGATTGATTTGAATGTCTTCAGAGTCGTTTTTCGTTTGAAAGGGTATTGAAGCTGTAAACATACGCTGAAATTGGTATTAAGTTTGCACTAAGTTTTTTAAAATTTACCACGTTGGTAGGCAACTATTTAACACTTGAGGACCGTTATCATTCAGTTATTATTCTGGTTTGATTCTATTTGACAATGAATTGATAATCATATCTTATTATGATGATAATACGAACAAATCGTTTGCCTTTATAAAGCATTCATTATCATATTATTTTATATTACATAAGTATTTTATATGAAAATACATTTAGAAAATACAGGCTTTCAAAAATATGTTGGTCGAAACCATCTTGGGCAGGAAATTCAACTGAGTGGTGATAAGTCGGCGGTAGGTCCTATGGAATCAGTGCTCATGGCTTTGGCTGGCTGCAGTTGTGTTGATGTAGAAATCATACTTCAAAAAACAAGACAAAAGCTTGTGAAGGTAGAAGTTAATGTTGAAGGAACACGAAGAAAAGATGAAATTCCTGCGGTATTTACAGATATACGTGCACACTATATTCTGCATGGAGAAATCAAAGAATCTAAAGCAAAGCAAGCAATTGACCTAGCAGTTGACAAGTATTGCTCTGTCGCAACAATGCTCCATAAATCTGTAAATATTACTCATTCATTTGAAATCATCGAAGTAAAATCTGAGAAGAAAGACTAGTAGCCCTTTAGCGTCAAACTTGTTCATCGTCAGATTACATCTTACCAGGATTAACTTGGCGTTGCTAGAAACACATATTAAAAAATAATTAATATAATTATATATTGTATCTTTACCTCTAACCACAAAAGCAAGAAATGCTTTTGTGTCGATTTCCTGAATTGAAAAATCTATTTTTCCAACATGAACGTAGGAATCCCAATTGAAATCGTTGATTCGGAACAACGTGTTGCTGCCACACCAAAAAATGTGCAGCGGCTAATCAAACAAGGCTTTCAAGTATTAGTACAAGCAGGCGCTGGAATCAAAGCAAACTACTCTGATACTGAGTATCAAGAAGCGGGTGCTGAAATTCTTAAAGATTCAGCCTCACTATATAGTAAGGCTGACATTGTTCTCAAAGTCCAACCTTTTCAAAACGAAGAGATACCACTGCTAAGAAAAGAACAAGTTAGTCTGAGCTACCTCTACCCTGCACAAAATCTTGAGCTTCTTGAAAGCCTAGCCAAACAAGGAGTTAATGCCATTGCGATGGATGCTATCCCAAGAATATCAAGGGCCCAAAAAATGGACGTATTGTCTTCAATGGCAAATATCGCTGGATATCGTTCAGTAATAGAAGCTGCAAATCATTTTGGTCGTTTTCTCAATGGACAAATTACAGCGGCTGGAAAAGTTAATCCTGCGAAAGTTCTTGTTATCGGTGCTGGTGTTGCTGGTTTAGCAGCAATCGGGACAGCTAGATCGCTTGGTGCTATAGTCAGGGCCTTTGACACGAGAGCTGAAGTAGCGGAGCAAATAGAAAGTATGGGTGCTGAATTTCTAACAGTTGATATCGAAGAAGATGGATCAACTGATAGTGGATATTCAAAAGTAATGAGTCCAGCATTTATCGAGGCTGAAATGGCGCTTTTCCTGGAGCAAGCAAAGGACGTAGATATCATCATTACAACCGCACAGATACCAGGAAGAAATGCACCCAAGCTAGTATTGGATTATCACGTTGCAGCGATGAAGCCAGGATCTGTAATAGTTGATCTTGCTTCCTCAAGTGGAGGTAACTGCGTGCTGACAAAACACAATGAAATATACAAGACTGACAACGGAGTAACAATCATTGGAAAGCTTGATCAACTGCCTAGCCAAGCAAGTCAGCTCTACGGAAATAATTTATGTCATCTTTTGGATGATATGGGTAAAGGTGAGGATTTCGCTATCAATATGGATGACGATGTTGTCAAAAGAGCAATGGTCACTCATGATGGTAAAGTTAATTGGCCTCCAGAGCCATTGCCTGTAAGTCCGACAAAAAAGAAAGTTCAACTAAGTGAAAAAGAAACGATAGATACAGCCGAAACAAAAGTAGAATCCGCGGCTAGTAAAACTACTAGAATGCTGATTACACTAGCGATAATTGCTGGTTTACTGTACTTTCTTGCTTTATTTGCACCGCCAGAATTTATGGCTCATTTCACGGTATTTGTTCTAGCTGTTTTTGTCGGATGGCAGGTCATATGGAACGTATCACACTCGTTGCATACTCCTCTTATGGCGGTGACAAATGCGATAAGTGGAATTATAATAATAGGTGGACTCCTTCAAGTCAAAAGTGGATTATCAAATCCCATGAGCATTTTGGCATCAATTGCCATTTTAGTTGCTTGTATAAATATCGTTGGTGGCTTTGTTGTCACACGACGTATGCTTAACATGTTCAGAAAATAAACAATGATCTCAGCTCCTATACAAATTGCTTCATACTTGCTCGCAAGTATACTCTTTATACTCAGCCTTGGGGGATTATCTTCACAAGAGTCAGCCAAAAGAGGTGTCCTCTATGGGATGATCGGAATGGCAATCGCGATTCTTTCTACTGTTCTTGGAGAATCGATTGAAGGCCATGCCTATATATTAATAGCAATCGCGATTGCAAGTGTTATCGGAATTTTCGTGGCACGAAAAGTTGAAATGACTTCAATGCCTCAACTCGTAGCGATTCTCCACTCATTCGTAGGACTTGCTGCTGTGTTGGTTGGTTATGGATCATATATAGATCCAGCAACAGCGGAAATTCAGGGTGCAGAACACACAATACATTTAGTTGAAGTCTTCATCGGTGTTTTTATTGGAGCTATAACCTTTACAGGCTCCATAATTGCATGGGGGAAACTAGAAGGTAAGATTAGAAGTAAACCGCTTATCTATCCCGGAAGACATATCGTAAATATTGTTTTGGTGATCATTAGCATATTCTTATGTGTACTCTTTTGTCAAGCACCAGGTACAGATGGATTAATCTATCTAATTATTATGACAGCAATTTCCTCTTTCATCGGAATTATGCTTGTCATGGCAATTGGTGGTGCTGATATGCCAGTGGTTGTATCTATGTTGAATTCATATTCAGGATGGGCTGCAGCGGCGGCAGGATTCATGCTTGGAAATGATTTACTGATCATCACTGGAGCACTAGTAGGTAGCTCAGGAGCTATTCTATCTATTATCATGTGTGAAGCAATGAATCGATCTTTTTGGTCAGTAATTTTTGGAGGTTTTGGTAACGCTCCATCTGGTACTGCGAAGGCCATTGAAGGCGAAGTTACTGATGTAGATCATGGGCATGTCGCTGATCTACTAGATGCAGCCAAGAAAGTTATAATCGTCCCAGGTTATGGAATGGCTGTCGCGAAAGCACAATTTCCAATTAGAGAAATGGTTGAATATCTCCGTAAAGAGGGTAAAGAAGTCGAATTTGGTATACATCCTGTAGCAGGTCGGTTGCCTGGTCACATGAATGTTCTGTTGGCGGAAGCCAATGTTCCATATGACATTGTACAAGAAATGGACGAAATCAACGGAGATTTTGATAGCACTGACATTGTATTAGTAATTGGCGCAAATGATATCGTAAATCCTGGAGCTGAAGACGATCCCGCTAGTCCAATATACGGTATGCCAGTATTAAAAGTATGGAATGCGAAAGACGTTATTGTAATGAAGCGCTCCATGGCTACGGGCTATGCTGGGGTTCAGAATCCACTGTTCTTCAATGAGAATACCAATATGCTTTATGGAGACGCGAAAGATAGCGTCACCAAGATTCAGCAAGCATTGGTAATTAGCTAGATTCATACTAAGAGATAGCTTTTGAATAAAATCATTTCTTTCGCATTTTTAAGTTTTCAAAGTTCATCTTTGTTCTAACTTTTATCAATTATTGAGAACCTAGAGATGTCGATAGACAAGATTAGAGAACTTGTTACAAAAAGAGTGAGCCTAGCTCCGAAATCTGTCCAGAACACGCTAGAATTACTACAGGATGGAGCCACAATACCTTTCATTGCGCGTTATCGAAAGGAAGCAACAGGCAGTCTAGATGAAGTACAAATAGCTGCAATTTCAACCGCTCAACAACAAGTCCTAGAGTTAGTCAGTCGAAAGGAATACATCCTGTCCACCATTAAAGAGCAAGGTCAGCTTACGGATAATCTTCAACGAAAAATCAATGAATGCTGGGATCCAACACTCCTTGAGGATATTTATCTACCGTATAAACGTAAAAAACAAACTAAGGCAGAGGCTGCGAGAAAGGCAGGACTGGAACCGCTTGCAAATACAATCTTTAGATCAAAAACAATGGATCTAAATCGTACAGCGCTCACTTTTGTCAAAGGAGAAATTGAAGACACCGAGCAGGCAATTGCGGGAGCTAGAGACATCATCGCTGAGTGGATTAGTGAACACCAAGTTGCACGTAAAATTACGAGAGAGATATTTCAACGATCAGCTGTCATTCATTCCAAGCTGATAAAATCCAAACAATCCGAAGCAGAAAAGTACAAGAACTATTGGGACTTTAGCCAGCCATTGAAGAGAATACCTTCGCATAGACTACTTGCAATGCTCAGAGGTGAGACAGAGAAACTGTTAAGGATAAAGCTTGTTATTGATGACGAATGGCTAACTAGCAGATTAAATAGCTATTTCTCTACAACCGACAATGAATGTAGTGCCGAAGTTCAAGTTGCGATTCAAGATGCACTCAAAAGACTGATAATCCCTTCAATCAGCAATGAGTTCAGAAAAACAGCAAAAGACAAAGCAGATGATGAAGCAATTGGCGTATTTTCGGAAAACCTACGACAGCTAATACTCTCTCCGCCATTGGGTGAAAAAGCAATTCTTGCCATTGACCCAGGATTCCGTACCGGTTGCAAAATAGTAGCACTCAACGATCAATCTGATCTGAATTCTTACAAAACTATATATCCGCATCCACCCCAGAATAAACTCGATGAATCACGTTCAATTATCGCAAACTTTATAGATCGCTGGAACATTAAAGATATTGCCATTGGAAATGGAACAGCGGGAAAAGAAACTTTGGAATGGCTTAACAGCTGGGTTCCCGAGTCCGTTAACAGGTATCTTGTGAATGAACAAGGCGCTAGTATATACTCTGCTAGTGAACTTGCACGAGAAGAATTCCCTGATCTTGATCTTACAATTCGTGGCGCTATATCGATCGGTAGAAGACTGATGGATCCATTGGCTGAACTAGTGAAAATTGACCCAAAGAGTATCGGTGTCGGTCAATACCAGCATGATGTAAATCAAGTCAAATTGAAATCAAAATTGGACCAAGTTGTCATCAACGCTGTCAACAAGGTTGGCATTAATGCAAATACTGCCAGTAAGCATGTGCTAAATTATATTTCGGGTCTTGGGCCTGCCCTCGCCCAAAATATAGTCGATTTTCGTACTGAGCATCACGGTATTCATTCGAAAGCTTCATTAATGAAAGTACCGCGCATGGGCGCTAAGTCATTTGAGCAGGCAGCTGGATTTCTACGAATCAAAAATGGTGAAAACCCACTTGATAACACAGGAGTTCACCCAGAAGCTTATCATATTGTCAGTAAGATAGCACGCAGCCTACACGTGGAAATTTCAGATTTACTTGAGAATAAGTTATTGCTTGATCAACTCAATCCAACTGATTTTATCACGGATAAGATTGGCCTGCCTACCATTTTGGACATCATCCAAGAACTTAACAAACCAGGTATCGATCCAAGAGGAGATGCTAAGCCAATGAAATTCACAAAAGGCCTTGAAAAAATCAGTGATTTAAAGATCGGAATGGAAGTTATTGGCATCATTAATAACATGACCAAATTTGGAGCCTTTGTAGATATTGGAATCAAAGAAAATGGACTTATTCATATTTCTCAAATCACAAACAAGTATATCTCTGACCCCAGCGAAATCTTAAGTCTTGGTCAGGAGGTTACGACACGAGTGATAGATATTGATATTGATCGAAAAAGGATTTCTTTGAGTATGAAGGATCTAGATTAGTTGTAATCTTTGGTATTTTCAGCCTCGTAACGTATTATTTACCTATCGATTATCTAGCAATTCATAGAGACTGGATTTTACAGCATCCTTAATCGCATTGTCTATAGCAACTTTTATATCAGTGTTAGACACATGAGATAACTTGACATAATCAAGAAGTGTTGCACTCATATCAATTTTCATTTGGTAAAAATACATTTGCTTTTCAAAGTAATAACGAGCTTTTCTGGAGCGAAACGTATATCCTGAAGGCGTATATCTTGGGAGAGGTTTTAGTAGTACTTCTTCCATATAGATTCGATTGAAATTAGATCTGGTCATTTCATACTATCAGCTTCCGGAAGATCTTTCAACTTGGATTCATACTTTCAAGCGTACCAACTATATCTAGACTTGTTTAATAATCGTTTTCAACTCTTTCCTTCGTTTTATATCTTCAATCAAGTCCCAAACATTCCTGACGGCGCTGGGACTTTTGATATTGACTATCAGATACTTCATATCGGAAGTAAATTGAGTAATGACCAAAGTCCTTCCACACATCTTGCAGCACTAGCTTAGAGATTTTTGAGTTGAAACTCCTCAGTTCCAGTATTTTACTAATCCTTATTAAAATCTATATTATGAAAGCAACTCCAAATCATAATAAAAGAATCGCAAACCTTACGTGCGCATCAGTCTTTCCACACTACATAACTAAAGTTGAGAAGAAAGACCGAACTAAAGATGAGCTGCATAAAGTCATAGAATGGCTAACAGGTAATGACGAAAATCAGATTGATAAAGTAGTTGAAGAGAAAGTCACATTTCAAATATTTTTTGAAAGAGCAACCCTGCATCCGAACGCTGGACTAATTAAAGGTGTGATTTGCGGATATCGTATCGACGAACTCGAAAATGAACTAACTATACAAGTAAGGTATCTAGATAAATTGGTTGATGAAATAGCTCGAGGTCGTAAGATGGAAAAGATTCTACGTCAAGCTTAAGATATACATCTGAATTGAATTACTCTTAAGGCTAGTTACTCATTGTGAAAGGTAAATGTGTAATCAATTACACATTTCTGAACTGTTCTGTGTATCTGGTGTTTCATTTGCTTTAGAAGCAGTTCCAAACCTTCGAACTATGTCGATCAGTTTACCATCCGAATCCATTGTTTTCGAGTCAAAAGACACAAGTCTATTGCACTATATTACTTACAAGCGACCCACAAATACGGATTGGCTTCTTTTGATACATGGTGCTGGAGGTAGCACTCGAACTTGGAAACGTCAGATAGATGAGCTTGGTGCTCAATATAATTTGCTAGTCATTGATTTGCCAGGTCATGGCAATAGCGGAAGCTTTTCAAAAGATCATCCAAAGTACTCCTTCAATTTTATGTCAGACAAGATATGGGATGTCATCGATCACGTAAGTATTGAAAAACTGCACCTCATCGGTGTCTCTTTAGGAACCGTCATTTGCTTACAAATGCGCATTTCGCAACCCGATCGTATACTTTCGATTATCATGCCTGGCGCTATAGTAAAACTCAATACCAAACTAAAAGTCGTCGCTAATCTTAGTCTTATGTTAGCTAAGGTAATCGGTTTTAGAAACTTCTACAGTTTTAGCGCACATATCATGATGCCTAAAAATAACCACAAAAAATCGAGAGATACATTTATCAGAGAAGCAAAAGCACTTACGATCAATGAATTCAAAAAATGGACTTCGCTGTATTACAATTTGAACAAAACACTTCTTGGCTTTTTTAAGTCAAGTTCAACTATTCCACACTTATTGATCATGGGTAGCCAAGATCATCTTTTCCTTGAACCTGCAAAATCTTTTTCTGCGCAATACCCCAATTCGGAGCTATCGGTTATCCAGAACTGCGGACACGTTGTCAGTATCGAACGTGCGCAACAGTTTAATCAGATTTGCTTACAATTCCTTAAATCGATTTCCTAGATCTATAACATTTCGTCGTTATACTCCCATTCTAGAATTGTACCATCTTTAAAGTAAGTACAATCCACCTGAAAACAGTTATGCTGCGTACTTCTCAATACAATTCTACTAACTGTTCAAGTTAATAGACAAGTAGCTTACGATGAACCACAACGCTATCTAAATCATCTTTTTGAAATTGAAGATCTTGAGTTTACAGAAGAAGTTTTCGCTACTTTCGCTTAAGCGAAATCAAGAATAGTCCTGTACAGCATTGGAAAATGACTCCTGTCGACATGAGAGCACAAGAGTAATGGAGTGAATATAGTAGCTATAAAACAAAGATGTTTAAGAAAACGGATACAAAGATATCTCCTTGGGTTGTAATTGACGCCAACAATAAGTACTTTGCGCGTTTTAATGCTTTTAATCATATTATAGATACGATTCCCTACAAGTAGGGATTGCATTGAGGAAATTGAATTGCTAAGCAAATACTAGATATTTCGTACTGAATTCCTGTCGATTAAGATTTCTTTGAGCTCCTTAATCGCCAAATATTCATTGGGCAAGACTTTCTTGAAGATATCTTTAGCTGCAACGAACGAGCCTTTTTCAAGATCAGGAAAAACATGCTTGATTTTGTTGGAAACTCTTTTGAGATCGTGTTTAATCATTCCTCGAATTGAAGGGATATCATGCCAGTCTCCCTCTACCGCGATAGTGTGATGTACTGTGCTGTCTTTTTCTGTAATTGGCTCCAATTGGATGTAAGCATCAGAAGTGATCTTCGTAAGGCCATTGAACTTACGATTTTTTAGTTCACCTTGAGGAAGTTTCCAAACAGATTTATCTTCTGCTAATTTGGGATCAACCAAGAAAATCTCTAGGCCTTTCTCATGATACCGATAGATTAATACGCGTAATTGATCAAATACATCTAATTCTTGCATACACTCTAAACAAAAGTTAGATCAATAGGTTGATAAAACTGCATATTTTTTCTTAGTGGAAGGGTAATTTCTTCATTCGACGTGTAGTATCGATAATCTTAAAGATCGCAAATGAGAGAAAAACAAGCTCTCCATCACTTGTAATTCCGCGTTGAAGTTGAAAAGCTCGGGGATTCACTTCTCTTGCTTTTTGAATATTTACAAGCGAGCCAACTAGTTGTTGATTAAAGAATATAGGCCACCATTCACTGTTTGTTTTTTGCTCTATACTACCTAAGACCCGATTCTTGGAAAGATATAACTTATTGTCTTTTCTTAATTCTCCAAGAAATTTGTCGTCTACATAAAAGGAAGTTTTTCCTCCTTTAATAACGTACTCATATCGATACTTAGCTGTATTGGCCACGATAATCTGAAAATCTCCACCCAATGCAGGTAGCTTTTTCCATTGGTAGGCAATCATATGCTCATGATAAATCGAAGAGATGATACCAGTTACACTACTTTCAAATGCGGATTTAACTTTTCGTTCTGCGTGTATCAAGGACATCAATTCCAATTCTTCTCCTTCCCACGGAATCAGATGCTCAGAGAGCGGCTTCACCTCTTTTCGAAGCTCTTCCATTTCGCGCTTGAGACGCGCTTTGCCAGGAAATATATAATCTAGTATTTTGAGCATATGAATTGTGTAAACCTACTGTTTGTTGTTTACTACATTAAGGGCAAAATTAATAATATTCGATTGATTGCTAAGTCTTTGTTGGGCATTATTGGACATAGTTAGCAAACGACTCTACAATTAGGAGCGCATCTGCTTGTGATTGGAATATTTTTGCAATCTCCTAAGTGACCGGTCATGTATCTGGCGAACTCGCTCACGAGTTAAGCCATGTTTAATACCTATTTCTTCGAGAGTCTGTGGATTATTGCCACAAAGTCCGTAATAATCACTGAGAATCTCAATTTCTCGCGGGGAAAGTCGTTTGATGCCAAAATTGACTTCTTGAATTAGATTTTTCTTCATCAAATCTTCATCTGGTGCATCGCCATCGATCTCTTGAATAAGGTCGAGTATTGTGGAATCACCCTCGTCTCCACTTAGAGGTGCATCTACTGAAATATGTTTGATCGTATTGTTCAACATGGAGGATATCTCATTTTCTGGAATCACCATAATCTCACTCACTTCCTGATGGGAAGGCTCTAGTTCGTTTTGTTGGACAAAAGTGATGTATGCTTCATTGACCTTGTTATAATTACTGACCTTGTTCAATAGAAAACGGACCATTCGACTGTATTCTACAATGGCTTGTAGAATTGATTGTCTTATCCTCTATGGGTATGTCCAAATTTAGTATTGATTACGATCTTACTTCTGTCTTTCCCCTTAAGAGCGTTGCCCAGTCGTTTCTCACCTGTACCATGTCCATAATTCAGTACCGTATCAAAAAAATTGACTCCTAAATCCATTGATTTATAAACCAGTTTGATAGCCTCGGTTTCAGTCATACTTTACCAACCGGAATTTTGTCCCTATTGCCTCGCGCCAAGACCAATTTCAGAGATATTTATTGAATGATCTATGTATTTTTCGTATTTCATTTTGTTGAGGTTCAGTTATTTGTTGACTTACAAATATTTGTTTATAAGTATTTGTTTTGTGTCCGTGGATAGTATGTCTGAATAAAAAAGCTTGCTTTTGGGAGTAGTAGTAATGTCCATGGTTGACTTGAGATGGTTTGAAGCAAAGACTAGCTTGTCTTTAGCTTGGGCTAAATGTTTGGTTATACTTTATACCTTAAGTGATCCCCTGCTTGCGTCTCAGTACCTATTACTGCTGTCATTCCACTCTTATCCTACCTCCCCCTCATCACCACCAATCGCTGATTCATTTGTGCACCGTCAGCCAATCGAATCTGCATAATATACAAACCTTCACTGAGTGTGGATATATCGATGATGCGGTCTGCATTTGGATATTGCTGTAATACTTGACCATTGATCGAAACGATTTGTAGATGCTCAATTTGACTAGAGCTTTCTACTAACTCAAAATAAATTTCAGTCGAAGCGGGATTGGGGTATATTCGTATTGATTCCATGTCTTCCTCCGATAAAGCACTTAGCGTATATTGAACAGAGGATTCACATCCGTCGAAATCGACCACGGTGACAGTCTGCACATTATCTGTGATGTCAATTGAAATATCATATGGTTCTACACCTCCTGTCACGATGACCTCTTCGTCGACCAAGTTGACATTCATGGTGTCAAGCATACAGCAAATTTCCGTATCTTCATTGCTTATCGGTGCGCCATTTGGATAATACAGGTCAATGATGGATTGTAGGATTTCGGTACGTTGCTGCCATTCAGCTTCATCGTAGGTCAGTGATTTCTGGTAGTGCCACCCTACCCCGTAATCGGGATTGTCGGTTGGACCATTTGTGTACAGATTTGGATATACAAAAAGCGCATAATCAACAAAAGCTGCGTTGTCCTCGGGAATCAGTTCGAAATAATCTTGCAGCCTATTGTAGATCGTGAGCGAAGGTTGCACATTTAATTGGGCTAAGGTATCTTGCACAAAGATGGAATCTTGTGGTAGGATTCCAAAAACATGGAACAAGGGACGCAGATCTGCTTGTGCAGCAACACACAGTCGGATTATCCGAAGATCTATCTCCTGGTTATTGATACCATAATTTATTCCGTTATCAAAGTCGGTAGACTCCTGCTTCCAGAAATTCCTGAGCGGACACCATCCGAGCATATTAACTATTTCAAAATAATGCCCGTAACCTCGATGCTGATATCGCACCTCATTGGTCGTGGAATTAACAATAATGCGCTCTGTTCCAAAAGTATTGGACACCATCCGATGGGTAGCTGTTTTATCGATGTCAAAGGTGTTGGGGACAAAACTGTAATTCACTGCCTCATTCAAGTCTACATTTAGTCCATGGTTCATCGCCATGATGTAAGGAAAATTGACAATTGCCTCGACTTCACCTGGGAACTTGGACATCGCCAAGGCATGACCGGATTCATGAAAATTGGTCTCATCGTCAGGTCCGGGACCGTTCAAGAAGTAAGCAGGGCCAGGAACATTGGAATAGTTTAGCGGCGTATTCGACATCGGATAACCGATCGAATAGACGTTATGTCGGATGGTTATATCCGCTATCATGTACATATTGTGTTTGTCGGAAACAATCTCTCTTGCCATAATGGAATTGACACCTTGTAATGCCATGTCCCAGTCTAGCATGGCTTGTTTGAGGTCATATTGACCAGGCAGTATGGAATGTTTTGGAATGGAAAACATCACGTTGTCTGTCTCAAAAATAGCCCAGGGTCCAGGCTTGCTTAGTTCTGCGTCAAAGTCCGATGTTTCATAGAATGACTTCAGCGAAAAGAAAGGAGACAATACTCCATTGCTTATACTAACCTCTACAATACCATCGTCGGCACCATAGGGAACAAGTATTGAAATAGCTCCTCCAAACGGATTGAACACCTCTATCGTCGTAGAGTCGATCGGAAACTTTCTCGATATCCTGTCCAATCGCTTAAATATCGGTCTGATGGTGAGATCCCATTCATGTGAACCCACTCTGACGAAATAGTCTTGTCCGACCAAGCTATCTGGCACAGTAACGCTAGCCACACTTCCAGGTGATAAATATAGTCCAGTAGGTCGCAGGGCGTGATTGGTTCCATCGCCATTAATATCTAAGTAAGGGTTCATTCCATCTGGATCTGCAAAATTTGCACGTATCAGCACTGAATTACTCACTGAAGAATCTGCTAGTGGTTCGACATATCCTGGGAAGGTATAGCACGAATTGAATTTCCATGCATTTATGTGCTGCGGATAATCTTTATACACCTCTGGTGTAAATACATAGTCGAATATTCCCTGTTGGAGCGCCAACATTGCACGTTCCACTGTAAGGCCGGGAGCTGATGCCGGGTTCTTGGAAAAGCCGTTTGTGGTCGTAGGAGTCGTAAATAATGCTCCGATCTGCTCATCATAATCTTCGACAACACTTTTACCAAGTAATATCATCAACTCATTCTCGGCAAGACATGCTGGAAACTGAACGAATGTATTTTTGACGAGTGTTAGTTCATCCGTATCAAGCGTCATAGTTCCATTGATATGTGCTTGAAGATCATTCAGAGCGTTGAGTGTTATGTTGCATGCATCCGGACAACTAACAACCTCAATGGCGTATTTTTCTATGTCATCGGCGCCACTAGCAACAAGCATATCATCGATGTAGAGCTCATAGCCGTTTGGCGCATAAATACCGTCTCCATAAGTATCGTAAATTTCGAAAAAAAAGCAACCATCGGCAAGGACGCAAGTGCTATCAGAATAACTGCTGTTGTTTCCGTAAACCCCTCCTTGTCCACCTTGTAAAAGGATCGTACCACTCAAATCTGTCAAGGTCCAAGATGTCTCGTTACCCCAATTATCGGTTGCAATGTCTACGCGCACTTCGACTTCATCAGAAGCACATTGAGCAAAATTGTAGTTAACGAATAGTATTACCAAGAAACTGATTATGAATATTCTTCTCATTCTATTTTTTTAGGTGTTGAGCTATGAGATTTATGGTTACATAAAACAAGGACACAAATGCAATTATCTAGAATTTCATTGTTTATGAGAACTCTTACATACGAAGTTAGAGGTCAACAATCGAACAAAGTACAAATTTTCCTTAAATGTAAAATAACAAAAATATTGAAAACTACCTTAGACTTTCTACATGATCTGTGCTAGCATGTATCCGTATTATCTATCTCAAGATCATCAGCTTTTCAATGACTTTGTCGCTCGTCTTAAGATCTTTAATCTCGATCAGATACATCCCAGCCTGTAAAGCGCTAACATCGAGTTGAGTACCTCGAACTTCTTGCACGACTAACCTACCTTCAAGATCATATAGTGTAAGCGCACACTCTATATCACCGTCAAAGGCAATACTTACATTATTCACGGCTGGATTGGGGTAGATAACGAATTTCGTCTCACCGATCTCATGGATGGCAGATGTTACTAAATCCATACCATCACAATCTTCATCAATGCCATTGTTGGGAATTTCGACGGCATCAGGATTGATGTCGGCATTTTCATCGTCACAGTCTTCAGCTAAACCAAAGCCATCTTGATCCAAGTCATCATCCAATGTCTCAGCATTACAATCGTCATCGATACCATTGTATGGCACTTCTGGCTGCGCAGGATTAATGTCTGGATTCGAATCATCGCAATCTGCGAAATCCGGAAACCCGTCTTCATCAAGGTCAATTGCATTTGGGTCATAGAACCCAAAATCAACCGTATTATTACCTCCAGCATCAAAATCAAAAATACAATCCTCGGGATCTCCGTCATTCAGTGGTTCTCCATCCGTAGTCAAAGTCACTATTCCTGAAAATATATCGCTAAATGCACTACCAGAGCCATTGTTATCTAAGTCCACGTCATTGTCGGCATTTTCTTCATATACATCCGATGAAACGAAACCCTCTAAAGGTTCTCCTACATCCCAATTATTCACCTGCCAAACGAATACCACATAGTTGCCAGGTTCTAATCCTTCAAAACGATAGTACCCATCCGCATCCGTCACTTGCACTCCTCCGAAACCTTGCCAATCCGGAATATCATCAGCATCAGAATCTGCCCAGATGAGCACCGAAACACCTGGAATCCCTGGTTCAAAAGAGTCATTAATTCCGTTCTTATTGAAATCATTCCAAACTCGATTTCCAATCGAAACCAATTCGCTTGGAATAAGATTTTCACCGCAATCTGCATAACAAAATGCTTTGGCATTAATCGCTGAAATCATTTCTTCTCCCAAGGTCTTACCTATATTCAGATAAGTCTCTGCATTATTGTTGAAATGGTGTACAGCTGCTTGTGGTGACTCATCTTCCTCCTTGAAGTACGGTTTGGTATCTACAAAGCCAAGTCTTCCTCCGTAAGTTTCATCGTTGCAACCTACCTGTTCCTGTGCTACAGATACAATTTCTTGCATATCGTTGACCCACCCATCACTACTTGCTGTATAGCCTCCATGTCCTGAACTTGCAATCACAATTGGCAGATCTGGATTTCCTAAGTCCGCTCTCACATCATTCACAAGATGGATCAAATTACTTTCATAGTTGTCGAGAAAATCCTGGCTTGCTCCATCATTCCAACCTTGAAACCAAGCAAATCCTGAAATTTCATAGTCTTCCTCTACAATTACAGGAAATTCTGAGGATAGATTACTTGTTACCTGATTCACTGTTTCGATCATAGCCGTATAATACGGTCCTGTATCTCCACTTGCTGAAGGTGGTCTAAAATCTTCCGCAAGGCTTTTGCCACCCCATGCAGTTTTGATGATTAAGACTGGATCATCGTAAT
The DNA here is from genome assembly GCA_943788055.1 of uncultured Saprospiraceae bacterium. Classification (GTDB taxonomy): domain Bacteria; phylum Bacteroidota; class Bacteroidia; order Chitinophagales; family Saprospiraceae; genus JAHDFB01. The sequence continues at coordinate 156,137 of CALSOU010000002.1, forward strand.
AGGCGTCGAGCTGATGCGCAAACATAAGTTCAGGTCCTATCAGATTTGAATTAGCTCCCTGCCCTACTGTCGCATTGGTTCTTATAGTATCACTGTCGGATCTTGGAAAATAAACATAGGTATTTTCAAGACTTTTCCAATTGTCAACTTCTCCAATTGTAGACCATTTTCCATCTGCATCTTTGTTCATTACATCTGTCAAACTTCCAGGATCATTTTCGGGATCTGTTATACTTCCGTAACCTTGCATATTTGACTGTCCAGCTAGCACAAAAACACGCAATTTGCTGTTAGATTTTTCCTGTCGAGTGACAATCGGCACATATCCCACTTCCATACCAGCAGGCGGTGTTACAATGATCTCAGGATCTAGTGTTGCCAACTCTCCCACCTCAGGATCTGCCGCGTATTGATCCGTATGACTCCAGTTGGAATGAATCAATTCAACACGCTCTTGCATCTTTTCAAGCATCTCAGCAGGAAGGTTCGCATGCACAATTGACGGTTGATCAATAAATCGATACCAATAATAGGTTAGAGTACTTCCATCACCCAAATCTGCTGTAAATGGGCCAGCTGAGGGTCCAGGACTCTTCCACGGACCATCCGGATCTTGCCAAGCACAATCATCTTCCATCGGTGTCAGATATGGAATCTCACTCCTTGGAACTGTAGGAACTGGTGTAGGCGCCAAATTTGAAGAAGCCGGTACATCGATTTCTGCTATAGGTTTCCATTTATCGTCTTCTAGTTTGTAGTACTCAGGAAGAAGGACATTTTTCTCTGTTTTGTTAACCACATTCAAGTCAAATGAATAACCCATCGTATTTGAATTCATTTGAGTAGGATTCATGAAGGCTAAATCGATATCATGATTGTAGCCATCAGGTCCCGAAGATGTTATTTCTCCGACCATCGAACCGCCATTATTCTTGAATGGTACTGCAATTGTTCCATCCACTTTAAAACTTGGATCGACAACCTGCCCTCCATTAAACCAAGACACCATATCGTCCCACAAGGCATTTTGGGAATAAACAGAAATACCATGCATCGCAATACCATTGTCTTCTCCACTGATCGGGAATTGCATAGCGAGTGTCTTAGCGTAGGTGTCATCGCTATCGTCTTTCGAAATAATAGCAGGGGTCGTCGCATGTTCAAGTCCAAAACCAACGTTCGGTTCAGAAGGTCTACTATCGAGGAATAAACCTTCCAAGGAAGTATCTTCAAGAACGGGTTCTGTCCAAAAAGTCGGCATAAAGAATGTAGCTGGACCTTTGAAATTTGTACTATTCAACATCAATGTCCAACATTGATTACCCGTTTCGATATCGACTCCTGCTGTTTGTTCAAGTGGATCTGTGATAGGTAGTGGTGTGTAACCATAACCCAACAGTTCGCCATTGAGACATTGAGCAACATTCAGTCCATCCGGTGCCCATAGCAATCGATTGGACAATTGCGCAACGCCATATTTTCCGCCGGGAGTACTCCAATCGCGTTGACCATTCGGTAAATTATTACTTCGACCTGCCCCTGTTCCATTGGCCCAAGCAAAAAAGTTATGTGAAACACCTCCCATGATAAATTTGGGTGTGTCTTTGCCAAATCGAGTATCTCCCCACCAACCGAGACCACCTTCTATCGTCGTATAGAATTGATCTGGTTCGTTCCCTGTTTTTTGTGTAGTCATCCAGCAACCTGCTAGCCCCATCTGATAATTGGAAGCACCCGGATAAGGACTATACGTTGGCCAAGCTGCGCTGTATAGCGTGTAGCCAGCACCAAAGGACTTATCACTAACATCCTCCGTTGCAATCCAAGTAAATCCGCTTCGATTCGCATTGGTAATTTGGGCTTGCGTGCTTATTGAAAAGCTACATAAGATGAAAGAAAATAGAATGAACTTTAAATGGCTATGCATAGACATATGATTGATTGAAAAGACTCGCTAAAAGTGGAAAACAGAACTAACAGCAAGGTACGACAAAACGACTAGCTGGTCAAGCTGTTCTTTCATTTTTTTGATTGCCATATATACTTGTGACAAAACAAAAGTCAATATCAACAAGAATCGATCTTAGCTGGCAGCAAAAACCTTAGGCTACCCCTTTATTTCTTTCTCAATATTTAAGAGTAATCACTTCGGAATCGCCTTTTGACTTCACGTTTACGATAAAGAGATTATCGTAGGCATTTTCTGGTAGATTGGGATAATCGGAAGTACCGGTTAAAACATTCAAGAAATTGGGCGTGGTATTGCTATGGCCTACAATAAGGACCTTTCCACCATTGACATTTTCCAAAATATCGTTGGTAACTGCCTGTTGATCGAAGCCTCCGTAATTGGTGATCTCCAAGCCTTGATTATCGGCCGTTGGTTGAGCGGTATCCATGGTTCGATTGTAATTGGTACTATACACGCGATCAATATCAAGCTCTGAAAGAATTCCAGCTAGTTTTTCAGCACGTTCCATGCCTTCTGCACTTAATACCGGATCACTTCCTTCGCCTGTCGTTTCAGCATGTCTAACTAAAATGAAATTGGTAATGCTTGCCTCCTCTTCAATAAATATTGTATCCGTTGTTGATATGATGATCGTGTCCGTATTGACGACAACAAGGGTATCATTTACGGTAATATATTCTGTTTCAATAATCGTTTCGGGCTCGCAACTTGAGAAAAGTCCGAAGAATACCGCAGCAAAAGTGAAGGTAACAATGCTGAATAAGAGTTTATTTTTCATTTGTTTAGTTTAAAGCAACGTTCTAGGGTAAATGCAGATTCAATATCCAAGTTAGGATAGCTAAATATACAACTAAGCTAGGTAGATTGGGAAATAAAAGGGAGTGTACGCCAATAAGGGTATGAAAATAATGGGGGGAATGTGGATTTAATTCAAATTTGCATGCTCAATCGGCCAATCATTTTGAAATGGGTCTAAAAGGCTACTTGAAGCAACAGTCTAGCTTTCAAGTTTCGCTATTTTCGATCGCCTAGAGGGACGAACTATTGCCTTATGAAATTGAGAAATTTGTGAACGGTTTGTGTTGTTTTTTATTGTGCCTAACGTTCTGGTTAAACTGCGTTTTAATGCAGTTTAGGTTTTACTATGCACTTTTATTTTGTTTTTATCAACCCTATGGATTGATTTTCAATATTCAAAATATAAACATTAGGAGCTAATGAAGACAAATCGATTGTATTAATTTGAGAATTCAATTTACCACTCTTTACTAATTCTCCAATAACATTGTATATCGAAAAATCATTGGATTGTGCAGATTTTACTTCAATCGTAAGCACCTGATTAAAAGGATTTGGAAACACCTTATAATTGTCAGTCTGTCCATTATTTTCGTTGATAGATGTAGTTATACATCCAATTAATCCGTTGATGTCATAACGTGAAACAAATTGCCAAATCTCTATATTCGCATCAATCGTCATATTTCCAAAACTTCCAGGCCAATCATGTCCTCCTCCTATCACTTTTAATTCCTCCACGTAGGCACAACCTGATGCAGTGGACCAAGTATATCGTTCAACACTTGGACTTACAGTACTCATGGTAGCAGTTGTGTCACAATTGTTATGCGTTGCCCAATACATATGTGTTGCTGCTGCGGAGATATAATATTCTATACCGCCAAATACGATTCCAATGTATGGAGAAACCAAGTCATCCGTACCAAGAATTGTAAGAACTCCAGTGGGATGCACCGGAGAGCAAAAACTATTTGGATTGGCTTGCATGGTTCTGGCTACTGGAGCTATAGCTGCAATTCTGTTATTGAGCTTACATCCAAGTTCAAAGGTCATATCTCCTCCTAAGGAATAGCCACAAGCATATATTCTGTTCTGGTCTATTTGATAATTACTAGCAATCGTATCTATCAATGAACTAAAAAAGGGCACATCATCAAAAGTACCTGGGACTTTAGGAATCCAGTTAAAAGAGTTTCCGTCACTTGGGTCAGGACGTGCTTGGGGATAAACTAGAATAATTTCAGCAGTATCGGCAATAGGTCTCATGTCGGAAGCTGCTTGCCAAGCGGAATTTGTACCACCTCCTCCATGTAAATTAAATAGTAAAGGAAAATTTGTAGTTCCATCATAACTCGCAGGAACGTAAATACTATATTCTCTTGTTAAGCTGTTATGCTGTACGGTTTCGCTCATGTATCCTTGAGCGTAGCCTGCATTAATAAAAGCAGTGAATGCTATTAATGACAGAATTTTTTTTGTTGTCATAATTATCTTTTTTATGGTTTTACAATAATCTATACCATTTGAAGCACGGGTTACCCTACTTTTATTCTTTATCTCAATCCATTTATGTCATAACGTGATACAAAATTCCAAACCAATTCAGAAGCATTTTGACCTTGAAAGGTTGAATTAAACCAAACGTGGTCTCCTCCGATATATTTGTAATGTTCAACGGAAACTAAGCTTTCTCCTTGGTCATATACATAATGTTCAATTGTCATTCCTCCGCTATTGTCGTCGGTTACAGTTGGGTTTGTAGTCGTGTTATTGAAATTCATCCAATGGTCCAATGTACTTTGCGCAGAGTTCCAGCCACTTCCACCATTATAGGGCAGAACACCATCAGAGGTTCCGTGAAGATGAACTACTGGCATTGGATGACTTGTTGGTCCAATACAATCTAACATAACACCTGAAACAGAGGCTACCGCAGCAATTAAATCACTTTTATAGTTCGCAAGTCCATATGCCATCATACCACCGTTTGAGTATCCAGCAGCATAAATTCTTTCCATATCAATGTTATATTGCGATGAAATCTCATTTATCATTAATTCAACAAAACCAAAATCATCAGCATCACTTTTATTGTCTCCACCATTTGGACAAGCATTCCAATGAGGTGAACCATCCAAACAGCCACCTTGAGGATAGACTAAGATAAAAGTATCAGCTTCTGCCAATGAGCGCATATCTGCTTCTTGCATGTAATCACTTGCGCTACCACCAAACCCATGAAAATTAAACATTAAAGGAACAGCAGATGTCCCGTCATATGAGTTAGGTATATACAATACATACTCTCTATTGATACCGTCATACACTAAGGTCTGTGCATAAGTATTTGAATAGCAACTCTCCGAATTATTTTTATCATCTTTTTTACAGCTAGTCAGGGTTGTTAATAGAATGGCAAAAAATAAAATTGATTTTTTCATTATACTTTCTTTTTTTAGTATTTATCATGGTCTCTCCGTTTTAATTGTGCATAACGTTCCGTTTAAAAGAAGTAGCGGTTTGAGATTACTGCCAAAACGATATTATTTATACCTATATTGTAAGCTGGCTTTTTTTCAATTCAGCTTGGTTTTCAGCATTGGCAAAGACATACTCTTTTGCGATTTTTGGTTTATGTGTTGGCTGTAGTGAATTGCAAATGTGTATGGCTTTAAGCGTTGGAAAATTTTAGCTCTTTTGGTTTTTAGAGTGTTAGAATTGAGCATTGGCAAAAATCGAAAGTGCTAAAATATGCGGCTGGAACTATGAAACGGTCTTGTATATGCGTAGAGCGACCGATAGGAAGCATTATCGCATATACGATGTTAGCAGACGTTTTTTACAAACTTTGAAGTAATAAAATCACAATTTGATGATTTTAGTAGACCTGTTTCCATTATTCGATTCAATCGTAACTGTATATAATCCAGAAGCTAATTTTGATACGTCAACTAGTTCTTTTTTAGCTGTGAGTATCAACTGACCAGAATTATCATAAATGCTGACTTTTCTTAAAACGCTGTTTGCGTCTAGTTTAATTTCTAAGACATTATTTACCGGATTAGGATACAAACTCAATGTGCCTTCAAAATCTAATGTACGAATTGATTAACTGAAAGTTGGAATATATGATTAAACACTAGCTTAATGCTTCTGTTCTTGTTGTTACAAGCGATGTACATTATCTGTACCTTTGAACGTTTCTACTAATTCCTCCTTAAGGTCATGAATCACAAGCTAAAATATATACTGCTTTTCGTCAACTGCTTGGTCTGTTATGTTTCTTACGGTCAGACTGATTCTATCACATCTTTGGCATATGATCTAGAGCCAGTTTATATCCAAGCTACCAAACTTCCTAAACCCTGGGTGAAAGCGGCCACTTCTGTGTATCAGCTACCAACAATCGTCAAAGACCAGTTGATGCAAAATAGCTTGCAAGAGTATCTTCTTCACAGTCCTAGTATTTTCACGCTCAATGCAGATAATAAAGCGCAAGATCTACGTATTTCAATTCGTGGTTTTGGGTCGCGAGCGGCATTTGGTGTGCGAGGGGTCAAGATCATCGTAGATGGAATACCTGAGACCACTACCGACGGACAAGGTCAGCTAGACAATCTCAATCTGGGCATCATTGAGCGGATCGAAGTCCTGAACAACGGGTCTTCCGCACTCTATGGGAACGCTTCAGGTGGTGTGATCAACATATCTACGATCAACGAAAATACCTTCAAGACCAAAGATCAATTTGCACACCTTGGCTTGGGTTTTCATGCTTATGGTGGACAACAATATCAGTTAACTACAGGCGCAAAAAAGAACAACACAAGTCTGCTTTTTCACACTAATCATCATCAAGGAGATGGTTATCGAGAACACGCATCGTTTCAATCAATTAATTTCAATCTTCGACTGATTCACGAATGGTCCGAGTCGAGCAGATTTGAGGTAATTGCCAATTATATGAATAGACCGACGGCTGATGATCCCGGTGGCGTTGATCTTGAAACCTTTATGACTTCGCCTCGGTCGGCAAGGGATAGGAATCTTCAGTTCATAGCGGGAGAGGCAGTTTCTCAGTTTAAAGGTTCACTACGTTACTCGGGACAAGTCTCCGATCGTGTGAACTTGGTCTCTTATGGATTCTATTCTGGAAGAGATTTTGTTGGTCGCTTACCGTTCGAAAATAGTGGAATGATCGAACTCCAACGCGATTTTTTAGGCCATGGAACAAGTTTAACGGTAGATCTTTTCGAGGGCCAAACGACTTGGAAATCATTGGTAGGATATGAAATAAGTGCTCAGTTGGACGATCGATCGAGGTTTGACAATCTAGATGGCGAACAAGGAGCTAGGGTGCTTTTTCAAGACGAACAGTTCTATAATGCTGGTTTCTGCATGATCAATGATGTTAATCGAGATAATTTTACATTCAATGCCGCACTTCGATACGATTTCAATCAGATTCAGGTGCAAGATAAGCTGCTTGATAATGGTGATGATTCTGGTAGTATTGATTTGAATGATTTTAACTATTCTTTGGGGTTGGCTTATGAATTGGCTGGGGCCAAAAGTCTTTTTGCGACTTATTCTACTAGTTTTGAAACCCCTACTTTGAATGAATTGTCCAACAATCCAGATGGAAGTGGATTTAATCCAAATTTGCGTGCTCAATCGGCCAATCATTTTGAAATGGGTCTAAAAGGCTACTTGAAGCAACAGTCTAGCTTTCAAGTTTCGTTATTTTCGATCGCCTCGAGGGACGACCTATTGCCTTATGAAATTGAGAAATTTGTGGGACGAACATTCTTTAGAAACGTAGGGAGTATCAATCGAACTGGGCTTGAAATGTTTCTCCGACATCCATTCACCGATCGATTTTCTGTTGCGACCAATTGGTCGTACAATCGTTTTAGGTTTACGGAATACGAACTAGATGGCGAAAAACTATGCTGGTAATGTCTTACCTGGTTTACCGGATTTCCAAGGATTCATTCAAGTAGATTTTACAGTACTAAAGCATTTAAAAGTGAATGTTCAAAATCAGTTTTTTGGAAAAATATTCACGTCGGACTCCAATGACACGTTTCAAAGACCAGTGTACATTTCCAATATTTCACTCAAATACAGCATTAAGAGAGCAAGGATCAGTTGGCATCCTTACATTGGTGTGAATAATATGTTTGGAACAAACTATGCTGATAATATCCGAATCAATGCCTTTGGAGCTCGATATTATGAAGCTGCAGCGCCGGTATTTCTTTATGGAGGATTGAGGCTGAAGATTTGAGACAACGTAGATTTATAAGTCAACCTCGCCTTTTGGGCGAAAGCCCTACCCTGCTAGAGAAAAAATTGCTCTAAGCTCTGACAACGATCGAACGGACCAATTTATCGTGAATAGCTCGAGATTGCTCGTCGAAATTGATCGTCACCAGTGATAGTACACCTAGAATCAGCTTTACAATGTATCTTAGAATAGAGCGAAAAAGTCCGATACTTCTCAGAGCTACATTCTCCTCCGTTTTCTGCTCGACCACTCTGATACCAATAAATCGCTGACCTATTGTCTGCGAAAATGAGACCATGATGGGTTCATAAAGAAATACCAAAACAAAAAGTATACCTTTGACGACTCCAGATTCTATTCCAAAAAAACTCAATGCATAATAAGCCGTAAACATTAGTCCGACAAGTACAACTGAATCGATTAATGCGGACTTAATTCGATCTGCTATTATTGGCGTATTGTGGAATATCACTTTAGGTTCAAAACTCGCTTCAGTCATCGTTTATGTGTTTTATCTATTGATCCACAATCCCTTACATTAAGCTTGCGATTGCTATAAATTTACAATATATAAAGCATAATTCAGGAGTATAATTTCCATTGCAAGGAATATATCGGCGAAAATGGGCGAAAATCTGACGAACTACTGATAAGCCTATGATGAAAACTACAGTGTATATCTGCACTTGTAACTGGAATACAACAAAAAATCCCAAGCCTTATACAAGACTTGGGATTTATTTTGTATCAAAAAGACTTAGAATGAATTCTAATCTCTCTTTGGTTTTTCCAATAATACTTTAGCAGATAATCTGAATTTCTTCGTCTTAGGATCAATTCCGATAAGCTTAACTTTCACAGAATCACCTTCTTTGAAAACTTTACTTACGTCATTAACTCTTTCATGCGAAATTTCAGAAACATGCAGAAGTCCGCTTTGACCTGAGAAATCAACGAATACACCATAGGGCATAACAGAAGCTACTTTTGCATCATATACATTTCCAACTTCAGGAACGTGTGTAATCTGCTCGATTTTAGCTACTGCTGCATCGATGTTCGCTTTATTGCTACTGCTGATCTTCACAACTCCTTCGTTACCCACTTCTTCTATCGTAATCGTAGTCTGAGTAACTTCTTGAAGCTCTTGAATCACTTTTCCACCTGAACCAATTACTGCTCCGATGAAGCTCTTATCAATTCTCATCTCAGTGATACGTGGTGCATGATCTTTAAGATCTGCAGCTGGTGCGCTAATCGTCTTAGCCATTTCTCCCAAAATATGAAGTCTTCCTTCTTTAGCTTGACTTAAAGCCTTCTCTAAAGTTTCGTAAGGAAGTCCGTCAATTTTGATATCCATTTGACATCCAGTGATACCTTTTTCAGTACCTGTCACTTTGAAATCCATATCTCCTAAAGCATCCTCATCTCCAAGGATATCAGATAATACTGCAATTCGATCACCATCAGCGATCATTCCCATTGCAATACCTGAAACTGGTGCCTTGATTTTAATACCACCATCCATCAATGCCATAGAACCAGAACAAACCGTTGCCATTGACGATGAACCATTTGATTCAAGTACATCAGCAACAAGTCGGATAGTATATGCATTTTCATCAGGCAATACTTGTCTCAAAGAACGTGCAGCCAAAGCAGCATGTCCTACCTCACGTCGTCCAGGACCACGCATTGGCTTGATTTCACCAACAGATAAAGCTGGGAAATTGTAGTGAAGTATAAATTTCTCAAAGTAGTGAGCTAGAGCCGTGTCAATCATTTGCTCATCAAGTTTAGTACCTAATGTTAATGTCGTCAAAGCTTGAGTCTCACCTCTTGTAAAGATCGCTGATCCGTGTGGAGAAGGCAAGTAGCCTATTTCCGTCCAGATTGGTCTTACTTGATCCAAAGGACGTCCATCAAGACGTACACCTTCTGATAAGACCATTTCACGAATGATATCTTTCTTAAGTTTTCCGAATGCTAGATTTGCATCTTCACCATGCTCTTCCAACCACTCTTCACCTTTCTCTTCTAGTTCAGTTTTAAGATTCTCTTGAATCTCAGAGAACTGCTCTTTTCTTGATTTTTTATCTAAAGCACCTTTTGCTACTTTGTAGATTGCATCTCCAGTCATTGACTTTACAAGTTCAAGTACTTCTGGATTGATTTCGTGTTCAACGAATTCACGCTTGATTAAAGCTTTATCACCTACTTTCTGAGCAAGTGCATTCTGAGCTTCGATTTGAGTCTTGATTGCATCGTGTCCGATTTTGATTGCTTCAACCAATTCGCTTTCCATGCACTCTTTAGCCTCTCCCTCTACCATCATCACATTATCCATCGTCGCCGCAACGATAATTTCCAATGTTGCTTCTGCTAATTCTGATTTTTTAGGATTGATCTGATATGTACCACCAATCTTAGCAACTCGCACTTCCGAAAGTGACTCTTGGAATGGAATATCACTTACAGCTAGTGCCGCACTTGCTGCCAATGCTGCATAAGCATCAGGCATTACGTCTTCCTCAGCAGAAATCAAGTTAATGATTACTTGAGTTTCGTGCATATAGCCATTTGGAAATAGAGGACGAATCGCTCTATCTACTAATCTTGAAGTCAAAATTTCATAATCTGAAAGTCTTGCTTCTCTCTTAAAAAAGTTACCAGGAATACGACCAGCAGCCGCAAATTTCTCTTGATAATCTACTGATAAAGGAAAGAAAGATTGACCTTCTTTCGCTTTCGTTGCAGAAACTACAGATGCAAATAACATCGTATTTCCCACTCTTACTACTACTGACCCGTGAGCCTGTGTAGCTAGTTTACCCGTTTCAATGATCACTTCTTGTCCGTTGGGTAAATTGAACGAACTAGTGATTGGAATTTGTCCCATAAAAATTTATATATCTGTTTAAAAAAATAGATGGAGAAAACCGCTTACATGAATCAATTTTGGGTATAATTGATTCGCTCCATCCAAGACCGCTAAAAAGAAAGGGGAACCGTAATGGCACCCCTCTCGTAAATTAAAATTTCTTATTATTTCCGTATTCCCAACTTGGCGATAAGGTCACGATATTTGTTAATATCTTTACTTGCCAAATAAGCTAAAAGTTTTCTTCTTTTACCAACTAGTGACAAAAGTGTTCTTCTACAAGAGTGATCTTTCTTGTTTGCTCGAAGGTGCTCGGATAAACCGTTGATTCTGTAAGTAAAAAGAGCGATCTGCCCTTCTGCAGAACCTGAATTGTTAGCATTTCCCCCGTACTCGGCGAAAATTTCTTGCTTTTTTTCTTTTGTTAAATAAACTGCCATTGTTTTTACATTTTACCATTAGTGATACTACAATCATTTATAGCGACCACAAAAGTAGTAAAATTAATTGAATCACTTAGCTTTTATTTTTCTTAATAATAGTATGATTCAAAGTTTTCAGATCTCAGCACAAGCTACAAATCATAATGGCGCTTCTCTAGGATACCTAGGTTAATGGTATGTTTTAGATCTCGATACAAAGTCAATCCTAGTATATCTAGATTTAATCATTTTGGTGCTGATAGTCCTACTCCCAGCAATCATATGTTTCATGTTAGAAACAGATGAGTCTACGTAAACTCCAAAAACCAATTGTTTGCATCGAAGAATTAAGAATTTAGATCAATTTGCAAGGAATTTTACAGCATATTTGTTAAAAACTACTATCCATGTTAGACACTGACTTTAGAATACTACAAATCACAAGAGAAAACATTCAGAAACTCATATCCACCTTTACGCTGGAGCAATTAAATATAATTCCTCCTAAAATGAATAATAACCTGATTTGGAATCTCGGTCACGTGATTGTTACGCAGCAAATTCTATGTTATAAACTCAGTGGTCTCCCGATTCATCTCGATAGCACGTTTATCGAGAAATACAAAAAAGGGACTCGGCCAAACCCAGATCAAGCGATTTCCCAAAAGGAGATCGACCTTCTTCTGGAATCTCTTCAATCCACACAGGATCAACTCAAAAGTGACTATGCAAACGGAGTATTTCAAAGTTACGAAACCTACACTACCAGTTACAACATGACACTCACATCAATTGAAGATGCCATACGATTCAATAATGTTCATGAAGCAATGCATCTGGGAACTTGCTTGGCATTGAAAAACCTCCTTTAAGGTTTATAACAAAGCTGTTGTTCTCAATAAACAATCATGGATGGTCTCAAGATCGCTGCTAAGATTTTCATTATATGCTAGAACATTTCTCAAAATGAAGGTTCGAAAGAAGAGTCGACATGCGGATCGTAAATAAACAAAAATGCTCTACCTTCGCAGCAAAAAACAAGAATGGATAAGCGATTAGTTGCCTTCAATAGGCTTCTTGACATTATGGACGACCTGCGGGCCAAGTGTCCATGGGATATGAAGCAAACCTTTGAAAGCCTTCGTAACTTATCTATTGAAGAGGTGTACGAACTTGCTGATGCTATTCTTGAGCAAGATGTACAAGGTATCAAGGAAGAAGTGGGAGACTTGATGCTCCATATGGTTTTTTATGCAAAAATTGCTTCAGAAACAGACGAGTGGGACATTGCTGATGCATTAAATGAAGTATGCGACAAACTGGTACACAGACATCCACATATTTACGGAGACGTAGAAGTTGCTGATGAAGCCGAAGTCAAGAAAAACTGGGAACAGTTAAAGCTTCAAGAAGGTAAGAAATCAGTATTGTCAGGTGTTCCAAATAGCCTTCCTGCAATGGTCAAAGCCTACAGAATGCAGGAGAAAACGGCTCAAGTTGGCTTTGAGTGGGATAAATTGGAAGAGGTATGGTTAAAAGTTCAAGAAGAAATTACGGAACTCAACGAAGCGATTGAAACGAAGTCTCAAGCAGATATCGAGGAAGAATTTGGAGATGTTCTATTCTCCTTAATCAACTATGCTCGATTCATCAATGTAGATCCTGAGACTGCGCTTGAAAAAATAAATAAGAAATTTAAATTCCGTTTTGAACATATCGAGGCTGAAGCAAAGAAGCCTCTAAAAGATATGACGCTAGAAGAAATGGATGTTTTATGGAACGACGCCAAGAATATCGATAAACATGCTGGCAGATAGAACTAGAATACAGTTCAGTACGTTATAAATATATAGTAAATCAGCTAGTGGAACCTTTAACATTTACTAACTTTGCCTTTTAGCTTAACAAGAAATCGTACAGATGTCATTTGTCTATATTTTCGCAATCATTTTTGGAACATTCGCAATCAGTTTTGCCTTGATCAATATTCGTCACATTTTCACTGGAAACGAGTTTAGAGGTACATGCTCTAGCAATAACCCAATGGTAAAGGATAAGTTTGGAAATTGCAATGTCTGTGGAAAAGGTCCAGATGAAATCTGTGAAAACCCAGAAGAAAACCGACGAGATTCGAGTCTCCCTTCTATCGGAACAGCCTAAGCTGATTCAGTCTAATCTTGGTCTACATATTCTTAAAACGGGAGGTATACTTTTTGGGTTTACTAAAAATTTCTGACAAGCTTGTCGAAATTTACTGCGATAATTCCTGCAACGATCAAAGCCCCTCCAATTCCTAATACTAGCATGCAATTAGTAGATTTAATTGTAGTGAATAATTTAGCGACACCGTAAATGTAACAAATTGTAAGGTTCCAACAAAAGCTTATTTGACTTATTATCATATTATTTTATTTTATTATATGTAAACGGTATTTTTAGCTGATTTTGCAGTATACATTAGCTATTAAAATATATCAAATAGTTTGTCCGAGTGACTTGTAATTTCATTTTGAAGTCATTCAAAAACTTCTATAATAAATGTCAATTGGCAATCACTTATATTTGAACTAGTGAGCCAAATCAATTACATAGACAAAACTTTTATCAATCAAAATTCGGACTATCCAGAATTGATTGCCGAGCTTGAAACGGGATTCAGCAATAATAACTTACTAATACCTCCAAGGATTCATCAAAACTACCCGCATAGAAGTGGTGGAGAGGACGCTACCCTGCTCATGATGCCCGCATGGAATAAAATGGGAAATTCCGGTGTTAAAATAGTTACAGTCAATCCACAAAACCATTCCAAAAATCTCCCTTCGATCCAAGGAACATATGTATTTTTTGATTCAGAAACAGGTGTTCTCAAAGCTATTCTAGACGCAAAAGCATTGACAGCAAAGCGGACTGCAGCGACTTCTGCCCTAGCCTCCTCGTATTTGTCTAAAATCGACTCAAGTTCGATGCTAATGATTGGGAATGGAGCCTTGGCACCAGAGTTAATTCGTGCACATATGGCGGTGCGTCCAATAAAGGATATTTTCCTTTGGGGTAGGAATCAACGCAAAAGTGCAGCAATCAAAGATCTACTAGCTGAAGAAGGCATTCATATCCAAACTATTGTCAAAATTGATAATTACATAGGCAGTGTAGATATAATTAGTTCAGCTACTTTGAGCCCTACCCCACTAATCTTCGGAAATATGCTTAATGTGGGTCAACATGTTGATCTAGTAGGTTCTTATAAACCCACAATGCGAGAATCGGACGACGAGCTCATGAGAAGGAGCAAAATCTATGTTGATGCACTTGAAAGCGGCCTACGAGAAAGTGGTGACATATTTCTTCCACTTCAAGATGGTGTCATTTCAAAGTCAGATATTCTAGGAGATCTATTCGGATTGTGTACGAAAAAAGTAAGTGGTCGTCGGGATAATACTGATATAACAACTTTCAAGTCAGTAGGACACGCTCTTGAGGATTTGATCGCAGCCGAATATTTCTATTCAAAATACACGTAATAGTTTATGCCAAAAGAAACGTATAAGAAATTCAAGAAGTCGTTCAACAATGCATCGCTTTCAAAACGCTTTAGAAGGTACAAGACGATTGACATGCATACAGGTGGCGAACCGCTCAGAGTGATCATGGAAGGTTTACCAGAAATTAATGCCAACTCCGTCCTCGATTATAGGAGGATACTCAGAGACGAGCATGATCACGTTAGACAAGTGCTCATGTATGAACCTCGTGGTCATTCGGATATGTATGGGTGCATCCTTGTTCCTCCAAATGATCACACAGGCGATTTTGGTATTGTCTTTCTTCACAATGAAGGATACTCCACGATGTGTGGACATGCAATCATCGCAATTTCAACCCTAGCCATAGAAATGGAATGGGTGCAGGTGAAAGGTGATCAACATATTCTGAAGATAGATGCTCCTTGCGGCAGAATAACTTCTTATGTAAATATGAAAGATGAAATAGTTGAAAGTGTAACTTTTCATTGTGTCCCTAGTTTTGTTTTGAATGAGAATATTTGTTTGGAAGTACCAAAACTGGGTTCTGTAAAACTAGATATTGCCTATGGAGGCGCCTTCTACGCTTATATTCGTATGGAAGACCACGATTTCCCTTTTGGGCTTGACCAAAAAGACTGCAGTGCAATAATCGAAGCAGGTATGTCAATTAAGAAAACTGTGATCGAAAGCAATTTACTGATTGAACATCCCTATGAAACCGATTTGTCATTTCTGTACGGCACGATCTTCACACAAGTTTCACAAAAGGAAAATATAGATTCACGGAACGTATGTGTATTTGCTGATGGTGAAGTTGATCGGTGTCCGACCGGTTCGGGTGTTGCTGGTAGAATGGCGATTCATTATTTGAAAGATGGATTGGCTCAGGGCCAAAAAATGCGCATCGAAAGTATCACAGATTCCGTGTTTGAATGTTCTGTAATTGATACGATTGCTTACCACAAACATCAAGCTGTCATCCCAGCAATAACAGGAGCAGCTTACCTTACAGGAATACATGAATTTCTTATCGATGAACATGATCCCTTCCAAAAAGGATTCTTTCTTAGATAGCACAAGAGGTTCATCAAGAACTGAGTGTCCAAACAGATAGTCGTACTAAAAGTATCTTATCCCCACCGATTGTGAACAATTTATTTATATTCACATTTTTATATATATTTTACAAGTGAGACAATAACATTAATAATATACAATATATATAGATAATTGATTTACAAAGAGTAACAAATAATGAAAGTAAGTAATATAATCTCTATTTTTTTTATAAGCATTTTGATGAGTACATTAGCTTTCTCTCAAGCACCAGAGAAATGGACAAGCGCTGAAATTCAAGATCGAATTAAAAAGCTAAATTTCCTTGGAAGTGTACTATATGTTGCCGCACATCCTGACGATGAGAATACTAGACTAATTTCCTTTATGGCTAATGAGAAGAAAGCAGAAACTGCTTACCTCTCACTCACTAGAGGTGATGGTGGACAAAATCTAATAGGAACTGAGATAAGAGAATTATTGGGCGTACTTCGGACGCAAGAACTACTTGCCGCGAGGAGGATCGATGGTGGAAAGCAGTTTTTTACCAGAGCCAATGACTTCGGTTACAGTAAACACCCTGATGAAACATTTGAAATATGGAACAAAGAAGAAGTGCTTTCCGATGTAGTAATGACAATCCGTAAGTTTCAGCCAGACATAATAGTCAATAGATTTGATCATAGAAGTCCAGGCAGAACGCACGGTCACCATACTGGTTCGGCGATGCTTGGATTAGAAGCCTTCGGTATGAGTGGTGATGCAGCTGTTTATCCAGAACATTTGGATGTTTACGAACCTCACCAACCTGAGCGTATATTCTTTAACACAAGCTGGTGGTTTTATGGAAGTAGAGAGAACTTTAAAAAAGCGGACAAAACTAATATGTATACTGCTGACATAGGTGTTTACTATCCTCTAAAAGGTAAATCAAATACTGAAATAGCAGCAGAATCTAGATCAATGCATAAATGTCAAGGATTTGGATCTACAGGAAGTCGCGGTGAACAAAGCGAGTATCTAGAATTTTTGGATGGTTCAAAACCAACAGCGAAAGATGACGTTTTCTCGGGTATTAACACAAGTTGGACGCGCCTAAAAGGTGGGGCACCAATTGGAGAATTAGTTTCCCTTGTCGAACGTACATTTGATCCTACAGCTCCTTATAATTCTGTGGATGTTTTAGTTGAAATTTATGACGAAATTAGCAAGTTAGAGGATAGCGTTTGGAAACAGCGAAAATTGGAAGAAACGAAGGAATTGATTCTAGCTTGTAGCGGATTCTATTTGGACGTACATACACGAGATAGATCGGCAACACCTGGTGACACCGTAGATATTGAGTTTGAAATTATAAATAGAAGTCCAGTAAACATGGAGCTCAAGGGGGTTGAAGCTAATCTTACCAATTTCAACCCGACTTTCGATGTAAGTCTAGAGAATAACAATAACAATATCTTTCGATCAGAAGTAGTTGTGCCAAAGGACATGGAATACAGCACTTCATATTGGTTAAGAAAAGATGGGACATTAGGAATGTATGCGGTCGAGGACAAGTCACTTATTGGTGTACCTCAAACGCCCGATCCAATAGTCTTTGATTTTAATCTACATGTAAATAATATGAGCATTCTAGTTTCTAGACCACTTGTATTCAAAAAAAGAGATCCGGTCAAAGGTGAGGTATATGATCCTTTCGAGGTATTACCAGCAGGTTTTGCAGAGTCTAAAGATGAGACTGTAATTTTCAAACCTGGCCAAACCCGCACTATCCGAGTAGAAGTGACAGCTGGTAGGGATAATCTAAACGGAGTTCTAATACCCTGCGGTGATGAAAAATGGAAATTGAGCCCTGAGCGAATTCCCTTTGAGCTAGAATCAAAAAATGAAAAAGCGTATTTCGATGTTACGGTAACTGCACCGGACAAACAAGACATTTCCAAAATGGCTTACATTGTTGAAATAGATGGCGAGTCATTTACTGACAAACTAGTGACGATTCAATATGACCATATTCCAACTCAGCAGGTCGTTCAAGACAATAACTTCAATGCGATTTGCATTGACATTAAATCAGTTGGAAATAAGGTGGCGTATATTATGGGAGCGGGAGACAAGATTCCTGATGCCTTGCGAGCGATAGGTTATCAGGTTGATGAATTGTCTGAAGCGGATATTCGCAGCGAAGTTCTAAATAAGTATCAATCTGTTATTGTAGGAATTCGAGCATACAATACAATCGACAATATGAAATTTCACCACAAAGTTTTGATGGACTTTGTAAAGCAAGGTGGAAATGTAGTAATACAGTATAATACAAGTAGAGGGTTAAAGTCTGATGATTTGGGACCCTACCCTTTGAAGTTAAGCAGAGGGCGAGTAACTGACGAAACAGCACCTGTTAAAATTATTGCTCCCGATCATCCGATTGTAAATTACCCAAACAAAATTACATCAGCTGATTTTGATGGCTGGGTGCAAGAGCGTGGATTATATTTTCCAAGTGAGTGGGATGATGCATATACGCCGATTCTGCAATCAAATGACCCTGGAGAAGAAGCTCTTTCGGGTGGGCTATTAGTAGCCAAATATGGAAATGGCCATTTTGTATATACAGGATACTCTTTCTTTAGAGAACTTCCAGCTGGTGTTCCAGGAGCATATCGTCTTTTCGCTAATCTGATCTCGTATGGTCAACAAAACCGTCCATAATGGAAAACGAAAAACCTCCAATTCTGGGTAACTGGCGGAATATGTATACCGCTGTTCTAATCATTCACTTATTAGTGATTCTTCTATTCACTTATATCACTTATATCTATCGCTAATGCATCCTATTGATTGGATTATTCTTTTTGTGATTTTAGCCCTCATTGTAGGTTATGGCATCTACAAGACGCGTGATATCAATGGATCAGAATCCTACTTCATCGGTAATCGTGACCTTAAATGGTGGACGATAGGTCTTTCTGTTATGGCTACTCAAGCTAGTGCAATTACCTTTCTATCAACACCAGGACAGGCTTTTGACGACGGAATGCGATTTGCTCAATTCTACATTGGTCTTCCGATAGCGATGGTCATCTTGTGTATATTCGTATTACCGCAATACTACAGGACCAAGGTAGTTACCGCATATGAGTTTTTGGAAAAGCGCTTTGACGTGAAAACACGAACCTTAACTGCACTACTATTTCTTATTCAGCGAGGATTAGCTGCTGGATTGACAATATTTGCTCCATCAATCATTTTATCCAGTATTTTGGGATGGAACCTCCAACTTACAACCACAATAATCGGCGTACTCGTGATCTTGTATACTGTATCAGGTGGAGCGGTTGCCGTGTCTCAGACACAGAAACAGCAAATGATTGTCATTCTCAGTGGTATGTTTATAGCATTTTTGGTGATCGTTTACAAGTTACCCCCAGATATATCATTTTCAGACACGGTATCTGTTGCAGGTAAAATGGGTAAGCTTAATGTGATCGATTGGAATTTTGATTTATCCAATAAGTACAATGTTTGGTCCGGGATACTAGGTGGTACGTTTCTATTCTTGAGTTACTTTGGGACAGACCAATCACAAGTTCAAAGGTATTTATCAGGTAAGAGTCTAACGGAGAGTCGTCTAGGGCTTCTATTCAATGGTATTTTCAAAGTTCCTATGCAAATGAGTATTCTCTTTGTTGGGATTATGGTTTTCATGTTTTATCAGTTTAATCCTGCACCACTGCACTTTAACAAAGCCAATGTGATTACCATTCAGGAATCTCCATTTGCTGCCGATTACGCTAGTCTTGAAACTGAACTAAGTGCAGTTCACGAAGCAAAGTCTACGGCTATATATGACCTCGTCGACGTATTACACAGTGATGATGAAAATTCGATCGCTGTCGAACAAGGCAAAATACAAAATCTGATGATTCAAGAGCGAGAACTTCGTTCTCGAGCTGAAGAAATCATTGAAACCTATAGTGAAACTGCGGAGGTAAAACTCGACACAGAGGATACCGACTATGTGTTCATCAATTTCGTGACGGAAAACCTTCCAATTGGACTAGTTGGACTTCTTCTAGCTGTTATTTTTGCAGCAGCTATGTCTTCTACTTCAGCAGAATTGAACGCACTTGCTACAACCACTGCCGTAGATATTTATAAAAGATTAATCAAGTCTGATGGAAATGATGCTCATTATCTGAAGACCGCAAAAATTTTTACTGCACTTTGGGGTGGACTTGCACTGCTGTTTGCCAGCTATGCATCATTATTTGAGAATCTTATTGAGGCTGTCAACATCATTGGTTCACTATTCTATGGTGTAATTCTTGGAGTATTTGCAATAGCATTTTTCTTTAAATCAATCAGAGGTAATGCTGTCTTTATCGCCGCCATTATTTCTGAACTTGTAATACTTGGACTCTTCGTTCTGAAAGGCTACGGATACATAGACCTAGCCTATTTATGGTTAAATGCCATTGGATGTCTTTTAGTCATCATAATAGCAAGTACATATCAGTTTATTATACCTCAGCCTGAAAAGTTAGTTGAAAATGGATAGCATATTATGGAACCTTTATACTTACGCGAGCATAGGATTGGTAGGATTAATATGGACGATACAGATGGTGCATTATCCAAGCTTTCGCTTTGTAGACGAGAAACAATGGGAGCGTTTCCATGGGTACCATACCTTTAGTATCAGTATTATTGTAATGCCGCCTATGCTGGTAGAAATGGTTTTAAGTCTTTATTTCGCTTTCTTTCATCCAGGATGGATCACTTATACATGTTTAGCCATCGTGATTGCTATATGGATCAATACATTCTTTCAGGCAGTTCCATTGCATAATAAATTGCAAAAGAAGATGGACTTTGCCATTATTAAGAAACTTGTTCAAGTTAATTGGATCAGGACCTTTTTATGGAGCATCAAGGCTGTGTTAGTGCTTATCGCCTTTTAAGTACCATCATCACTGCTAGAAACTACCTTAGTACCTTGACCAAAAAGTGTGAAACCAAACAAAAAAGAAAAGGATGCAACAGGAAATCTTTGACATGCTCATTCCCAAAAATAAAAAAACCGACTGGGATCTCACTCCAGTCGGCTATCGTTACTCGTGATATTTTAAGACCTTAGTCGAAAAAGCCTTTATCACACGTTCCAATAAAACTCAATCTATCTTCATAACTAAAAAAATAGTTGTTATTACTTATATCATATTGCATAGGAGGAGCACCATTCGGTGTCGTCATCTTTTCGTTTACAAAATAATCGAAAGCAATCTCGTTAAAACACTCTTCAAAAACACTATCGAAAGTGATAAGTGTTGCCATTTTAGAAGTAGGAGTGTTTAGAATATTTCCTGAAAAATTCCCGGCAAAATATACACCATTTTCGGTGTAGTCGAAAGAGCTTGAATTGGTCTCAAAGACCAATCTTTTGGAAAGATTATCAACACAGAAGGCATCATTAACCGCTTCAGTAACTGAAGTATTTCCGTAAATACTTGAATGTACCCGAAGATCGTACATTGAAGATCTTTGCGTTCCAATATCTGCAGAGCATTGACACTGTCCATGATATATATGAAGTGTATATATCGAAATTAAAGTTGAAGACAATAAAGACTTCATGTAAATGTAGTTTTCTAGTTTGATTATAGTTCTACATCCATTCGCAAGTCAAAAGCAGATAAATCGATAGCTAACTTTCAATTACGACCTAATTCTATGAATTATACCAATTTTTAAAATCTAAAAATAATAGCCGGCAACTGACTAATTATCAGCAAATTAAAAGTCTTGGTATACGTTGGTTTAACATTCTGCTTGTAAATATATAATTATATTTAATATGTAGTACATATTAAATAAATATTTTATATATTTTTTGTCAAATAGTATTATTACTCATGTTGTACAGTAATACTAGAATCAAAACAGAATATCAATTAGTCATTTATTTTATACTATGCACAAAAAAAGGGACCCTTCGTTTGAAGACTCCCTTTTTTTAAATAAACAATAATTTGCCTATTTCATTTTCTTCCATTCTGCAATGGACTTCTCATTCATTCTTATATAAGCATCATAATTCGCTGCTTTAGCAAGCTCTAAAGATCTCTCAGCTGCCTTAATTGCTTCTTCGTAGTTATCCATTTCTGCAAGAATCAAAGCCTTTCTTCTCACTGTCCAAAACTTTTCATAGTCCATAGAGATTGCCTTATTAACATACTCTAGCGCAGTTGCCAAATTTTCTTTTTCATCAAGATAAAAACCAGCAGCATCGTAGTAGTCGCGATTACTTGGACCGGCCATTACCTTGTCAATACTCTTTTGTACAATTTCCTTTGTTGGTACAACGATTGGAAATGAAACCATCGTGTTTTCCCATACTAATTGAAAATCAGCACTATTGTTGGTAATGCTTCCAATGTTCAACATCATAGTTTCCATCGTAATTGGCAATTTCATTGACTTAGCCATTACTTTAGCTGCTACTTTCGTATCATCCCATGCTCCTGGAGTTCCGTTGTTGTTTGTATCAGTATAGAAATAAACTTCCCACTCATTAGCCATTGGCTTTGTAAACAATGCATATGTACCAGCCTTAAGATCTTCACCACCTACTGTTACGTCCGTAGAGAACTCTATAGTAGTATTTCTGTTAGCACCAGTTCTCCATAAAGTATTTATCGGAACAAGATCTCCAAAAATAGTACGACCTTTCATTGAAGGACGAGAATATTTAATAATTACATCCGTCAAACCAACTTGTTGTTCTAACTCAGCGCTAGGGCTTGGTTGTGGAGTGTTTAGTTGAGCAGTCATGCTTCCCGTTCCTAAGAAAGCAACGATTAGTGTTAGTATAAAACTTCTCATTGAGTAATTGTTTGGTTAATAAATAAATCTAAATATTTTATGGCACGACCTAGAAAATTGAGGGTCAAACCGAAAAACTAAACGGCTTTATGGTTGATATGTTTAAAATATACGAGGGTATTATTCCTGTGAGAGAATTTCTAACTACCCTTTTTACTTAGCTATCCTTTGTAGCATTCCCATCATCAGAAATCAAACACTAAAGTTTTTTTACAAGTGTTAAAAACCACAAATATAGTCTATATCTTGGTGCTAATAATACATCGTTTTTATCAACGTCACCAACAAACTCTTTTCAAAAGTCATAGTTGTACTGTACTAAAGATAAATTTCAGTTTTCACTTGTAATGAGCGTATAAGAATACTCAATTCCAGAGATTCCCTTCCGTCCCTCCCCAACACAAAAAAACCCGTCTAAAATCTAACGATTCTAGACGGATCCCAAACAGTTTTTAAGTTTTCAAACTTACTACCAACTCCTGGTTGTAGTTTGTTTTATTATTATTCCATCATAACCATACACTTAACTAACTTACGGTTACCACTAGTGAATTCGTAAACAATGACTCCTGACTGCATTCCTATTTCAGATTTATAAACTTGCACTTCGTTATATCCTTTCGAAGCATAGCCTGTCAATTGAGTAAGTAGTTTTCCATCCATATCGAAAAATGATAGCATGTAGTCACCATCTTGAACCATTTCAAATGAAATCATAGTCTCATTTGACCAAGGATTAGGAGCATTTTGATACAGTACAGCTTTTGCTTGTTGTAGTACATTAGTCTCATTACTGAATCTAAGCTCAGCTATTTCATACTTGTCCGTGTAAAACTCGTTGACACTTGGGCTAAGAGTAATCACATCAGCTGGAACTAAATTCTCATCTGATTTCACAACTAGCGTAAACAATAAGTCTCCAGATTTCACATCAATAACTGAAGGATTGACCCAGGAAATCTTCAGTTTACGTCCAAATTGACTTGTTCTAAATTCCGATTTATTCAAATCTATCGATCCAGGTAGAACATCTACAATGCGCTTCTCAGAAATAATACTCATTTCCAATGCTTGCAATGCTTCAAAGTTTTCAGAGTAGACTGGAATTTCGACAAAGCCGCCAATTGATCTGGTTTTATTAGATTCTAGACTAAGCGAATGCGTTGATCTTGTTTGAATATTAAGCTCAGTTGGCCCTTCATCATCTGGTTGGTTAACAAAAGATCCATTAACATCTCCTACTTTAATACCTACGAAATCTTGAGTCACACCTTCACTTAGATTGGTGAAATCAGCAGTCTCTGGGAAATTAGTTATAAACGGATCCGTAATATCCAAGAACTCGTAGTTTGAATCCACAAATCGGAAAGACGTATTATTATTAAAAACATCGGTCTCTCCTAAGATTAATTTCTGTAGATTTATTATATCATTTCCACTTATTGACTCGGAGTGATCAACATCAGCTGCAATTAAGTCGTACGGCGATGTCAGTATGTTAACGTTCAATATATGATTTTGAATCATCAATACATCTAATGTAGTTATGCCTTGCAATAGATTGCTATTGTTGTATGGCAGTATGGTCGCATTTGAAAACAGCGGTACTGAAGGGAACGCATAAAGTCCACTACTTGCTACCGTAGTAGTTAGATTAACCATTCCTTCAAGACTTACTGTGGTACCTTCGACAATCTCTCCTTGTATTGTTTTAACATCACCTTCCACTACTAGTCCCTGAGGAGCATTGTCACAGAAGTTATTTGGATCTAAAACAGTTACAAGTGCTGCAGAAGTACAAGTATTTCCGCTATTATCTGTTACTGTTAATACGACAGAATTTACTCCGACATCATCACAATCAAATGTGTCAGAATCAATCGTATAACTGACAATCATACCACAATCGTCAAAACTGCCATTGTCAACATCGAGAGCGTCAACTATAGCCAAGCCAGAAATTTCAATCATAACTGTAATATCTTGGACCTGACAGATTGGCGCCACTTGATCCGTTACATTTACAAAACCCTCACAAGTCGAAGAATTCCCGCTGTCATCTGTAACTGTTAGTATCACTGTGTTCATTCCTATATCTCCACAGCCAAACACATTTGGCGTAATTGTAGTACTTACAATTGTTCCACAAGCATCAGTGGATCCCGCGTCAACAAATGATGCAGGCACAGTTACATCTGTATTAGAAAATAGTGTAATATTCGCAGTTCCCGCATTACAAATAGGCGCTCCCGTATCATTAACTACTACAACCACACCACAAGTGCTAGCATTTCCGCACTCGTCAGTGAGAGTATAGGTAAGATCTGTAATTCCAACAGGGTAAGAACCCGTGGCAGCACCTATGCTTGAGGTGGAGAATTGACTATCATTTGTTGTGACAACTCCAAAACTACAAGAGCTATCGAATGTTGGTAAGTCTACTGTGACAGGTGCGAAACAAGTTCCATCCATTGACATTGAAAATACAGTGTCAGGACAAGAAATTATTATTGGTTCAAAAGCATTTAATTGCTTTATTGTTTGTACAAATGTATATTCCAAAGGCGGTAAAAAGCAATTGAACGTAACTAACCATGTTCGCTCGATATCTGCGCATGCATCACCATCTGAAGAAATATCAACATCAGTAAATGTCACGTCGAAATCTCCACAAACACATGGCTCAGTTACCTCTGCTTCACTAAAAATTGATTCTGGTTGCAAGTCAACAACACAAAAATCAACTAGTAGATTTGTGTCTGGCCACACGATGCAATCTTCTGGTTTGGGACAGATGTCGACATCATTATTATCTTGAATGATTACTGTAGCAGTACCAGAGCTTTGCAACCCACTAATACTATCTGTGACATAAACCGTAACGATATTAATACCTAAATTGAAGCAGTCGAAAACTGCTACTGTACTATCTCCTTCAGTATCATAACTAAGTGTAAATGGACTACCACAAGGTGTCTCACTATCACCACCAACCAATTCAACATCCAAAAAAGCCATTTCTGAGTCAAGAATATTATCTCCATCAGTATCAATTGGAGTTAGTTCAACCGCAAGATCTTGCAAATTGGCCAATGGAGGAGTACTATTAAATATTGTAAACATTTGCGTACATACCGCTTCATTTCCACAAAGATCCTCAAACTCGTATACAATGCGGTGAGTGCCTAGCGGATAAAACCCTTCCACTAGAATAGTACCTCCAACTGATGTTTCAGTTTGATCAAATGAACCATCGTTGTTTATATCTATAAAGTATGAATTTCTAATATTTTCTGTAGCTGTGCAATCATCAGTTGCACTCGCTGTTAAACTGATAAACCCTTCATCACAGTCAGCATTCAAAGAAGAACTGATAGAATCACATAAGCTTGTAATAACTGGATCAACGCTATTTGTCACAACGATAGTTTGGTCATGCAAAAACATCATAGGAGAACCATCTGATTGAATATTACACATATCCATAACCATCCATGTTCTTATTATTTTAAAGCATGCATCGTCAGAAGTTGTGAATGATTGATCTTGGAATCCTAGATCAATCATATCGCAAGCATTTGGAGTAAGAACTGGACTGTTGTATGGTGCTTCTAAGTCTTCTGGTTGAAGACCGTCTACATCACAACTCTCATCTGTTGTGTAGTCCAATGGCCAAGTTATGTCAGATAATGCAAACACATTGCTATTCTGCACCGTAATAGTCTGTGTCCCTACTGCTTCGCCATTTCCATCGCTTGCAGTAAATGTTCTTACTATGAATCCTGTATTACAGTCATTGATAGCTAGATTGGATTCTTCAGTAATTGTTGTATTCAAGCAATTATCCGTAGCAGACGCAGTTCCAAAAGTTAGACCTAGATTAGCTGAATCATAAGGATCTGTGCATTCTATAGTCATATCTGCCGGTACATTTATTACTGGTAGGTTCTTATCTTGAACAACCATATTTACCATACAAGTGTTTGTATTATTATTTTCATCTGTTGCCTTCAATAGGATTTGAACAGTCTCTCCAACATCAGCGCAACAGAACTCAACATATGGACCAAATTCTGTATTTGATACACCACAAGCGGCACCGTTATCCATCCGTAAGACTTCAAAAGTCAAGACCGTACAATCTTCTATAGTTCCGTCGTCAAACACACTTGCTGGAGCAAAAGCTATTCCGTCGACATTTAGAGATATAACTGAATTTTGATCACAAACCATCACTGGTTCGGTATTATCTTCCACAGTGATAGTATAAGATTGACTTGTAGAATTTAAGCAAGCGTCATAAACAGTATATGTGATTGTACTAGTTCCTAATTCTACATCTACCGAACCTCCATTTGAATTATTTAGAAACCCTCCAGGATACTGAATATCTACTTCAAAGGTTTCACTACAATCATCTTCAGGACTTATTGCTGGCAAGTCGACAGTAGCGATACATTCTGCAACATTGGTTGTTACAGTGATATCAGCAGGAACCTCAAAAGTAGGGTCTGCTATATCAGCAATATTAATTTCCTGTATTACGGTCTCAATAATAGACTGCCCACACCACCATTCGTGTGCTGTCCATGTTCTCATAACCTTTGTAAAACAGCTATTTGGTGCCACGACTAGATCGGTGTAGCTTATTCCAAATGAACAGAACTGATCTTGGTAAGGATATAAACTTAAACCCTTGTAAGTTGGCACACCTGCTGTACTAGGTGCAGGGTTTCCATTTTCGTCAATGTCAAACTGTTGACAGAATACTGGATTGCCGTCAATAACTGTTCTATCAATTGGAAAGACAATACTATCAAGGTCAATTCTTTCTAAGAATATTCTTTGTTCAGTTGGAACAGATTTATTTCCTTCACTATCTGTAGCAACAAAAATCCGGGTGATTTCAGTAGTAAAATTAGTATTACAAGATAGTTGCTCAATTGATTCAGATACTAACTCCACTATTGGATTGGTATCACAATTATCTAAACCTAAAGGAAAAGGTAGGTTTGGATCTTCATTACAAGAGATAGTTACGTCTTGGGCATCAACTGTGGGTTTAATTTTATCGAAAACTGTTATTTGAGTCCAGCAAGAGTTACCAGAACAAACATCCATGATCGTGACTTCCATTTCCTGACCTACATACTCTGCAGTAATAATCGGTTCTAGAAGCTCGTTACCTTCTGGATCGGTCACGATTACTGTATAAACTTGGTCGCCAGTGATAGGAGATTCAAGTACTAGATCTGGTGTCACAACAAGATTACAATCAGGACTTAACGAGATGTTTGCTTTAGCAATGCACGCTAGAGCTCCACCTGGAACACCTACCTCTACATCGATTGCAGAAGGATTGAGACAAAGACTCGCGTTGGTTTGCTCAACTGATAAAGTATATGGTCCACCTACACCTGGATCCCAAAGGACTTCAATACAAGCAGCATCAGAAGCTGTCATGATTACTCCACCTCCGCTAAGAGACCAACTATATGTACTTCCAGGATTTTCTTCAACACAGTAACTAGTTACACTTGATTCACAAACATTTTCTTGACCTAGAATGATTTGTTCATTATAATTACAACCACCACCTATAATTGCTACAGTATCTGATCCGTTTGTCACCTCAACTTCAAAAACATCACCATCAGCTGAGACGCCGGCAAAACTATAGATTGAACTGCTATCTTGCGCATCTTCATAGAGTGCTTCTGCATTGATTCCAGTTGCAAATGGCACAGTTGCAACTTGATCACCTATTACATAAGTACTTAAATCAAACTCCTCATCAGGAGTAGTGATTCCTTGTTCTATGCCCGAAGCTGAAATTATTTGCCAAGTCTCACCCGGTACATCCGTAGTTATGGAGAGCACATTTACAAATTGACCTGCTTCATCAAGGGTCGCATTAGCTAAACAGTAGCAAGCTTCTGAGACTCCTGATTCAAGCACCACAAAAGCTACTCCAGCATTTGATTCGCTCTGCTCTAAAGCAGTTCGGGCATTGACTGATTGCTCAGTCAATGCCGATTCGAATACTGTTGCCGCAGAAGAGTTTGGATTCGCCTCTGCAGCGTAATCATCGGTTACTTGAAATGGCACTCTCCCTTCATTATTCCAATTATTCGTAGCGGGCATGTGAACAGAAGTGTTACTTGAGTAAGTACTTTGTCCATTAGCTGCTCCAAAAGTGGCGTAGTTAATGAAAGCGTCATAAGAAAAGCTTGTGTTAATATGTAATTGATAAAACTGATTCAGTTTGTTTGAAGTCTTTGAATAAGTACTTCCTATTTGTTGATCATCAGATGATGAGTTCAAAACAACAGCATAGTTCACTTCTACATTATTCCCAGAAGAAACTTGCTGATATATGTCTTTAGTAGTTTCGATACCAGAAACTACATGTTTATCATGTTTAAATTCCACACGGTATTTTTGGTTTGGATTCAAATGTTTGAAAGCGTAATGTCCAAGTGCATCTGACGATGTGCGATCAACCATTTCACCTTGTTCGTCATATATATTTACTAAGACAGACGAAACGCTAGCTACCTTATCAAATCTATTAGTAGATGAATCATCGTCGACTCCATTAGTGTTGTCATCAATAAAAACAGTACCTGAAATTTCTCCAGATACTTTATTAATGCTTGCATTCAATGAAATTGAAAATGCAAATACTAATAGGAGAATGCCGAAAAGGATTCTGCCGAAATTGGGAACTCTTGTGTCTTGTAGTTGTCTCATGTCAAATGGACCTTTTAACTTTAAATACGATGGGGAATAATATAAACAGCACCATTACAAGCCATCGAGATGACTTAAATAGCAGGATACTATATCAAATTCAGCAAGAACCACCAGTTAATCTGGGCTTTCTCACAAGGTCTACTGTTAGTATATTAGGATTTCTAGTAAAGTGTAATTATATGTTTTAGCGTTATTTATACATTACTAGAATCACAAATATATAAATATTGATTAAAAACAAGATAAAAACATGTTAATATATTACACATTTTTATAATATGTATACAAGTGACGTTAATTTAAGGGTCTAAAAAGCTAGTGAGCAGACTCTTTTACACTAATTTTACAGTATGGCATTAAAAGAAATTATTCTTAAAAGAGGTAAAGAATCAAATCTTCAACGAAAGCACCCTTGGATCTTTTCGGGAGCAATTCATAGTAAGGATAAATCGATAGCGAGCGGTGATCAGGTTGTCGTGCTAGACAGTCAAGGACATACGATAGCTGTAGGTCATTACACCGATTCATCGATAGCAGTAAGAATACTGTCTTTTGAACCAAGGGCAATAGATCTAGAGTTTTATAAGGAGTATCTCAGTACTGCAAAACACGCTAGAAATTCGGTGCTGTCACTACCCTCTTCATTAACTAACTGCTATCGGCTAATTGCTGGAGAAGGTGATTTTCTGCCTGGACTGATTATAGATATGTATGACGATGTTGCAGTTATTCAATGTCATACGGCTGGAATGCTGGGAGATATTGACTTGATTGCTGAGGCTTTGGATCAGGTTTTTGAAGAAAGTCTAGATTCAATATACTTGAAAGCAATTCACATTAAAGAACAAGCCTATGAAAGTCAATTCTTAAAAGGATGCAAGACTGAACAGCTCGTAAAGGAACATGATATATCCTTTCATGTAGATTGGACAAAGGGTCAAAAGACAGGTTTCTTTTTGGATCAGCGAGAAAATCGATTTCTGATACAGAAATATGCGAAAGGTCGAAGAGTCTTAAACACATTCTGTTACACAGGTGGTTTCTCATTAAATGCTTTGAAAGCGGATGCCGAACTTGTGCATTCGATAGATATCAGTCAAACAGCTATGGACCAGACTGATCGAAATGTCAATTTAAATAATGCTAAGGAATCAAGACATAAGTCAATTACAGGTAACGTTATCGAATTTCTAAATAAGAGCAAGAAAGATGAGTACGATCTTATCATTCTTGATCCTCCTGCTTTCGCAAAAAATCGAAATAAAAGTCATAACGCCGTACAAGCTTACAAACGAATCAATTTGGCAGCGATGCAAAAAATCGGTAGTAATGGAATAATCTTTACATTTTCTTGCAGTCAAGTCGTCGATCGCAAGCTATTTGAGAATACCATAAGAGCCGCTGCAATCGAAAGCGGAAGAAATATCAGAATTCTCCATCATCTAAATCAAGCGCCTGATCATACGGTGAACATCTATCATCAAGAAGGTCATTATCTAAAAGGCTTGGTCATACACGTGGAATAAAAAGCTGATCAATTTCGCAATTGATATCATTAATCGCAACTCCCAGCGTGAATGATTGTAGCAGCCGGAGCTTGCGACGGTCCCGAATATGCCTACAGAATTCAACCACTCGCCACCTTTTGGATATGAAAATGTACCTTAATGTAAAAATTCAGAGGCATATTCGTGGATGTAACTGCGAAAAGCCGGACCCTGAAAGGGACACGCCTAAAAAAAACGACTTTACTTACTTGATATTGGTATCTCGAACAATAACATCGTGAGCTCCTCCTTCAACAATACTTGTTGCGGATACCAATGTAATCTTAGCATTCGCCATGAGATCTGGAATCGTTGTGACACCGCAGCTACACATAGTTGATTTGATCTTACCAATTGTAAGAGCCAAATTATCTTTCAGCTTGCCTGCATAAGGAACAAAACTATCAACACCTTCCTCAAACTTCAATCCTGAATTATCAGCTCCCATATCATAGCGTTCCCAATTTCTTGCTCGACTTGAGCCTTCTCCCCAGTATTCTTTCATGTAGTTACCATTGACCATCATCTTCCGAGTAGGACTCTCATCAAAGCGAGCAAAGTATCTTCCCATCATAAGGAAATCTGCTCCCATCGCCAATGCCAATACCATATGATAATCCTGTGCAATTCCACCATCTGAGCATAAAGGGATATATTCTCCTGTTTTTTCAAAATGGGTGTCTCTAGCCTCTGCAACCTCAATCATCGATGTTGCCTGCCCCCTGCCAATTCCTTTCTGTTCCCGAGTGATACATATCGATCCCCCACCGATACCCACTTTGATGAAATCAGCACCAGCATCTACAAGGTATTGAAAGCCTTCCGTGTCTACTACATTCCCGGCACCTATGGGAATATGAGCATAATTGGTTTTTACAAACTCGAGTGTCTCTTTTTGCCATATCGAATAACCGTCAGAGGAATCTATGCAAAGAACGTCAACACCTGCCTCGATGAGAGCAGGAACTCTTTCGCGATAATCTCTAGTATTGATACCCGCACCAACTAATAGGTGTTTATTTTCATTGGATAATTCAAGTGGATGTTCCTTGTGACTATCATAGTCCTTTCGAAAAACAAAATACTTGAGCTTATTTTCATCATCGATAATAGGAAGTACATTTAATTTATTTTCCCAGATTATGTCATTTGCCTCTGGTAATGTAATTCCAAAACGGCCTGTGATAATTTTATCAAAAGGTGTCATGAACTCATGTACTTTCTTGGTAGGCGAGTCTTTGGATGGCCTATAATCCCTACCTGATATGATCCCTAACATTCGACCATGAGAAGTTCCATCTTCGGTCACCCCTATTGTTGAATAACCAGTTTTTGCCTTCAGTGCCATTACATCCGCCAATGTGTGATCCTTTGTCAAATTTGCATCACTTATTACGAATCCAGCTTTATACTTTTTGACCCGACGAATCATCTCCGTTTGAGATTCTATTGTTTGAGATCCAAAAACAAAGGATAGACCACCATTTCTTGATAAAGCAATAGCCATTCCATCATCAGATACTGATTGCATGATTGCCGAAACCATCGGCACATTCAATTCAATTTTTGGAGTTTGACCCTTTTTAAACTTCGTAAGTGGGGTTGTGAGAGATACTGAAGCAGGTGTACAGTTTTTTGTTGTTAACCTTGGAATTAGTAGGTATTCACTAAATGTTCTAGAAATCTCAGTAGTGATAATGGCCATATGTAATTTACTTTAGAAGAGCTTCTTTTTAAATTACACGCAAAGGTACTATATGATCGAGGAAAATGAGCTGCCGAAGGTGTTATTTTTTTGGAAAAACTCGAGCAACTATGGGAAAACATGTATTTTCGATGCATGAAAAAAAGAACACATTCACGAAGGAAGTTTATTAGTGATACGTCAAAAGCTGGGTTGGCACTAAGTTTCGCACCTAGTTTTCTAAAAGGTAGATCACCGGTCTTCAACACCAAGCAAGTACGAATTGGTTTTATCGGGGTTGGCCTGAGGGGGCGTAATCACTTAAATAATCTACTTAGAAATGAAGATGTACAATGCACTGCAATTTGTGATATTGCAGCAGGTGCTATTGACAAGTCAAAGAAGTTATTTGATAAGTACGAAAAAACACATCCGGCAGTATATACGGCAAGCACTGAAAGCTATCGCGAAATGCTTGAGAAAGAAGATCTTGATGGTGTTATTATTTCAACAAACTGGAGGTGGCACTCGCCGATAGCTCTTGCTTCAATGGAAGCTGGCGTATATACGGCAGTTGAGGTTTCAGGTGCTTTCAGTGTTGAAGAATGTTGGAATTGGGTAGAGACACACGAACGAACTGGAACGCATTTATTTTTTCTTGAGAATGTTTGTTACCGCAGAGATGTCATGGCAGTATTAGGAATGACTAGAGCAGGGCTATTTGGTGAGCTTTTACATTGTAGGGGCGGCTATCAACATGATCTGCGACATGTGAAATTTGACGATGGTCAAGGAGGTTTAGCTTTTGGCGAAGATGGCATAGATGAAGCGCGTTGGAGAACGCAGCATAGTATCGATAGAAATGCAGAACTCTACCCTACTCACGGGCTTGGTCCAATTATGCATCAATTAGATATTAATCGAGGTAATCGCATGACTTCACTGAGTTCGTTTAGCACGAAAGCTCGTTCTTTAGGGACTTACGTCCAAAAACATCCCGATGGAGGTACAGATCATCCCTATTCTAAAATTAACTGGTCATTGGGCGATATAGTAACAACTCAGATAAATACCGCCAAAGCTGAAACTATTATGCTTACGCATGACACTAATAGTCCACGTCCGTATTCACTGGGATTTCGTACTCAAGGAACTGAAGGCCTGATAGAATTTGATTACTATGATCAACGGATCTATGTGGAAGGGAAAATGGATGGTCACCGGTGGGAAGAAGCGAAGGAATGGTTAGAAAAATACGACCATCCTCTTTGGAAAAAGTATGCTGAAACTGCAATTGGAGGCGGACACGGTGGTATGGATTACTTTTTGGATCGGCAATTTGTCGCGGACGTTATGCGAGGCACTCCAGCAACAATTGATGTTTATGACGCAGTTGCAATGAAAGTGATTACACCTTTGTCAGAACAATCGATTTCAGAAGGTGGATCCTTGCAGCATATTCCAGATTTTACATCCGGTAAGTGGATGACCTCAAAGCCAGGTTTCGCCGTGTCAAATGACTTCTAGTTTGAATTCAAAAAACGACCTAGAGGAAATTGCCAAAGCTTACGATTGGGATGTTAAACAATGCACAATCGAAAAGATTGAATCTGGCCATATAAATGATAGCTATCGACTAAGAATCACATTTGATACTTCTAAAAGTAAACGGAGTGAATCTTATTTTCTTCAAAAAATCAATACAGCGATTTTTAAACATACTGATGCTGTAATGTCTAACATCAAAAAGGCATGCTCTGTAATTACATCAATTAATGATTCTAGTTTTGATAGTTTGACCATAGTTCCAACAAAAAACGGATCATCATATTTCACTACTTCACAAGGCACATGTTATCGTATATTTAACTTCTTGGAAGGTTATCGATCTATCTCACAACATGCTAGTTCTCATATCGTAAGGAAAGTTGGTAGCACATTTGGTAGATTCATTGCGGCGCTTGCAAATGAAAATGCGGACGACTATAAGACAACACTCCCTGACTTTCATAACATAAATACTAGACATCATAATCTGCAAAAAAGTCAAAAACTAGCAAGTTCTAAACGATTAGAAGCAGCTGAAGATCTTTTTGAAATTATTTCTTTATTAGGTGATAAATGCATAGATATTCAACAACTATTAGACGAAAACTTGTTGCCAATAAGGATCTGTCACAACGATACAAAAGCTAGCAATATTATGTACAACATGTCTCAGCAGAGCTATTGTGTTGTTGATTTAGACACTGTGATGCCTTCGTCTCTGCTATTTGATTTCGGAGATGCTATCAGAAGTATCATCAGCGAAAGTGCCGAAGACGAAATTAGACGTATCAACGAGAGCTTGCAATGGAATTTAGTATCTGCCTTTTCTGATGGATTTATCAGTGCCACAAAGCATCTATTGACTGACGTTGAGCGCAATAACCTAGCAAATTCCTGCATACTTCTACCATACATAATGGGGGTTAGATTCTTAACAGATTATCTCAACGAAGATGTTTACTTCTCAATTTCATATGAGCAACAGAATCTAAATAGAGCTAGAAATCAATTGGAATTAGCACGACAGATTTCAGACGAACTACCTACGCTGGAAAGTATTATTGAGAAAGCTCTTACCAATTGAAGGCAAGGAGCCTTAGTGTACTAATCCCGTTGCGATTGCCCTTATCTCTTGTGCAAGTGCCTTGATATGATTCACATCAGTGTCAGGATTTATGACAGTCATTCGGAGATATCGAACGTTTGCGATCTCCGTTGAAGTTATATAAAAATTCCCCTTTGTAACTAGGTTATTTCTAATGTTTAATTGGTAAGCATTTGACTGATCCAATTTTGAATAGCGAAAACAAAGAATATTGGCTTCAGGATAATATGGGCATTCAAAATCTTCTTGATCAACGAACCAATCATGCATCTCTCTAGTAACTTCGTATCGACCTTGCACAAAATCAGAAAGCCCTTTTTCTCCTTCAGCAGCTAGTACCCAAAATAATTTGGTAGCAAGTGGTGCTTTTGTGCACTCTATCGTATAAGGCATTAAATCAAAGCCCAAGTTTTCCTTATCATGAAACAGATAACTGCCTTTCTGCTGGAAAGCTCCAAGCATGTCGTTCGGATCTTTAAATAACACTGCCGCTGCTAGCGTCGTCGTACGAAGCATTTTGTGCGTATCCCAAATCATTGAATTTGCCAACTCAGCACCTTTCATAAAGTGCTTTTCAGATGGGCACAGTAAGGCAGATGCACCGTGAGCTCCATCTACATGAAACCACACATCATGCCTTTGACAAATCAGCGCTATTTGCTCGATAGGATCATATAGTCCAGTAGAGGTTGCACAAGCATTTGCTACCACACACATGATTTTTTTTCCGGCAGATCTCGCGGCAGCAATCTCTCGTTCTAATTCATCAGGTATCATTCGTTCATCCTTATCAACAGCCACTTTCCATAGGTTGTTCTTTCCCATTCCCATGATAGATATAGCACGTTCAACAGAATAATGTGCAACATCGGAACCGATGACAATCACATCAGGATCATTGCCTTCATTCCATGCTTCAGGACTTACTTTCGCTCGTGCTGCTAGTAAAGCAGTTAAATTAGCCATTGATCCCCCGTGCGTAAAGACACCCGTGCCGTTTCCTTCAATATCACTGAATTCTGTAATATCACCGTGAGGTAACCAACCAACCTTAGAAAGCAACCAATTAACCATGGCCTTTTCAATAACAGCAGCAGATGGCCCCATCTCATAAATCGCCATGGGGTTATTAATGGCTCCGTGGATAAAGTCTGAAACACCGCTTGCAAGATGAGGCACAGAAACTTGATGACCGATATAGTGAGGATGATGCATCCTCTGACTATGCTTAAGATAAGGATCTAAAAACTCACGTACATTTTGACTATTTAATCCCCCTTCTGAGATCCACTTCTTGACTTGCAACTTATCTGCTAAATTCGATGCTGGAACCTGATTTCCAATCTTAATTTCACCTATTTTCGACTCAGATAAATAGCTTTGCAAAGCGTCATTTACGACCTGAATAATAGCATGAAAATCGTGTGAATCACTACGCATATGGTTTTTATCTAAAGTTCGTAAGAAACATCAACTGAAACAACGTGATCTCTAACTGGTTTAGCTTCATTTTGCTCCTGCTGCACGAAGTAACCAATCCCTATTTTGGCATCTTTTGACAACTCGTACTGTATGCCTGTTGAAATTCGAATATTTGAGAACCATATTGCACTTACATTATAACGATGAAACCACTCAACTGAAAAATCGAGAGAAACAGGGATCTTTTTCCGTTCATATTCCGCTTCTATACGATTTCTAACTCGTGATCTGAAATCAAATCCGTTAGACTGTTCAAATGGAATATCTAGATCATTTTTAAATCTGTACTTAAATGTAATTGGTTTTAGTCTGTATGCTTTTACTAGGTAGGGAGCGAATCTAAACGTATACTCTTGATTGTCATCCAATGTGAATCGGAATTGCGAACCTGTATCAAACTTGTTTTTTAAATCTCGATTTACCGCATACTCAAAGAATAGATTTCTGAATGAATTTAAGTTATTCCTTCTTCGATAAGCAAAAGAATACGATGACTTCCAATCTTTATTATGTTTTTGATCCAATTCAATTTTGGACCAAAGTCCAAAATCATTTTCTACATTATAATGTGGATTTTGAGCATTCAATACCAATGACAAGAAAATCAGAAATAACGAAAGTCCCAATACAGGGAGATTCCAATTTAGTATTGGATTTAGCATTCTATTGAAACTATTGAAATTTAATTTCTGCAGATCAGTACCTAATAGGTAGGTTTTGAAAGGGAGTTTAACGAAAGCTCTCGTAAGCATATTTTTAGTCATTTACTACTAGATCTTCCAATTCTACGAGCTCGTCTTTTTCCTCGATGATAACCTCTCTTGTCACTACATCCTGCTCACCAGGACAAGTGTTACATTTGCTGTAAGCAAAAACGGTGTACTTCCCAGGATATAAATAGTTGAAAATAAAGGTTCCATCAAAATGCGTTTCTACATCATCGTCAAAAACAATGTTGTCTCCATAAATTATGTAGACTGAATATTCACCAGCATAGTAAATATCCTGAACTTCACCATCTTGATTGATATCTTTGACTAGAATCTTACCTTGAATTGCTGCTCTTCCGCCTTTACCCTCAGATATTTCACAAGAAAAGAGCATTAATATGCAAAGAGAAAAGGGAATTAGATACTTCATATGTTAATTTTGATTATCTGACTATAACTTTAAAATGAGCCGCAGATTGTTGATTTGCAATTTGAATAATATACATTCCTGGAATTATTTGCGAATTCAGTATAAACTGCTGTCGAATATTTTCATCTGCCTGAACATAAATCGGTTCAAAACTTTGCATAATGGAGCCTTGCAGATTGATCAATGATACACCAAAGTCCATAGCAACATCACTTTTGAGCTCAACAAAAAAGGCATTATTAACTAATGTAGGGAACAATTTGGCACTAAACCCAAAATCACTTTCGTAGACATAACTCAAAGATTTGAATACTGCAATCAATGTATCTGGTCCTTTCATCCAGTACTTTGCTTCGTTCATTGTGGAATCAGGAGTTATCAATTGATCATTTGCACTGTCCCAATGATCAAAAACAAAGTTGGGATCCGTTGATTTAGCTTCGATCAAATTAGGCATCTCACCGAAGTATTCACCAGTATAATCAAAATCAGTTAATTTCAAGGTATTAAAATCTATTCTACCAACATTTTCTGGCTCAGTTCTCAATATCATTTCGTAAGGACCAGTCAAATTAAAGCAATCAACCATCCCGTCATCAATAAGTGTGCATCTATCTGTGATGAAACCACGCATTTTATCTACGTTTTCTTGCCATCCTTCCATAGACCCACCCCATCTTGCAATTTGTCTAGGCATTTCAGGTTCAATTGTTGCGATCATACTATCGAATGTCGCAATCATATTGTCGCAAGAAAATACTGTATTCAGCAGATCAGCTTGACGAGAATAGTACAATTGTCGAAACTCATCATTTTCTTCTTGAAGCTTAAGAAATATTTTCTCATGCTTCCCCACGTCCTGATTATTGAAGAAATCATCCATATACTCACTTATCTCATCAATATCGCAAGGTTGAGCGTCTGGATCCGTATTTGGTACACCAGAGTAATTAATGTAGTAATCAAACGTAGCATCATTATCCCAAAGTATATATCCCCATTTTTTGTGATCACCCTTTGGATCGATGCCTCGCCACCAACCTGTATTATAGTTCAACCAATCAGATGCAACCGTATTCAGATTAATGATCATATAATCGCACAAACTTTTAACTTGGAATCTTGATTTAACAATCTCATAATTCTCCTCAATAGACATATCACTATTCAATACAAAATCTCGAAAATCAGTCCAATCTGCAAATGCCTCAGCACCTCCATATTCAGCCCATGTGTTTCCCCAAGTGGCTAAGTAATGAAGGTTATTCTTATCCTGATCGTAATACTCTACTGTATAATCATGGTCTGCTGGTCTTTCTCGAAGCCCATACAGTCCCCAATATTCGCCGTTCAAAAATACAACCACGCGTTCAACCACTCTCACATCGAGCTTCATACCACCCTTCTGAGCCAAAGTATGTACAAATTCATCTCGTATGTGACAGCTGCCTTCATGGTTAAGATCTCCATTGGCTGGATAATTATCATCTCCGGAGGCTCTAAACATAAATCTCTGGTACTCATCACGATCTGAATAAGTAAACAATTCCTCAAAAACTGCTTTATTATATCCCATTTCATCTCTTGAAATCCAATCTAGACTTCTATGAGGCAATATCCATGAATCTTGACCATGTCTGTTTAGTTCACCATACGAAACCGCAGTTCTTTCACCGTCTTCATTAAAATACTCTAAAGTTCCAATCGGACGAAGCTCGCCTTGTCCGTTGGCTAAATCTTGAATTTTATCTGCAGCGACTGAAAAAACAGGAACCGTAAAAGACTCATCGATAAAAAAAGTCTTGAAATCAATCTTACTAGGTAGTAGATTATTGTTATCAATTGGAAACGCTTTTGCCTTCAGAGAAGTGGTCGACTGAATTAAGATGTCCGTATTGGCAATATACAAACTTGAATTTTCGTCGGGTTCATTGCCATTTGTTGTATATCTCACTTTATAGAAATTCTCATCAAAGTCTATTTTAGTTTTCTGGCTTCCTTCGTAAAAACCCGCATCCAATTGAA
The DNA here is from genome assembly GCA_943788055.1 of uncultured Saprospiraceae bacterium. GTDB lineage: Bacteria > Bacteroidota > Bacteroidia > Chitinophagales > Saprospiraceae > JAHDFB01. The sequence continues at coordinate 196,258 of CALSOU010000002.1, forward strand.
TTACCGGTGTAGGTGCAAGACCTTCGTACTTTTCAGAACTATTATTACTACTTCCTAAAGTAGGTTCAGTACATATTAGCCACGGCGTTTCACCATTTTGGGCTCTAGCTACAGACTGTGCTGTTAGCACGAGCTTTAGATCCGCCTTATCTTGAAGGGCTCCATTAGAATTTGATAACATCACAATGTCGGTCCCTTGCGTTTGCGTTAATTTGAAATTAGTATGGATTCCCGAACTTGAAACAGAATCTCTTCCTGAGCACCATACTACAATGTAGCCTTTGGGGCTGATAATTATACCTTCTGGAAAGGACCATTTATAGGGTTTTGATTCCTTATCAGTAAGAAACCACCCCTCAAGATCAACCGACTCATTTCCCATATTATAAAGCTCGACCCAATCTTCATATTTTGCGTAATCGTCTGGATATGATTTTAGATTGGAAGCAGAAAATTCATTAATGACTACCTGCGCATTAAGAGCGTAGAAAGAAATAGTAAACAAAACTACTATGAGAAATAAACGCATAAGCTGCTTTTTAATTTGATAAACTTATTCCAAAATTGAGTATAAAAAAGGCATCAGTGTGGATTAGTTATAGATCATTTGACTTGTCAAGTTCGTTTGAACTCAAAGTTAAAAGTATGTAAATGTAATGTGAAGTAATTAGAATTGTACAAAACAAGTATGTAAATCCCCAAAATGTAATCCTCGGCACTATCTTGGCACAACTTTTCACTAGTTGCTTAACTGAAAAACATTTGCTAAACTCATCATAATCCAAGAAGTTAGTGGGGCATATCATATATTTGCATTCTGATTTTAAACAAGCTAACATGATCACTTGCAACAATTTCAAATTATTTTTCTTTTTCCTGATAGCAGCGATAGTATTAGCAAGCTGCTCAGAAACTAGTGAGCAATTAAATCTACCAAACTTAGAGCTCCTAGATTCCTCAATAACGAACGTGGATTTCAACAACCTGCTAGATGACGATCCAGAAGGTGATCGAAATGTTTTGTCATTTCCACATTATTACAATGGGTCTGGAACCGCAGCCGCAGACTTCGATAATGATGGACTTGTAGACCTATTTTTTACTGGGAATGAAGTAAAAAACAAGATCTACAAGAATCTTGGAAACATGAAATTTGAAGATCGCACTAATACTGCAAATGTCAACAAAGGAAAGATATGGGCGAGTGGAGTTTCAATCGTTGATATCAATAATGATAATCTTCCAGATATCTATGTTTCTCAATGTGGACCTACAACTGATCCCAATATGCGAAAAAACCTCTTCTACATCAACAAGGGAAATTTCGTCTTTGAGGAATCAGCTGCAAAAATGGGCTTAGCTGATGGTAACATTGGTACTCAAGCAGTATTTATCGATTATGATAAAGATGGCGACCTCGATGTATACTTGCTAAATGAATCCAAGTATGTTCTAGTCATTTTTGCTAAAATATTTGAAGATTTAAAGGATAAGAATACATTGAGAGAAAACTCAGGCAAGTTCTACCGCAATAATGGTGACAATACTTTTACTGACATTACAGAAAAAGCAGGATTACTCGATCATTCATTTGGTTTAGGTGTTGCAGTTTCCGACTTTAATAATGATAATTATCCGGACATTTACGTAGCAAATGACTACTCTGTACCTGACAAGATTTATATCAACCAAAAAGATGGTACCTTCAAAGATGAAATAAAGAAATACACAAACAGTATCTCGTTCTTTAGTATGGGATGTGACGTGGGTGATATTAACAATGATGGCTTTCAGGACATTGCCGTAGTCGACATGGCAACTGCAGATCATTTCAGGGGCAAAACACTCATGGCATCAATGAACAGTGAGGCTTTCAATTACTACACGAGAAAATTAGATTATCAATATCAATATATGTTTAATTCTATGCAATTAAACAATGGAAATGGATCTTTCTCCAATATTGCAGGATATACGGGTTTGCAAAAAACAGATTGGTCATGGGCTGCATTACTTGTGGACATGAATCTTGACGGAAAAAAGGACTACTTCGTAAGTAATGGTTACAAGAAATATGCTCGAGACAACGACTTCAAACTATACATGGATGAGATAAGAAAAAAGAACAATGGAACAGTTCCTATCGAACTTCGTGAAGAGGCATATGCTCGTATGCCAAGTGTCGAGTTGAGAAATTTGCTTTATATCAATAGAGGCAACCTCAAGTTTGACGAAAATCCTGCAGATTTCAATTATCCCGACATTGGGAGCTACAGTTATGGAACATCCTACGCAGATCTCGACAATGATGGTGACCTTGAGTTGATCGTAAATAACATCGATAAACCAACCCATATTGTAAAGAACAACAGTCGAGAAAATGGTCTGGGAAATTACCTTACAGTTAAACTTGAACATCCTACGAATTCTGCAATGAACTATCAGGCAAAGTTGAAGATTAGTTACGGAGATGAGATTCAAATAGGTGAAAGCTACTACGCCAGAGGTTACTTATCTTCAATGGATCCCCGTATCTTCTTTGGTGTGGGTCAAGCCCAAAAAATTGACAAAATTGAAATCCTTTGGCCAGATAATACGCTTCAGATTCTCAATGATGTGAAAACAAATCAAGAAATAGAAGTTGTGTATAAATCTGGACAGAAAGGTAGCATAGAAATTGAAAGGCCTGCGTTTGCACAAGTGGAAGAAATAAATCCTAAGGAATTAGGTCTTAGCTACAAACATGATGAAAATCCTTACGAAGATTTTGCTCTTGAAGTACTTTTACCACAACGTCAATCTACTTTGGGACCAGCATTACAAGTAGGTGATGTCAATCAAGATGGTCTTGATGATATTTTCTGTGGTGGAGCTACAGGACAAGTTGCTTCATTTTATATGCAAAATTCGGAGGGAAAATTTGCGATGATGGATAATACTTATTTTAATCTAGATCAACTAACTGAAGATCTTGATGCTGCATTTGTTGACCCAAACAAGGATGGTTTTAAAGAACTCTTCATCGCTAGCGGTGGTGGTGGTGATTTGGCAGGACAGAACGCCTTGCTACAAGATCGATTTTATGCACTCACTTCCACTGGTTACGCAAAAGTTAAAGGTGTTGCTCCAGATGTGAACTATTCGTCTGGGAAGCTTGTAACGAGCGATATAGACGGAGACGGAATAGAAGAAATACTAGTTTGTGGTGCTGCAACTCCTGGGAAATATCCATTAAGTGACCCGACATTACTACTCAAGTATGAAAATAATGTATATAAGGACGTTACAAGCACAATTATACCAGAACTTACAAATGTAAGACTAGCGCGTGATGCCGTTTTTTCGGATCTCAATCAGGACGAGAAGCTTGATCTGATTGTTGTCTCTGAATGGGGAAAACCCGCAGTCTTTATTCAGAGTGTAGATGGAAAGTTTGTAGATGAAACAGATTCCTATATTGCGGAAGAGAAGTACGGTTGGTGGGCCTCCATAGAGGCTGTAGACATAGATAATGACGGAGACGATGACTATATCATCGGAAATATGGGTGAAAATATTAAGCATGGAGTTAGTAAGAAAAAACCACTCTATCTGTATGCAAATGATTTCGATAAAAATGGCTCTTTGGATGTAGTACTAGCGAAAGAATATAAAGGCGAAATAGTTCCTGCTAGGGGGCGAGAATGTTCGTCAGAGCAAATGCCTTTTATTGCTAGAAAATTTGAAAGCTACACTGACTTCGCAAACGCCAATATAGAAGACATTCTAGGTGAAAAGTCAGTTGACGAAGCTCAGAAATATCAAGCTACCTCTTTTGGATCATATATCTTACGCAACAATGGTGGGTCGCTTAGTTATGAAAAGCTTCCTGCGCTATCTCAGATTGCACCACTAAATTCTTCTGTAATTTACGACTACAATAAAGATGGATTCATGGACATCATTATTGCAGGGAACTATTATGATACAGAATATGAGACTCCAAGACAGGATGCGGGAAGAGGTCTTGTTTTGATTAATAATGGGGGGAAAAGCTTCGATGCCATCCCTTCGTGGGTAAGTGGACTAGACCTGAACGGTAATTTCCGTCACATTAGCCTATTGAATCGCAAAGATGATACACTTCTAGTCGCCATAGAAAACAACGGTCCACTGAAGATTTACAAGCTTCCATAAACATCATTTATCGGGGTGAATTTTTCTTGAATTTCTAGTAAGAATATTTAATAGCTAAGTTTGACTATCTCAATTTTATCCACAGCAAGAAGCAAAGCTTTTTTGTCAATTAGACCTGCCTTCGCAAGGTACGTAAAGCTTTCTTTTCAGTAGTTACAATGTATTCCCAAAATTGTCCAACCTTCCCCTATTGATATTAAAATATAAATTAATATGAATAGAATTTGCTTATTGCTGAAACACCTTTATTTTTGACACACCATATAGGCCCAAACACAAAATAATATTGTCATGAACATTGTCTCAAAACCAAAAATAGTAAAAGACTATGAAAACTTAACAATCGAAATTCACGAGCAATTAAGATTGTCTTTCCCGTATGGATTTGATAAGTATCTGATTACTTTCAAGAATAAGGATAACAAGTTTGTAAGTGCACTTCCATTCGAGACAGAAGACAGATACTATTTGATTCGAATGACTCGTTCAGAGGCTGTGAATATTATTCTAGAAGATGATGCCTACGATGATGATGGTCATTTGAAGGATGATGTCAAAGGAGAACTCGAAGAGAAGTATGAAAATGAAATCGATCTAAGTGATGTATAAGATATCGATGACATTGACGACTAAAACTCTCAAGATTGAATAAAACCTCAATTACAAACTTAGATTTCTAGTGGTACTTGATATTTATGTAATTTTGTAATATAACATCGATTTATAAACTAGCGTTCAATGGATTGGCAAGCAAATGCATATTCTTGTATAGAGGAAATCAATGATTGGACTGAGCTTTTCAACTCCAGGGATACAACGACAAGTAAGCTCGAAAGTAAGTCTATAGATCTACTGCATTCCTTTGAAGAACTCCTTCAACTATCAGATATCGATTTAATGCCAGATAGTGAAACAAATAGCGATAAACAAACTGGTCAAATTCAGTTTTTATGGTCTATTGAAGCTCTTGACCTTTCAATTCTGATACGTGATGCATTTCTCAAGTTAGCAAGACAGCATGTTTCCAAACTTGGGAAGTTTCGATTAGATAGCGAAAGCAATGAACAACGATTTTCCATAGCAGAAGATATTAAGGAAGTTTTAACGCAGGCTGCAACGTCAACAAGCAATCTTTTACATGAGATTCTAGAAGGTAACGTTGACTCAGAAATCCAATGGAAACAACAACTGAGACCTAATAAAGAGGTGATTTCCCAGTTGGAACAACTCGCTAAGCAAGTTGAAATCGTCTTCAGTTCCAACAAAAATATTGAGCAACTTGTACCTGCTTTGACGGATTTTCGAGAGCATCTAATAGACTATACAAATGCTAGAATAGTGAAACTACGACAACTTTCTAGTCTCCTAAACGATGCTCAAATAGCAATAAATTCTCTACCAAAAGAATGTGAAAAAAGCGATCTGCTGCAACTTGCAAAATCGATTCAAAGAATAAGTGAACAGATTGATTCGCAAAAAGTAAATGAATTTAATCTTAAGTCTTTTCAGTCTAAATTTGGAGAGCTAAGGATTCCGGTTTTCTCACTAGGTGGAGAAATGATTTACAAAGAGATCAATTTTGATAAAGATCTAGAAGTTTGGATTGATTCAGAGATAGTTCCAAAAATTCTCGATGCTGATTCAGACATAAGTATTCTCTACGATAGCAGTAATATCGCACTATTCAACACTCGAAATAAAATAGAGAACTTAAGTCTTACTGATAAGGTCAAACACCAATTTAACACGGAAAAATTCAATGAAGCAATTGAAAAGATACATTTGGATGTCAATTCATACCTCGCAGATTTGGATGAAATCATCGCAGAAATAAATATAAGAGCACAGAAGCAACTTGATGTCGATGTTTTGTACGATGCTAAGAGGTCTTTTTTACCTCCAATTAGCTTTATTAGCATGACCAAGTTAACTGGACAAAAATTATGGTACGAGACTTCATTCTGGGAAGATTGGAAAACCAAGTTAAATGATCTAATAAAAAGGCAAAGAATCCCTTATCTCTATAATCTCACAGAAGATCCCTTTCATTATGTTGATACTAGACTAATTGACGAAAATGATCGCGACGCAAATAGCTTATTCTTAAAGAAAGGCTACATCGGTAGATCTTTTTTTATAGAAAGACCAAAGCCTCTGCAACTATTTGACAAGGCGTATGAAAGGTGGAGAGAAGGTTATCAAGGTTCAGTCTTACTAGCTGGAAAATATGGCGCGGGAAAAACGAGCTTCATTGAATTTCTGACTCAACAATACCCTGAACGAAGATTCGTCTCAATTAAAAAGGGTAGGGAAATTGAATTTAATGGAAGAAAGCATCAAATAACTGACTCTCTCGGAGAAACACTGAGTTTTTTAGCTAAACAAAGTATTGCTCAGCCCTGTATCATATGTATAGATGACATCGAATTATGGCAATATACAGAAGGTGGTTTTTACGATAGTATTCGAGATTTGATTGATGCTATTGCAAAATACAATAAGAGATTATTCTTCCTGATCTCTACCAATCATCATGCGCTCTACCAAATTGAACGAATGTTTAATTTCAAGTCGAGATTCTCTGAAACTATCATTTTAGATAAAATGTCATCGACGCAAATCGCAAATGCAGTTGTGATAAGACATAATGCCTCTCTCAAGGATTTCAAGTCAGATGAAAATGCAACACTGTACCAAAAAGCAGTTTCTATTTCAAGACTTAACCGAAATAATATCGGCGCTAGTCTACTTGATTGGGAAAGATACTTGGAAGGTCAAGAAATACATAGAAACATACCCTTAAGCTTTAGTGAAATTGTAAATCAGCATCAGATGGTGTTGAGAATAATTTTAGCTCATAGACGCATTAAAGAATCTTACTTGCGAACCGATCTAACAGCTTCTGACAATAATTTTATCACTGAAGAAATCAGAAAGCTACTAGGTTACAAGATTTTGATTCGTAAAAAGCATGGATATTTGCAAATCAACCCTTTCATTATTTTTGACGTTGAGCAGAGCTTGAGCAAAATAAAAAACCAATAAGATGGAATCACTTTTCGAAGCATACTTAAGTTGGTTTCAGTTTTTAATGATTGCCTTAGTCATTGCTGCAGTTTATTTTCTTTTAAAAAGAAACAGAGACTTAGTCCAGAGACTCCTTAGAGTACATAATCTCAGTTTGGTAAACTCGATTGCGCTAGTCCTTCTGATTGTTGCATTCGTTATGGTAAATCCAACAATTCACGGAATGATCGTGGTTTTAGCACTACTTCTTTTCTACCCTGTTTTGACAGCTTATATCAAAGGTATTATAGTAACGAATAACTCAGAGATTGAAACAGGTGATTTAGTTACAATTGGCAAGCATACAGGTAAAGTAGCGGATATCAATCTAGCCGGTTTAAAGCTACTTTCAGCTAATAACAACCTCTTTATCCCTTTCCAAATCGTAGGAACTGAAGTTATAGAAAAATACAAGAGTGATCAAACAAGATATATCAGCTTCCTTTGTAAACAACACGATAAAGCGGGGAACTTGACAGTACAGGATCTCGAGGAAACAATATTTAATTTTCACTTTTTGGAAATGGGATCAAGTATTGAGATCAACCATACTGAATACGGCTATGATGTTAACGTCACTTTGGCAAATGACCGATTTAAAACAAGCCTATTCAACCAGTTGGGTAAAGCAGGATTTGATATTATTCAAAAAGAAAATGCACAGTAATGGACCAAATTTCACCTTATAGTTTAATCATCGTAGGCTCAATAATCTTGATTATCTCGTATTTCTTTGGTGAGATATCCAAAAGAACGAGTATTCCATCAGTACTGCTCCTAATAGTCCTAGGTGTACTTGTTAATTTTGGCTTGCAATATGCTGATTTGGCATCCTTTAAGTTTGACGGAATCCTTGAAATTCTCGGTATTGTTGGGCTGATCATGATCGTATTAGAAGCAGCTTTGGAATTAAAGCTTGATCGTGAGAAAGTATTCCCAATCGTCCGAGCTTTGGCTATTGCATTGATAGGGCTGCTATTATCAACCTACGTAACAAAATTAATTTTAGAATATTTCATAGATGGGATGACTAACATTCAAGCATGGATATATGCTACGCCTTTGTCGATTCTATCAAGTGCTATCATCATACCTAGCGTTCTTGATCTCAGAAAAGACAAAAAGGAATTCCACATCTACGAATCGACTTTTTCAGATATCCTAGGTATCATGCTATTCTATTTTTTGACAGCACAAGTCCATTTAGAAGGTGATTCAAGCCATGGTGGTGGAGGTATAGGAAACTTTGCTTTGACGACTCTTCTAACAATTTTTATAGCTGTTGTTACTAGTTATTTACTCGTAATTGTGTTTCAAAAGATCAAATCACAAGTAAAGTTGTTCTTGCTGATCTCAGTTCTATTACTGATATATTCAGTTGAAAAACAAGCTCATCTTTCTTCGTTACTCTCGATTCTAATTTTTGGATTAGTGATTTCCAATATGGACATATTCTTTGCTGGCCGATTAAATAAATGGCTGGATCGAGAAGCTGCACATGAAGTCTATGAAGGACTGCATGTCATTACAATGGAAACTGCGTTTGTTGTTCGCACCTTCTTTTTTGTAATCTTCGGTATCACAATTACTTTTGACTCGCTTGCTAGTTGGAATGTTTTAGGAATATCAGCGCTCTGCCTACTAATAATTTATGTCATCCGCTACATTATGTTACGTACATCGATCGGAAAGGACATCTTACCGCAGCTGTATATCGCTCCAAGAGGTCTAATCACGATCTTATTATTCAATGCAATCCCAGCGGAAGTTATCAATGAAAACTTTAGCCAAGGAATACTATTGTATATTATTCTCGGTACTGGAGTAATTATGACGATTGCTATGATCTTCAATAAGCGAAGAGCCAATGGTGCCATTAACGCTGTAAAGCAAACACCTGTGCGCATGGTGAAGTGGAGGCTGCCTGAATAATCGACTACTTGACTAGGATCTTAAATATATTTCACACAGCTAATTCTGTACGCTGATAGTTTCGCTGACGATATTTCCAGTGTCTCAATATTGAAAAATTGATTTCAAAAACAAAAAGTGTTTTACATATGAAGACAAAAGCTACTTATCTTTTTGCCTTGCTTTTATCCTCTTTAGGCTTTAGTTTGTCTGCTCAAAACTTAGTCAACGGTACTGTTCGAGCTGCAGTTAACGACGAGCCACTTATCGGAGTTACAGTTTTATCGCTTCCCTCTGGGAACGGTACATTAACTGATTTTGACGGAAAATTCACCTTGAATACTGGAATGGATGACTCGTTGCGATTTTCATACATTGGTTATGAAACGCAAACTTTTCCGATTGTCTTAGGAAAAACGGATTATTCATTCAGTATGACATCCGACGTAAATCTGGTGGACGAGGTTGTTATTATAGGTTATGGTAAAGTCAAGAAAAGTGATTTGACAGGTTCCGTTTCATCAGTGAAGTCTGAAGAACTTCAAAAAGTACCGACTTCCAATGCGCTGCAAGCGCTTCAAGGAAAGGTATCTGGCTTATCAGTACTAACTACAAGCGGAGATCCGGGAGCCACGCCAGTTGTCCGTCTTCGTGGAATTACAACATTAAATGACAACAATCCTATTGTAGTGATAGATGGTGTGGTATCAGATGTAGGTGCGATGAACTTATTGAATGCCAATGATATTGAATCTGTGGAAGTTCTGAAAGACGCAAGCTCTACGGCAATCTATGGATCAAGAGGAGCAGCAGGTGTGATTATTGTAACAACCAAACGAGGATCTTCATTAGAAAACAGTATTTCAGTTTCTTTGGATCAATCCTTTGAGTCCGTTGCTAATCAAGTTGGGGTTATGAATGGTCGTGAATTTGCCACCTACATCAATGAAATCAATCCTGGTACATTTAATAATGTAGACGCATTGCCAGATACAGACTGGCAGGACTTAATCTTCCAAGATTTTGCACCTATTACAAACGCCAATCTTTCTGCAAGTGGTGCTACAGATCAAGCTCGTTATTATTTAGGTTTAGGGTACTTTGGACAAGGTGGTATTATACCAAAATCTGGACTTGATCGCTTAACAGCAAAAATTAACTCCGGCTACGATCTTACAAAAAATGTCAGGTTTGGATTGGATCTTTCAATAGCATTAACAGACAAGGACAATGCGCCAGGAGTAGTAAACACTGCTTTAAGAGCCTGGCCGGTTAATAGTCCGTTTAACGAGGATGGAACTTTCGCTGAGGTTGAGGGAAGCAATCCTTTAGCTACAATAGAATATACAAACAGCAAGACGCAAAGCTTGCTAGGATTAGGAAACCTCTACGCTGAAGTAGATTTCTTAGAGCATTTTAGATTTAAAACTTCTGCTCAATTTGATTTCGGAACTTCTAGATCGAAAAGCTTTACACCGGTGTTTTTTGTTGCTCCACTTCAACAAAATGAGATGAATGCTCTAAATGTAGGTTATGGAAATAGACAAACACTAATTTGGGAGAATATCTTAGGCTATAACAACACTTTTGGAATACACAGTGTCGATGTTATTGCTGGATATTCTGCTCAGTCGCAAGAAAGCGAATTCCTAAATGGTTCTACTAGAAATCTATTAAGAGAAGATCCTTCATTTTGGTACATAAATGCAGGTGAGGACGAATTTGAAGTAGCATCAAATGGTTCTTCTAGAAATACGCTTCTATCTTATTTAGGTAGAGCTAATTATAGCTATGATGGCAGATATCTTTTCACAGCAACATTCAGAAGAGATGGTTCTTCAAAATTTGGTGTTAACAACAGGTATGGAAACTTTACTTCTTATGCTGTCGGATGGAATTTAAGTAACGAGTCTTTCTTCCCTGAAAACAATCTTTTCAGTAATGTAAAATTAAGAGCTAGTTATGGAAGTATCGGTAACGAAAGGATTCCGGGTAATGCGCAATATTCACTTATTTCATCAGGACAAAATGCTGTTTTTGGAGATTATGGAAACGGAGCGATTTATCCAGGAGCTTCGTATTCGTCAGGTGGAAACCCATTTCTTAAGTGGGAGCAAACTCAGCAGACCGATATAGGTGTTGAATTTGGTTTATTTGAAAATAGAATTCTCGCAGAAGTTGATTATTACTACAAGCGAACAAATGACATTTTGGTAAATCTTGAGCCAATCGGTTATACAGGTATTGGTTCATTCCAAAGTATCTTCTATAATGCTGCGGATGTTCAAAATCAAGGATTTGATTGGAATCTAACTTATCGATCTGATGCTTCAAAGGACTTTACCTACGAACTCGGCTTTTTAGGATCAACCGTAAACAACAAAGTCTTGGACCTAGGACAAGGAATAGGAGCTGATTCACTCTTAGTTGGAGGAGATTTAGGAAATGGACAAAGAGTTTCAAGATCTTCGGTAGGGCAGCCAATCGGTTACTTCTATGGTTACCAAGTTGAGGGTGTTTTTCAGAATCAAGCAGAGTTGGAATCTAGTCCAGTGCTTTTTGGCCAAGGAGTTGGAGATCTTAAATACTCAGATATTAACGGTGATGGTAAGATTGATGGAAAAGATCGAACCAGAATCGGAAATAGTATTCCGAGTTTTATTTTCGGATTCAATGCAAGTGCATCCTACAAGAATTTGTCTATTTCCGCTGACATTCAAGGTCAAACTGGTAACGATATCTACAATGGTAAACAAGCGATTCGTTTCGCCCTTCTTAATTATGAAGAAAAGTATAATGACAGATGGACTGGTGAAGGCTCTACAAACGAGCATTTTATAGCTTCTCCTGGAGGTACTAACTTTACGCCATCAAGCTATTTTGTCGAAGACGGATCATTTATTAGACTTCGAAACTTAACCTTGAGTTATGATTTAAGTCAAAGATTGTTGAATCGACTCAAAGTCAATAACGCCAGATTCTATATTCGAGGAACTAACCTGCTTACTCTGACAAGATTTACGGGATACTCTCCAGATATAGGAGCTGGAAACGCAACTTCAGGAGTTATTGATCTTGGATCATACCCGATAACCCGCGTATTCAGCTTTGGATTTAACTTTAATCTCTAATCACAAAAGAACTTTCAAATGAAAAAATTACTATTTATAGCAGTGATCATAAGCATGTCAGTTCTGATATCTTGTGGTGATGATTTTCTTAATCAACCACCAAGAGGTTCATTAACAGCTGGAAATTTCCCGTCAAGTGCTAGTGATGCAGAATTGGCTCTAAATGCTTGCTATAACAGCCTCAGAAGTTGGCAACTAGCAACAGGTGGATTTCCGCTTCTCGATATGATGTCTGATGAAGCAACAAAAGGAAGTAATCCTGGAGATGGCGCGGCAATTAACGTGTACGATAATTTTTCCCATACTTCGCAAGAGGGCTCAGCAGAACGATACTACAAAACATTATATCAATCAGTAAGGCGAGCAAATTTGGTATTGACCAAAGTCCCTGATATTGATATGGATTCTGATCGTCAAAATGAAATTCTTGCTGAAGCTAGATTCTTGAGAGCATACTATTATGGATTGCTGATCCGATCTTTCGGAGCCGTTCCAATGGTAACTGAAGTAGATCCACCACTTGATCTTATGCGAACGGATCCATCAATCATCATGAGTGATATTATTGTACCTGATCTCGAATTTGGCATTTCTGTTCTAGTAGAGAAGTCTCAACAAGCTACTTCGGAACGAACACGCGCAACTAAAGGTGCTGCTCGAGGTTTGTTAGCTAGACTCTACATGTACTACAATAATACCGTCGAAGCTGAAAAACTACTTCTTGATATTATTGAAAGTGGAGAATATGATTTGGCAGATTCTTTCGATCAAGTGTTTGTTGAGGAAAATGAGCATGGTATCGAATCCCTATTTGAAGTATCTGCGCTTCCTTTTTCATTCGCTTTGGGAGGAAATCAATATGCCAATACAATGGGAATAAGAGGAACTCCAAATAGAGGATGGGGCTTTGGCAGACCAGCATATACATGGATATCCAAAATGCAAGATAGCGAGGACCCAAGACTAGAGCCAACGGTCATATTTCTGGGAGAAGTTCTAGGTGGAGTTGAAACAGACGGCGACTCATCCACGCCAGACACAACTTATGTAGATGGACAAATTGTCGAGATAGAATGCTACAATCAAAAAATATGGCATTCGGGTACAAATACAGAAACTTCATTTGGACATAATCGACGTATTATACGTTATTCTGATATACTACTGCTTGCCGCAGAGGCGTTAACTAGGAATGACAAAACGACTGATGCTTTGGTTCATTTGAACCGAGTAAGAGAGCGCGCGAGAAATGGTAATTCTGATATTCTTCCAGACATTACGACAACAAACGCAGATGAACTTCTGGATATCATTATGGAAGAGCGAAATCGTGAGCTAGCGATGGAAGGTAAGCGTTTCTGGGACTTGGTGCGAACAAATAGAGCAGAAGAAGTTTTAGGACCATTAGGCTTCCTTCCAAACAAAAATGAAATATTACCGATTCCGCAATCAGAAATTGACATCTCTGAAGGGAGAATAACACAAAATCCAGGGTACTAGCATTTTTTTAATTAACAAGATATTACGTAACAACAAATTATTTAACCTTTAAAAAATTAAAAACAAATGAAGTCATTTAAGTTTTTATCACTGTTTTTAGCACTAGGCTTGATGATAGCCAGTTGTGGTTCGGATCCTGATCCGATTACAATTAATAGCATTGAAGCAGTTGGAACTAGTTTTGAAGACGGTTCTGAAGTAAAACAAAATCTGAACGGTGCAACATCTGCAACGGATGTAGCGCTCAACTCAACAATTACGGCAACTTTCGATAAAGCACCAACTAATGCTTCGGCATCCAATATTAAGATTACTGGTGCTGAGGGCGACGTACCTTCAACTGTTACAAGTTCAGGGACAACTGTAACGATCAAGCCAAACGCTGATCTTATGCGTGGAACACTCTATACACTTAGTATGAATGGCTTGGTAGCTGAAGACGAAGGAGAATTACCTTCTAGTTCAAGAACATTCACAACTGAAGGACGTGCACCAGTGGTTGTTCCTTTAGAAGAAAGTATGGCAGCATATTGGTCTTTTGACAATACTGTTGATGACGCAACTGGTCAAATGGTTACTTCAAAAACAGTTGCTGTATCTTATGGTACAGATCGTTTTGGACAAGGAAACAGTACAGCTTCGTTTGATGGAGATGAAACAATCATCGAAATTGCTGATGCAGACCAATTACTTGATGGACAAGATTTTACGTTGAGTTTTTGGGTTAAGACAAATTCTGATGGACACGTCGATGCAGGAGGAAATCCAGCAGGTCACTTTGTGATGGGTTTGGCAGCATTCAAAGGTTTCCAATTTGAAATTCCTTCAAGTTATACTTCTTGTAAACTTGCTGCAGGATATGAATTAGCTGACGGATCAATTGTTTTTGAAGACACCTGGTTCCCTGGAGACGGAAATGATGCCGAAAACGGAGGATGGCAAGGATGGGATTACGTTGCTGACCTCACTGGGACAGGTGGTGTAGAAGGCTTGATCCAAGACAAGTGGGCACATATTATTTGTGTTTACAATGCTGCGGAAAGACAAGGTAGAATGTATATTAATGGTGAGTTAATGAAAAGTTGGGATTTTGATCTTTGGCCAGAAGCTGATGGAAAAAGAACAGCTGTGGGCGTAGGATATGGTGGAGTTGCACCTAGTGAGCTCAATGAGTTGGCTTTCGGATTCATCCACTCTAGCGGAGGTGAACTTTGGGATGTTGAACCATGGGGTTCTTACGAATTACCTACGTCAAATCACTTTAAAGGTGATCTAGATGATGTTAGAATTTTCAAAGCTCCTTATTCTGCTGCAGATGCAAAAGCTCTGTATGACGCAGAAAAGAACTAGTCTGAAATTTTAAATAGAATATTATATACTAGGGAGAAACGTAGCGTTTCTCCCTTATTTTAAAAGTTATCACAAATCATAAGAATGAGATCATACGCCATACTTTTTGTATCGGTATTCCTTTTAATCATCACGAGTTCATGTGAAGACAAAATGACAGAACCGACTGGAAGCATGCAGTTAGTTTCAGTTCTGATTGAGGGTTCAAATGTTTTGTCCAATAATACAATATTAGCTTCTGATCGCATTGATTTGCTCTTTTCGGCGCCACTCAAAACAGATGACGTTGCAAATTCTATTCAATTACTTAAATCAAACGATGAACCAGTAGATTTTACCATCGGCTTTAGTGATTTGGACAAAGTCCTAGTACTGCAAACCAATGATTTACTTCTTGAGGGTGAAGACTATCAGATAGTCATTGCAAATACACTAAGAGGTGCAGAAAATGAGGGGTTTCCTGGAATTACAATTGATTTTTCTGTCCTAAAAGAAGCTTTAGAAATTATTAATCTCACCGCAGGTTCCCAAGTTCTAAGCTCAACGCAAAACAATGTCAACATTGAACTTAATCCGACTTTTCAACTTGAACTAAGCCATAACATAAGTCCAAGTTTTTTGCAGTCAAAAATATTCTGTGTAGGTGATGTACAGATCGATCTCGACATCGAGCAACTTACCAACACTACTTACGAAATAACTACCCAAGAATCTTTCACACCTTTAACAAAATACAACATTCTATTTCCTTCAACTCTTGGAGAAGAAGATGAACGTCCTTTTGATGTACAATCATATGCTCTTTTTTCCAAGACCCCAGAAGATCCCGTATTTCCGATCATCAATGACGATGAACTATTAACCTTAGTACAAGAAAAAACCTTCCAATATTTCTGGGACTTTGGACACCCCAACAGCGGTCTAGCAAGAGAAAGAAACACAAGTGGAAACACAGTTACTAGCGGCGGAAGCGGCTTCGGATTAATGGCAATGATTGTAGGAGTCGAAAGAGGCTTTATTACGAGACAACAAGCTATCGAAAGATGGCAAAAGATTGCTGACTTTTTGGAATCTGCAGACAGATTTCACGGTGCTTGGTCTCACTGGATTAATGGAAATACAGGAGCCGCCATTCCATTCAGCGCACAAGACAACGGAGGAGACATTGTTGAAACTGCATTTTTGGTACAAGGTCTCTTAACTGTTCGAGCATATCTAACAGAGGCAGATCCAACCGAAAAAGATCTGATTGATCAGATCACTAACCTCTGGGAAGAAGTTGAATGGGATTGGTATACAAGAGGAGGCCAAGATCTTATCTATTGGCACTGGTCACCAAACTTTGGCTGGGCGATGAACCTTCCAGTGCGAGGGCACAATGAAACGCAAATCGTATACACTCTCGCTGCTGCATCACCTACATATTCAATAGATAAGCAAGTTTATGACAATGGATACGCAAGGAATGGCAATATGCAAAATGGTGCCACCTATTATGGCATTACTCTTCCATTGGGCTACGACGATCGAGGTGGACCTTTATTCTTCAGTCATTACAGCTATCTTGGTATGGATCCTAGAAATCTCAGTGATCAATACGGAAATTACTGGGAACAAAATAGAAGCCATAGTTTGGTTAATTATGAGCATTGTATTGCTAATCCAGGAAACTTTGTTGGATACAGTGATGAGTGTTGGGGCCTAACAGCGAGCGATAATCATCAAGGTTATAGCGCACATAGTCCGACTAACGATCTAGGAGTCATTACACCTACTGCGGCGATTTCATCTATACCATACACACCTGAAGAATCTCTAAAAGCACTGAAACACTTTTACTATTATCTTGGCGATCAACTATGGGGACCTTACGGTTTTTATGATGCCTTCAATCCCACAGAGGGTTGGTGGGCTACTTCCTATCTAGCGATTGATCAAGGTCCTATTGTTTGTATGATAGAAAATTATCGAACAGGCCTTTTATGGGATTTATACATGAGTAATCCAGAAGTTACAGATGGTCTTGACAAACTGGGTATAAGCTACTAAACTACTTCTGCATGCAACGAATATTGACCCTTGCTTTTCTCTCGTGTATTTTGGTATCATGTGTTGAAACCACTGTTGATGAATCTGACATTTCATCGGTATCAGATGAAGAGCTATTGGATCGAGTCCAAAAAGAAAGTTTTAACTACTTCTGGGAAGGAGGAGATATCTATTCTGGAGCAGCTCCTGAGCGAATTCATATGGATAACATTTATCCAAGTAACGATTCTGACGTCGTTACGATCGGTGGAACAGGCTTTGGGATTATGGCTACAATTGCAGCAATCAAACGAGAATTTATAACTAGAGAGGAGGGATTTGAAAGATTACGAAAACTCACTGACTTTCTAGAAAAAGCAGATAGATTTCACGGTGCTTGGCCACACTGGCTAATTGGAAAAAACTGGCAAAACAAAGCCTTTCAGTAACGATGATGATGGTGGGGATCTAGTAGAAACCGCGTTTTTAGCTCAAGGTCTAATCACCGCAAGGCAGTTTTTCAAAAATGGAAGTGATACTGAAAAAGTACTTGCAAATCGAATGGACAAACTTTGGAACGAAATTGACTGGTCTTGGTATACAAAGGGAGAAGATGTATTGTATTGGCATTGGTCTCCAAAATACGAATGGCAGAAGAATTTCGATGTACGAGGATATAATGAATGTCTGATTATGTACATTTTGGCGGCAGCCTCCCCTACTCACCCAGTCTCAGCAGATGTTTACTACAAAGGATTTCTCATGGATGGTAAAATGGCTACAGATAGAGAATTCTATGGTATTCCAACCGAAGTCAACCATTATGAAAGCAATGATATGGCAGTAGGTCCTATGTTTTGGGCGCATTATTCCTTTTTGGGGCTCGACCCCCACCAACTAGAAGACAAATATGTAGATTATTGGAAGGCGACCCAAAACCATGCTCTTATCCAACATGAACATTGTAAGCGAAATCCATACGGATACAAGGGCTACAGTGCGGAATGCTGGGGGCTTACAAGTAGTTACTCCATGACAGGTTATGCAGGACATAATCCACAGGAAGATCTAGGAGTTATATCTCCTACGGCTGCCTTGAGTTCATTTCCTTACACACCAAATGCAAGTATGGCCTTTCTCAAACACATGTATACAGATCATAAAAATCTAATAGGTAAATATGGACCCTATGATGCATTTTCCGAGCAGTCAAATTGGTATCTTCCGAGGTATCTTGCGATTGACCAGTTGCCTATACCAGTCATGATCGAAAATCATAGATCAGGATTACTATGGGATTTATTTATGTCTGCTCCTGAAATTCAAGAAGGACTTGATAAGTTAGAAATGTCTTACAGAAAAGTGCCCTCGATATGATAAAGACTTTTAGCGCCATCATTCTCGCGATTCTAAGCTGTCAATATTCTAGCAGTGTTACTGTAAAAGCGATCACTTACAACATCCGTCTTGCTACAACGGCAGATCAAGAAAACCAGTGGAATAATCGCAAAGAAGAAGTTGCTGATTTTCTTATTGATCTGCATGCTGATTTCATCGGAATACAAGAGGCATTGTGGGAACAAGTAGAATTTCTTGCAGGTAGATTAGACCAATACGACTACATTGGAGTTGGAAGAGATGATGGAAAGGAGAAAGGCGAAGCTATGTTGATCTTCTACAAGAAAGATAAGTGGAAACTTGACAACGAGCAAACGCTCTGGCTTAGTGAAACTCCCAAAAAAGTGTCCAAAGGATGGGACGCAGCTTGTAATAGGACTCTAACTCAAGGAGTATTTGTGCACAAAAACGGAAAAAGACTAGCAGTTTGGAATACACATTTTGATCATGTTGGTCAAAAAGCGAGGCAAAATAGCGTCGATCTGATTCTTGAACAGACAAAAAATAATACGAAGGAAGAACCAATCATTCTTATGGGTGATTTCAACCTGACCCCTGACACTGATTTGTATAGTCAACTAAATTCTGCGTTCATTGACTCTGCGATATCTTCGGTGCATAAGAAATCTCTACATGAAGGCACTTATAACGGTTTTGATATCGAGTCCAAATGTGAAAGAAGAATTGACTACATTTTCTACAATGGAGAAACAGTAAAAGCAACTAATTACCATGTTCCCGCTCCTAAAACAAATAAAAATCTTCACCTTTCAGACCACCTTCCTGTCATTACAGAATTTGAATTAAGGTAATATGCTCTTAAAATATACAAGTCTTATTCTTCTACTTTCCTGTCATATTCTCAGTGCACAATCAGTGGAGCAAGCTTACGAGTCTTATCAGTATCAAAACGACGGCACAAGCTTACAGTATCGCATGATGCTTCCTCCAGATTTTGATAAAGAAAAAATGTATCCCGTCATTCTCTTTTTACATGGCATGGGAGAACGAGGTACAGACAATAAAACACAGCTTACACACGGAGCGCAATTCTTTTTGGATTCAATCCAAAAGTACCCTTCCATTGTTATTTTTCCGCAATGTCCTCCCACGGATTACTGGGCAAACCTATACAGACCTGACGAAGGAGGAGCTAGTCGTCGATTTACATATCATACCGATGAAGATCCTCATCCGTCACTTGGCCTAGTTATTGGGCTTTTAGACAGCTTAATGCAAGAGCCATATACCGATGAAGAACGCTTATATGTAAGTGGTCTTTCTATGGGTGGATTTGGTGTTTGGGAATTGTTATGGCGAATCCCTGAAAAAATCGCTGCTGCTATTCCTATCTGCGGTGGTGGTCCAACAAAAATGGCATCAAAAATGACTGAAGTTCCTATATGGGCATTTCACGGAACAAAAGATAA
The DNA here is from genome assembly GCA_943788055.1 of uncultured Saprospiraceae bacterium. GTDB lineage: Bacteria > Bacteroidota > Bacteroidia > Chitinophagales > Saprospiraceae > JAHDFB01. The sequence continues at coordinate 216,248 of CALSOU010000002.1, forward strand.
TGTTGTTCATCCTCGTTTGAGTGCCAATTTAGTAAAGGCAGTTCAGCAAGCTGAAGGTAGAGCCAAAATAACGCTATTACCTGACGTAAATCATAATTCATGGGATCCAGCTTTTGCAGATCCTGAATACCTTAAATGGTTATTCTCTCATAAAAAATAGACTATAATGAAATACACTTTTCTGCTTCTCTTGACATTAGGAATATTATGCCAGTGTGCAACACCCGCAGTAGGCCCAACAACCCCTACGACCGTCAAATCTCAGGTGAAGGGTCCTACTAGTCCAACAGTTGAAGCTCTACTTGCGAAAATGACACTCGACGAAAAAATCGGCCAATTAAACTTGCTTACTCCAGGTGGAGCAGTAACTGGATCCGTCGTTAGCGAGGATGTTGAAAAAAAGATCAAAGCAGGAAACGTCGGTGGGATATTCGGAACTCGAGGAGCTTCTAAGATACGCCAAATGCAAGAAATAGCAGTAAATGAAAGTCGTCTGAAAATTCCTTTAATAATTGGTTCGGATGTTATCCATGGTCATCAAACAATCTTTCCGATTCCTCTTGGATTGTCTTGCTCTTGGGATATGGACATGATCACAAAAACAGCTGAGCAAGCCGCTCGGGAAGCGACGGCCGATGGTATTATGTGGACGTTTTCCCCTATGGTAGATATTGCAAGGGACCCAAGATGGGGTCGTATCGCTGAAGGTGCTGGAGAAGATTCTTTTCTCGGAAGTGCTATATCTCAAGCGATGGTTAAAGGTTATCAAGGTGTAGATTTATCCGATCCACTGACAATGTTAGCATGTGTAAAGCACTTTGCATTGTACGGTGCAGCCGAAGGAGGACGAGAATACAATACTACTGACATGAGTAAGGTTCGCATGTTCAATGAGTACTTGCCGCCTTACAAAGCTGCTGTGGATGCGGGTGTAGAAACTATAATGACGAGCTTCAATGTCATAGATTATGTTCCCTCTACCGCAAATAGTTATCTATTTACAGAAGTTCTTCGCGACCTCTGGGGTTTCGAAGGATTTGTTGTCAGTGACTATACAACTGTAAATGAACTAGTAGAGCATGGAATGGGTGACATACAGGAAGTATCGGCTCTGTCAGTGAAAGCTGGAGTTGATATGGATATGGTAGGAGAAGGATTTGTAAATACTTTGAAAAAATCTTACGAAAATGGAACAGTAAGCCTCGAAGTGATTAATACCGCTTGTAGAAGAATTCTTCTTGCAAAAGAAAAACTTGGTCTATTCGATGACCCTTATAGATATTGTGATGAAGAGCGTGCTAAAGTTGAAATCTTATCCGAGTCAAATCGAGCATACGCTAGAGAAGTTGCATCGGAGACTCATGTATTATTGAAGAACGAAGATCAACTGTTACCTCTCAATAAGGAAACCAAAGTTGCATTAGTAGGACCACTGGCAGATAGTCGCCGAAATATGCTTGGAACATGGAGTGTTTCTGGTGATCATAGCCTAGCAGTTACTGTCCGTGAAGGATTTGAGGAGCTCGTGGGGAAAGAAAACATTATATACGCAAAAGGTTCAAATATTAGTGACAATGAAGATTTTGCAAAAAAAGTAAATGTATTTGGTCCAGAGATAGTTATTGATGATCGGTCACCTGAGGTGATGATTGAAGAAGCCGTAGCTGCCGCTCAAAAAGCAGATGTTATTGTGGCTGTCATGGGAGAAGCAGCTGATATGTCTGGAGAATGTTCTAGTATGTCAAATATTGATTTACAGCCTAGCCAAAAACGATTACTTAAAGCTCTAAAAGAAACAGGCAAGCTCATCGTTATGGTTTTGTTCAACGGCCGTCCGATGACACTTGTTTGGGAAAACGAAAACATGGATGCGATACTTGATGTATGGTTTGGTGGTACAGAAGGAGGAAGAGCTGTCGCTGACGTTATCTATGGTGACAAAAATCCTAGCGGGAAGTTAACTACCTCTTTTCCTGTAGCTGTTGGCCAGATTCCCGTTTATCATAGCATGCTAAACACAGGTCGTCCATACAACGGAGAAGCAAACTCCAAATTTTTATCAAATTATCTTGATATTCCCAATGGGCCTCTGTACCCTTTCGGATACGGATTAAGCTATACCACTTTTGAATATGACAATATTCAGATTTCTAATTCTACTATGACACCGATGGAAACAGTGATAGCATCAATCAATGTCAAAAATACCGGTAAAATTAAAGATAAAGAAGTAGTACAACTGTACATAAGAGATCGAGTAGGCAGCATTTCAAGACCTATGAAAGAACTTAAAGGTTTCAAAAAGATCGAACTAGCACCTGGTGAATCAAAGACGGTAAGTTTCGAAATCAATAGAGAGCTATTGTCATTCTATAACGGAGACCTTAAATGGGGAACGGAACCTGGCAAGTTTGATATTATGATAGGTACAAACTCAAATGAAGTTTCATCAGCAACTCTTGAATTACGCTATAAAGAGTAGACTAAGAGCACTTGATCGAAACTTAGAAATTATCCGATTATGAGAATACTTATAAACTTAGTTTTTTGGATCCTTATTCACAGCTTGCCAACAGCAAAGCCCTTCTCAAACTAGCAAAGTAAAAGATCAAAAAAACATCATTTACATTCTCCGTGACGATCATCGGCACGATTTCATGGGCTTCACTGGTAAAGTTCCGTTCTTGGAGACTCCATCAATGGACCGAATGGCCCGTGAAGGTGCACACCTTAAAATTTGCCACATTGCTGAGTCATACGAAAACTCCAAACAGAGACTACGAGCCTTACTAACAAGTGACGCGCTACTCTTTCACTATGGCTAAACTATATTATGGTGGGATTCCAAATTTCCACTAAAAAAAATCCTCGATTATCCCTTAATAATCATATTAAGTACTAATTTTGCGAACCAATTTTGTTCTTTGTCGAAAGAGACAAAATTAATTCGATTATAAAAAAAGAACTGGCCTCGTAGCTCAGCTGGATAGAGCAACAGACTTCTAATCTGTAGGTCCCAGGTTCGAATCCTGGCGGGGTCACTTTACATATCTAAACCTTCTGCATTAATTTGTAGAAGGTTTTTTTCGTTTATGCCGGTTCTCTTTCCCATTTCTCTTTTATTAGTTGGTTAATGACCAGCCATTGGTTTGGAGACATCCATTGGTTGCACCCATTGGGTCGTTTATCCACATGAATTTTGGTTTGGATACATTGGTTGATTGTGCGCATCGTTGATATGGGTACACGTTACGGGTTGTTGAAAAACTTGTCTTTTTGCCAATTGGCGAGATTCGCAACGATATAATTGGAAAAGGTGATAACAGTTTGAACTCGAAACCATAGTCTTCTTGCACTAATGGCAGCTACAGGCAACTTGTATTGAGATTTATAAATGCCATATGATTTCAGCGGTACTAGCATGAAAGTCAAAAGAAATTCATGCAAAACTACATGACTTCCCATTACTTTTATCCCACTTTCTGCTCAGATTCAACAGTGCTCCTGCTGACATTGTATGTATCAAAGGCAAGTAACTTGCTGAATCTATCACTAATATTTTCATAGCCATCATTAACTATTAATTTTTGACCTTTGTTTAGCAAAACCTTCGTGAACTTTACGCTAACATTTTCAAACCTTGCATAACTCGTAACCTGAAGGAGATTGACTATTCTCATCTTTCTTGATCCTACGATTTGAACTTCAAGAAACTTTATCATTATTATAAGTTTTGATTTGAACATAAAAAATAGGAACTCCACTATTGTTTGATTCGCTAAAATCATAGGTGAAAAAAATCTTGATTTTGCTTTTTAGCTGAGTTGGATGATTCCATATTTTCCTGCTTAAAAAGCAGATCAATTGGCGTTCAAAACTCGAATGGAATGATTACTAATTACTATTATTCTACAAAACCAACCGCTAACTAGATAAACGATGCAACAACCCTTGATTTTTAGATGTTGTATATAGAAATGAAACCTCATTTCCCTGAACTATTCATGTATAAATCCATTTAATACCTCGATTTCGAAACATTCGATCTTGAAACCAAATACACCTCATGTTAAAGAATATCAACTTTCTACTACTCTTCCTTTTTACGGCATTCGGTCTGCAGGCTCAAAACTACACCTTGAGCGGTAGCTTAAAAGACGCTTCAACTGGTGAAGACCTGATCTATGCCACCGTCGCAGTCCAATCCTTAAATAAAGGCGTCAATACAAATCTATACGGTTTCTACTCGCTCACATTACCTGCCGGAACCTATGAAGTCACATATTCTTTCATTGGTCTTGAAAAGCAAGTTTTTACGATAGACTTGAATCAAGATGTGGAGAAAAATGTAGAACTCACTGCAGCTTCTCAAGAACTCGTCGAAGTCGTTGTAACGGCCGAAAAAGAAAACGAAAATGTTTCCAATACAGAAGTGAGCGTAGTTACGATAGATGTACAGAAAAGTAAAAAGATACCTGTGCTTTTAGGTGAACAGAATATTATCCAGACACTCCAATTGATGCCCGGTATCAGTAGCAACGGTGAAGGTGGAACTGGATTCTTTGTAAGAGGCGGAAATGTTGACCAAAATCTGATCCTTCTCGACGAAGCACCTGTATATAATGCTTCGCACTTATTGGGTTTCTTCTCAGTCTTCAACTCAGACGCTCTAAAGGATGTCAAATTATACAAAGGCGGAATTCCAGCAGAGTATGGTGGACGTGCATCTTCTGTGATGGATATCCGAATGAAAGAAGGTAACTTGAAAGAATGGGGAGCTACAGGTGGTATTGGATTGATTTCGTCCAGGCTCACGGTAGAAGGACCGTTTCAAAAAGATAAAGGTTCAATCATTGTCTCAGGAAGACGTACTTATGCTGATGTCGTCGCAAAAACCTTTACAGATCAATTTGATGGATTAGATCTATTCTTCTATGATTTCAATGCAAAAGCCAACTATAAAATCGGCTCGAAAGATCGAATCTTTGTTTCGGGATATCTCGGAAGGGATAAATTCGGTTTTGAAGGCTTTGGATTTGACTGGGGAAATACCACCTTGACAACACGATGGAATCATACCTTCAATCAAAAGATTTTCTCGAATACTACATTTATCTATTCCGATTACAACTACGGTTTCGATATATCTTTTAGCGACAACGGGGTTAATCTTTCTGCTGGTATCTTCGATTATAACTTAAAGCAAGATTACTCATTCTTCCTGAATCCCAACAATACCATTCGTTTTGGCTGGCAAGCCATTCTCCACGATTTCAAGCCCAGCAGCTTCCGCTTCAATGGTGATGATCCTGAAAGTGCTGCACAGAGACAGCAAGCGCTTGAAAACGGAATATATGTTTCCAATGAACAGAAAGTCGGCAACAGAATCAATCTAAACTACGGTTTGCGAGTCAGTAATTTCAATAATATTGGCGACTATACCGAGGAAATTCTTGATGACGATCGAACCGTGGTTGAATCGATTTACAGAGAGGCTGGTACCATCTACAATTCCTTCATCGGATTTGAGCCTCGAGCGAATGCAACATTTCTACTTAATGAAAAGAGCTCGTTCAAAGCCTCATACAATCGAAACTTTCAATATTTACACTTGCTTTCGAACTCAAACGCAGGAACACCTACCGATCTATGGATCCCAAGTAGTCCAGCGGTGACTCCAACTATGGCGGATCAAATTGCCATCGGTTACTTCCGAAATTTCAGAGATAACAGCTACAAGTTTAGCGTCGAAGGGTATTACAAGTGGCTTCAAAACACCGTTGATTATAAGGACGGTGCTGAGACATTCGGTGTTTCCAATATCGAACGTGAAGTTGTTCAAGGAGATGGAAGAGCCTTCGGAGTTGAATTTCTATTGCAAAAAACTAAGGGTAAGTTTACCGGATGGCTAAGTTATACATTGAGTAGAGCCGAATTACAAAGTGATGCAATTAATGATGGAAATTGGTATTCAGCTAGACAAAATAGACCGCACGATGTTTCAATTGTCGGAATTTATGATATCAGTGCAAGATGGAATTTGTCAGCGACATGGGTATATAGTTCTGGCCTGGCAGTCACCTACCCGATAGGCAAATACGAAATCAACGGCGAGTTAATCAACCAGTACTCGGTAAGAAATGGTGATAAATTGCCAGACTATCACCGACTAGATATTGGTGCTACTTGTATCATCAGTAAGTCTGATCGATTCTCCAATGAACTGAACCTATCTTTCTACAATGCATATAACAGAATGAATGCGTTCTCGATCACTTTCGATGAAAATGCGCAAGGCCAAACACAGGCTACACGATTAGCACTGTTTGGAATCATCCCAGCATTGACATGGAACTTCACTTTTTAACCTAGTCAAGCAATCAATTAATCGACCACTAAATAGCTGTGCAACACCACTTACATAAAACTAATAATCACATGATTAACTATATAAAAAACAACATTTCTTACTTGCTACTTTTAGCCGTCATCATCAGTTTCACATCTTGTGAAGATATCATCGAGATAGATGTACAAGATTCTGAGTCTAAAATCGTCGTCGATGCATTGCTGAATGTCGTTGAACAAACCGCAACTGTCCGACTAAGCAAAACAACACCTCTTTATTCAACAGACACCACAGTTGTAGATTTAGACGCATCCGTATCTCTAGTTGACGAAGTTGGCAATTCTACTCCCTTATCTCAATTAACTGTTGGAGAATATGTTGCAACTGATCTAAATGTTCAAGCTGGTCAGGATCTGACGCTTGTGGTTGAAGTAGATAATGAAGTTTACAGTGGAAATGCTATCGTACCAGAGTTTGTAGAATTAGCTAAAGTAGACACGCTACAAACGGCTTTCACATTTGGTGACACAACAGTTGTTTTTTACCAAGTAGCCATGGAGTGGATTGATATTCTTGATGTAGATAATTTCTACCGCTTGCAGACCTATGTCAATGACACACTGGAGACAGGCCAGTACTTTTTATATGCTGATACGCAAAATAATGGAATCGCTATGAATCGGCCTATTATGTCCTTCTATCAGCCTGGTCAGAATATCACACTCGAACTCTATAGTACTAATGAAAGCTATTATGATTTCTACTTACAGGTAGCGAGTATACAAGAACAAGGTTTTGGAGGTACCACACCTTTCAATCCGCAAGGAAATATGTTTGATAGCGACGGGAATCACATCTTGGGTAATTTCGGTATTATACAGTCCAGCAGTATTCATGTACAGTTGTAGCCTAACGGTTTCAGAACTGAGATACCTATCATTTCGAACCAATAACCGACTCTTCCAACTAGTTCACCGAAATTTGTTCTATTTTCGATTTCATAGATTGGATCAACATTGTAGTAGGATACGGTGGTCGCGGATACCTGTTGCCCCAGTCTACGATGATTTGGGCAATGTTATGCCGGAATACATATGAACCCGGGAATACTATTTGTCTTTGGATGTTGATTTTCAAAAAAATCTAACAAAATCTCCATTGCTGAAATCGATATTCAAAACCATTAGCTTTATCAAATTTCCATTTCCGATGCTTGGGTATAATCGAATGAATCACTTTACATTTCATTAGTTTTGATATGCACCCTTTAGCATCAGCTTTCTCCCGATGGAACAGCACGCCTTGTCTAAGAAAATGCACTTAGTTGGATTTTACTATTCTTTTGGAAATGACCTGGCCATCAACCGTCAACCGTAGGATATAAATGCCTGAATCAGTAAGGTCTGAAACCTCAAGTATATCGATGAACGAGCCTTCCAAAATGACTTGGCCCCTAGGATTCAGCAGTTGATATGAGATGGGGTGATTATTACCTGCAATAAATACCTCAAAACTCTCAGAGAAGGGATTCGGATAAAGGGTGATTTCTGGCGCATTTTTGTCCAAATCCGAATGGGTATTTACAAGAAATTTAAATTCAAAATCGGTTACCAATGGCAAATGATCGGAAGCATTGACTGCATCATTTTTAAATAAACCATAAGCAGTCAAACTATCTTGTGGCAAACTCGGTGTAAACAAAGAGAACTGATTTTGCAAGATGAGATTGGAACCACTATAGATGATGTAATCCAATTTTCCAGGACTGAAACTACTCCCTTCATCATACCATGTATAGTTGAACGGCAAACCGGTTACATATGGATTGCTATCCAACAAAGGGTTTCCATCCCAATCGGGATCAAAATCCTCACCATAGGCGTTTTCATTGACGATGTCGCCCGTCAATAAAGTTTTCAATTGCTGATGATCGCCGACCAAATTCATATCCCCAAGAATGATGATAGGAGCAGTAGGCTCTATCGAAATCGGCCCCTTTCCTTCTTTGGCTTCCCTGACAAATTCCATGATGAGATCCACTTCTTTTTGTCTGCCGGAATTATTATCACAGCAAGGAGGATGCGCCACAATCAACAATGCATCGCTGTCAATAGCAGGAATATCGATTAAAAATGCCCCATTTCCAGAACTTGAATTTTGACCTTGAATTTTTGTGCTTTTCACAATGGGATATCTGCTGATCGCATGGCAATCTGGGCCAGCTTTGGCATGATACCAATCTTGTCCAGAGGCAGATGGTAGCATGTTTTCGATTTCAAATGCTACTTGTGAGGAGGTATAATCATAGATTTCTTGGAATCCAATAATATCAGGTTCTATAGCTTGGAGAATCCGAGTAAAATATTCGGTTCTAGGGGCTTCAAAGAACCCATTGGACAATACGTTATAGGAGACAACTCTGATGTCTACCTCAGGATGTTTTTGAATCGCATAATTGGGCAGTGGCCCCAATTCTAGATCAGAAAGCACATAAAGGATGGATTCATTGGCATCTGGTAGGAAATCTCCACTGAAAATATCATCGTGAAATACAACTTTCACGGTATCAGCTTGAAATACGGGAATCCCAGCAATCACGACGTCAGTATGGATGGCTATCTCAAAAACATTTGATGTCACCGTTGGTGCTGTAATGAGAAAAATATCTTCATGATCAATTTCTACCTCACTACCAGCATAGAAAAAATATCCTGTTCTCTCACCAAAATAATACACCAACTCCGCTCCTATCCCATTCATCGACAAACCTGTATTTGAATTATTGTCGGTATCGAGATACAAGGCAACGGCATTGTAATCTTGTAAATTGATCTCAGTTCCTATTTCTAATTTAAAAAAGAGGAATGCATCATCATGATTCATTTGCAAGGTCCCAAAATCTACATCCGAGGGTCCCCCATCTCCACCGGGATCATTATAGACAGCTGGATACCCCGACCAATCCTCAAAAATACCATCCACTAAGATACCATCTTGTGCGAAGCCGAGTAATGGAGCGAAGCAAATGAACACAAATGAAAGTTCTTGTTTCATCTGATGAAGTAGATGATGGATCGTGTTTTTGGTTTAATATTAATAATAAAGGTCATAACAAACCCTAAAGGTGTTGGTTTAATCGACACGTATGCTTTTAATCCGCCAGCTATCAGTTCTAATACCCAATTGGCTCTGGCTCGTGATTCAACTGTACTTGAGCATGTTCCTTTCTTTAGTTAGTATTCTCTTCAACCCTATTTATTACCTATAATATGTAACGTTTTTCTAAGGGTCGACTAAATCAATCTATAATACCACATCATTAAACCCAACGCTCACACTACCTATCCCTTCAAAATCAGCTCGGATCATGTCACCTGCTTGTACTTCCACCATTTTACCAAGTGCACCCGTTAGAATGATGTCACCTTCTTGCAAGGGTTCATCCAAGTTAAGCATCGTATTCGCTAACCAGAACAATGCATTAATTGGTGATCCTAGACAATCTGAACCTATACCCTGGGAAATGAGTCCGTCATGGTTGTACAAGCGCATTTCCGTATGAATTATATCGATTTCATCTAGTGTTTTTGGAGTGTGCCCCAAAACAAAATGACTAGCGGAAGCATTATCCGCTACCGTATCCCAAATCTTGATATCCCAGTTCTCAATTCGACTTCCGACGATTTCAATAGCAGGTAGCACATAATCAATAGCGCCCATGATATCGACAATGGACATCTGTTCCAAATCGAGGTCTTCTCCCAACACGATGGCCAACTCAGCCTCTACTTTTGGTTGGTGTAACTGATTCACACTGATCTCCTGACCATTCAAAACTTCCATATCATGAAACAAGCTTCCAAAATCTGGCTGCGTCACGCCCAATTGTTTTTGAACTACTTTGGAAGTAAGTCCGATCTTTCTACCGACCATCCTAGAGCCTTGATCCATGCGGCGTTCATTATTAAACGCCTGGATTACATAGGCAAATTCAATACCTCCTTCTTCAATTTCACTTCGCAAAGGGCTGATGTATTTTCTCGTTTGTGCCGCTTTAACTAGTAAGTCTGCGTAATGTTTGATTTCTTTCATAGTTCTATTGAATACGTAATGAACACCGGCAAAATCGACCAATGTCTAATATACCAGTTAACTAGGTTTATAAAATAAAATGTAGGACTAATAGTCCATAGTTGATCTTCAACGGCCCACGTGGCAAAGTTAAAGATAATAAGCCCTAGATTCGTATCTTACGAATAAAAAAGACCGAGTGACCAATCGATTCCTAGAACAAGCAAAATTGGGGAAGAACCAATGGTGGCGATATGTAATCGGTACATTCTTGGTCCTTTTATTCTTTCAAGTCATTGGATTTATGCCCGTAGAACTCTACATGGACTCTGCCAATCCTACTGATTTCACGGCTGTGGAATGGTATGAATATCAAGTAAATTCAGATTACATAAGCCTAGGTTTGGACAAAAACATGGGACTTACAATGCTGATTCTGGGATTTGTCATTGGCATGGCTGCCTTGCTAATAGTCTACCGATTCTTGCATAAGAAACCGCTTCTTCATCTTTTTACGGGATACCATAAAATTCGCTGGAAACGTGTGTGTTTCGTGCTCGTAGCATGGGGAAGTCTTTGTCTTCTTTTACTTTTCGGACAATTATTAACTAGTCCAGAAGACTACGCTTGGCAATTTGACGCTAGCAAGTTTATTCCTCTACTTCTGATCTGTATTTTAATGAGGCGATCAATTTTTGATTTAGGTATCAAACTCTTCTATTGGGCGTCGTATGCGTTTTTAAAATACGATATGCTTCTTTGCGCACATCTTGTCGCTTTATAAATTCGTGAACTTTGGTATTGGCTTCTCGTCCCGCTTTTTCGTGATCGACAACTGGTGCAACATAGTCTGCTCCCACTCTAAAATTATACATCATTTCTTCCATCGGAGTCAAGGTCCAAGGCGTATGAATATGTGAATCAGGACAAGCTTCCAATTCAGGAACCCATTTTCGAATAAAAATACCTTTAGGGTCATGTTCTTGTGATTGCTTGACTGGATTATAAACTCGGATAGTATGTATACCCGTGGTTCCAGCTTGCATTTGCAATTGAGGATAGTGTATCCCTGGCTCAAAATCAAGAAATACCCTAGCAAGGTGATACGCGCCATCCCTCCAGTCTTGCCATAAATGTAAAGTCAAAAATGATACGACCATGGCGCGCATTCGAAAATTGATATAGCCTGTTTCTCGTCAAACAACGCATACACGCGTCGATCAAGGGATAACCTGTCTGCCCTTCTTCCCAGCGAGATATGAACTCTGCGATTCCTCTTCTTTTCAAGATTGAAGAAAGGCCCTATTGATCGGCCGAATCTGCTTGATCCGTCTCCATTTCAAACTTCTGGATGAAAGTGGCAGTGCCATCTCAATCTAGACGCGAAGTTCTTGAAATGGAAGCCCGCCGACTTTCTGATATTGATCCCGTTGCGCCTTGATACACTTGTCGGATACTCATAGTTTCCCCATGCCAGAGTAGGGAGACAAGCGCGAACAGGACTCTCTTGACTCGTCGTGGCTTTCGAAATGTGACTCATGTATCGGTCGATTCGCCCCTCCAAGAAGCTGCCTAAATACTGATGTGCCTTGCGCTCTCCCCCACTCTGAAAATTTGAATTTGGAGTCATCCAACTCTTCTATCAACGCTTGACCAATTTCCTGCAGCTTTATGAATCTTACACGATTCAAACTTCGGGCTTGTCGAGAGGTCGCTCCATGAATTCCGTCCATCCTACCCCCCACCGCTGGCGATTCTTCCGACCTCGTACCACTCCATTACTTTGGAACTCATTCCACTGAACCTTATGCAGCTTCAACCAGCTAGCAACATCCTTGTCTCGTTCGTAACTCTTGAGAATTCCGGTTTCCTCATGACTGTAGACTCCTTTGATCTTGTATGATCGACGAATGCTCTCAAAGGCTTCCAGAGCCTCAGCATAGATGAGATTAACATGTGCGCCTTGCTGATTCTGATTCATGTCGTCAACACTTTCACGCACAAACCTCCAGTGCCGATCACTGTAGTGTGGATCTTTCACCAAGAGTGGTTCGATCAGTGTGAGACGCGATGAGCTTCTGCGTCATTGGATCCTGCAAATGCCATGGCCTCAGCAAGTGGCTCATGATCTTGCCAACGCAAATCTCTCTTTAAACCAGACGACTACTACGTCATTTTGCATATTGCTCAGTAAAACCACGTTAAGTGCTATCCAGGTTTTCGACCATCGTGAACCACTTTGCAATCGTTTGACTGTTCATCATTTACCAGCAAACCTGATTTTCACTGAAATGGATTACTTGCCTTAACTTGTCACTTCCTCTACAGGTCAAAGATAGAAAAAGCGACATGCGTCGACTTTGGACTATGTATGCCACTCTACATATTCGCATATAACACCCCTCCATGATTCATGAAAGTACCCTCTCTGTCGGTTCAGAGTCCAGTCTGTCCTCCCTCATAATTGGTAGCGCTTGCAAACCTAATTCATTGAAAGAGACAAGCAGTCGCTGCGAAGTCCCAAACGCTGCCCTCCTCCTTCCTCCTCTTTAGGAAATTTCAACATGCAAGCCGGACCATTTTCCGCCACAAATATTGCGTTCATAACCGATCCAGAACCCGAAATTTCTCTCATACCCTGCAAATGCAACAGTTCACGTTTCTCTTGTAATATACTTTCAATCTCAGCTACACGTGGTGTATCCTTCAATTCTCGATCAGTAAAATAGCTTAGGAACTTATTCTGGCGTTGAGCTATCCAAGGAACACTGTTTTTGAATGCCCCTTTACCTTTAATTGCATGGTATAAAGTTTCCGTGCAAGGGTCATATACAACACCTATAAAAGGTACTCCGTGCCGATCAACCAGCGCAATAGATACAGAAAAACCTGGACGTTTGTTAACGAAGGGCAAGGTTCCGTCCATCGGATCAATACACCAGAAAAAATCCTTTTCGAATCGACTACCATCATCTTTTGTCTCTTCAGATAGAATTGCGAAATTAAATTGCTCAGTACTATTTTGCAAAAGAGATAAAATCATCGATTCACAATGCTCTGTCCACTTCAGTCACAACTTGTGAAGCATAACTAGAGCCTGCCAGTTTGTTTTCAATTAGAACGTCATTATCCAGATGCTTTTGAATGACTTTTCCGGCTGAAATTGCTGCTTCAATCGCTATATCACCAAGTTTACATAAATCCATTTATAGATTATTGATCACTTCAGAAGTAACGCGTTCACTGTAGCTATTAATTTTCCAATGATTTGGGTTCCAGCCCTTTAAAAATCGATGAAAGTCTGCCCATGCTACTCGATATAACGAGCGCCATTCGATTCTAGCTCTTCGTTCAGTTCAGAAAATGCACTTCGTAAAAACTTAAAATACGTATCCAAAATCTTCGATTCTAATCGTTCACAGTCTTCCTCGTTCAAGCAACTCCCAATGAAATATACAACATCCTTCATTCCACATCCTCCTCCTACATACTGCAAATCAACACCAGCAACTTTACCGTCTTCAGCAAAGCAGAAGTTTGCCAATTTAGCATCGCCATGTACGAATGTCTTGAACTTACATGTATTTAGTTTTTCATCAATTAAAGATGCGGAGCGTTTCAACCTCCCATCCTCTAGCACTTCAAGTTCGGCCGGTCTTGTATCCAAATGCCAGTACGTTCCAACTTCCCATAATCCATTGGGAGTCTCACCCAAATAACTAGCATGAAACCGAGCAAGCCACTCTAAACAAGAACAAATCTCACCCCATGCAACGGATGTTTTACGAACTGGGTATCCAGCAGCGTCTAAGTCTTCTAAGACTATCAATACTTCTTCGTTCTCTCTTGAAACTCCCAAACATTCAGGTACTCGTGCTTGACTTCTCGTACTATAATTTTCGTACCACACGGTTTCAACACGGTAGGATTTTAGCTTCCGTTGATGTCCAATATCCGAATCCCATCCTCGCGGATGAGTTGAGCTTTTTGATAGTTGAATCTGCTTGATAACAACAGAATCTAAGGAAGATCCCAGCAATTCTATCCGCATAATTTTACCATAGCCACTCCATAATTCCTGGATTGTTTGCGTCCTGCCTAATGAAGAAGCTCTTGTTATATCAAGGATTTCCGTCTTGAAAAATTCATTCATAAGTAAGCAAAGATAAATATTCAAGATCTTATATTTGGGCCACAACTAAGGTGCAATCTAGCTATGTTTGGCTGGTAAATACATTTTGGGGTCCTACCCTTCGGGTCGCTACGTCCATTAGCTCGCAAGTCTGCTCGGCCTGCTTGGGCAGGCTGGTCAAAAATGACCACTAATTTCCATCGCTAGTCCGCTGTGTTGCTAAAATGTAAGCTATTCAATTTTTAGATAACCAACTCCTTCAATCTTCCCCAAGTGCGGTACAAAAGAAAGGCCAAAAGGATAGCGATTCCAACAAATATAAGAACTAGAGTAGTGTTTCCGTAAATCCAGTAACCTGTTGTAAACATGATTGAATAGACAAGCGATACTGCTAAGAGCATTGCGGTAATTCCTGATGGCACACTCCATTTTTGATTACTAGTTACAATCTCTACTTGATCTAACTCCGCTTCTAACACGACCTTTGTCCATCCAGGACCTCCCGGCTGTATTTTTAAATAGAAACTGCGAAGTACTTCTTTCGATTCTGGTTGGGTCACAAATGTTGCTACCAACCATATAATGGAAGTAACGACCACGATAAAGGGTAGTTCTGCCCAATCAGGAAAAACGCCAGAAGTGGGATCAAAAAGAACCTCCTTGAGCGAAGTTGTCGCTATTAAGATCGAGAGTATACCAGAGGCAAACATCGCCGAAATCTCTGACCACGCATTGATTCGCCACCAAAACCACCTAAAAATAAAAATCAATCCTGTACCTGCTCCGAAGGAAATCAAAAGATTAAATACCGCCATTGCATTTTGCATCGCTAACGCAAGAAATGCACTCAAAACCATCAGTAAAACCGTTGATAATCTACCCACTCGGACCATCTGCTTTTCTGTCGCGTTCGGATTAATCTGCTGCTTGTAGAAATCAAACACTAAATACGAGGACCCCCAATTCAATTGCGTCGATATCGTACTCATATATGCTGCAACTAAGGATGCCAATACAAGTCCCAACAACCCACTAGGTAGTTTAGTCAACATAGCTGAATAAGCTAAATCGTGCCCCAATTTATCTGCTGGTACATTTGGAAATGCTTGCGAAATACTCGCGATATCTGGATATACAACAAGCGAAGCTAAGGCAACTAAAATCCATGGCCAAGGTCTCAACGCATAATGCATAATATTAAAAAAGAACGTAGCTCCAATCGCATGATTTTCATTCTTCGCAGCCAACATTCGCTGTGCAATATAACCCCCTCCACCTGGCTCTCCACCAGGATACCATGTTGCCCACCACTGTACCGCCAGAGGAATGACCATCATAGTAATAAACGCCTTTTTATCTGAAAAATCAGGTAGGATATCCATCTTAGATTGGACAAGATCATTGGTCAAGATCGCGTTCATACCACCAACTTCAGGAATATTGACCAAATAAATAGCAGCGCCAATTGCGCCTACCATAGCTACAAAGAACAAAATAAAATCTGTGTAAACCACTCCTTTGAATCCCCCTAGAGCACTAAAAATGACTGTTATCACGCCAGCACCTATTACCGTTTCCCAAGGCTCAAGTCCTAGCATAACACCTCCTATCTTAATAGCAGCAAGCGTAACCGCAGACATCGTGATCACATTGAATAAAACCCCTAAATAAACAGCGCGAAATTTACGAAGAAAACTGCCTGGTGCACCACCATATCGTAGTTCGTAGAACTCGAGATCTGTTTTGACATTAGATTTACGCCAAAGCTTCGCATATACAAAAACTGTTAACATACCTGTGAGCAAAAAACACCACCAACTCCAGTTACCAGAAACACCACTCGTTCTTACTACATCAGTTACAAAATTTGGTGTATCCGTCGAAAATGTAGTTGCAACCATGGAAAGTCCAAGTAGCCACCAGGGCATTGTTCTACCCGATAGAAAGAACTCCGACGAACTAGCACCCGACTTCTTAGAGACATAAATCCCAATCCCCAAGACAATTGCAAAAAAGATGAAAATAATGCCATAATCAAGTGTACTTAAATCCATTGCCGACTCCGTTTAATGCGTCGCTAAAGGTAAAATAAATTGGGAAACTTTTAACTTGTATTCAATACATCTCAACCTTCACCATCTAAGAATTAAATCACGTCTCCCAAGAATTCCTGGTGAAACCCAAAATCCTTGCATTGGAATATTGGCAAAAGTAGAATAAAGACGATACACTTCTTCGGAACTCGTTTGGAGCGTATTTAATGCGTCAAAAGCAGATTGCTGCTTTTCAGATAATTCATCAGTCTGGGAAAGTAAATTTCTAACAAACCCAACTGATGATTCTTTATCAGCTGACTCATTCTTATCTTTAATGTCACAAGAAGATAGAAAAACAAAACCAAGTAGCACAGTAATTAGAGTTCGGGATTTGATCGCCCTTTATTAAGAATTGATTCTACTTCCTTTTTTCGCTCTTCTGCATCTTACATCTTAATCAGTCTTTTCGAACAAGACTACTCTAAGTAAGATCTAATGTTATACACAATTAAAACCTCCGATGTACACAAAAAGCAACTTACCTATCAAGATTCTACGTGGCCTTTAATTCCATCGCCATGCAGTGTGAAAAGCTAGGTTTTGAAATAAACTGATAGTGACGATCTCGTTCAGAATTGTCAATGGAAAAAATAGGATAAGACGCATAATCATACTCCTCAAACCGCTTGACCACAATTCCGTTATTTCTACAAGCATTTGGGCGAAAGCCCTTAATACATATTTTTTCTTAAGCGATTGGCTAAAAGTATACCTTTGGTTTACGTACATTTCCCCTGGAATCATGAAAAGGAGGTTAAAAAACTAGCGGCCTATCAAGGAGTACCTGAAAATACATAGCTATCTAGTATATTTGCGATAAAAAATTACATGGCTGAAAATAAGAAACCCCAAAATCAAGTAAATATAGAATTACCAGAAGAAGTTGCTGAAGGTCTTTATTCTAATTTAGCGATTATATCTCATTCACAGTCCGAATTTGTGGTTGATTTTATTCGTATGGTACCAAATGTGCCAAAGGCAAAAGTTAAGTCTAGAATTATTCTCACACCCCAACATGCTAAGAGACTACTGAAAGCATTGAATGAGAATGTAAAGAAGTATGAAGCTCAACATGGGAAAGTTGACGATAAGGAACCCACTCAATTTCCTCCAATGAACTTCACTCCTACCGCCCAAGCCTAAACTTCGATCGTTCTTGAATAGGCAATGTGTATCTTAGTCAAACAAGTCGCCTTGTGGACTTGTTTTTCTATAATTGATGCCGAGATGTTTATAGGCTTTTTCTGTTGCCTCTCGACCACGGGGTGTGCGTTGTATGTAACCTTGCATGATAAGAAATGGCTCATGAACTTCTTCTATTGTTCCAGCTTCTTCTCCTATTGCTGTTCCGATTGTGGTGATACCAACAGGTCCACCTTTGAACTTATTAATGATCACTTCAAGGATACGATTATCCATTTGATCAAGACCACTTTCGTCAACATTGAGAGCACTCAATCCAAATTTTGCAATCGCTTGGTCGATTACACCAGTACCTTTAATCTGAGCAAAATCCCTTACACGTCTAAGCAAAGCATTAGCAATCCTTGGAGTACCTCTGCTACGCCTCGCTATTTCATAAGCTCCTTGTTCATCCATTTCAATTCCTAGAATATCAGAACTTCGTAGTAAAATACCTTTAAGTGTTTCCACATTGTAGTAATCTAAGTGGAATGTGATTCCAAATCTAGAGCGCATAGGCGAAGTCAGTAATCCCATTCTTGTAGTCGCCCCAACTAAGGTAAAAGGATTAAGACTAAGTTGTACTGAGCGCGCATTTGGACCAGAATCAATCATAATATCAATTCGAAAATCCTCCATCGCAGAATACAAATACTCTTCTACGACCGTATTGAGTCTATGTATTTCATCAATGAATAACACGTCACCTTCATCAAGATTGGTAAGCAAACCAGCAAGATCACCAGGCTTCTCTAACACCGGACCTGAGGTCATTTTCATACTAGTTCCCAGCTCGTTACTGATAATATATGATAAAGTCGTTTTACCAAGACCCGGAGGACCATGCAATAAAACGTGATCTAATGACTCTGCTCGCAGCTTTGCTGCTTGTATAAAAATATCCAGATTTTCGACAAGCTTTTTTTGCCCAGCGAAATCGCTAAGCAACGAAGGTCTAAGTGCCTTGTCTATAAGCTTTTCGTCCGACGAGAAATTCTCATCAGTTGGATCTAGATTTGAATTCATATATTTCTGTTAAATATTAATTATTTACTACTAAAATAACCTTAGGTGACTCTTGCGTTTCAAACCATTAGGTACAATATGATCTTCAGAAGTGCAGATTGCTTTCAACACAATCGACTCATCTTTATCTAACACCTCATGACCAATTTTCACTCCAGCATTTCTAACAAAAGGAACATCCGTTTCAGGCAGCTCCCCTGGTAGTACAAGTATTATATTTTGCAATCGAAAATAATAGTGGCAGCCTGCTTCAACTGTGAAATTCTGAATGATTGCTACAGCATTGCAATCCTCTACAACAATTGGAATACTTGATTTAGAGTTTTTCTCAGCCATCGGCTTTTGTATTGCCGTACATTGTACAAAAAATACTAATGTAGCAAGAACTATCAATGAAAGTCTTCCCTGTTGGCAAAAATCTGTCATAGTAATTGTCATATTAAACATTTCAATCTTGGAATGAAGATAATTTCAAATGTCCAAAACTACTCTTGGATTAGTATTCTTGTGCTAATAGGTCTAATACCATATTTTCTGTAGTTAGGTTCCTTAGTTTGAAAATAACACTTGATGGATCGTGATCAAAATCAGAACCATTCGTGTACTCAAATTCATTCTTTCCCATCAAATAAGTATAGGAATTCTTAAATTCTTGTTGGTTCTGTACGATGTCTTTAATTGCGTCAATAATATAGTCGAGCTCTTTGTTTGTCAAAGTCGGATGTAAAGACAATCGCACAAATCCCGGCTTAAAGGAATTGTCTCCTTTCAGAATCTTGTTACGTATTTTCTTACTTGCTTTTTGATCCAAATTCATTAACATGTGGCCATAAGTTCCTGCGCATACACAACCCCCTCGAACTTGAATGCCATATTTGTCATTGAGTACTTTTGTGACTAGATTATAGTGGATATTTTTCACATTGAAAGAAACAACGCCATGTCTATTTCGAATATGCTGAGCCATTACTTCCACTTCAGGTATCTCTTCCATAGCGTCCAAGAAGTGCGTAAGTAACTCGTTTTTACGGGCCTTTATATTATCTACACCCATTTGTTCTTTCAGCTTTACAACAAGTGCAGCTCTTATCCCTTGGATAAATGGTGGTGTTCCGCCGTCTTCACGTGCTTCTATATCATCTATATAGTCGTGCATGTACCAAGGATTTGTAAACGAAACGGTTCCTCCTCCGGGATTATCTGGTCTTTTATTCTTATACAAAACTTCATTAAAAATCAATATACCTGGCGTTCCTGGTCCTCCTAAAAATTTATGAGGGGAGAAAAATATAGCATCTAAATATGCATCTTCATCTTCTGGATGCATATCTATCTTGCAGTATGGAGCAGAAGCTGCAAAATCTACAAAGCACAATCCTCCTACTGCATGAATCATTCTTGAAATCTCGTAGTATGGTGTTTCAATTCCTGTAACATTAGAACAACCAGTGATTGACGCAATCTTAAATTCGCGATCCTTGTATTTATCCAATAATTCTCTAAAATGATCAATGCAAACTAAGCCGTCCTCATTGAAATTGATAATTTCAACGTCACAGATTGTCTCAAGCCACGAAGTATGATTGGAGTGGTGCTCCATATGACTAACAAACACAACTGGTTTGTGATTCTCTTTGAAATGATATTTCTGCGCTTGTGCAGCTTTTACTTTTGAAACTAATCTACGAGGATTCTCAAGGTCTGTACCTTCTAAATATGATTCAAATCGCTCTGGTACCTGCAAGCCCAAAATTCTCTGAAGTTTTGCTATTGCTCCAGTCATACCCGATCCGCAATAAATTAGCTTGTCCGCAGGTGAGGCATTGACATGGTCTTTAATAATTTGCTTTGACGCTTCATAGGCACGAGTCATCGTAGTACCTGTTATATTTGATTCCGTATGGGTGTTAGCAGCATATGGAAGTACATATTTCATGATCTGATCTTCTATCGGTTGATAAAAGCGCGCACTGGCAACCCAATCTGCGTAGAGTATTTGTCTTTCTCCAAACGGCGTATCAAACTTTTGCTTGTTTCCTATAATATTCTTTCTGAAGGGCTCAAAGTACTGTTCTAAATCCATAAAATATGTGTTTGATGCTATCAAATTTGATCAAAGTAAATATACAGAAATTTGTTGATGCATTGATATCGAATTTCACTACCAACCTATATACCTCGGGACTGCTTGTCCATTCATTTTCAAATAGACTGTCAACTGTCCTTTATGATGACTCATATGATCATTCATTAATCTCAAGATCTGCACGTTGTTCATCGGACCAGCAAAAAAATCCCTTACAACATAATACCCCTTTACATCGTAGTTCTCCACTGCCGAATACGAATATCCAAATGCTTGATCTACAAGATCAAGGAGAGTCTCTTTCGTAAAAGTTCTGATTTTGTAACCACTGTCAAAACCGCCACCTTCAAAATAATCAGTGCTTAACCACACCATATTACTTACCATGTGAACAACTGTCTCGGAAAAAGACTTGGATGATTCAACTGGTTTGAAATCAAGTCTATGTTCAGACATGTTACCGATCAAGTCTTTCAGATACTGTTCTGAATTTCTCCATTTGGTAAGAAAGTCTCTTTTCAACTGTTCATCATGGGAGAGCGTATCACCACTTTTAGAAGTGATTTCTCTAATTGCCTCTGTCAAGTCTCCTTGACTATAAGAAACACTGCTTATAGATATCAACAAAATGAACACTGTGATCGATTTTGCAATTAATTTCATACTAGGGATTTTGCACTCAAAGGTAATTGCACTAAGTGGTTCTGCAAAAATTCTAAACACCTTAAAACAATAGCTTTAATGATTCTCTTTCAAAGTTTGAAAATTGGCTGTACTTTTGTACAAATTTTCAACTGATGATGACAAGAAATCTTTTACTCGGAATTATATGCTCAATTGCATTTCTAGCTAGCTGCAAAAGTGACGCTAAAGAACTTCAGACATCCACCGAAGCATCTGAAACCACTTTAACAAAGAGTGACACTAGAGAACGAGACAGTCTACAGATTGTTAAAAAATTAGAATCTGGCGGAAGAGACGTTAATCCAGCGGAGATTTCAAAGATGCTAGACCAGACTGAAGAATTAAAGCAAAAAAGCCTAGCTCAGAAAGATGGAATACCTAGTGTATGTCCGCTCCTTTCACCTAGTGATATTGCAAGTGCATTTGGCATAGAGGAATCTACTGTCAAAGAATCAGATGGGAATCGCCAATCAACACCAAATAGCAATTCAAAGTCATGTTTTTGGCGTTGGAATGATTCAGGTATCGTTGTACAAATTAGTGACAACCCGCTACCAGAAGAGGTAAATGACTGGGGTACGAGATACATCAACACAAAAAAATCGACAGGAGAAAAAATGATGTCCTCAGCTGAGGAGAGATTTCTTTTCACTGATTTCAAAGGTCCTGGAAAATATAATATCTACAATCCAGATTTAGGTAAGTTTTATGCTACTAAAGGCGAAGACCTTATAATAAGTTTGATTTTCAACGGAAACTTTAAAAAGAGAAAGCAACTTAGCATTGCTACAGAGCTACTTGATGCAATTTTCGACAAGTTGTAATTTCATTTCGGCGTTTAGTAAACTATTACTGCTTGCAAGAAACAACGAAACAACTTTTATTATCGATCAGAGCCAGCTTGTCCAATTATGGATTGAACTTGAGAGGTTAGTGCCATCAGGTTCTCTGACTTTCACATGTTGCTTCAAGATGGTATTCATTAGAGATTCATAAGGTATAACTTCAATCTCTTTCTTTTTGAGACTGTTATCCTCAAGTGCGTTCGTGTACCTGTTTGGAAAACTTAGATTTGTAACAATCACTTCTTTAACAATTGCTTCATTTCCGCCTAGATTAAACTGCAATTCAGTGCGAATCGCTTCTACAAACTCCTCTCGTTGAGTAGTAAAAACAGAGTCAATAGTGAGAAATTTCACTGTCTGCAGATCTGCGATCTCACGTGGTTGTGCTTTCAATACTAACGAGTCGAATGCTCTCACACCCTCAAATGACTGTCTAAAAATGTCAACGTTGGCCACTTTCCATCGATAAGTAAGATCTACAGAAATTGGTGCTCCGTCAGCAAGTCTGAGTTGGGCAAGCTTTGCTTCCAAAACGTGATCCTTGATAAAATCGAAAGGAATAGACACTTCTGAATCTTGCTCACTTTTTATGGATGATTGAAGCAAAAGAACAATCGCGAATGAGGTAATAATGATTGGCAGCTTTTTCATAAAATCAGATTTTAATGAATTATAATTTTGATTACAATACAAATATCAGTTGGAGATGTGCTTGTCAATTTGCCAAATGGATATTCGTCGTATTCCGCTGGATATTCGTTGCCAATGGATGGAAATCGATAAAATTAAATACCAAGATTATCTTCTCAATACTGCTCAATCTTAAGATTTAGGGCAATCCCAACTATTAAGCTATGGAAAATGTTAGTTGGTCTAAATTGCCATGCAACTATTCCTTGAAAAAAGCATCTTTACAAAAACACCCAACTAATGAAGGTTCTTATCACCCTATTTCTTTCGATATCTTTCTTGAATTTTAATTACGCTGTTGAGCTATACGACGGACCAAAAACTACGGCTGAACTTAAAGGCCAACTGGTCGATGGTAACGATCAGCCAGTTGGTTTTGCAAATGTTGCATTATATCTTGCACAAGATGGAAGTCTTGCAAAGGTTGAGATCACTGATGAATCCGGTAGATTCAGTTTTAGTAAAATCAATCCCGGAGTTTACAACCTCGAAGCAAGCTTTGTAGGTTTTACACCACTGAAAGTTGAGGCGATAAGTCTAATTGAAAATCAACAGAAGGATCTGGGATCTCTAAAAATGGTGTCCGACGCAGTTGAACTTGAAGGTGCCACAGTTACGGCTAAACGAGTTATGGTCGAAGTAAAGCCTGATCGTACGGTCTTTAATGTTGAAGGTACAATCAATAGTGCTGGAGAAAACGGTCTGGGACTTTTGCGCAAAGCACCTGGAGTTCTAGTCGATAACAACAATAACATATCTGTTATGAGTCGATCAGGTGTATTAATCTATGTTGATGGAAAGCGCTTACCTATTAACGGGGATGCATTAACGAATTACCTAGAGAATCTTCCTGCTGAACAAATAGATCGAATTGACATCATTACCAACCCAGGAGCTAAATACGAAGCAGAAGGCAATGCAGGTATAATTGATATACGGTTGAAAAAGGATAAATCGATTGGAGCAAATGGGAGTGTAAGTACTAATGTTTCGCAAGGTCGATATGCAACAGCAGGTGGAAGTCTTAGTGGTAACTATCGGAACAAAAAGCTCAATACATTCGCTACTCTTGGTCTCAATGCCGGCACGCGGTATAATGACATGGACTTTCTAAATTTCCAAAATAACTTACTAATTGACGAGTACAATTTCAGTAAAACAAACTTCAACGACAACAATGTACGTTTTGGAACTGATTTCTTCGTAGCAAAAAATCACACAGTTGGTTTTCTAGTTACTGGGGGTGTAGGGTCAAATAGCTCGATTTCCGATAATTTTAGTACAATTTCTACTGGTTTAGGTACGCCAATAGATAGTATTCTGATAGCTAACAATGAAACAGAAGGTACAAATGACAGGCTTACCTTTAACGTGAATTATGCGTGGAATACTGGAAAAAAGAGTCTAAACATCGATGCAGATTACGGTACATACAATAATGATGCGGACTACTTTCAACCTAATCTATATTACGATCAAAGCCGAGAAGAACTCTTAAGTTCGAATATTACTTCGTATAGAACACCCACCCAGATAAATATCGCTACGTTTAAAATTGACTATGAAATACCGTTGCTCAAAGGAACATTTGGAGTAGGAACAAAACTTTCGAATGTTGGAACGACAAATGAGTTTTTATTCAACAACATTATCAACGATGAGGTTATTTTCAACAATCAACGATCAAATACTTTTGACTATTCAGAAACTGTTTACGCTGGTTATGTGAACTATGCGACCAACTTGAGCAAAAAAATTGGCTTTTCAGCCGGTGTGAGAACTGAAGTTACCGATGTAACAGGCGATCTTAAAGCTTTTGACGTAAGTCTCAACGAAGATCCCATTTCTCAATTCTATACAAACTATTTTCCAACAGTTGGTTTAACTTATCAGCTAAAACCGATGCAGAGCCTTTCTTTGAATTTTGGTAGTAGAATAAATAGACCAGACTATAATGTTTTGAATCCTTTCCGTGTTCAAATGAGCGAGCTTTCCTTTAGTAAGGGAAACGCTTTCCTATTGCCTGAAAGAGTTTACAATGCCGAACTAGGTTACACTTTGAATTACCGCTTCAATTTCAAATTGGGATATAGTAAAACTTATGATCAGATCACTCGTCTTATTGGTCCAGATGATGAAGATCCTCGAGCAGGCTTTATAACTTGGGCAAACCTTGCCGAACAAGAGGTTTTTAGCTTTAATGCTTCCCTACCCTTTCAGATTACAGAATGGTGGTCGCTGTACCTGAATGCGAATGCTTCGCAGATCAGTAATAAAGCAGAATATGATGGCGGAGGAATTGTAGACGTACAGGTTTTCAACTATAGTTTTTTTCAACAACAGACCTTTGAGTTGCCTAAGAAATTCACAGCAGAAATATCAGGCTGGTATGGTGGACCTGGTGTATGGGGTGGTGTATTTTTGTACGATCCACAATGGTCTCTCAATTTAGGATTGCAGCGCAAATTCTTGAATGATAAAATGAATGTAAAATTGAGCGTCAATGATATATTTTTCCAAAGTGGTTGGACTGGGGAGTCTTCGTTCAATGGACTTGTCTCATCGGGGCGTGGTAATTGGGATAGTAGACGAGCAGCTCTTGCAGTAAGTTATAATTTTGGTAATTCTAATATCAAATCTAGACTTAGAAAAACTGGTCTTGAAGATGAATCTAAGCGAGTTGGGAATTAGAAAAATACATTGCTGTAAGCAGATTAATCTTATGAAATTTTATTAGAAACTGTAATCGTTAGATATACCTAAAAAACAATCTAAATATGAAAACATTTCTTTCCCTACTTTTTTCGAATATGATACGTAACTACCATTTCTGCTTTAGCTGAGGGAATTAGATTCTTTGACATTTCATGCGCCACCATTAATGAAGATTTCATTGACAAGACTTCTGAAGCTTTTGGCAATCCAGAACTTCAATTGAACGAAAATGGAATCGGAATTGGAGGTATTGGAATGTTTATTATTCAGAAAATTGTAGTTGGTGGTGGAGGCGCTGTTTTTATAAATAGCGACAACCAAGACTTTATGATGAACGTGGGCCATGGATATGATTTCGCTGGATGGGATTTTTCCAATAATCAATCAATGATTGTAGCCGCATCTTTACGATTGGGTGGCTTTGGAATTCAAGTTGACACAATCAAGACTTTTGAGGTTGCACCTGGTCTAGCCTAGGGATTGACTGCTTATTATAATGCTCCTGTTACTGCGTGCACTTGACAATATAATGAGGTAGACATTGCGGGTGTTGAACAACGTGATTACAGCCATTTGAGATTGACACGGAAATTAGGTGGTGGTGCTTTTAACAGATAAGCAATCGGACATAGACGTGACTACTGGGTACTACTAGAAAGTAGTATTTGTACTCTTAAAACCTATAGTCTGTGCAAAATTTCCATGTTATTTCTTGAATTTTATTACTACGCCAATTCGTTGTTATTTGCTATTCCCGATAATGGAGAAATCTGCCGTACTTCTTAACTTATAAATTCCCTAATTTTGAGGTATTAAACATTTAGTATGAATTATTACCAACGCCTATCAGCAACTGAACTAGATGCTCTAAAAGATGACTTTGTTTCCTTCTTAGTTGTGAATGGGATAGTAGGAAGTGACTGGGAGAAATTAAAAGTAGAAACTCCTGAAAAAGCCGAAGCTTTTATTGATCAATTCAGTGAAGTTGTATACGAAGCTAGTTTGAGAAAAGCGAGGTATATAATGATGCTAGACCCACACCACCTGCGTTGTTTTCACTGCATGTCAGAAAAAATTAATATGGTCTCACTATCGTACGCAGGTAGTATAAAGTTTGATTTTAATGATATTGCCGATTTAGGGAATCTACTTCAAGACAATACAGTCCCTCTCGAAATTGTATCAGTAGAGAAAAATTATGGTAAGAAAAGAGAGCACGAAATGTTTGATATGATCAAAAGCGGTTGCAAGATCACGGAGGGAAAAGCCTACAAGCTCTTAGCGATGTGCTGGGCCAAAATACGAGCTTCTGAAAATTAAACACGATCTCTTGCCAGTCATTTTAAGTACATTAATAATTAATATAGCAAAACAAAGATTAATCGAATTATGCAAAGTTTTCAATCTTAGCATTTTCAAATTCACCACAAGATCAAATTTACATTTCAAAATTAAATACAGCATCTGGTCGCTCTCTTTGAATAGCAATCTAAACATCGAACTGTAGATTTGTCATTCGGAACCATCATCTTCGCTAATCTTAATATTTCATTCAGCTAACTGCAAGTAATTTCGGCTTTTCACTGCATTTCTCTCTACTAATTAAATATGGCCATTGGTTAGCTTCAACAATAGATCAACTGCATGGAAAGTAATTCTTACATGTTAAGCCCTAATATAAAGTGATTTCTAGCGTATTGAATTTTAGTCATAAAAATTACTTATGCTTATCACTTGAAATATAAATAAAAGCAAATGTGTTAATCTTTTAATATTTGTGTCGAATTTAAGATTTAGCAACTTAAATCACGAGAATAATCATCGTTCGTCAATTAAAAGTTCAATATCAGTCAATCAGACTTTGACATCTAAACAATTTTGACAAAATGTAGTTATCTTGATTGACAAGATATATACTTGCAGATTTTGATTTTATATTTAGTACATTCTGCAAGACATTAAAGTGTTTACGTGTTAGATAACTATAAAATCAGAATTATGAAGCTTTCAACAATTATTCCAGCTCTATTAATGATCTTCGCTCTTTCATCTTGTGAGCAGACAATACCTGAAAAGGTAACAAATGACGAAGTAAAACCTATTGATAGAACTTTCTATTTTGCACCAGAAATAAAGCCTTTGCAAGTAAGTAATGGATACAATATGGAAGTAAGCTTAGAGGATGTAAACGTTGATGGATTCTTTTCCATTAATTGGGGAAACGATTTAGAGTATTATACTTTAAGTGTCATACCTGCAGATAGCGAAGTAAGACTACGGAAGTTTTTCGATGGCAAGGACTGTCTTGAAATCAAAGAAATGGATTTCAATCAAAGAAGCAATTCTTTTGACCTCAATATAGTCGAAAATGAAAAAGGCACAATGAGCATTTCAATGGGTGATGAAATACTATTCGAAAATACTCAGAAATCTTTCAGTCCAGAATTTGGAAAATACTCTACTGATGGAGGATTGAAAGTATCGCAGTTTAGACTACGATAATTACAAGTTAAATGGCATAAATAAGATGCTGTCTCACCATAAGGTAGCCTCTTGTGTTGTAAAACTGTACTCTTAATACAAGTATCTAATTGGAATTAATAACGAAATTAACTTCGATTTGGTGTTATTAAACTTTTTCAAAACAGAAGCCTTCTATTTGCCAAGTAATATGATTATTTCGACCGTCAAATACATCTCTTTCTTGCCAGCTGGATTGGTCAATCAACTTAAAACCCAAATTTACCACGAATGCAACTAATTTGGCAAAGGGATACCAAGCTTCCCATGCTGTGTTATTAGTAAAGGTCATAGGACCAAGCACAATCAAATATCCCCCTTTTCTCAAAATTCTGTGCTGTTCAAGCACAAAATCCTTATTGTCCGCAATTCGATCCCATAAGTAACATGAATAACTGACATCAACCATCTCATTTTCTAATGGTAACTTCTCACATTTTGCTAAAGCCAATTGCATTTTTGGATTTTGATCAAGAATTTCAACATCTAAACTAAGACCGTGTTTTTGAAAGAAAGCTGTAAGGGTGCTATTTGTACTTTTCTTCTTATGAATCCATAAATCTGCGGCCATACTCAACATCTGGTAACTAAGATCAAATCCAAAAATGAGAGCGTCATCAAATTCTTTAGAAATCATGGCAGTATGATATCCAATACCACAACCATTCTCAACAATCACTGTCGATTGATCATTCTGACGAATACAATTGACTAAATAATCTAAGCTTTCGCTCACGCGATTACCACTCAGATACCTTCTTGCATTCTTCATTACCGTAGTATCGTATTGCTCATACACATCCATTCTAAATTCAGAATCAGACTTGTCGTAGTAAAAAGGTATCCCGTTTCGTACTTTGATAGGTTTCATGCGAGGTAATTACTTCTGTATACAGATTAAACTATCATTCAATAGACAGTTTGGACAAATAAAAATATACTTTTTCAGATTGTACGTAACTTTATCTCAAACAAATTAGTTTGATTTCCGTGTAAGTACGTACATACAAATGATGATTTTATCCTATACGTATTAATTTCTATCTTTATGCACTAAACAAATAAAAAATGAACGTATCAATTTCAAAACTTACTTCCCTAATTCCAACTAAACTCTTAATGCTTGTAGTTTTTGTAGGAACAGCGATCGTCTCTCAAGCACAAACTTACGAAGCTGAAAATGAAGGCTGGCTTGTAAACATGGAAGAAGCATATGTTCTTTCGCAGGAAACTGGAAAGCCAATCCTGGCAAATTTTACTGGCAGTGATTGGTGCGGTTGGTGTAAGAGATTAACTGCTTCTGTTTTTGTCAAAGATGACTTCAAAACATGGGCAGAAGAAAATGTCATCCTTTTGGAACTTGATTACCCAAGAAGAAAGCAACTTCCACCTGAGATCAGACAACAAAACGCTAGTCTTCAGAAAGCCTTTAAGGTTACTGGTTATCCAACAATTTGGGTTTTTGGACTAGATAAAGATGATAGTGGACAGTGGCAGATTGACGCCTACGGAAAAACTGGCTATGCTAAAACTACTAAAGATTTTACATCTGCTGTAGATCGAATGATAGCTAGTAGAAACAGTGGCGAGTAAATCACTAAAAGATATAATTGTAAAAGCTGCTCCTTCCGGTGCAGCTTTTTTTTGGTGCCATACTCTGAGTTTAAATTGAATTATCTACTTTAGCGGAAACAAGAATATCTGTTATGAAATACAAAGCGGACTCTGTTGAAGACTACATCAGTCAGTTACCAGAAGAACGAAAACCAGTAATTACAAAGCTTTGGAGCATACTCCAAGAAAACTTACCGCAAGGATTCGATTTCAAATTAAGCTATGGTATGCCCGGTGCAGTTATTCCTCATAGCTTGTACGAAGGCGGTTACCACTGTTCTCCTGAATTACCAGTTCCATTTGCTAGCATTGCTTCGCAAAAGAATTTTGTAGCTCTCTATAATAGTGCTGTGTATGCCATACCTAAATTATACGATTGGTGGGTAGCAGAATACCCAAAGCATGCTAAAAGAAAACTAGACATGGGTAAAAGTTGTATTAGGTTCAAGTCAATGAATGATATTCCCTATGATTTGATTGCTGAACTCTGTCAAAAAGTTTCTCCACAAGATTATCTCGAAATCTACAAAAAAGCTGATCCTAGAAACAAATAGGTCATTCGTGTTACCATCCCATAGCTCTGATCATCCAACCTGGAAGTGGCTTGATAGATTTCCCAATCCTAAATAATTATTTATCGACCAGACAATCACTTCTTGGCCATTAAAGGTCATTCTATTTCCGAGTGGTCCCTCCAATTCTGGAAAGATATAGTATCCTTCTGCTCTCTCCGCATACTGTCCTAGTGGACCTTGCTCCTTCTTGATACGTTCTGAAATGTCTTTCATATGTTTCTAATTTACTTCACCTCGGATTTAGATAAGATTCTCTTAAAATTTGAGGGTGGGGGGGAATCTACTCATAATATTTGCTAGCTTGGTTTCACGAAAACCACCAACCAGTATTTCTTTCTTACGATATGACACTGCGGTCAATATCTTCTTGACAGCTAGTTCAACAGGCATACCATTCGCCTATCCATTATCCATAATACCATTTTGCGGGCCATCACCTTTCAACACATGCTTTGAACTATCAGTATGAATAAACCCAGGATATACCATTGTCACATAAATCTTATCTCCTTCAGGTTCTGCTGATCATGCTCCGAAATAACCGTTTAGTGCCATTTTTGAAGCTAAGTATCCAGATCTATATGGAACACCAAATTTATCAGCCATGCTGTTGATTACTACAAAGTGTCCTTGATTCTTCATGAAATAAGGAAGCAAGAACTGACTGATCTGTACTATGGAAAAATAGTTGACTTGCATCATTGTTCGATACACCTCCATCTCTGTGTTTTGCGCAAGAGATCTCATAGAAATACCAGCGTTGTGTATCATGATGTCAACCTCACTCAGCTCTGTTTCGTATTCGCGAAGAACATCCGCAATTTCGGATTCATTTTGCATGTCAAAAGCTAAAATCTTGAGTTCAACTTTTGAGCTAAGTTGCTTAGACAATTCCTCTAGTTTATCTTTTTTACGAAGACTGATTATTAACCTCTTTGCAAATGGCGCTAAACTTGTAGCAGAACTCCAAGCAATGCCAGAACTTGAGCCAGTTATCCAAATCACTTTTCAATCGAAGTATTTATTGTTCATAGATAAATGGAAATTAGTACTTTTTTCTCTAATTAATAATTCATATTTGGAAATTTCTAATAGGACTTAATATGCTTGCAGAGCTCATACCTACTTATTGGCAAAATAGCCTTGCAGACTTTACTGCTGATACAAAGTTTAAGGAACTTGATCAATTTGTAGAAAAGAGATTCCAATCAGAGAAAATTGTCTATCCTCGATCTGATAGAATTTTCTATGCTTTGGATTTAGTCAAACCCGAAGACGTGAAGGTAGTGTTAATTGGTCAAGATCCTTATCATGGTCAAGATCAGGCAATGGGCCTATCTTTCTCTGTCCCACTGGGACACAAGATCCCACCATCTCTTAGAAATATCTTCAAAGAATACATGCAAGATCTAAATCTCCCCTATCCGTCTAATGGAGACTTAACAAAGTGGGCCAAACAAGGAGTTCTACTATTGAATTCTGTTCTTACTGTTGATCACAAATCTGCAGGATCTCATACCAACCAGGGATGGGAATGGTTTACCGACAATATCATACGAAAGTTGTCCGAAAGTCAAGAGAACTTAGTCTTCTTACTATGGGGAAAATTTGCACAACAGAAAAAGTCTCTCGTTGACAAAAACAAACACTTAGTTCTTGAAGCCGCTCATCCTAGTCCATTGGCGCGAAATAAATTCAGTGGTTGCAAACACTTCTCAAAAACCAACTTATATTTAAGCAATAAAAAGAAAAAAGCAATCAATTGGAAACTCGATTAAACAGAATGATACAGGTTGGTGCATTTTTAGCAGCCATTGCGGTTACGTTTGGTGCGCTTGGTTCCCACCTTCTCAAAGATACGCTTACTGAAGTTGATCTTACGGTTTTTGAGATCGGAGTACGATATCAGTTTTACCATGCACTCGCTATACTAATTACAGCGGCAATCTACGCACAACACCATAGAAAGGGATTAAAGTGGACTTACAGATTCTTCCTTGCAGGAATATTCTTCTTTAGTGGTAGTCTTTTTGCTTTGGCACTATCTGATGTAACAACAGGTACTAGAATGACATGGCTTGGAGCAGTTACACCAATCGGAGGTGTGTTTTTTATTGTTGGTTGGATTTCTTTTTTCCTTACATTCTTTGGCAAAAAAAAGCATGAGTAAGTATTCAGACTATAAAAAGCACCTTTCAAAAAATAGAGCGGCGCTTTCTATCACTGCATGGGAGCAGGCAAGAGTAAATTACTAAATTTTGAATCCTTGCGATTTGATTTAACAAGGAAAATCAACTTATCTCTACTTGATATAAAGGAGCTCAAGTCAGCTATCTGCGTGCGTAGGTAAAACGCTTAACATTAGCGAAAGTAATCACGCCAGTCTTAAGCAAATCGCAATATCTACCGCTAATGTAGACGTTCACCATTAGCCTCAAGCTTCGATTTTTTATTGTTCTTCCACCAAATATATCCTATTATACTAACCAATATATAAGGAAAAACAAAGATGTATAGGATTCCATTATTTAATCCTTTTGCAGCAGTACCTCCACTACTTAGATTAGATTCAGCAGACATTCTACACATTGGACACTGCGCTACTAAATCTACATTTACGAGCACAACACAAACTAGAATGAGGAATAATATCTGAGCTACATTTCTTTTGTTCATATGCTTTGTTTTAGCTGTAACAAGGTGCTAGCATCAAATAGCAAATTGGACCTGTTATACAAACATATAACCATATAGGAAAGACCCACCTGGCCATTTTTTTGTGCTTTTCAACTTGAAAACTGATTCCCCTTATAAAGGTAAAGAGTATAAATGGAAAAATCACTGCAGCACTGAGTACATGTGTAATCAAGAGGACAAAGTACACTGTCCTACTTATACCCTCACCACAGTATGTGGTTTCTTCCGCCGTAATGTGATATGTGACATAGGAAAGTAAAAAGACCAAACTTAAGACCATTGCCATCAAAATAGTATTTCTATGAGCAACAATATTTCCAGTTTTAATGAAGTACAAGGCCACAAGAAGTACAACACCTGTAATAGCATTAACTGTGCTGTGAAAAGGCGGTAAAAACATCAATGGCTCCTCTAAAGGTATCTTTATATAACGCATACCAAAGACTGCAATCAGAATAATGGCAGTTAAAACATAGGCCCATGGTTTCAGGCGACTTGCTAAATGAAGATTTTCTTTCATTATATTTCTTTTTTACGTTGCAACTTGACTTTATCTCTCTTCTTGACTGGGAGTAAGATTACTGCATGCTCATAAACCTCTTTCGTGTCCTCTACAGTAACTCCGTAAGTATTCCTAACGAAACTGTCTTTTGCCAAAATGAAACGCTGCTCGCCCATGATTCGCTCAATCTCGGTAATTGGCAACGGAATTCGGGATAGAGTTTTTTGAAAAACGGTATCTGAACTGAGTTCAGGATTGGAATCTTCAATTAAACCAACCAAATGAAAATCTTTTCTCACCTGTAAGTTTTCTGCAAAGAAGTACAAATCCTTGAGATCAACTTTATCTTTAACCTTTTGAATTAATGTAACTCCTTTATTATAGCGGTCTTTAAATGTGCTAGCATTTTTCTCAATTATGGCAAAACTTTCAGCATCCAGCTCTGATTTATCATTGAGAATTTCCAAAGCTTCTTTCCTGAAATTAAATCCAGATCTCAAATAAAGGTAGCTTCCAAGTGGTAACAAGAAAACTAGCGACACTACTAATATACCTCTAAAGTACTTCAATGTTTATTTCTTATGATCATATTCAATGCTTATTAAACACAGCAAAGTTCAAAATGATTCGCAATTCTGCAAAATCATTGTCACGGATTTGCTATGAAAACACTTGCTCAGACTTGGCACTTGGACCAATATGGTTGTACAAAAGAAAAGAGCACTGTAGTAGATCGCTCTCTTGTATAATCTATTGCATTGAAATACCTACTGCAGATCCTCCTTACTCCACTCATAGTCAAGCATGCCCTGAGGAACTAGTTTTTCTGCTGGCATTTCATTTCTAACCTTCACTTTGTTTCGCTTCTCTTTCCAATAATCGCCTTCAAGAAAGAATGCTATGATTGCCCAAACCAAAAGTAGTACAGGCAATAGTACCGATCTGATTAAGCCTGGAACCTCATATCTCATGTGCATAAACTCATAGATAATGAACTTAGCCTTGTACAAGGATAAACCAATTATAAGAAGGGCTGCAATATAAATTACCCAAGTATTGCTTTCAACGCCATCAATTATATGTCCTTTTCCGAAAAGAGACACTCCAACTTCTATTAATGTAATAACGGCTAATATTCCAAGGCCAATATAAACTTGCTTAATCGCCTTTTCGTGATTTTCGTGAGCCATAGTTTAAACGTTTTATCTTTTTCTTTTCTTTATTTACTTCTCTGTATTGTCTGTAGTTCTATAATAAATAGAAAACCAAGAATACGAATACCCATACTAAATCGACAAAGTGCCAATACAATCCAATCTTCTCAACCATCTCGTAACCATTCTTACGTTCAACGTAAACACCACTAGCAGCATTGAGCATAATTATTATTAGAAAGACAACTCCTGAAAACACGTGGAAACCATGAAATCCAGTAATAAAAAAGAAAAGAGCGCCAAAAGCTTTAGGCCCAAATTCCTGATTCATTCTAGTTCCTTCATCGGTACCACTGGTTACTTGATATTCTCTTTGAACCCAATCACCATTGTGTTTATGAATCAGGTAGCTTTCACCAGCTTCAAATGTCTCTTTTGTAGCACCGGCAGCGTATGCATCACCATTTGCGTCTTCGAGGTAAACACCACTTTCTACATGTGTACCAAATGGATTGGTAGTGACTGACATGTGCTCATGACCAATCAGATTAGTCCACTCCCAAGCTTGACAACCCAAGAATCCTAAACCACCAATAATGGTAAGTATCATCCAAAAAACCACTCCTTTTCTATTTTCTCTGGCTCCTTCTTGTACTGCTCTAACCATAGTAACTGATGATACGATCAATAAAAAGGACATAACTGTTACAAAAATTAGTGGCCAACCAGTAATTCCTCCTGGAAATGTCTGAAATACAAAATCGGGAACTGGCCAAGTAGGCGAACTAATACGTAGTGCCCCATAAGCAATTAGAAAACCTGAAAATGTAAATGCATCTGAAAGAAGAAAATACCACATCATTAATTTTCCGTACGAAGCCTTAAAAGGTTTTTTACCACCATCCCAAGCATCTCCACTTTGTACTTCAATATCGTGATCTAAAGCTGTATCTGTAGCCATGTATCGTTGTGTTTAATTATCTAGTCAAAAGTAAAAATATATATAAGTATATCCACAAGAATCCTAAAAAGTGCCAAAACTGTAACACCAATTGAAATCTATTCTTGCGAACTTCCGTAACTTCAAATTTCAACCCGAATGCATGTATAAGGGCAACAATCAATGTCGTTAAACCTGCTACTACATGTGCAGCATGTACAATATTGATCAAATAAAAGAATGACGCAGAAGGATTGATTTTGAAATCAACACCCCACGCGTACAATTGCATCCAACCTTGATATTGAAGAATTAAGAAAGTAACTCCTAGTAAGAATGCTGTAATCAACATCCCACGGTAAAGTGACTTGTTCTCTTTTGTAAACATGTAATATGATGTTTGCAAACAAATACTACTAACTAAGAGAGTTACAGTACTCCACACAAAAATCGGTGGTATAGCAAACTCTAACCAATTTCCCGCAGCATGCCGCACAATATATGCACTTGTAAATGCACCAAACATCATAATAAGACTACCCATAGATATCCATAATCCAAACTTCTGTGGATTAATTCTACCTGGTCTATATTCATTTGTCATAGCCTGATCCATCTTATATTCCGTTTTGACCGATAATAAAAAGAATTAGTACTAGAGGTAAATATGCAAATGAAAAGTACATCAGCTTTTTTGCAGAAACAGTGTCGCCCAACTTATATAGGTTCCAGCCCCGCATAGCATAAAGTATGTTGATTGCAAGAATCATAAGAGTAGTAAATACGCCCATAGATCCGTAAACAAATGGAATTAGACATATTAGAATTAACGGTAGAGACCAAATAAAAGCCGATAACCCAATTCTGTTGTCTCTGACTTGATCTTTAACTGGCAAGAGTAGATATCCTGCCAATTTATAATCGTCATAAGACATCCATCCTATCGC
Source organism: uncultured Saprospiraceae bacterium (assembly GCA_943788055.1). Classification (GTDB taxonomy): domain Bacteria; phylum Bacteroidota; class Bacteroidia; order Chitinophagales; family Saprospiraceae; genus JAHDFB01. Next base: position 253,073 of record CALSOU010000002.1, read on the forward strand.
CCAAAAATGAGGTAACTGCCAGAAAAACTGAACTGCAAAAAGAACTAGAGCTAATGCAGTTATTTCTCCTTGAAAAGCTGTTGTGCCAATCAAAACAGGTAAAGCTCCTGGTATAGCTCCTATCCATATAGCTATTGGTGAGAACCTCTTGAAAGGTGTATATACAAATGCGTAGGTAACTAGTGCCGTTGTTCCTAATAAGGCTGAAATAGGATTAAACAATGCTAGCAAAGTGATCCCTACTAAAGCCATCATTCCCGCAAGCAAAACCGCTTTTGAAACCTGCATTCTTCCGCCTGGAATAGGACGATTTTTGGTTCTAGTCATTAGACCATCGAAATCTTTTTCTAAAACTTGGTTCAGTGCATTTGCACTACCAGTTACTAGAAAACCTCCTAACGCCAATACTGCTGCAGCATATATGTTAAAGGCTGACTGTGCAACAATTGCATACGCAAGTAGAGAAGACATCACTACAGTTACGTTAAGTCTAAACTTAACGAGCAATTTGAAGTCGTCCCAAGCAGAATACTTTTCTGCTTGAGCTCCAGCCTGTATAGCATGTACTTGTGCTTGTTTATTCATTAATGCACATCCTTTTCACCTTCCTGAGCAGGAACATATTGCGGAATAAAATCATGACCATCTTTACCGTAATCGTAAGCCCATCTATGAACTGTAGGAAGGTTTCCTTCCCAGTTACCGTGACCCGGCTTAATATCCGTAGTCCATTCCAAAGTAGTTGCTCCCCAAGGATTCTTTGTCTTCATTTTCTTACCATACCAAATACTGTAGAAAAAATTAATGACAAATAGAATCTGAACAGCGAATACAATGATAGCAGCAATTGTTATGAACTTGTTCATCAAGGCGAAGTCATTGAACGCGTCAAAACTATCAAAACTATAATATCTACGAGGAACACCTGCCATACCTATGTAGTGCATAGGCCAAAATATTGCATATGCTCCAACAATTGTAAACCAGAAGTGGATTTTTCCTAAAGTTTCATTCATAAATCTCCCATACATTTTTGGGAACCAGTGGTATATACCAGCGAACATACCAAAGAATGCAGCTACACCCATTACAATATGGAAGTGGGCAACTACGAAATATGTATCGTGCATTTGAATATCAATAGCTGAGTTTCCTAAGAATATACCTGTTAACCCTCCAGAGATGAACATTGATACGAAACCTATTGCAAATAGCATTGGAGTATTCAATCTGATATTACCACCATACAACGTCGTGATCCAGTTAAATACTTTCACCGCAGATGGCACAGCAATAATCAAGGTAAATACAACAAAGAAATTAGATATCATTGGATTCACTCCAGACATAAACATGTGGTGTGCCCAAACAATAAATGACAAGAATCCAATTGCAAGTATTGAGTATACCATGGCTTTATAACCGAAAATTGGCTTTCTAGCATGTACTGAAAGCACCTCAGAAACTAGACCCATTGCTGGTAAAATAATTATATACACCTCAGGGTGACCCAAGAACCAGAATAGGTGTTGGTATAGAATCGGAGAACCCCCAACATTAGGAAGAGCTTCACCGTTCACAAAAATCTCACTAAGAAAAAAAGAAGTTCCCAATCCACGATCACACATTAACATAAGGAATCCTGATACTAACACTGGGAAAGATAAGAGACCCAAGATTGCAGTTACAAAAAATGCCCAAATTGTTAAAGGCATTCTCCACAAGCTCATTCCTTTCGTTCGAAGGTTCAATACCGTTGTAATGTAGTTTATACCACCCAATAGAACGGAAACCACAAAAAGAGTCAAACTTACCAACCACAGAGTCATACCTGCACCAGACCCCTGAGAGGCCTGAGGTAGTGCCGACAACGGTGGATAAGCAGTCCATCCACCAGCAAATGGTCCAGTAGAGATAAATAAGCTATAGAACATCACGATTCCTGCCATAAAGAAAAACCAGTAAGATAGCATATTCATGAATGGTGATGCCATATCTCTAGCACCTAGTTGCAATGGAATTAGAAGATTACTAAAGGTTCCCGATAGTCCGGCAGTCAATACAAAGAAAACTAAAATCGTTCCATGCATAGTAACCAATGCGTAGTAGAATTCTGGTGCTAAAGTTCCTATACCATTTTCAACTACTATCCACTTACCTAAAAGTGGCTTAATCCATGTCATACTGTCTTCTGGAAAACCTAATTGCATCCGGAAAACTATTGACATGGCAGCTCCAATAATCGCCCAAATCATACCAGTTATCAAAAACTGCTTAGCAATGATCTTGTGATCCATGCTAAAGATATAGTGCGAAATAAATCCTGATCGAAACTTATCACCGTGGTGATGATCGTGAAAATGATCATCATATCCCTGTTCTTTGATCAGAACATCTTCATTATATTCTAATACTTCTGCCATGATTATATGGTTTGTTTTTTAAAAATTTTGAATTCAATTCTTTTATTCTTCATTCTGCCCTCCTCAGTATCATTAGTTTCCAATGGCATTCGATCTCCGTAACCCCTTGATGAAAGGCGTGAAGAACTGACGCCACGGTCAATAAGATAGTTGAGAACTGTACTCGCTCGTGATTCGGATAATTGCTGATTAACACCAGAATCTCCAACATTGTCCGTGTGCCCATTAAGCTCGATACTAACATCCTTGTATTTAGTTAAGGCTGTCACGAGATTATTAAGCTCATACTGTGAATTGTTAGTTAGGTTAGCTGAACCTGTTTCAAAATTTATATTTCTGAGCGGTAAGACGATATCATCAGTGTCTGCACTAGACATTGCATTATCGAATTCCTCAAAGAATTTCTTTTCATTAACTTTTATATCAGACTCCAAGAATTGACCCTTCAATGGATCATTGTCTGTATTTCTGATTTGTGACATGTAGTATGAATTCTGTTGCTCTAACCAAGCATTATATTCATCTTCACTCACAATTTTTACGATTTTTCGCATACTATAGTGACCTTTCCCGCACAACTCAGCACAAGCCAACTCGTAATCAAAAGCCTCCCATTTCTGAAGAGATTCAGGATCCTCAGGATCAGATAGTCCTTGCCAATTAGCGTTGTCACGTAAGCGAGCCCTGAAGTCTTCTGTTGTCACAGTTGGTGTGAATACGAAGTATGAAGGTAGTCCCGGAACTGCATCCATCTTTACTCTAAAGTGCGGTAGGTAGAAATTGTGCAGGACGTCTTTTGCAGTAATTCTCACTCTTACTTTCCTTCCAACTGGAAGATAAATTTGATCCGCGATAAAATCATCATGATTTTGTGGATCTTCCCAATTTTGTCCTAGAGGATTGATACCAAGTTGAATTAGTGTATAATCCTTCTCTCCCAATCTATTATCAGGACCTGGATATCTAATATCCCAAGCAAACTGATAACCAGTTGCCTCAATTTCAATTACTTCTTCATCTATTCCTACGTCAGCCATAACTTCATTCCACACTACCAATCCTTTTACAACTAAGAAAGTCATTACTAGCGCAGGAATACCTGTCCATACGTATTCTAGAGTATTCGTCATGAGAGAAAAATAGCGCTTTTCGACCTTTACGTTTTCTATACTTATAAGTATACCAAAACAATAAAATGTGAGTAATCACAAAAACAATACCCGTGAAGATCAGCGTGGTATTGAATACGCTATCTAGTAAAACTCCATGAGCGGATGCAGCAGTAAGAGGACCATATCCAAGCATAACATCTTTATAGTACACTGCTGAAATGACAGTAGCTGATAAAAAGACAATCATGAATATAAGTAACCAGAATGCAGTGCTATTGTTGGCTTGCTGCTCAACAATTTCCTCTCCTCGTATTCGTCCTGACAGTTCCGTCACTTTGGATATCTGAATAACGATAACTACGAGTAGAAATAAAATCAGTAATATTATTAGTGCAGTCATTTTTAATTTTTAATTATGATCGTAATGCGATATAATTTAGTTCTTTAGTTATTATACGTGGTGATGTAAAACTCTCTTCCAAAAATGGATCCTTTGCAGGTGTAAGTGGAGCTGATCCCAATGTTCGATAAAATATCAATAAGAATAAACTCAAAAATCCAATGAACGTCCCTATTTCCAAAAAATCCTGGTAAATTATAACCCATCAAAAATTCTGATGCTCCATGTGCAGCGTCTGCTACAGATTCAGCGTGCCCGCCAGCAGCATGTGCAACTTCGCTTCCGTGCTCTGCAGCCGAATGAGCTGCTTCTCCGGCATGCTCACCATCGTGACCAGCGCCATGATCTGAATGTCCCATAACCTCATGAGCTGTATGAATTACTCCTGGCTTGATCATCAAGAAATAATCCCACCAGTGACCAAAGAAAACTGCTCCTGAAGTAAGTAACAATGTCCCGTATTTTCTCTTGTTATCGTTACGCATTAAAACAAAGAAAGGAAGTAAAAAGTTTATCAAAATATTACCATAAAACAAAATTCCATAGTCATCTTTTCTCAGCTTGTAATAACCAGTTTCCTCTCCAACATTTCCATACCAAATAAGCATATATTGTGAGAACCATAGATAAGTCCAAAAGATAGAAAATGCGAAAAGTAACTTTCCTAAATCGTGTAAGTGTTCGTTTGAAACTTCAGCGAAATATCCTTTTCCTTTCATGTAAGAGATGATCATGATAGTTAAGGCTATCATTGCTACAAACCAACTTGCACCTGCATACCATCCAAAAAGCGTACTATACCAATGCGCGTCGACGCTCATTACCCAAAAGCCATATAACAGCAGCACTTGTAAAACCAGCAATTGGTAAGAATATTGCTGCATACGTTCTTAGTCTTCTGTGATGCTTGAATCCACTATCGCCACCTTCAGTGTCTTCACTCAATGAAATATCGCGCATTCTCTTGGCAAAAAAGTACCAAGCCAAAACAATTATCCCTCCAAAAACAACATACATATTAGCATTTAGAAATCCAGACTTGCCTTCGAGAAGTTCGTCTGTGGCTACGCTTTCAGCATCAGCCCAGTGGTACAAATGGTGCCAGTGGAAGTAAACTCCTAGTCCAATGATTAACATAAGGACGAAACCTACTATCAAAAACTGCCCCATAGACTCCCAAAACTCTCTTAAATACCGTGTACCAACCTGCCCAGGCAGTTATTGACGCCGACAGAAAGAATACCGCCATTAGTGCGATACCAGTAAAAAATACCGAGTTATGTAAAAGGTTTGACCAAAATCGAGAATGTAATTCATTATCATTACCCCCCAAAATACGTTAGTATCAAACTCAATACGCCCACAGCAATACCTACAAACAGTAATGTTGTTTGCCTAGCCGGCATAGTATATTGATTATTCATTTTAGTGCTTTTCTTTCTTAGTAATACGGTTCCAATAAAAAATTAGTGTTGACTTCCATGATCTTCAGAGTGGCCATCTTCATAATCTCCTTGCTCTGAATGCTCAACTTCCAAGTGCTCAGCATGTTCTACATCCATTGTACTAGCCATTTTCTTGACCATAGAACCTGCAATAGCCCACTCATTTAAAGTATTTTCAGTTTCATTGTATGCCAACTTCTTTTCTTTAGCTTGAAGACCTCTGATATAGTGGATAACTTGCCATCTCTCTTCATAAGACAGCTTGTCTTTATATGCACCCATCATATTCTTTCCGTACATTATAGCGTGATAGTATTGTCCGTTGCTCATTTCAACATATTGATCAAGCAATAAATTTGCAGGCTGTGCAGGGTATTTACCACCATCTTCGCGAACGAGATATCCCGCTCCATCTCCTTTTTCGCCATGACAAATTCCACAAAAGATATTATAGAGTTCTTTTGCTTCTTTCATTTCAGCATCAGTGATTGGAAAAGGATTCTGCATTATATCAGCAGCCGCTTTCATTCTATCATCTTCAGTGTCTTCATAAGGATAAGGTACGCTTCCGTTCATAGGAACAGAGATACTTGAATTTGTTAAGCTACCGTTTAAACTTTTTGCTACATCAGATGAAGTAGCTTGTACAAGACCAGCATAGCCTCGAGGTACCGTTCCTTTCACTGGCTCTTTTGGCTTCGCATACTTATAGTATTCATCTTCACCACCCCATGTATTATTATAATAATAGAGGTAATGGTTAGACTCGTAAGCTACCGAGTGAGCCATATCTGGCATAAACTCACTTCCTGGCACGTTATCATGAGGTCTTTGACATGAACTAATCACGAGCCAAACAAAGAGGCTCATAGCGATCAGGATATTGTTATAATTAATTTTCATCAATCGTAGTTGAATGTTCTATTATATAATTTTAGAGTTAACTTCATCAGCACCTGTCTCTGTAAAGAAACTCTCAGCAACTGAAGCATCAACTTCTGACTTATCAAAAGCTATACAAAATTTATCATCAGTAATTCTATTATCAAGAATTGGTAACTTAATCCCTGGTCCCATACCATTAACAATGTAAAATGTTACAACCATACCGATTGCCGCAAACAATACTGTTAATTCAAATGTGATTGGAATGAAAGCCGGTACCGACCAGTAGGGTTTTCCACCAAAGATTATTGGCCAATCCTTAGTGAAAATCCAACTCATCCCCAGGAAAGGCTGTAAGTGTACCTATTGCTCCGTAGACGAATCCTCCCATGTGCAGCCTTGATTCTGCTAATCCCAAGAAGCGGATCTAAGACCGTGCACAGGAAATGGTGTAATACACTTCCATGATCTCGATAGTGCTGATGCTATTAGCCTCCTTGACGGCTTTCAATCAGAGTCTGTCTCATCATTGTCATATAGACCGTAGATTACGTCTTTATCTTGATGTGCCATAATAGCTTATTGCCATTTCTTATCTAATTAAATGCCTAGTGTGATTCGGTTATCTGCTTCTACAGCTGTACATCCGTGGGACTGCTGATGTTGATAGCATCGGGTCCGACAGTACTGGTCTACCGGATGATCTTCAGAATAGCTCTTTACCTCTGCCACTGCCACTACCGGTGCGACCCTACACGAAGATTAAGATACAGTGCAAAGAATAGTCCCATCGTCCCAGTACGAAGATGCCGATCTCGACCCAAGTTGGTGACATAATACGACTCCAGCTTGATGGCAAGTAGTCCCTTGCTAAGTGTAGTAGCGATGATCACGAATCGCTCAAACCACATTCCTATGTTCACAACTATTGACATGAAGAATGTGAGCCACACATATCACGTCTTCCAACTTTTCGTCTCCAGAAGAACTGAGGCGATACCACATTACAGAACATCATACCAAAATATGACCACCAATACGGTCCCAGCTGCTCTATTGAAAAACGCAAATTGCTCATATACATATCCCGAATACCAGGCGATAAACAGCTCTGTGAGGTATGCTACGCCCACGATTGTACCCGTTACCAATATTACTTTATTCATCGACTCAACGTGAGCTCGATAGTAATATAATCTTCTAGTCCTAAGTATCTTTCGGGTGATCAGCATCAGTGTCAGTACCATTGCGAACCCAGAGAAGATCGCCCCTGCCACAAAGTATGGAGGAAAAATCGTAGTATGCCATCCTGGAATAACTGATGTCGCGAAATCAAAACTTACAATCGTGTGAACTGAAAGTACAAGTGGCGTTGCAAGACCTGCAAGTACCAATGAAATCGACTCCCATCTCTGCCAGTGTTTCGCAGAACCGTTCCATCCAAAAGAAAGGAAATGGTAAATCTTCTTTCTTATCCCTCTTGCTCTATCTCTTACCGTTGCAAAATCTGGAACTAAACCTGTGTACCAAAATAAAAGTGAAACCGTGAAATAGGTACTAATCGCAAATAAATCCCATAACAGTGGAGAATTAAAATTAGGCCAAAGTGGGCCTCTAGTGTTTGGATAAGGGAAGAAGTAGAAAACAACCCATGCTCTACCCACGTGTATACCTGGAAAAAGTGCCGCACATAATACAGCGAATATTGTCATTGCCTCCGCAGCTCGGTTAACACCCGTTCTCCATTTTTGACGGAAAAGTAGCAATATCGCGGAAATCAATGTTCCGGCGTGACCGATACCAATCCACCACACGAAGTTGGTGATATCCCAACCCCAACCAATTGTCCTATTCAAGTTCCAAGTTCCAATTCCGAACCAGATTGTCCACGCAATACAGAACACTCCGAAAGTAGCTAATGCTGCAGCTACTGAAAAAGCTATGACCCACATTAAATTAGGTGCTTTCTCCGTAGGAGACACTAGATCCTCCGTGATCTGGTGGTAGGTTTTATGCCCAGTTATTAAGGGCTCTCTTATTGCTGATACAGGTGCACTCATATTTTTCTTATCTAAAATTTAAAATTAAGCGTCAAGTTTTTCATTACGATTATTCACTCGCATAGAGTATTGAACTGAAGATCTAACGTTCACTTCTTCCAGAACAATAAAATTCAGTGGATTCTCAAGTTTATGGCTCAAATTACCATTCTTGTTATTCATATCACCAAATGTAATTGCTCCAGTAGGACAAGCTGTTTGACAAGCTGTCTTAACGTCGCTATCCCTAAGCATACGCTCTTCCTTTTTCGCCGTCAACTTTCCTTCTTGAATTCTCTGAACGCAAAAACTACACTTTTCAATCACCCCTCTTGAACGAACTGTAACATCTGGATTTAATACCATTCTTGTCAAGTTATCCGCTCCAAAAGGAATCTCTTCGTTATTTATCGTTGGTTGGTTACCAGGGAAGATATCCGCTGTTGTATAATCCAACCAGTTAAATCTTCTTACTTTATAAGGACAGTTATTTGCACAATATCTAGTACCAACACATCTGTTGTAGGTCATTTGATTAAGTCCTTCAGAAGAGTGGTTTGTAGCATTTACTGGACAAACATTCTCGCATGGAGCGTTATCACAGTGCTGACACATCATCGGCTGATAAACCGTATTTGGATTCTCTAACTTTCCATAGTAGTATCTATCGATTCTCAACCATGTCATCTCGTGGTGTCTACTAACTTCTCTTTTACCTACAACAGGAACATTATTCTCGGCCATACATGCAACTGTACATGCTGCACACCCAGTACAAGAATTCAAATCTACATGCATTCCCCAATGATGTCCATTCTTGTACATCTTATCATGACCACCATAGATTTGCTGATCATTCAAATGTTGAGCATGTGCTCTTTTATCATTCAAGTGCTCCACACTATCTTTCAAACCTTCAAGGCTTGAATAGTACATAACAGATCTATCAGTTAAAGCTCCTTGGAAACCCTGACTTCCAAGACCATAGCTAAATGACACTAAAGCAGCCTCATCAGCATTAATCATCTCACCAGTTGCTTCATCAGTATCTTTCACCCCGTAAGTATGGTGATACTGAACACTTGCAAATTCTTTATCTTCTCCAACTTTTGCAGAAATTTCTACATTTGGAACAGAATAAGTTCTATACCCTAGCTTGTTAACAGAAACTGACTTATTCATGTCAACTCCCACGCCTTTTGCACAAAGCCCTCCAACCTCTCGGCCATAACCTAATGCTAAAGCAGCAGTTCCAGGTGCTTGACCAAATTGCTGTACAACGGGAACGGTAATTGTTTCTCCGTTGACTGTTAGGTCTACTAAGTCACCATCTTTAAGATCATTCATAGAGATCATAGTGCTAACACCATCGAAATCCACCGGTATAGCAAGATGATTCCCCCACACAGTTCGTGTAATTGGATCCGGCATTTCCATCAACCATGGATTATTGGTATAGGCACCATTTCCAAGATGTCCTTCATATATCTTTAATTCGATTCCGTCTCCTGATACTGTTTTTGTCACTTGTCCAGCAGCAGATGCCGTATCTCCAGAGAAACTCACACTACCTGCTATTTTACCAGATTTGAAAATACCATCATGAAGTGCTGACTCCCAAAATCTTTGGAATCCACCAAACAAAGACTGAAGTTCAAAAACATCCTCTTTCCAACCTTGCTGCACAAAATTCATATACGAATCACCAAAATCTACACCAGCCCAAGCAAGCAAGGTTTCACCCGCTTGTCTTGTATCAAAGATGGTATTGATCGTAGGCTGCATTAAAGTATACATACCTTTTACCGGCTGAGCATCTCCCCAAGATTCTAGGTAATGACTTACAGCTGCTACCATATCACTTTGATCAGTAGTCTCGTCATTAGAGTATGAAATGCTCAATTTGTTCTTCACTTTCTCTAGACCAGATGCAAATTTACCATTTGATTTAAAATCGTAAGCTGGATTTACTTGCATAAAAATAACAGTATCAACACTGCCACTATTCATTTCATTGACAAGTGACGAGATCTCCTTATCGCTTCCTTGACGTGTCATCAAAGCTTCTGAAAAATCAACTGTATTTCCTAAGTTACCTAAATAGTCATTGACTGCATTTACGAGTACTTGCTCCCCTTTATTATTAGTGCCAGAAACTACTATAGACTTACCTCTTGCAGCCTTCAACTCTTGGGCTGCTGCTTGTAAAGCAGTTTTTGCTTCCTGGTTCAAGCTCGCTGCACTTAAGCTACTTCCCGTCACCATATTGTAAAGCGTAACGATTGCAGCACCTTGTTCGGATGGCTTGATTAGAATTCTGTTATCTGCATTTGACCCAGTCAAAGACATATGAGACTCAACCTGATAAAGTCGGCTCATTTTAGCTCCATCTACTTTGTCTATTTTTCTGTTGTTAATGAAGTCAACAGAGTATTTTGTACTATCACCCCAACTGCCTAGAAAGTCAGCATCGAAGCTAACAACAACTTCTGCCTTATCAAATTTATAAGCAGGCATCGCACGCATACCAAAGTTTTCTTCATTGGCATCCAAAAGTCCAGCATAAGAAACACTATCATATTGAATATGCTGTGTTGACGGATACTTAGTTTTGAAAGCTTCAATCGCTCTAGTTGTAGATGGACTGTAGATTGAAGAGGTAACAAGTTTGATCGACGTTGAACTCGCCAATACACTCATTGCTTTTTCATCTAAATCAGCCCAACTAGTCTCAGCTCTATCGGCATCTTTACCAATTTGAGGTGATCTAAATCGAGCAGTGTCATATAAATTCAACACAGAAGCTTGTGCTCTTGCAGATGTTCCACCGTAACCCACAAGATCATTACCTTCGATCTTAATAGGACGTCCCTCTCTTGTTTTAACAAGAACAGAAGCGTAGTCACCACCTTCCACAAATGTTGTAGCGTAGTATGATGCTACTCCTGGCACGATAGTGTCAGGTTTCACAACGTATGGAATTGCTCTCTTTACAGGAATGTCACACCCTGCTGCAATAGTCGCTGCACCAACACCGAAACCAAGCATCTTTAAAAAATCTCTACGAGTACCGCCTAATTGCTCAACAGCTTCAGCATTTCCTAGTGCTTCTGGCATAGAAGCAAACTCTTGCTGAGAAATTTCTATAAAGCCAGGGTCGTTAGTAAGATCCTTTTCTCCTATCCAAACACCTTGATCTTTTCCTTTCATATTCTGTATTGAATTAATTCTAAGTAATATTATGTATGTTTCAATGATTATGGTTCAGTCTAGTAGTGACATTTCTGACATTCAAGACCTCCAATATCTTCTACAGTCACTTTAGTACGATCACCATCTTTCATCTCTTTGTGATAGTCTTCGTAAGCACTGTAATATGTATCATTAAAATTAACTTCTGTTTGTCTGTGGCAGTTGATACACCATCCCATTGATAACGGTGACATCTGCTGTACAACTTCCATTTCTTGAACTTGACCGTGGCATGTTTGACATTCTACTTGTCCAACAGTTACGTGCTGAGCGTGATTGAAATAAACATGATCTGGCAGATTATGTATTCTAGTCCATTCTATTGGACCAGGTATCTCTGTTTTTTACTTCATTAGTTAAACTAGCTTTCAAAGCTTCAAATTGCTTATCTGCAATTCGTCGTAGCTGCTCATCTGTTGCATTCTCTAACTCTTCGTCGTTTTCAGCATTTGCCTTTTTGATCCAATCCTTATACAACATAGATATTGAATCTTCAGGCATGTTTTCATAGTTCTCAATATACTTTCCTTTGATTGGGTCATATCCTACAGAAGCATAGATTTTTGTAATCTCTGCAGTTCCATACTCAGAGCCATAATTAATGGCCTTATGGCAATTCATACAAGTGTTAGTTGCAGGAATAACAGAGTGCTTCGATCTTCTTGCTCCGTCATGGCAATATTGACATTCGATTTTATTTAATCCAGCATGAGTTTCGTGAGAAAACTTAATAGGCTGCTCGGGTGCATAACCTTGTTGACGACCTAGAGAAACTGCATTATTAACTGTTGTATATCCTCCAAGTAGCACAAACGCAAAAAGTACGAATCCAATCAACCCCTTACTCGTAAGAATATCCAGAATTGATTTTCGTTCGACAATCGCATCAGGGTTCTCTTTCTTGGTAGCTATAACATTTAGGTTACCAATTACTCTTGCCAAAACTAAAGCAAGAATTGCAAGAAGTCCAAGCAATCCAACGTACAACCAAGGGCTAGTTGCTTCTTCTTCCTCTTCATCTTCGGCTACTACAACTACACCAGCTTTCACACCATAAGTACCATTGGCTACACCATTGATGTATTCTAAAAGTGATCCTATATCGTCATCTGTTAGGTTAGGATATGCAGTCATGATGACACCATTGTAAGTCTCCCACAATTCTGTAGCTCGTGGATGACCAGATGCGATCAAAGCTTGTGAATTTCTAATCCATGCATATAAATCAGATTCTGGATAATCAGCCCAACGCTCCTGAACTCCCGCGAGTGCTGGACCAGTCATATTCTTTTGCATGCCCTTATCGTGGCAAGATGCACAATAATTACGGAACAAGGTTTTTCCTGCGTCAGCAGAAACCTGTGCCATCGAAGTGGTTCCATATGCCATGAGAAATACTAAGAGTAGTGATCTCCCGAATGAAGCTAAATTTCTTATTATCATCGTGTTTGTATGAACTTTAAATTAAGTGTGTTTTTCGTGATCAAAATTTTTCAAATTTACTTTACATGACAAAACACAACATTGCCGCAAAAATAAGTCCCTACCTAAGTTTGCACAATTATTTTCTCTGCCTTTAATTTTATTTAGACAACGTCTAAATAAAATGACTAAATAAACAGCCTCACACAGAAACTTTTGCCTTGATGTGAGGATGTGGGTTATAATCAATTAATGTAAAATCGTCATATGTAAAATCCAGTATATTTTGTATTTCTGGATTGATATTCATTGTCGGGAGCGGTCTTAGATCTCTACTGAGCTGTAATTTCGTTTGCTCAAGATGATCTTTATAAATATGTGCATCACCGAATGTATGGACAAACTCTCCCACTTCTAAGTTACACACTTGTGCGATCATCATAGTAAAAAGAGCATAGGAGGCAATATTAAATGGAACTCCTAAAAAAACAATCTGCCGATCTCTGAAAAAGTTGACACGAAAGTTTACCATCCGCGACGTAAAACTGAAACATACAATGACAAGGTGTTTAAAGCCATCTTATCAAGTTCACCTACATTCCAAGCATTAATGATCATGCGTCTCGAATCAGGATTCTCTTTTTAGTGTATTAATGACCTTCATCAACTGATCTACAGTTTTACCGTCAGCTCCTTGCCAACTTCGCCACTGCTTGCCGTATACCGGACCAAGATCACCATTTTCATCTGCCCACTCGTTCCATATTCTGACACCGTTTTCTTGTAGATATTTGACATTAGTATCGCCCTTTATAAACCATAAGAGCTCATAAATGATCGATTTTAAGTGAAGTTTCTTAGTTGTGACCATCGGAAAACCTTTAGAAAGGTCAAAACGCATTTGATATCCAAAGGTGCTAATTGTGCCTGTGCCAGTACGATCTGATTTCTCGACACCATTATCGAGTACGTGCTGCAGTAGGGATAGATATTGACGCATAAGTGGTAGAAGCGTGAGTTCGGTTAGCTGCAAAATTAATAACATTTCTAGCCAAAGCAAATGGATAATAAAATAAAATATGATATTTTTTAATGTGTTTATGAAGTCTCTTAGAACATCTTTGTAATTAGAGATTTACATGTTAAGCTAATTGAATATATGAAATTGCATCTTCTCTTCGTCGGATGCAAATCCAAATAAAAAGTACTCTAATAAACTAAATGGAGAGAGGTTGCACTACTTGTCATGAAATGATAAGCTTAGAATTGATTCGCCTTTCGGGCTCAAAGCCCTTAATAATCAATAGTAGGAAAAGCTACAATTCATTGAATTCCATTAATAAGCGCTTTCTCAAAAGTTAAATTAATTTCAAATCAAATTATCAAAAGTTAAGTTGGATCGAGCGTAAGTCTGATTCTTTACGAAAAAACAAGGACATAGAATATAAGGAGATAGAAATTGGTACAAAGTTAAAAACGCACTATTAGGATTCACATGGGTAAGTTACTCGGAAATAGAGCATATTTCTATCTGATATCTTTTCCTGAATATTCGAATTATAAAAAAAGTAGTACTGCCACATCTAACCAAATTAGATGTCACACATCTCTTTAAATGCAAAAGTATCATAAAGAAAGAGGATTGATTACTCGATATTCTGGACAAATTACTAAATCAGTTTTTTGAATGTCAAAAATTAATAATACCTTTCGAGC
>CALSOU010000003.1 GCA_943788055.1 uncultured Saprospiraceae bacterium
CTTCGGCTGGAGAGTACTTAGATGAAAGATTACGAGAAATAGGATTAAAAAAGTAAACTTTTTAGGACCTTTGTGGGTCTAATAAGTGTTTAATATAAATATCGGAGATAATTGAAGTATGTTCTTCATCACATCTCCCTAAAAAAAAGATATTATGAGTTCATTATTTTTAATCGGCGGTTTTGGTGGCCAAGAAATTCTCTTGATTGCCCTAGTTGTACTTCTGTTATTTGGTGGTCGCAAGATTCCTGAATTGATGAAGGGGCTTGGAAAGGGAATTCGAGAGTTTAATAATGCTAAGGCAAATATTGAAACTGAAATCAAGGATAATATCAAAGAACTTGATACTAAAGAGCCAACGAAAGTTAAAGAAAAGTTGGAAAGATAATTCACATTGCCTTCTTGCTGGTCTTTAATCAGCCCTATTCTACATTTTTTGATTTTTGAATCTATCCGATGACGAAGCAACTTGTTATTGCCCTTATATTATTGCCTTTTTTAGTCAGCGCACAGACCTGGAATGGTCAATGGAAAGCTACACTGAGTGGTCTTGATATCTACCTAACCATTGAAGAGTCCGACGGGGTTTATCTTACCATTCCTGCTCAAGGCCTGTTTGATGACAAGGCGTCATATTATGAAATAGAAGGAGATAGGCTTGATTTCCACTTTCAAAAATATGGAGCCACATTCTATGGAAACTTAGCAATGAAAAGATAAATGGTACATGGGCTCAAAGCGGGCAGGAGAAAACTTTGACTTTCAAACCATCAGAAGAAGATTTAGCCTACGATCGTCCTCAAGAGCCGAAAGGGCCGTTTGCATATAAATCGGAAGATGTTGAAATAAAGCAAGAAAAAGACGATATAACTCTAGCTGGCACATTAACATATCCTGACGGGGATGGACCATTTCCTGCAGTTGTTTTGATTTCTGGGTCTGGGCCCCAAAATAGAAATTCTGAAATTTTTGGACATAAATCTTTTTTGCTCATTGCTGACTATCTCACAAATAGGGGTTACGCAGTCATGCGCTATGACGATAGAGGTGTAGGAGAATCTACTGGGAAATTTGCTCAAGCAACATCTGAGGACTTATCTTACGATGCTGAAGCGGTTTTCGAATATTTAAGAACAAGAGATAACATCCGAAAAGATCAAGTGGGATATATCGGCCATAGTGAAGGTGGTATGATAGCTCCAATGGTGGCTGCTAGAAATCAAAATGTCGCATTTCTCGTTTTACTAGCTGGTCCTGGTACACCTATTGATGAATTGATGACATACCAATTGAAACATACGAAAGGTCAATTTGGTCTATCTAAAAAAGGTGAGGTAGCTTATGAAGAAATGGTAACAAAAATTATCAACTTACTAAAGCAAGATAAACCCAACGATCAAATTGTCGACGAGCTTGAAGGAACGACTAATATGTTTTACCGCAACCTCTCAGAAGATGATCAAGAAAAAATGGGACCAAGTGAAAAAGCTTTTTATTTTAAGTTTGCTCCAGGCCTCTTAAATGTGTGGATGCGTTACTTTCTAAAATATATCCGTCAGAAAACCTATCTAAAGTGACTGTGCCTGTCCTAGCAATGAATGGCAAAAAAGATCGCCAAGTACTTGCTAAGCCTAATACCAAAGCAATTAAAAAAGCTCTGAAATCGGGCGGTAACAAAAACGTTAAAATCAAAAGGTTTAGAAAACTCAACCACCTTTTTCAAACCTCCAAAACTGGTGAAGGGTCAGAGTATGCCATAATCTCTGAAACCTTTAACCCGAAAGCTCTTGAGTATATGCACAAATGGCTTGACAAACAAGTTGGGGAATAGTATTCATGCTAGTCAACATACATCCTAAACTTCCTATGAGAAGTAAAGAGATAACTCGTGATTACTATATCAATAAACTTGGGTTTGTTGAAGTTGGAGAGCAAGATTATCGATGGTTATCTTATGGTCAAAAAAGATCAAATGTCGAAATTCACTTCTTTGAATTTTCTGATCTAGACCCTCTTGAAAACTATGGTCAAGTCTACATTCGTACTGAAAACATAGAGCCTCTGTACAGCTCTATGATCGCTCAAAATGTAGCAGATTCACCCCAATGGACCATTGAGCTCTAAACCATGGGGACATCGTGAATTTGCATTATTAGATCCAGACAGCAATCTACTAACCTTCGGAGAATCTATTGAATAGCTTTTTTTCATCTGAATAAAGATGTGCTTGTTTTAATAAGGAGCATATTTCGTTTGCCAGCTTTTGCTACATACTTTTGGTTTATATCTAAATATGAAAACCCACAAGATACGTGCGTATTTTAAGTCTTTTGAGTAATTTCGCTTAAACATTAACCGTGGCATCAATAACTAAATATTATTCATTCAGCACTTTTGTATCCATCATGCTGCTGGCTATTATTTTCTCTTGCGCTAACACCAGCAAACCATCAAAGATTAAAATAGAAAACCAACCAGAAGGCTTCATTTCATCAGTCGATAGCTCCAAGTTTCTACAATTTACCAATATCCATTCTATTTACAAAGACTCTCGTGGAAATGTATGGATTGGTTCTCATTCTGAAGGAATCGCAATGTGGGATGGAAAATCCCATACTTACTTCACAGCCCCCGATGGTCTAGTTGACAATCAGGTCCGTTCCATTCAAGAAGATAAACTAGGAAATATTTGGATAGCAACAGGGCATGGAATCTCCAAATTTACTGGTGATGGATTCCATATTCGCTTAAATATGAAAAACTGGAATAATGGCATTGCTCCCGAAGTATGGGAGTCAAATCCAGATGATCTTTGGTTTCATGCAGGTAATAAACCTGGTGTTTATCGGTTTAATGGTCAAAATCTAAACTATCTAGCCTTTCCCTCTGATCAAAACGAAAAAGTTAATGATGTTTATCTGAATACTTGTTTTGCAAAAGGACAAAACAATCAGATTTGGTTTGGCACATATCCAGCCGTTTTTGGCTTTGATGGTGAGTTGTTTTCCTCTATCGATGATCAGAGTTTGGAGCTAAATGGTCAGAGTGAATATATGCATGTCAGGAGTATTTTTGAAGATAGCCGCGGCAACTTATGGATAGGAAATAATGGACTAGGCTTGCTAGTATATAATGGCGAAAAAATTGTGAATTTTACTAAGAAACACAAGCTTACAAACGAACATTTTACCATCCAGCATCAAGTTTCTGACAACACGGGAACATTAGCAAGGATATTCTCCATAGAAGAAGATGCTGATGGTAACCTTTGGTTTGGAACCGCGGACGCTGGAGCTTGGAAATATGATGGGCAAAATTTAAAAAACTACAATTCAAGTCATGGTTTCGAAGACCACTTCATTAAAGTAACATATTGTGACAATGATGGAGTCATGTGGTTCGGAACCCAATCTGGAGTATATCAAAAAAGCGGCGAAGAAAAGTTTTCACGCGTTTTCTAGGCTCCCAACATTACAACTTTTATCATGTGTTAAATCTGCTCAAACTGTTTAAAATCAGTTGATTTTATACGCTCTGTCTTAATGTTTACATCTTTGCCCTATCTAGAAAATTCAAATATCTCTTTTTTTGTCTTTGAAAACCACTTGAAATTAACCCTCTTTTCTACCCTTACAATATAAATTTTCATGCCTACTTTTATCACTGATCCATGGCCCTGGTACATTGCGGGACCTGCGATCGCACTAGTTATGTTTTTACTAATTTTCTTCGGAAAGACCTTTGGAGTTTCGGACAATCTTCGAACCATGTGCACAATCATGGGAGCAGAACGCTATTCAAAATTCTTTAAGCTCAATTGGAAAAATAAGATCTGGAATCTAGTATTCACTGTTGGGGCAGTAATCGGTGGTTTTATATCCGTTCGATTCCTGAGTAATAATCAAGAAGTAGCGCTCAACTCTAAAACGGTTTCAAGGCTGGAAAGCATGGGCTTTGAAGCTGTGGGCCAATCTTACGCACCATCTGAATTATTTAGCACTGAGGTTGCAACTAGTTTTTTAGGAATTCTATTTCTTCTTTTTGGTGGCGTTTTAGTTGGCTTTGGTACTCGTTATGCTGGTGGCTGTACATCGGGACACGCTATAAGTGGTATCAGTAATTTGCAAACTTCAAGTCTAATGGCTGTTGTTGGCTTTTTTCTTGGTGGACTAATCATGGTGCACTTAATATTTCCTTCACTTCTTCCATTTTGGAACAACATATAAAACCAAAAAGAATGAAAATTTACAAACTCTTGAAGTTCTTTCTAACAGGCATCCTCTTTGGTGTTATACTAGGAAAAGCAGAAGTGATATCGTGGTACAGAATTTATGAAATGTTTTCTTTTGAATCTTTCCATATGTACGGCGTTATTGGGTCAGCTTGTACCGTCGGTATTGTCGGTGTGTTAATTATGAAAGCCTTTAATGTTCATGGACTTAACGGCAAGCCAATTTCTTTCAAACCTAAAAAATTCAGTGTGCCGCGCTATCTTATAGGCGGTACTATTTTTGGTCTCGGTTGGGCGCTCACTGGTGCATGTCCTGGGCCTCTATTTATCTTAGTAGGTTATGGGTATTTTTCAATTATTATAGTAATTATTGGTGCATTACTAGGCACTTTTCTATACGGTATTTTAAGAAAGCGTCTACCACATTAGTCCCAAGAATTTATCAACAATTAATGGCAAATCTAACCAATTAAACATACCTTTAAAAAGGGGATAGCGGTAATATCAAGGTGAGTCTGCACGAAATCAATTTCGACTCTACATCTGATAGTAGAGGATAGTGGCAAAGTGTGTGATCCATCGACTATTCGCTCAAACTCCTTTGGACAAAAATTAGTCAAAACATTGTCAAAGCAATTAGACTGAAGTCTTACAATAAACTCGGATGAAGGAACTTTAAGTTTTCTACAAATTAACAAATACAAACGTCTTGACTAATGCACATATTATAGCTAAATCAGACCGGGCAGTAGTGTCCGCTTTTTAATTCATTCTCTAAATCGAGTATGCGCTTTCCAATTTCTTCATCTCCTCGACACTGTACAATTTCTTCTTGAATAAATGGGTAATCCATTGTATACTTCATCTGATAAGATAATGAAAGTTTATCCAGGAGTACCCAAATTTCAATGAAGCGACTACTCGTCTTCGTTCCAATTAATATAATCATAAGATAGGGTTACTGGGATCAATTAGTTGTAAAACTTCAAAAAGTGTGGCGCTTTCAACCAATTACAATTATAACGTGTTGGTTTTTAATTAGTTTGCCCAATTATCACAATTTATCTCCCTTTCGATTATAATTTCTTTTTGATATTATAAACCATCAACTCCTCGTAATTTCAAACGGTCAAGCTTTAAAAAAAATTAAGTTAAAAGTCCCATTGTTAAGTATAGACCCCAGTATATCCAATACTGCATTCAATAAATCCAATTATATTCCATCTAAATGATATTTTTGGGCTTCAGCCAAATAAACGAACTATGAATCCAAATGCAATTATTGAATGTGTGCCCAACTTTAGTGAAGGGCGCAATCTGAATATAATTCGTCAAATTACAGACCAAATCGAATCTGTCGAAGGAGTATCTCTTTTGGACGTTGATCCTGGAAAAGCAACTAACCGGACAGTTGTGACTTTTGTCGGTCATCCCGAACAAGTTATTGAAGCGGCTTTTCTAGCAATTTCCAAAGCCATGGATCTGATTGATATGAGACAACAAAAAGGGGAGCATCCTAGGATGGGTGCGACTGACGTATGTCCCCTTATTCCAATCTCAGGAATTAGCATGGAAGAAACGGTCGCTTATGCACATAAACTTGGAGAACGAGTAGGTAAAGAACTAGGACTTCCCATCTATATGTATGAAGAAGCTGCAACCAAATATGATCGAAAGAACTTGGCTGTTATCAGAGCTGGTGAATATGAAGGTTTCGCGGAAAAAATCAACCTCCCTAATTGGAAGCCTGATTATGGTCCTGCAGAATTTTTAGCCTTTTCAGGAGCTACAGTCATTGGTGCTCGTGATTTTCTAATTGCATATAATGTAAATCTCAATACAACAAGTGTTCGACGAGCGAATAGCGTGGCCTTCGATGTTCGTGAAAAAGGACGTATCAAAAGGGAAGGAAATCCGATCACTGGAGAAATCGTACATGACGAAAATGGCGAACCAATGAGAGAGCCTGGCATGTGTAAATCTGTCAAAGCAATTGGTTGGTATATTGAAGAATACGGCCTTGCTCAAATTTCGATGAACTTAACAGACATTAAAGAAACGCCTCTTCATGTAGCATTTGAAGCATGTCGAACAAGCGCTAATAACAGAGGCTTACGCGTTACTGGTTCAGAATTAGTTGGACTGATGCCTCTAAAAGTAATGCTAGATGCTGGGAAGTACTTTTTACAGCAGCAGAATCGGTCTACCGGAATAAGTGAGCGTGAGATAGTCAGAATAGCCATCAATTCTCTTGGGTTAAATGACCTAAGTCCGTTTGATCCAGACAAAAAAATTATTGAATATGTAATGGTCAGTAAACCTACTCCATTAGCAGAAATGACGCTTCGTGCTTTTGCCAACGAAACTGCAAGTGAAAGTCCCGCTCCAGGTGGTGGTTCAATTTCAGCATACGCTGGCGCAATGGGTGTAGCTCTAGGAACAATGGTTGCAAACTTAAGTGCTCATAAGCGCGGATGGGACGATCAATGGGAATATTTTTCGGATTGGGCAGCTAAAGGTCAAGATATTAAAGACCAACTTGTAAGTCTCGTAGATCGAGATACCGAAGCATTCAACCTAATTATGGACGCCTTGAAAATGCCAAAAAATACAGATGAAGAGAAGAGTCAAAGGAAGGAAGCCATGGCTCATGCTACTCGAGTTGCTATAGAAACTCCTTTGGAAGTTATGACCACCGCTATAGAATCTTATGATTTGCTTTTGGCAATGGTAGAAAAAGGAAATCCCAATTCAGCATCTGACGCTGGAGTAGGAGCTCTTTGTGTAAAAGCTTGCATAGAAGGTGCTTTTATGAACATTAAAATCAATATGGGCGGAATAAAAGATGAAGATTACAAAAATAAGATTATGAATCAAGCGGAATCTATCCAAAATCGCTCTATGGAGCTTGAACGCAAGATCGTACAGCGTGTGGAATCTCTTATCTGAGTGATTACACCTTAGTTTAGCCGTCACTTATTTCAATATACGATCGTATCAAAGAAACAGGTCTGGTACATACACTGCTATTATCCTCCTATCAGGTCTGGTAGTGTTATTAGCAATTACTATTTCTCTCGAGTATTTGGTCACTTTTTTAAATATGTTTATGTTGTCACAACTTCTAATGTTGAAGTCAAGGAACAAGAGGAAATGGAAATTCCCAAGGTTAACAAACAAAGTCTAGGTGATGGATCAGCGGGAATGCGTATAGTTCGAAAAATAATCGAGCACCTCAAAAACACGCAGTAACTCAAGCATCCTGAACAAAACTTAATATATCGAGTTATGTGGCTATGAAATATATATTATTAATAGCTATCGCATTTATGTTAGAACCACTAACTCTATTTGACTTCTCTTCGGAATCAAATTTATCATCTTGGTATATCGTCAATGACACGGTCATGGGAGGAAGATCAGATGCATCTTTTGAAATTAATAACGAAGGACATGGTATATTCAAAGGACATGTTTCACTAGAAAACAACGGTGGCTTTGCATCAATAAGACATCAAACTAAAACACTAGACATTTCACAATACTCAGCAATAAAACTGAGAGTCAAGGGTGATGGAAATCGTTATCAACTTCGATTACAAGAAGACAACTACGACCGCTTTAGCTACATTCACTATTTTGAAACAACAGGCGTGTGGGAAGAAATAACTATCACATTGAAAGACTTCGAACCCTGGTTTAGAGGTAGATACCTCCAAAAACCTAACTTCTCAGGTACACAACTTGATGGTTTATCTATACTTGTCGGAAATAAAAAAGAGCAAAATTTCCAAATGGAGATAGATAATATATTGTTAATCAATTAATTAGAACGTTTATTTCAACCTTGCTATTTGACATTGCACTCTCCGTATTAAATATTTTGAATGATAGCATACCAATCTTTTATATTTCTATAAATCTAAGTCTTCGTAAAATCCCACTTGCTCATCTTTAATCCATTTAGTCAGAAGAGCAATTTGTCCTGTATGATAAGATGCATGTTCAATAACATGAGAGATTATTGAAAATCCTGAGACTCTAAAATGTGACTGGATAGTTTTTTCCATTAATAACAAATCTATATTTATCTTATATTTTAATGTCTCAATATCAGTTATTAATAAAGAAATTATACTCAATAATTGCTCTTTTGAATGCGATTTCCTTGCGTTAAATTCATCATCTCGTAATCTTGTAAAGGATAATCCAAAGAAACCGTCCAATAACCACTGCCTGATATTGCCATTTAGGTGTAGAATTAGATTACCTATTGAATTTAGCTGATCACTTGGTATATACCAAATTTCTTCATCATTTAGAAGTTCAACACATTTTATGATTCTTTGTAAAGACTCATCACATAAGCGCAGTTGTAACTCTTTACGTATTTCTTCAACTAATAACTCTACTTTGTTCATCTAATAATAATCTTATACTGATATTTATATTATAGAATACCCGTGGTTCATAATCACCAACTGTGAAATTATATAGTACTAACGATAAAACGAATATAGTCAATTTAGAAAAGGCAACATTGCGATCTTTGCCTGATGACAATGGTCTATACCTTCCTTTGTCAATTCCAGAACTAGAAAAGGACTTTATTAATAATCTCAGCAATTATTCTTTTCCAGAAATTGCTTTTGAAATAAGTCGTAAAATAATCGGTACAGAGATCCCTACAAATATTTTAGAGCAGATATGCTTTAATGCAATTAATTTCCCTGCTCCTCTTCTTCAGCTATCTAATAATATTTACACACATGAATTATTTCATGGACCAAGTCTCGCATTCAAGGATTTTGGTGCTCGATTCATGGCAGAGTTAATGTCTTACTTTGTAAAAGAGAAAGAACAAAAGTTAACTATTCTGGTCGCGACTAGCGGAGATACTGGCGGAGCAGTAGCTGCTGGATTTCACAATATTCCAAATATTGAAGTAATTATTTTATATCCATCTGGGAAGGTAAGTCCAATACAAGAAAAGCAATTAACCACCTGGGGAGATAACATTCATGCAATTGAATGGGTAGGAACTTTTGACGATTGTCAAGCAGTCGTTAAAAAGACATTCTTAGATAAAGGCTTGATAAGTGAATTTAATCTCAGTTCTGCTAATAGTATAAATATTGCACGGCTTATTCCACAGACATTCTACTATTTTGAAGCGATCAAACACTTAGATGTAAATAAAGCTATCACCATTAGTGTACCTAGTGGAAATTTGGGTAATATCACAGCAGCTAGTTTGGCGCGTCATATGGGACTGCCAATTACTAATCTGATAGCTGCACATAATAGTAATTCTGCTGTATTTGAATATTACAATAATCGCTCTTACCTTCCAAAGAATTCGATATCAACAATGAGTAATGCTATGGATGTTGGAAACCCCAGTAATTTTCCTCGCTATTTGGAACTTTATGAGTCCGACTATGAAACTTTAATACGAAATACAGAAGCATTCATAATCAGCGATAACAAAACGAAGGAAAGCCTTCTTGAATTATACGAACAGTTTAACTATATCTCTGAACCACACGCCGCAGTAGCATATGCTGCTCTTAAGAAATCCAAAACTTTCCATATAGGTCAACAGGTTTTTCTAGGTACAGCACATCCTGCGAAATTCCAAGAATTAGTCCAATCAATTCTGCCTGTTAAAATAGAATCACCACAACCCCTCAGTAGTCTTGAAAACCACATTCAAAACAAAATCAGGTTAGCGAGTTATGACGCATTTAAAAAATGGATGCTAAGTAGGTGATTTAGTTGATGAATATCCAATGTTCCACGTGGAACAATGAATTGCATACTAGATTAAATCTTCAAATCAGAGATTTATCTAAGTCATTTCTAGAGCAAATTCTGTTAATAGTCTACATAAAGCAACTAAAAAAGCAGACTTCTATGGATCAGACCCTTGAAATTATTTAACCTAAATAAGTCTATGTATCTCGCAATTTCACACCATTTAGCACTCTCTTGAAAGATTTTGTGTTCCACGTGGAACATTTTTAGTAAAATGTCAAAACTACGTGTTCATACTAATGTTGAAATTCTCTTATTTATAGTATAAAATATTATAAATCAACACTTTATAAATAAAATTACTGCGTTTATTAGCCATTTTTTTAGATAATTACCAATTTTATCATCTTTACAGCCAATTTTGCGTTTATATGATTTACTACTTATCTACTTACTTAAAATACAACATACATGCGGTTATTAGTTACATTACTATTGTGTCTTCCTAGCCTATTGCTAGTTTCTCAAAAACAAGAGCAAATAGCTAAGTTTCAACAGTTGGGTTCTGAACTTCCTACACCCAACACATATCGGACAGCTTCAGGAGCGCCAGGTCCAGAATACTGGCAACAAAGAGCTGACTATAAAATGGATATTCGTCTAGATGATGAGACTCAACGAATCTATGGTACAGAAACAATTACTTACTTTAATCAATCACCAAACCCTCTAGAGTACCTTTGGCTGCAGCTTGATCAGAACATGCGCGCGAACGATTCCGATACTTACTTAATTGGAACATCTGATGTGAATCAACGTATGACAATTGATCAACTCAAGAGATTGGACCCAACATTCGATGGAGGCTTCAAACTAGATTATGTGCATGATGCTCAAGGTAAAGATCTTTCGCATTTTATTGAGAAAACGATGATGCGAATTAATCTTCCTAAGGTACTTCAATCAGGTGAACAATTTACTTTCAAAATCAAATGGTGGTACAATATCAATGATCGAATGGAAATTGGAGGACGTTCTGGTTACGAATATTTTGAAGAGAATGATAACTATCTATACACAATTGCTCAGTTCTTTCCTAGAATGTGCGTTTATGACGATGTTGAAGGATGGCAGAATAAGCAGTTTTTAGGTAGGGGAGAGTTTGCACTTGCTTTTGGAAATTACGAAGTTGATATTACTGTGCCTGCAGATCATCTAGTTGCAGCAACAGGATCACTACAAAATGAATCAGAGGTATTGACAAAAGCTCAACAAAAAAGATTTGATGAAGCTAGAAAAGCATTTGATCAACCTGTAATAATTGCTACGCAAGAAGAAGCTGAAAAACGTGAGAAAAGTAAATCTAAGAAAAGTAAAACGTGGAAATTTAAAGCTGAGATGGTTCGCGATTTCGCTTTCGCCAGTTCTAGGAAATTCATTTGGGATGCAATGGCAACTGATATAAATGGTAAAACGATCATGGCTATGTCTATGTATCCAAAAGAAGGTAATCCACTTTGGGAGCAATATTCTACTAAAGCTGTTACACACACACTAAATTGGTATTCCCATTATACAATAGATTATACATATCCAGTAGCCTGGTCTATTAATGCCAAGTCAATCGGTATGGAGTATCCTATGATTTGTTTCAATTTCGGAAGACCGGAAAAAGATGGTACTTACTCTCCACGTACTAAGTATGGTATGATAGGTGTAATAATACACGAAGTTGGTCACAACTTTTTTCCTATGATTATTAATAGTGACGAAAGACAATGGACATGGATGGATGAAGGTCTCAATTCTTTCGTACAGTTTATGACTGAACAACAATGGGAACGTGATTATCCATCAAGAAGAGGAGAGGCAAAAAATATCGTTCGATACATGTCTAGTGACCAAGAATCTATGGTTCCTATCATGACCAATAGCGAATCTATTCTACAATTTGGAAATAATGCATATGGAAAACCAGCTACAGCTCTTAATATCCTTCGTGAAACAGTAATGGGTCGAGAAGCATTCGACTACGCATTTAAGAAATACTGCGAGCGATGGGCATTTAAGCATCCTACACCAGCTGACTTTTTTAGAACCATGGAAGACGCATCAGCAATAGATTTAGATTGGTTTTGGCGAGGATGGTTTTATTCAACAGTTCCTGTAGATATAGCTTTGTCGGAAGTAAATTCATTTAAGCTTGACTCTGGAAATCCGATGATTGAAAAAGCAAAGGATAAAAAGAAAAGAGATGAAGGACCTAGAACAATCTCTCAGATTAGAAATGATAAAGAAATCAAACAGACCTACTCTGAAATAGATCCAACGATTCTTGATTTCTATAATAGCTACGATCCTCTGGACGCTACTGAAATAGATAAGAAGAAATATGAGAAATACTATGCTAGCCTTTCTGATAATGAAAAGGAATTTCTAAATGCTGGTTATAATTTCTATGAGTTAAGTTTTACAAACGAAGGTGGACTAATCATGCCTGTTATCTTCCAATTTCAATATGAAGACGGGACTACCGAAGACGTGCGTATTCCTGCTGAGATCTGGAGAAAAGGAAGCACAACAGTTACGAAAACTTTCAAAAGAATGAAGAAAGTTGAAAGTATAATACTTGATCCATACCTTGAAACTGCTGATATAGATCGATCAAATAACTACTTCCCACCACGTGAAGAAGTTGATCGTTTTGATTTATTCAAGAGAAATAGAAGAGATAGAAGTAATCCTATGCAAAATGCTAATAAAACAATCAAGCCCTGACTTCGACTTCGCTTAGTCAGCAATACTCTTAATTGACTTTAGTTATCTCTGAAATGATAAAAGCGAAATTTGGTGTGAACTGGGTTTCGCTTTTTTTATGTTTAATACAAATCACAACGATTATAACTTTTTTAACATTTTGGAACTTAGCCTGACATATAAAGTAAGTTATACTATATAATCGCTATCAATAGTAATAGGGTGCAGTGATGAAATCTTCGCAGCATCACTAATTATTTTTATTTATAGTTTTCTATACATAAAAACAAGAACTACTTTTACAACTAATGAGGTAAACGCACTAACATATAATATATCAATATAATTATTAGATTATGAATATCTTATACCTACTCTAACCTAAGTTTAAAGAAAATAGCTCCTATAAACAACATACTTCCCACAACTAGGTGTACGGGCTGGGCAATAGCTGGCATATCCAAATAATTCATAACAATACCAGCAAGCATTGCTACAATAGTGCAGATCATAATAAAATTCATTAATAATCGCAGCTCAGTAAAGTCTTTGGATTTAAACCACAGATAACCTGACACAATCAGAATTAACCAACTGAAACTTCTGTGTATATAGAATGGTATACCAAGAGCACCTATCCACAAGTCACGTTGTTGATAAGATAGATTCTTTGAAATAATATCGACTTCTTCACGAACTTGTGTTCCGAGAACTATTTGAATAAGAACAGCTCCGATGAGCACCCACGCAGCTTGTTTCACATAAGACGGAACCATCACCTTCTCGTAACGAATACGCCTAATAATGTACAGAGGAATTGCGGCTATTAACAAAGCTATCAACATATGTATAGTGATCTTCACTACAGATAAATTGGCGTCAACAACAAGTTTTCCCATCCACCCTTGAAAGCCAGTCAATAATACTAATCCTCCAATAAGTATGGGTATCCACTTCTCAGTTACTCGGTACTTAATAATAGACCATACAAAATAGATAAAAATAAAGATTCCGAGTATTGCTCCCAACAGTCGATTTATATACTCAATCCATGTATGGTAAACATTGAAACTATGATCTATATCTTGCTTACTTAAGTACTTCTCAAAATCAGTAGGTAGCTGACTAACATCGGTAGGAGGTACCCACATACCAAAACATCGTGGCCAATCAGGACATCCCATACCACTCTGTGTCATACGCACAATCCCTCCAGCAGCAATAACCAAAAATACCCAGATCAGAACAAACCAACTGTAACGCACAAATGCACTACTTCCGCTCATTTTATCTTTCTTTAATTGCTTGTCTTTTTCCAACATTTCTAATTGATTATCGATACAAAGGTAAATCATTTTAAACTTGATGATCTATCTCAAAAGCTTCTCAACTTATCCACCTTATGATAATATTGATAATTAATTTTTAAAATATAAAAAGAATCATATATCATTATTAGCCCTGTGGATATGTGTAAAACTTTACCTTTAAAACAGTTGTTTTTCAGTCTTGTTGATAGCTCAGAGAATTATTCACAATACTTATTGAAAAGATGTACTTTATTCCACAGCTTAGTTATTCCACATTTTTTTGTTGATAATTTTATACACTAAAACATATATTACATTAATAAGTAATTAAATTATTTATAATCAACTTTTTATATATTAATATTATAATTATAAAATGTGTATTTAGTATAATATATGTGGATAACCTGTGGAAGATATTAGTATTTAGAATTAATTTTTAGAGGTTTATGCACATATGTGTAAATCTATGCTGATATTATTAATCATGATAAGTATTTTCAAAACTTTGTTTATAAGCTATGTCATTTTATATGAGTTTATTCAGCTTCACCTTCTTGTTCTCCACATTGTTATGATCAAGTGATCTATTTGTGGATATCTTCTTGGTTTCCCACAAATTATTACGAAAATCATGTGGAAAAATACTTCATTATACTATTGATTTTATGATATTTACACTTTATAGATTTATTTAATGTGTAAAAACTTATTTTATGCGCTTTAAACTATCCCTAGCAGCATCTCGTGAGAAAGTAACTCAAGAATGTGGTAAAGTTACCTTTCCAAAAAGCTTTGGACATCAATTCCAGATTAATCCTACAGAGAAAGTCTATTGCTTACTAGATGTTAATCCTTCTCGTATGTATACGATTGAGTGGGGTTTAATTCCACATTGGGCAAAACGTCTAAACAACAGGGGTAATCTTACAGAGATAAACATAGAGGATATAGCCTCCAAACCTTCATCACGTATTCCATTTCGTATTAAACGAGGAATTATTCTTACCGATGCTATATATTATATTCATAAGAAAGGTTTAGAATATACACCTTATCGCATCGAACGAAAAGATGGAAAATTAATGAGATTTGCTTGTCTTTGGGATGAATGGCGTAAAGAAGAAAAGTACTTGGCTACGACAGCATTGGTTACAAAGAAGGTGCAGGGTTTTATCACTGATGAATTCCCTATTGAATTTACTGCAGAGGAATCTGTCAGTTGGATGGAAGAGCAGAATTTAGCAGCTGCAGAACAGATGCTAGGTAAGAGATTTTATCCTGAAGTTTACCAGTACTTTAAGGTTACTAATCGCATTCTAGATGTTACTTACAACGAAAAGGATTTAACTGTTCCGGTACCTGAGGAAATTAATCTTTTTAGTTTCCTTTAATATATATCTAGTATGAAAGTTGTACTTCAACGTGTCCGATCTTCATCTGTTTTAATTGATAAGTCGGAACGCCGTTCAATAGGAGAAGGAATGACTGTTTTACTAGGAATCACTGAAGGAGATAGTCAAGAAGATATTGATTGGTTGGTACGCAAGATGATCAATATACGGATATATCTTGATGATGTAGGAGTAATGAATCGTTCGATTTTAGAAACTAGAGGATCTTTTCTTGTGATATCGCAGTTTACTTTGCATGCATCCACTAAAAAAGGAAATCGTCCTTCATATATTCGTTCGGCAGCACCTAGTATCTCAAAACCACTTTATGAAGCTTTTTTGCAGACGCTAGAAAAGGCGAGCGGACTCGAGGTCCAAAAAGGTGAGTTTGGAGCAGATATGCTTGTTGAAATTCAGAACGACGGACCCATCACTATTATCATGGATACAGAAGATAAAAAATAGAAATACACGAACTATGACTATCCAAGAAGCGCAAAATCAAGTACACGAATGGATAAAAACATATGGTGTGCGCTATTTTGATGAACGGACAAATACCTTATTACTTGCTGAGGAACTAGGTGAATTTACTCGATTGATTGCTCGTGAATTTGGTGAGCAATCATTTAAGAAAGATCGTAATCCAGCGGACATAAAAGCGGCCATCTCTAATGAAATGGCCGATATGATGTTTGTTATTATTTGTCTTGCTAATCAGATGGATATCAATCTCGAAGAGGCACTATCTAAAAATCTAGATAAGAAAACAAAACGAGACCATCAGCGACATAAGGATAATGACAAGTTAGCACCCAGCTGATCCGTAGAAGAATATTAGTTTTTGACTAATATTCTGCCCCTTTTCGTTTTTAGCTGGAGTCCAAGTTCCTGGCATCATAGCGATATGAGTAAGGAAGGCTTCGTCTATTTCTGTAAATCCTGAAGAACTTTCTAAATTCACATTTCTCACAATTCCTTTTTCGTCTATTGTAAATTTAATTCTACCAGGTTTTATATTTTCCATATCTACCATAGACGTTTGATTTTCCATGCGATCTCTTAGATAAAATAACATAGCTTTTTCTCCGCCTTCGTATAATGCCTCTACTTCAGGAATAATAGTCATGTAATATACTATGTGGTTATTAATTGTATTGGCAGTTGCCATATCAAAAGTGCTGTAGTAGGAAGTCAGATATAAATTAGTTGAGTAATCACACTTTTTAAGAAGTTCTTTCTGTGCTTTACTTAAGAGTTTGTTGTCGACTTTTTCAGAAATTACAATTTCTGGATCTAGCATCACTGTAAGTTTAATTTCGTTGAATTCCTGTGAATCATTCACGGTATTTTCGGGGTATATATCTTCTATAGTATTTGATTCATGTAATTGTTTTCTAGTTACTTGATGTATAAATCTAGAGTCTACACCGTAGTAGAAATTTCGAGCAGTACTTGAGGTTTTGTCTTCTTCAAGATTTACAGCTTTCATAGTTTCTATTTTTTGACATTGATTATTATCTGTTGAATGCTTGTCTGTAAGGACAAAAGCTGTAATACTTAAGAAAATGCTAGCAATGAAAATGGTCATTTTGATCATAATAATTTAATTTGATTAATTGATAGTCCAAAGCTAGGGACAGATACGAGTCATCACTGAGATATTATTGTAAAACAATGTAAACCTACTGTAAAATACTGAAAATAAGTTAGTTGGTATTCACAAAAACAGGATTATCGAATGTAAGTTGTGGTAATTCCGAGTAATAATTTTAGTCTGATGTTTCGGTTATCGGGAATTTATTTGCTGATCTTAAAACAGTAGATGGCAGGATAAACGAATTATATTTATAGAAGATACTAGGAAATATGCTATGTTGCTATGACCTTGTTAAAAATACGTAGTTTTGAAATAGCGAGATATTAAAGTGACAGCTGTATTTATGGAATCGGAGAAGGTGACAATAGATGAAATTGAAAAAACAACGACGGAAAATGGCACCTGGCAAGTGTTTCTGCGTAATAGAGTTGCTGTAGCATCTTTAGCTATCATAGTAATCTGTTTTATACTAGCCATATTTGCATACTTTATCATCCCAGATCAGACTCCCAACGCAAATAATCAATTTCCGATGATAGCGTTGAAAGCTCCAGGCTTTTCAAGTCCAAGTATCAAAGTGGTCAACCTATCAAAGTCTGATAATAAGCAAGGCTTTTTTGATAAGCTAATTAATGGGAAAGACTTGCCTTATAAGTTACGAGTCTATCAAAACCTTGAATATCAGGATGCTGGAATTATGTTGACAAATCATTATCAACGACAAGAATTCATTCCATACAAGGATTTGTATTTGGAGCTTGACTCCGGTTCTCAAAAAGGTATAACAAAAATGTACGTAGAATCTCGCAAGGATAATTTTCTGAGTACGGAGCGATTCTATCTAGGTACGGATAAATTCGGACGTGATATTCTTTCACGACTAATACTAGGAATCCGTGTTTCAATACTTGTCGGATTAGTTGCTGTTGCTATTTCTCTGATTGTAGGTATTTTGGTCGGAGCTACTTCTGGCTATTTCGGTGGCAAGATTGATCAACTATTGATGTTGTTAATTAATGTGAGCTGGTCCATACCGACTTTACTGATGGTTTTTGCTATTGTACTTGCTTTCGATAGAGGAATATCTGTCATTTTTATTGCCGTTGGACTTACTATGTGGGTTGAGGTTGCTCGAATTGTGCGTGGACAGGTACGATCTATTAAAGAAGAGCAGTTTGTCATGGCTGCAAAAAGTATGGGCTTTGGTCATTTTAAGATTATTATTCAACATATATTACCTAATATTGTCGGTCCAATATTAGTGATTGCAGCAGCAAATTTTTCGACAGCAGTATTAGTGGAAGCAGGACTGAGTTATTTAGGCTTTGGTGTTGAACCACCGACTCCATCAATAGGTAATATGCTCAATGAACACTATGGTTATGCTTTGACGGGAAAGGTGTTTTTGGCAACGATTCCAGCTATTACCATTATGATCTTGGTTTTATCATTTAACTTAGTGGGAAGTGGATTGCGAGATGCTTTCGATGTTAAAAGACAGGATTCATGATCAATGCAGAAATCGCTCGGATTGACGGTCTCGAAAAAGAGCTTAGCCGAAAGCAACTACAGATCTGATCTTTATTGACGATTACACAAGCGATCAATGATAGTGTAACTACGGAGGGCCTATATCGGATGTATAAGAATTTTCTGATCTGGGTAGTGGGTATCGATAAGATGGCATATTTTGGAAGATGATCGTATAGGGGCTTTCGTCAAAGAACTCGGTGTTCATGGAGTAGAAGCAGTCAATAGTCGATTAGTAAAAGAGATTGAGATTTTTAAGGGAACTCAGTCATATACGTATGACATTACTATAGTGACTTGTAAGATTAAATAAAGAAATGAAGAATAAAACAACAGCAGCTTTATTAGCACTTTTTTTGGGTGGATTCGGCGTTCATAAGTTTTACTTAAAGGATACAGGAAGTGGTATCTTTTACATAATGCTTACCGTATTTAGTGCTAGTCTGCGTTTTCCTATTGGTTGGATTCTAGGGTTCATCGACGCCCTAGCTTTGTTTTCCATGTCTGAAGAGCGATTTGACAAAAAGTATAATTCTGGAACTCAACAACGTGGACGTTCAAGAAGCAGAAGAGGGGAAAGACGAGAGAGTCGAACAGCTGGAAGAAATCCGTATCAAAATGCTGAAGAAGCTGATTATAGAAATGCAAGAAGGTCAAATCGAAATTCTTACAGAGAACCTGTTCGTAAGAATAAGGTAATAAAGGATAATCCATTTAAAGTAAGTGGAATTAAGCGGATAAAAGATTTTGAACTTGATCTAGCGGAAGCGGATTTAATTAAGGCTGTTGAGCTATCACCAGATGATAACGAAATTCACTTCGAGTTAGGAAAGCTGTTTTCAATGACCGAACAAAAAGAAAAGTCGTTTTTTCATTTAGTAAAGGCAGTACAGTTAGGATACAAGAATGTAAAGGATTTTAGAGAGGCAGATGAGTTGGCATATCTACGCGTGCAGCCTGAATTTGAAGCTTTTGAAAGTTCGGGCTACACAGCTATACCTTCAGGGGGGTCAAGCCCAAATGTCGTAAAAGAAAAAGTGAGCAATGCTCCTGTAGCACCTCCAGCTGACGACTTATTGCAGGATGACCTATTACTTTCGCAATTAAGCAAGCTTCAAGAACTAAGAAAGAAAGGACTACTTTCGGAAGCTGAATTTGAAGAGGAAAAGACTAAGTTAATAAGACGATAAAACTGTTTTATCGATAGTGTAATTCGTTGATAATAAAGTAAAAGACAGAAACAATATAGTATGACAGCATCTGATTTAATATCTGATCTGGTTTCACCGGCCAAAACGTCTGATACTGGTGAAGAATTGCTAACAATGATGGGCGTTTATCATCTTAGACACCTGCCCATTGTTAACAACAAGGAGTTGTTGGGTGTAATATCGGAAGATGAGATACTATCTCAAGATGTTGATGCAGCTGTGGGATCATATCCCTTATCTATGCGGAGACCATTTGTAGAAATGCATACAAATATCATAGATATGATGCGTATCATGTCGGAGTATAATTTGACCGCTGTTCCAGTCATCGATCACAACAATGTGTTCACGGGAATGGTCCTTCAAGAGGATATAGTCAAGTATTTTGGACAGAGCGCCACATTCACACAACCGGGTTCAGTGATCATTGTTGAAGTCAATCGTCAAGATTATTCTTTGCATGAGATTACTAGAATTATAGAGCACGAAAGTGCCGCTATCATTGGCATGCTCATTTTTGAGCACTTTAATCCGAATAGCATTAGAGTTATCTTGAAGTTGAATACTAAAAATCTAAAACACATTTTAGCAGGCTTGCAACGTTATGAGTATATAGTTGAAGCTAGTTTTTCGGAATACGAAGTGATTGACAGCTTCCAGGATCGATACGATTCGCTGATGAATTATCTGAATGTGTAGGCAAATAAGCTATATAGTTTTGTTGTTACTTATAACGACTTTTTGGGCGAAAGCTCAAGAAGAACAAAAGATATATACTTTGTCAGATGTTGAAATTACGGGCAATAAGTGGACAAAAGAGCAAGTAATCTTGCGTGAGATGAATTTTCAAGAAGGCGTTTCTACAAGCTTGGATAATTTTGAAAGTAAGAAGTTTGAAACGACAGAAAGGCTGAAGAGCCTAGGAATTTTCAATGATGTTGAGCTAGAATATGTGGTATCACTTGAAAGCCCTGGAGAACTAGTCTGTAGGATTAAGGTGGTTGAAAATTGGTATATCTATCCGGGTGTAATCTTTGAATTGGCTGATCGAAATTTTTCAGAATGGTGGTTTAACCAGGGAAGAGATTTGTCTAGGACCAATTATGGTGTGCGTCTCTCACATATTAATACAACAGGTCGAAATGATAAGTTAGTTGCACAAGTTCAGAGCGGGTTCAAGAAAAAATACGAGCTTGTATATAATCTACCTTATCTGAATAGAGAAGGGACGTGGGGTGCCGAAGCATTTGTGTTTTTTGCCAATCAAGATGAATTACCCTATTTGACGAGGGAAAACCGGATAATATTTGGAGGATATGAGGACCGAATTTTATTGAGTCGATTTCGAGCAGGTTCTGCACTTTTTTACAGACCTACCATTTATCAACATCATTTATTTCGGTTGGAGCTTCATCAGAATTCAGTAGACCCAATTGTTATTCAGGAATTGAATTCTGACTATTTTCTGGAAAGTAGAAAACAGATAAGATTCTTCTATTTTAATTATCACTTTACCTATGATCGACGTATTTCACAATTTTATCCGGTAGGAGGATATCAGTTTGTGTTTGATTTTAAAAAGGAAGGTTTCGGATTATACAATGAGTATAATAACACTCAGGTTTATGTTGACGGGGAGTATTACCACACATTGGCACCACGAATAGTGCTTGGCTTGGGATTAAAGGTGAAAGCTAACTTGGACCGAAGTACTGTATCTTTTGCCAACAACACTGCACTGGGTTATGGTAGTGACATTCTAGGAGGTTATTATCGCTATGTGATTGATGGGACAGATTATATATATTCAAAGAATAACTTACGTTACAAAGCTTTTCAAAGGAAGTTTGATCTAAAATGGTTACCGCTTAGACAATTTCGCGTATTGAATGCAGAGATGCATGGTCGACTATTTGCAGACGTAGGTTATGTGAACGAACGAACATATAGAGAGTTATACGACAACGATTTTAGTAATCGATGGTTATATGGAGTGGGACCTGCGGTTGATATTTTGCTTTTCAATAATTATATGCTTAGCTTCAACCTTGGGTTTAATCACCTTGGTGAACGTGATTATTTTTTTCAGTATAGAACGAATTTTTAAAAGGGATGAACAAAACAAGTGCATTACAACGGCTTAACCATACGTTTTCCTTGGGAACGTTGTTTAGCATTCCTTTTAAGTTACATTGGTCTATAATTCCTTTTTTTGCAATTATTCCGTGGATGGCATATAGGAATCATATGTCGATGACCGAGTCATTGTTGTTATTGTTGCTGATGATTCTCGTTTTAGGTAGTGTTTTGTTGCACGAGCTAGGTCATGCAGGGGCAGCCAATATACTTGGTGTTAAGACACATGATATTTTACTTTCTCCAATAGGAGGAATTGCTCGTTTAGAAAAAATGCCCGAAGAGCCAATTGAGGAATTCAAGATTGCTATTGCAGGACCATTGGTGAACCTTCTGATTTTTACAGTAATTGCAGCACCCATTCTTTTGTTGACTTATATAGATATCGTGGAGATTGATTGGACAATGAATAATCTAGCTCAGCCTATTGTTTTTTTGAGTTTGTTGGCAATTAGTAATTTCATTCTATTCTTATTTAATCTTGTCCCAGCATTTCCTATGGATGGTGGACGTATACTACGCGCGTTCTTGGCGTCAAGAATGGCCCGTCAAAAAGCAACGAAGATTGCTTCCTTGATAGGCAAAGTTCTTGCAGCAGCATTGATGATACTAGGTGTTGTGTACATGCGACCTATATGGACCCTGATAGGGATTTTTGTCTTTTTGATGGCTGATATGGAGAATCGTCAGGAGCAGGAAACACATAAATTGCGACAATTTCTTGCATCAGCTATTTGTACGCAAGATTATAAGGATGTGAAATTGTACACTCCGATGCTAGAATTAATACAAATG
The DNA here is from genome assembly GCA_943788055.1 of uncultured Saprospiraceae bacterium. Classification (GTDB taxonomy): domain Bacteria; phylum Bacteroidota; class Bacteroidia; order Chitinophagales; family Saprospiraceae; genus JAHDFB01. The sequence continues at coordinate 22,722 of CALSOU010000003.1, forward strand.
CATTTTAGTTCTGATGAGCGTAATTTCATCATTCGAGATCAGCAAAACAAAATTACAGGAATTATATATCCTGCGATTTTAGATGATGCAATGCGGATTAAGGAAAATATACAACCGGTTGCTAGTTATGTGACTAATCGCTATGCAATCGTTAATGTACAGGATGACACTTTACAGATATATGATGCTCTTATTAAAGCCGATATGCCATTGGCACTGGTAATGGATTATGGAGAATTATACGGCGTAATAGAGCCCGACCGTCTTCTCGATGTGATGCGGAATAAGGAGATAGCGTAAGAATGATATAGGCTACATGATGTTGAAGTTCGCCATTAGGTTGAGCAGAAGATGGTCGAATAGGCTACACTAAACTGTTCGTTATTTTTCGGTTCTCATTATCATTTTAAGAGGCTGGACTTATAGTTTGGTATAGGGGGGCCAAGTTAGTGATCCTAGGATATGGAATAATATTGGTAAAATCAATTACGAAAGATAGATAGAGTTTTAAACGTTTGACCACACGCAATGTACCGCACATTTGTATTGAAGATTGACTATCAGTTTTTGATAAGATCTATTGATTATTCTGCTAATTCATTGTAGTCAGAGAACCCCTGTTCATCATTGAAATAAAAAATTCGCACTTGTGCAGTGTCATCTAGGTAGTTTACCTTTCCGACCTCCACCCGGTTAATAGACAAACCCGTTCGCTTTTCTAGTTCAGCTTTTAACTCATCTGTTTTACTAATATCTACTAGCTTGATATTTTCAAAAAGTATTGTTTTCCTTGTTTCATGTTTTAATAACCAAACGAACTCTAAGCAGTACGTCAATCCTAGTATAAAAACATTAATGATTCCTAGTTCGGTCATTGAAATCTTGTCAGATGCAAGGGCATTAATTACACTAAGGCCAATAACAATAAAAAGATATGCCATTTCTTTGATTGCAATCGGATTCGTACGATATCTGATTATACTGAATATGGCGAAAAGACCTAGACCCATTCCTGTGTCGATATCTAACTTTTTCAAGGAATAGCAAAGGAAGAAAATGATAAAGCCCATTAGGTAGTAGGTAAATAAGTAGTCCTTTCTTTTAGTTAGTTTATAGTAGAAGAAACGAACAATTATCGTAACAAATACAAAATTGATACCCAGGCGCATCAACAGCCTATACACGTCTTCATCAAACCAGGTTATATTCATTATTATGCAATTTTATTTAGTTTAAGGAGTATTTTTTTAAATCGATTGTATTTAATATTGTCTAAACCGTATGTCTTTATTATTCCAATGCAGTATTTGCTAAATCTACATGGTCTAATTTGTAGATTCCTCAGGACCTTGAAAATTAGCGCTTCTCTTGACAAAGTAGCTTGTTTAAGTTCGGCAATTACCAGATTGTCTAAAGTTGTTATTCCGCCGTCACGATGATATTGAATGTTAAAATCAAAGGTAGCTCGTTCTACCGAGTGATTAGCAACTAATGTTATGCGATTATAAGTATTGGTCAGTTTAATTTTGAGATCTTCTTGATTGATATTAGCTTCCTTTAGGAATTTTTTGTTTTCTTCATCAAGAAAAAATTCCTCATTTTCTACTTCTACGCGTTGTTTTTCCATCCGACCTTTCTTCTTGTGTTTCACTTCAAGAAACGTCATGTCTGAATCCACATAATTTCTAAATCTGACTTTATACCTATTTTTTCTTTTTCGATGATGTTCGTGATAGAAAAAAAGATTGTCGGTGTCGTAGTACACAGTTTTATATTGAGGTATTAAATTGCCATCAACACTCATTACCTTATAGTCTACTCTCAATTGTTCTAAAATCATCGGAAGTTGCTTGATTGAGAATATAAATTTAGTTTCAACTCTATCTAATAATCTTACTTGATTCATTTCTTGGAGTGAAATAGGGCGATATTTTTGAAGCAGTTTTTCCAGCAAATTAGTCTGTTTTATTTGTTAGACACCAATTTTTGGTAAATCCTTTGTTTTGAATTTGGAATAAGCAAATTCATGTGAAGAAGAGATGATTATATGTGACTCATTATCACAATCTTAAGAAGCGCTCTAAAGCTGGGTAGGATTCAATAGCAGCAAACAATAATCGTAATATTTGTTGAAAGTAGCATATTGAAAGTAATGATAAATTCTTATTGAGTTACAGCGGTCTCTAGAGACGCGCTTTAAATTCTGAGTTATCCATCAAGGACATTTGTGTTTTTTGGTCTCAATTTCTTCAAAACGACATAGTATTTTGTGTCCGTGGCAAAATTGAAAGATAGGCTGTAACGATCAATAAAAGAATCTTTGTTATTGTATTTCGAGATAAAGTTCCTCAACTTTTTGTCGAGCCCAAGGCGTTCGTCTTAAGAACTTCAAGCTCGACTTTATTGAAGGATCGTTCGTAAAACAGTTGATATTGATCCGCGCAGCCAAGTGTTTCCAGCCATATTGATCTACTAAGAATTCTAATATAGTGACTAGCTTGACACCATGTAAGGGGTTATTTGGCTGCTCTTCTAAGCTTTTATTTTTTCCTTCCATGGTGATTTCCTTCGCTTCTAATTTCACAAGAGTTTCAAAAATAACATAAAGAACAAGTAGGGAAAGCAATACAACCTTTGTTTTTTAGGATCTCGAATACTTTTTTATATTGCTTTGAGGTGAAAATCGCTTACAATTCTATGCTGGATTGATTTTATAAGTTGGAATAGGAAATCCGTTGATTGTATTTGTTTTCTAACTAACCTGATAGAACGGGGGTTTTGAACAACAGTAATTACTACACGATTTGATGGATAGGATATTTGGAAGGGCTTGTCTAGTTCTAAAAGACCATACTCAAACTTAAAAATTTAGGCACTTTCTAGAACGCCAACATCGCTCCACCGATGAATCAAGAAACAGTTAACACTGTGATTAATATCAAACCAAGAGCCCAGGCTCTCTCCTCCGAGGCGCCTTTTCGAGTCGATTTGGTGAAAAGCTTAAGATTTCTTTTGGTCCTTTAGACAATTCAGCCTCATGATAATTATAGAAATCTAAACTAGACCTAAACCGCATTAAGCCAGTACTATCTTGTGTAACGTCATAAGCATTGGGCAACTGATTACCTTATGAAAAGGTGATGTTTTCTATGTAAAGTTGATCCTCAAAAGATTGACTAAAACACAATGTAGTGTACATTAAGAAGAGGCACATGAAAAAGTTTTTCATTGTGCTGGTTGATTTGAGAGAGCACTAAAGCATCAAAAGAGAGTAGGCGTACATGAACTTAGGATTGTATGTGTGCATGATATTATTTAGCTCTATACTTATAGCGGTGGGATGTATCGAACTTCCTGCTTTCGAATATTCTTAAAAAAGATAACTATTTGTATTGTTTAATAGTTAAGGATTTTTTAGAAACAGAAGCAGTTTTCTTTTTGAAGCAAGTGGGTTAGCTCCAGAAATAAAAGGGAACAATAAGGCTCACTTAAGTAGAACGGACTTAAAATGCTTCCCCAATAAACAGATAAAACCCACTACCTTCCTTCGTTAACGCAAAGTCTAAACGTGTCCAAATATCTTTTTTTGGAAATAGCAAAAAGCGTAAACCGGCACCTCCCGATACTATCAAATTGGACAGGTCTAGATCTTTGGTGTCGTTGAAAACAGATCCAGTTCCTGCAAAAATAGCGAATCCAAGTCTGTCGGTAAAACCTAAAGAGATTGGAAGAATACGAAATTCAGCTTGAGCTGCAATTTGGTGGTTGTCGCGGTATCTTCCATAATAATATCCGCGCATCAGACTCTCTCCACCCATAAGAGCAAGTTGATTGAAAGGAACATCCCCATAGTTGAATTGCCCAAATAACTGTGCGGCAAAAACATTGTTTTCACCAACTGGTCTATAAACTCGCGTATCAGAGATTATAGAGGTGAAATTATAGGTACTACCCCAAGCTTGATTATACTGTAGGAACGCTAATTCGGAAAAGAAACCTTTTCGAACATTTAGCACATTGTGCCTATTGTCTTGAATTAAACCTAGACCTAAACCAACATTCGTAGAACCACCACTTCCTAAAGGTTCTTTAAATTCTTGATTTAGAGGACCAGCTAATACAAATTCAGTTCCTACTAAGCGCTGAAAATCAAACTCCAGACCTAGAAACAAATTATTTTTTATTTTTCGGAGGACACGCTCTTTAATGATCACTTGATTAGCTTCAACACGAGCGATGTATTCTGCAGGTGTGCCTAGACCGATTCCATGATAAAATAGAGGAAAACTTTGGAAACGCAGTTTACCTAAGAAAAACCATTTATTCTGATCGGAATAAATAGCATGATCAAACCAGATTCCATATTGATTTTCCAGAGTTAAGAAAGTGAATGCATTGACTTCGCTCAGACGATTAGTGGTGTCATTTCCAGCAAAATAGACGTATAACGCGCTGAGGCCGACTTCCCAATTAGTTTCAGGTGCATATGCCAAGGTAGGATATACGAGAAGTTGAGCTTTGGATAAATCCGTCGTATCGTTGACAAGACTGTTCCAGTAATTCTTTGCAAAATTCTGAGCTTTTGTACTTGTAGAGAAAAGCAAAAAAGAAACCACAAGCAACAGATTTAGCTTAGTAGAAGAGCCCATTTAGTCGATTAAGTTATTGTAAAGTGACTATATCAGTTGTATAACGAAAGTCAAAGGTAAACTAATGACAAAAGTTTCTAGAAAGAACATAGAACAGTTTTTTACAATATCTAATAGTCTTTTAAATTTTATTGCTATTCAATTAATGCTGAGGACAAATACCAACCGTCTAGATCACAAATGGTGGTAACGACAACACCTTTATCGATTGTTTCAGCGACCTTCAGGGCTCTAAATACTGATCCAACACTACTCATATTAGCAAACACACCTTTTTCTTTGGCAATTCTTTGTGTTGTAGTTGTGACATCTTGTTCATCAAGTTCAATCACAACAGTTCCTTTAGGGCGATAAAAAACTTTAGAATATAGTCTGGAGACCATTTTCTGATTCCAGGAATTCTTGCACTACCTTGTGGGGGAGCTCCTACAATTGTAATGTCTTTACTATTTCCTATTTGATATGTAGAAACGCCCAGGATTATTCCAGGTGTACCCATTGCGGCTACGAAATGAATGATATAAAGACATCAAATTGATAGAAGTCTATATAAATCGATAGGTAATGAGTCAAAACTTTAGATAGTAGTTTAGTAAGGAATATATTTGTTTTAATAAAGGAGAGACTAAAATTAATACATGATTCACCCATATTTAAGATATTCAATATTACTGTTTTGTTTTCTTGGTGGTTGTTTGTCAAGCACAGCTCAGACAGTAGATCACTGGGAGACTATCATCTATAATGATGATGAATGGTATTATGCGATAGGATCAAGTAGCATTCCATTGACATGGAAAGATCAGGAATTTGATGTTAGTCAATGGGAAACCGGACAAGGTGGTTTCGGATACGGCGATGATTATAACACTGTGTTGGAAGATGTTTCATCTCTCTTCATTCGAAAGGAGTTCACCGTTGATGACAAGTCCTTAATCAGTGCATTGCTCTTACATGCAGATTACGATGACGGCTTTGTGGCATATTTAAATGGCACTGAGATTGCTCGAATGAACTTGGGAATCGCGGGCACACAACCCGATTATGATGATACCGCAAATAATACAATTGAACCAAAATTAGCTTATAGCCAAGTGCCAGATGGCTTTCAAATTGATTTAGATCACTTGAATGAAGGAAGCAACGTTTTGGCGATTCAGATTCATAATCGGACCGGAAATTCATCAGACTTGACGAGTAACGTCTTCCTTTCTGCTGGAATTAGCGACGACTCTGTTGTTTACGGAGATCCACCACTTTGGTTCAGTTCTTCTTTGTTTCAATCTACGCTACCAATTATTAAGATATCTACCGAGTCAGGGGAGGAGATTATGGATGAACCTCGCATCACCGCCCAAATGGGGATAATATTTAATGGTAAAGGAAATACAAATTCAGATTTTGATCCATTCAATGATTATGATGGTCAAATTGCAATTGAACTTCGAGGCACTTCTTCTTTGGCTTTTGACAAAAAAGGCTATGGTTTCGAAACGCGCAATGATGATGGGTCGAATAACAATGTTTCATTGATTGGAATGCCAGAGGAGAATGATTGGATTTTAAATGGGCCATATTCAGATAAATCTCTGTTGAGGAACGTCCTTACCTATCACCTAGGAAGCTTATCTGGTAGATACGCGCCTCGGACTAAGCTTTGTGAACTATTTATCAATAATGAATATCTAGGGGTATACGTGTTGATGGAGAAAATAAAGCAAGACAAGAATCGTGTTGATATTGCCAAATTACGAGAAGAAGACAATACAGGAGATGAGCTGACAGGTGGATATATTATCAAGGTCGATCGAAACGATCAGAATATTCCCGGAGCAGGGTGGTACTCAAATTATCCAGATAACAAGTTTATTGCTTATGTCGATCCCAAAGATGACCAGATTACAAGCTTACAACAGGATTATATTCAAGAATATATGAATAATTTTGAATCAGCGATGTGGGGTAATAACTATGAAGGGGTTTATCAAGACTATGTGGATGAGCATTCTTTCGTAGATTATTTTTTGGTAACAGAGGTAGGAAAACAAGTTGACGCTTTTAAGCTTAGCTTTTATTTATATAAGGATAAAAATAGTAATGGAGGCAAGCTAAACTTTGGTCCTTTGTGGGATTTTAATCTTGGCTATGGAAACTTTGATTTTGGCTACTCTCCTGATCCGCAAGGCTGGTCATATGAATTCCCCGATGAAGGTAGTTGGCATCCTTTTTGGGCTAAGCGATTAGCTGAAATTGCAAACATTCAAAATCTTAGCGATTGTAGATGGAAAGAGCTACGAGAAGGGCCCTTTCAGACGGATAGTCTGATGCAGTTTATTGATGAGAAGGTTTCTTTAATGGGACCTGCCGCGGATCGCAACTTTGACCGATGGCAGATTCTCGGTGAATATGTTTGGCCGAATAATTACATAGGAGAAACATATGTGGACGAGGTTGACTTCTTGAAAAATTGGCTTCAAGAAAGGTTAGTTTGGATGGACCAAAATATGCAGGGAAACTGTGATGAATATATTCCTGTTGCTCTAGAAGAAAGCAGAGAAGTGTTTGCCGAAGTATTTCCTAATCCTGCGAGTGGACATTTTAATGTTCTGTGGAGCAGCGACGAAAGTGCTGAACTCGAAATATATGACTTAAGAAGAAGCCTTGTACATAGTCGAAAAATGGAAACGAAAGGAAATCATCGGATCAATCTTGATCAAATCGAACGCGGAATGTACGTTTTGGTTTTTAAATCGATGAGTGATCAAAGGATTCTTTTAACTGAGAAATTAGTAGTTATAAAGTGAGTTAGTATTTATAGTAATCCCACCGCAAGTTGAGCCCAGATTAAGGCAAAGACAATTACAACAGCTGCAATCCAAAAAACCCGACTCTTACTAGTATTTACATAACGTAGAACTAATTCAATTAATAGGCCTAATACTAGCAATAGACTTCCAGCGACCAAAAAGTCAGCTGTTTTCCAATTTACTTCAGTAGAGAAGAACATAGCGACATATGGAATGAGCAAGAGGGATAACGTGCCCAGCCCAATAAGAGCTAATCGTTGATTTATTAGAGTCACGACTTTAGAGTTTAGGTGAAATAAAGATGATTATGTGATGGTTTTTCTTTTGAAATTTTGCACACGCAATGTCTTTTAAGTAATTGGTTGTCATATAAACATTGCCTTTCTTGCGCCAATTGTAATATTTTAAAATGCCTCCACAGAGTAGGGTTTATTCTTTAAGGCGGCCGACAATATCGGCCGCCTTTAGAAGCGGTTTACACCCATTAACTGAAAGTAAAAGTTTGCTTATTCTACTATGAAAGAGAAACCTTCTTGTTGCTTATTCAACGTTGAGCTTAGTTGCTACAGTATTCGTAAAGTAGTTATAAACGGCTTAAAAAGATAAAGATATTTTTTGATGTATCAAAAACCTATTTCAACTTCAAAAGAAGAAATTTGTGTTTTTATAGCCTCTTTGTGATCTCATCTAGTACATAAAAAGCGGTTTCTGCCATTTTATTCCCTTTCATGTCGAGTAAAGGGTTTACTTCAACAAATTCAATACAAGTGATTTTTTTAGAAACAATCAGATTGTTAATAATTCCTATGATTTCGTGTTCATCAAAGCCTTTTGGAACAGGAGTTCCAGTACCATAAGAGATTAAGTCACAGTCCATACTGTCAACGTCAAAGGAAATATAAATGTGGTCGCAGTCGGACAATCGCTCCAAGGCTTCTTGAACGCAAGTTTCTATTCCTCTGTGACGAACCTCAGCAACCATGTAATTTCTTATACCTAGTTTATCAATTAGCTTGTCTTCAGGTTCTTCCGTCTCACGCACACCGAAGTAAACGAGGTCATGTGCAATAACTTTGGCACCTTCGCAACCAATGTTTTTCATTGCTGACCAAGATTCTTCCACAGCACTTTGAATTTCATTTACTTGTGATTCTAGATTATCTACCGATAGTGCTGCAGCTAGGGGCATACCATGTACATTTCCAGAAGGAGAGGTATATGGAGAGTGTAAATCTGCATGCGCATCGATCCATACTACCCCTAATCGCTTAGATGGATAGGCTTCTTTAATTCCAGAAATACTTCCCAGAGCTGAGGAGTGATCACCTGATAGCACAATTGGAAATTCACCATTTGCAAGCGTATTTTTGACAGTATGACTCAATCGGGTACATTGGTCAACAACAAACTTGATACGCTTTCCGAAGGGGTTGGTTACTTTGTTATATATAGATTCGTTTTCAGTGTCAACGTCAACATATTCGTATTTTTTAAAATAGTGGTTTTTATTGACAATAGCTGCTATTTCAATCGCGTCAACTCCCAAGTCAGACCCCCTTGTTCCTGCTCCGATATCAGATCTATTCTTTACTATTTTGATTGATTTTTTCATTTCTAGATATCTTTAATTTGCCAAAGATTTTGTGTGCATAATTAGCGAGTTCAAAAATAGCTTTTCCCAAGCAAAGATTGTTAAGGCAGCTTGTTTGATTAGTTAAAAAAGGCCAAGTAACTGAATACTTGACCAAGTTTATTGGAAACAGTCTATCATAATCTTTTTTATAGGATATGGTAATTAACTTATGATTTTAGTTTGACACCTATGTAGAGTGTTCGTGGAAGCGCTGGTCCAAAAACGAAGTTGCTATCCCTATTTTTCCAATATCAAATTCATCTTGAAAGGCGTTAAATAGATTTCTGACACCACCGTACAGTTTGATGGCAGACTGCTGTTTTTTCGGTTGTATGGTATATCCAAGTTTCAAACTAAACTCTGAAAAAGCTTCTGATGTGACAATTTCATCTACTAGTTGATTTGGAGCACCCGCAAAATGCGGGACTAACATACTACCAGTATAGATGTAGTTGATATTTGCATTTATCTTATTATTTGGTGTAATTGATAAATTAGCAAAACCGTAGGTGTTTGGTGTTCTTGTGAAGGCCCGAAGCCCTTCTATACCTTCGATATATTCTACGCTTTCATCAAAACGAGACGACTGCAAAGTAAAACCAGATTCAATTTTCATTTTTCGATCATAATTGGCTCGAAATTCTACAGTCATTCCCTCCACCGTTGCACCTAGGCTATTTCTTTTGCAAACCAATTACTGCAGACTATTATCCATAATATCTTGGACAACTTCTGGATTCAATAATGTTGAGATATCACCCAGATTACCAGTATCGTTTGTTGCAATTTTACGCAGTATCCGACGCATGATTTTTCCTGACCTAGTTTTAGGTAAGCCATTGACAAATTGTATTTTATCCAATTTTGCGATTGGTCCAATTTGCTCAGTAATCAGTTGGTTTATTTGTTTTCTTAGATTATCAGTTTCGCTACTTTCGTCAACTTCTTTTAAAGTAACAAAGCCATAAAGTGCGTTACCTTTTACATCGTGCGGAAAGCCAACGATTGCTGATTCTGCAACCATAGGATGTTCATTAATAGCATCTTCTATAGGAGCGGTTCCCATGTTATGTCCACTGACAATAATTACATCATCAACACGACCTGTTATTCTATAGTATCCTGTTTCATCTCGTAAGGCACCATCACCAGTGAAGTACTTATTTTCATAAGCAGAAAAATATGTTTCTTTATAGCGTTGATGATCACCCCAAATTGTCCGCGCAATTGATGGCCATGGCTTTTTGACACAAAGCTTTCCATCAACTTGATTACCATTGATTTCTTCACCGTTTTCGTCCATCAATGCCGGTTCAATCCCGGGAAGAGGTAGTGTTGCAAATGTTGGTTTAGTAGGTGTTACGTGTGGAATTGGTGATATCAAAATCCCACCAGTTTCAGTTTGCCACCAAGTATCTACGATCGGAGATTTTTTCTTTCCTACATGTTCGTTATACCAGCACCAGGCTTCTTCGTTGATAGGTTCACCTACAGACCCAAGCACCTTAAGTGAACTGAGGTCATAACTATTAACAAAGTCTACGTTTTCTTTAGCTAAGGCACGAATAGCAGTAGGAGCTGTATAGAACTGATTTACTTTATGTTCTTCAACAATTTGCCAGAAACGACCATAATCAGGATAACTCGGCACACCTTCAAACATCAATGTAGTTGCCCCATTGCACAGTGGTCCGTAGACAATGTAGCTATGACCAGTTATCCAGCCGATATCGGCTGTACACCAATAGACATCGTCGTCTTGATATTGGAATACATTTTTGAATGTATACGCCGTAAAAACCATGTAACCAGCTGTTGTGTGTAACATTCCTTTCGGCTTACCGGTACTACCTGAGGTATATAGGATAAATAAAGGATCTTCAGCATCCATTATTTCAATTTCACACTCAGAAGACGCATTTTCCAAAAGCGGTTCTAGCCAAATGTCTCGGCCCGACTTCATTGTTATTTCACTGTTGATTCTTTTGGCAACAAGAACGGTTTCTACTCCTGGGCTTTCATCTAAAGCTTCGTCTACAATCCCTTTAAGGTCAATCGTTTTTTTGCCTCTATAAGACCCATCTGAAGTAATAACCATTTTTGCTTCACAATCATTGATCCGAGTACTAAGTGCTGTTGAGGAAAATCCAGCAAAGACGACGGAATGTACTGCACCTATGCGAGCACAAGCTAAAACGGAAACAGCTAGTTCTGGAATCATAGGTAGATAGATAATCACACGATCGCCCTTTGCAACGCCATTTAACTTCAAAACATTTGCAAATTTGCAGACACGCTCATGCAACTCATTATATGATATATGAAGAGCATCTTCGTCAGGACTGTTAGGCTCAAAAATGATGGCAGTTTTATCTCCTCGAGTTGGCAGATGTCGATCAATACAGTTCTCAGTAATATTTAGCTTAGCATTTTCAAACCATTTTATTTCTGGCTTCGAGAAATCCCAAGACAAGACATTCGTCCATTTTTCTCTCCATGTGAAGTGCTCTTCTGCAATCTCTTCCCAAAACACCTCTGGTTCTTGGATAGACTTTTTATAGACATGAAAGTACTCCTCTAAGTTTTTAATGTGGTAATTGCTCATCTGTATATTATTTAATAGGCCTCTTATTTTTAAGTTATTCTTCTGTGTATTCTTTGTTTAGGATTCGTTTTTTGTTTGATCATAAAACGACCTTCGGCATAAAAAGCTGATAATTTTCTAATGTGAGCCTTGATTTGTCGGCCTAGTTTCTATATATTAATGCATGTACACTAACATAAAACAATTGAGCTTTCAATTGATATATTTGTGTGCTACTATTTGATTATAGTAATATCATTGGTAAAAATAATTTTATCGCCATTTTGGCACACCCCCTCTATGAGATAAACATATATACCTGGCATACAATCATTACCTTGAAACTTACCATTCCAAAACGGATCTCTTTCTTGTGTTTCATAAAGATTATTTCCCCATCTATCAAAAATCGTTAGCTTCTCGAAAGTTACAACCTCAGAAAAGGGACGAAATAAGTCATTAATACCATCATTGTTAGGAGAAAATATATTCGGTATATAAGTCTTACAATTTTTAATTTTACAAGTTTCTTTAGATTCTACTTCTATAAATAATGTATGTTCATAATTACATTCGTTTTCTATTTCTACTATAAATGTATAAGTACCAGGATTGTAAAATATTCCTAAATTATGCATTAAAGAATCTCCTTCGCATATTTTATACGACTCATATACATTCTCCGTTTCTAGTAGCATAAGATTAGTAGTTATTATACTGTCGCACCCATATGAAGTTGAAAGAGTATCTACATAGATTCCTGGAAAAACGTATAAACTTTCTCCTATACTTAGCGTATCGCCGTTACACAAATTAACCACCTGACTAATCTCAGGATTTTCGTAAAAACTTAGATCTGTATATACGATACTGTCACAGCCACTAATACTTTGTAAAATATCAATATAATTTCCAGCTAGCGTGTAATTGTTGCTTCCTACTAACAGTGAGTCACCATTACACAAATAAATTTCTTGTGTGAATTCAACAATATCGAACACTTGTAAATTCAACATGACAATGCTGTCACATCCAGCAACACTCTCCAAAGTGTCAGTATAGAAGCCTGTGGTAAAATAAATATTATCTCCTACTATTGTCGAGTCGCCAAAACATAATGATTCCGAATATTCAATGATTGGGTTTTCGTAAAAACTTAGATCTGTATATACGATACTGTCACAGCCACTAATACTTTGTAAAATATCAATATAATTTCCAGCTAGCGTGTAATTGTTGCTTCCTACTAACAGTGAGTCACCATTACACAAATAAATTTCTTGTGTGAATTCAACAATATCGAACACTTGTAAATTCAACATGACAATGCTGTCACATCCAGCAACACTCTCCAAAGTGTCAGTATAGAAGCCTGTGGTAAAATAAATATTATCTCCTACTATTGTCGAATCGCCAAAACATAATGATTCTGAATATTCAATGATTGGTAAACTCACTAATTCAATTTCTCCAAAACAAGTAGCAGATTGTCCGCTACTATCATTTACAACAAAAGTATATGTTCCTTCATCTAGGTTATCGAATAAACTAATATTTTGAAATTGATCATTATTAATTGAAAAGCTATACTGAGGAACTCCACCCGAGGGAATCACATTAATAGAGCCACTAACCAAATCGATACAATCAAAAGGCATAGATGAAGTCTCGCAGGACAGGCATTCAATATTAGATGGCTCAATTACGAAATATAGAGTACTATCAAATCCTGTAATAGGATTAGAAATTATCAACTCATAGGCCCCCTCGGATAGCATGCTAATCACATTTGAGTCTTGAGATGTTGGACCAGGAAAAAGTTCAAACAAGTAATTATCTGTGCCATTTATTATATCAAGAATGATGTATCCGTCATTATTTCCAATACAACTGGGGCTAATTGTTTCTATTTCAATTTCGAAGCAAGAGTCACTTAACTGATTTGGGTTTGTACTTGTTCCAACACCCTGACCTTGGGGAGAAAAAACAATTGGCACCCCACATTCATCTACAGCATCATTTATAGTATTGTTGTCTAGTAAATCATTATATGCTAAGTCTTCATCGCCCTCAAGTGCATCTGGACAAAGATCATTATCTGAATCTAAATCGAGGTAATTTGGCACTCCGTCTTCGTCAGTATCATTATTACAAACTAATCCAAATATTTGGCCACTGATATAAGTGGGACCGACTACCCCTTGGTTAATAGTAATTGTATTAGATGTGACCGTATTCCACGTTATGTTATTTAACTGGGGATCTCCTGGCCGGATTATTAATTCTTCAAGGATAGATTCTGTAAATCTTTTGCCCAGGAAAAGAATTTGACCATCCATACTCATTTTCAACCTGATAACAGGATCTCCAAACTCTCCATTAATCTGCCAAATATTAGAATTGCCACTTTGACCATGCATAGTTCCATCAGCGCTAAATATCATTTCAGAATCATTTTGTGATCCAGCATTTGCTTGGAATTGGAATTGATCAACAACTAAATCAACACCATTAACACTTATTGCAAAACTATTGTCTAAAGCATATAAATCGATAAAAACTCCAGTAGTGGTTGGAGAAAAAACAAACGTAGTTGACAGACCATTATCAGATTGAAAAGACTCTTCTATAAGTTCTTGACATTCGTATAAGTCCAAAATTCCATCATTATCTGCGTCAGAATCAAATCCATTTATTATTCCATCTTGATCGCAATCACCGGATGGAGAAGGATCCGAACATTGCGCATGTAATTCGCAAAAAGCTGAAATAGACAATACGAATAAAAAAACATAAAAATTCATCAGCATTAGATAAATAGAGCAACAAAAATTAATTTTTGGGCTTTCGAAATTACTTTTTCAAGAAACTCAAAAATCAAATTATAATTTAGAAATTAAAGATAAGCTAAGATGTATCATATTGCGTAATTGTATTGTACATTGAACAAACCAATATTTCAAGTAGGGATATTTTAGAAAGTTTGCTGTTTGTCTTGTGCTGGTTATTTTCCAATACAAAACCTCGTAAAAATTGAATCAAGTAGATCATCCGTCGATATCTCCCCCGTGATCTCACCTAGATGGTGTAATGACCGACGGATATCCATTGCGATAAAATCACCAGTAATTCCAGTGTCAAGACCATTCATAACTGCGTCCAAGGCTTCGTGAGCTTTGTGTAATGCATCGTAATGACGGGTATTGCTGACAATGGTTTCGTCCATCATCGAATTATCGTCAATGACCGTTTGATAGAGTTTTTCTTTAAGATATTCAACATTCATCTTGTGTAGTGCAGAGGTCGTAATCAGATTGTCTGCATTGATTAATCCTTCCTTATGATACTCAACTGGGTCAAGCTGCGGATATAAGTCCATCTTGTTGGCAACAAATAGCTTTTTGCTTTTGGAGGTCAACGCTGCGCTACTTTCTAGGAATTTATCAACGTCTTCCCACAAGTCGGCAGGACGAGACTCTGTTACATCAAATAGATAAATCACCAGTCGTGATTGAGCTATTTTTTCGATGGTTTTTTCTACTCCGATTCGCTCAATTTCATCCTGAGCTTGACGTATACCAGCTGTGTCGATCAACCTAAATTGTATACCTTGAATGTTCAAACTCTCTTCGATAGTATCACGAGTCGTACCTGCAATGTCACTGACGATTGCACGCTCTTCATTCAATAATGCATTGAGTAGCGTTGATTTACCAGCATTTGGGCGACCGGCGATAACTGTGGATACGCCGTTCTTTATCACATTTCCAAGGTGGAAGGATTGCAAGAGTCGTTGGATAACAGATTGTATTTTTTCAACTAGGCGATTCAATTTTTGGAGATCAGCAAATTCTACATCTTCTTCTCCAAAATCCAATTCCAATTCAATCAGCGCCGCAAAATCAATTAATTCTTGACGTAAATACTTGATTTCATCTGAAAAACCACCCCGCATTTGTTGCATGGCTAGCGCATGACTTCCTTCAGAGTCCGAGGCTATCAGATCAGCAACTGCCTCTGCTTGTGAAAGATCAAGTTGACCATTCAGAAATGCTCTAAGCGTGAATTCGCCCCTTTTGGCCATCCTAGCCCCTTTTCTCAGACACAATTGAATTATTTGCTCAATAATATAAGGCGAACCATGACATGATATCTCGATGACGTCTTCTTTTGTATAAGACCTCGGCGCTTTAAAAACAGAGGCGACACATTCATCAATAATCTTGTCGTGTTCATCCACGATTTTACCATAATTTACTGTGTTTCCTTCCACTTTTTCTAAGTTTTTACCCCTAAAAAAAGCATCAACTAAAGGAATGGTTTTTGGTCCGGACAGTCGAATGACACCGATGGCGCCTTGGCCTGGTGGTGTGGAAAGTGCGACAATGGTATCTTGTGTCATATGTGCATGAATTCAATTGAATGAAAAGCAAAAATAGCTGTATTCATACTAAATTCGGCTATTTCTTTGGTGTCATTGAAACACTCCTAAGAGAAAATGGTTATTCGGAAAAATTGGCTAGTTGTTTTTCCCAGTTATACTTTTTGAACCTCAATTTATATCCTGATAGATCTTGATCTAAAGCCCGTCCTATTTTATCGAGTGCTCCTTTTTTACCGCCAAAATCTCCTGAAAACCAACTTAAAAGGGCAGAAGTTGTGACAGTTTTATGATTTGTATCAATATCGGTCTTACCTTCTAGGAATGAAACCGTAGCCATTTCCAATTGTTGATCAATCCTTTCAGTATCGTAGAAGGCAATTGGAGGACAACTAACAGCCCCACAATTTAAAGCAAAATGAATTCGGTAGTCGATTTTATGAACAGCGAGTTTGCGAATAATTGCTGGTGTAAAAATTTGCGGTAGATAACCTTTCGACCATTTCCAGCGATATCTCCTTAAGATCCCGTGTTCGATGTCATCTAAGGAGAATGACTCTCCGGCGATCTTAATATCAATTCGATTGTAGATGCTTCCTTGTGACTTATTATGATTCATAGCAAGAATCTGATAATAGGCATTGTATATATTGATCCAGAAAGTCTTTAATGCATTTTCAGAACTCAATTCTTGTTGGAGATTATCTAGGGAGTAGGATGCTAATTCTTTTTGCTCCTCATGTACTGATTCCTCATTTTTTACTTTTAAAAGTAAGCGTCCTGATAGTTCGGTTATTCCTTTCACATTGCAAAAATACTAGACTTTGGGGTTTTGTTTGAGTTTACTTCCGACTTCATAGCTTTTAATATCTGCAAATAAAGCAATTCCAAATTTCACGGAGAGATAATTAAGTTTTGTATTCAATTTGGAATCAAAAGCAAATGAAAATCAACGAGTTGAACAACTTCTATAAGTAATTAGAGACTTTTGGCTGTTCAGATAGTATAGTCTATTTTTGCGTGCTAAATTCAATAGCGTGCAACACGATTCCACTCGAATTCACGGACCGAAAATATCTTCGATTCAACATGTTCCTTTACCTCAGTTTTATCTCATGGAGCTGGATAATGGCATACCCGTTTATTACATAAATGATGGTTCGCAAGAACTCTGTAAGTTGGATGTGGTTTTTACAGGTGGACGTCATGCTGAGGAAAAAGCGACACAAGCAAGGGCGACGGGTTCATTAGTAAAGGAAGGAAGTACTAAGATGAAGTCTTCGGATATGTCATCATTCTTTGATTATTACGGTGCCTCGTACAATTGTCGTAGTTCACTTGATTTTACTACTTTCACACTGTTTAGTCTTAGCAAGTACTTTTCTGAATTAGTAGGGACGTTTCGAGATATGGTTTTTGATCCAGTTTTTCCTGAAGATGAGTTGGTCAAATTCAAAAAGAATAGCATTGAAAGGCTGGCAATGGATTCAGCCAAGAACGAAGTGATGAGCTACCGTTATTTGACTGAAGAATTATTCGGTGCAGATCACGTCTATGGTTATAATAGCACGGAGAATAGTCTAAATAGTCTGAATCGCGCAGACTTGATCAGCTTCCATAAACATATGGTCGAACATCAAATCTGTACCATTTTTCTGACCGGCCGCTATTCTTCAGATGTTTTGACGGAACTGAATAAGAACTTTGGACAGCACAGCTATAAGGGTGACCACAAGATAGCATATCAGCAAACGCGTTTAAGATCTCATAAAAAGAGAAGTCCTGCTCCTAACTCTCTGCAAAGTGCGATTAGACTGGGCCGTCATTTCGGATCAAAAAGACATGAACACTACGCAGAACTTAGTTTCTTGAATAATGTATTTGGAGGCTTCTTTGGCTCTCGACTCATGCGGAACATCAGGGAGGAAAAAGGTTATACCTACAACATCTATTCTGATATCGACAGCATGATGTTTGATGGGTATTTTTATATTGCTTCTGAATTAGATAAAGTACACGTTGAACCGGCACTTGAGGAAATCTACAAAGAGATGGATATGCTGTGTACAGATCTGGTAGGTGAGGATGAGCTAGAAATGAATCGAAACTATATTCTAGGAAATTTACTGAATTCTGTTGATGGACCTTTTCAAGCAATAAGGCTGATCAAATCAGCAATTCTTAATAACCAAGACCTAGATGATATTCATCAGATAATTCAAAAGTTTACTGAACTTTCTGCAGAAGAATTGCGCGAAACAGCTCGGTTGTACTTAAAGCCTTCAGAATATATAGAGGTAATTATTGGTTAATGCAGGTTTAAGATGCCTAAAGACAAAGACTAAACATAGAAAGCGCTTTTGTCTCGTAGACAAAGCGCTTTCTATTTGACGTGTTTTTCTTTATTATCGCGTGAAGTTGTACATTATGCCTAGACCAAAGGCCTGACCAAAAACTCCACCTCCGTCATCAAATGAATCGACAAAGTATAGTCCTAAACCATTTCTAAGATCAAGATCAAGGTTTCGACCTAATTTAAATGTGGTTTGAACACCAGCACTAACTGCAAAAATACTTCCTTCGCTTACATAGGCACCGCCGAGAGCTCCAATCGCAGAAAACTCAACGAATGACGTGCGATGTATTTTGCGTAAAAATCCGACTGACCCCATAATGAACACTTCGTTAGCAGCATAGATAGGAAGTAGGGTGAGTTGAACACCATTATTCCCAGTATTATATCGGTAAGTAGGACCAGCACCCATCATGGTGCCACCATTAAAGCCAAATTGATGTGTATATTCTGTCGTCTCCTTTGTTTTTTTCTTCTTTCTTTTTTTGCTGCTTTGCGCAAACATGACTGAACTAGAAACAAGAATAAGGCATAAAAGGAGAAGCCATTTACCTGCGTAATTATTTATTTGTTTTTTCATGATCGTCTTTTAGTAGTAAAGGTTGTACAATAGTGCAGTACCAATTGTTGGTAATAAAGAAAAACTATCTCCGCCAATACCATAAGCACCAAATCCAAGATGTAATTCCCAATTTAATTGGTCACCAAGGTGTAAATCAATTTGAGGAGCGATACCAAACTGTAAAGAACTGTTCCACTCATCGTTGAAATCATTTCCCGTGCGAATTTCACCACCAACTAACAAAGAAAAGTCGACAACCCTTCGACGAAAAAAGTATCTATTATAATTTACACCAATTTGATTTCTTCCAAATCCATCATCAAGAAAGCCTCCGTTATCTGTACTGAACGCAATGATCGGAGCAATGGAAACTGATATGCCGTCCATTCCTTTCGTAAATCTATAGGTAAAACCGCCGCCGTTTGCTGTAGCAGCTGTATAACCAAATTGGTGCCTGCTTTCGAATTTTATTCTCATTAGATCCCTATCCTCAGAATCTTGCGCAGCTCCTTGCTGGACAAATAGACCAATGAAAAGAAGAGAAGCAAATAGCACTTTCAAAATTTTCATGATAATAAATATTTAATTAGATAAAAGTTTATTGGTATGCTTTTAAGGTAAAGTTAAACTAATTATTGTCATTCTGATCTATTTCAGTCAATTCAGCACCTGACCCTGGTCATTCTTGGTTTATCGGAAATAAAGCAATAACAAGACTATTAGATAATACAATTTGTCTGTTTCCTAAGGCATTAACACGTCTAATAGCGCAATTGCTGCTTCAGCGATGTGTGTTCCAGGTCCAAAAACAGCTGCCACCCCATGTTCAAATAAGAAATCGTAATCTTTTTGCGGTATCACCCCACCAACGACTAACAAAATATCATCTCGGTTCAGAGCTTTTAGAGCATTCATAGTGTCAGGTACTAATGTTTTATGACCTGCAGCTAGAGAGGAGATTCCTAAAATATGTACATCGTTTTCCATCGCTTGTTTGGCGGCTTCTTCGGGGGTTTGAAACAGAGGCCCTATGTCCACATCAAAGCCAATATCTGCAAAACTAGTTGCTACAACCTTGGCGCCTCGATCATGTCCATCTTGACCCAATTTAGCAATCATGATTCTTGGTCTCCGTCCTTGTTGAGCAGCAAATTCATTCGTTTTTTTACGTGCTTCAGCAACTTTATCATTCTCTTTCATTTCTTTACTATATACGCCACTTACGACATGAGTCGGAGCTGAATATCGTCCAAAAACAAGCTCCAAAGCATCAGAAATTTCGCCCAATGTTGCACGATCATGAGCACATTTTACAGCTAGTTCAAGCAAGTTTCCATCTGATCTAGCACCTTCTGTGAGTGCTTTGAGTGAAGCTTGAACTTTTTGTTCGTCCCGCTCGGATTTTATCTTTTGGATTCGTGCAATCTGACTATTTCTTACTTCTTCATTATTGATCTCTAGTGTTTCAAGAGAAGCACTATCTTCTACTTGGAAAACGTTTAGACCAACGATCGATAATTTGCCCGCATCAATCTGTGCTTGTCTTTTAGTAGCCGCTTCTTCTATACGAAGTTTTGGTATTCCCTTTTCAATTGCTTTGACCATACCACCAAGCGATTCGATTTCAGCCATATGCTTTTTGGCCTTGAGGTATAGCTGTTCTGTAAGCGATTCTACGTAATGTGAACCATCCCATGGATCGATATATTTCGTAATGTCAGTATTTTGCTGAAGGAACTTCTGCGTTTCACGAGCAATCTTGGCTGAATAATCGGTCGGAAGAGCAATCGCTTCATCCAAAGAATTGGTGTGTAAACTCTGCGTTCCTCCAAATGCAGCTGCAGTCGCCTCAATTAACGTCCTTGCGATGTTGTTGAATGGATCTTGCTCCGTGAGACTGTAACCACTCGTCTGACTATGCGTTCTCAAGGAGCCCGTTTTAGCTTTCTTGGGATTAAATTGCTGTACAACCTCTGCCCAAAGTCTCCTTCCCGCACGCATCTTCGCAATTTCTACAAAGTAGTGCATCCCGATACCCCAGAAGAAGCTAAATCTTGGAACAAAGGCATCCACTTCAAGCCCTGCCTTCATACCCGCTCGGATATATTCTAGCCCATCGGCAAGTGTATACGCCAATTCAAGATCTGCAGGCGCACCCGCTTCATGCATGTGATATCCACTGATGGAAATTGAATTGAAACGAGGCATATTTTTACTCGTGTAACCGAAAATATCAGATATGATGCGCATCGAAGGAGATGGTGGATAGATGTAGGTGTTTCGTACCATAAACTCCTTGAGAATATCATTCTGTATTGTTCCTGATAATGATGCTTTTGGCACACCCTGCTCTTCTGCATTGGCAATAAAGAAAGCCATTATGGGAATTACGGCTCCGTTCATAGTCATGGAAACGGACATTTTATCGAGCGGAATCTGATCAAAAAGCAATCGCATATCTTCGATTGTATCGATGGCAACACCCGCCATTCCAATATCTCCTTTTACTCGAGGATGATCGCTGTCATAACCTCGATGCGTAGCAAGGTCAAAAGCTACCGATAAGCCCTTTTGGCCCGCAGCCAAATTTCTTCTATAAAAGGCATTACTTTCTTCCGCCGTTGAGAATCCAGCATATTGACGAATCGTCCAAGGTCTTCCTGTGTACATACTTGCGTACGGACCTTGAAGAAAAGGTGGAAAACCGGATTGAAAAGGACTAGGTTCACTTTTAAGTTCAGCCTTGAGTTCGAAACCTTCCGGACTCTTCCATGTTCCTGATTCTACAAGGTTGTTTGAAACATTGAAATCTAGTGGAAGCTTCGTAAAGTGTGTGTACTTTTTTGATGTTGCCATGCCACTAAGATAAAGAACCTAAGCGTAAATTTTACTTTTGAAAAGTCCCCACTTAGATAGTCTGTGTTGAATGGAAACGCGTAATACACCTAGCCCATATTTCGTACTTCGCGCCAGATTTATGGAAGATGCTTCCTCAAAATATTTGGTCGGGCAAGTAACTTCTGCAATGTCGAAGCCTTTGTAGATAATCTGTGATAGCATCTCATTATCGAACACAAAGTCGTCAGAGTTATCATTGAAAGCAATACTCTGTAAAACTTCTTTTGAAAATGCACGATATCCAGTGTGGTATTCAGATAGTTTGTAGTTGATAAGAAGGTTCTGAGTCAAGGTTAGAAAGCGATTTGCGATGTATTTATATATTGGCATCCCCCCTTTTAGGGCTCCCTTTCCTAGAATTCTAGAACCTAGAACCACTGGAAAAAGGTCATCTCCTATGATATTTACCATTGATGGAATTAACTTCGGAGTATATTGATAATCAGGATGCAGCATGACCACGATATCGCCACCTAGAGCCAGAGCCTTGTTGTACAGTGATTTTTGATTTCCACCATAGCCCTTATTGGTCTCGTGCGCAATTATATGCTCAATACCAAGGCGTTTCGCTTCCTCTATTGTCTCATCTTTACTTGCGTCATCGCAGAGAATAATCTCATCAACAAGATCCATAGGGATTTCACGATACGTTCGTTCCAAGGTTTTAGCTGCATTATATGCAGGCAGAACTACAACTACTTTCTTATTCTGATACATGGGCGTAAATATAGTTTTTTTTGCTTTTCGTACTAGCAGTAATATTGGAGCATTTGGGATGTGGGCGTCCGTACGCGCTATCTGCTCATATCCTTCCTCGCATAGCTCGTCGGAACCCGCTTCTATCGCTGACGCGGGCGTCATTAGAAAATTTACCTTTTGTTGTGAACCCAAAGTGATTCAGAATTACTTTGATGGCTGGCTCACGGGTGATACTAACTTGGTTGGTTCAGCAATGCATGCAACATGCAATCTTAAGTATGTAAAAGATGGGAAGATTAGCAAACGTAATCGAACAGAATATCTTAGCGGTTTCAAGCCAAGACCACGTCTTGAAAACGCTGAAGGGAGAATACTAAGTATCGATATTACTAGAACGGCAGCAGAAGAAAAGGCCGAATTAGAAACTGAAAATCGTCTTTTGACAGATTATTTCAACCTGCTGAAAGAAGGAGATCGCTGGTATATTACAGATAAGGTATCGACCAATATTAGTAAAAAGTAGGAAAGTTCTCTTGTTTATTTTGTTACTAGAAAGCACTGATACAGCCTTTGGTGGAATCTCGGTTTGAAGGTACAAAGGTGCTACTCCCACGGAGTTTATGATATTTTTAGCAGTTAAGAACTACAATGGTTTCGCTCCTACAGAGCTTGGTGTATGAGAATTTGAAGCGCCCCATGTCCTCGACGCCTTAGCCTTGTATCTTCACTACGCATAATAATCGTAATTGTTCAGCCTTAACTTAGCAAGTGCGGCACCTTGTCTTATTATAACGACAATTGTAAACTTGACAAAAAAATTTGGCGAAACGCTTACTTCCTCAACCATTTATTTTTCCCCCATTGCATCAATCTGAAAAGCCGATTGGGATGATTTTCAACAAGGAGATAGTCTTGTTTTATTGCTCCGATTTTCTTCCACACCTTTGCAATGGATTCGATACTACTCCCATATAAATCAAGGTCTTTTACAGTAGTGTGCTCCTTCAAAAACAAAGCTGTTTTCCATACTGTCAAAACACCAGGATATAGTTTTCGATGGTCTTTGTGATTACCTGCAAAAAGATAATATGCTCGTTTTTTGTCCCAAACAATAAAGCTAGCACCTATGATTTCAACATGGTTACGACATACTATCAATTTACCTTTGGAACGAGATTCTGCTGCTTTTATAAGCTTAGTCAGCTGTATTTCGGAGATACCATGTTCTTCAAGTGGTCCCATTGATGAAACCAGCATTTCTATAAAAGCGTCTATCTCAGCTTTAGTAGATTTCTGCTTTAGATTTTGATCATCTAATTTCCCTCCAGATTCTTCATACTTTCGAATAGCTCTACGATAATTCCCATCTAAAGCTTGATGGAGCTCATCCATTGTTGGTGAAAGATCCCATATGAATGTTGTTCTTTGTACCGTTTTATCACCAGAGAATACAGATTTTAGAGAGTCGATCTCAGGCAGAAATTGCTGTACGTAATAAGATGATGATGGCAACATCAAACTCATGTAGTCATAAGCCTTTTCTTTTTGAGCTTGACTCAAAGCTGGTTTGAATAGTGGTCCCATGTACTTCACTGCAGGTGGCATGGTGATATAGGTCAAACCAAGTTTCTTTTTCTGCCAATACAGCCATAGACCAAGGAGTTCCTTGTTTTCTCTGTATTCCAAGAGCTTCCATTTTCCGCCTTCGCATAAGATATTGAGAAACCAATCTTCCCAGATTACTGGAAAAACGACATTTTTAAAATAGGGAGCAATGGATTTCTGGTCTATCATCGTTTACGCAATAAAGTGAGTCCGTCTCGAAGAGGAATCATCAGTGATTCGACACGATCATCACTGGCTACTTTCTTATTAAATCGATCAATTAACTGCGTCCTTTTATCATCTAGGTTTTCTAGAATCTTTCCTTTCCAAAGGACGTTATCAACAGCAATAATTCCTCCTGAACGTAGCTTGGGAAGGAGTTTTTCATAGTAGTAGTCGTTGTCTTTTTTTGCAGCGTCAATGAGAATAAAATCCCAAGTTTCATCCATTGATTCTATATGATCCATGGCATTTCCCAAAATGGAATTAATCTTTTGTGGTTCCGAAAACTCCTCAAAAAACTGATTTGCCAACCAATGTGATTCAGGATTAATTTCGATAGTGGTAATACTTGCTGCGCTTTGTAATTTTTCGGCAATAGATACAGTGGTATATCCAGTGAAAGTTCCTATTTCCAGCACCTTTTTTGCATCCATTGCAGAGATAAACCAAGCTAAGAATTGACCTTGTACACATCCACTGATCATATTTGGCTGTAAGGTCCGAAGATAGGTTTCTCGTTCAATCTTCTGTAATAGCGAACTAGGTGCACTGCTGTGCAAAATACTATAGGCTTCTATATCTGCAGCTTGTTGATACATTAGTATGTGAGATTTAACTTGCCAATTCTGGTTTTGAGAACCGGTTTCTTATAAATGGATACGAAAAAATAGCAGCGCATATAATGATTACTCCTACATAGAACGAGAGGTCTAGGTCTTGATGTTCAGAGAGTAGTACGATCGCCAATAATATGCCATAAACTGGTTCAAGGTTTACGACTAGATTACTTGCAAAAGCAGTAATATGTTGCAAAGACCGAAGTGCGAGAACATATGCTAAAGTTGTACACAATAGGGCCAAAACAACCAATAGTCCGACGTCTGTCCAACTCGGTGTCCAAGACATATTGGGCGCCAAGAACCAGACAAATGGACCAATGATTGAAATAAAGGCCCATACACCGAACATCTCAATTCCAGAAATCGCTACCGGACTCGCTTTTTTAATGTATTTTTTATTAAATATTGAGAATAATGATGCAAATAAAG
Source organism: uncultured Saprospiraceae bacterium (assembly GCA_943788055.1). Lineage (GTDB taxonomy): Bacteria > Bacteroidota > Bacteroidia > Chitinophagales > Saprospiraceae > JAHDFB01. The sequence goes on from CALSOU010000003.1 coordinate 48,164, forward strand.
CGCTAATTAGACCGACCAAAATACCCCATCGATAAGACAATTCAACGCCTTGAACAATAAAATACATACCAGGTAGAATTAAAATTCCCAGAGCTAGTTCGTACCAATAAAAAGGACGTTTGAGAATTAAAGGTTCAAGTAATGCCGTGAAGAAGGAAGTTGTAGCCAAACAGATTACGCCAATGCTGGCATTACTCATTTTGATTGCACCGTAAAAAGTAATCCAATGTAAGCCGACTATGATGCCGATGGCCAAAAATATGCCAATTTGTTTTTTAGTTGTGTCGCGAAAAAGCTTCTTGAAGTCAATCAGAAATAAATAACTAATCCATGTAAACAGAACACGCCACCAAACGATAGCAATGGCCGCAAGCGTAATCCACTTGCCAAGAATTGCCGTAAAACCAAATAGGATTACTGCGATATGCAATTCTATGTAAGCGCGTTTGGTTTCGTCCATTGTTAGTAATATTCAACCTTGCGTAGGAATCGAAGGACTAGCGTTACTTCCAAAGTTGTGTTTCTGATTTCTGTTTCAGGTAGGGTGATCGTATTTCCTGTAACTGTTGAGATTACATTCTGTAGTGCTGGGGAATAGTAGTTTCTATAGAAATCGGGATTAACCGAAAACTCTATCGCCGCACCGTATAATTCGCTTATTTCAAACTGATATCCAGCGCCTCCTGTAATTCCGGCAACGAGGGGTCGGACAAATTCTGGTTGAGGAAAAGACGTACCCAAAAAGCGTTCATTGACATCCTTTAGATTTGTACTGACGGTATACTCTCCGCGGACACCTACTAGATAGTAAAACTTATCATTCATAAATTTCTTAGCTCCGATTTGAAGCGAGATATTATTAAAAACGAATCTTATACCTGGAATCAGGGAATTATCAAAAGAGCTAATAAATGATCGGGTTGTACTTCCTCGTTGATGTAATCCTAACTGTGCATACAATGATCCAAACTCCTTGTTTTCATCCAGTGTTTCAATAAAGAAAGCACCATGACCTGCAAGAATAGGTTGCCTAGTAGTTCGATTCCAATGTTGAATACCCAAAGTGGCACCGCCTTTTGGTCCAAACCAAAAACTCTGAGCTTGTATTTCTGTACAACACATTCCAAGGAATAGTAGTGTTATATAAAACCATTTTTGTTTCATCACTTGTCTGTATCAGTCTCAAAGTTCAAAAGTACTTCTTGTTTGCTAGTTTGAGCTAAAGCAGGCCTTTTAATCTTACGAATACCTTTAAGATAGAGTAATTCACCGTGTTTTACTTCTTCATTGCTCTTTAAGAAATTACGCTTACGAAGACTTTTTTCGGTAACTCCATATCGTTGTGAAACGCCTGCAACTGATTCACCCGCAACGATCTGATGAGCTTTTCTAGAACCACTGTAGCTTGATTTTTTTATTTCAAGATAGATTGTAGATCCGTTTGCCAGTATTTGCTTGGCCTCGTATAATCCATCATTGTATTCTACAAGAGCATCGATACTTACGCCTTCTCTCAGAGCTACATCTGCGAGTGTTTCTCCTACTTCAGATAAGACCATACGCACATCATTGTGCCTGCTAAGATCTGGAAATGATGTGATTGTTTCTTCTTGTTGAGCATCCCTTTTAAGTATATTATCACCTATTGATTGGATTTCTTGAAGGATAGCATCCATATTGAAGACCGACTCTAAAGCGGGAGCGTTTTCATTTTTAGTCATGTCTGCATTATCACTTTTATTGTTCCAAGTTTTTTTGAATTCGCGGAAGTTCTTTGTAAAGTCCTCCACTTCTTTACCAATTGAGGCCGTTGCTTTGTCAAAATTTGACGGGTTTCTACGGTTACGTTTTTTAGTCTTCTTTGGAGAAGAACTCGAGTTTTCTGCAAAAAGTAATTCCTCGGTTTCTTCTTCCTCTTCAAAAAAGCCTTCTTCCTGCGCTGCAAGTATTTCCGCACCATCTCCATCCATGTAATCAAAACGAGTAAGATCATATTTGTGGATGACACCTATGATTTTTGATGGATAGGATGGATCTGTAGCGTAGCCAGCTTTTTTTAAGCCTTTTGCCCAAGCTTTGTAATCTGTAGCATCGTATTTAAATAAAAAGCCGTAGCGTTGATTTTGTAGTAAGAATTCAGAGTGCGCAATATAAGATGCTTCATCTCCTGAAAAAACACGAAAACAGCTTTCGGTCAATTTGCCCCTTTTATCATAGTCATCGTCAACCTTGTAATAAGTTCTTCCTTCCCAAGAGCCTCCGCACTTGATTCCAAAATGATTATGCGCAAATTGTGACAATTCACTTCTACCCCAATCAGATTCTAACAAGCCTTGAGCTAATTTGACACTGGCGGGAATACCCGTTCTACTCATTTCAGAAACCGCGATTGGACCAAACTGATTGATGTAATTCTCAGCAATTTCTTGTGCATCGATTTGTAAAGCGGTAAAAAGCAGAAGAAATAGATAACTAATTTTGTTTATCATTTACAAGATTTTTAATCATAATATAAATAAGAAATCATCTGATCAATTGACTATGTGTAGATCATATATCTGCACAAATCATGATATGACTTCTCGTCCTGCTTAATTGTTAATCAAAAACTATTCCTAAAATTATTTATTATCTTAATCATGGAATTTTTTTTAATATTTCTAGATGCATTTGTTGTGTCCTTGTTGATTTTAATAGCCATAGAGTAGCATAGTGCGCAGATTATTTATTTTTTAAAATATTTTATATGTCAAATTTGATGAAGGCTTTGGAGTCTCAACTTTCGCCGCAATTACTAGGTTATTTATAAAAATCTATTGGTGGTGAAGATCTTCAGAAAACAGCGGTTGCTGCTGCTGGAGTTTTTTCTGTTTTGGTTAATGCATTGAGCAGAAATGGTGCTACTCCTGAAGGAGCTGCAGTTCTAGTAGGCGCGCTTGAACGCGATCATGATGGAAGTATTCTTGATGATGCTGTTGGTCTTTTGAGCGGGATGACTGCTCCTCAAAATAGCAACATGTTAAATTCTGCTGGAATTTTGAAGCATTTTTTGGGAAGTAAGCAGGGTAATGTAGTACAGAATATTTCTAAAGTAAGTGGTCTTGATGTAATGGACGTAGGTTCGTTAATGATGAAATTGGCACCATTAGTAATGGGGACTTTAGGAAAGCAAAAGCAAAGCAATAATCTTCATGCAGGAGGAATTTTTGATCTTTTGAAAGGAACAACTCAAGCACAAGTTCAAAGAAATCCAGAAGCGTCAAATTTTGAGGGTATACTTGATAGAGATGGTGATGGTAGCATTATGGACGATGTTGCTCAGATCGGTTTTAAGTCTTTAGGCAATCTATTTAGAAGATAATTGTCAATACACATTTTTACAATTTTTGTATAAGTTGAAATAGAGTTGGACCCACCTACCATCGTAGCGTGGATCTTTTTTTGTTTCATGTAATGTGAATATTAAACTTCTGTCCTTGTGGCGTTATTTGTATACATGATTTACTGTTCTGTTTTGTACAGGAATTATCATATTTGTGGCATGAAAATAAATGGAGCAAGGGTATCGATCAAGTCTTTCATTGGATTATTGATGTTGGGAGTTTTTGCAGCAGGGTTTGCATTGAGTGTTACCTCTTGTAAAGGTCCAGATAAATCGGAAGATAGTTCAGAAGTTGATGAAACAACGGGAATCGAGTCTATTGATAAACTAACAAAAGTAATTCTTGCGGGTACTGACGATGCAGAAGTCTATTTTGATAGATCAGTAGCTTACGCGGAGGTAGAGGCGTATGACAATGCCATAGTAGATATGTATAATGCGATGAAGCTTGATAGTTTGCAACCAAGGTACTATGTGCATCTTACTGATGTGTTTATGAGCTACTATCGATCCAAACAGGCGCTTCAAACTCTAAGACTAGCTACTGAACGATTTCCACAGAACCTGGATATTCTTCTTAAGTATGCTGAGCTATCCTTAACGCTTATGCAAAATCAGCAAGCAGTACAGACTTTGAATAAAATTCTTGAGCAGGATAATCAGAATGCGCAGGCATACTTTTTGATGGGACTTCTCATGCAATCAGAAGGCGATTTTAAAAGGGCAAAGGCGGCATTTAAGAAAGTAGTGGAAATCGATCCAGAAGTCGTAGATGCATATTTGTTACTAGGTGAGTTATACGAGGAAGACGACCCAGCTTTGGCGGAACAATATCTCAAAAATGCAATGACAGTAGCTCCTGACGAAGTTAATTCACTGCATTCGATGGCATTTTTCCAACAGAATCACGATAATGTTCCTGGAGCACTTGAATTATACCGCCAAATTAATGTGCTTCAACCAAGTTACTCGCCAGCGTTTCTTAATGCAGGTATTCTATATATCGAAATTGGAGAACTTGAGCCAGCATTGGAACAATTTGAGATTTTAGTAGGATTAGAGCCTGCGAATCACTTAGGATATTTTTATCGAGGCCTTACTTATAAGCGTATGGGTAGAAAAGAACAAGCCATCGTTGATTTTGAAAATGCCTTGAAATTCAAAGAAGACTACAAGAAAGCAAGACTAGAGCTCTTGGACTTACAAAACAAAGAGTAAGCGATATTTGTCTGTTTCTTCTACTGACTATTAAACGTATTTGAAACGAACGTAGCGTATTTTTCGACCATCAAGAAGATGTTTCTTTTCGTAGTATGTCTTGAATTCAAGATCTGGAAAGTCTAACGGAGAAGCATATATGTCCTCGTTTTTGTATAAGATTTCAACACCTTCATAACTTTCCAGAACTTCCATGGTAAATTGGTATAGCTCTGGACTATCGGTCTTTAGCTGGACAACACCGTCATTTGCCAACATCGCCTTATAACTATCCAAGAATCTGGCATGTGTCAATCGTCGGTTATCTTTGCTATCGCGTAGAAAAGGGTCAGGGAAAGTGATCCATATTTCTTGAACTTCACTAGGCTCAAAGAAATTATTGATTTTCTCGATTTTCATTCTTAGAAAGGCGACATTATCCAGACCTTCTTCCAAAGCTATGGTGGCCCCTTGATGAATCCTCGCTCCTTTGATATCAACTCCGATGAAGTTTCGATTAGGGTATTTTCGAGCTAGTTGAAGTGTATATTCTCCTCTACCACAAGCTAATTCAAGAGTAATAGGGTTGTCATTCTTGAAGTGCTTTTGGGCCCAAAGCCCTTTCATTTCAACAATTTCAGTATTTTCCCCTCTTAATTCTGGTATCATCGGGTGAAAATTTTCATAAACATTTGGGAACGAACGTACATCTGCAAATTTCTCCAACTTTCTACGTGCCATATCGATAATTTGAACACAAAATTAAACATCAGAATTTATTTATGCTATTTGTCCTGTAAAATCTGACTTCAGTTTAATAATGGATGTCGATAATAAGATCGCTTTGAAGATTTAGAGTAAGCAGTCAATTTCTTTGTATATTTTTGTCATATGAAATATCTCATTTTAACTTTATTGTGCTTGAGTGCTTTAGCGTGCAAAGACCCTGTAATGCCAAGTGCTAAGCAAGCAACTTCAGTCGAAAATCAGTGGGAGAAAGAACTTCAAGCAAATAAAAGTAGAGATGTATGGCAAAGACCTTCCGATGTTATAGACCTACTAGGAGATGTATCAGAATATAAGATTGCTGATATTGGAGCTGGAACAGGATTTTTTTCTTTTAGACTTTTACTGAGAGGAGCATCAGCTATTGCTATTGATATTGACCCGCGTATGCTTGAGATTATTGAGAGCTTCAAGCAAAATCTTAGTTCCGAAATGCAGACTAAACTGGAAACAAGATTAGCACTTCCGTCTGACGCAAAGATTAAAAAAGACGAGGTAGATATTATTTTGATAATAAATACGATTGGATATATTGAAAATCGTATTGAATACTTGAAGCAACTATATGAAGTCTTACCAGATGGTGGCAAGATTCTCATCGTAGATTTTAAAAGTAGACAATTACCAGTCGAAGCACCTTCACTTGAGTACCGAGTTCCGTTATTTCAACTTGAACAGGATTTGGCAAATTCGGGTTTCACAAGCATCGAATCCAATGATGCTATCTTGGATTATCAGTATACTGTATTGGCAAGTAAATAGTTATGTACACCTCTCCTTCCTTCCAATTCGGAGCCTCAGGAATGAAACTTTGGCTTGGATTAACACTTCATTTAAAAGCGAAAAGTACAAAACTCAGCGATAAAACGAAGTCAACAGAGAGTGAGGTGCTGCGCATTTCGGCCCACGCTCCTCGATAGAAGTAATTTTTCATATGAGACTGATTTATTGGGTTATAAGTAAAACAGTCCTGTATCGATCAAAGACAATACACATTCGGTGTATATATCGATAGCTGCAGAAATAGCCTGTTTTGGTTGGACTAATCTGAAAAAAGTCAAATGAACGGATCAAGAAGGCTATTAAATTAGCAGATGATAGATACAATGAAGTAAAACTAATCAGCAAAAAAGATTATAAATTCGCGGCATGGAAAAACTAGACTTTAGCGAAAGTAACATATCGCACATAATAACGCATTTTGTTGGAAATAGAGGAAAAGCTCAAAGCTTGAGATTATCGAGTGGATTGACTTTTGTCCCTGTATCGGCGGAAGAATTCTTACATAGATATCTCTTTTCTGCTGTCAAAATGGAAGAGTACTTTGAATTCTCTCACAAAGAAGATCTTCAGATGAATGAAGCCTATTCAATTGTGAATGAAATATTTGTTGATCAATCCACATTTGTTGATGATTCGAGTAATCTAGCAAAGTTACTTTATGAAGCAAGTGTTCATCCGCAGATTTTGGAGGGAGAATTGACGGTCGCATATATTCAAAATGTAAAAATTGGCGAGCAGTATGTGGATGCGGTGGGTATGTTTAAATCGGAACAAGAATCTTCATTTTTGAAGTTTAACCACAAAGAGTCTCATTATGAGGTTGCAGTTGATTTCGGCTACGACACCGGAAAGGTAGACAAGTCTTGTCTTGTGTTCAATATCCACGGTGAAGAAGGGTATGAAGTGCTTATAACAGATCATAGAAGTAAAGGGGAAGATGCAAGGTTTTGGAAGGATACGTTTTTGGGCTTGAAGCCTATGGAGAATAATTTCTACCAAACCAAGGTTGCGATGCATATGGCCAAGAATTTTATTGATTCACCCATTTCGCAAGAGCTAGAGCTAGATATCTCGGATCAGATGGAGTTGCTCAACAAATCAGCAGACTACTTCCGAACGAATGAAAGTTTCGATAAAGGAAGTTTTGAAGAGGCCGTGTTGAACAAAGAGAATCTAGTTGAAGGGTATCGCGCATTTGAAGAGACGTTTGCCAATGAGCATCAAGTCGAAGTACCTATAAACTTTGATATTTCACGACCTGCGGTTAAGAAAACATCAAAGATTTTTCGGTCTATATTGAAATTAGATAAAAATTTCAGTGTGTACATCCACGGAGACAGATCAAGAGCCGAACGAGGTGAAGATGAGAAAGGAAAGTATTACAAGTTTTACTATGATGTTGATCGTCAGGAGTAGTGTTTTGCATGATTTTCTCATGTATTCTGAGACAATTAACATATAAGTTATATAGAACAAATATATAATCACCAAATACTAGAGGTTTTACTTTAGCTGATTGGTCTTTTAGTGGAACAAATGCAATTGATGGCGAAACTAAAAATGCTACCGCGGCAGTTCCATTTCCTTTTGCAAGTCTTTCTGTCGAACTTACTTCTTTCGACATCAGAACACTGAACAAAGAAAACGAACTTGTATGGAAAACAGCAAGTGAGCTAAATAACAATCAGTTATTAATCGAGCGATCTAAAGATGGTAAGAACCTCAGCTCAATAGGAAAAGTTGACGGAAACGGCACTACAAATCGATTGATGGTGTACAATTTTACAGATGAGCAACCACTATCAGGAGTTAATTTCTATAGATTAAAGCAAGTTTATCATACTGGACAATTCGCTTACTCAGATATCAGAGAAGCGTTCAATGAAGCTGACGACATAAGAATCTTCCTTACAGTAACAGAATCATTTGTGCAAGTTGAAGCTACTCAAGACGTTAATGTTAGAGTGGTAGATATTACTGGAAAACCAGTGATCAAGATGATGATTCAAGAAGGTTTAAATCAAGTTGATTTGAGCCAACTTATAGTAGGACAGTATATGATTCAGGTTATCCAAGGTAACCAAGTATCTACAACTGCAGTCATCAAACAATAAGCAGTAATAGTTCAAAGAAGTCGGTAATACTACTGTTAGACAAATAAGGGTTGTAACCACACAGGTTGTGACCCTTTTTCTATTCTAGATTCCCCTTAAAGGAAAGAACTAGTAATCTATTTAATTTACAGAATATTAACCTGCGCTAGAATAAGAGAGATAGAGTAGGTAGACTCCAAAACCAATAAGCCCAATACCAGCAACTTTACTGATCAAGCTAAAGGTTCTCTGATTGATATAGTGTCTAATACGATTTGCTAAAAGAACTTTAAGAGAATCTGTAAAAACGATCGTAAGAAATATAGCCCCTACGAATTCTATCGTTTCTGCCAAATTCAGATTTCGCCCAATTACATTACTGGTCATAACACCAATCCAGAATATGAATGTGAAGGGATTGGCTGTGTTCACAAAAATACCCTTTATAAAAAAGGCTGACCATTCTTTTAAAGGTATTGAAGCGTATAGACTTTCTTCATTAAAGTTCGATTTTCGAACAAATGTCACAATTCCGAAAAGCAATAGAATAAGTCCACCAATTAACGAACTCCAAAAAGTAAAATTGTCATTATCAACCCAGCTGATCAGTTTTGAAACAAACAAATAAGAGAGCAGAATGAAGCTTAGATCACTAATCCAAATTCCAGATGCAGCTGCGAACCCAGCCTTTGAACCACGCTTGATCGAACTGTGCATTAATACTACGAATATAGGCCCCAGCATCGCAGCTAGTACTAAGCCAATCCCGACACCTTCTAGAAATAGTGGCATAATTAAGCTCTTTTGTAGAAGGATTTAGGTTCGATAATTTGAAGTTTCTTTAGTACAAGCGCAACAAGTAGTCCGAATAAAAAGCCACCAATGTGCGCCCACCAGGCGGTTCCAGGACTATTGGGATCATTGCTATCCCAAAGAGATGAAATGACTTGGACTATAAACCAAAGACCAAGAAAATAGAGCGCTGAGATGTAGACATTTCGGAAAATATAGATAACGAGTACTTTGATTTTTGACTTTGGAAAGAACACAAGGTATGCACCCATGACCGCAGATAATGCTCCTGATGCACCGAGTGATGGTATCATACTACTTTGGTTAAAAGCAACGTGTGCGAGTGAAGCAAAAATTCCACCAGCTAAGTAAAATATGATGAACCAAATATTACCAAGAACTGCTTCAACATTATCTGAAAATATCCAGAGAAAAAGCATATTGCCTGCGATGTGCATTAATCCACCATGTAAGAATATATTAGTCAGTAAGCTTATCCAACCATTGCCTTCCATGATTTGAAATGGAATAGTAGCATAAGCTTGATAGAATTCTCCAATGTTGTTACCCAATGAAATCGAGTACAAGAATACTAAAACATTAAGACCTATAAAGGTGTACGTGACGTATGGTTTTGCTCCACCAACTACATTTTCATCACCTACAGGAAATATCATATGGATACGTTATTGTTTCTCATAATTGTGACAAATCTACAGCGAATATCAGATAATTAGGCAGGGAAAGTACGTGGCATATTATTAAATAGTAAAATCTAGTGTTTCAGAAGTGCTCTAATTGCAGGCTCTAGCTTTGAATATTTAAATTCGAAACCTGCTTTTACTATTTTTTCAGATTGCACTCGGTTACTAGTAAGTACGACATCAGCCATTTCACCCATCGCAAGACGCAGTGCAGCAGTTGGAACTGGGTTTAGAAGATACCATCCTGATTTGATGTCCTTAATTGTCTCCACCATCTTCTTATTCGTCACAACTTCAGGCGCTACACCATTGAATACACCACTTATATCATTTTGTCTAACGGCATGTATGAAAGTCCTAGCAATATCTTCAATGTGAATCCAAGAATAATACATTGATCCATCATCAAAATAGCTTGCCATTCGAAATTGGAAAGGAATCATCATTTTTTGAAATGCTCCCCCGTCACTTGCTAGTGCGATTCCTATACGAATTATTGCTACTCTATTGACAACTGTTGCCAATTTTTCAGCTGCTTTCTCCCATTGAACGGTACATTTTGATAAGAATCCAGAATCAGCAGGAGAGCTTGTTTCATCGACCCACTGGTCTCCAGAGTCACCGTAAAAACCAATAGCTGAAGCAGAAATATACGCTTTAACTTTGAACGATTGACTCTCAAGGGCTTTCTGAATACAAGATGCCGATTGGACACGACTATCAATCAAGATCTTTTTTCTGGCTTCTGTCCATTTTTTGTCTGCAATACCAGCACCTGCTAAGTTTATGATGAAATCTACTTCAGTTGCTCCTTCTTCAATCCACTGTTTTTTTAGGTCCCACTGAAAGTACTTGACCTGCTCGGTATCTTCATGTGTAGAGCGACTTAGAATATGTATTATATAGTCTTCAGAATCCAATTGGCGGATTATTTCACGCCCGATTAATCCCGATCCTCCTGCAATTAGTATCTTTTCCATAGTAGTATAATTCTGCTAGGAACAGAAAGGTTTTCAAGTTCATCCAAATTGATACAAATCTTTGCGTTATTCTATAATCATACCAGATAAGACATAAAAAAACCTCGAAACTATTGTTCCGAGGTCTAGATTTTTATCAGGGGGAAATCAATTAAGACTTAGCAACTAAATTAATTTGGAATCCTATATCGTTTCCGATTGCTATATCTTTTAGATCATCGAAAAATGTAGAAGAACCGTACTTGATACCCCATTCTGTGCGATCAATTGTAAACTGAGGCGTCGTGACAGAGATCATTCCGTCATTTTCATTTACTTGAGCTTTAAATGAAACTTGTTTAGTTACATCCTTAATGGTAAGGTTACCATTGATGATGTAATTTGCATTTTCATCATTTAACAACTGGGTAGCTTTTGTAATCTCAAAAGATGAAGATGGAAATGACTTCGTATTAAAGAAATCATTGGCATTGTCATCTCCTAATCCCTTTAAGTGCGATTCAAGATATCCCTTTCGATCACCTTCAAGATCTAGTACAACAATAGAAGTTATATCTAGCACGAATTTTCCTCCTGTTAGTTTACCATCTTCAATGGACACAGCCCCTTTGCTGACGTTCACAGTACCGTTATGCTCTTTGCCAACACCTGATCCGATCCACATTACCATGCTACTATCAGCTATTACATTGTATGTAAATCCACTTATTTCAGCAGCTTCTCCAGCTTCAGATGTTTCAGCTTTGTCACCTGATGGTTTACATGCTACAACCAAAAGTCCTAATAGAAATAACCAGCTTAATTTTGTTACATTATTCATAAAATTGTAGTTTTCTTTTTTGTTATTAAATACTGTTTTTTATTGAATTTGTGAATTCTACTACGTCACCTAGTCCTGGTAGAATTTTACAGTTTTTCTTAGCAACCACTGATTGACTTAACGCTTGGTATCCTGAAACTAGCATGGTTGAGGATATTTTATCGCATATTTTATCAATATATGGTTGAAGCGGGGCTTCAGTGAATGCATCATTGATGATAGTGAAAACGTATTCTGGCTTCAATAGTTCGCAAGTGTGAATTAATCGATTAACCGAAACATCTTCACCCAAGTAAAAGACGCTGAATCCATCTCTTTTTAGAATATAATACATGTATAAAAGAGACAAAGACTGCGACTCTTCAGGTGGAATATATAAGATAAAACTGCCTTGTTTGTTTTTCTTTCGGGTAGGGAGATTGTCGATTTGCACAATTAGCTTGTGCTTGATAATATTGAGCACGAAAGTCTCGTGAACTTCATTGATAGACCCTGCAACCCACATTAGATTGATTTTTTCGAGAAGCGGATAAATTACAGTCTCCATTGTCTCTTCAAAACCGTTTTGCTTGATATTCTTGTTTAGAATTTGATCAAACTTATATTGATCAAGCTCAAGCATTGATATTGATAAAGTGTCTAGACTTTTTTCGAAGGCGTCATCCACTTCTGTAATCTCTGCAACTCTTGTTCGAACTTCATCCTTATTGAGACGAGCAAGTTTACTAATTTTCATCCCTTTGCGGTACAATAGCGAAATATTCAAAGCATGTCGCAGGTCTTCCTCCGTATAATATCGAATATTAGTCTCTGTTCTTTGAGGCACCAATATGCTGTACCTTTTTTCCCACATACGTAAAGTATGGGCTTTTATGCCGCAGAGATTTTCGATATCTTTTATGGAATAGACTACCACTTACGGTGTTGTTTGCAAAAAGTGTTTTTAATCTTTTGAAATTCAGTCCTATACGACTGGTTTAAACAATTAAGTTTGACAATTGTTTACAGAATCTATATTTGTCATACGTATTGTTCGTTCTGCCGGTAGTCGAGTTAAAAAATCACAAATAGATATTATTGCCAATATAGCATCAACTTGTCGCATTCATGACACAAAAGAGATGAAATCAACTCAATTAATGTAAACACTTCTAGACTTAAAATTTAAACAATGAAGATAGGCATCGTTTGCTATCCAACTTTTGGTGGAAGTGGAGTAGTTGCAACTGAAATAGGAATGGCGCTTGCCGATAATGGCCATCAAATTCACTTTATCACATATCGTAGACCAGCTAGATTAAATAGCTTTCACGAAAATATATTCTTTCATGAAGTTAATACAGAGGACTACCCACTATTCGACTACTCTCCTTACGATACAGCTCTTGCCTCAAAGCTGGTAGATGTTGCATTGTACGAAAAATTAGACTTACTTCACGTGCACTATGCCATTCCTCACGCTTCAGTTGCATTTCTTGCAAAATCGATTTTGAAGAGCAAAGGAATTGCGTTACCAGTGATTACTACCCTCCATGGAACAGATATTACTTTAGTAGGTAATGATCCGTCGTTTGCGCCAGTAGTAGAGTTTAGTATCAATAGTTCTGATGGTGTGACAGCGGTGTCTCAGCAACTCAAACAGAAAACATTAGATACGTTTGATATTAAGAAAGAGATACAGGTAATCTATAATTTTATTGATTTCTCACGTTTTAGGAAACAACATAAGAACCATTTTAAGGTGGCTATTGTCCCAAATGGAGAGAAGATCATGGCTCATGTCTCCAATTTTAGGAAAGTCAAAAGAGTAGAGGATGTTATCAAAGTTTTTGCCAAAGTCCAAAAGGAAATTCCATGTAAGTTGCTTTTGATTGGTGATGGACCTGAGAGAAGAAACTTAGAGGTTATGTGTCGGGAATTGAGATTATGTGAAGACATAAGGTTTCTAGGTAAGCAAGATGCAGTTGAAGAGCTTCTTGATATTTCAGATCTGTTTCTTATACCCTCGGAAAACGAAAGTTTTGGATTGGCTGCCTTGGAAGCTATGGCATGTGAAGTACCTGTGATAAGTTCAAATGCGGGAGGATTACCCGAGGTAAACATTCATGGAGTAACTGGCTATCTGTCCAATGTCGGGGATGTTGATGATATGGCAAAGAATGCATTAGCTATACTTAAAGATGAAACGCTCCACAATCAATTGAAGAAAGGAGCTTATGAAACTGCCCTCAAATTTCACATCAATAGTATTCTTCCCCAATATGAAGCATATTATACTCAGGTTTATGATGAGGTAACTGCTAAAGCATTGGTTTGATTCTCCTATATTTAATCTGAATTAAACAATCATCACAATGGATCATAAGAAGCGCATAATTAATCCCGAAGACATAGAAACAAGAGATTTTCATCAATTTCTTTTGGGAGCGGTAGCTCCAAGACCTATTGCTTTCGTTTCTACTGTAAATGCAGATGGAGTTGTAAACCTAGCTCCCTATAGTTTCTTTAACGTCTTTAGTAGTAACCCTCCGATTGCTGTTTTTTCAAGCAACCGCAGAGTGTCAAATAATACGACAAAGGACACCTTAGCAAATCTTAAAACAAATCCCGAAGCAGTAATTAACGTTGTTGATTATTCAATCGTTCGTCAAATGGCTATTGCAAGCGTTGAATTTCCAAGCGATGTTTCAGAGTTTGATAAATCGGGACTAACTCCTACTCCTGGAGAGGTAGTTAGTGTTCCTATGGTACTAGAATCGCCCGCTAGTATGGAGTGTACTGTAGACGAAATTATTCCATTAGGAGAACGTGGAGGTGCAGGTCATTTGATAATTTGTAAAATTCATAGATTACATGTTCGAGAAGAGGCTATTCAGGAGAATGGACGGTTGGATCCACACAAGATGGATCTGATGGGTAGAATGGGTAGGGCATATTATGTTCGCGCAAGTGGAAGCAATGTGTTTCCAATTGTTCAAGCTGTTACGCAATTGTGTATCGGGTTTGATCAATTACCAACTGAGATACGTGAAAGCGATTACTTAACTGGAAACGAATTAGCTTTCTTGGCGGGACAAAGAGAAAAGCCTTCGGATTCGGCTTGTCAAGAAGCAAAAACTCGATTCAATAATGACTTAAGCAACACAGAGGCCAAACATAATCGTATTAAAGGCTTAATCGCCGAAGAAGATATTGATTCTGCTTTAGCCTTGACATTCGCTTAGTTCCAAACTATTTTTCTTCTTGTTCAAAGTGCTTCCAACCCTGAGCTGTCAGTTTGTGGAAGTTCCCTCCTGTAGTTTTTAACATGGCCCCATATGAAGGGTCTGTAACATCACCGATTATATACACATCAGGCATCGTTCGTATTTTGTCTAGATCTCCGGAGTCGACTGTAAATAGTAATTCATAATCCTCTCCTCCACTTAATGCACATGTAATTGGATCCATGCTGAAACTAATGGCTGTTTTTTCCGTCTCAGGGTGAATTGGAACTTTGCTTTCTTCTAGTAAAACTCCTACATCTGATTCTTTACAGAGATGTAAAATCTCAGACGAAAGTCCATCACTTACATCGATCATAGAAGTTGGAAAGATATCATGCTCTGCCATGTATGCGATAATATCACCTCGAGCTTCTGGCTTCAATTGTTTACCTAATAGATGCTGGTGTTCTTTTAGTTCAGGTTTTACATTTGGGTTGTCTAGAAAGAGCATCTTTTCGCGTTCAAGAATCTGTAAACCCAAGTATGCAGCACCGAGATCACCAGATACGCATAGTATATCACCAGGTCTAGCGCCACTTCGGTAGGTAACTCGCTCTGGCATTGCACGACCGATAGCTGTAATATTTATAAATAAACCCTTATTGGATGATGTTGTGTCTCCACCGACTAAATCTATTTTGTAGTGATCACACGCTGCACGAACACCTGCATAAAATTCCTCTAAAGCTTCTACTGAAAAACGATTTGAAATTGCTAGTGAAACAAGGATCTGTTGCGGTATTGCATTCATTGCATAGATATCTGATACATTAACACTGACTGCTTTATACCCCAAGTGTTTCAATGGAGTATACATCATATCAAAATGGATACCCTCTACTAATGAGTCAGTCGAAACGACCGTCAACCAGTTTTGATTGTTGATTACAGCTGCATCATCCCCTATGGACTTGACTGTTGATTCTTTTTGTATTGTAAAGGATTTAGTGAGATGGTCAATTAACCCAAATTCACCAAATTCGTTAACATCTGTTCGTTTCTCTTCCATAGCGCAAAATTCGGTAAAATATCTGGAAGATAATACTACATTTCAATGCTTCTATCTAGCGATGAATAGTTCTATATTATTCGGATTAGTCCTGGAAATACAACAATAAGAATAATGAGTACTAGTTGTATTAATACAAAGGGAATTATTCCTCTATATATCTGTCTTGTAGATACATTTGGAGGAGCGACGCCCTTTAGATAAAATAGTGAAAAGCCAAAAGGAGGCGTCAAAAAGGACGTTTGTAAATTAAGTGCGATTAACACACCGACCCAAAGCATATCCATATCATATTGATTGAATAAGGGAGTTATTACTGGAACCATAATAAATATAATCTCAATAAAGTCAATAAAGAAGCCTGCAATAAAGAGGATGATCATGACTATGAGTAGGAATGCATATGGGGAAAGTTGCAGATAGTTGATCGTTTCAACTAGCAGGTCATCTCCTCCAAGAATTCTAAAGAGAAACGCAAAAGTTGTTGCACCTAATAAAATCATGAAGACCATACTTGTGAGATGGGTGGTTTGAGTCATCACTGACTTTAGAACATCCCATCTAAGAGCGCGATTCAAAATAGTAAGTAAAATTGCTCCCATGGCACCTACAGCAGCAGCTTCAGTGGGAGATGCAATACCAGCAAAAATTGAACCCAGAACAAGAACAATTAGCGACAGCGGCAATACAAATGCCTTCACTATTCGTTTTAAGTAGCCTGGTCGTCTGAAACTAGCAAGTCTTTCGTCATCCATCGCAGGCGCTTTTTCAGGAGAAATCCTTGCAACAATGATAACGTAGATTATATAAGCTGCGACAAGCATCAATCCTGGAAGAATTGCTGCTCGGAACATAAGCCCAACATCAACAGGACTTCCTCCTCTATTACTACTATTGATTGTGTCGGCAAGTAGCACTAGTAAAATTGATGGTGGAATAATTACACCCAAAGTCCCACTGGCGGCAATAGTACCTGTTGCCAACGGAATATCGTACCCACGCTTTATGAGGGTAGGAAGACTTATAAGTCCCATTGTAACTACAGTCGCTCCAACTATTCCAGTAGAAGCTGCAAGTAAGGCACCAACAATTATTACAGAAATTGCAAGTCCTCCTCGAAATTTACCAAATAAAGAGCTCATCGTTTCCAATAGACTTTCTGCCAAGCCTGATTTTTCCAGCATAATACCCATAAAAATGAACAAAGGGACCGCCATCAATACGTAGTTATTCATAATGCCAAACATCCGATTTGAAAGCAAACGCATGTCTTTTAAATCAACAAAATCAGGTGCAAATACAGCACAGCTAAGTGCAAATAAAATAGATAAACCACCAAGTGTAAAGGATACAGGATAACCTTTGAGAACAGTGATGAAAATACTTATAAATAGAATGACCGCTAATATCTCCATAGGCTAAGATCTTTTCTTGAGGTGATGTAACGATTTGTATATCGAACTGATACCCTGAAGAAATAATAAAAAGAAACCTACAAGTAGTATGCCCTTTAATACGTACAATGCTGGTAAACCGCCAGGTTGAGATGAGCTCTCACCTATACGAAGTGACTTAAGAAAGTATCGCTGTAAAATATAAATCATTACTAGTGTCCATGGCAAAAGGAAGATGAGTCCACCCACTATATTTACAAAAGCTTGTTTTTTAATGGACATATTTGAATAGAATACATCAACCCTAACATGTCTATCTTTCTGAAATGCGTAAGCAGAACCGAGTAAAAAAATGATGGCAAATACATAGATCTCTAATTCCATCATCCACACTCTACTCCACTGAAAAAAATAACGAAGCAGCACATCTAGACAGACAAGAAGCACAAGAAGTAGTGTGCTCCACGAGGCAAAAGTACCTAGTACAGCATTGAGTCGGTCGATATAGTGAACAATGGTTTTCACAATGGTAGATTTCGTTTTTACTTCGAGAGTGAAGATATGAAATTATAGACGTTAGACAAATGCAAAAGCTAATTGAAGGTACATATCAGAGATTGAATTCATGAGTTGTTTTTTAAAATCTTGATGTCTGATAAAGTGACTACCTTTGATTAGCGTTTTGTAACTATGAAGCTTGCTGTCATTATTCCTTACTACAATGAAGCGAAATTTATTGCTCGATGTCTTGATTCTATCGGGCCTTCAAGCTTGTCTGATGTATTTGTAGTGGATAATTCAGAGTATCCTGCTGATATATCAAAAAAAGTACAGCTTATTCGAAGTGAAGAAAGTAAAATAGGCTTTGGAGCAGCTGTGAATTTAGGATTAGAGAAAATATATGAAAGTGCTTATGACTATGTTCTTGTTCTGAATCAAGATGCTTATTTCGCTCAGGGTCACTTCCGAAAATTAGTGGACTATCTTGAGAATAACATTTTGGATCGCTTTGCAAGCCCTATGATTTATAAACAAGCCTTGCAATCAGAAATGCCTTTTATTATGTAACGCTATTTTCCTAATGGTTTCCCACTGAGGCTAAAGACATCGATGATTTTGTAGGTGTTGCTCTTACTGCCCCTGTAGCTTTAATGAAATCACTCCGAGGTTTTGATACGAGGTACTTCATGTATTATGAAGACAATGATCTCATCGCTCGATCAGGAATAGAAAAGCCTGTAAGAATTTCACCTTGTGTGCACGTTGCTCATCACAATCCAGAACTACTTGATGTTAGCCCCATGCCGATAGAAAAACAACGATGGCAACGCAAAAGTGTTTTAAGGTATCAGAGGAAGCATGGTAATCGATTGAATTGGTTTATTTCTATGATCAAGCATGTAATCAAACTAGCGTTAGGAAGGTAGTTTAATCATTCTCTAGTAACTCAGAATAGTGATTAACCAATCTGATATTGTCGATCTTATTATTGACAATATGCTGTCGGATACGTTTTTCGTTTTTCAAATTTCCTGCAAGTATCAAGATGATCTGGCCGATTTGATTCGGGTATTTTTCTCGTAGTGAAGTATAGATATCATAATCTTGTTCCGCAAGATCTCCGATACAAGTAAATTTCGTATCAGTGAAGATTGAAAGCATTCTGGTGATCGCATTGTATTTGGCAGTACTTGGAATTCTTTTCTTCCAAAGCAGAAAGAAACCAAAATCTCTGAGTTGGATTATTCCAGAAGGAAATTTATTGTAATTCATAAATGCCTGAATGTAATCATAGAGATTCCAAGGGCTATTGGATACATAAATAGCGGGACCAGGAAGTTCTGTCTTATTGACCATCATTCTATAGAAACGAGAAGCATTCTTGACAGGAGATCGCTTAAAGGGATTTACAAAGATTGTATTGTATAGCATGCGCAATCGAAAACGAGAGTTTACGTGTGTTACGAGAAGTGTGTCATCGATATCGCTTATTATTCCATGTGGCATTTTGTGAACATATGCACGCATGTTGCAAGCTTGCACATAAGTTTTAGTCTTTATTTCACTTGAAAGTTGGACGTCATCAAGTATGTCAGCGGTTTCTGTTCTTTCAAATAAAAAATGAAAATACCCTTCATCGTCGGTTTGAGAATGTATCTCATAGTATTGAGACTTCAATGTGATTTTAGTGTAAGGAACTTTTCTGCTTAGCAGTCGCAAACCTGTAGAAATAAGTGATGAGAAAATTCCTTGATTAGCGTCGAGTCTTAACCCTCTATCTTTTAGTAGTCGTCCTTGCACAAACACATGTGACTTGGTGTAAAACTGAGCATATATTTGAATCTGATATTTATCCATCGGGTCTGCTCCCAAAAATAGGATTTTCTACTTCACTTGCTTTGTTCAGTAATGGACTTTCGTCCAAAAAGCATCCCAGAAAACATTAAGGCTCCTTAATCTGATAAGAGACCTTAAGACTTCCCCCTTTTTTCGTTAATCTTCTCATAATACTGCGTTTTTGATAAAACGACTTCGATTTTGGATCGTCTAAGTTGTACCAAGAAGACAGCTTCAGTTCCAAAGAAAAATGAACAAGGCTGATTTGATCACACTAAATGAAAGAATTATGAAAAAGAGACAATGGGTTTTTATCAACAGTATGACTGCAATGCTTTTCTTTGGTATAAGCGCTTCAGCTCAATACACCGATTATCAAGGAAACTATGACTATGATGACCGAATAGTAATTATCAATGATTTTGATGATCATCAAAGGTTCCGAGACGGGAATAGAAATAATCATCGTAGAAATAATCGAATCCAACAAGAGAGGCGATGGAAAGAAAGAATACTTAGACGAGCATATCGCATAGCTGAAGCAGATGGACGAGTTAGTAGAAGAGAGGCACGAGAAATCAGACAACTCGAACAAGAACTAGGAATTCGCCGTAGCAACAATCGGAATAATAGATATAGAATAGATAGAAGATAAGGTGAAAAGAAAGCTAAGTTTGGTTGCCGCACAGATTTAGAAGCCTATGCCGCTTTTTTTAGCGAAAGGTTGGCGAAATTTCACTTACTTTTTAGTCTTAACAACCCCACCTTCGCTTTTTGATGAAGAGAGCGTTGGTATTGAGACGATTTTGATTTAAGACATTGGTTATAGTGAAAATTTGCTGACTTGTAGTCTTGTTGAAGTTCATAGACTTGACCAAGATAAAAGTGTGATGCGATCTGATAGTAAAGATCCTCAGTGTAAGAAAAGGAGAGACAATGTTGATAGCTATCGATAGCTTCTTGAAGTCTACCTAGATTTTGTAAAATTCTTGCTTTTCTGTACGCATATTCAATTGCGTGGTTTAGTTTGAGATCTGATGAATCCAATTGCTCAAGCTCAGCTAGGGCCTCATTTAAATATGCACCATCGCTTAGCAAACGAACTTTGAGTAGAGTTCGATTTGGCAATAATCTTTGACAAGCTAAATTTAGAGCTTGTTTGTCTTCATCAATCAAATCTTCTCCCTTTAATAAACAGAAGGTCATATTCCTTCGATATTCTATGGAATCGCCTTCTATTACCCAAGCATGCCAAGCTAGTTTTTGATATGCTTCTTTTATATAATGCCTTCCTTGGAAATAGTTTAGAAATCTTCGAATATACCGATCACTGTCTGTATCCAATCGATTTAATTTATAGATTCCTTTGAGATAGTCGAGATAATAAAGCGGGTGTTGTGATAATGTTGGTTTGTAACTTTCCAGTATATGAATTGCTTCATCATTTTTACCAGTATTATGCGCGATATTTGCCACAATAAAGCAAAGTAGGGGATTCTGGGATGGATCAAGATGCTCACTTTGAGAGCTTTCATAAGCAAGTTCGGATCGATTCAAAATATGAAGCTCAATAAGAGATTTGATAACGAGAACTTCTGAAGCAAACGGGAATTCATCTATTGCCATTTTTTCCTCGACTTCCTTTATTTCGTTATACCCTTGTTCGATTGATCCATTGAACGAACTAACCCAAGACAAGATACTTTTGTAAGATTCAGGAATGGTTCCTACCAAAGCATGAAGTGCACTAAGACTTTTTTTGTTGGCGATGAAGTTTGGGAAGCGCTTATCATTTTCCTCCAACAAACTAATTGCACGATTCATTTCTAACAAAGCTGTTGTATACTCTTCAAATTTTAGTCGAAGTAGTGCCCATTGAAGTAATATTTCCGCTTGGGAAAAATTATAATAAGGAGAGGTTTTGTCACCTTCTTGAATTTTCGAAAGTCGTTCGTTTTTCCGATCTCTGATTGACTTGAAGTATTCGTAATCTTCATCAATAAAGCACCGAAAAAAATCGATGTAGTTTTCAACATGATAAACAAGAAAGTTACTCGGGTTATCAGCCTTATATGAAGATATTGATGTTTCAGCCTTCTCTAAATTAAGCTGTGTAATATCTTCATAAATAGTCTTTAGTTCGTGATCAAATTCGAATTTTTGAGCATTTATTTGTGGTATACACAACGAAAAAATGAATAGAGTTAGAGCAACTGTTTTTCCTGAAAAACAAAAAGCGCTCTTCACCAAATTGCGAAGAGCGCCTTCAATATGTTTTATATTACTTCTCAAATTGCTTTCGATAGAAAACTACTTAGGAGATAGAGACGATGCTAATTCTTCGTCTACTAATACACGACCGCAGTGCTCACAAGCAATAATATTCTTTCTTGCAGAAATTTCGATTCTGATCTGAGGTGGTACACGGTTGAAGCAACCTCCACAAGCTTCTCTTTCCACAGGAACAACGGCTAACTTGTTTTGGTAACGACTACGAATTCGATTATACGATTTCATTAATCTAGCATCAACGTTTTTCTTAAGTTTATCGCTCTGCTTGATTAATTTAGCTTCCTCTTTTTCAGTTTTAGCTATAATCTTTTCTAATTCAACTTTCTTGATCTCAAGATCTTTATTTTTTGAATCTAGTCTTCCTTCAGCTTCAGAGCGAACTTCTTCTTTCGCTTGAACCTGTACGTCTAGTTCTTTAATCTTTTTATTTGACAATTGAATTTCAAGATTTTGCATCTCGATTTCTTTTGTCAATGCCTCGTACTCACGATTATTTTTCACATCGTCCAGCTGCTTCTGGTATCGAACGATTAAGCTTTCTGATTCATTAATATTGGCTTGGTGATTTGAAATAGTAGACGATAAATCATCCATCGTTTCTGTTAACTTGGAAATGCGAGTTTGAAGACCTGTGATATCGTCTTCTAGATCACTAACTTCCATAGGTAATGCACCTTTCAAGTTGCTGATTTGATCAATTTCAGAATCAATCAACTGAATTGCGTAAAGCTGATTAAGCTTCTGCTCTACCGTAGTTTCTGTCTTTGTTGCCATATATGATTAAATATAATTTACAGGATTTGTGTACACTTTCGTGTAATGGGCTGCAAAGTTACTAAATTTCTTATTAATTATTTCCACTAATAAATCTATCGTAAACTGCTCAGTTTCAAAGTGTCCGATATCAACGATCACTAGTTGATTATTTGCATCAAAAAATTGGTGATATTTGAAGTCAGAACTGATAAAAACATCACATTCTTCTTGGATCGCTTGTTCGAGAAGGAAACTTCCCGACCCACCACACAGCCCAATTTTTAGCACTGTATCTTTTGTTTTGTCTGTGTACTTGACGCAAGAAGCATTCATCTGCTTTTTTATGTGCAGTAGGAATTCCTCTAGTTCCATCTGATTTGACAAATAACCAACTAAACCGGCTCCGATTCTTGTGCTTTCCGAAGTTTTCG
Organism: uncultured Saprospiraceae bacterium; assembly: GCA_943788055.1. Classification (GTDB taxonomy): domain Bacteria; phylum Bacteroidota; class Bacteroidia; order Chitinophagales; family Saprospiraceae; genus JAHDFB01. The sequence continues at coordinate 71,186 of CALSOU010000003.1, forward strand.
GAAGTAGAATTCTTTGGTCTCGAAGACCTAGTCTTTCTGCTATTTGCTCGTTGACTCCTTGAGACAGGATGTTGTCTAAGTTTGTATGTATAGCATAAATAGCAATGTTATTCTTTATTGCTTTTATTACCGTCCTTTCAATGTAGTTTTTACCTGTAAGTTGTCGTAAACCAGCAAATATTATTGGATGATGCGCTATGACAACATTATTTCCTGCGTGTATTGCTTCATCAATGACTGCTTCAGTGGAGTCCAGACAAACTGTAACGCCAGTGATTTTCAAGTTTTTATCACCTACTATCAGTCCTGCATTATCATAGCTTTCCTGCAATTGCAGGGGTGCAATGCTTTCAAGATAATCTGTTAATTCGTACAAATACGTCATTATTAGATACGTTTAATTTTTTTAAGAATAGATGATGTACTGACATGATAGACAATTGGAATAGTTAGTACTTTTCCGCCATTTGCTGTCACCTCCTCGGCTCCAACAATATCCTTAATTTTATAGTCACCTCCTTTGGCTAGAACATCAGGTAAGATTGAATTGATTAGATTGATCGGTGTATCTTCTGAAAAAACCACTACAGCATCAACATAGGCAAGCGATGCAAGGACATATGATCTATCAAGCTCAGTGTTGATAGGACGGTCTTCGCCTTTTAAGCGTTTTACCGAACTGTCAGAATTTACACCAATTACAAGTCGATCACCAAGCTTACTTATTTGCTCCAAATAGTCTAGATGTCCTCGATGTAGTATGTCGAAGCAGCCGTTAGTGAAAACAATTGTTTTCTCTTCCTTTTTCCAATTTTGGGTTTGACCCAAAATATCTTCTACCTGAGTATATATTTTATGCTGAATCTTGAGAGTCAGTTGGGTCATCTTTATTAAGGATTGGAAGGACAATATAGGCCAGAAGCCCAAAGCCTATATTACAAAGCACTTGTATCGGTATAAAGATAATATTTGCAAAAACAAATCCATCAGTTACACCATATAATTCGAGACCTTTTGAAATTAAGTAATGGTAAGTACCAGCTCCTCCAGGGGAAGGAATAACCATACCTAAAGCACCAAAAACAAAAACAACCAAACCAGCCATCGGACTCAAGTCAGCTGTGGGTTCGTAACTAAAGAATACAATATAGGTCATTAAGTAATAACAAAACCAGATGAGTATGCTATATAGTATGAATAATCCTTTATTCTTCATTCGAAAAACACTCATAATTCCGGCAGAAAAACCTTCATAAAAACCATTGATTTTTTGAATGATCTTCAGTTTTGAAGATTTGCGTATACGCAGAAACCATAGAAACCCGAGGATCGGAATTATGGGAAGCCAGAGTAACCAAGATGGAAGGGAGGCGTTGTTTTGAATAAAGCCAACAATGGCGTTGTATTCGAAACTGATACCTATAACCATCATTAGAAACAGACAAATGAAATCCATTGTCCGATCAACAACTAATGTACCAGTTACTTCTTCAAGGGGTATATTTTCATTGCGTGACAAAGCAGCAATTTTTGCGACTTCACCAGCTCTTGGAAGCCCAAGATTAACCATATAACCTAGCATGATGGAGAAAAAACTATTCCATACGTTAACAGAATAATTCAGAGTTTTGAAAAGCATATTCCAGCGAAGAGCTCTAATAATATTGCTTATCATAAAAATGACAAGTGATGCCAAAACCCAAACAAGTTTAGCTTGACGTAAGTCAGATTTTATTTTTTCGAAATAGCCACAATCAGCATCTGGACCATTCTGTGCGATGCAGTTGGCAATATGTAGATTCTTCTGGTTGAGATATACCAAGTACAGCAAGATTATCCCGAAACTTACGAAAAGGATAAGCTGAACAAACTTATTTTTGAAGATTGACAAGCCTCTATCTAGTTTAGTTGATTGTGTTCGTCTGGAAATACTGCAACAGGTTTGAATGCCATTGATTCATCAGGAGTCATAAACGCGTAACTTATGATAATAACAATATCTCCAACCTCTGCTTTCCTAGCAGCAGCACCGTTTAGGCAGATAACTCCTGAATTACGTTCACCACGAATTACATAAGTTTCTAAACGTTCCCCATTATTGTTATTTACAATTTGGACACGCTCGCCTTCATACATATTAGCGGCTTCCATCAACGCTTCATCAATCGTGATACTTCCTACATAGTTGAGGTTAGCTTCAGTAACTCGAGCTCGATGAATCTTACTTTTATGAACTTGTAATAACATGATTCAAACTAATTGAATAATATGGTTGTACTCTTTATAAATATGCATCAAAAGTACTAGAAAATGTCCTAGAATTACAATGCATGCTTAATCTTGACATGAGATAAGACAAATTAATTTATAGGATCGATTTTTAAATAAAAGATTTCACTTTTTCAAAACATGTAATCCCAAAGTATAATTAACAAAAAGTTATTCGTAATGGTTTCACTTCATTCAATGGAAATAGTACGAAAGACTATTTATTAGTCCATAGACAAAACAAAAAAGACCCGACATCTCGATTGATGTTGGGCCTTAATGTTTCTTGTTTTTTCATTTTATTTTAGAAGCTCTGCGATATGATCTTCTAGTTCGATTTCGTCTCCAGGCTTATAACCGTTGTGTTCAAAAACTATGTTACCTTGTTGGTCGAGTAAAAATGTTTGTGGAATTGTTTGGAATCCCAGTTGACGTTGGATTTGTTGTTTGTCATCAACCATGATGTTGAACTCCCATCCTTTTGATTTTACTAATGATTTCAGTTTCGCTGTGCTACGTGCATCGTCGACAGAAATCGAAACCATTTCAATGTCGTACGCTTCTTGCCAATCAGGATAAATCTCTGAAATGTTGTCCATTTCTAGTTGGCAAGGCTTACACCAAGTTGCGAAAAAACTCACTACAGTTACCTTACCATCTGTAATAAATGACTCAGTGCTAACGGGGTTACCCTTTAGGTCTTTAAGATCAACTTTAGGAAAAACTTTTGCATATCCGGTAAACGAACTAAGCGCTAAACCTACTAGAGCGAGAAGTACTAAATTCTTAATTTTCATTTTTGATAATTTTTGATAGTTGTAGTTACTACTTGTGACTTTTTGTGTTTTTAATTCTTGAGACGCAATAATATCTTTAATATTGCAAAGTACACGAAAAAATTTCGTGAATACACACTTTCAACAAATGTTTGACGAAGCAAAAAGCTTATTTACTGCGACGGTTTGCTTTTTTAACGATTAATTAACGATGATGCGTATTATTTCTATCTATACATGTTTCATTTTGGGTTTTTGCATGTGGCTTACCCCTACTAGTACGGCAGTCGGACAAGACGATAGTGGTGGAGGGGCACTCTACGGTGCTTTTCAGTCAAATGCAAACTTTTTTATTCGGGACGAAAATATCGGTGCTGTTAATATTCCCCAATATGATAATCAGAAATTTGGTGCAGATGCTTGGCTGAATTTGAATTATAAGTATAAGGCTATCACTGCTGGCGTACGTTATGATATGTTTAATAATTCAAATCTTTTTGATCCAAACGGATCGTATACTGATCAAGGAATAGGAATGTTCTTTGCGGAGATCGATCTGGGAAAACTTGATTTACGTGCCGGGCATATTTATGATCAAGTAGGTTCCGGAATAATCTTTAGAGCTTACGAATTGAGACCACTACTGTGGGACAATGCACTTTTCGGTGTGAAGCTAGATTACGAGTTAAGTGAAAATTGGAAACTGAAAGCTTTCACAGGAAGACAACGTTTCTTATTTGGAACATATGACTCAGTAATAAAAGGTGGTTCAATCGATGGCTACATCCAACTTGGTAGTGAAGAAATGCCACTTAACTTATCTCCTGGTTTTGGAATTGTAAGTAGAACAAACTCAGAGGCGGTTACAGAAAAATTTGTATCGATTCTGCGAAACTATATAGGTGAGGATCGGATCGAAAAGTTTGGCTATAATAACTACCTATTCAGCTTGTATAATTCCTTGGATTATGGAAACTTTGGATGGTATATCGAAGGAGCCTACAAATCTCCAGATGTATTTCTTGATCCATTTGCTGAGTTGACTCAGATTAACGGTACTGTGACTCCGGGAAGATTTGTAAGAGAAGCGGGTAGTACAATCTATACATCACTAAGTTACGCTACAAGAAAAATTGGAGTAACATTAGAAGCCAAACGTACTCAAAATTTCAACTTTAGGACAGATCAAACCTTGACGCTAAACAGAGGTATTATTAACTTTATTCCTCCAATGATGCGTCAGAATACCTATCGTTTGACTTCAAGGTATGCGCCTGCAACACAAGATATTTCTGAACTAGCTTTTCAGGGAGATTTTCGGTACAACTTAGCAAAAAAACTTTCTGGTCTCACAAATTTCAGTGTAATTAATACAATTGATGGTGATGCCTTATACCGAGAGTTGTATACTCACATCCTTTACAAGTATAAGCGAAAATGGAGATTGACTGCCGGAGCTCAAATGCAATTTTACAACCAAGCGGTATACGAAGGTAAACCAACTACAAAGACAGATGATGTAATGACTATTACGCCATTTTTTGATTTTCTCTATAATATTACGAGAAGAAACAGTATTCGTGTCGAAGGTCAGTATATGAGTACAGAACAGGACTACGGGTCTTGGGTATACGCATTAGTGGAAGTAGGGATTGCACCTCATTGGCAATTTGAAGCATCCGGGATGTATAATATTATTCCAAACGAAACAAATGAAAATATCCCTGAAGCAATTCGAGGAAATCAAATCTTCTATCCGACACTTGGTGCAGTATATTCAGAAGGGCCAAACAGATATTCTTTACGATACGTTAAGCAAGTAGAGGGAGTTGTTTGTTCTGGAGGTGTATGTAGATTGGAGCCAGCTTTTAGTGGTGTTAAATTTGAAGTAAATTCTACCTTTTAACAGGTAAAAAAATAATTGATATGAAAAATACTCTATATCTATTTGTTGCGATGATAATGTTTTCTTCTTGTGAGGAGCAATTAGTTATGGTACCAGAATTTGAATTGCCAGCTTCTGATAGAGTTGTTCTTTTGGAAGAGTTAACAGGCGTATCTTGCCCCAACTGTCCAGTGGGTACAGCAGCAATTGACCAGATTAAAGCAAACTATGGAAAAGCGGTTGTTGCCGTAGGCATTCATGGGAATTTTCTTTCTTGGCCAACTCCAGAGAATAAATATGATTTTCGAAACGAGGACGCTGCTGAGCTGGAGGAGTACCTGAGACCGTGGCAAGGAAAGCCCGCAGCCTCAATTAATCGAATTAAGCACACCGACGATGAATTGTCAATTAGCACTCCTGCAGTTTGGTCCAATTATATCGACGCAGAGCTAAACAAAGAGCATGTCATGAATCTCCTTCTGACAACCAATTATAATGAGGAAACACGAGATCTTGATATAACTGTAACAATGATTCCATTGAAGGATTTTTCAAGCGATGATAATGTACATATAAGTGTAATGATTGTCGAGAATAAGATTATAGATGCGCAAGAAGACAACTCTACAATCTTAAAAGAGTTTGAACACAATCATGTACTTCGTACTATGGTGACATCTGCTAAAGGTAATCCAGTGCAGCAAGAACTAGTAGAGAACACTCCGATAAATAAAGACTTCAGCTTTACTATACCTCTGCCTGAAGAAGGTGACTTATTATGGGTTCCTGAAAATATTGATGTCATTGCATTTACACACATTGTCGAAGGTGACACGAAAGATGTTTTGCAAGCAGTTAAGAAGAAGATCATTGAATAAATCATTGTCAGAGTAAGAGGATTGGACAAGACATTTCAGAAAAAATCATATTGGACTGCAGTTTATGAGGTCGTGCTTTGTATTCCCGAAGGACGTGTCAGTACATATGGAGCTATAGCCGATTATTTAGCGCTGGGTTCAGCTCGGATGGTTGGATGGGCGCTTAATCACTGTCATAGTTCCGAAGAATTTGTTCCTGCACATAGAGTTGTCAATAGAAAAGGTGAGTTAAGCGGCAGACTTCAATTTCCGACTCCTACAGCGATGCAAGAAGCGTTAGAAGCTGAAGGTATTTCAATCAAGAAAGATAGAGTTGTTGATTTCGATAAACTCTTTTGGCATCCACAAGAGATGGACTAGATTAAATTCTGAATTTCCTTCACAATCGGAATATCTGCCTCAGCCCAATCAAGTACTTCCAAATTGGACTTTTTGATCCACAGCATTTTTTTATGCTCATTCAAAGTTATACTTCCAGACTTGATTCGTACAAAAAATGGAACAAGTCTAATCTGAAATTTGTCGTAATCGTGGTTTGTAGGTGTGAGCGAACCTACTATCTCGATTTGTACATTAAGTTCTTCCTGTATTTCTCTTATTAAACCCTCTTCAGGGGATTCGCCTACTTCAATTTTTCCACCTGGGAATTCCCATTTTAGTGGCATAGACATTTTTGCACTGCGCTGAACTACTAAAACTTCATTTTGCTGACGGATGATCACAGCACAGCTGACGTGTACGGTTGATTTCAAGTTAAACTAGTTTAAATATTGCAAAAATAATGTAAGCACATCATATGCTAGATAGTAGGGTAATTATCAGCCATTCACTATTTTTTCGGAGGCATAGTCGGTCTTATCTCTACTTTACTTGGTAATGCTCTGCTATCCATTTTTAGTAAATCCATGGTTAATTGCCCGATGTCTTCCGGCTGAATTTTCCAAGCATCTGCATCATTTGGTATATGACCATTGAAATAAGTTGCAACAGAACCAGGCATGATAGTACTCACCTTTACTCCTTGGTCTCGCACATCTAACATAACTGCTTGTGTGAAACCTACAAGTCCAAATTTGCTCGCATTATATGCAGCACCTCTTTGGAAGAAATTTGTTCCAGCAAGTGAAGCAATCGTAATAAGATAACCTTTTGAATTAATCAATGCATCCATACTTGCTTTAGTGGTATGAAAAACACCGGTTAAGTTGATATCGATGGTATCGTGCCATTGTTCATCAGTCATTTCTGTAATTGATGCAAAATGACCAACTCCAGCATTTGCTATTACAACATCAATTCTTCCCCATTTTTCAATAACTTGTGCAATTGCCTTTTGCTCTTCCTCAAGGCTTCGGACATTGGAACCGATCGCAAGAACCTCAATACCATATTGTTTTTCGAGTTTAGTGGCGACCTTTTGGGCGGAAGCACCATCTCTTCCAGTGATTGCTACTCGCATACCTCCTTGAAGCATTGATTCAGCTATACCTAGACCGATTCCTTTAGTTCCACCTGTAATATATCCAACTTTATCCTGTAATTTCATCTTATTGTTTTTAATACAAGTACATTTGACAATATATTGTTCATATAATCTGAACTTCATTTTCTTCCATTTGTTACTTCTTGTATGTCCGTAAAACCATTTCAAAATCTCAGTTTTTCAGCAGAAGAGATTACTTCATTTAACGAGCAAATTCACGTCAAGGGAGCAAGATCCAATAATCTCAAGAATATCGAGGTTAGAATACCCAAGAATCAACTAGTAGTTGTTACAGGCCTTTCCGGTTCGGGAAAGTCTTCATTGATTATGGACACTCTATACGCAGAGGGACAAAGAAGATATGTGGAAAGTCTTTCGTCATATGCTCGGCAGTTTCTAAATAGAATGAAGAAGCCTGATGTTGACTTCATCAAAGGAATAAGTCCAGCGATCGCAATTGAGCAGAAAACATCAACCAGCAGTAACACACGTTCTACTGTTGGTTCCCTCACAGAGATTTACGATTATTTGCGGTTACTTTATGCAAGAATAGGCAAAACTTACTCTCCTGTGAGTGGTGATCTTGTTTCCAAACACGAAGTACAAGATGTTGTAAAGTATATAATGTCACTAGATACAGGCACCAGAGTTATACTAGAAGCACCTATATCCAAGGTTTATCACGAGCGAACAGTAAGAAAGGAGCTTGAGCAGTTAATGAAGAAAGGGTATAATAGAATTACGCAAGGTGATGACACTTACTATATCGAAGAGGTAATCTCAGAATCGCATGGATGGTTGGACACACTTGTAGGAGAATCGGATGATGTATATATTCTGATAGATCGATTTCCTGTTTCTGAGGAGGAAACAAATCGTATGCGAATTGCCGATTCTGTTCTAACCGCCTTTCAAGAAAGTGAGGGTAATGTAAGGGTACAAATCCACAAGGAAGAATCTCGAGATTTCAACAATAGGTTTGAGCTAGACGGGATTGAGTTTTTGGAACCATCACCTCAGTTATTCAACTTCAATAATCCTTTTGGAGCTTGTTCCACTTGTGAGGGATATGGTCGAGTACTAGGTATTGATAGGGCTAAGGTAATTCCGGACGAGAGTAAGTCTGTTTACGATGGCGCAATTGCTTGTTGGAATGGAGAGAAATCAAAGAGTTGGTTAAGGCAGCTAATTCATAGTGCGGATCAGTTTGACTTTCCTATCCACCGACCAGTTAAAGACCTTACAGCAGTTCAGATTAAGTTGTTGTGGAAAGGAAATCGATATTTCGATGGGATAGACGCGTATTTTGAAGCACTATCAAAGCAGAATTATAAGATTCAGAATCGTGTAATGTTGGCAAGATATCGAGGTCGTACAACATGCCATACTTGTGAAGGTGGTAGATTGAGACCTGAAACTATCAATATCAAAGTCCAAGATAAACACATCATGGAGTTGATATTTATTCCGATTGATGAATTACATATCTGGTTTAAGGATTTGCAACTGTCAGAATATGATGCTGATGTTGCCGATCGTATACTCTATGAAATCAAGTCTCGATTAGAGATCATGAACGATATTGGTTTGGGATATTTGACATTGGATAGGCTGTCATCTACATTGAGTGGAGGTGAGACCCAACGAATTAACCTTACTAGGATGATCGGAAGCAACTTGACCAATAGCTTGTATATTCTAGATGAACCGAGTGTGGGTTTACACCCAAAAGACACGGCTAATTTGGTTGAAATTCTTAAAAGATTGAGAGATCTTGATAATACAGTGATCGTGGTTGAACATGAAGAAGAGGTAATAAAGAATGCAGATTATCTGATTGATATAGGACCAGGAGCAGGAGTACATGGAGGTGAAGTTATTTTTGAGGGACCTTACAAAAGCTTATTAAAAAAGAAGACAGACTCACTGACTGTGGCTTATCTAACCGGAAAAATGGAAATCGAACTACCTGCTAGAGTTCGTAAGCCTTCGAATTTTCTCAGAATTGGAGGAGCTCGCCATCATAATCTAAAAGATATAGATGTTGAAATTCCGTTGAATGCATTGACTGTAGTTTCGGGTGTTTCAGGATCGGGAAAGACAACTTTGATCAAACATATCTTGTATCCATCTTTGAAGATGAAAATCGGGGATCCGATACCGGTTACACCGGGTAAGTTTACCTCGTTGGATGGTGATTTTTCTTTGATCAAGGAAGTTGACTACGTATCACAAAGTCCGATCGGAAGATCATCTCGATCAAACCCAGTGACATATGTCAAGGCATTTGATGCGATAAGGAAGCTTTTTACATCACAACAGCTATCAAAAATTCGAGGGTACAAGCCAAAGCATTTTTCTTTCAATGTAGAAGGTGGAAGATGTGAAAACTGTAAGGGAGATGGCGAAATAACTGTAGAAATGCAATTTCTTGCCGATGTAAAATTGGTATGTGAAGATTGTAAAGGAAAGAGATTTAAGGACGAAATTCTTGAGGTTAGATATAACGAGAAAAATATTTTTGAGGTGCTTGAAATGAGTATTGAAGACTCTTTGACGTTTTTTGCAGACAATCCAGATATACTGCAGAAGATTGAACCATTGAATAATGTTGGACTAGGTTATGTGCAGTTGGGCCAGGCATCAAGCACGCTGTCAGGTGGAGAAGCGCAACGTGTTAAACTTGCCTACTATTTAGGACGCGAAACCAAGAATGATCATGTCTTTTTCATTTTTGACGAGCCCACAACAGGACTGCATTTTCATGATATTCAAAAACTACTTGATTCATTTAATGCACTAATCGAAAAGGGACATACTGTCGTCGTTGTCGAGCATAATTTGGAAGTTATAAAATCTGCTGATTGGCTGATTGATCTAGGTCCAACTGGTGGTGTACAAGGTGGAAATCTAATGTATCAGGGAGTCCCCAAAGGCATTTTGAAGGCAAAGAAGTCCGTTACTGCTGACTATCTGAAAGATAAATTCTAAGGAGCAATTTGGATTTAAATAAAGGACTTTGAATTCAAATCCAAAGCCCTTTGTTGGTATTAGAGTTTAACAAATTTCAAGGTCTTGAATTCACTAAGAATATTATCGATTATCACGGATTTGTACCTTTTATTGGCCCGATTGTAAGCTATGAAGCATTGCGTTTTCAAGAGGCCTTTGAAACAGGTCCATTATTGGAAGAATTTGATAATCAGGCTAGAGTGGGATGTAGAGTGGGATGGGATATACGTCCTAATAGAATCTAAACTTGGCTGCTTCGTACAAACCTCAGATATTATCCTTCAATGAACTAAGACTTGCCCGAACAAGGTTCTTTTGTAGCTTTTGACGCTATCGAATTTAACTTTATCCAATTGATTATCTATCCGAGTAGCATGTTTTAGGAATATTTAAGTATTACTGCTAAGTTGTTTAATTCTTCTGCGCACATTTCAACTTAATTCACAGAAACTAGACTAGCTTCCATTAACCCATTTCCTTTAAGCTGCTGAAGTTTAAGAGTCTTGATTTCATTTAAGATGTTCTCTTCGTATGGAATTTCGACTCTGATGTAGTTGTCCGTATATCCAGATAGTTTTCCGTCAACTTTTGAACTTTCTAAGAGTACTTTTCGCTCGCTATTGAGAAACTTCTCATAAAAAGCTCGTTTCTTTTTTTCGCTCAATGAACGCAGCATACGGTTTCGTCTTCGACGTTCACCAACAGGTACAACTTCGGCCATATCTGCGGCTTTGGTATTGGGCCTTTCTGAGTAGGTAAATACGTGTAAATATGAAGTGTCGAGGCTGTGCAAGAACTCGTATGTTTCCATGAAATCAGCTTCAGTTTCTCCAGGGAATCCAACAATAACATCAACGCCAATGCAAGCATGCGGCATGACCGATTTTATTTTAGAGACACGATCAACATACAGCTGACTCCTATATCGACGTTGCATCAAACGCAGCATCTTATCACTTCCAGATTGTAAAGGCATATGAAAATGAGGTACAAACTTTTTGGAGTTTGCAACAAAGTCAATGATTTCCTCTGTGCAGAGATTTGGCTCAATAGACGAAATTCGATACCGATCGATTCCTTCGATCTGGTCTAATTGTTTGATTAGGTCAATGAATAAAGCTTCTTTTTTGGGCCTTGAGCCCTCAATTACTTCTGTTCCATTACCAAAATCACCAATATTTACACCAGTAAGTACAATTTCTTTCTTACCCGTTTCAACAATCTTGCGAACATTATTCAGAACATTCTCGACTGTATCACTCCTTGATTGCCCCCGTGCGAGGGGAATCGTGCAAAAAGAGCATTTGTAATCACAGCCATCCTGAATTTTCAAAAAAGTTCTTGTTCGATCGTCATGGCTAAATGCTTGAACAAAGGTATTGACCTCAGAGATTTCACCTGCTTTGACCATCGCTCCATCGGTCGCGTAGCTTAATTCTTCAATGTGGTGGACAAGATTGAATTTCTCTTTTGCGCCAAGCACCATGTCTACGCCATTAATTTCGCTGATTTCTTTCGGCTTCAATTGCGCATAACAACCAATAACGACGACCTTGGCATCCGAGTTAACTGATTTGGCGTCTCGCACAACTTTGCGACACTTTCTGTCTGCAAAATCTGTCACAGAGCATGTATTCAATACATATATATCAGCTCCTTCATCAAATGGAGTGACTGTAAATCCGTGATCTTGAAACTGCTTTGAGATTGCAGAAGTTTCCGAAAAGTTCAGCTTGCAGCCAAGAGTATGAAATGCGACAGTACGTGGAGTAGCCATATCTAGATTATAAAACGCAAATGTAGCTATATAACGCTGTATTCGTATAAAGGATTTAGGTAAAAGTACTTCGAATTGACTTCCGAGAAGAAGTATTGAAGGTTGTATTAGTTAACTATTTTACAAGCGTAGCATTCTCTAAGCGATACATCAACATATTAATGTCACTATCATTGAGTTTGAGCGTGCCTTTCATGATGATCTGTTCAGCAGTAAAGTCGACACCTACTTCAGATTCTACTTCCATTACAGTCTCTGGTCCTGCTCCACCACAGAAAAAACACATATTGTATGGAAATGCTGAAAGGATAAACTCTTTATGATTTTTGTAACCCTCTACTGGAATGATGTAGCCTTTCACAGTCATCTCTTGACCATCGAAAGATTCGACTTCTTCGCTAAAAACAGGAACATCGACTTTGAATCCGAGAATTTCATCGTATTCCTTCTTATAACTGATTTTTCCTAGTGTTTTCCATATCTGCACTTCGTCTTGAGCAGCTAGTGAAAAAGACAAACCAAATGCGAATAAGAAAGTAAGTATTCTAGAGATCATAAGGGTTTAGTTTACATTGATGGAACGTGCAATATTAATTGAAAGTTTCAAGAATTTCGCAATTAACTAGGTTTTAGATCGAGTTCCAATTGAGAACCGTCGAGTTCTGTGTCTAGGCTACTCATACCGACTCCGATTAATCGCACTTCGCGTGTATTTTCTATAGCTCGATACAATTTTTCAACCTCTATTCGGATATGCTCAGCTTTATTTGTATAGAAGCCAAGCGTATGGCTTCTTGTTAGGGTTTCAAAGTTCTTGAAGCGGATTTTGATATTGGTTGTTTTGCCTTTAATGTTGTGCTTCTTCATAAGCTCAGAAACATGATCTGCTTGTTTTAATAATTGTTCAACTATATCCTTTTCAAGTATTAGGTCTTCAGAAAATGTACGCTCCTCAGATATTGACTTTCTTACTCGATCAGGATTCACCGGTCGCTCATCAATACCACGACATATATTGTATAGAAATTGACCATTTCGTCCAAAATGTGTTGCCAGTTCGAGCTTTGAAAATGCCCGTAGATCTCTACCATTCTTGATGCGCAAACGATGCATTTTTCGCGCAGTAGCTTGACCTATTCCGAAAAAACTCTCTACTGGTAGATCTTGCATAAAAGCAAGTGCTTTTTGTGGAAGGATCGCAGTGAGTCCGTCGGGTTTATTGTAGTCAGAAGCCACTTTAGCTAGAAACTTATTATATGACACACCTGCCGAAGCAGTGAGCTCAGCTTCTTTCAAAATATCTTCCTTAATACGACGTGCGACAAGAATTGCAGATGTCATATCCAACTTGTTCTCTGTAACATCTAGGTACGCTTCGTCAAGCGAAAGTGGCTCTACTAAATCGGTGTATTTATAGAATACTTCTCTTATCGTTTTACTAACTTCTTTATAGGCTGAAAATCGTGGGGGAACGATGATTAATTTTGGACATTTTTTCTTGGCAAATTTTGTAGCAAGAGCAGATTTAATGCCGTATTTACGTGCCTCGTAACTAGCGGTTGCAATGACACCTCTTCGTTTATCTGAACCTCCGACAGCAATAGGCTTACCCCGTAGCTCGGGATTGTCACGCTGCTCAATTGCAGCATAGAAGCAGTCCATATCTACATGAATAATTTTTCGCCCGTCCGTCTTCAATACTATATTTTTAGAATTATAAAAGATTTAGACGTCCCTTCTTTAGGGAGTACCCAGTGCACAATATAAGCACCCGACTGTAAGAAATCAAGATCAAGTTGAATACTATTTGTATTGTTTGGAATTGTTCCTGTCATTAATCGCTGCCCATACATATTCAGTACCTCATACGAATAGGTTTTTTCTTCGACAAAACCTTCAAAAGTAGCATGAACGCGAACTGGGTTTTCGATTAATCTGACTGATTCCAGAGGAATAGTCGGTGAATCTACGATCAAACAAACCATTGAAGGTCCGTCACAGTACATTCTACCCGCCAAAGTACAATCAAGGACAAATGGGTTTGCTTTACCTTCCTGCCACTTAGCTATCATTTTTGTTCGATTCCATTCTTTTTCATCCACAGGATCGAGTTCATGCCACATACACAAGGTCTCGCGCATTCCTTCAAAAAAAGTGGGATCAGCATTCATAGCTTGCGCCTCGTACATGGTAAAAAAGTACATGATAGCTCGTGCAATGTCCCCTTTTACGGTTTCTCTTGGTTCCCATCTTGAATTTCCTTTTTCACTGTATCGATCAATAAGTGAAGCACCAGGCTTATTTGAATTTTCTTGTGTTTTATAAAACCAAGTATCGGTTATATTGTCACTGATTTCTGAGAAAGGCAATGAGCCACGTGCTGAATTGATCCCTACGCGTGAAGGAAAAAGATGATGCATATCACTTCGAGGATTACCATTTCCAGCGCCTTTGGATTGCGGATAAGAATGCTCTGCATTGATACCATTAGGAATGCCGTCTTTGAATATGTAGGTTGAAGGGTCTTCTCCTGGTTTTAGGTAAACTTTATGATCTGAGTAAATTCCAGCCACCGTGTCTTGCACATTATCAATTATTCCATACATCGTATCACGGGCTTGGCCATAACTTAGTACGACGTTCGGTCGATAACTGTCAATAACAAGATTTTTTAGAAGCTCACCCTCCTGACCTTCATGAACTGGCTCATGTGCAAATTGACCTGAAAGACTGCAGAATAACAAGAAACATATAGTAGAAAACATCAACTTCATCAAGACTCCCTTTAGAATCCAAAGATATGGATTTAAAGCTGATTTCCTATTTCAGGAAATTCGTGTTTTACAAATGAAAAGAGCAATTGTATTTAAATTCATAAAGCACAAATACTAAGAGGCTGAATAAATAAAGTTATTACCAAAGGAAATGGCGGATTTATGATTTTTCATCTTAATTAAGCTGAACTAGTATGTATATTTGCGGCTACAAAAGGAATATCAATGGCTTATACGGGTAAAAAATACGTAAGTCGCAGAGAGCGAAAAACAATTATGGAGCGAAATACTAAAATCGTAATAGTCGCTGCTGTGCTTGTGATTGCTATTTTGTCAATCTACAATCGAGTTTATATCTACGATTCTTTTCGTTTCTACTTCCAATAATCGCAATGCCTTTTTGGGCGAAAGCCTATTCCTTTTTCCCCTTATTCCATTTCCAGATCATTACAGCAATACCGCTTATAATAAACGGAATACTTAGCAATTGACCCATGTTATAAGTTAAACTGTCTTCGAAGGAAACCTGATTTTCTTTGAAAAATTCGATGAGAAAACGAGATATAAAAAGCAGTGTAAAGAACAAACCAAAGATGAAACCTTCACGGAAGCGCTCGCGCTGATATTTGTATAAATACAGTAGTAAGAAAAATATCAGGAGATAAGCGAGGGACTCGTAAAGTTGAGTTGGATGCCTCGCGATATCATCGACTTTTTTGAAAATGACACCATAATCACCACCTGTTGGTTTTCCGATTATTTCCGAGTTCATGAAGTTACCAAGTCGGATAAAGACTGCAGTAAATGAACCACCGACAGCTACTTTATCTAGCACTGAAAAGAACTTATGCTTGGTCTGCCAACAAAAGATCATGATCGCTAGAAAAACCCCAAAAATTCCCCCATGACTAGCTAATCCCCGATAGCCTGTAAAATGAAATCCATTTTGAAGAGAAAAAGGGAGTAGCATTTCAAAAGGATGATTCAAATAATAACCAGGCTCGTAGAAAAGGCAATGACCTAGTCGCGCACCCAAGATTGTTGCAATGAATATGTAGAGCGCCAACTTGTCTATATGCTCAGGTGTGTAACCTTCTTTTAAGAAGAATCGCCGAGCAATTTGATATCCCAGAATCAAACCACCGGCAAAAAGTAAACTGTAGTATCGCAAGGATATTCGACCAAAAAGGTTGACGATTTCAGGATCAGCGTCCCATACTAATGGCTGCATCTAGATCAAGTTTTAATTTGTATTACAATACTACGAAAAATATTACGCCTATACTTCGATTCTCAGTGACGCAAAGATTAAATTCATTAGTTTTTATACGAGAGTTATTTTTGGGGCTTGAAGGCCCAAAAGGAGTTCAAACTTGAATTGCCATGTTATCAAACTTGACGAATCCTCAAACCTGAAACGATGATTTACCAGTAAATGAAGGATGGATTGTTCATGGAAGTATTACTCTACCTCGTCGGTTATTACTTTTTGATCTTTTCCTGCATTCCATACAATTGATAGAATTAGTTCTTCATTTCCTTTATAGACAGAATGGCTGAAATGTGATTCATGTACAACCAACTTTAAAATAGAATTGAAAGAAGGATTGTCAAAACGAAGAATCATAGAACTTAAAATTTATCACAAATGTACAAACGGTGAATTTGTCGTCACTAACCTTTATTGCACCTAGATGAAAATTGAGTAGGGAAGTGCACAAAGCTTTATTTTGTGCCAAGCCTACCACGATTAGTAAGTATTAAAAAAGCACGTAAACATGAAGTTCACGTGCTTTAGGTTTTTTCGCTATTTGAAATGTTGCATCAAATCGTTTTATACAGTCATTACTTCTTTTTCTTTCGAATTAACGATTTCTTCCACTTTCGAATAGTAGTCTTTTACTAAGGTTTCAACCGTTGTTTCTTTTCGCTTTCCAGCATCCTCAGGGTATCCCTCTTTCACTTCTTTTTTGATAAAATCCATCATTTTGTGACGCTCATTTCTGATACCAACCTTTGCATCCTCACCGTAGCTTTTACACTGCTTTACTAAAGCTTTTCTTCTTTCCTCCGTTAAAGGAGGAATACCTATGCGAATAAATTCACCGTCATTCATCGGTGTAATTCCTAGATTGGCTTCGAAAATTGCTTTTTCGATAGGAGCAAGCATGTCTTTTTCCCATGGTTGAACAGTAATCGTTCTTGAATCTGCAGTACCCAAGTTTGCAACAGATCGAAGAGGCGTCGGATTGCCGTAGTATGCAACCATGATTCCGTCTAGCATAGAAGGGTTTGCTTTACCAGCTCTTACTTTTACTAACTCATCTTGAAGGTGAGCAATGGCAGAATCAAAGTGAGCTCTTCCCTGAGCAATCATTCCATCAATGTCAAGCGTATTATCCATAATTATTGTATTGTATTTTTATATTTTGCTTTTTTAAATTATATCTATACATAAGAACGAATCAAATTATCAACTTGTTTCTTTATTCAATAATATCAAAGCCAGTATAACTTCGAAGTGCTTTTGGAATGACAATTCCTTTATCCGTTTGGTGATTCTCTATTATACTGGCGAAAATACGTGCTAAGGCAAGCGCACTTCCATTCAATGTATGTGCAAATTGAGTCTTTCCATTTTCATCTTTGTATCTCAATTTCATTCGATTTGACTGGTACGACTTGAAATTTGAAACAGAGCTTACTTCGAGCCATTTCTCTTGTGCCGCAGCAAAAACTTCGAAATCATATGTCAGCGAAGAAGCAAAAGTAAGGTCAGCACCACAAAGGCGCAATATTCTGTATGGAAGCTCCAGTTTGGTTAGTAACATCTTCACATGTTCTATCATTTCGTACAGCGTATCCACAGACTTTTCTGGATGCTGAATTTGTACGATTTCAATTTTGTCAAATTGATGAACACGATTTAAACCTTTCACGTCAGATCCGTATGAACCAGCTTCACGTCTAAAACAAGGAGTGTATCCAGTAAGTTTGATCGGAAAGTCGTCAACAGATACGATATCTCCACGGTACATGTTAGTAATAGGAACTTCGGCTGTCGGAATAAGATAAAGGTCGTCTTTTTCGCAATGGTACATTTGACCTTCTTTGTCAGGCAAACTACCGGTACCTATTCCGGATGCTTCATTTACTAAGAGTGGAGGAATAATCTCTTCATAGCCAGCTGCTGTCGCTTCATCGATAAAGAAATTGATCAATGCGCGCTGTAACTTTGCCCCCTTACCTCGGTAAAGTGGAAATCCTGCTCCAGTTATCTTGACTCCCAATTTGAAATCAACCATATTGTATTGTTCCATCAAATCCCAATGAGGCTTTGCATCACTGTGGAGAGCAGGTATCGCAGAATCCCATTTCTGATAAACTTCGTTATCCAACTCAGATGTTCCATGTACTACTTTCTCGTCGGGGATATTTGGAATAGTGTATAGTGCTTCAAGGAGTTCAGCTTCAATTTCTTTAAGTCTATTTTCTAAATCTTTTGCCGTTGTTTTAATTACTGAAACTTCTACTTTCTTTGCGTTTGCTTCTTGAGCTTTTCCAGTCTTAAAAAGTTGACCAATTTCTGCCGAAATCCGATTTACATTGGCAAGAGATTCGTCCATTGATGTTTTTACAGCTTTTCTATCATCATCAAGGGCTATGACTTTATCTAGGACAGCGATTCGATCATCTGACCACGCTCTTTTCCTTAATCCAGCTGCAACCTTTTCTTTTTCTGCACGTATTTGTGAAACTAAAAGCATAATGTAACGTTTGAGAGATGACTTACATCAACATGATTGTGAGTTTTAATTATAGAGAAAGGCTCATAATCCATGATGAAATGAGGGCAAAGATAGTATTTTGTAAATCAAAATATAAATGTACTTTTGCGCTGATGATCACCCGCGAAGTATTTTCCTTTACTTCCATTTTTTGATCCCACACATTTTCACCAGATAATTATTTCAATTACTGATCACATTTATTCTATTCCAACTATATGTACGATATACTCCAGTTAAATGACATGCTCGTTCCCGATCTTCGTGAAATAGCAGAAAAAATTGGTTTAAAATCTATTAAGAGATTAAGCAAACAAGAATTAATTTATAAAATCCTTGATCAGCAAGCGATCACAAAAGGTAAATTAATCAAAGATGAAAACGAAGTTAAACCTGCTCTAAAGGGAAGAGGAAGACCTAAAAAGTCTGAAACTACCGCTAAGGAAGCAGAAAAACCTCAGACAAAAAAACAAGAACCTAAAAAAGAAGAGGTAAAGCAAGATTCTGCATCTACTTCTGAAGAAAAGGATGAAAAAGCCGCAGCTATGCCAGCACCACGAAGAAGAGGACGTCCTAAAAAGACGGAAGAAACTTCTGCAAAACAGACTAAAGCTGAGACATCTTCAGAGACCAAAACTGAAGACAAGAAGCCAACAGATAGTAAGCAAGTAAATGCTCCTGCCAAGAAAGAAGCACCGAAAGCTAAGACTACATCAAGAGCTACTCAATCTGAGAATAGCAACCAGCATGATAACGACAACGCTAGTTCTGACAAGTCAAATGAGGACAAGAGTCCAAATGATGGTAATAAGGATAATCGTCGAAACCCTAGAAATGACCGGAATAACGATCAACGCAAGGATCGAAAAGACCGTAATGATCGATCAAATGATCGAAATAGCAATAGACCAAAAAGTCCACATCGTGAACGTGAAGAAAAGAAGCAAGCATTGTTTAATGTTGAATTAGACGGTGTCATTTCTGCTGAAGGCGTTTTGGAAATGATGAACGATGGATACGGATTTTTAAGATCTTCAGATTACAATTACCTTTCGTCTCCTGATGATGTTTACGTTTCTCCTTCTCAGATCAAACTTTTCGGTATAAAAACGGGTGATGTTGTAGAAGGGACAATCAGACCACCGAAGGAAGGCGAAAAGTACTTTGCGCTTCTAAAGGTTGATAAGATCAATGGACTTGATCCACAATCAGTAAGGGAAAGAGTACCTTTTGATTATTTGACTCCATTATTCCCGCAAGAAAAATTCAAACTTACAGTTAGACCGGATGGTAAAGATTACGGAAACCGTATGATTGATTTATTCGCACCAATCGGTAAAGGACAGCGTGGTCTAATCGTTGCACAACCTAAAACAGGTAAAACATTCTTGTTAAAGGATGTTGCAAATGCCATTGCTACAAATCACCCGGATTGTTATATGATCGTATTATTGATCGATGAGCGTCCTGAGGAGGTTACTGATATGAAGCGAAGCGTAAATGCTGAAGTTGTGGCTTCAAATTTTGATGAGCCTGCTGATAATCATGTGCGTGTTGCAAACATAGTTTTGGAGAAAGCAAAGCGTATGGTTGAATGTGGCCATGATGTTGTAATACTATTGGATTCAATTACTAGATTGGCAAGAGCATACAATACTGTTGCTCCTGCTTCAGGTAAAGTTTTATCTGGTGGTGTTGAAGCAAATGCACTTCATAAGCCTAAGAAGTTCTTTGGTGCAGCAAGAAAAATTGAACATGGAGGATCTTTAACAATTCTAGCTACGGCATTGATTGATACAGGTTCTAAAATGGATGAAGTAATCTTTGAAGAATTCAAAGGAACTGGTAACATGGAACTTCAACTTGATCGATCTTTAGCGAATAAGCGTCTTTATCCTGCTATTGATTTGACTAAGTCAAGTACACGTCGTGAAGATCTTCTACTTGAGCAGAGTATATTAACAAGAATGTTTATTCTAAGAAAGCACTTGGCAGATATGAAGCCAGACGAAGCGATGAACTTCTTGAGAAAGCATATGCTTCAGACAAATACCAATGAAGAGTTCTTGATTACGATGAATAGCTAACAAGATCTCAATAGAGTATTTGAAGTCAATTGCTTGAAATTCAGTTGGATGCTAGTGTGTTCAATGGTTTCAGGGAGTGGCGAAATAATCGCTTCCATTTGTTTGGAAGACTTGAAAATATATTATACTTTTGCAGCCCGTTTGAATTCGACGGACATAAAATAAACGACAATGAAAAGGACATTTCAACCTTCACGAAGAAAAAGAGCAAACAAACACGGATTTCGTTCAAGAATGAAAACGAAAGACGGTCGTAAAGTACTAGCTAGAAGAAGAGCTAGAGGAAGAGCGAAGCTGTCAGTCTCTGATGAGATGACTTCTAAGTAACCATTTACGAGTATAGAATTTATTCTACTATTCCGGTTATACCATTGTGTGTAACCGGAATTCGTGTTTCATATACCCAACTAATCTGTCAAATACGATTTAATCAGTCTATTTTTTCTTTGGGAAGCTGTTCTAGCGTAATTGTATCAACTAATCGACCTGGCCTAGGTGGTCGTGGAGGCATTTCATCAGAGTTGCCCTTCATTTTTTGAACTAGGTAGAACATCATCGAGTCAACTTCTATATTGATTTCTTCCAGTAGATCTTCGAAACATTCTGTGGTTTGATCGTTTCTGTATTGTTTTAGCTTCTTGTTTATCTCATCTTGTACGAAAGCTTTTCGATCTATTTTGTCTGTCGTACAAGCTACAATGCCAAATACAAGTGCTACATATATGATTGCTTTCCTCATTCAGGTAAAATTTGTTCGATTTCGGAAAGTCTAATGGCAATGATGGAATCTTTCTTTTTCTGATACTGTCTAGACCTATATGCGACACAGATAGAATCCATTTCTTTGTTGATAGCCGGAATAGCTTGACGATAGATAGAATCTACATGCGTTCGCTCTGACCGACTTAATTTCAATTTTGGAGTTTCGGTTTCGCAGGAGGATGCAAGGATAAAGACAAATGCAGTGATAGTGAGAACGCTAATTAGTCGATACATGAATTAAGGTTGTTTTTTTCTCAATTCAAAATGACTTCCAAGGTATAATCTCCTAGCTTCCTCATCGTTTGCAAGGCTTTCTGCAGTTCCTTCTTTGAGAATTCTACCTTCATACATCAGGTACGCACGATCTGTAATTGATAAAGTTTCCTGTACATTGTGATCAGTTATAAGTATCCCAATATTGCGATTTTTCAATTGTGAAACAATTTTTTGGATATCCTCGACTGCAATCGGATCGATTCCCGCAAACGGTTCGTCAAGCAGTATGAATTTTGGATCTGTTGCAAGAGCACGTGCTATTTCTGTTCTTCGACGTTCTCCTCCACTTAATGTATCTCCTAATCCCTTTCTTACTTTATGAAGACTAAATTCATCGAGTAATTGTTCTAGTCTCTCTTTTTGTTGTTCTCGTGAAAGATCCGTCATTTCAAGCACAGCCTTGATATTATCTTCAACGGATAACTTTCTAAAGACAGAGGCTTCTTGCGGAAGGTAGCCGATCCCTTTTCTTGCTCTTTTGAACATAGCTAGGCTCGTAATTTCTTGATCTTCTAAAAAGACCTTTCCGCTAAATGGCTTGATGAATCCTACAACCATATAGAAGGTAGTTGTTTTACCAGCTCCATTTGGGCCTAGCAATCCAACGATTTCACCTTGTTTCACCTCTACTGAAACACCTCTTACTACTTCTCTTTTTCCATATCTCTTGACGAGATTGTCGGAACGCAGTACCATTTTATCAGTCGAATTCGATTCCATTTACACTTACTTCTAGAGTCCACCCAGCCTTAAGGCTTTCTAATTTTTTTTCAATCCACTTTTCCGATTGCCGTTTAAGATTATAATCCCCCGGGTCCCATCGACCATTATTATTCACATCTTCAATAATCCTTACCGTGTATTTACCAGCATTTAGTGACAGAAAACTTAACTGTTCTTCCTTTTTTCCTCGGACCAGCTTTTCTATCGTTTTCTTTCCCTGTGAAATTTGTACAATATATTGAAAATTCTCAATTAATGAGTCAAGCTCAAAAATGATTTCACCCTTTGTAGCATTACTTGAAACAACAAAAGGTAAACCGATTGAATCATTGACAACGCCAAAGTGGTTTTTTACTCCACTGCTATCAATAATTAAAGTATAGGGATTGCCTTCTTTCCAAGCTCGAAAGAGCGTTAGTTTACGTTCGTCTTCAGGTATTTTGTAAACTTTGTAGGGCACTTCCATTTCAGCAGAATCCAAGAGAGTTATCTTGCTTCGGTTATAATCCTTTATGGGATGATTAAATGTCAAAATAATACTATCGGAACTCCCTAAACCAACTCGCTGACTCACGTTCTTATTGATGATTCTTGGCTTTTTGGTGTATCTAATGCTGTCGGTATATTTTATTAAAGCTACCGTATCTTCTTTGCCTTGACCTAGCTCTAGAATTAGATCGGACTCAACATCTGTATTATAAAACACAAGGAGACTATCTTTCGAAAAGGTTGTCGCTAGATACTCAGGTTCTGATGGTTCAAAACGAAAAGATAGGTCAAATGGATCTCGATTGAACACGATGCCCAACTGACCATATTCATGTTCTAAAGCAGTTTTCCGTAGATTAGGATCTGGAATGAAGAATGGTATTTCGAAAACCGATTTTATGGTGTCATTCAGAATGATAGTATCGGGATAAAAGCCCATTCCCTCAGATTCTTGATCTTTTAGATAGTTAAGATTCTTATCATCTAGTACGAAAAGTCTGAAGGAATCTTGTCGTATGTTATTGATACTAAAACGACCGCTTTTATCTGTTTTAGCAAAGTACAATGGTCTTTCTTCATAAATTACTGAATCTTGCAGTTGATCATAAAGACTGACCATCACATTTTCTTGAGCTTCACCTGTAAAAGAATTGACTACGGTACCCGAAACGCTCAATGAATCGATAAATTCACCGGTAGAGAATACGAAAGTATAGTTTGTAAGAGGGTTTCCTTCTGTATAATCTACAATCGATTCGCCAAAATTAATCGTGTAGGTTGTATTTTCTTTCAACACTTCTTCCTCGTCAAACTCAACGATAACTTTTTTTCCTTTGACTTTTGCCTCTAAATTTGTTTCCAAAGGGGGAGATACAATAATCTGATTTTGATTTTTTAGAGTTACCCATTCATTAAAGTGAAGTTCAATATTTTGTTTGAAGAATCTTATCTGTTCATTTGGTGTAGACTTAAGACTGTCAGGATAGGGTGGAGTTTCGTCTTTTGGTCCTCCGAGCGGTGCTGCTTGGACAGCGCAGCTATGAATAGACACTACCACTAGAAGCAAGCTCGCTATGAGTCCTGCGTAAAGCCAGATGTTCCTATTCAGAAAAATGTTCATGTTTATCTCCTTTTGGGCGGAAGCCATAGATCTAACGTAAAAAAAAGCCTAGTTTATCAGCGATAAACGCAATATTATGATTTCTTTTACACTTATACATTGATATACTAATCACGATTTGAATTCAATACCAAAGTGCATGATCTATAAGTCCTATTCCAAGTTTTTCTTCGCCGTGAACCTTGCTTTTCTAGCCTTAGCCAGCTATATGTATTTTACATACGGGGGAAACTGGTATATTGCGATCATTCCTTTTGCAATAATGACGGTAGGATTTCTTGTTTTCAAGGATCTGATTGATCGATGGGGATTCAAGTTTCAAGATGTGAGACTTGACGAACAAGTGCTTCGGATGATCATGACTGAATATCCAAACCTTAAGTCATATAGCCTTGAACAGATCAAGGTCTTTTCCAAGCGATTAGTGTATTTTTTACATGCCAGAGAATCATACCTTGTCCTCGGAGAAACGGAAAAGCTAGATATGTATCATACCATTCTTATCGCGGCACCAGCTGTCATTATTTCTATGGAAGGAAGAGAGGACTTGGCACCTGATATTGAGCGATTGGTGGCGTACAAACATCCTTTTCCATCACCAAAAATGAAGTTTTTACATGCAGCTGAGTACGATAGTGAGGATGGCGTTGTAATTATCTCAATTGAGCAGTTGATGCAATCTTTGCGATTACCAGAGGAGAATTATCACATTGCATACCATGTTTGGTGTGAAAGGAAGATTGGGAAGACTGCTGGGTTTCCTGAAATTCCTGAAGGTTTTAAAGCTTCGATCGGAACGCTTTTTGGCTTCGACAAGGTTCAGATGGCGAAACTGATTGGATACGAAATCTTAGATTTTAGAATTCTGGCACTCAATGCCTATTTTACGAACTCAAAAAATCTCAAAAGTCTTTATCCCAACTTCTACAAGAAAATTCAATTGTATTTACAGTCTTAGCTCGAGCTAGACTACTTTATTTTACTAGGGTTTTCGAAACAATTTTAGTTGACAGCTATTATAAGAACTTATCCTATCTTTACATATTATAGCTCTCAAATACTCCACTAATGGAAGGTAACAAACTAGATTGGCAGATTCTAAAGCGCGTTGTGCGTTTGGCAAAGCCATATGAGGTACTTTTCTATCTATGTTTATTTCTTGCGATCATCCTTGCGCCGCTGAATGTACTTCGACCGTACTTGATTAACATTATGGTTGATGATTATATTTTGAAATACGATTTGGAAGGTTTAGCGCGCATGTCTGTGGTTTTTTTGGGCGGCGTGATTCTTACAGTAATTGCGAGGTACTATTTCACTTATCAAGTTAATGTGTTGGGTCAGTCGATTATTCGGGACTTACGAGTCCGGGTTTTCAAGCATATTACTTCATTGAAGTTGACTTATTTTGATAAGACACCAGTGGGAACATCTACGACACGAACGATCAATGACATTGAAACGATCAACAGTATTTTTACACAAGGTGTAATCACGATCATTGCAGACATTCTGAGCATGGTAGTGATTATTACAGTGATGTTTATAACAAGTTGGAAGTTAACGCTGATCTGCCTTTTGACGATGCCTTTGATGGTTATAGCGACCTATATTTTTAAAGAGAAAGTGAAAGTTTCTTATCAAAAAGTAAGAAACCAGATATCTGCAATGAATGCGTTTTTAAATGAGCGAATAACAGGAATGCGTATTGTTCAGATCTTTAATAAGGAAGAGCAAGAACAAGATAAGTTTGATGTAATCAATGTGAAGTATAAGAAAGCGAATCTAGATTCGATCCTATATTATGCGATTTTTTACCCTGTTGTAGAGATTATTTCAGCGCTTTCATTGGCACTAATGATATGGTGGGGAGCTGGTGCCTATATACAAGATCAAGTGAGCTTCGGTGCATTGGTGGCATTCCAAGTTTATATTAGTATGCTTTTCAGACCCTTGCGGATGCTAGCGGATTCTTTCAACACCTTACAGATGGGACTAGTTGCTGCTGAGCGAGTATTTACATTGATTGATCGTACAGATCAGATAAGTGATAATGGCGATGTGGAAGTGGATAGATTTGAAGGCAAAGTGGAGTTTGAAAATGTGAGTTTTTCATACGACAATCAAATAGATATTCTGAAATCACTTAGTTTTTCTATTCCTAAGAATGAGACTTTAGCGATTGTTGGAAGTACAGGTTCAGGGAAAACAACGATCATTAATACGCTAGGAAGATTCTACGAAATCAGAAAGGGATCGATTAAAATTGATGATGTTGATATTCGTTCATATACACTTGATTCACTTCGTAATCGAATAGGAATGGTTCTTCAAGATGTATTCCTTTTCAACGGCACCTTGCTTGACAATATAACACTGAGAGATAGTAGTATCTCGGAGGAACGAGTAATTGAAGCTTCCAAGATGATCGGCGCTCACGCATTTTTTGAAGATATGCCAGGTGGATATCAGTTTAAAGTACTGGAGCGTGGTAACAATATGTCCATGGGTCAACGTCAGTTGATTTCTTTTGTTCGAGCATTAGTATTTGATCCGGATATTCTGATTCTAGATGAGGCAACTTCATCAATCGATACTGAAACTGAAGCAATCATCCAGAATGCTATAGAAACATTGATCGTGAATCGAACGAGCATTGTGATCGCACATCGATTGTCTACGATCAGAAATGCTGACCAGATTATGGTTCTAAACAAAGGGGAGATTGCCGAGATCGGTTCGCATGAGAAGTTGATACAGCAAGAAAATGGGCACTACAAGGGTATGCATGATTTACAGTTTCAACTAAGTTAAAATCATGACAAAGCAGGATCCCGCTAATTATCGATTACTTACGACCATTTTCATTACTGTTTTTATCGATTTACTCGGAATCGGTATTATAATACCTGTTATTCCTTCTATATTTTATGAAGAAGGAAGTCAGTTTTTTACTGTTGATATTGACGCTCAACGGAAAGCGATGTATTATGGTATTCTGCTTGCCTGCTATCCATTTATGCAGTTTTTCGGTGCGCCTATTTTGGGAGCTTTGTCTGATAGATTTGGTCGGAAGCCAGTTTTGATGGTGTCTTTAATAGGTACCTTAATTGGATATTTACTATTTGCTTATTCAATCGTTTCACATAATTTACTATTACTTTTTGTTAGTAGGATGATACCTGGATTTACTGGAGGAAACATTGCGATCCTCACATCTTCGATTGCTGATATCAGCGATAAAGAGTCGCGAACAAGAAACTTTGGATTGATAGGAATGGCCTTCGGAATAGGATTTATTTTGGGGCCGACCATCGGTGGGGTGTTGTCAGATAATACAGTGGTCCCTTGGTTTGATCATTATGTTCCCTTTTTATTTACTGCTGGACTTGCTTTGGTTAATTTCATCCTAGTCTATTTCTTTTTCAAAGAAACTTTGCTTCATAAATTACAGACGTCAATTAGTCCTTTCAAAGGAGTTCAGAACATATTCACTTCATTCTCTTCACCCAATTTACGAGCTGTTTTTACGGTTGTATTCCTTATCTCTGTTGGATTCACATTCTATACTCAGTTCTTTTCGGTTTATTTACTTGAGAAATTTGATTTTAAGGAGAAAGAGATAGGCTTACTCTATGGGTATATCGGAGTCTGGTTAGCTATAGTACAAGGTGTGTTGGTGAGATACTTAAGTTATAGAATGCCTCCAAAAAAGATTTTGATGGCGAGTTTACCTTTACTAGCACTTGCTCTAGGTCTTGTTCTATTACCAACAAGTGGCTGGATGTTTTATGTAGTAAATCCGTTGATTGCAATTGCTTATGGTATCACATCTCCAAACGTGACAAGTATTGTTTCTTCGCAAGCAGATGAAACTCTTCAAGGTTCAATTTTGGGGATTAATCAGTCTATGCTGTCACTGGGTCAGATGATTACACCCGTTATAGGCGGCGTATTAGTAGGAATAAATATTCACTATCCCTTAATTGCGAGCGCAACAATTATAGTTTTGGCTGCTGTTATTTTCTATATTAGTCGTTCGAAGATTTTATATGACGGCAAGGCATAATTCTAAACCTTTGATATATTAAGATAATGCTGAACTTTGTTAAAAATTTAGATTTTAAATTAAACTACTTAAATTTCTTTATATGTATCTTAAATTCAATATTCAAAAACCTTTACTTGGGTTGTTTTTCAGTTTTTGGATGATAAGCTTAAGTTTTTCATGCCAATCTGCTGGAAATAAATCTACTTCTGAGACTGTAGTTGAAGAGCAAGAAGTAGAGACTGTGAAGTCAGTTATGGAAGATATCGATACAGCTACTTTTAAATCAAAGATTGGTTCAGAGAATCACGTTCTTTTGGACGTAAGAACAGCTGAAGAAGTAGCACAAGGTTCCATCGAGGGAGCAGAAGTTATAGATTTTTATGGAGATGACTTTCGTCAAAAGATAGAGGCTCTAGATAAAGATAAGACTTACCTTGTATATTGCAGATCTGGTGGACGTAGCGGGAAAACATGCAAAATGATGCAAGAAATTGGGTTTACAAATCTGTATAACCTAGAAGGTGGATATAATAATTGGCCTTACAAAGAATAGTATCTTACCTATTTAAAAGGATCACTAAACCTGAAATCACTGGCAAGGTTTTCGTCTGTCAAAGTCTTTAAGAAATTGACAAGATCAGTCTTTTGAGTTTCTGTTAGATTTAACTGTTGAGCTTGTCCATTACCGTCCTTTAGGGCTTGACCCAGATTGGGATGGTTCTGGACGCCGCTATTATAGTGCTCTACCACTTCTTCCAAGCTACTAAATCTACCGTCATGCATATAAGGAGCGGTTAGCTCTATGCTTTTCAATGATGGAACTTTAAATGAACCAAGAAAGGCAGGATTGTTGATAGCCTCAAATACACCTAAATCATCTGTTGAGACTAAATCAAGACCATTGTTAGTTGGGCCATTATCTGGATTGATAAATGCTTCGGTTGAGTGACAACCCACGCAGCCTGCCCCACCCAAGTTTTTGGGGAGGAAAAACAACTGTTTACCATTATTTTCGCTAGCTGTGAAGTTTGGAAAATCTGTGATCGGCGCATTTACCGTTGCTCTTTCGATATCATACTTGCTTGAAACACTTATTATACTTCTTACATATTGGGCTAAGGCCATTGAAATTCTTTCAGAATTAATCGTAGCTGAGCCAAAAGCATCCTCAAAAAGATCAGAATAAAAGGATTGCTGTTCAACCGATTGGACAACTTCATCCAAAGTCATACCCATTTCTATTGGATCTTGAAAAGGCATTAGTACCTGTTCTTCTAAGCTTTCCGCTCTTTCATCCCAAAAGAATCGACCCCGATCATACCATGTAGCATTGATTAGTGACATTGAATGCCTTCTCGTAAGTCCGTCATCAAATCCGATACTGAGTATCTCATCGTCGGAGAACCCCACCTCTTGTTTGTGGCAAGAGGAGCATGCTATTTTACCATTTGCACTTAGGCTTTTGTCAAAAAACAGAACACGACCTAGAGTTGCCCCCTCATTGGTAGTAGGATTATTGTCTGGTGTATTATCATTGTCAACAGCAGCATTTTGAATTGGTCCTTGTAAGAAATTATTTGTCAAATGAAGTGGTAATTCTACTTCTTCATAGTTATAGTGCTCATCAGGCAAAGTAGGACTACTTTCAGTTGGGTCTTGCATTTGATCTTCTACTTCTGCGCAAGAAATAAAAATAAGTACTGTGCAAAGGAGAGTCAAATTGATTTTGAATGTAGTCATATTAGCTAGTTTGTCTTTTGACGGATTCCTAAGCAATTGGTTTAATTCTACATCTAGTTTTATATAAGTCGAGGAAGAGTTTCAGTTTTATCCTTATTTACTTAGGTATAGTTTATTGGATCTATAAACCCGTAAGAATATATAATTTGCTATTTTGATCATTGTTAGATTGAAAAAATAGTACCTCACTTCATAGTTGATTATGAATGCAAGAAAACGTTTATGATCTCTCAAGCACTTAAATTATTTTAATATCAATTCCAATGCGCAATGGTCGCTATGTTGATCATCTTTGTAATGTGCAACATCAACGATCTTCTCAGCTAACTGATTATCAACCGAGATATAGTCAATTCTCCAACCTTTGTTTTTTCCTCGTGAGCCTGCTCGGTATGACCACCATGAGAATTCGATTTTTTCTGGATATTTACTACGATAAGCATCTATAAATCCATTTCCGAACCACTCGTCCATCCATGCCCGTTCTTCAAGTCGATATCCTGACGGATTATCTTTTCTTTTTGGATTATGGATGTCCAATTCGGTATGCACAATATTGTAGTCACCAACAACAATAATTGGATTGATATTCTCTCTCATACTATCAATGTAGGGACGGAAATCTGACAAAAATTCCATTTTATATTGATGTCTCTCCTCTCCAGAAGAGCCACTTGGAAAATAGCAGTTGAAAATTGAATACCCTTGGATATCTGTTCGTATTACTCGACCCTCTCGGTCATATTTTTCATTCCCCATTCCCACGACTGCTTGCGCAGCAGGAAACTTACTTAAAGTAAGAACGCCACTATATCCTTTTTTTTCAGCAGAATGCCAGTAGGCGTGGTAGCCAGCAGCTTCAAATGCACTCATATCAACTTGTTCTGGCTGCGATTTAGTTTCTTGAAAACAAATAACATCGACATTTTGGTTAACGACCCAATCGACAAGACCCTTTTTGATTGCTGCTCGAATTCCGTTTACGTTGTATGTAACTATTTTCATGCTATTGATTGATTATTTCTGTTTTATTGTAAAGGTTACAAATGTCATGAAAAATGGTTGTCTTATGTGTTTGAAGCTTTAACTTATTTTCGACTGTGACGACATGATTTCTCGGTGATAGCTCAAAGAACACAAGATAAAATTGTAGGTTATTGAAAGTTAATATGAATGTATTAACATCTATATATCATTTTTTTAGAAAGTCGAACTAGAATTGTTTGAGATGCACAGTGCAGTGATTCGGGGGATCTGGGACGTAGATGTAGCGGGGAGAATCGCGAAGGCTGAAAGTACAATAATGAAGTAGCTAGATTGGAAGTTAAGGGATTAGGACGAGTTTTCTAGTGAGAGAGGTTTTTTTGTTACTTTTTTTGACGGACAAAAAAAGTAAAAGCATCAAACTACATTACCAACTACAAAGAAAGCCATGAAGGCAAATTATCGGCTGCAAGAGGTCAAAACCCTAGAATTGGTAACGATTGACTCGAGTCTAGTCAAAAGTAAGTTCCTGTACTGTGCGGAGCCAAGGTGCTACGCAAAATGCTTTAGCATAATAATTTCTTTTTCAGTAAGATGACGATGCCATCCGCGTGGAAGGTCTTTTTTGGTTAATCCAGCATAGTATACGCGATCAAGTCTAACCACTTCGTAACCAATATACTCAAAGATGCGTCTGATAATACGATTCTTCCCTTGGTGCAGTTGAACCATAATTTCTAGATTACCCTTATCCTTGATAATACGTGCAGAGTCAACTTCCGCTAGCCCATCTTCCAATAGAAGTCCAGCTTCTACTTTTTTAGCATCAGCTTCAGAAATAGGTTTGTCGAGGGTAACATGGTAAAGTTTCTTTACTTCGTACGAAGGGTGTGCTAGTTTAGTTGCCAAATCTCCATCGTTGGTCAAGACAAGTAAACCCGTGGTCATGTAGTCAAGCCTTCCAACTGGATATATACGCTCTTTGATTTTTCCTCCAAGTGAATCGATAACCGTTCTTCGACCTTTCTCATCTGATACTGTAGAAACTGTCTTTTTAGCCTTATTGAGAAGTATATATATTCTATTCACTTCTCGTTCTATCACCTTACCTTGATAACTGACCTTGTCTTCCGGCGTTACCATGTAGGAAGGATTCAATTCAACTTCCCCATTAACTTTTATTAGGCCATTCTTGACTAGATCGGCAGCTTTTCTCCGCGAGCAAATTCCGCAATGTGCAATGTATTTATTTAGACGCGTGACATCTTCAGAATTTCTAGCCTCTTTTTTTGAAGGTTTATCCTTGTTATCTTGATGCTTATTTTCTTCCATGGTTTAAAAAGGATTATCATCAAGATCTGGACTGTTCATCTTAGATTGAGCTGTATCATATCCTCTGCCTTCAGTGAAGAATTTATCGTTAGGCTTCATATTGAGATCTCCGAAATTAGTCTGCTCGTACTCCGTAAATTTCACAAATTGACCAATAAATTTCAGAAAAACACTCCCAATAGAACCATTTCTATGCTTTGCTATGATGATTTCACTAGCCCCAGGTGGAACATCTGGATCTTCAACCTTATAGTAATCTGGACGATAAACGAAAGTAACTATATCTGCATCTTGCTCGATTGCCCCTGACTCCCTTAAATCCGATAACATCGGACGCTTACTACCACCTCTAGATTCTACCGCACGTGACAATTGTGAAAGTGCAATTACTGGAACATTAAGTTCTTTTGCAAGTCCTTTTAAGGCTCTTGATATCATTGATATTTCTTGTTCACGATTACCTTTAGCATTACCTGCACCTGCTGTCATAAGTTGCAGGTAATCGATTACGATCATACTGATATCGTGGTTATTCTTTAATCTTCGACATTTTGCGCGCAGTTCATAAATATTAATACCTGGCGTGTCGTCGATATAGATTGGTAGTTCAGCTAACCGTTCAACAGCAGTATTTAATTGAAGCCACTCTCCATCATTGAGCATTCCTTTTCGGATCTTTTCATTATTCATCTCACTTTCCATCGCGAGAAGACGTTGTACGAGTTGCGTATTTCCCATTTCCAGTGAGAAAACAGCTACACCTTTACCTTCAAGTGCTGCATTTCTTGCTAGTGATAATACAAAAGCAGTTTTACCCATACCCGGTCGCGCTGCCAAGATCACTAAATCACTTGGTTGCCAACCACCAGTTATTTTATTAAGCTCATTGAATCCAGTAGGAACCCCAGTGATACCATCTTGTTGTTGCTGTGAAACTAATTCAATTTCTTCGCGTGTTCTGACAACGAGAGACCTCAACGTCTCAAAAGAACGAGAAATATTCTTGTCAGTAATTTCGTAAAGACTCTTTTCAGCCTCATCGAGCATATCAAAGATATCTTTAGTATCCTCAAAAGCATCTTTGATGGTCATGCTAGAAACCTTGATTAATTCCCTTTGGACGAACTTCTGTGCTACGATTCGTGCGTGGTATTCTATATTGGCTGCAGAAGCTACGCGATTGGTCAAGTTCATTAAATAATTGATACCACCTACTTCCTCCAACTTTTTCGCTTTTCTGAGCGCCTCACTTACTGTCAGGAGATCAATAGGCTGGGTATTTTTGAATAGAATTTCCATATATTCAAAAATTAACTTGTTAGCCTCTGCGTAGAAACTTTCTGGACGTAGAATACTATTTACAGCCGCCAAACCATCCTTGTCAACCATAATAGCACCCAAAACAGCTTCCTCAAGTTCGGTAGCTTGGGGTAGTACTCTTCCGTACGAAGCATTATTCAATTCTCGTTGGAATTGTTGCTCTTTTACCTTGCCTGGAATAGCTGTTAGTTTTGAATTTTCTGCCATAATATTTCTTTAGAGTGTACAAATGTAAATGAGTTTAAACTAAGAAAATGATTGAGGCTTAGTTCAACATTATTGACATTTGTGGACAAGCTGTGCAAAACTTCATTCAACGTGGAAAACTGATTTTTGCCTTGCCTTTCGACCATATGCTGCTAACGCATAATAGAACCCAAACAGTTCAGAAACATAGGAATAATTTACATATTTAATTCTTGTAATGTGTTGATATTCAATAGAGTGTCGAATTTTTGAATTTGAAACAGGCTCAGGAGTCCAAAATAGCGTTAGCATTGATTTTCACGTTCTAACTAACTGATATAGAAGGTTCTAAGGCATCCAACTAACTTGAATTTCACTTAGGGTATTTTCACAAGTAGTCAAGGAGTTGATTTAGCTATCTACAATGGTAGAAAACTTTTTATATTTTTATTTCTACCATATGATTTTTGTATTGTTTGTTTAATACAACAAACTTTCCGTCTATAAATATCTATATTTTTCCACATGGTCAGAAATGGTGATTCGTCGGTATTAATCTCGTTTGTAACCACCAAAGAACGCAATTCGTTAAAAATTTGGAGTCGAGAACTTTGTTAATTTGGATTTAGTTATCCAAGTGCAGGGTTATTAAGAGTAAACTGCCCACTATTAATAGTATTTCACATTTTACGTATTATCTTAATAAGACGGTATATGTATAGAACTAAAATCAAAATGATGAAACAAACAATTACAACTTTATTCGTCGCTATATTTCTTGCTTTTGCAGGAACTGCGTCTGCACAATTAGAAGCATATGACAAAGATGTCACAATGAGTCTCGGCAGTCAACCAGCTATTGTTTTGGACATGAATGAAATTTCTTCAAGAGACGCAGAGGAGTATTGGCAAGATTTTGTGAAAGAATATGTAAAGCTAAAGAGAAATAGAAGAGCCGATGAATATTACGCTAAAGGTATTTCTATTCCATTAGTAAGTGATAGAAAGTTAGATATATATTCAAAGATTGAAGACCTGAAAGGTAGTTCTAGGTTATACTTGTGGATTGATAATGGAGGCGCTTTTGTATCTGCTTCGGAAGATCCAAAAACCTTGAAGGCAGCTAAGAATCTTGTGAATGACTTTGCTGTAGAGGCGGAAAAACTACATGTTGAAGAACTTCTAAAAGCTGAAGCTAAGAATCTTGCTACTTTAGAGAAGGACCTTAAAGGACTTGAAAAAGACAAGGAATCATACGAGAATGATATAGAGGATGCGAAGGAAAAAATTGCCAAAGCTGAAAAAAATATCGAAGAGAATGCTGTAGCTCATGAAGAGAAGGCTATCGAAATCGATACACAAAAGAATCTGATCATCAGAATGAAAGAGAGACTTGCTAGCGTAGGTAAGAAAAAAACAAAAATGTAGCAAGCAGCCAGTCTTGAAAAGAAAAGTTGAAATCTATAACCGTTTCTAGACTTGTTCTGGAAACGGTTTTCTTATTTCCTAAGACGGACAAAAATTAAAAGCTACAAGTCCAAGATCTCAACCACCTTAAAATATAAGAGTATTTCATCGGAAATCTTTCCATAAACTCTTTAAGAGTGATACTTTTGTACCTAAGTAATTCAGATTTATATCGCATCAAGCTATTCTCGATAACGAATAGAATCAATCATCAGAACCAAACCTGCCATAAAAACGATCAAGGAAATCGTTCCTGCCAAAACCCATTGAATCATACCTGGATCTGAATGTTTATAAAAGCCTGCTTCGATTAGCATACTGACTCCAGCACCGGTAAGTAAAATCCCAATAGTTCCTTGAAGAAACCAATGTCTTTTGTTCTTGTTCATAAATATTAAATCTACTTCATTTCAACATCTGATAATTCTCATCCAATAGGCCATGTTTCCGATCAATACAGTCGTTTTATATACTAGCTTACAAGTCCTTTTCGTTTATGAGGTGTTTTGGGTGGTAAATTACTATTTTTACAGGCGTTTTCAACCCAATTATATATTAAATTCAAAGTAAATAAATCTGAAATGAATCACATGTTACGCTTAGTATTATTGACAGGTTGCTTCTTATATGCATTTTCTGCTTTCGCTCAAACTGGAAAACAAGATGATCCCGTGCTTTTTACGGTAGAAGGAAACCCAGTTCATGTTAGTGAATTTGATTATATCTATTCAAAAAATACTGGAAAAGATACAGATTACAGTGAAGCAAGTCTGCGTGAGTACCTTGATCTATATGTGAAGTTCAAATTAAAAGTTCAACGCGCAAAGGAATTGAAGATGGATACAATTCCTTCCTTGATGAAAGAGCTTGATGGATATCGCAAACAACTAGCTAAATCGTACTTAACAGATAAAGAGGTAACAAATCGATTAATAGATGAGGTATATGAGCGTTCTAAGACGGATGTTTCAATCTCACATATACTATTTAGCCTTCCAGGTCAACCGAACCAAGATCAGATTGATAAAGCTTATCGAAAAGCAGCAGAAGTACGACAAGAAATTCAGGGCGGATTGTCATTTGAGAAAGCAGTCCAAATGTATTCCGAAGATAAATTGAGTAAAAGTAAAGTTGGATCATTGGGATTCCTTACAGCAATGTTCCCGAGCGGATTTTATGAACTTGAAAATGCTTCATATGCACTTGATAAAGGAGAAGTCTCAGATCCTGTTAGAACCAAACTGGGTATACACTTAGTAAGAGTTGATGATGTAAGAGAAGCGAGAGGAGAGATGGAAGTTGCTCATATCCTAGTTCGTAAAAAAAGCCAACGAAGAACTACTTCAGACCCAAAAGCAAAAATTGATTCTTTGTATCGGATGCTACAATCTGGAACTGATTTTTCAGAGTTAGCAAGAATGAAAAGTGAAGATAAAGCATCGGCATCCAATGGCGGGTACATTGGATACTTCGGAATTAATCGATTTGAAAAGGCTTTTGAAGAGGCTTCTTTTGGACTGATGAAAGACGGAGATTATTCAGCGCCATTTCAAACTTCAGCAGGCTGGCATATTGTAAAGAGAGTGTCTAAAAAGACTCCGCCATCTTACGAGGACGCTAAGAAAATCATGAAGGCGAAAGTACTTAAGGATCCTAGATATAAAAAGGCAACTTTGAGCATGGTTGATCGTATTAAAGATGATGCCAATTACGCGGAAAACAAGAGAGGTCTCAAGGAATTTACAAGTAATCTGGATAAGAATTTCTTTTCTTACAAGTGGAAAGGTATCGATCAGAATGATGAGACCCTTTTCAGCTTTGGTGATACGAAATATTCTGTTTCAGATTTCGCAAAATATGCTAAAAGCAACACTCGCTCGCGCCTGAGAATGGATGAATTACCAATTCGTGATGCTGTTAGTAAATTGTACGAGGAATTTGTAGATGAGTCTGCTATTAAGTATGAGGAGAAGCAACTAGAAATGAAGTATCCTGAGTTTAAATCGATCATGCGCGAGTATGAAGAAGGGATATTACTTTTTGAGGTAACGAAGATCAATGTATGGGACAAAGCGTCGCAAGATACGGTTGGTTTGAAAGCTTTTTATGAAGCCAACAAGTCAAATTACATGTGGAAAGAGCGTGCTAAAACGAAAACTTACATTGTAAATTCGACCGACGAGAAGGTGATTAAGAAGTTTACTAGAAAGGCAAAGAAGAAATTACCAGAATGGTTGAAAGAGAAGTTTGGAGATATATTTACCTATACTCAAGGAGTTTATGAAAGAGGAAGTAGAGATGTAGCAGGCGTTAAATTCGCCAAGAAAAGTATTTCTAGCCCTATAGAGGATACAAGAAAAGGAACAACCAAATTGATTAAGATCGACGAAATAATCCCACCTGCATTGAAGACACTTGTAGAGGCAAGAGGGTATATTGAAGCTGATTATCAGGATAAATTGGAAAAGGAATGGGTTTCAGAACTTCGAAAGAAGTATGAAGTTGTGACGAATGAAGAAGCGCTAAAATCCCTAATGAAGTAATGCAGTTACGATTCTCTATTTTCTTTATTCTTCTTCTTTTGGGCTTGACTCAATGCAAGAATCAACAGAAACCTGATGATACACTTGTTGCCAAAGTTTATGAATCAGCGCTATATGAGTCTGATATCGAAAGTGCGCTAGAAGAAGAAGCAGGCAATGAAGTGATTAGGGCGCAATATGTTGATAGTTGGATACGAAAAAGTTTGTTCCTAGAAAAAGCTGCATTGAGCAAATCAGATCAACAAGAAATTGGCGATTTGATTGATCAATACCGTTCATCTCTGGTTATACAGAAGCATAAAGAGCGATTTGTTGACCGTAATCTTAACAAGACAATCAGTGAGGCTGAGTTAAATGATGCCTATGCTAGTTTGAAGAATAACTACAAACTAAGAAATTCAATTTTCAAAATTGAGCTTGTTGTAACACCTGCGGAACATGCGGATATGCTTGATCTCATCAATTATTTTAAAAAGAAGGATATTGATGAATGGAGAAATTCTTTTGCTAGTCAAGTTGATATTCATATGCAGGATACATCAAGATGGTATAGTTGGGAGGAAGTTAACCAGTATATACCTCACGATCTGATATCAGAAGAAGATATTGATGGAGATGAAGACTACTTTAGGGAAAATGATACGAATTTATTCTTCATTAGAGTATACGAGAAGATCGACAAAAATGAAATTGCGCCGTTATCTTATATGAAAGATAAACTTGAGCGCGCGATCTTAGAAAATAGAAAACAACTTCTGCTTTCAGAGTATAGTTCTGAACTTTACACTAAGGCATTGCAGCAGAAAAAAATTAAAATTGCAGATTAGCCTACAGATTGAACTGCTAAAATTGAATAACGATGAAATATAGCCTTTATATAAGTTTGTTTTGCCTGATGATGATGGCAAATTTTGCGCAAGCTCAACAACTAGTTGATAAAGTAGTGGCACAAGTCGGAAGTGAGTACATACTTCTGTCTGATGTAGAAAAACAATTTTCGTATCTGATGGAAACACAGGGAGCCATTAGTGATGAAGAGCGCTGTGATGTTCTTGAGGGGCTCATGGCCCAAAAGATCATGATTGATCAAGCCAAACTGGATAGTATTGTTATCAGCGATGCAGAGGTTTCTCAGCAGTTAGATTTTCGGATCGAAAGTATTCTTCGTCAAATGAACGGCGATACTGACTTCTTTGAAGAATACTATGGTCAGACAGTTAATGAAGTAAAGGATTGGATGCGAGTGAATATGCGAGAGATGCTTTTGTCCGATAGAATGCGTGCGAGTTTATTCGATGCAATTACAATTACACCTAGCGAAACAAAGGAGTTTTTTAATCAAATAGATACTGACTCCCTGCCATATTTCAATGCTGAGGTAGAAGTTGCGGAGATTGTTTTAGTGCCACAGGTAAACGACGAAGAAAGACAAAAAGTACTTGATATGGCGAATCAAGTTTATCAAGAATTGTTGGATGGTGGAGATTTTCCGGCATTGGCAAAAAGACATTCTGATGATCCGGGTTCAAAACGCGTAGGAGGAGATTTGGGATGGCAAGCAAGAGGTACTTTTGTACCAGAATTTGAGGCAGTTGCCTATTCACTTGAGAAAGAGGAAATATCAGAACCTGTGGAATCACCCTTTGGTTTTCACATTATTCAGTTGATGGGAAGGAGAGGAAATACAGTTAATACTAGGCATATTCTCTTTAAACCAAATATCACTTATGATGATTTGGAATTGACCAAACAGAATTTAATTGATATTAAGAACGAGATCGAAATAGATTCGATCACTTTCCAAAAAGCAATTAAGAAATACAGTTCGGAGGACGAAGAGAGTTATAACAATAATGGCCGACTAGTCAATCCTGCTAATGGGACAACATTCTTTGAAACTGGTGATTTGCCGCCGGATATATATTTCGAGATTGAAGGTCTCAAAGAAGGAGATATTACAGAGCCGATTGAGTATACAACTGCACAAGGCGAGACGCAATATCGTATTATTAAATTGTTGAGTCGCACGCGGCCGCACAAAGCAAATCTGAAAGAAGACTATTCCAAGATTCAATTTTTTGCTAAAGAAAATAAGAAGAATGAGTACTTTTCAAAGTGGGTTGAAGATAAAGCTCAAAATACTTATGTACAGATTGACGAGCGCTTCCAAACATGTCCAAATCTTGAATTTTGGGGAAAGGAGAATCAAAGAACCGAGTAAGTTAGTATAAGAAATACATGAATTATATCGAAAAGCAGTATCTCATGATGCTGCTTTTTTTATGCACCAAATAAAGCTAAATACACGTACCGTTCGCAGTATTAGTAAAGCTCTTGGGCTAAAGAGCCCATTAAAGATTTTATAAGTCTTCAACTTAACATTCATAAACATCCTTAGTTTTCTCGTGTTAGAGTTCTTGGAAAGCGTAAAATAAATGAAAAAACTAAAAGCACTTACAGAAAGAGAAGTGGACCGAATTGTAGAAATGGCTTGGGAAGATCGAACGACTTTCGATGCTATTAAGGAGCAATTTGGACTATCAGAAGGAGAGGTCATTAAGTTGATGAAGCGTGAAATGAAATTGTCAAGCTGGAAGATGTGGCGTAAACGT
This sequence comes from uncultured Saprospiraceae bacterium, assembly GCA_943788055.1. Taxonomy (GTDB): domain Bacteria; phylum Bacteroidota; class Bacteroidia; order Chitinophagales; family Saprospiraceae; genus JAHDFB01. The sequence goes on from CALSOU010000003.1 coordinate 111,519, forward strand.
GTTCAAGGTCGCAAAACAAAGCATCTGAAGAAGCGAAATTTTATGGAGGGTACACATAAGTGCAGTCGACAGCGATCAATCAGCAACAATAAGATAAGCAAGCGATGAGCAAAGCTGTACGTAAATCAGACTTGCCATCCAAGATTTGCCTAGTATGCAATCGGCCTTTCAATTGGCGAAAAAAGTGGGCAAAGAATTGGGACAATGTGCGTTACTGCAGTGAAAGATGCAGACGAAATAATCGTTCCGAACGAAATCAAAGTGAGGTTACAGCCTGAGTACGCTTAAAAAATCAGAAAATATAAAACAGAAGAAAATATGAGTCAATATGTAATTATTGGAGGTAGTTCCGGAATAGGATTAGCGATGACTAAACTGCTGAGTAGTTCGCACGATGTCCTCGTTGTAAGTCGTGAAGCCGATCAAGCTGTCTTACCATTGCAAGTAGAAACCTTAAACGCGGATATTCTGACGGATGATATCACAGATGATTTGCCTGAGATAATAGATGGTTTAATATACTGCCCAGGAAGTATAAATCTAAAACCATTCAGATCCTTGAAAGATGAGGATTTCCGAAGTGACTATGAAATAAATGTATTAGGGGCAGTAAGAGCTATTCGTATGTCACAAAAAGCATTGAAAAAATCATCGCAGGCTTCAGTGCTTTTATTCTCTACTGTTGCTGTAGCGCAGGGAATGAGTTTTCATGCTTCAATAGCTGCCGCGAAAGGTGCTATAGAAGGACTAACAAGAAGCCTGGCGGCTGAATTTGCTCCCAAGATACGCGTGAATGCTATTGCTCCCTCGCTTGTTGACACACCTTTGGCTTCAAAGTTTCTAGGTAACGAAAAAGCGCAAGAAGCATCAAAAGAAAGACATCCTTTAAAAACTTATGGAAAACCTGCAGATGTAGCTCAACTTGGAGTATTCCTAGTATCTCCGGCAGCTAGTTTTGTAAGTGGGCAAGTTTATGGTATGGATGGTGGATTGAGCACATTGCGCTAGGATGAAATTGAAATCTTCATACAAAAAGGTTCGACTAATTCTCGGAGATCAGCTCAATCGAGATCACACTTGGTATCAAAAACAAGATGCAGATTGTCTGTATATTCTGATGGAGATGCATCAGGAGACCAACTATGTAAAGCATCATATTCAGAAGATCGTGGCCTTCTTCTTGTCAATGGAAGCTATGGGTCAATGGTTATCAGAAAGTAATCATGATGTTTTGTATCTCAAACTCGATGATCCTAAGAATACCGGAAATCTTGTAGAGAACTTGGAAGGTATCGTTAAGGACTTCGGAGTTTCACAAATCGAATATCAATTGCCGGACGAGTATCGGCTTGATGAGCAAATGAAAGGCCTTGAGTCAGAATTAGGTATTCCTTGTCTAGCCCTTGATACAGAACATTTTCTAACAGAGCGAGATGAGCTAGCAAGGTTTTTTGAAGGGAAGAAGACATTGTTGATGGAGTCTTTTTATCGTTATATGCGAAAGAAGTACAATCTGCTGATGGATCCCATGGATGATTCGCAACCACTAACAGGGAAGTGGAATTACGACCATGAAAACCGAGGATCAATCAAAGCAAAACATGAGATTGAAGCCCCGTTTCTTTATAAAAAAGATGTCGAATCCCTTATATCGCGGATCGATAATCAAGGTGTTTCTTACATAGGTAACATAGAGACAGATGATTTTATCTGGCCTACTACACCCGATGAGTCTAGAGAATTACTTTCATTTTTTCTCACTAGTTGTTTGCCGGTATTTGGAAAATATCAGGACGCAATGGTTGAACGTTCATGGTCCGTCTATCATGCTAGAATTTCATTTTCGATGAACAGTAAGATGTTACATCCGCTTGAGGTTGTGAAGTCAGCAATTGCACATTGGGAAGATAATCAAGATGAAATTACTATTGCTCAGGTTGAGGGTTTTGTTCGTCAGATAATAGGTTGGAGGGAATATATGCGAGGTGTTTATTGGAAAGAAATGCCCGACTACGCTGAATTGAATTACTTTGACCACCAGCGCAAACTTCCTGATTATTATTGGTCTGGAGAAACCAAGATGAATTGCATGCAGAAATCAATTCAGCAGAGTCTTGATTATGCATATGCTCATCATATTCAGAGACTGATGGTGACTGGAAATTTTGCCTTGCTAACAGGAATTAATCCTGATGAACTAGATCAGTGGTATCTGGGAATCTATATTGATGCGATAGAATGGGTAGAAATTACCAATACACGAGGAATGAGTCAATTTGCTGACGGAGGGATCGTAGGTACAAAGCCTTACATATCTTCAGCAAATTATATTAATAAAATGAGTGACTACTGCAAAGGTTGTTACTATGACAAGTCTGTAAAGGTTGGTGAGAAAGCATGTCCGTTCAATAGTTTGTACTGGAACTTCTATGAGGTTAATAGACCGCTTCTGGGTAAGAATCCTAGGGTAGGAATGATGTATCGAGTTTGGGATAGAAATTCAGAAGATCAAAAGAAGAAGATTTTAGAACAGGCAGAATACTATTTAGATAATATCGAAGAGCTGTAATCATAAACCACTTTATTGTGAACAATTCAGTTTACTTAGGGTTAATTCAGGCGCACTATAATATATAACGTAACTATAATGAAAGTTTTAAAATATCTAGCGATTACCATTGCTGTCTTGATTGCTGTAGTTTTCAGTACTTGCTCTATAATGAGTAAAGATTTGCCAACAGGAATTGAGTCTCCGAGAACAGAAGAAATGGTATCGGATATGTGGGAAGGTCTCAATAAAGCGGCGTGGGATACTACGACATACGTTCGATGGTCATTTGCAGGTGTTCATCACTACCTTTGGGACAAAAAAGACAATCTAGCACAGATTTCTTGGAAGAAAAATCGAGTTTTATTGGATCCAGATCAAGTAGATGGTCTAACATTCGTTGATGGCGTCGAGCAAGAAGGAAAAAAGAAGCAGAAGTTAATTCAAGATGCTTGGTCATTTTGGTGTAATGATATGTATTGGTTCACTGCGCCATTTAAAGTTAAGGATTCGGGCACTACTTTATCAATGGTAGAGCATGAAGATCATGATAGACTCAAAGTTTCGTATACTTCAGGAGGTGTGACGCCAGGTGATTCGTATGTATGGATTTTTGATGAAGATGGAATTCCAACGGGATGTGAAATGTATGTCCAGATTTTACCAATCAAAATGGTTTATACTCCTTGGAAAAATTGGACGACGATTTCCACTGGGGCTAAGCTATGCGGCGAGCACAAAATGATGGGAATCGGGTTGACGCTAGGGAATATTGCTGGTGGAATGATGCTTGAAGATGTGGGTTTGGAAACAGACATTTGGGCTGCGATACGGTAAATATTTACTTGCACTTTTTTTTGCTCTAGTTAGGTGGAATTTCAGTGACTATTTTCGGCTCAGTAGGTTGATAAACTTCATATCTAAATGAGATTGTTACTTGGTGATTTTCTAGGTTTGGAGTTACCCGTTCTATGATGGTTTAATTGATTTGGTGCTTGGTCTGTTGTGTTTTTTACTTTTTTTGTCCGTCAAAAAACATGGATCAATGAAGTGTGAGATGCCGAGGTAGGTTCTGTGAAATTTCGTTTTATACAAGGCAGAAAGCAAAGATACAGCAGAGTTATGGCGAGTATTTCTAACGAAGTAGAGAACGAACTTTATAGAAAACTAGTCGGTAATCTAACATTTCATTGGTACTAAACAATAAACTTCTCTCACTAGAAAACTCGTCTTAGACCCTTTCCTTTCAGTCTAACCTTTTCATGATAGTACTTTCAGCCTTCGCGATTCTCCCCGCTATATCCACCTCTCAGTTCCTCCGAATCGCTGCACTGTGCATCTCGAACAGTTCTAGTTCGACTCCTGCAAAATGATCCTTAATGAAATTGCGAGTCAATTCTACTAGCTCTAGCGTTTATATTTAGGAAGTGTGTAAGATTCGAAAACTACGATGATCTTCTACACCGTAATTGCTTGATTAAGATAGCGTCTGAAAGGAAGTAAAACCAAATAAGATTCGACTACTAGATCATCAAAGTTTTTATCAACGATTTGTTTTCTTGAAAGTAGCTGCTCCACAGCGAAGGTTTTGTTCATCAATAATTCAATAAATCGGTGGTCTGAATCATAAGCTTGAGGAGATTGAGTAAGCCTACTCTCTGAGTCAACAAGTCCTCCATACATGAGCTTAAATTTCGGCTCTTGCATAATCCTTAGAAGTTCCTCGCCATTATAATCAATGGCATCCCTTATGCTTTTGAGAATCTTATTATCTGGCCTCCAATAGCCACCTGCTAACATAGATCGATTAACACCGATTTGAATATAGTAGTCACCTTGTTTTGATAATTGATCTAGCCCAGCTCCAAAGTGATCCTTGTATACCGGCCTGTTTGGATGATAAAGCAAGTTGTTATTAATTTTATTAATAGCCTTTTTGCCAGGTGTGTCAAAATAGAGGGGATCTAACTCAGCCAGTCTCTTGTTCATTTTATCAAGCCAAGACACAAAATCTGTTCGAATTGCTCTATATCTCTTACGATTTAGATCCATCCATTCTTTCTGATTGTTTTCCTGGAGTTCTTCCAAAAAATCTAGCATTGCTTCAAAAGCCATATCTCTTCTTCTACTTTTGTTTTTTATCTAAAAATTTCTCTTGATTATCTTTTGTAATAAGAACACGGTGCGGAAATGCAATTTGAACACCTTCTCGATCAAATCGTTTCTTGATACTTTCTAAGGCGTCACAACTTAAAATAAATGCATTCCTTGCATTGTCGGCCCAAGCCCAAGCTCTCAAATTGACAGAAGACTCTCCAAGCATCAGAACTCTAACTATCACGACAGGTGCACTTTCAGCAATCATTTCTTCTGTACGAGCGTCAATGGTCAGTGGATGATTTAGAACTTCCTCGGCCATGATTGATTTAGCAAGGTCGATACCGCTATCATAGGTTATATTCATGTCTATCCATTTGCAGATTCTTTCATCTGTAAAGTCTGCGTTGATAATGACTTCTTCACTTATGACTGAGTTTGGAATTACGATTCTTTGATTTTCAAAATTGCGGATTACTGTGTGTCGCAAAGTGATATCTTCAACAATTCCTTGATGAGTGTTAATAAGTAATCTATTGTTAATGCGAAATGGCTTGAAGATAATTATGAAAACACCACCAACTATATTACTCAGTGCAGCTTGAGAAGCTAAACTAATAGCGACTGCTGCAATACCTGCACCGGCTAGAAGAGAGCCTGCTAAGGTGCGTAAATTGGGCACTGAATATACTGCCAAACAAAAACCTAATGTGTAGATTAGACCAACTACAAAGTGTTTTACAAACTTATAGTTTGTCGGATCATTCTGAAGAAAGTCAGTTGACGTTTTGATAAATTTATTAAACGCTCTAATAAACAGGAAAGCCACGAAGAACATCGCTAGAATAATACCCGAAAAGGATAAAATATGTACAATATTTTGATCCATAGTTATTCTTTATTAGTTGAATTTGCACTTAAATAATAGTATGCACTAGTAGGTCGCATTAGTGGATCAACCACCTCGAGCATCAACAACTCCAGTGATAATTTACCTTTAAGGATGTCAAGCGTACCATCTCCTCCATCGGACTAATAATAAATTTTAGAGATGAATCAAAGTGCTGAAGTTCTTCATGCATAATTCTGCATATTTCCTTGGCAGACAATGAACCTTTAAATTTGTCAGGTATTAAAAGTATACGTTTCATCTTTTATTAATACATGCATAAAGGGGTAATAACTATCCTAAAGTAAACAAAACTAGCAGGATTGTATAGCAAATGCCTAAATTTATTAATGTACTTTCAAACAATTAATTTATGTCTTCTCAAGTATCAAAAAAATCACTTAAGTTTCTCAAAGATCTTTCCAAGAATAATGATCGAGATTGGTTTGCGGAGCATAAACCTCGCTATCAAACAGCTCTTTCCGAGTTTAAGGATTTCATCGCGGATGTAGAAACTGGCATACAGGAAATCGATGAAATAGAGAAAACAAAGGTTTTTAGAGTTTATCGTGATGTACGATTTAGCAAGGATAAGTCTCCATACAAAAGCTTCTTTTCTGCAAGTTTCACAAGAGCAGGTAAATATAGAAGAGGTGGTTTGTATTTAGCTATTGAACCAGATAAAGCGATGGTGGGCGGTGGCTTTTGGGGTCCTGAATCCAAAGATTTAAAGTTTATTAGAGAGGGAATTATTCGAGAAGAGGAAGCATATCGCCAGTTGATTGAAGGTGAGGATATCAACGAGTTTTTCGGAGGCATAGAGGGAAATGCGTTAAAGACTGCTCCAAGGGGTTTTGACAAACAACACCCTGCAGTTGACTTGATTAGAAATAAGCAATACTTATTGATGAAGCATTATGATGCCGATCGTGTGGTTTCACTCGATTTTGCAAGCACTGTAGTAAGTACTTTTAAGAAAATGCTCCCATATTTTAACTTCATGTCGGAGCTTCTTGTTTTTGATGAAAACGGGATTGAACGTTAATATTGAACTATGTCATTAAATCAGGGTTTTCGTGCAGTATTAGATGAAATTCATAACGAGGTTGTTCTTTCAACTGCACGAAGTGGCGGAGCTGGTGGTCAACATGTAAATAAGGTGGAGACGAAAGTTATCCTTAAATGGAATATTCTGGAATCTAACTCACTTACTCATCAGCAAAAACTAAAGATTCGTGAAAAGCTTTCGAATAGATTGAATAAGGAGGGAGAGTTAGTACTTCAAGAACAAGGAAGTAGATCACAGCTAACCAACAAAGTTGCTATTTTCAAAAAGCTCGATAGATTGATAATACGAAGCCTCACTGTCAAGAAGAAAAGAAAGCCTACTCGTCCTTCCAATTCTTCGATTATTCAACGCAGACAAGAGAAAAAACGTCGGTCAGATATCAAAAAAATGCGTAAAAAGCCACAATTAGATTAAACGGTAGTATTTACATGTTGAAATGAGCGATATCAACGAATTGATTTACTCGAGCGTGTATCTGATTTTCATCAAGCGTTTTCAGCTTTTCGATACTGAATTCTTCAACGCAGAAAGAAGCCATTACAGAACCATAAATAATAGCTCGCTTCATATTTTCAAAGGAGATATCGTCTGATTTCGCAATGTAACCGATAAATCCACCTGCAAATGTATCACCAGCACCGGTAGGATCCATTACTCTAGCCATTGGCAAAGCAGGAGCGGAAAAGATTTTACCTTCAGAAAAAAGTAAGGCACCATGTTCTCCTTTTTTGATTACAACAAATTTCGGTCCCATTTCATGAATCTTCATAGCGGCAGAAACTAGTGCGTACTCACCGGATAATTGACGAGCCTCTTCATCATTGATCGTAATTACATCGACGTGCTTCATAACTTCCTTTAATTCATCCATTGCTACATCCATCCAGAAGTTCATCGTATCCATAACGACTAATTTAGGATCACCATTCAGTTGCTTTAGCGTTTGCATCTGAATTGCTGGAGTAAGGTTTCCAAGCATGATATATTGTGAGTTCTTGTAAGAGTTTGGCAGAATCGGATCAAAATCAGCAAGAACATTTAGCTCTGTTGCTAAGGTTGTTCTTTGGTTCATATTATCGTGATACTCGCCAGCCCAGAAGAAGGATTTTTTATCTTCGACGATTTCTAAACCTTCTGTTTTTACACCTCTTTTGTGAAGTAAATCAATTTCATCACTTGGAAAATCATCACCTACGATTGAGACAAGACGGATGTCATTGGTAAAGTATGATGCTGACCAACTAGCATAAGTACAAGCACCTCCTACGACTTTTTCTGCATGTCCAAAAGGTGTCTTAATATCATCAAATGCAACTGTTCCTACTGTTAATAAACTCATCGTGGCTAATTTTTTTGCAAAAGTAAAGAATTCAAAGCTTTCGAGATCAATTTCCATAGACTTTGGCAGCTAAATAGCGATATACTACCAATGATATAGATCAAATTGTGGCGTGATTTGCTCGACGCAGTTTTTAGTGCCATCATTTTAAGACAGCTACCGTGCTAGTTTGTTGATATGAAATGAGGAAGTCCTACGTTTGAGCCAAACAGTCTTACAAAAGTATCTTGAGGCTTCATGGTATGTAATGCGGTGAGGAGAATCAATTATAGTAGTATTCTCATTCTTTGTGGTTTATGTAAAATATTGATTTATCGGATAAGAGAGATCGTGCCAGAATAAGTAATCACTTCTCTATCTAAATATAAAACGGAAATCATATAGGTATATGTTCCAGGTTTCATTGCTCGATTCTTATAGATTCCGTCCCATGAAAACAGAGGATCATTGGGCTGGAAATCGGAAGCTTCAAAAAGTACATTCCCCCACCGATCGTAGATTTGAAATAGATTGATTTGCTCTACATTTGGCTGTGACCCAAAGACAAGAAAATCGTCATTATTATTGTCACCATTTGGCGTAAAAGCACTCGGTATATAGAGCTTGCGAACAACTCGTACATCAATATATACTGAATCAATGGCAATGCAATTGTCTTCTGATAAAGTCTCGAGGTAGACCCAAGTTGATTCAGCTGGTTGCCAAGTCTGTTCTGTGCAATTTGGAGCGCAAGGGAATATTTCTTCAGGAAACCAATTGAATGCAATGGTCGTCTCACTGACGCCGGCATAAAGGGTTGTTGTCTCGCCAAGTTCAACTAATTGATCTTCGCCAAGATTAATCGTATAGGGAACTGGCCCTTCTAGTTCAATAGTTTCTGTGACAGTGCAGCCGTACCGATCAGTAATAAAAAATTCGTACTCACCAGCGGGTAAATTTTCGATTAATGTAACATTGTATATCTGGTCTCCATTAAATAGTATGTCGAAAGGACCCAGTGCGTTTTCAATACTTTCCAAAATAATAGACCCATCTGAAGTATCAGAACATTTGGGTTCTTGGATCAAAAAATTGGCTTTAATCTCTGGCTCAGTAACAAATGTCAAAGTAGATGTAACGATACTATCACAACCTAAGCGATTAAGTAACGTGTCCACATAAATTCCAGAATTTTCGTAAGTTGAGTTACCAATAGTAAACTGCAGGCCTTGACATAGACTGTCGGCGATCGCAGTGAATTTGGGAATCACCTCAACTACTTTGACATTTGAGATAATTCTACATTTACTATTCATCAAGTTTTCAGGAGCACTTGCTAACTTATATCGGTAATAGTATGTGCCTGCAGAAAGATTTGAAAATTCATAGCTAAGATCATTTTCGCCTGGTAAATCTACCCAAGTTACACCACCGTCAAAGCTCTCTTGCCATTGAACTTGTGGGTCGTCGTATTGATCTCCATTGATTGTAGCATCAAGTAATATTGAGTTTCCATCTTCACAAATGTTGGCAACCTCTAGAGGTAAAATCAAAGCTTCAGGACCACAGGCTCTAAAGGTAATATTATCAATAGCCAAGTCATTTCCGATGCCTCCAGGAGCGTTGTTGGCAAGTGATAATTTCACAAATGTTTGACCTGGACCTGTGCTAAAGGTAAATCCATAGGTATTCCATTTATTATTTTCAGGTACATTCCCCGATTCATATGCAATGAAGTTATTAATGAGAAATGAAACATTTGGAAGGATAATATTTGCTCCAAAATGCAGGTTGCGAACGTCTGCTGAAAATTCGTAAATCGTATTTTCACATAGTCCTGTAATTATTTGTTCATAGAAAAGTCCTGTATCAAAACTTGCATTTACGACCATCATATATCCATTTGGATCGTTGCTATTATCTCCGATATTTGCCCATCCCCAGTTTTGATTCCAGACCGTGATATTATTTGTTAAACAGTAAGATCCGTCGGGTGGAGGTGGATTTGTTGTGTATAAATAGCCTGGAGCAATTCCAGGGTCATTAGGCGGAATATTAGGAACTCCAGAGCCAAAGTCACCGTCGGTAAAAATATTTTCGCCTAAATTACCTTCGCAGAGTTGCGCAGTCAAGCTAATACAAATGCTGAATTGCAGCGTTAGGACTAGAACAACGTGCGAAAGGATTTTATGAAGCATAGGGTATGTTCAATTGTAATTTTGAAAAATACGAACTTGTAAAGATAGGGAGTTTAGCTATGGGAACAAAAGAGTAGAAGTAGAAAGCGGACGACCACTGGTCATTTAGGACTTTTGTAGCTGGAAAATAGGGAAACAATCAGAATGAAACGTTTTCGTTGCGATGCATACGGAAAGAAGCGTAGTAAGCTAGCTTAATCTAGCTCGAGCTAAAATCTTTTTAAATGAGAAAGACATCTACTGATAAAACCTAAGTTTCATTTGTAATTGCGTCCATCTAGAATGTAAATGCTGGAAAATCTGATCGGTTGATTTTCTAAGCGACTGAGCTTTTTCATAAATTTTTTTTCTACAATATTGTCGTATTCTGAAGCTTTAGGGTTTCCCAAAGAAAGTATTGATCTTAAATATTATTTTCCAATAAAATTTATTGAAAATTACTTGGTTGCGCATTTCTCTAATATTAGGGTGTCATTATTTACTTATATTGGTTCTACGTAAGTAATATACTTTTTATAGCAGTCTTTTCATGTATGATTAAAATTGCTACAATTTATAGGTAAAATCATCACAATCATGATTCGTCTCTTATTTATCATTTGTTTTTTATTTCCTATGTACTTGTGGAGTGCTTCAGCTACCTCGTCTACATCAACACCAATAGGCCCTTCTGCCCCGATGTGTGATTGCACGGTTTTCCAAGGAGAAGATTCGTTTCCATTGCCATTTATTAGTGGAAATCAATCTGCAATAGATTTTTATGCTTATGGAACTCCGATAGGTAGTTCTTCTAATACGGGATTAGAGACATCAAATGGTATGATCATGATGCTTTACGAGGACTTGATATCTGGTGAGACTAGTTTGATAATCATCTTGGATTCCGCTAATGATGGTTCTGGAGGTGAGGTAAATATTAATTTCAATTGTTTACCATCTGATGCTTTTGTAATGTTATCTGATGATAGTGGTGAATTAACAGGCACACCTCCAAATATTGTAGGAGATTTCTTTTGGTCGCCTTGTTGCACAGACGGTGGGATTATCGGAGGTATTGGCTGCGGCAATACAGTTACTATTGATCCTGATATAATTAGCGGCATAGATTTTTTCGCTCTCGCATTTGGCGAGGCTTCTTCAGCAGATCTAATTACCTTGCCTTCAAGTGATTGTCCTATTACTATCGACTGTGGTGGAACTAGCTGTTGTGAAGAGTCATTTGAATTTGAAGCAGTGACGCAAGATGCGACTTGTAGTGCCGGTTCCGATGGTTCTATAGATCTAACGACCACTTGCTCAGTAAATCCGGGCTTTGAATGGTCGAATGGAGAGACTACGGAAGATCTTTCCAACCTAACAGCAGGAGTATATTCTGTAACAATTACAGACGATTCGGGCTGTAGTTTGTCAGACTCATATACTGTTGGAATAAATGAACTAGTGCTCGACGTTACAGGTTTAGCTGAAGATGTTGGGTGTATGAACAATATGGACGGCACAATTACTACAACGGTCTCAAATTCAACGAGTACTCCTTTTTCCTTCATTTGGAGCAATGGCGAAACTTCTCAAGATTTGTTAGATTTAGATGTAGGTAATTATTTAGTGACAGTTACAGATGCTAATGGATGTACAGGTACTCAAGAATTCGTTATTACAGAACCAGAAGAATTGGTTGGTGCAATAGTTAATGTTGTCCAGCCTGTTGAACCAGTAATTTATGGTACTGCTGGTACTACTATTTCAGGGGGTAGTCCTGGCTATACTTATTTATGGGATAATGGTGAATCGACTCCAGTAGCCTCAAATCTTGCGCCAGGTATTCACAATGTTACAATCACAGATATCAAGGGATGCGAAATCATCTTAACTGTTGAGATTTATGAGCAATTTACAGTTGGAACTGCTGTTAATGAGGAATTCTGTAACTCTGAATGTGCAGGATCAATAAATTTACAACCTACAGGTGGACTGCCACCCTATGAATACTCTTGGTCGAATGGTGCAACGACACCAGTCCTCACGAACTTATGTGCGGGTATCTACATTTGTGATATCATGGACAGTTATGGTTCTTTTTTTCAAGTTAGCGTCATTATTAATCCATTCCCAGATATTTATCTCAATGCTGATTTTTCTACTACTATTTGTGATACCACAGCAGTAGGATATATAGACCTATCGATTACTGGAGGTACAATGCCATATAGCTTTTTTTGGTCAAATGGTTCATTTTCAGAAGATTTAACACAATTATCTTCAGGTACTTATGAAGTTACAGTAAGTGATTTTAACAATTGTACTATTGAGGATTCTTTTACAATTTTGGAGTCTCCCTCGTTTTCCTTTGAATCAAATATTACTGCTGCGGATTGTGGCCAAAACAATGGAGGTATCTTGCTTGATAATTTCCAAGGGCAAGCACCGTATGAATATTTTTGGAGCTCAGGAGAATTTACAGAATCTATTAGTAATAAACCTGCTGGAACATATGGAGTCACAATAACAGATAACGAAGGCTGCAGCCAAACTCATAGTTTTACGATTCCTAGTTCGCAAGGAGCAACGCTTGATTTTGAAGTCAACCATGTTTCTTGTGAGGGTGAAATGGACGGTAGTATTAGTGTCGATATCATCAATGGAACACCACCATATACCTTTGAATGGAGTTCTGGTCAATCGAGTAGTTATATAGAAAATTTGCCCCCAGGGGATTATACTGTGACTGTTAGTGATAGTCTAAATTGCACATATTCCTCTAGTTTTAATTTAGCTATTAGCTCATTTATCACTATTAATCCTTTTGTTTTTGACGAATCTTGTAGTGGTTTAGTAGACGGAGAGTTACACATTGAAGTCCTTGAAGGTTTTGCACCGTATCAATATATTTGGTCAAATGGCATGACAGAACCCATCGTCGATAGTTTGGCTTCAGGGCAATATCAATTGGATCTAATTGATTCTTTAGGATGCCTATATAGCTTCGAATATGAAATTAAAGAAGGAAATTCAGTTACTTTTATTGATTCCATTATTAATAATTTATGTGCTAATCAATTCAACGGTTCTATACAAGTAGAAGCAATAGGAAATGAACCGTTTACATTTGAATGGGATAACGCTTCGACGGATTCTATTATAACCGATTTGCCGTATGGCATATTTACTATTACTGCCACAGATATAGATGGCTGTGCATTTGAGAAACAATTTCAATTAATCGACCCTCCTGCCCTTAGCAATGTTTTTGACGTCATTCAACCTGGATGTAATGAGGACACGCTTGGTACTGCTACTGCCATAACAAGCGGGGGCACTGGAAACTTTGAAGTCTTATGGAGTAATGGGCAAATGACTAATACGATTACCGAACTTGAATCAGGACTTTTTACTGTTACGATCACAGATAATAATAGTTGCACATTGGTAGATTCAATTGCCATCATTGAAAGTGAGCCCGTGCAAGCAATTGCTATTGTTGATTCGATTACCTGCTATGGCGATTTTGCTAGTATACAACTAATTACACTTTCTGGGATAGAACCATTCCAATTTCTTTGGGATGACGGAAATACTGAGCAAATCAGAGATGATTTGACAGCTGGTTTTCATTCAGTAGAAATTAGTGACGACATTGGTTGTTTTCGTGATTTATCTTTTTTCTTAAGTCAACCTGACAAACTAACATCTATTTTCAGTCAGTCAATTCCTCCAACATCGACAGGAGGTGATGGGTTATTGCAAATAGATATAGTTGGAGGCACCCCTCCTTACACAATAGAGTGGAGTAATGGCTCTGTAGATGTACTTGTTATTGAAAATCTTGATTATGGTACGTATTCGTATACTATTGTTGATGGCAATGGATGTGTTAATAGTGGTCAAATAGTCTTTGAGCCTTTGCCCCTTTCAAGTAATATTGGTGTTTCAGCAAATCAATGTTTTGATCAATGTAATGGATCTATTGAGCTAGAAATACTTGGTGGCGCTATGCCATATTCTTTTCTATGGTCCAATGGGAGTAGTAATAGCACGATTGATGAACTTTGCGACGGATCTTATAGCGTGACAGTCACGGACGACCTCAGTGCTACACTTATCTACAATGATATTCTCATACAAAGTCCAGCTCTCCTTTCATCTATGAATATCACTACGGATGTTTCTTGTATAGGTGCAAATGATGGTTCTATTTTTATTGATGCATTTGGAGGCACCCCTCCTTATGATTATATCTTTGATGGTAATAGTTCTTCCAATCTAATCACAGATTTAGAAGAAGGCGAATATATGTATGAGGTCGTTGATAGTTTTGGCTGCTTAAATAGTGAGGTTGTAACAATTATGGGAGTTTCACCCTTAGACCTTGATGTTGTGACCCAGAATATAGATTGCAATTTTATGAATGGAGGTATAATCATAACTTCAGACAATATAAATAACTATGATATTCTTATTAACGGCAATTCTTACGGTGCAGATGATATCATTTTAGCTGAAAATTTAAACATTGGTACTTACACAATTCAATATCAGATTAATGAAGAATGTATTCAAGATGTTGGTGAAGTTGATATTGTGGACGAAGAATTATTTGAAGTCAGTTTTGATCCTGACTTAATAAATATCAATCTTGGAGAAGATTTTTCTTTAAATATTATCATATCAGACACATCTAATCTTATTCAAACAATTGATTGGTTTAGTAATGCAGTTTTAACGTGTGAGGAATTTAATCAAGAGAATTTTTGCGTCCTTCTCGAAGGAAATACTTCTAAAAATGAGTTTATCAGAATATCGGTTGAGTTGATGAATGGCTGTTTGTATGAGTATTTGATCCCTATTGAAGTCGATATTAGCACCGATATTTACCTTCCTAATATTTTTTCTCCAAATGGAGATGGAATCAACGATATCTTTTCTTTTTCTTCCAATATTCCAATTGTTGAGATTAATTCCTTTAGTATTTATGATCGTTGGGGTAACCAAATGTTTAATCAATCGAATGTAGATCCTCTTAGCTTTGAAGGATGGAATGGAAAATTTAAGGGGGAGTACGTTAAGCCGGGGGTTTATGTATATTCATTTTCAATTCAGCTGATAGATGGGGAGGTAAAGCAGTTTGTGGGTGATTTGACTGTTACCAAATAGAATTTGCTATGCTGTTTTCTAGACTGGAAACAATAGTGACGAGTTGATTAAGTCAGAGTGGATTCTTCTTAACATTCTTCATATGTATTGATTTCAATCAAAAGCGATTTCTTTGTTTGGAGATCACTTTCGTGTATAACTAAGTTAGTATATATTTTCTTATTTTTAACGAAAAAAGGAATGAAGCTAAATCTATTATCTTGTGATGCACAGAGGCCAGATAAACGAGCAATAGCTAATTGTATCCTGACGATTTCGCAAGCTATGGATGAGTTATTGGCAAATGAATTAACTGGTTTACTTTTGGAAGGTGAGATTATCGAGATTGACTTGATTGATAGCAATATCAGTTCAGCCTTTCGAGCATTGCGAAAATTATCTGTTGACTATGAAATATTAGACTGACAGTTAGGATGTAAGTCCTTTTCAATAGGCTATAAACTGTGAAGAAACAAAACTTTAAGCAAGTCTAGTTTCGTCCCACAACCGAGATGCCATCCCAATAGAAAGCATTAGAAAAACAAGAGAATAATAGCGTTCCATATTACTTTCTACCATGAACGACAGGAGAAACAACACAGATATAATTAGCAAGAGTAGCTGATTATATCCGCGATTAGCTGTAAGAAGGTAAATAAACGAACCCAACAGTATTAGCACACCAATGACACCGTATGCCATTCCAGTTCTTATCCACTGATTATGGGGTGCGAGTCGTTTTCCTTGGTAGTTGATTTTATCATAGTATGTATCCAGTGCGAGTTTGTATTCACCGGCTCCGTGACCAAGTAAAATTGCCTCCTTCCATAATTTGATACCAGTGTTCATCGAACGTAACCGATCACTGTCGCTATAATTTGAATCATCAGCAGCAACAAAACGCTCAATGTCATAACGCATGTATTTTATTCGATTTTGAACCGATGGAATTGTTTTATATGCGATAATTGGAAATACAACCATCCCTATTAATGCAATAATCCCCACCTTCCAAGACTTTTGAGAAATTAGGATGTAAAGAATGAAAACAAAGAGACCTGCATAGAGTAATAGTAAGCCGCTTCGTACTGCTAAAATATGAATCATTATGAAAAATAGAATGGCAACGAAGGATGTAAATAAGTACGCACTTTTGGACGTAAGTCCCCATTTTTTTCCCATCCATAGAAAACTCAATGCACTTAAGCTACCATAACTCAAAAGTATACTAAAACGGATATGATCCATAGGTACAGGAATCGCCCGTCCTCTGCCTATTAGTAAGGTTATTTCTTCGTAACTGGGAATGTAAACCCACAGAACCAGTAAGCAAGCGATGGCTAGGCCAACATAAAACATGAAATGCAATAGAGAGATGTCTTTTGGCGTAAGCCTGGGCATGAAGATAAAGATTAAGGCAATTCCAGGCATACTAAGATTCTGTACAACGCTCTGAACCCATGGACCTACATGACCACCAGACCATACAAGAGATATAACTATCCAGAGGAAGTATAGTAGAAAGCCTGTGAATGGCCAAAGACTCGAATAACTTGACCGCTTCCACAGATGTGGATTAATTCCAAGTCGAACGTGATCGCCCTCTGCGTAAGAAAAGCACACGATAATAAGCAGTCCGATAAGGCTCATCGACAGCAAATAAATACTATAAATAACGCAGATCATGCTGACGCCTAACAGAAAAATAAGAAGGTTGCTTCTGACTACAGAATTGATTTGCATGTGAGAGTTTCGTTTCGTCTACTTTTAGTGCAAAAATACGATTATTTCTAGCCTATAATCCTTAAGATAATTGGTATAAAATCAAAAAGTATATCTTTGCATAGCTAAAAAACGCAATAAAAATGTCAGATAGTATATTCGCCAAGATTGATACGATTTTAGATGAAATAAAATCAGCTTCGCCACAGGATCCTGAGCAGTTGGAATCTTATCGAATTAAGTACTTAGGTAGCAAAAATGTATTGAAAGCTCTGTTTGGTTTGATCAAGGATGTTGAACCTGCTAGAAAGAAAGATTTCGGGATGAAGATGAATGAATTGAAGCAGACAGCACAAGCTGTTTTCGACAATAGTCTTGAAACAATCGAATCTGCTGGAAACGATCAGGCACGGGTTGAAATGGACAGGACTAGACCTGGCTATCCTTTGGAGGTGGGTGCTCGTCATCCAGTTTCTGTTGTCCTTAATGATATGGTTGACATCTTCAGCCGTATCGGATTTGTCGTCAGTGAAGATCGTGAAATCGAAGATGATTGGCATAATTTTACCGCGATGAATACTCCGGAAGATCACCCTGCTCGTGATATGCAAGACACATTCTACTTGACCAATAGTATTGAGAATTTATTGCGTACGCATACCTCTTCAGTTCAAGCAAGAGTTATGACGACAAGTAAACCTCCGATTCGGATTATAGCACCTGGTCGTGTGTACCGAAATGAAACGGTTTCAGCTAGATCGCACTGTCAATTTCATCAAGTTGAAGGATTATATATCGATAAGAACGTGTCGTTTGCTGATATGAAGCAAACACTACTGTTTTTTGCTCAAGAAATGTATGGACCGCAAACAAAAATTCGCCTCCGTCCGAGTTATTTCCCTTTTACTGAGCCAAGCGCTGAGATGGATGTATGGATGGGTACTGAAACAGAGAAAACTCGAAAGTTGACCAAAGGAACTGGATGGCTTGAGGTGCTCGGTTGTGGAATGGTTGACCCAAATGTTTTGACAAATTGTGGAATCGATGCTAGTGTTTATTCTGGCTTTGCTTTTGGAATTGGCATTGAGCGATCAGCCATGCAGAAGTATGATATAGGCGATATCCGACAATTGTTTGAAAACGATATCCGTTTCTTGAAACAGTTCCAAGCTGCTCACTAGTTCCTCAGCAGGTATTGATCAAAATTAAGTACTATGAAACCATCTGTTCCTAAAGGTGTCCGTGATTTTAGTCCGGCTGAAGTTCGAAAGCGACAGTATATATTTTCGAAAATCCAACAAGTTTTTGAACGCTATGGCTACCAACCGATAGAGACTCCAACAATGGAGAACCTAGATACCTTAACGGGTAAATACGGGGAGGAAGGAGATCAGCTTTTGTTTAAGGTTTTGAACAACGGAGATTATCTTTCCAAAGCCGATGAACAAGCGCTGAATGATCGTAATTCGTCTGCCTTGACTTATTCGATTTCCAAACGCGGTTTACGTTATGACTTGACGGTCCCTTTCGCACGTTATGTTGTGATGAATCAGCATGCAATCAGCTTTCCATTTAAGCGATTTCAGATTCAGCCAGTTTGGCGGGCAGATCGACCACAGAAAGGAAGGTTTCAAGAGTTTTATCAATGTGACGTGGATGTTGTGGGGTCTGAATCTCTGATGTATGAAGCTGAGCTTGTTCAAATATACGATCAAGGCTTATCAGATCTCGGAGTTGCTGCAGATATACATGTAAGTAACCGTAAGATTCTAGAAGGTTTGGCAGAGGGGGCTAGAGCCCAAAATCAATTTATGGATATGGTTATCTGTATCGATAAGTTAGATAAAATTGGTCCTGAGAAAGTGGCAATTGAGATGGAGAAAAGAGGTATTTCAAAAGGCTCAATTGATTATTTGATGCCTTGTTTAGATATTACTGATCTTGATACGCTTGAAGCCAAAATCGGTCATACAGAATCTGGGAGTAAGGGGATTGAAGAACTTCGTCAATTTCATCGTTATCTCGATAGCTATACATTCAGAAAGTGTGCAGTTAAGTTTGATATTACTTTAGCTCGTGGGCTTAGCTACTATACAGGTTGCATATTTGAAGTGAAAGCACGAGGTGTTTCGATGGGAAGTATAGGTGGTGGTGGCCGATATGATAATCTCACAGGATCTTTTGGTTTAAAAGATGTATCTGGAGTAGGAGTTTCATTTGGTGCTGAACGCATTTATTTGGTTATGGAGGAACTTGGTTTGTTTCCAGAAACTGTCGACAAAAATCTCGATCTGTTTATAATGGCGATCGATCAAGAAAGTCATTTTTTCGCTTTCGAAATGGTTACAAAGCTGCGTGGATTTGGTTTGGCCATTGATCTATATCCGGAACCCAAGAATATGAAAAAGATGATGAAGTATGCCAATGCCATTGAAGCGCCTTATGTGCTTGTAATTGGTGATGAAGAACGTAAATCTGAATGTTTCCGCATTAAAAACATGAAGACTGGGGATCAGCAACAAGTAGATGGTATAAAAGGAATCATTTCCAAATTTGAAAATTATCCAGTAGATAAGTAGTCTACTTTTAACTCTTATAAAGCTTGAGCTTTTATTAGTGTCAAAGTCAGAAGCACTTGTGCGTGATATATATCAAAAACAGATACTTCTATTCGTATCGTAATCGTGTTTACTTTGCCTTTTACATGTTAAACCCAAAATTGACGAAAAGCTAGCCTTTAGGCTGTGCTTAGTACATTGTATTCCCATTCGCAGTGTGTTCTGGTATTTGTTGCATAGCATCCTAATGCTCAATAATTTTGTCATTTTTATCAAATCGAAAGAAATCCATTGTCACGTATTCGTCGTTATTAGGCCAGACCTGATGTGTGTGCAATGCAACTAAATCATCTTCAGCTATAACTCTTACAAATTCAATTGACTTATTGGGATATTCTTAGTGCATCTTGTCAAAATAAGCTATAAATGCAGCCTTTCCATTTCCCACAAGCGGATTGTGCTGGATGTACTCCCTACCTACGTACTTTTGAACAGCAGCGCTTGCATTCCCATCATAGGCCATTTTATAAAAGGCAATCGCATTAATCTTATTCTTTTCCATTGAATTTTTCATTCTTAGTTCTTTAAGTGATGCAGCAACTTATTAAGTGGTCAAACTTTAACAAAAGAAAGTAATTGTTTGTAAAAAACGTATCGAATTATAGGAGTTAGCTGTATAGATTTTTGTAAACTTTGTCATTAATTTACTGTTCAAATCACTATGAAATCACGGGCACTATTTTATATTTTATTCTTTTTTTCAAGTGTTGTTGTATTGCACGCACAACCGACTGCCGTATCCACAAGTCCAGTTTTTAAGGTGAAAGTTGAGGTGACAGGTGTTCGTCAAGCCAAAGGTGACTTACGTATTGGGGTTTATAGTGAGGAAAATGATTTCGCTAGCAAGAGCGACATCTATGATTATAGAATCGTTTCCGCTAAAGAAAGTAACAACTCTGTGGTCTTCGAAATTCCTAAAGAGGGAAAGTACGCTATAGCAATTTTACATGACGTATCTAAGAATGGAAAGATGGATTTCAATTGGGTCGGCTACCCAAAAGAGCCTTACGGATTTTCTAATAACCCTGGAATCTGGTTTCGTCTTCCAACTTTCGAAGAATGCTCTTTTGAGGTTTCAAATGATATGAAATTAAAAGTTGAATTATAAGATTCAGATTAATGACACATGATAGGTTGCTGCATAGCTTCCCAGAATTCAGTTCTAAAGGTACATCAATCATTTATAAGTAACGGCAAACATGCTGTTATAGGTGACGAACCGATCAATTCGAAGGGTACCGACTTAGGTTTTTCTCCGGTAGAATTCATCTTAGCTGGAATATCTATGTGTAAAGTTGCTACGATTCGGAACGTGGCAAGAAGAAAGGGATGGAAATAGGGAATGTGGACGCTCAGCTTTCACAAGTACTAGGAAGAGGAGAAGGTCGTTCTTTAAAATAAGGGTCGAATCAAATATTACCATTGAAGGAGATCTTACTGAAGAACAATATGCATATCTAATCAAGGAAGCGGATAATTGCTATGTTACAAGAATGGTTAGAGGAGATTGGGATCTCACAGAAAGCAATACTTCAGCTTTAGCCATAGTTTAGAAGTGAGAATGCGGGTTTAGGAAATATAGGACTCTTGTGAGAAAAGAGTTATTTGGATTGAAGTGCCTTTTTTTGTAAAGAGAAAGGCACTTTTTGTTGATACCTAGTTAATATTTTTTATGGGAATATCTTTTTGTTCACTCCAAGGAATCATAGCATTGAATAGTCTAATCTTCTTAAACGAAGCTATATCTTGGACCTTAATTTCTGCTGGTATAATTTTCTTTGTTTGAATTAGTTTAGCGCGCATGGTCCCTTGCAGAAGTGCATCTTTTGGCGTAAGCCAAATTTCACCATTGTAAAATGCAACGTTGTAATACCAGGTATCAGTTATCAGGTCATTTCTTACCAAGAGCACATCATCTGCACCATCTTTTTTGGTGAAAGCGTGATTTAATGCTTCACGATTCTCAGATTTATGCTCGTATTTGAAGTTGATGTCCACTAGTTTCAGTGTATTAATCGACTTTTCTTCGTATGCTTCAAATCTCGTTTTGAGAATTTCTGCTTTATGAGCATTGTAACTGATTCGCAGTTTGTAAACACCTAATTTAGATAGATCTAAAGTAGCGATATGTTTCTTTAGGTCCAAAAAATCCTTAGAATTAATACTTTTCATAGTACGATCTATGCGGATCTGATGCTGAGAAAGATTCATCACTCGACCATTAACAACCCTGATACTCTCAAAAAATTGGGACATAGATCTTTTGGATTAATTCTTCATATTCGGCGTTTAGATTACTCTGAAATGTAATTCCACCGCCTGACCGAAAATATAGTTGCTCATCTTTTTGTTCTATGAACCGAATGAGAACGCAGCTATCAAGCGTTTCTCCATCAAAAATTCCAGCTACTCCAGTGTAAAATCCTCTACGATCAATTTCGTTTTTTCTGATAATTTCTAAAGTGCGTTTTTTTGGAGCACCTGAAATAGATCCAGCAGGCAATAATTTCATCAATAAGTTCCCGATTCTTGATTGCCAGTTGTCTTCTAGACTACCTTCGATTTCTGAGCTTACTTGCAGCAGTGTCTCATCGTGTGTTTGAATTCGGTCAATAAAACGAAACTTATTGACTTTGATTTGTTCAGCTACTTGAGCTAGATCGTTTCGGATAAGATCTACAATCGTGTAGTGTTCAGCAGCCTCTTTTGGATCGTTCAGAATTACATTCACTGCATCTTCAATCGTGGCATCAATGGTGCCCTTCATGGGATATGAGTAAATCTTATTCTTTCTTATTTTGACGAAAGTCTCGGGAGAAAACGAGGTAAAACGTCCTTCCCATAGTACTTTGTATTTTGCATCAGCTTGACGAAAGATCTCCTCTAGACCATAATTAGTATCGATCTTGGAAGGGAAAGTTAAGTTTAGCAAAAAGCTATTACCGTATTCAATCTCATCCATTACACCTCTAAAGGCTTTTGAGAAGTCATCTATTGCTATTGGAGTCTTCTTGAGTTGAAAAGGCTCTTTATTTATAGCTGCTTCGGATTTCTTATGATGGTTCAAAAATGAGAACTGAATATGATCGGGCACTTCGTCAAGCGGGTATAAGACAATTTCATCTAGCTCATAATTGAATAAAAATAGAAATGGGACCTTATGAGTCCCAAAACTATTCATTTTATCTATTGCTTGATTAATTGCTTGTGCGCTGTAAATCATTTCTTAATTGAATATCCCAAAACAGAATTACACATGTAGTGCTCGATTGTCAGTCGCTGCCAATGCAGCTTCTTTGACCGCTTCAGTGAAAGTAGGATGTGGATGGCAAATGCGTGCCAAATCCTCCGCAGTAGCTCGAAATTCCATTAGTGCTACCACTTCCATAATAAGGTCAGCTGCTCTTGCTCCAACCATATGTGCCCCAAGTATTTCGTCTGTTTCTTTGTCGGCGATTATCTTCACCACACCCTCAAGATCCATACTAGCACGAGCTCTTCCAAGTGCTTTGAAAGGAAACTTACCGATTTTCACTGCTCGGCCAGCTTCTTTCGCTTCTTTCTGAGTCATTCCCACAGCTGAAACTTCAGGCCAAGTATAAACGACACCCGGAATGAGATTATAATCGATATGTGGTTTTTGGCCAGCAATAAGTTCAGCTACAAAAACACCTTCTTCTTCAGCTTTGTGTGCCAACATTGCACCTTTCACAACATCGCCAATAGCGTATATCCCAGGTACATTTGTCTGCAAATGCTCGTCTACAGCGATCCGTCCTCGATCATCGGTGGTTACACCTACATTTTCTAGACCTAGATTAGCAGTATATGCATGTCTACCGATCGCAATGAGACAATAGTCAGCATCGATATCAAATTTTTCTTCTGAATCTCTTCTCTCAACGCTCACTTTCACCTTTGTTTTCATTGACTTTACATCAACAACTTTATGTCCTAGGTGAAATTTGACTCCTAATTTCTTCAATGCACGTTGTAGTTCTTTACCGCAATCTTTATCCATACCAGCAAG
Source organism: uncultured Saprospiraceae bacterium (assembly GCA_943788055.1). GTDB lineage: Bacteria > Bacteroidota > Bacteroidia > Chitinophagales > Saprospiraceae > JAHDFB01. The sequence continues at coordinate 135,138 of CALSOU010000003.1, forward strand.
AATGCTGTCCATGAATTCTACGACCTCAACTTGTGTTCCTAGACGAGCATAAACTGAGCCTAATTCTAATCCTATCACTCCACCACCAATCACGACCATTCTCTTTGGTACTTTATCGATGTTCAGTGCTTCTGTTGATGTAATGACTCGTTTTTTGTCATAGTTGAAAGCAGCAGGTGTTATAGGTTTTGAGCCGGTTGCAATAACTACTTTAGATGCAGTGATTTTCTCACTTGAACCGTCATCTTTGGCTATGTTAACTGTATTAGCATCGACGAAACTTCCATGACCGTGAAATACATCGATCTTATTCTTTTTCATTAGAAATTCAACACCCTTGCAAGTTTGATCGACTACTTCGTTTTTACGAGCGATCATTTGCGGCATATTTACCTTTAATGCTTCAAGTTCAATTCCGTGTTTCTCAAAATCTGCCGATGCATTATGAAAATGTTCGGATGAGTCCAAAAGTGCTTTGGAGGGAATGCAACCTACGTTTAAGCAAGTTCCACCTAGTGTTTTATATCGCTCTATGATTGCTGTTTTCATACCTAGTTGTGCAGCTCTGATTGCTGCCACATATCCTCCAGGTCCTGAACCGATAATACATAAATCGTACGTCATTATTCTTGTTTGTTGTTTGTGTTTGGATTATCTGTAGGCTTGTTATTTGCCTTTGGTTTGCGCTTATTTGGTCGCTTTCTAGCTGGTTTATCAGAAGTACCATCTTTTGGTCCGTTTGATGTTGGTTTGCTTGACGAAGTATTTTGCTTGTTGTCAGCATTGTCAGCTCCAGATTGCTGAGAAGGTTTCCCTTTTCTAGGCCCCCTGCGTTTTTTATTTCTAGGATTTGGAGTTGATTTTTCTTCTTTTGCGGTTGGCTTGTTTGTTTCACCCTCCTTATTAGAAATTGGTTTTTTCCCTCTTGAGTTTTTCCCTCTCGAGCTATTACCAGAGCCTTTTCTTCCGGAACCACTTCGACGTTTTTTCTTACGATCTGGTAATTCAACAGCTCCTGTAACATCTTCGTAGTCTTGGAAGTCGTCAACATCTTCAGGAATCGCCATGTGTTGTAATGCCAAGATTGATTCAGGAAATTCCCCTTTTTTGTTCATCTCGACTACTTTTTTGACATCTTCCTTATCAATAGGAACGATCAGAGATCTACCTTTCTCTTTGAAAACAGAGTAGTACATGATTCCCTTGAAAATATCGATCTTCATTAGTTTAGCAGACCCATTTTCAGTTTTTAGGTAATCCGCTTTTTCAGGAAAACCCGAAAGAGCATCCATGTAGTTGTCGAGTTCGTAATTTAAACAACACTTGAGCCTTCCGCATTGGCCTGAAAGCTTGGACTGATTGATTGCCATGTACTGGTAACGAGCAGCAGTTGTCGAAACGGATTTAAAATCTGTAAGCCATGTTGAGCAACATAGCTCTCTACCACATGATCCGATTCCACCAATTCGAGCACTTTCTTGTCTCGAACCAATCTGCTTCATTTCTATTTTTACACGGAAATCTTTTGCGTAAGCACGAACTAATTCACGGAAATCTACTCGACCCTCTGCAGTATAATAGAAGGTTGCTTTACGTTTGTCTCCTTGATATTGTACATCCCCGAGTTTCATCTCGATTTCCATGGATCGAGCGATCGCCCTAGCCTTAATCATTGCTGGAATTTCGAGGTTTCGAGCTTCTGTGAGCTTTTCGAGATCTCTTTGATTAGCAATACGGATCACATTGTGTTCAATGCGATCAACGTTTACTTTTTTCTTTTTCATTTGGAGGGAAACCAAGTCTCCCATAAGACTGATACGCCCTATGTCATATCCATTGCCCGAATTGACCACAACCATTTCACCTGTTGAGGCTTGTAAAGAACTGTTCAAGTAATAGAACTCCTTAGAAGCGCCATTCTTAAAACTTACTTCAACTATATTTTCACCAGTTGAAAGCGGAACTTCTCGCTTTGACAACCAATCAAATGTGTTCAGTTTATTACAACTTCCACTCGCACAATGGCCCTTGTTTCCACATCCTTTGGATACCCCATTGGTACCTGAACAACTAGCACATGCCATTTTTCATATTTTAGAATTACGTCCAAAATTCTACATCATACAACTACGAATCTACTCTCTAAATGCTCCAAGTGCTTCCGCTTGGATAATTTATTTTTGGCGTAATATGTTTTTGAATGCAATATTTGTATCCATCATTAGAACCTTAATATTAGCATTTCTTTCTATATAATAAATCGTATCTGTCAGGATATTATTTAATTTTTCAATTTTTTCAAAGTTAATAATCCCTGCGATTTTTTTTGCTGTTTGAATCTCACTTTCCTCTATTCTCAGTGCTTTTTCAGGCAAAACAGGGACTCTGGCGATCTCCCTGAAAAAATTAAGGGCGTACATTAGGAAGCTTTTCTGTTCATCTTTACTTTTTCTATCGAAATTATCTACCCAGTTGACTAGATCTATTGTTTTCTGAGAATAGCATGTTCGAAACCATACAAGCACTTCATCATGCAATCCTTTGCCTCCAATCTGAACGATATCAAGTGCTTTTTGCATATTTCCCTCAGCAACAAATGCTGCATTCTGTGCCTTACTAGCGTCAAAGCGATATTGTCCCATTAGCGCTTCCTTGATTTCTTTGTCCTGAAGAGGTGGCACTTTGACCAGTTGACAACGGGAAATGATTGTTGGAAGTATATTACTTATCTTCTCTGTGATAAGAATGAAATAGGTATTTGGAGTAGGTTCTTCAATAATTTTAAGTAGGCGATTTCCCTCTTTTCTAAGGTATTCAGGCAACCACATTATCAACACCTTATTTGTACTTTCAAAGGATTGCATATTTAGCTTTTGAATAATAGCCTTGCATTCTTTGGTGTTAATATTTGGCTGTTTGGTCGGAGCATCTAAATATTCCATCCAGTCGCTAATTCCCGCATATGGTTTTTCTTGAATGAATTTTCGCCACGGCTTGATAAACTCGTCAGCAACAGATTTTGCTCCTGTAAAAGGAAATGAAAAATGTACATCGGGATGGATGTACTTCTCCATTTTAATACACGATCGACAAGAGCCGCAAGATGCACCATCCGCTCTGTTTTCACACATAAGGTACGTTGTATAAGCTAGAGCCAACGCTAACTTGCTATTCCCTTCTGCACCTGAAAGTAGCAGCGCATGAGGCATGTTGTCTTCATCGACTAGCGAGCGAAGAGCGTCTTTTGTATGTATGGAACCGATTGTTTGGGCAAATTTCATATGCGGGGAAGAATCAAAAGTTCGACTCAAAAATACGTCATTTCATGCGAAATTGATTTATTAGTATGATTAATAGTTTCATCTTTTCATGCTACCTTGCAAAGAAGATGTTTCTGATTTAGATATTGATTGAAGTGTTTTTAAAACAGCCGTTCCAGCGCAGTGAAACCTTTTAAACGATTTAGTACATCGAAACCTCTTTACTAAATACTCAGAATTAATTGACGACTTATTGTATCTTTTTTGATATTCAGTATGTTTACTAGAAAAGAAATACAATATGAAATTTCATACTAGAAAGTGGGTAAAACCTGAGGATTTGAATCCAAATAACACGCTATTTGGAGGTAGACTGCTTCAATGGATCGACGAAGAAGCGGCATTGTATACAATGATCCAATTGGAAAACCGACATATTGTTACCAAGTTCATTTCAGAAATAAACTTCATTGTCGCTCCCAAACAAGGTGATATTGTTGAAATCGGTTTGGTTCCAACTCATTTTGGTAGAACTTCCTTGACTTTGCAATGTGAGGTCCGCAATAAGATTACAAAAGAACCCATACTAACCATTGAACGACTCGTTTTTGTTAATCTAAATGACGAAGGCTTGCCGAGTCCTCACGGTAAGACAGAAATAAGCTACGGAAGCGAAAAGTAATATCTTCAAGTTCTTCTTCATTTTAGCCCCTACCAACTAATGTGCAAAAGCTCAATAGCAGCTTTCTTGGTTTCTTATTGGTATTGATATAGTATTTCAGCTTCATCAATCCTTAGATTTTCAAGCTCATTTTCTATCTGGCGAAATCCAAAACACTTTTCTCAAAAAATATTCAATTAAGCATTTTTCATAATCTGTATTTTATGAATATATACTTTGTGGTCATTACTAGATAACTACAAATGATTAAAAAGTTATATAAATGAATATGACCATATAAGGTCTACGCTATCTCTGGTATAGGGTTGTTTTTCTATGTTTTCTGGCACTTTTATTGGCATACAGTAATGCATAAGACGATAATACATTACTCAATCGATGATGGAATATGTATAAGTTAGATCGCCGCAAAAACAGTAAACAAGTTTCAAGCGATCACAAAAATGACTTTTGCATGTTCTGTCATCAGTTTTTGAAACTCATGAACTACAACACACGCATTAACTCAGCGTGTGTTGAGTTTTTCCTTTCAAGGACAAAAGACGAAGATTAAATGACGAATTTTTTTGCAGGACGTTTTTCCAAACGTCTGTTTACCAGAGATCCAAGACTTTGGATACTGATCATGATGTTGATCAGCCTAAGCATACGAATAACACGAAGTTTTCCTGCATAAAGCAGCCTAAATGAATACCACAAGTTAATCAACATTTTGGGCCTACGAGCCAACTAAAATCCTAATAACATCCATCCTTCTCGAACGATTATTACCAGGATGATGATTATCAGCAATCTGTAAGCCCATAGATTAGCATTAGGCAACCTACTTGCATAAGTAGCTGTAAGATAAGAGCCTGCAGCTTGAGCAACGGCTAGAATTGCTCCAGCTTTCCAATCAATAAGACCTTTGTAGTGAAACATGGCGATAACAATCACCGAGTAGAATAAGATAATGAACATTTTGATCGCATTGGCTTCCAACAGTTCCTTCTTTGCTAGTAAAACAAGAGCCGCAAGCATAAAAAGTCCGGATCCTGCTTGTATTAGTCCTGCATAAAAACCAATCGAAACAAATACAGGAAACGCGATCCATAGATTAAGTTTCTCTTGCGAACTCTCTTTTATGAGCCAATTTTTGGGCTTCGTAAGGATGAGAATTGCCAAAAGAAAGATAAGTACCCTATATAGATTTCTGAAACCTTCATTACTGATGATGGTGGCAACATACACTCCAGTGATTGCACCGATCAAGACTAGAAAGACAATCAGCCAAACTCGATTAAGGCGCATTTTGCCCTGTCGATAATAGCCTAGAGAACCTGCAAATGCATTGGCCATTACGTTGACACGGTTGGTTCCATTGGCAACGTTTGGAGATAGACCGACGATATCCATCAATATGGTTAAGGTAATGATTGAACCATACCCTGCAAGCGAATTAATTGCTCCCGCAAAAAACCCACCTAGTAATACGATGATATAATCCGTCATTTCCACAGGACGAAGTTATGATAATAGTCTGTTTCGGATAATTATAAGTAGGATATTTAATCGGATTCGCTGATTAAGAATTATTTTTGTTTACTTGGTGTTTATACTTTCTATAAATCTCTCTTATGCCAGTTTCAAATACTGCAATAAATGATATCGAAAAAAAACAGCTGAATACTGTTTTTAGAAGACTTAAGAGGTCAATTGCACCTTCGTGCTCGGGAGATGATATTAAGAAAATAAATCTAGCTTACAAAGTTGCATACGAGGGTCACGCGATGCAGAGACGAAAGTCTGGAGAACCATACCTATTCCATCCTCTCGAAGTCGCAAGAATTTGTTACGAAGAAATTGGTCTTGGCCCAACTGCTATTGTCTGTGCCATATTACATGATGTTGTCGAAGATACTCCATATACCTTGGAGCAGATTGTCAAGAATTTTGGTCCGAAAATCGGTTTGATCGTTGATGGTCTGACCAAGTTGGACGGAATGTATAATAATTTTGAAAGTCCACAAGCAGAGAATTTTAAGAAGGTAATTTCAACGCTAGTTGAAGACGTGAGAGTTGTGCTCATTAAGATGGCTGACCGAGTTCATAATATGCGAACACTCGGAGCCATGCCGCGTCACAAGCAACTGAAAATCGCAGCTGAAACGGAATATATCTACGCTCCTTTAGCGCACAGACTTGGACTTTACAAGCTTAAGACTGAATTTCAGGATATCATCATGAGGATCCAAGAGCCTGAAGTTTACGAAGAACTTCAGAGTAAGTTGGAGGCGACAGAAAGACAAAGGAATAAATACATAAAGGAGTTCATCTCGCCATTGCGAGAGACTTTAGATGAAACGGGAGTAAGTTTCCGTGTTTTGGGTCGACCCAAAAGTATCTCATCGATCTATAATAAGATTCAAACTAAGAAAGTACCTTTCGAGGAGATTTACGACTTGTTTGCAGTGCGTGTAATTCTGGATGTCGAGAGTGCAAGAGAGAAAACAGCTTGTTGGCAGTTTTACTCGATTATCACGGATGTCTATCGCCCGATACCGGAGAGACTTAAGGACTGGATTACTACTCCAAAGGGAAATGGTTACGAATCATTGCATACAACCGTTATCGGTCCTAAAGGAAAGTACGTTGAAGTGCAGATACGAACCGAACGAATGGACGAAATTGCAGAACGAGGTTTTGCTGCTCACTGGAAGTATAAAGGGGTGAAGTCACAAAGCAGTGTTTTTGATATTTGGCTCGATAATGTTCGAGATATTTTGGACACATCCAATAGTGACGCTCTTGAATTTGTAAATGACTTCAAGACTAATCTCTTTAGCGAAGAGGTGTATGTTTTCACTCCAAAAGGAGATATGAGAATCCTACCACAAGGTGCAACTGCCCTAGATTTTGCATTTGACATTCACAGTGAAGTCGGGTATCACGCGACAGCACTCAAAGTCAATAATAAGTTGGTCCCTATGGGATACGAGTTGCAGAACGGAGACCAAGTTTCTGTAACAACTAGCAAAAATCAAAAGCCAACTGAGGATTGGTTGAAGATTGTTGTTACCGGAAAGGCGCGATCTAAGATTAGAAGCTCGATGAAGGAAGAGCGAAGAAAGCAAGGTGAACTCGGAAAGGAAGCATTGATGCGAAAACTCAAAAGTATGAAAGCTCCTTTTGAAGACAATGTGGATATACTTGTCAAGCATTTTGAAACGACATCAAGAGCCGAGCTGTTCTATGCTATAGCAATGGAAGAGATTAATCCTTCCACAGATTTTAAGATTTTTAAAGTTGTTGATCATAAGCTTGTACTTAAAGAGGAGTCCAACCCAGAGAAGCCTATTCAGCAGGGAGATCCAGAAGATACGAAAGCTGCGCTTGAGCGTAGAATACGTAAAACCAATGCTAAGATTTTGGTAAATGGCGAGCCGGCTGATACTTACGGTTATTCTTTTGGACATTGCTGTAATCCGGTTGAAGGCGACTCGATTTTTGCCTATCTAACCAATTGGGCGGGGTTGAAGATTCATCGAACAAACTGTAAGAATGCAACCAACCTATTGGCCAATTATGGCTACAGAGTACTGAAAGCGGAATGGGTAGGAGACATGAAAAACAACTTTATCGTTGACTTAGTTGTTACTGGAGTAGATTCCGGCATTGGAGTTATACAGAAAATAACAGAGCGAATTTCTGTTCAGCTGGGTATCAATATTCGCTCATTTAGTATTGCGGGTGATGAAGGTTACTTTGAAGGGAAGATTGGTGTAGTGGTTATGAATACAGATCAACTTAACCAAGCTATCAAAGCGTTAAGAGAAATCGAAGGGATTTCCAATGTAGTCCGAATCGAAAAGACAGAGTAAGATGGAAGTATCAGTAGGAGGATTTAATGAGCAGCTATTTAGTGAGGCTCAAGATATATTTACGGAATATATGGAGAGTAACAATCTTCGAAAAACTCCCGAACGATTTGCCATATTAGAAGAGATTTATAAGCGAACGGATCACTTCGATGCAGAAGCGCTTTTTATCCATATGAAAACTCAAGAATATAGAGTTAGTCGTGCTACGGTTTACAATACTCTTGAATTATTGGTGGCATGTGACCTGATTGCTAAACATCAGTTTGGAAAGAATGTAACTCAGTATGAAAAATCATACGGTAGCAAGCAACATGATCATCTTATCTGCGAAGATTGTGGGAAGGTTGTCGAATTCTGCGATCCGAGAATCCAGCAAATCAAAAATATGATGGGAGAAATGCTGAATTTCGAGATAACCCATCATAACCTAGACCTTTACGGAAAGTGTAAAGGTGCTTGCGAAAAAACGCGAGGAACTTCTGACAACTAGAGTTAGCCTTTATATTTAGTTTACGATAATCGCTTGAAAGTGCAAACAGGTTAACTGTGAAAAGCTTTTCAAACTTTGTTTGATATTGATCTGAAGTGAAACTTGTCCCGAATCTTGTCGGGAAACTTCAGATAGCGGGGAATTCTTGTTATGAGTTCTAATAGTTCGAAGTATCTAAAAATCGAACTAGACTTGTTTGAGACGTACTTGACAGTGATTCGGGGGCTTGGGACGCGGATATCGAGGGGAGAATCACGAAGACTGAAAGTACAAAGGCGAGTAGGCTAGACTGGAAATAGAGGGACTGGGACGAGTTTGTCTAGTGAGAGAGGTTTTTTTGTTACTTTTTATGACGGAGAAAAAAAGTAAAGTGATCTAGCCCAGGATTATCACCCACAATGGAATACCAAACATCTTAACAGCCGGAACACGACTATTCTAAAAATTGAAATCTTTCATCACGTCTATGTATTAAAAACTAGTGATACAGATATAATGGCTATATGAAGTTTGCATTTTAATTGTTTCCTACTCTTCCCGATTTTTTATCATAGTAAGTATCGTAGCTAAGGCTGCCGTCTCTCCAGTTTCATCGTAGACATCAACAAGGAATTTGACAATACCTTTCTTGATATCATCATTGTCTTTTTTTTCCTGACCTAGTTTTTCTTTTACGGTAAAACGAACGCCAATTGTCGCCCCAGCATAGATGGGCTTCAAAAATCGACATTCATCTAGTCCATAGTTCAAGAGAACCGGTCCTTTTCCTGGGTCAACAAATAATCCGGCTGCTGCAGAAAGGATAAAATAACCATGTGCAACTCGTTGTTCGAAAGTAGTTCCTTCCAGCGAGGTCACATCTGTATGTGCATAGAAATGGTCCCAACTGACATTTGCAAAATTGATGATATCAGCTTCCGTAATGGTTCTTTTATGTGTGATAATTGTATCTCCGATTTCCAGATCTTCAAAGTATTTTCTGAAAGGGTGAACTTCAGACAATTTGTAGTCACCGCCGTATTGATATTGCTGTGTTACCTCCGTCATTGTTGTAGGAGAACCTTGAATTGCACAACGCTGTAGATAGTGTTTTACACCTCTCATTCCACCCATTTCTTCACCACCACCTGCACGTCCTGGTCCACCGTGTACAAGCATCGGCATAGGCGAACCGTGCCCAGTACTTTCTTTAGCACAATCTCGATTCAGAACAAGAATTCGGCCATGATGAGTGGCAGAACCCATGATATATTCCTTAGCAATGTTGTTGTCATAAGTAGTAATTGAGCTGACTAATGATCCTTTACCGCGATTGGCTAATTCGATTGCTTCATCAAGATTCTTGTAAGGTATAATTGTACTTACAGGTCCGAATGCTTCAATTTCATGTACACCCTCAGATTTCCAAGGGTCATTCGTCACCATTAAAACAGGCGCCATGAAAGCTCCTTTTTGATCAACACCTGGAAGATCTAGTTTGTCAGGATCTCCATATACGATGGAAGCTTGTTGTCGTAATTCAGCAATTCGCTCTTTTACTTCTCGCACTTGAGCATGTCCAGCAAGTGCACCCATTCTCACACCTTCTACTCTTGGATCACCTATGGTTGTTTTTGCAAGTTGTGCAGACAAGGCAAGTTGAACATCTTCGACAAGATTCTCTGGTACAATGATTCTTCTGATTGCCGTACATTTTTGACCGCATTTAACAGTCATTTCCTTTCGCACTTCCTTGATGAATAGATTGAATTCATCCGTTCCTGGTACTGCATCAGCACCCAGAATAGCACAGTTAAGAGAATCTGCTTCCATATTAAATGAAACTGATTCTTCAATTAATTTTGGATGTGACTTAAGCATCTGTCCTGTGGTGGCTGAGCCTGTGAAAGTTACGGTATCACCAGTTTTTACAAAATCAAGTACACCGTTCGCCGAACCGCAAATCAGTTGCAGAGCTCCGTCAGGTAGAATTCCAGAATCAATAATGTCACGAACCATTGCTTCCGTAAGGTAGGAAGTTAAGGTAGCTGGCTTGACAATGGCTGGAACTCCTGCTAACCAATTAACAGCGCATTTTTCTAACATTCCCCAGATCGGGAAATTGAATGCATTAATATGAACGGCAACCCCAGTTTTTGGTACCATTAAGTGATGGCCCATGAAAGTGCCTCCTTTAGAAAGTCCTACAGGTTCGCCTTCCACGTAATATGGTTGGTCTCCTAGTTTCCGCCGAAGACTTGCGTTGGCAAAAAGATTACCAATCCCACCTTCGATATCGATCCATGAATCAACTCGAGTAGCACCTGTTTTATAACTTATTGGGTAATACGTTTCTCTCCTTTCGTTTAGATAGAGCGCCAATTTTTTCAGCATCAGACCGCGTTCTCTAAAAGTCATTTTTCGAAGGTACTTATTACCTGCGCTACGACCGTAGCTAAGCATTTTTTCGAAATCAACTCCTTTGGATGTAGTTAAGGCAACAACTTCACCTGTAGAAGCATCTAGAAGTTCTTTAGCGTCTCCCGTGCCATTAACCCATTGTCCTGCGACATAATTCTGTAATGTATTTCCCATTGAATTATTTGATTAGTGTATTAAGTTATTCTTTGACAAAAGCTCTTGCTTAAAGCTAGAGCTATGATATTTTCGTGAAGTTAAGACATTATTTCTTCTATCTCATTGACTTCTTTGGGTATGTATTCTCCCAGGACTTTTGCTCCTTTATTTGTAATATGTACATCATCTTCAATTCTGACACCACCAAAAGATTTATAAGCCTCAAGTTTGTCATAGTTGACAAAATCATTATGTTGTTTTTCTGCTTTGAGCTTGTCGATGAGTTGTGGAATAAAGTAGATTCCTGGTTCTACGGTGATAACGAATCCTGCTTCAAGGGGTTTTGCAAGACGAAGTGATTTCAAACCCATTACTTTACTTCGCTCAATATCTTCCGTATAACCTACATATTGTTCGCCTAGATCTTCCATGTCATGCACATCCATTCCGATCATATGTCCCAAACCATGCGGCATAAACATTCCCGCAACATTGGCCATTAACATGTCTTCTACCGAACCTTTAAGTAGTCCCAAGCTCTTCATTCCATCAAGTAGAATGCGATTAGCTAGAATATGCATGTCTCTATATGGTGTGCCTACGGAACAAGAAGCGATACAGTCTTTTTCCATTTTGAGCACGAGCTCATAGATTTCTTTTTGTTGGCTGTTGAATTTTCCATTTACAGGAAATGTACGAGTTATATCGCCAGAATATCCGAATGGATTTTCTGCTCCCGAATCATTTAACGCGAGATTTCCAGAATTCATAAGATTATCGTGATGGTGATTATGCAGAGTTTGTCCGTTTATCGAAAAGATGATCGGATATGATAGTTCCGCATGTGATGCATGCAAGCTTTGATGTATTGCGCCCACTACTTCGTATTCATAAAGATCAGGCGCCGTTGACTGCATTGCGGTAAGATGCATGGATCTCGTTATATTAATAGCATCTTCTATTTGGACAATCTCTTCTTCAGTTTTGATGGAACGTTGAGCTACGATGGCTTTGATCAAGTCTTCTGATACTAGACTTGGAACTATAAGAGGGCTTTCGCCCAAAAGACTCCCTAGCAATATGATATTATCGTGTCGATAAGGAGGAGTAAAGAGTACCTTGCGATCTGATTCCTTTATGTATTTGTGTAGATCATTAAGAGGACGAATATCTCTAATTCCAACTTTTTCAGCTAGCGAAGTCAATGATTCTTGTTCCCCTACCCAAATGATATCTTCCATCGAGTAGTCATTTCCGAAAAGAATTGTCTCACCAGAAGCACAATCAATAACCGCATGTAAATTAGGTAAGTTGATCCCAAAGTAATAACGAAAGTTACTGTCTTGTCGAAACCTATAAATATTGTCTCGATAATTCATCGGTGATTCTGTATTTCCCATGATGAGTATCAGAGAAGACCCATGTGAATCATTTTGAGTGTTTAGATTTCGGAGTAATCCTGCTCGACGATCAGTGTAGGTGGTATTGGAAAATAAGTTCATAATGAAATACTTGATTGAGCTACAAACATAACTTGTATCCAGCACTTCAACAAGGTGGAAACGAAACTACCACTAAGGAATAGCGATTTCGAAAATTTGTTAATGAACGAAAAGCGCATCTAGAATTTCGTTACTTTGTCATTAAAACTGACCAAATTGAATTTTCATACGCTGAAGGAAATGAAAAAATATGGATAAACGGAAATTTACAAGTTGAGAATTCTAAAGTGAAAATAATCGCTTGGGACAGTTCTTATACAATTATAAAATTTACTGAAAAAGGAATGTCCGATAAGTTTAAAGCATATTAAAATCATAGCTCGTTCCTCGCTACGCTTCATATACTATATGTTAGCTGTCAGAAATCTGGCAAGTTCAAAACTGGGGAAGAAATCACCAAACTTTCAGCTTTACTCAATAAAAATCGGAGATCTAATTTTTATAAGGGAAAATTTAATTTCTTGAAAGTCTGTGCATGTGCCGTAGCTGCGTTTTTGTAGCTATGGACTTATGTACCTTCTTAGCTTCCGTTTTTTATTGCGTATTTGGATTATCAAGATAGAACTTTACATTCATTCTAGCTACCTTATTATTCTATAATCAATTTCTGACAAGAAGATTGTGTTTCTGTTTCAATCTTAAGAATGTAAATCCCACCTGACGAAAGATCAGCAACATTAATCGTTTTTGAGCTCTCTGAAAAAGACAAGCCATTTAAACATGTACGGCCGTCAACACTCAATATCTCCCATTGATAATCTTCCTTTACGTTTTCAATAGTGATTTGTAAATTAGCAGGATTAGGGTAAATGATTGGGTTGAATATTTCGTTTATTGGGTCCTCAATATTGACTAATTGTTCAATTCCAAATAACGCGGATTCCTGATATGTAAAAGTACCTCCCTCTGCAATCAGTTCTTCACTGTCAGTAAATATTTTCCAGAATCCTTCATCAGGATCAGCAAAACTGCAACAGATTCCATCGCCAACTGAATCATAAATATTGAAAGTATAACAGTCTCCTGGGGTTAAGGCTAAAAAAGTGTCAATAGGGGCAGAAAAATCAGGAAAACCAACATAATCATCCCCACCAATAATTACTTCACCTATGGAATTTAAAATCTCCCACTCTGTCTCTTGTGGAAAGTTATCGAAGTATAATTGAAAATGAATTGAATCTGTTATATAAGTGGCACCTCCGCCCTCTATTTCAACTGAAATAGTATTATCCTGAAGATTTGAATCAATCATATTATTTGGATTTTCTAATACAACAGAAATTTCAGGAGCAGAAACTCCTTCTATATTTATTGGTGGCAATGAAACATCTGTGAATTCATAAAGCACCAAATCACCATTCCAGTTGATTTCGCTTTGTAAATTTCCGTTCAAGTAAGTTTTAATCTCAACTGAAGTAAGACTTTGTTGCCCCATATTCATCAATGTAATGTTTGGAGTTGTTTCATTTGAACAAATCATAGTAGTACTATTATAATCAAATATCCTTGCATCAACGACCGAGTTTCCAGCTGATGCACATGTTCCGATACCGTCGGTAAGTATTGATTCGATTTCATTCGGCCCACCTGAATATTCGAGGTAGGTTCTATCAGGACAAACGATAAAGTAAGTAGGATAATATTCAATGCCATATATATCCGGAACGTCACCTGTTGTATTAATTTGAGGATTATTGCAATTCCAATCAACAGCATAATCTATTACTTCCTGATCAGTAGAAGTATCGTCGGCTTCTATTCCGAGGATCATCACTTCATTTGTTCCGTCAAGGCCAAGCGTTTCCCAAACGGCTTCAACACCAGCAGCATTTTGTTGACATGGACCGCACCATACTGCATAGAAATCCAGAACAACTGATTTGCCTTGATCCAGATATTCGTACAGTTCGTGGGTCTCACCATCAATGTCAGTTAAGATGAAATTTGGAGCGACTTCTTGTGCATTGATCCATTGAACCTGAAATATTATTAGAAGGATTTGTAATAGAATTTTCATAATATTTAGCTTTTATTTTTGTTAATTTTCACAATTATTTCTATAGTTATTTTTAACTTTTACCATTATATAAAAATGTAATGTGCTTTAATATTCCGAGCTTAAGTCTTTCTTGTTTCGATTTGAATATTGATAGACAAATGACACTTTAATTTAAATTTGACCATGAATTCTAATTTTTCGTTAGCCGAATAAATTAATTCCAGATCTTGTATTGTAGAATGTAAGGTAACTCAAATGTATGAGCAATTTCATATCAAATATAGAAGTATTATCTTAAGTTGTGTAGCATACAAAAGTAAGAGGGTTCCATTTTGAACAAAGATATATTATTAGCAATTGAAGATATAATTTAATAAAATAGCAACCACAAGCCATGGACATTATTCATTTACTTTCAAATACTAAACACGAATCAAGAAATGGTCAGGGAGCTGGAACCAATTACAAAGGTAATTCCAAAACATAAAAAGCTGCGATCTCGGAATACTTTGCTGTCGCTTGCATTCCGAATATAGTAAACCCCTTATTTGCCACCAAAAAAGCCCTTTCACAGCAAGTGTAAAAGGGCCTTTTTTTATGTTTTATAGGATACTATTTGTGTATCAAAATCCCGCTGGTAGAAATAGATTTTATGTCTTCAGGTCTTAAATGCTTAAGGGCTTTCATATCTTTCAATGATTGTCTTTTTCCAAGTCTTACAACATTGAGTTGTGGTTGCCAGACCAATGTATTTGGTTTGATTGTGAGGTCACTTTTCAGTGGATCTGTGACAACAAATTGTTCCATCAGGTCTAATTGAAGTAAGGGATCAATTGAAACTATACGAGTTGACTCAGCGATAATCGTTTCAGCAGGTAGCTCCATCTCTTCTTCTTTAATGGACAACGCATCTTTCAAATAGAATACGTGGCTCAAATTCTCCATTTGTTGCGTATTATGCAAGTACTTCAGTAGATATGCTTCAGGCAAAATAAGAGAGTTTCCTTTTTTGCTAGACGGAATATATCCGTAAGCATATGAAGGATTGTGCTTTGCAATTTCTTTGAACGATATACCAGACAATTCTGCGATTTTCTCGAAACTCGTCTTGTCATTGATATATGCTATTCCAAAAGACTTGTGCTCAGAAAAATCACGACCAGTTTTTTCTAGTCCAAGATCCTGAGAATATTGCATCACATACATGGTTGCAATCATCTTTGGCAGATACCTTCTCGTTTCTCTTGGCAAGAATCTTCTGATTTTCCAGTAGTTTTTGACACCACCAGCTCTTCTGATTGCCTTGTTAACGTTACCTGGACCACAATTGTATGCTGCTAGAGCAAGAGCCCAGTCATCGTATCTATTGTATAGATCAGTAAGAAACTGCAATGCAGCTTGTGTGGATTTTGCGACATCTTTTCTTTCATCGTTAGAACCTACGACTTGCAGATCATACATTCTTGCTGTAGAACTCATGAATTGCCACAATCCGACAGCCCCGGCTTTCGATTTCACAGTTGGTCTGAGTGCCGATTCAATAACGGATAGATACTTCAATTCCTCCGGTAAATTCTGTTCAGCAATGATTCGTTCAAAAATCGGGAAATAGTAGTTTGCTCGGTTTAGGATTATTTCACTACTCCTTCTTCCATTAGTTGTGTAGTCGAGAATCAGCCTTTTGATTTCTTCGGTGTATTTTAGCTCAAAAATATCCGTCATACTAAGCACTTGCTGTTCGACTGCTGGGTCGTCTAACATGTCCATCATGGACCTGGGATCACGTCCCTCTAAGCTTGAATTTTGCAGTACGATAAATAGACATATCGTTATGCAGTAAGATAATATTTTGTTCATAGGGTTTATACTTTATAAATCAGTATTGGGGCCTGATATTATTTACTATATTATATACTTTGTATATCCAGAATATTATCTTTTATGTCTGAAAAATACACTCCAAATTATATTTTTCAACCGCAAGTTTACACTAATTTCAATAGACTAACAAGCTATTATAAATTATGAATCTTTCCTAAGTATAATTCTCTGATATATATCAGTTTGTGCAATTATCAAGCCAAAAATGATTTTTGACTCTTTTTAGCATGTAAATCCTGCTAAATATCTGATTTGATATAGGTTCAGTATTAATGCTCTTTCGTTGTGATTTGTTGTTTTATATCTTGTTAAAAAAAATGGAGATGTTTCAATTTCCCTTTTTCTCTGTTACTTGAATTATGATTCATGCAAGCTTAAACGATGTTTTCTACTAGATAGTTTACAAGATATTGTCAGGAATTTGCACTGATATTCTTACGAAAGAATCCCGGAGGACAGCCTTTGGCCAGTCCGATCCAAGCAGGGAGGACGGAGCAAAGCAAAGTCCGACGGACTCCTACAGTTTCACATACAACACAAATCGAAATTGCTTAAACGGTTGATAATTGCTCAGTTGTTACTCAACTCGTATCTTTGCGCTCTGAAGAATTTAAGGAGATATTGAGCGACGCTTTAGGCGTAAGCTTTCTACAATAGAAGTAATTATAGTTATGGCACAATATAGAACGTTTAAGTCACTGAATCTACCTGAAATAGATCGTGAAATCGCGGCTTTTTGGCACGAAAAGGAGATCTTCAAGAAAAGTATCGAGAATCGATCAGAAGACAACTCATTTGTTTTTTATGAAGGGCCACCTTCTGCCAATGGGATGCCTGGTATTCACCACGTGATGGCTCGTACGGTAAAAGACTTGTTCTGCCGTTTCCATACTATGAAAGGTAAGCGTGTAGAGCGAAAAGGAGGCTGGGATACGCATGGACTTCCTGTGGAATTGAAAGTGGAGAAGGAGCTTGGGATTACGAAAGAAGATATCGGGACCAAAATTTCAGTAGATGATTATAATAAGGCTTGTCGTGAAACAGTCATGCGATATAAAGATCTGTGGGATGACATTACGCGGAAAATGGGATATTGGGTAGATCTAGATCATCCGTATATTACTTTCGATAATGAGTATATAGAATCTGTGTGGTATCTGCTTGGTCAGATGTACAATAAGGGTCTGATGTATAAAGGTTATACTGTTCAACCTTATTCACCAGCGGCAGGAACTGGACTTAGTTCGCATGAATTAAACTTGCCTGGTTGCTACAAGAATGTAAAAGATACCTCAGCCGTTGCACAATTTAAACTCATCAACAACGCGGAAAGTGCAGCTTTGTACGATGCAGTCAGTGATGGCGATGTTTATTTCATTGCATGGACAACAACACCTTGGACGTTACCTTCCAACACAGCCTTGGCTGTAGGTCATAAAATAGAGTATCAACTAGTTGCTACATATAATCCATATACCAAAGAGCGTGTAAACGTGGTTTTGGCCAAGGAATTGATATCTAAGTGGTTCAAGCCTGAAGCTGCGGAACTAGATTTTGACGCATTCAAAACAGAAGACAAATTGATCCCTTTTCGAGTAGAGGCGACTTTTACGGGAAAAGACTTTGATGGTATTCGATATGAGCAATTGCTTCAGTATGCTCAACCAGAGGATGGTGATGCTTTCCGAGTATTATTGGGTGATTTTGTTTCTACGGAAGACGGTACTGGTATTGTGCATTTAGCACCTTCTTTTGGTGCGGATGATATGCGCGTAGCCAAGCAGAATGGCATCGGTTCATTGACCTTGGTAGACAAGCAAGGAAAGTTTGTGGATGATGTGACTGATTTTGCTGGCAGATACGTCAAGGATTATAAAGAGGAAGAGAATTATCGAGCAGTTGATATTGATATTACGATTAAGTTGAAGACCGAAAATAAGGCTTTCAACGTTCAAAAATATGAACATAATTATCCGCATTGTTGGAGAACTGACAAGCCTGTTTTGTATTATCCGCTTGATTCTTGGTTTGTGAAGGCTTCCGCCCAAAAGGAGCGAATGGCTGAGCTAAACAAGACAATTAATTGGAAACCCGAGTCAACTGGAACAGGTCGTTTTGGTGCTTGGCTTGATAATCTTCTAGATTGGAACTTGTCTCGTTCAAGATACTGGGGAATACCCTTGCCAATATGGAGAAGTGAAGATGCAACTTCTGAAATCTGTATTACTTCGATTGAAATGTTGGGTAATGAAATTGAGAAAGCAAATAAAGCACTTGCTTTATCTCAAGAAGTACCGAAAGATCTTCACCGTCCGTATATTGATGATGTAACGCTAGTTGATGATGCAGGTCAGCCGATGACTCGAGAGCTTGATTTGATTGATGTTTGGTTTGACAGTGGTTCAATGCCTTATGCTCAATGGCACTATCCATTTGAGAATAAAGAAAAATTTGAAAATAACTTCCCAGCTGACTTCATTGCTGAAGGAGTTGATCAGACACGTGGATGGTTTTATACCCTACATGCTATTTCGACGATGATTTTTGATCAAGTTGCATATAAAAATGTAGTGTCCAATGGACTGGTACTTGACTCCAGTGGTGTCAAGATGTCCAAGTCAAAAGGGAATGTAATTGATCCATTTGAAACCATTGAAAAGCACGGAGCTGATGCTACAAGATGGTACATGATGAGTAATTCCAATCCTTGGGATAACTTGAAATTTGACATGACTGGAATCGAGGAAGTCAAGCGTAAATTCTTCGGTACATTATACAATACGTATTCGTTTTTCGCATTGTATGCAAACATTGATGGCTTCTCTTATTCGGAGAAAACGCTTGAACAAGACAATCTGCAAGAAATCGATAAGTGGGTTGTTTCTCTGCTGAATTCATTGGTTGAGAATGTAGAAGCAGCATATGCTGACTATGAGCCAACGAAAGCGAGTCGAATGATTCAGACTTTTGTCGAGGATCACTTGTCTAACTGGTACGTAAGATTGTGTCGTCGTCGTTTCTGGAAAGGGGAATACACTACAAATAAGATAGCTGCTTATCAGACATTATATACTTGTCTTGAAACAGTAACGAAATTGATGGCACCAGTAGCTCCTTTCTTTAGCGATTGGATGTTCCAAAATCTCAATTCTGTGACGGGACGAGGTAATCACTTAAGTGTACATTTGGCCAATTTCCCTGAAGCAGATCATACGAAGATTGATGCTAAATTGGAACAACGCATGGACTATGCTCAGCGTATTTCTTCCTTGGTGTTATCTCTACGTAAGAAAGATCGTCTTCGTGTAAGACAGCCACTTGAGCGAATTCTTCTTCCGATATTGGACGAGGACTTTGAAATGCAAGTTGAGCAAGTTAAAGATTTGATTCTTGCTGAGGTAAATATTAAGCGTCTAGAATATGTGCATGATGCAAGCGGGGTAATCAAGAAGAAGATCAAGCCAAATTTCAAGACTTTAGGTAGAAAATTGGGCAAGGATATGAAAGCTGCTATGGGAATAATCACAGCGATGGATCAAGATGATATTGCTCGGATAGAGCAGGCAGGCGTTTATGACCTTGTCATTGAAGATCGAACTTATAATTTGACGATTGAGGATTTTGAAGTAGTTTCTGAAGATATTCCAGGTTGGCAAGTTGCAGTTGATCGCAATTTGACAGTGGCTTTAGATACAACTCTTTCAGACGAACTGATTCAAGAAGGTTATGCTAGAGAATTGGTCAATCGAATTCAAAATATCAGAAAGAACAACGACTTTGACGTTACGGATAGAATCCATGTTAAGATTTCGAAGGATGATCGATTAGATGCAGTTATAGAAAATTTTGGTAAGTATATCCAAGATGAAACTTTGGCTAATTCGGTCAACTTAGTTGACGGCATGAACTCAGAGATGATTGATTTACAAGAAGATTTTTCAGTACAGATTGAGGCAGAGCGGGTGTAGCGTTTTATAGCAAGGCTTAGATATTTATTGACATAAGAGTTTGCCGATAAGGTTGAGTTTCATTCGATCAAGGGCATGCAATGCGGGCATCACAATGACCTTCCCGAGTTTCCTGAATTTTATAAGACCTTGTATACGATCCTTACTAAACTGAGAATTCCTGATTCGTCGACTAAAATCGAGGAGGAAGCGAAAAAATAGATATGAAAGTCTTTCGCTTTAGGATAAAAACGCTTACTTTTGCGATCGTTTTAACGGATTGACCCATGGTGTAATGGTAACACTACGGTTTTTGGTACCGTCATTCTAGGTTCGAGTCCTAGTGGGTCAACACAGAAGGCTCTCCTATCCAGGAGGGCCTTTTTTGTTTCCCTATTTTACAAAGTTGCAGAACAACTAATCAAAACTATCAAATTGCTTTACTCTTTTTAAATCGTAGGCAGGTTGAAGAATTTCGATTAATATAAGTTCCTTCTCGCCCCCATTAAAAATTCGCACCCTTTTTCCTTTTGGGATTTTAAAACCTTGATCCATCTCAATTAACTCAATACCTTCTTTAAATTCTAAACCGAGCGTGCCATTTAATACAATTCCGCGAATTTCAAATGCCGCTTCAATTACTGGTTCAGTCCAGTTAACAGGAGCGTGCATTTTATTAAACCCTAATTCATCTGTTTGAGTGTAATCAAATAGATATCTTTCGACATTGTCTTGGATAATAATCTTTTTGGGTTCAAAAGAACTTGAAATCTGAGCAGATAAGACTATTGGTGTAAAAAGAAAAAGTAACCTAAACATTATCTGTATTTTTTTAAATGTGACCAATAAGTGTTGCGATCGGACATTCCGAATCACTAAAGAAGTGTTTAAAATTCTTATTACAATATAAAAAAACCGCTACAATATAAAAGTATAACGGTTTTATTATTTTGCTTGCTCCCCCTATTATTCTAAGATGCAGCACAAGTAAGTCTATTTTTGACTTAAATACAATCAAGATCGGATTTTAAGCTATATCCTTAGGGGTGATTTTAGCAATTTTTGAAATTACATAAATGGAGTAGAGATTATTTTGAATTTTATTCAAATAGTCATTAAGTGAGCTTAGCAAATCCCTTTGATATCGCCTATTTGAATATTGGATATCTAGTTTGAAATAGATATTAGATGCATAGAAAAATTGTACTTTTGGGAGAAACGGATTTACATCCAAAAGGCGATGTTTGGATGTATGCGTGATTCTATAATAGAGGCGATCATAGATCAATTTACCAAGAACTTAGATGGA
Organism: uncultured Saprospiraceae bacterium; assembly: GCA_943788055.1. Lineage (GTDB taxonomy): Bacteria > Bacteroidota > Bacteroidia > Chitinophagales > Saprospiraceae > JAHDFB01. Next base: position 156,624 of record CALSOU010000003.1, read on the forward strand.
CTATAAGTCCAAAAGTAAAATAGTAATGAAGGTTTATGGAGACACTATATTCTTTGGTAAAACATATAAAGTAGGAAATGACAAAGTTGAAAGGATTACGTGTTTTTGCACCTGCAACAGTGGGGAATGTTGCCTGTGGATATGACGTCTTGGGATTTGCTATTAATGAGCCAGGAGATGAGGTTGTGGTTCGAGAAACTGAGGAATTTGAAGGCTTGAGGATTGTGTCAATTCACGGTGATCCAGAACATCAGTTGCCCTATGAGATTAATAAAAACACAGCTGGTGTTTCAGCTCAGATGTTACTTGATGAAGTAGGCTACAATGGTCCTGGAATCCAAATGAAATTATACAAGAAGATGCCTTTTGGAACTGGCTTAGGCAGCAGTTCTGCGAGTGCCGTAGCGGGAGTTGTGGCTGTGAATGAGCTATTGCGAAGACCTTTTCAGAAACGAGAACTTCTAAAATTTGCAATTGCTGCTGAACAGGTTGCTGATGGTGCGATTCATGGAGATAATGTAGCTCCTTGTTTGATGGGAGGTATGGTACTGGTCAGGGATGCAAAGCTTGCTGAAGCGCATCGTATTTTTCTTCCTGGAGGTTTACACGCAGTTGTTATTTATCCAGAGATTCAAGTGCTCACAAAAGATGCAAGAGATATTTTGACTGCTAGTGTATCTCTTGAACAACATGTGCAACAAAGCGCTAATTTGGCTTCAATGATTATAGGTTTTTCAAACAGTGATTTAGAATTGGTGAGAAGATCGATGCGAGATATTATTATTGAGCCACAACGAGCACATCTAATTCCGCATTTCTACGATGTGCAACAAGCTGCATTCGATCATGATGCTTTGGGTTGTAGTATTAGTGGAGCTGGACCCGCAATTTTTGCGCTATTTGCCAATTCTTTGCTAGCAGAAAAAGCAGCAGTGCAAATGTCAAAGGTTTATAAATCGCAGAAGATGAAGCATAAAGTTTATGTCTCTCCGATCAATATGACTGGTGCGCACTTGGTATAGTTATCTTGTTTTCGATAAATCATTAAAACAGAAACGGGTTAACTCCAATGGAGAAAACCCGTTCGTTATTCTATAGATTAGGACACTTACTTTTTATCAGTCCCGTCATCCTTTTTCTTCTTCTTGTCCTTAACCCCATTTTCTGATTTAGCGATATCATCGATAGCATCATTCAGTTCCTCGGTTGCTTTAAGAACATCATCGACCGCTTTTTTTCGCTTTTCAGCCTTTTTAGTTTTTACTGTAGGAGCATTCGTTCCTGATCCGTCTGGAGCTTCCTCACTAAATGTGAAGCCTTTGGGATCAGTTCCTATATAGATCGTTTCTCCAGCGACAAATGCACTGCTAAGAACTTGTTTCGATAATTCGTTGATAAGTTCTTTTTGAATAACGCGCTTAAGTGGTCGCGCTCCAAACTGAGGATCATACCCAAGATCTGCAATTAAATTCAAAGCAGATTCTGATACTTCCATTTTAAGTTCTTGTTTAGCAAGATTCTTATGAACTCCTTTCAGCATCAGGCCAGCTATCTTCTTAATTTCTTCTTTTGAAAGCGGTGTGAACATAATCTTCTCATCAATTCGATTGAGAAATTCAGGTCTTAGATTGTCTTTCAATAGATCAAATACTTCAACTTTTGTTGTCTCAATGATATCTGCTTTATGAGCGTCTCCAAGCGCATCCAAATCATCAAAATTCTCCAATATTGTTTCAGCGCCCATATTGGATGTCATGATGATTATCGTATTCTTGAAGTTTGCTTCACGCCCCTTATTATCTGTCAAACGGCCATCGTCAAGAACTTGTAACAAAATATTAAACGTGTCTGGGTGGGCTTTTTCGATTTCATCCAAAAGCACAATCGAATAAGGTCTTCTTCTGACGGCTTCTGTCAGTTGTCCACCCTCATCGTATCCGACATATCCCGGAGGCGCTCCTACCAATCTCGAAACTGAGTGTTTTTCTTGATATTCACTCATGTCGATACGCGTTATCGCTTTTTCGTCATCGAAAAGTACTTCTGCAAGTGCTTTGGCAAGTTCGGTCTTACCAACCCCAGTTGGACCCAAGAAAATGAATGAGCCAATTGGCTTTCTAGAATCTTGTAATCCAGCTCTAGATCTTCTTACAGCATCGGAAACAGCAACTACAGCTTCTCGTTGACCAATTAATCGCTTTCCAATCTCAGCTTCTAGATTAAGTAATCGATCACGTTCACTTTTCATCATCTTCTGAAGTGGAATACCTGTCCATTTAGAAATTATTTCAGCAATATCATTTGCTGTCACTTCTTCATTTGTGAAGCGAGTTTCTTCCGGAAGAGCTTCGAGTTCTTTTTCTTTTTCGACTAGATCGGCTTCGGCATTCTTGAGATCTCCGTAGCGGATTTTTGCTACCGTTTCATAGTCACTTTCTCGTTCAGCTTTGTCGGCAAGATGTTCGAGGTTTTCTATTTCCTCTTTGATTTTTTGCATTTCATCTACGATCTGCTTTTCACTTTGCCAAGCAGCATTTATAGAATCGAGTTTTTCCCTAGCATTTGCAATCTGTTCGTTAATTGCTTTGAGTTTCTTGGCAGTTCCTTCACGCTTGATTGCCTCACGCTCGATTTCGAGTTGACGAACCTTACGTTGCATTTCATCAATTTCCTCGGGTACGGAGTCTAGCTCCAAACGCAATTTAGCAGCAGCTTCATCAATGAGGTCAATCGCCTTATCTGGAAGGTGACGTTCTGTGACATATCGATGTGACAATTCAGAGGCAGCGATCAATGCTTCATCAAGAATATCAATTTTGTGATACACTTCGTACTTGTCTTGAATACCACGAAGAATTGATATGGTATCTTCTACACTTGGTTCGTCGATATAGACAGTCTGGAATCTACGCACTAGCGCTTTATCTTTCTCGAAGTACTTCTGATATTCATCAAGCGTTGTTGCACCGATAGTTCTCAACTCTCCACGTGCAAGTGCTGGCTTTAGAATATTGGCAGCATCCATTGCTCCGTTACCCCCACCAGTTCCGATCAAGGTATGAATCTCGTCAATAAAGAGTATAACTTCTCCATCTGCATTATGAACTTCTTTGATAACAGCCTTTAGGCGCTCTTCAAATTCTCCCTTATATTTTGCACCAGCTACTAGAGAAGCCATATCAAGCGTAAAAATTTGCTTACTTCTTAGATTGTCGGGAACATCTTGTTTTACAATCCTCCATGCAATACCTTCAACAATGGCTGTTTTACCAACTCCTGCTTCTCCAATTAGAATTGGGTTATTCTTCTTACGTCTCGATAGTATATGTAGGATACGACGAATTTCTTCGTCTCTTCCGATTATCGGGTCAAGTTTACCACTTTCGGCACGCTCGTTGAGATTTACCGCATATTTTGACAGGGCATTGTACTCACTATCGGAGCTTTGATTATCAACTTTTCTACCTTTTCTCAGACTTTTGATAGCCTCCTTAAGTGCCTTCTCTGTTCCTCCAAGTTCCTTGATGATTCTTGCTGCGGCATCTTTACCTTGGATAATTCCAAGAATAATAAGTTCCAATGAAATAAACTCATCACCAAAATTCTTCAGTTGTTTTTTTGCTCTTGAAAGTGAACTGTTGGCATCGTTGCTTAGATATTGTTTTGCTTCCCCTTCTACCTTTGGCAGTCGAATCAGCTCGTTGTTTACTTTGCTAATTAGGGCATCTGTATCTACGTCGATTTTTTTGAATAGAAATTCAAAAACACTCTCATCGATTTCAGAAATTGCTCTTAGTAAGTGAACCGTATCTACAACTTGCTGATCAAGGGCACCTGCTATTTGCTGGGCTTTTAATATTGCTTCTTGCGATTTTATTGTGAAATTATCGTATGTCATATTTATTCAATTAACCTTCATATAATGTTGTTTTTGAAAGCTTCAACCGGTAGCTTCAGTCTTCAATCAGTATCTACATATCAATAATCTGACCAAGGTATATGCGAATGATAAATTGACAGATAAAACCAATCAGACTGACTTATTGTCTCTTGTTACACGCTGAAAATCATTGATTTGTCACGATTTTTCCCATGGTCTGTATTCGGCGGTATTATCGAATACATGTTTGAAAATCGCTCGATCGACCTCAGTTAAAGACTGATCTCTTCGCACCATGACCTTTTCAACGGTATCCATGGCTTTGTTGAAAGCGTAAGTCGAGTATCCACTTGCTCCACCCCATGAAAAGGAAGGAACAAAATTTCTAGGAAATCCAGACCCGAAAATATTGGCACTAAAGCCAACGACGGTACCTGTGTTGAACATCGTATTAATACCACACTTTGAATGATCGCCCATTATCAGGCCACAAAACTGTAAATCGGTTGATTTAAAATGTTGCGTGGGATAATTCCAAAGCTTGACCGTGGTATAGTTGTTCTTTAGATTCGAATTATTGGAGTCAGCTCCAAAATTGCACCACTCACCAATTACCGAGTTTCCTAGGAATCCATCGTGTGATTTAGAAGAAAACCCTGTGAAAATCACATTGTTGATTTCACCTCCAACTTTGCAGTACGGTCCGAGAGTACAATCTTCATAGACTTTTGAACCCATTTTCAAGACACTTTTTGCATTCATTGCAAATGGTCCGCGAATCATACTTCCTTCCATGACTGTCGCATCTCTTCCAATATAGATTGGACCTTCCGTTGAGTTCAGAACAGCACATTCGATACTTGCCCCTTTTTCTACGAACACGGGATGAGATCCCAAAATGGTATTGGAACTAGATATTTCTTCGCTTTCTCGATTTTTAGTAAGCAGATCAAAATCTGCTTCTATCTGTCGACCATTTAATTTGAATAAGTCGGATAATTGGCTAATCTTGGAGTAATTATTTCCTTTAGGTAGTTCGATTCCAGAGATCTCTTCGATGGGCTTATCGTTGTTTAGTAGATCAAATTGCGCGTAGTCTAGCCTTGCTGCAAGAAGTTCACCTTCACTTAGTATCGCCTCATTCATTTCCAGAGATAGAATAAGTTTAACAATACGAGGATTAGGTAATAATGCCCCATTGATTATATAGTTATCGTTGGATACAGAAATTGGATACTTGCCCACTAAATAATCCTGTGTAATGGAAGAACTCTTGGAACTCAAGTAAATTTCCCATTTTTCGCGGATAGTCAAAATACCAGAGCGAAGCTCGCAGACAGGTTTAGTGTAAACAAGTGGTAGGAATTGATCTCTGTTTTCATCATCAAACAGAATGATGTTTCTCATAATTTGGGTCTAATTAATTACATGTTCAGGTGTATTCAAAAGGAGTTTATATGAATCCATTTTAATTGAAAAACTAAGAAAGACTTAAGGCTGTTTCCTATGTTTATTAGTCAATTTAACAGATATCTTTTACCCTTTCAAATACTATGGTAAAGATAAACATACGAACTGAATATAGTGGAAGCAGATGACAGTTTCAATTACGTACTAACGTAAAAAGAGGCTTGCTCACTAATTGAACCAGCCTCTTTTTCAAAAAGTCTATTTATCTACTTTTTATAGCTTACTATAAGCTATTATCATGTGCGTTGAATCTTGAGAAGGAAGATAGCTCACTTCAGGAAGTGTATTTTTTTCTCCAACAAGTTGTTCGTAAGTTGATTTCAGTTCAGGATTGTCATCTAATGAAAAAAGTAACTCACAATAATCAACCGCCTCCATGTCTCTGTAAATAAATTTAACTATGTCATTTTCAGTGTAGTTGTACGTCATACTCAGTGCTAGTGTACATCTTTTATTCTTTAAAACATGTACGGATGAATAATAGGATTTACTTTCCTATAACAATCTACATCTGTCATTTATTGTAAGGCTATCAACTTATTTTACTAAGTTCCAAACTTGTGTTCTTCCCAGAAGGGAAAAGCCAACGTAGCCGCGTACTTCAAGTTTATCCCCTACTCGTGAAATATTGCATTTGTATTGCTTTCCACCAACAGGGTCAGTAATTGTCCCATAGCTGTAATAGTCTTTATAAGGAACAATGTCTTTGATTATATCAAGTTCCAGTAAACTTTTTCCGTTCATATCTCCAGGGCAACCATCGCAGGTAGTGGTCACTGCGGCAGGAAGTAGCTTAACAACTTTTCCAAAGAACTTACCATCTTTTTCATATACTTCGACGTGAGATTTCGGATCTCCTGATACATCATCAATAGTCTCCCAAATACCTGTAATTCCTTGAGCTGACAATGAAAATGCCATCAAGAAAAACATAGCTAATGAAGTGATTACTTTCATATGGTTATTTTTTGTTTTGAATAATCTGATTCTAAAAAGTATAAGTGTATGAGCTGCGCAAAAAGTGAAAATAGCAATTCAAGTATTTAATCTGGGTTGCTTACTACAGCTTTAATCGAAAATAGTCTTTAAAAAGTTTAACCAAAGATAGGAAAAAGTGAAACACGAGTCATTTTATTGTTGAATAATTAGGATAACTTTAAAAGATTGATGCGTTGATGGCATACAAGATCCTTGAAAGGAAGCTTGGAAGAAAGTGAATTGCAACCTTTCACAATTATAAAACAAAGCAATGTATAATTTCTGGAAGAAAAAGTCTGAAGTCGAGATAAGAGAGCGAGTATTTACAGCTTTGAAGCAGAATATAAATTATCATACACAGGGTATTTTAGGGATTCCTGCATCCAGGACTTGCACTTTTTCAGCAACGATCATTGGGGTCATTTGGAGTTTCTTATGCTCCATATTTGAAATGGCAAAGTAAGAAACGAAGCTTTCTGCAAGTGGATCTTGGTTTTAGATATAATATTAGTCCGGGATACGCACAGTACGGTATGCATCAGCAAATAGAGTTTCCGCTAGGTTTGAAATGGGGTATTATAGTTAGGAGAAAGAAAAATGGAAACGAGTGAATAGAGACATCTTGAATTCTATCTGTACTACTTTTGATCGTATTTGATTTCAATCATTGCACTTTCCGCCAAGTTTGAACTTAGAGCAATAGTTTGCTTTTCTCCTTTGTATTTGTATGACACAGCTATTGTATTTGGAGGATTACGGCCTTCGTTGATTGCATGCAGAAGGAGGTAGTTCTTTCCTTCTTCATTAAGCTTTACTTTGAGAGTCTTGGGACTTCGTTCTAGTGAGTGATTTTCAAGAATCCAATCACCGTTAAAGTTGATGGAAACAATATCGCCGTCTTGAATTTTGTAGTCATACAAATTAATTTCAAAAAGGGACGAATCAACTTGTATCACACGCGTTGATTTAACGATTTCACGGTCTTTTAACTTAGTTGGAACTTGAACGATTACATCATCAGAACTTGCAATTACTTTCTCTTTTACCATTTTCTCAGGATAGATTATTTGGTAGAAATGCGGCTCTTCTATTCTAAGCAAGATCGGAAAATCCATATCCCGGATTATCTTGTTCATCTCGTGCGCAAAACCGCTGCCATATCTATTCATATGGTTTACTAATACGGCATTGTGGTAGTAGTAGAATTTACCATAGAACTTATATTCCTCTGGAACTTCAGCAGTTTCAATGAGCAATTTGGTTTTACTTGAGATTTCTTGAAGTTTTTTCAAGGTCTGATTCCATGACCTGATATTCTTTCGACTATTGATACTCACCAAGGGGTGAACGGCAATGTCAATATCTCGCATTTTTACGTACGCTCTATCTAAAGTAGAAATCTGGCCTGGCAGATTTTCATCTTTTTTCTCTCGAACGGAACGAAGTATGTTTTTAGAAGCAAACCAAGCTTTGTCAAATGATTCAATTATGCCTAAACTTACAGCATCGGGTTTCCCATATTGGCGTGCAAGTTTGATTAATTGAACTTCCATTTCGGTTTGGGTATCATAGAAGTTATCAAATAGATCAGTGCCTTTTTCCAAGAATTTATAGACTTCTTTGGTGTTTTTCTCTTCAGTAAGGTCATTGTTTTTCAAGAATTCGTCAATGTCAAATCGAATTTGATTAATGTCGAAAAGCATGCTCCTCAAGGAAGTCATTTTTTTGTTTAGACCTGCTGCTTCTGTTTCAGGTAGTACAGAAGATCCATTCTTTGCAATTTCATACCATTCCAAAGGAGAGATCGCATAAAACCAATCATCAGGGTCTTCAAATATGTTTTTTGGAAGATCAGAATTGCCGAAATTATTAATTTGATACCCTTCTAGATCGACATATTTATTAAGCTCTTGATTGTAGTTTTCAAGCAGTCTATGCACCATGACCATACCATGTACACTTTCATTGACAAAGGAAGCGTAGTTGTTGAGTGCTTGTATGGGTGTCGGCTCAATCGCTTTCGTTGGAGAAAGTGCGACCAACAAAAAGCTAAAGACACACAAAAAGTAGATTTTCATAGCTGTAATTTCACTTAATGAACGATTACTTGGGGTAAATCATTTCATTTTTAAACAGAATCTCCTGCTTTGAGCTTCTCAGCATTCTCATGTATGTGCAATGCTCCTATGATATCTTCAAGAGCACCTTCCATAACTTTGTCAAGACTATACAGAGTTAACCCAATACGGTGGTCAGTTACTCTATTCTGAGGATAATTATAGGTTCTGATTTTATCGGATCTATCTCCCGAACCAACAAGTGATCTTCGCTCCGCTGACACAGCAGACATCTGACGTTGCCGCTCTGCTTCATTAATTTTGACATACAGTCTTTGGATCGCAATCTCGCGGTTTTTGATCTGAGATCGTGCGTCAGTACTTTCCGCTACAAGACCGGTAGGTAAGTGTGTAAATCGCACACCTGACTCTGTCTTGTTTACGTGTTGTCCTCCTGCTCCAGAAGCTCGGAATGTATCGGTTTTCAAATCTGATTTGTTGATTTCGATGTCTTCAATTTCAAACTTGGGCATGATGGCAACCGTAGCGGCACTAGTATGTACACGTCCTTGTGTTTCTGTTTTTGGAACTCTTTGAACTCGATGAGCTCCCGATTCAAATTTCAATCGGTTAAATACATTCTCACCGTAAACTTCAGCAACAATCTTATTGTAACCACCTGAGCTACCTTCATTGACATCTAGAACCTCTACTTTCCAGCCTTGTTTTTCAAAATATTTGGAATACATTCTGAATAGGTCACCAGCAAATATACTCGCTTCATCTCCACCAGTCCCTGACCGGATCTCTATTATTACATCTTTAGAATCTTCAGGATCTTTCGGAATCAAAAGCGTCTTGATATCTTCTTCTAACTTTTCTAAAGCTGGCTTGAGTTCATTCAATTCAGCTTTGGCCATCTCCTTCATATCAGGATCAGGATCATCAAGCATTTCTTCTGCCGTCTCTATATTTCCTTGTATCTGTAGGTACAGATTATAGGCATTAACTATTTCTTCTAATCCCTTGAACTCTTTATTGAGTTTATTAAATCTTTTTGGATCACTAGCGACCTCTGGATCATATAATTGCTCACGAATATTTTCATATCGGTTCTTTATTTCTTCTAATTTATCTATCATAGCTCTATAATCCTTTCTAAAAAGTTACAGTAAAAGTAACCGATATCCACGAAATAACTGTTGAGAGTAATGAGAATTGTAGTCAAAGACAAAGGAAACTATTATTAACATTGTAAATCGAACTCAATAAAATACTGGAATATATGTGATATTCCCATTGATGTAAATTGCTTAATTTTGTATCAAAATACTTGGCCTTGGTCTTTCTAATCATATTCTTTTTACTTCTTTCAGCTATGTTTTCAGCAAGTGAAATCGCATTTATCAGTGCGAATAAGCTTTCGATTGAAATACAAAAGAAGAAAGGATCTCATAAGAGTCGTATTCTGACCAATTTCTATGACAATCATAGGAATTTTCTCGGAACTATGTTGGTCGGAAATAATATAGCCTTAGTAATATTTACATCCTTGATGACTACAGCTATGGAGCCTTTCCTAGCACCAATGATGGGTACTGGTCTATGGTTTTTGCTGGCAAGCACATTGATCATAACAATTGTTGTTCTGCTTTTTGGTGAATTTCTACCCAAAACAATTGCACGGATATTTGCTAATACATTCATTAATCTTATGACATATCCACTTGCGTTTTTCAAGTATATACTTGGGATTCCCACTTGGTTTATGACAGTCACTTCAGGTTTAGTTCTGAAGTATATTTTAAGAGCTCCCGTGGAGCAAGTTGAGAATCCAATTACGCGTCTTGATCTTGAGAATTTTATTGATACAACTACAGATTCGTCTACAGATGAAATAGAAACGGAGTTATTTAAGAATGCTCTGAATCTGAAAGAAATCAAGGTAAGAGACTGTATGATTCCACGGAATGAGATTGCATTCATTGAGAAGACAGATTCTATCGAAGACCTAACAGCGGAGTTCTCACGTTCTGAACATTCTCGATTATTGGTTTGTGAAGATGGTATTGAAAATGTAGTTGGCTATGTGCATCATTTACAGCTGATGAGAAATCCAACAACAGTTGCAAAGATCATGATGGATATCGCATACGTACCAGAAGCTATGAATGTGCAAGATTTGCTGTCTCGATTTGTGAGAGGGAATATCAATTTGGCCTGTGTTGTAAATGAATTTGGAGGTACAGCGGGAATAATTACCTTGGAAGATATACTGGAAGAAATTTTTGGGGAGATTGAAGATGAGCATGATTCTGAAGACCTATTAGAGTTTGAGATTTCTAAGAATGAGTATATATTTTCAGGCCGTATGGAGCTAGATACAATCAATGAGAAGTATGACCATATTGACATTCCAGCTGGTGAGTATCATACTCTCTCTGGCTACATTGTCATGACTGCAGGAAATATCCCTGATCAAGGAGAGGAAATAGAGCTTAACGGTTATCTTTTTACGATCGAAAAAGCAAGTGACACTAAAATTGAGACTATCCGTCTTAGTATTCCAGATAGTGAGATTGATCAAGAGCAGAAAGGATGAATCTAGGTGATTTGTGGATCGGAGATGAGGTTGAAATCATAAGATCTGGAAGAATTGGAAAATTTTTGGGAACGAACAAGGGTAAAGCTCGAGTCCAAATAAAGGATAAAGTATTACTCGTGCTACCTAGTGGACTTCGGCTAGCGCCTGAAAAGAAGTTTCAAAGAAGTGCTGAAACTGAGTCAAAGTCTGAGCCAAAAGAATCCACTCAAAAGTCCTTTTTTCAAGAGAGTTATTCTTTCAATCCTGAAATAGATCTCCACATTGGGGCATTGCAACCTAGCAAGAAGAACGACAAACCAGTTGCAATTCTTGAATTCCAACTTCGAAAGTTGAGAGAATTTCTAGACAATGCTGTCAGATTAAGAGCTCCCAAAGTGCATATAATTCATGGAAGAGGTACCGGTACTTTGAGAATGGAAACAATGCACATGATCGAGGGTATTCCTGAAAAAGTTAGCATATTTCCAACAAACAATGATGGAGGTGTAACTGTCTATTTCAAGTACTAGTTTTTTGGAAACTTTCTAGAGATTCTGTACACTACTTACAACCAACTAGCTGCGGTCTTACTAGAGATTTTAGGACATTGTACATTTCCGAAATACTTCATAATAGAAATACCTAGAAAATTGTATTGATCGTTACGGGTACTATCTCCTCTTTGTCGTCCGAATTGACCAATTTTTGGCTCTCCTGATCGATCGCTGAGTTGACGAGCAATTTCTCCTCGATCAGCTTCTAGTAGAGATGCTTGTGGGTACAGTGCACTTACATCATCGAGATAATCTGTAAACAACTGGCGAAAAGTGAATTCGATATTTATACTATAGTCATAGTTGATGTCCCATTTGAAACCACCTCCGTATGTAATACCAGCACTTATAAAGCTGTACTCGTCCGTCCTTCTTTGACCCTCAGTACCGAGAGGTCTCAAGAAATAGCGTTCATTTTCAAAAAAGGTATAGGGTTCATAATAGAAAACAGAGAACCCCAATATCATATAAGGAGTAAAGTTTTCATATCTACTTCCGTGTGTATAAGGAAGAAAGTTAAATTCACCAGTTCCTGTAAAATCGAAGATGTTAGACTGGAAGTCTAAGTTTCGCGCTTTTTCGAAATTATTGGGACTATCGCTGTCGCTTGCATACACATAGCCATAGTTTAGCGATCCTTTTACACAAATTCTATGACCGAAATTATAACGTGCTCCAATTCCTGCAGCTGGTCCAAGATCTGTCAAACGGTAATTAGTATTTAGATCACCAAAGTAGTTGGATACGCCAATCCAAGGACCTACTTCCCATCCTTTTTGGGCTTGACCCAAAAAAGCGAACATCATGCAAAAAACTCCTATGATTAAACGATTCTTCATACTTCTTTTATCCACCATTCATCCAAGAACGGATGATTTCCTTATTAAATTATACAGCTTATGTCTTATTCGCTAATCTTTTCCAGTCTATACGTATTAACACCAGTAATGCGATAATGATTAGAATTACATATTGAAATGGTAAAAAGGTTATAGCAATGATGCGTGTCCTGTCTAGAACCCACATTCCAGCTATGAGAGCTGTCACTATCATAATCAAACCTGATAGTTTATCAAATCCTGGAATTGTAGCAAAGTCAACGTTTCTCCGAATGATCAGGAATGTAACAAACATGGCTACTGTCGGTAAAAATTGGGTATAAATATTCGCCTGTAGAATACTCTGTCGCTCAAATAAGAAAAAATATACATTGAGGAATACCGCAAATATCCCTGGAACAGCAGCCATATATAATAAGGCACAGTAAGCATATTTCCAAGGGCTTTTATGTCCTTCTCCTCTGTCCAAGATTCCACTCAAAAAGGCAGTTAACGGAAGTGCAATGAAGTAAAACAGCACGATTACTGGATTAGCTGATAACAGATCAAAAAACTGCTGTAAAGTCATATGTTTTCCTTGTTTCTCACGCAGAGTTGAATGCCAAAGACAACTAAATCTTCTAGAATGCCTTGCGTGCAAATCGACTTTACATATCTAGAAACAGGGTGATTGGATCTTCCAAAAGCTCTTTGACTTTTACCAAGAAAGTAACACTCGTACTTCCGTCAATTACTCTGTGATCATAAGAAAGCGCTAAGTACATCATCGGCCTGATTTTTACCTCACCGTTGATCGCCATCGGACGTTGAATTATATTATGCATTCCCAAGATCGCACTTTGTGGTTCGTTAATGATTGGAGTACTTAACATAGATCCGAAAATTCCTCCGTTAGTGATCGTAAATGTTCCGCCTTTCATTTCATCCAAAGTCAACGAACCGTTTCTTGCTTTCGATGCTAAGAAAGCAATTTGCTTCTCTATATCTGCAAAGTTCATTGATTCGACATTTTTTACTGGAGGAACAACTAATCCGGTGGGCGTCGAGATTGCTATTGATATATCGACGAAGTCATGATAGATAAGTTCGTTTTCTGAAATCTGAGCATTTACATTTGGCATTTCCATGAGCACTTTCGCACAAGCTTTCGCGAAAATTGACATGAAACCTAATTTGACACCGTACTTCGCGACAAATTTTTCTTGATATTTCTTACGCAATGCCATTACTTCTGTCAAGTCAACTTCATTGAAAGTTGTTAGCATTGCAGTGTTATTTTTTACAGAAACTAATCGCGAGGCAATCGTTCTACGCATTCTACTCATTTTTTCAGTCCGCTGATTTCGACTGAATGCTTGAGATGCAGCAGGAGCAGGAGCTGGTGTCTCAGGTTGCTCTTTCTTTTCGGTCGAACTCATCATGTTTTGTACATCCTGCTGAGTAATTCTTCCACCTTTTCCAGTACCTGAAACACTACTAGGATCTATACCTTTCTCACGCATTTCTTTAGCAGCAGCAGGAGAAGGGTGTCCAGCAGCGTGGTCTGGTTCAGGTGATGTGGCAGGTTTTCCTGCTTCTTTCTTATCTTCCGTAGATGCTTTGTCCGAACCTGAGCTTCCTTCAGGAGCTGCGACAGATGTGTCGATTTTTGCAACAAGCGCTCCAATTTCTAAATCCTCATCTTCAGCAGCAACGTGGATTAGTTTCCCGGCAGCCTCTGCAGGGAATTCCAAAGTAGCTTTGTCACTCTCAAATTCGCAGATCGGCTCATCTAATTTCACATAGTCACCATTTTTTACTAACCACAGCGATAAAGTAACTTCTTTGATTGACTCACCGATTACCGGTACTTTCATTTCGACGATGCTCATAGGATTAATATTTTTGAATGCTCATATGCAGTAATTCTGCTTGGCTATTCATTTGTTTTTTCAATAAAGGGCTTTCGCCCAAAAGCTTAAATTTCTTATTTTATACACAGATAACTAGGCAAAAATGATAATTATTGCAAAAATAGCATTTCAATATTAGTTTTGCTCATAATCGATATGACAATTCAGTCTTAATGGTTACGACTGGGTTTCCGAGCTATATATAATATCAAAATGACGTGAATAGTTACTTTTTTGCTTGGCTCCAAAACCAGAAAAGACCCCCTTCACAAGTGGGAGCCTTTTTCTAGTAAATAATGAATCTAATCTTTTTAATTCATATAATATTCAGCATAGATTACACCTTTTTTGGCATCATAACCCGGTGTAATACCACTATGTATGAGTGATTGCTTATACTGATTCTTTTTTGTATCAATTATGAAAACTTTACAGGCTATTGCTTTGCCAAGTTCTTTGTGCGCATCTTTCCAGCAGTAAGCCAACTCGTGCGCTGTCGCATTATAACTTTTTTTCCATTTGCGACCCATCGTTACTTCAATGAAAACTATTCCATTTCTGTAATCAATTAATTTCGATGAAAGTCCATAGCCAACTCGATAGTACATATCGGTTTCCATGAAATGCTTGCGGTTAATTTTTTCTAAATCCATAACGCAACTACAGAATCCAAAACCGTGCCAAAACGCTTTCTATTTTATTTTTCGTTATAATCTCTGGTAGTTATGTATCTTCACTTTTATGAAGAGAATATTGCTAATACTTATGTTTCTAGTTGCTCTGATATTTGTGGTATTTGTTTCTGGTCCTCGAGTAAAATTTATTGAGCTAGAGAGAAATACGGTATTGCCAATCGATATTGAAGAGGTAGAACAACTTGTTGAAGCGCGTGAATCGCAGATAGAAAACATGAGACCTGGAAATAAAGCTGAGATAATTTGGTCAGATACAGTTGGAAAGAAAACTCCGTATAGCATAGTTTACATACATGGCTTTTCTGCTAGTCATGAGGAGGGAATGCCAGTTCATGAGACTATTGCAAAGCAATTTGGATGTAATCTATACTTGTCTAGACTTGATGGACATGGACTTAGGGATACGAATGCTTTTAAGAACTTAACACCGCAAAAGTTGATAAGCTCTACTGAATTTGCAATTGAAGTTGGTAAGGCTCTTGGCGACAGTGTTATATTGATGATGTGTTCTACTGGTTCTACTTCTGGTATTTATCTTGCGGCTGGAGATCCTGAAATTGCTGCAATGTTGCATTTTTCACCAAATATTGACATTGAAGGGGAATCTGATGAGTTGTTGTTATGGCCGTGGGGAAGGCAAATGATTAAGCTAGTGATGGGTGGTTCGTATAATCGAATATCATATTCCGAAGAACAGGCCAAATATTGGTACGGAGTATACCATGTAAATGGATTGTTGGCTTTGAAATCGATGATTCAGAATACAATGACTCCGGAAGTATTTGACGAAATTAGACAGCCGACCTTTATGGTATATTATTACAAAAATGAACAAGAGAAAGATCCTATTGTATCCGTTGAGCGGATGTTAGATTTTTATAACATGATTCAGACGCCAGATAATCAGAAGCGCCAGATAGCTTTTCCTAATGGCAGGCATGTGATGACTTCTCACGCGATTCCTAGTCCTGTCACTGAAGAGTTGATTGCAGAGACGAGCTCATTTCTTCAGGAAATCGTAGGATTACAATTAGTAGACTCTCAGGTTAGATAGTTAGTCAATTATTGCTTGACTTCTTTCCGGCAAACCATTACCCAAGCAGGTGGTACATTGAAAGCAACAAAATTCAGCTTTACATTACCGAAAACATTCATGTATAGTTTTTTTGGAATAAGGCTGTAGTGAATTTGAACAAAAAGACCTGCTGGGTTGAGAATCTGTTTACACTTACGAATAATCTTGTAGGATAATTCTTCAGGGAAAATAGTAAAGGGAAGTGCTGATATAATATAGTCAGCTTCTTTATGGCCATGGTGCTCTAGATAGGATTCAACTTTCAGTGCATCGTCTTCGATGACGACTAGTCTATCATCCTTAATCTCTCTCATATTATCGCAAAACTTCGAATTAAGTTCAAAAGCTAGAAGTATAGCATCGGAACGCATTTTAGATAAAATATGCTGTGTGACAACACCGTCACCAGCACCCAATTCTACGATGACTTTTGCCTTATCAAAGTCAACAGGTTTAATCATTCCTTGGCACAAGTATTTTGAACTTCTCGTGATAGTGCCTACTGTTTTAAGATTCTTGACGCTCTCTTTGAAGAATTTTATTGTTCCCATTTGTTTTTGGTTGGTATTATCCATTGTACTGTATAAAGTTGAGAAGGTCTGGATATTTTTTTGCGTATTCGACAAATCGCTCTTTTGGAATACGCTGACCATCGACATAAGGCACAATAAATGCGCCATTAATTTTATAATTTGCTAAGTCTTTAACCAAGACTATGGCATCTGAATGACTTTCAAAAAGTCCTAGGGTATATCTGTAGTTTTCAGAGTCAGTGTTTTTTTCTATCATAGATTCTGAGTAAATAAGAAGGGCTTGGTTATGATACATTTTTGTGACGCTAGCTATTTGCACTCTATATGATAATCCTTTCTCTATTTTTTTCAATATTTCCCATCTAGGATCTCGTAAATATTCTATGATGTATGGCTCTATCACAGTAATCTCTACTGGCGCTTGTTTACTCATTGTTATTTGAAACTCTATCCGACTATTAAGCTTCAATGCTATTTTACTAGGTTCGCCTCCTGTCTGTATTTTTGTTATTGGATAATTTGAACCGTAACCCTTTAGAGAAATACGATTTTGTGAAATCCCTTTTTCAGTTAGATACTTGGCAATTTTTTCTGCTCGTTTAATTGAAAAGTATAGGTCATACGCTTCCAATCCATCCTCAATAGTATGAGACTTGATAGTAAGATCTAAACTTGGATACGTTGAAAGTAATTGATGAATTAAGTCTACTTCTCTCTTATTGGCAGGAGATAGTATTTTTTCATCAGATGTGTAGAATAAAGGATTGATGGTGTACTCATCTATCTTGTCAGAAGTTGAAGTTTCATTTGATGTGTAAGAAATTGATTCTTTCGCAAGGTTTTCTTGGTCATTTTTAGGTTTAATCGGCTTTGCTTGAACATAGTCATCTTTTGATCTTCGTTTCTTTTTACGTCTTCTCTTCTTTTTCATCGCTTTCTCTTTACCTCTTTGAGAGGTAGTTGAACGATTGTTTTTTGCATTATTTGCAAGCTGCTCCGGAAAGAAATCAATCTCTTCAAGAAAGGCAATATTAGTTGCTTTGATTAATTGATGTTTTTCTTGATCTTTAAAATACACTGCAAAAAGATCGTAACCTCCGTAACCGGGTTTTCGGTCCGAAGTTAAATTTGCTGTAAATCCGTTTTCAGCGACGTAGAAATAGAGATCATCGCATGATGAGTTTATGGGTTCTCCCAAATTGGTTGGAATCGTCCAAGACTTATTTCGCAGGTCGTAATCAGATTGAAAGACATCGAAGCCACCTATAGATTTGATTCGATTGGAACTGAAGTAAACTGAAAGTCCGTCATTGGTTAAAAAAGGAGATACTTCGTCACACCTTGAGTTGATTTTCGGTCCAAGATTAATAGCTTTTGACCATTTACCATTTTCCTTGAAACTCATATAAATATCGTAACCGCCGAATCCTCCAGGTCGATTGCTTGAAAACACGATGATATCTTCTGTAAAAACTTGAAGATACACATCCCCTATTTCTGCTCTAATACTTGATTCAAATCTACTTTCTGAAAGTGTATTTTCCTGTTTGATTGCAAAGCTATCTAGATATATTGTTCCCTTACTATAATCTGGTCCTTTCATGTAGTATAGCACGCCTCCGTCAGATGAAAATCCTAGGGCAATTTCATCTCTACTAGTATTGATGAATGGGTTTAGTTTCTCTGCCTCCATCCACTTGCCGTCTACCAATTCGATCGCATACATGTCTGAGTTAAAAGAGCCATAGATATTATCCTTCTGTCCCTTTCTATTTCTTCTTCCTCCTGTACTTGATTCTCTTGCCGATGTGAAATAGTACTTATTTTCAAAATTGGGGCTTTGAATCATACTAAATTCATCGTAAATGGTATTTAGCTCCTCACCATAATTGTCTACAAATGCTTTTGGTTTTTGATGTTTGATCTTGAGCGCTTCACCACATTGTTTGACTAAATGAATTATGTCTTTCCTTTGATCACTTTTGGAAGAGAGTTTGCGCAAATATACCTTGTAATTTTCTACAGCTTTTCTGTAATTGCCTTCCGCGTGAAATATCTTACCGATGTATAGATATATTTCATCAGGTACAGCATCAAAAGCAAGTAAGGTTGAAACGTCTTTTTTGGCTGTATCAAGCTTACCCATTTTGTAATTGGAAATAACTCGACGAATAAGCAGATCTTTGTTACCGGCCCCATATTTGTCAGCATAGAAGTATTCTAGTGCTTTATTGTATTGTTTGGCTTCGAAATGTCTAAGTCCACTAGAGTACAGCTCCTTTTGGGCTTGACCAACAAAACTCATGCTCATGCATAATAATATGCAAGCAAAAATTAGGTAGCTGTTATGTTTCATTCTTATATTAACTATCTGGAAAGTCTTTAGTAAAAATAGAATATCAAACCACCTATATTTTGCTAAGGACTACATGTAAAAGTATAAAAACAATTCATTTTTTCTAGCTTATAGAGCTAGTCATAACTAGACGGACATATTATGTGTACGTAGAGCATCATTTAGACTTACTTTCTTATCCGTGGACTCTTTGCGTTTACCTATAATGAGCGCACAAGCAACTTGATAAGAACCTGCAGGAAACTTTTTTGTGTAGCTTCCTGGTATTACAACGGAACGTTCTGGAATCCTACCTTTATACTCGACAGGTTCTGCTCCACTTACGTCAATGATGTGAGTGGATTGCGTCAGTACAACGTTTGCTGCGATCACAGCCTCTTTTTCAACAACTACTCCCTCAACAATTATTGCACGTGAGCCAATGAAGCAATTATCTTCAATAATAGTTGGAGTTGCTTGTAAAGGTTCAAGAACGCCACCTATTCCAACTCCTCCTGAAAGGTGCACATTTTTTCCAATTTGAGCGCACGAACCGACAGTAGCCCAAGTGTCAACCATCGTTCCTTCGCCAACATATGCACCAATATTTACGTAGCTAGGCATCATGATTGTATTAGGTTCCAGAAATGAACCATGACGTGCAATTGCATGTGGTACTACTCTCACACCTTGTGATGAGAAATCTGTCTTGAGAGGAATTTTATCATGAAATTCAAAGGGCCCAACTTCGATAGTTTCCATTTTACAGATTGGGAAATAAAGAATAACTGCCTTCTTAATCCATTCATGAACTTGCCAGCTACCATCTATCGGTTCGGCAACTCGTAATTCACCTTTATCTAGCTTTTCGATAACGTCTTCGATAGCCTTTTTCGTTTCAGCCTCTTTTAGTTTTGCTCTATTTTCCCAGGCTAGTTCGATCGTTTGTTGTAGTTCTTTCATTTTTTATTTTGTATATCTTGACTCTTGTTTAAAATAGTAAAACTCGCATAGCAATAATTTGTGAGATTATACCGAGTAGATAACCCCCATAAAGGTCTTCACTTTTATGTGCACCTAGAATTAATCGTGCAGTTCCTACCATCCCTGCTATTGCAATTGCTAAAATTGAAAATAGAATACTCTTGATTTGTAAATTTATTGTTCCTAATAAACTTATGTATGAGTATTCATACGAAAAGTAATTAACAGCGATAAAAACAGCAGCCATAAAGCCACCAATACCAGCTGCATGCAAACTAATTTTCGTGAAAAGATTGATAAAGAAACAGCCAAATAGTGTGATAGTTGAACCCAGTAAGAAACTGCTGTACATCATAGGTATCGCACTGTTGTTGAGCATGTTGATATATAGCCACAAGTAGAATATACCTGTCAATGCAAGTGGTATTGTACGTTCACTTCTTTCTTTCAGTTGAATACTTTCAGAAAGACCTAGAAAGTACATCATCACCAGCGGAATTGCTGGGAAGATTATCGAGATAATTACAACATAAATTATAACAATTCCTAGATCCTTGTCAGTTTGAACTGCGAAAATATAGGGGTTGATGGTGTATAAAAAAACAAAGAAATAACTGATAAGAAAGATGGGGTGAAAAACGATTGACAGAAGATGTGAAAGGGCTGCAAGTGTTTTACGACCCCAACTTAGGTTCTTATTTCCACCTTCTTTCAATACTTCCATCATTCCTTGATTATCCTTATTCCCACTCTTCGATTTTTTTCTCTTTCCTGTTCTGTTGTATTTGCATTCAGCGCTAGAGTGTCACCGTATCCTTTGACTTTAATTCGTTTTTTGTCAATTCCTTTAGCCACTAAATAAGCACCAATGGCTTTTGCTCTCTTTAATGAAAGATCAATCAATGCCTGTTTATCTCCCACATTATCAGTATGACCTTCAATTTGGATACTTATATTCTTATGCTCATCAAGAACCTTAAATAACCGATCTATTTCAGGTATCGATTTTGGTTGGACAATATCCGATCCTTTTTGGAAGTAAATCTCGTCTAGTGTGAATCTTCGCTGCTTTCCGAAAGGGAAAGGATACTCTTTTTTCTCTTTGATTTTTTTACCTGGATGTACGTATATTTCAATTTCTTTTTGAGTAATACTTTGTGAAACAAGACTCCAGGGATCTATTTCTACTTGCTCACTTGTAAACCCACGTTTATCTACCTGAAAAAGATAAGGTTGGTTTTTTCTTAGGGTCATGTCGAATTCTCCGGAATAAGTTCTGAAAAATCCCTCAAAATCGTCTTCATATTTGGTTTTCCATTGGATTTCTCCTCTAGTGATTTCAAATGTTTCTGCATTAATAATTTTAAGTTTGATTGTTAGGTCTTCTGGCAGAAATTTTGGACGTTCTAGATCAACTCTGAAGATATCACTACTGCCATCTCGATTGGAGCTGAAATAAAGATACTTTTCATTTTGAGTTAGAAATGCCAGGAATTCATCATGCTCTGTATTGATAGGATACTCAAGTATCTGAGGTTCTGACCATTTTTTATAACTGTAGTCTAGTCTATTGCAGAAATATAAATCATGCTTTCCTATGCCTCCCGGTCGATTACTGGAGAAATATAACACTTTTTTGTCAGGTGTGATAAAGGGTGAACTTTCGTTGAATTCAGAATTAATGCCTTCTATTCTTTCTGGTTTGGACCATAGATTTTTAGCGATCTTAAGAGAAACGTAAAGGTCATTGTGACCTTGGGAATCTTCTCGCTTCAAAGATATGAAAAGGTGCTGCCCATCTTGACTCATGCACAAGTTTACACTTGTTCCAGTGTCTTCATAATCGAAAATGGATAATGGTATAGGTTGTTGATATTCCTCTTCTTCGGTGATTAATATCTTAGAGAAACCCTCAAGGATATTACCGTCCACTGGAAATTGGTTAATTACAATGATTGCATTTTCCTCAGGATAGGTTGAACAAACTGAGTTTGGATAAACATTGTTGACTGGATAGTCTGGGTGCCTAAGATTTTCTGTCATTCCTTGACCACTCAAAGTTGCAACCCAGATGTCTTGATTATAGTCTGAAGTTGAAATGTCGTCAATTTGTTTACCTGCAATTTCACTAAATATATTAGCTAAAGTCGTGTCATTTTTACTTTCGAGATTGTCTCCAAATTTTTGGATAAAGTCTGGAGAAGCGACACGCGTAAAATACATGGTTTGCCCACTGACATCAAGTGCTGGACCTAATTCGTCAAATTCCTCTGTATTTATCTTTTCATCTAGTTTTTCAATATAGAATTGTGCGTTCACGCATGGTAAGAATGCCAGTATGTTTAGGGTCAACAAAATGAGGAAGTGCTTGCAGTGTTTAAGCATAGAAGGTTTAATAGTTTCGATCAAAGTGGTGAAACATAAGACTCTGTCGTATGGCCAAATGTTGGATTAATCAGTCTAATATTTCTCGACATTGCATTTTAGATCAACATTTTCACAAAATTACAATCTTACAACCGTTATCAAGTATAATCTTATGAAAGAATGCCTCTTAAAATATCTAAGGTACTTAATTCGCCGAAGGATGGAACATGTAGTCTATAGAAAATCACAAGTTGATCAATCAGAATAGATCGGTGCTTGTTGGGTATATTTAATTCATGGCACTCAGATTTGGCAAGGTGTACCGCTTGATAAAGGTACTCCGAAAGTTGAGGGTCAAGATAATATAAATGTAACGGGATTTCAGCTGTGAATACGCCTTCTTGCAGATCAAAATAGTCGTCCTTTCCTTTTTCCAAATCAAAAGCAAAGCCAACCATTGATGTAAGTTCGACCATAAACACAATAAGGATGTTTTTTACGGATTCAGTTGTAGAGTCGAGAAATCTGAACCAAGATTGGATAAATCGATACATTACAGGATTTGCTTCAACATCTTTTACTGTTTTACGTAAAATTTCAATCATGCATTGACCAATCATCCCTCGAACAACATCAAAGGGTATCTTCCGATAGAAATGGTCTAGTTTAAACTCTGAAATACGATTAAGTTGGCCTGCACCTTTGGTGTCATAGACGATCAGATCAAGCTGAGACATTGGCTGTAGTATGTTCGCTGATTTTTTTGATTTGGATGATCTGACACCATTGACTAGGTAGGATCGTAGACCTAGCTCTTCTGTATAAATATCAAGAATCATTGAGCTTTCTCGATACTTCATATTCCTCAAAACAATACCTCTAGTTTTAATCATCTTTGAATATTACCAAGCTAAATCTTCGTCAATATTCTGATCAATCTTGTATTCATTTTTGGTTTTTAATCGCTGCCTTTGTCTTTTCCATATTAAACGAGCGATAGCTATATGTCCAGCATCTTCTTCAGCATTTAGTAGAGCGTCCTTGATTGATTTCTCTGATACGTCAAGTCGATATAGGTAACTCATGAGCAGTCCAATATTGTAGTCCAAATAGGCTTGAACTCTTTCCGCTAGAATCTCAACCATCTTTTCATCATCGATTGAAGACTCAGGTATGAGAAGGTCTACATCTGGGTTTTCGAGTTCTATCATGTCATTGTGAGTATTTGTTCAAGATATTTTCGCTCATTGGAAAGTCTTGGGACTTTGTTTTGTCCTCCAACTTTACCTCTTTGTCGCATCCACTTTTGAAATGTACCGCTTGGCACAGCGTTTACTTTTATTTGAAGGAGCGCCATGTCTTTATAACGCTTGGCTTCATAGTCAGAGTTCACACTTTGAAGATGAAGATCTAATCTTTTGGCAAAAACTTCTAGATCTGGAGGGTTTTGTACAAACTCGATGGCCCATTCATGACCACCCTTACCTTCGTCACCTTCTATAAAGACGGGAGCGACCATATAGTCAGCAACTGTTGCTCCACTCTCCTGACAAGCTAACATTAGCGCTTTATCAGTATTAGAGACCATAATTTCTTCTCCAAAAACGTTAATAAAATGTTTTGTTCTACCTGTAATTCGGATTTTATATGGATCGGTAGAAGTAAATATAATGGTATCTCCAGGTTGATATCGCCATAAACCACTTGTAGTTGTTACGACGAGTGCATAGTTTATGCCTGTTTTCACATCTGACAAAGAAATTGCCTTTGGATTGTCATCGTTGAAGTTACTCATTGGTATAAACTCATAATAATTGCCATTATCCAATAGCAAAAGCATATCATTTACTCCCAAGTCATCTTGAATAGCAAAGTATCCCTCCGATGCATTGTAAACTTCTACGTAGTTGAAATCATCCGTTGGAATAAATTTCTTGAACTGTTCACGATATGGCCCAAAAGCAACTCCACCATGCACATAGGTTTGAACATTTGGCCAAACCTCCAAAATATTTGATTTACCTGTATATTCCAAAATTTTTCGAAAAAGTACGATAGTCCATGTAGGTACTCCTCCGAACATTGTAATATTTTCTTTCGTACAGATTTTGACCATTCGCTCTATCTTTTCATCCCAATTAGGAAGAAGTGCGGTCTCAAAATCAGGAGTGTAAAATGGCCGGCCTATTGCTGGCATATTTTCAAGCATAATAGCTGAAATGTCTCCATACGTTGTCTCTGGATGAGCTGTAAATTTACTTAATGCACCACCCATCACTAGATTTTTTTCAGCAAATATTTGACTTTCAGGCTTATTGTGATACAATAGTGTGACGACATCCCAGCTTCCCTTGAAATGTCCATTTTTGAGATTTGTCTGGGAAACGGGTATGAATTTACTTTTATCGGATGTAGTACCCGAAGATTTTGAGAACCAATTGATTTTCCCAGGCCACAACACATCCGCCTCCCCGTGCATCATTCGATCAATATGAGGTTTAAGCTGATCGTAAGTTGCTAGAGGAATCATTTTTGCATAATCACTTTGATCTTGAACGCGATCTATTCCATGACTTCTTCCATAGCTAGTTTCTAGTCCTTGATCAATGAGTACACGAAACAAGCGCTCTTGTACTTTAATTGGATGAAGCATGAAGTATTCAATCTGCTTATACCTTCTTTCGAGGTAGAGGCTTATGAATTTATTAAATACTCTACGCATGTTACCGTATTTTCAAGTTTAAAGGTCAAAAAAATTTTTGCTTGATTTTGCTTTCAGGGGAATACTCGAATTAAGTTATCAAAAATAGCAATCCATACTTAAACTGTATTCATCCTAGTATGGCAAATGTTTTATGACCATCGATTAGTGAAGAAATTTTTGAAGCAGAAATTAAATAATCGATTCTAATGATTGTCAAACGATTTTGATCTTGATTGCATCATTAAAATTACTTTGAAGAATCACTATGTCTTCTACTTGAATGAGATAGAAAGGTTTTATCTCATGCTACTTGCAACTTTTTGCTACTTTTGCAGCCAAATTTTAACTGTAAGAACATGGATCTGAAAACACAGATCAATCTTGATGTTATTCCTCCACACATTGCTATTATTATGGATGGCAATGGTCGGTGGGCAAAAAAGTACGGTAAACCCCGTGTTTTCGGTCACCGTAATGGGGTTAAGGCGGTGAGAGAAATAACTGAAGTAGCTGCTAATTTGGGAGTTTCTTACCTTACACTATATGCATTTTCTACAGAGAATTGGAATCGTCCAAGATTAGAAGTAAATGCATTAATGAGTCTTTTAGTTGAGACTTTGAAAGTTGAAATCAATACTCTAAACAAAAATAACATAAAATTAACTGCTATAGGAGATCTGTCTCAATTGCCTAGTAGAACATATGATACCCTCCTAGAGGGCGTAGAGAAGACTAAGAACAATGATAGAATGACTCTTAATCTTGCTCTTAACTACAGCGGAAGATGGGAGATTATCCAAGCCACGAAGGCAATAGCTGAGAAGGTTAAAGCAGGAGTCCTGAGTCCTAGTGAAGTGTCTGATCAAGTATTTTCAGAGCATTTAGCAACAGCAGGAATCCCAGATCCAGAGCTACTCATACGTACATCTGGAGAATATAGAATTAGTAATTATTTACTTTGGCAGATTGCTTACAGCGAGCTGTATTTTGTTGATATTTATTGGCCCGACTTCCGGGAGGAGGACTTTTACAAGGCTATTATAGATTTTCAGCAACGGGAACGACGTTTTGGAAAGACTAGTGACCAATTATGAATTGACAAGCAACACAGTTCGAAATTTTGTCGTTAAGTCAAATGTGAATAAAGAATAGAAGAAACGAATGAATAGAATTTTTAATATACTGCTTTGTTTTTGCATCATCCTAGGTGTTTCTTATCAAGGGGCTTTCGCCCAAATGGATAGCCTTGAAATAGTCGATTACGAAACTGTAAAAGATTATGAAATAGGTGGTATTAAGGTTACAGGTTTAAAGTACCGTGACTCCAAAGCTATAATCGCAGTTTCTGGCTTGAGAGTCGGAAAGAAGATCAAGATTCCAGGACAAGAGATTCCTTCGGCTATTCGGCAGTTATTGAGACTTCAGCTTTTTTCTGATATAGAGATTATTCTGGATAGAACAATCGGCGAAGTAGCTTTCTTGGAGATCAGGTTGGTCGAAAGACCTACATTAACCAAGTTTAGTTATCAAGGGGTAAAGAAGTCTAAGCATGATGATTTAAATGAAATATTAGAAAATGTTGTGGTGAAAGGTGGTATTGTCACCGAAGATATGAAGCAATTGGCTCGGACAAAGTTACTTGATTTTTATTACGAGAAAGGATTTCAAGATACTGAAGTCCGTGTAGTCGAAATGCCTGATACATCGAAGTCAAATGCGGTTCAACTAAGATTTGAAGTTGATCGTAAGAAAAGAGTTAAGATTAAGGAGATCGATTTTGTAGGAAATGACAATGCCAAAGATTGGCGATTGCGCAGAAAACTAGCTGACACCAAAACTCAATTGAATATTCTTAAAAAGTCAAAGTTCATTCAAGAAGATTTTGATACAGATAAGAATGCTATCATAAATTACTACAATAATATTGGTTTTAGAGATGCAAAAATTGAGGGCGATTCTGTTTGGCGAGATGAGAAAGGCAAAATACATATAAAGGTATTTGTTGATGAAGGGAATAAGTTTTTCTTCAGAGACATCAGCTGGAAAGGAAATTCTATATATGATCAAGAATATTTAGAACGAGTCCTTGGTATTGAAAAAGGTGATGTTTACAACAAAGATCTGCTTGAAAAGCGTTTGACATTCAGCTTAGACGGTCGAGACGTATCTTCTCTTTATATGGATGACGGATATCTGATGTTTCGTGTCGATCCTGTTGAGAAGGCGATCGAAGGAGATAGCATTGATATTGAAATTAGAATTACCGAAGGACCTCAAGTATCAATTGATCGAGTCATCATTAAGGGTAATGATCGTACTAATGAGAATGTCATCCGTCGTGAAATAAGAACAAGACCAGGGAAGAAATTCTCAAGATCTGACATTATTAGATCACAAAGACAAATCATTAATTTAGGATACTTTAATCCTGAGTCACTAGATATTCAAACACCAGTTAATCCAACTCGTGGAACAGTAGATATTGAGTACACAGTTGAGGAAAAACCTTCTGATCAATTAGAGCTTTCTGCTGGTTATGGTGGATTTAATGGACTGATTGGTACACTAGGTGTAACGTTTAATAATTTCTCTCTTCAGAATATAAACAAAAGAGAGACTTGGAATCCTTTTCCTCAAGGGGATGGACAAAAATTAAGTCTCCGTGCACAGTCAAACTCTAGGTTTTGGAGATCATTTAATGCATCTTTCACTGAGCCATGGCTAGGAGGAAAAAGACCAACTTCGTTAACAGCTGGATTAGTAAACTCAGCTTTTGATTATTCTTCAATAGGTAATGGCTCACTTGATATCACAAGAGGATTTGTTGGATTAGGTACTCAGTTAAAGTGGCCAGATGATTTCTTTTCATTTTATGGAACGCTAAACTTAGAGCGAATCACTATGGAAGATTTTGCGAATCGTGGATTCTCTATTAGCACGGGACAGTTTTATAATATTAGTACTAAACTAGCGATCACAAGAAGTTCTGTGAATGAACCTATATTTCCAAGATCTGGAAGTAAGATGAGTTTAGCAGTTCAGTTAACGCCATACTACTTCTCTAGAGATCTTGATGCCTTTGAGTTGTCAGCTGCTGACCGCCAGAGCGCAATTGAAAACGAAAACAAAGTTCGGGGAGCTGGAGATCCTATGAGCGAAGGCGAAGAAAACTTCTTTATCTCTAATATCGAACAAGGAAATAAGTTCAAATTTCTCGAATATCACAAATGGCGTTTTGATTCGGAATGGTACTTCAATTTGGTTGATAAGTTAGTCTTAATGACTCAAGCTAAAGTAGGTTTCATGGGTTACTACCGAGATGAAATTGGACTTGTGCCTTTTGAAAGAACAGAGATGGGCGGTAGTGGATTGAATAATCAGAATCAAGGTATCAACGGAAAAGATATTGTGTCATTAAGAGGATATGAAGTAGAAGAATTGGAAGTAAATCAGAGAAATATAGATGGTGCTTCGATTTGGAATAAATTCACCCTTGAATTGCGTTATCCTATTTCTACAAATCCAAATTCGACGATTTACCTCCACACATTTGCACAAGCAGCTAATGCTTGGGATCGCTTTAGTGATTACAATCCTTTTGATCTCCAACGAAGTGCTGGAGTTGGTTTGAGAGTATTCCTTCCAATGTTCGGTTTGATGGGATTTGATTATGGTATTGGTTTCGATAAAGATTTGGAGACTGGCGCATCATTCACAGATTATGGACAGTTCAATATTATTTTAGGATTTGAACCTGAATAAAGATCAATCGCTAATGCTCGATGAGCGTTAATCTATCGTTAAAATATCTTGTTGAAATTCCAACAGAGCTAAGAAAAATAGTAAACTTGCAGTTCATGGCAATGTTGGGAGTGTAAACCAATAACATTGCTAAAGAAAATAAGATAGCTAGTCTATCAATTAATACCCGAGAAAGGTATAAAAACAGAATATCACGAGTTGTTAAAATACGAGTTGAGATAATTCTGTTTTTGTTTTTGGAGACGGTAGGTAAGGATATACTTTTGAACTAAATAATCAACGTCAATCTTTCACCTTAGTATCTAATTATTTTTTATAAAACAAACTGATAATTTAAATATTATGAAGGCATCATTGGACATAGAAGCACTAAGTCAGCAAATACAGATTGATAGTGCTTTTGTAGATGATATTAGAGAAGAAACTTCACAGCTTGTTGTTGGGCAGACCAACATGATTGACAAGCTCTTAATCGGTTTATTGGCCGACGGGCATATTTTGCTAGAGGGACTTCCTGGACTTGCAAAAACACTAGCTGTTAATACATTGTCAAAAGCGATTGATGCTAGTTTTCAGCGAATCCAGTTCACACCTGACTTACTTCCTTCTGATATTATCGGTACGATGATATTTAATCCCGCAACTAATCAATTCTCAGTTCAGAAAGGGCCTATCTTCGCCAACTTTATTCTCGCTGACGAAATAAATAGAGCACCTGCAAAAGTTCAAAGTGCTTTACTTGAATCTATGCAGGAAAAGCAAGTTACAATAGGAAAAGAAACCTTTCAATTGGAGAAGCCTTTCCTAGTTCTCGCAACGCAGAATCCGATCGATCAAGAAGGAACATATCCGCTTCCCGAAGCACAAGCCGATCGCTTCATGCTTAAAATTAAAATAGACTATCCAAGTTTAGAGGATGAGCGATTAGTTATGCAAAGAAGTTTAGACAATAGCTTTTCACGAAAAGTACAAGCTGTTGTGACAAAAGACGTGGTCTCCAAAGCGAAAGAATCTGTACGGAAGATTTACATGGATGAAAAGATTGAAAACTATATTTTGGATATTGTTTTTGCGACTAGATATCCAGAAAAATATGGTCTCGACTCTATAAAGCCATTAATCGAATTTGGAGGGTCACCAAGAGCGACCATTAATCTGGCCAAAGCTTCCAAAGCCCTTGCCTTTCTAAATAGACGAGCTTTTGTAATACCGGAAGATATCCGTTCTATTTCTAAAGAAATTTTGCGTCATAGAATTGGTATATCTTACGAAGCAGAGGCAGAGAATATTACTCAGGAGGATATTATCGATCAAATCTTGAATGCGGTCCAAGTTCCATAATGCGAATTCTAAAGTACATATTAAGCTTATTGCTTTTTATCCCCTCAGTCGTTTTTGCGCAAGCGGAGTATCTTGAGGTACGCGATATGTTCTCTAAGCCAAATGCCTTTATTCCAGTACAAGTATGGAAAGGATTGATGTTTGAAAGTCAACCCGTTGAATTTTTTATTGGAGAGCGAGATGGAGAGGTAAATGGCTATTATAGGTTAATTAGTTCAGGAGAGAAGTTTTTGCTTGAAGGTGAAGTCGTGAATGAAGACTATGTTCTCTCGGAACATAATAACGAAAATGAGATTGTAGGATCTTTTATTCTAAGTGATTTTCGAGAAGCAGAAGCAGATGCATCTAGGATAGCTAGTTGGTACAATCTGGATTATTCTGATGTTCTGCCATTTAAACTAAAACTAGGTTCATATTCAGATTACCCTTCTTCGGTTTGTAAGCCTTTTGTAAAGAAATTTTCAGGCTTGAATCGAATTGGGAAAGACTCCAAGCACGAAAACTATCTTATTGAAATTCTGAACGAGCAACAGATACTTGTTCACTATGGAAATCAAACTGAAAGGTGGAAGCAGCGTGTAGATTCAAAAGAAGTTAAACCGTTGCGGTTTGAACTACAAATTGGGGAAGAACAGTTTGTTTTTGAAGAGATTGGAAGGAATCTTAAACGTTCTTTGGGGGATGAGGTGTCATACTTTTCATTGGAAAATGAAGGGATATTTAGGAAGATTGCTTACGCAGATGATCATTTTATTTATGACGTAGACTTTCCAGTTCTCAACGATCAGAACTTCAATACTTGGATAGAAGAAATTGTCGAAGCGAGAAAGCAGAGGACTCGAAAGATAGTCAACGAAGCAGTCAAACTTCAGGAATTGTCCCCAGCCGAGATGCATTTCAAGTATAAATGGCTTGGTTGGACTGAAATTGATTTACTTACTGATGAAATAGTAAGTGGACGTATTGTTTTCAGTAATTCGTGGAGTAATGGGCAAGAGGTCATACCATTCACTTATAATCTGACAGACGGTGAGTCGATTGCAATCCTTGATGAATTTAAAAAAGATTTCAATGCAAAGGATTATTTAAATAATATGGTCCAACAAGAGATTGACTCATGGAAGGGAATCGGCAAAGAAATGAATCCTACGCTAAATGTGGATGACTTTGTAAACCTTACAGTTTCAGACTATCATTTGATTGTTAGCAATGATTTTGATAGAATTTATGGTTATGAACAAATCGAAATTCCACTAACAGAGTTTAAAGGATCTTTTAGAAGATATAGCATACTTAAAAACCTGAGGAGATAGAAATGGAAGCTAGTGAAATAATCAAGAAGGTTAAAAAGATTGAGATTAAGACTAGAGGTATCTCACAACACCTGTTTTCGGGAGAGTATCACAGTGCTTTTAAAGGAAGAGGAATGTCTTTCAGTGAAGTTAGAGAGTACAGCTATGGTGACGATATTCGTCACATTGATTGGAATGTGACAGCTAGAACAAACTTTCCACATATTAAGGTTTTTGAAGAGGAGCGAGAGCTTAATATAATGTTCTTAATTGATTGTAGTAAATCTTCCTTGTTTGGTACAAATGAGTATTTGAAGTCTGACTATATCACAGAACTCAGCGCTGTATTAGCTTTTTCAGCGGTTAACAACAACGATAAAGTAGGTGCAATTTTATTTTCTGACGAGATTGAACACTATATACCTCCTAAAAAGGGAAAAAAGCAAATTTTGAGGATCATCAGGGAATTGGTAGATCAACAAAATGATAAGGAAGGAACAAATATTGAAGTTGCTTTAAAGTACCTGACGAATGTAACAAAGAAGAGAGCGACTGTTTTTCTTCTTTCTGACTTTATTGACACGCAGTATGAAGATGCGCTTAAGATCATTTCAAGAAAGCACGATCTTATCGGTTTGCGTGTTTTTGACCCAGCAGAAAGGGAATTGCCGAATATGGGGTTAATCCAGACCTTTGACCAAGAAACTGGAGCAAAACAACTAATTGACACTAGCTCGCCAAGCCATCGACTAGCATATAGGCAACAATTTGATGAAAGAACCGCTAAACTGATTGATATTTTCAGTCAGATTAAAGGTGATCTTGTCCAACTTTCTACAGAAGAAGATTACATCAAAGCACTACTTGGATTTTTCAAAAAGCGCACATCATGATCAGGAAGATTTTGATAGTATGTTTTGTTTTTGCCTTAAGTGTAGTTGGCAAGTCAATAAATGCACAGACTGCTTATCTGTATTCTGAGGTGGACAGTGTTAATATCGGAGAATCATTCAACATCAAACTTGAATTCTCTGGGTTCTCAGAAGAAGATATTGTCACGATTGATTGGGACACGCTTGATCAACTAGAGCACAGGAGCCTAGTTGACTCGCAGTTATACGATGTAGACTTTGATCTTAGTTTGGGTAACTTCAAAGGGGATGACTATCGTTTTGATTCAGAAGAATTGAAGTGGGAAAAAGATGATCAAAGTAGCCCACCAAGTTTTTATAATAATTTCGAATGGACAGTTTGGGAACTCTGTATTCTTGGAATTCCTGGACCAAAAGTTACCCTAAAGAATGGACAATCTTTTGAGTTAGGACCTCGCTATATCTATGTCAGAGACCCTCTTCTCGGACAAGTGGAACAACTAGCTCCATCTGAATCGATAATAAGAGACACTTATACATTTGTTGATTTGCTCAAGGAGTATGTATGGTGGATACTAGGTGTTTTTGCCTTTGTCATTCTTTTGATTTTCAGTTTCAGATGGTATAAGAAGAGACAAGAAAGGGTTATTCCAGAACCTGAACCAGAGTTGCCAGAACCAGAGCCTGTTATTCCTGCTCATATCATTGCTTTGGAAAAGTTATCAAATCTTAAATCTACAACTCAAAGCTACGAAGGGAAGGACAAGGCATTTGTTAGTGAACTAACCGAAATAATAAGAGAATACATTGAGAATCGATTTGGTGTACGAGCACTTGAAATGACTACAAGTGAGATCACGGATGCTCTTAAAAAGGAAGTTCTTTCAGCTCAGCAAATTGGTAAGTTACAAAATACACTCAATGTTTCTGATTTGATCAAATTTGCGAAAGCACAAGCTGATGCAAATATGTTTGATGAATTTGTAGACGAAGCGATTGATTTAGTACAAGAAACCAAAGAAGAAGAAGAGGAAACGCTATGATGGGAAATTGGTCCAATATAGAATTTGTAAATCCTTGGTGGTTCATTCTACTAGGCTTACTGCCTGTGTATTTTTTCTTGCGATATTGGCGAAATGATGTAACTGGCTTTTCTGTGGGATTACCAAATGTTGAATCAGAGTTCTTTTCTTTCAGACATTGGAAAACCCGAGTTTTCAGAGCGATGCCATGGTTGAAAAGTCTGGTATTTATCCTCTTGATTTTTGCGATGGCTAGACCTCAAGAGAAGTTTCAAAAACAAAAGATCTCAAGTGAAGGTATAGATATCATGTTGGCTATCGACTTGTCTCTAAGTATGCTAGCCAAGGATTTTGAACCAGATCGACTTACAGTTGCCAAAAAAGTGATCACTGATTTTATTGAGGATCGACCTGCAGATCGAATCGGATTGGCCGTTTTTGCTGGAGAAGGATATACCGCAAGTCCGCCCACTCTTGATCACAAGGTGCTGAAGCAATTTATAGCTGATCTTAGTTATGGATTACTCAAAGATGGTACGGCTATAGGGATGGGACTATCAACATCGATAAATCGATTGAAAGATTCGGATGCAAAGAGTAAAATTGTAATTCTGGTCACAGACGGAAGTAATAACGCAGGAGTTGTTGACCCGCTAGAGGCGGCTGATATGGCTTCCACCCTCGGAGTAAAGGTGTACACAATTGGTGTCGGAACAAATGGTAAAGCCCTTATGCCGTCAACTGCATTTGGTAAAACAAGCTATCGATATTACGATGTTGAAATTGATGAGGCATTACTTACGGAGATAGCTATCAATACAGGCGGATCTTATTTTCGGGCTACCAATGTTACGGAGCTGGAAGAAATTTATGATATGATCAATAAATTGGAGAAGAGTAGTTTTGATTCGACAACTTTAGTGAGAAGAGAAGATCGCTTTCATCCTTTTTTATTGGGGAGTTTGGCATTGTTTGCGGGCTATTATTTGCTATCGATTAGCTGGTTTCGCAATATCGACTTAACATAATGATTATATAGAAAGGTGTTTAGATTAGAACATATAGAATATTTATTGTTTTTGGTAGCATTGCCGCTATTGGCTTGGGTATTTTGGTGGTTTATGAATCGTCAGAAAAGAGAATGGGAGGCTTTCGCCCAAAATAGACGTTCTGAAAGATTTCTTTCGGGGAGAGTACCCCAACTAAGTTGGAGTCAGTTTACTGTAGTAGGTATTGTTTATTGTTTGGCGGTCTTTTCACTTTGTAATCCTCAATTCACATCTGAAGCTCAAGAAGTAGAAATTGAAAGCAGTGATGTATTCGTTGCTCTTGATATATCTTATTCGATGTTAGGAAATGATATGAAGCCAAATCGACTGACACGTGCTAAGAATTTAGCACAGCAAACCGTTGAGGCAATGGAAGGTAATCGTGTCGGCTTAATTCTGTTTGCTGGAGAGGCTTATATGTTTATGCCTTTGACGAGCGATATATCTTCTGCAATCAATTTTATACAAGCTGCCAATGTCAACATGGCTCCGACGCAAGGTACGGCAATTGCTGCTGCTATTGATTTGAGTATGGAGTCGTTTGATCCTGATACGGAGACAGGAAAGAGTATCGTAATAATCAGTGATGGAGAGGATCACGAACAAGCAATCGACGATGCGGTATCAAGAGCTAAGGATGAAAATGTATTCATATTTACCGTAGCAGTCGGTACCGATGCAGGAGCTTACTTGCCAGGAGTAGGTAGGGATAATTATCTTTTTGGCGAGGATGGAAAACCAGTTGTATCGAGAGTGAATGAAGCTATGCTAAGAGAAATTGCCAACGATACAGGAGCAAGTGCGTTTAATCTGAGTAAAGAACGAAATATAGATCAAGCAATTGCAAATAATGTATCTCAGATGGAGAAACAAGTCAGTGAAGTAGCAAGATTTACGAGTTATGATTCTATTTTTCAGTACTTCCTTTTGCCACTTCTCATCCTTGTTTTATGGCAATTTCTAAAACCGATATGGAGTTATTATAGAACATCAAAAATTGATAAACAGAGGGTATGAAAGCATCGAAACAATTGATGAAAACGACTGTGATTGGAGTATTTGTTTGTCTTTTGGGCCTGAGCCCCTTCTATAGCCATGCTCAAAGTAAGAAGAAGCTTAATATCGAAGGAGATTTTTATTTTGACACCGAAAATTATGCTCAATCTAGCGACATGTATAAGCAATCTGCAGACGTAGAAGCAGATTTTCAGTCAATATATAATCTAGGAGTAACAAAAGAAAAGCAATCTCTGACTGACGATGCGATCGCTTCCTATGAATCAGCTATTAACTATGCTGAAAATGACGAAGCAAGATCTGTTGCATTCTACAATATGGGAAATACACTCATGCAGGATCAAGAAAATCTAACCAAGGAGAATCTTGAACAAGCGATTGAATATTACAAATCAGCTCTTCGATATAACAACTCCAACCAACCTGCCATGCATAATTTGGCAACTGCGCAGATCACACTTGATATGATGCAGAAACAAGAAGAACAACAGCAGCAGCAACAAGATCAGCAAGAACAGCAGGAACAAGAAGATCAAGAGCAACAGGAGCAAGAAGATCAGCAAGATCAGGAGCAGCAGCAGAATCAACAACAAGATCAGCAAGAACAGCAGGAGCAAGAAGCCAAACAAGAAGAAAGAGAAGAGATCGACCAGAAAGAGATAGAAAACATCTTGAAGATGGTTGAGAAGGAAGATCAAGAGGTCCAAGAAAAAATGAGAAAACAGTCAAAATCAGATAATACAGAAAAGAAAAAGAAATGGTAATGATGAAGTATTTCTATGTCAAATTGCTAGTATGTGTGACATTTTGCTTGTGTATGAGTGGGGCTTATGCCCAATCACTTACAATTGAAATGGATAAGGATACAATTTCTTTGGAAGAGACAGTTCAGTTACAATATAGAGTCGATAAGTCTTGCAATGGCAATGACCTTAAGTTTGATAATTTTCTAGTTGTGTCTGGCCCTTCAATTTCACGAAGTATAAGTATCGTTAATGGAAAGCGTACTGCTGAAAGTTCCTTTTCAGTCATTATAACTCCGATCGAAGAAGGTGTTTATGAATTGCCACAGGAGTTGTGCGGTGCTAGATTGGATCAACCTGTTAAGATCGTTGTGATTGCTGGCTATGAGAGTAATGAGGCAAAAGAGCGACGAATACGTAGTAAGCGCAAAATCAAAAAAATCTAATTTCCTTGACGTTTGATAAAAACAGGTATTCTTTAGAGTTTTTGCACATTTGTACTATGAAATTAAGCCTTTTGATCTGTTGTTTTTGGTTTGCTTGTCTCTCGATGAGTATTGCTCAGTCAATTTCAGCACGTTCGTCAGCTCAAGATGTTTTTGCAAGGCAAGCTTTTGATGTGAGTTTCACCATCGAAGGTGGCGGGGGTGAATTTACGCCACCTAGTTTCGATCCATTTCAAGTAGTTGCTGGACCATTTACTAGTAGTAGTATTTCTATTGTCAATGGTCGAAGATCGGAAAGTAAAACCTATACTTATCGCTTGAAACAGGATAAACCCGGTACCTATAAGATTGCACCTGCTTCCCTGACAACGAGGACCATGAAGAGAAGGTCAAATTCTCTCACGATCAAAGTTCTTGAAGCGAGTAAGGAGAATGCTATGCAAGGGAATATGATATTCCTGGAGGATGAATTCAGTGACAGCATTGTTTACGTGGGTCAACAGGTGTATTTGGATCATTATTTGTATTATGGTCAACTCGATATAAAAGGAAGTGCGCTAGTTGGTGATTTTCCAAGAGATCGTTTCTTAGTAAATCAAGTTAAAGATGGTACTAGGTTGACAAGAAAGCAAGTGATGTATCAGGGCAAAATGCTGAATCAAGTTCAAAATTCTCGGTTGGCAATATTTCCATTAAGATCTGGAGAAATAGAAATACCTGATGTCAACTTTCAAGTAGATATTTTAAATCCAAATGCCCCTAAACGACGCGGTTTTTTTAGCATCAGAAACTATGAATCCAAAGTTGTTAGTACGCCGCCATTTAACTTAACAGTACTGCCATTGCCTCCAGATGCGCCGAGTTCGTTCACAGGAAATGTAGGAAGTATATCGGTAACTGCGGCAATTGATTCACGTCAGTTGAAAGTAGGAACAGAGCATTTTATAAATATCACTCTGAAAGGAGATGGAGTAAGCGATCAAGTTTTTGCACCGAAATGGAGTCAAGAAGGTTTGCAAGTTTTTGATCCTAAATTACTTGATGAAAATCGAAAGATTGAAAATGGTGAAATTATCTTCACCAAAATATATCAGTACTTGATTATTCCGGAGCGTAATGATTTTACACAGATCGACGTGCCAGTCAGCTTTTTTGATCCAAGTCAAGGAGTTTATAAAACAATCACAGCAACCATAAATGATATAGTTGTTTTAGGTTCAGATGAAGCTCTAACAGACGCAACAGAAAAAAATCTCAATGCAATTGGTTCTGATGAAGAAACGCCGTTTTACAAGAAGTATTGGTTTTGGGGTCTTGTACTACTTGCAGCAGGATTGGGTGTGTTTTTTCTATTTAAGAAAGGAAGAAATGATGAGCAGGAGGAGATTACTCCTGAAGAAGCAGCAAAGCTAGTAGCTCAGCGACAGCTAACTGAAGCAAAACAGCTTCTTGACAACCAAGAAACGAGTAAGTATTGGGAAACATTAGAGAAATCTCTTCAGATTTATGTTGAGGATAAATTGGAAATCGGAACTAGCTCTTATTCCATTGCGGAAATAACAGAACGTTGGAATGCTGAAAATTTCGACCCATCTTTATTGGAACAGTGGTGTGAAATGGTTCGCAAAATCAATCTTGCTCGATACGCGGGCCAAGATATAAGTAACATGGAAAATCTCTACCAAGAGGCTATCGACTGGATTGTGGCTTGTGAGCGCACGCAGAAATCTTGAAATAAAGAGAAGATTTGCCTGACGACATGTGCTTGAACTTCTTAAAATAATAAGATTGATATAGACCAGCTTTTTGGAGGTAGAAAAGTATGTACTTAATTCTAGTTGATGTATCTTAAATAGTTGTAAAATGAAATTACTCATAAGTACTTCTAGTTCTTAATCTTAACTTTCTTCTACTTCTTACGGATGTCCAAAATCAAGAGTTGCTCGAAGCAATATCAATAATGAAAAAAGTTACGCAAAATATTGACAGACACGAAAAGAAAGTATTATCTTTGCGTCACTTTTCCAAAAGCGGGAAAGAATTAGGTAGCTAGTAGTGCGATGTTTTTGCTGACTAGTTATTGTGAATGCGGGTGTGATGGAATTGGTAGACATGCTAGACTTAGGATCTAGTGCCGCGAGGCGTGGGGGTTCGACTCCCTCCACCCGCACTTCTTTTTTAAAAATAGAACATAGCATTTTGCTATGTTTTTTTGTTTATACACTTTTCTGAGCCTACTTTTCTATCGATATAAGGCTCTTTACTAAATCGTTTCAACAAATGAAAGTATCACATCAAGAAAACGGTCCACTTAGTGCATCTATCGAGATCACCCTTGAGAAAGGAGATTACATCGAGAAATACGAGCAAGAGCTTAAAAAGGTTCGAGGTAAAGCGCAAATGAAGGGATTCCGCCAAGGAAAGACTCCTCGCTCTGTTATCGAGAAAATGTACGGAAAAGGTATTCTTGCTGAATCAATCAATGAAATTCTACAGGAGAAACTTTGGGATGCTATCAAGGAAAAAGAGTTGAGCGTAATCCTATCGCCAATTATTTCTCAAGATCAGGAGCAATACGATTTTAACATTAAGAACATGGTGGATTATGCTTTCACGTTTGATGTTGGAATGAAGCCTGACTTTACATTGCAAGGAGCTGACAAAGAAAGTTCAATAAATCATGTCAAAATCGTTGCTGATGACGAAATAGTCAACAAGGAATTTGAAATGGTACGTAAGCGCCTTGGTACTGAAGTATCTGGGGAGAAGGACATCAACGATGAAGATCGAGTTACAATTCATGCAAATGAGATTGACGAGAAAGGAAACGTTGTAAAAAAAGGATGGGAAACTGGATTCCAGGTGCTTGTCAATACACTGAAGGAAGAGTATAAAGAACAGCTTCTCGGAAAAGATAAAGATTTTGAATTTGACTTCGACATTTACGAGCTAGAGAAAGATCGCAAGGAAGATTACGTTAAGAAGTACTTACTTAATCTTGATGAGAATGAAGAAAAGGAGATCGGTCGCATGTTCCGTGGAAAAATCAATGAGATTCACAGAATCGAGCCAGCAGAAGTAAATCAAGAGTTTTTTGACAAGTATCTAGGAGAGGGCGTTGTTGCAACGGAAGAAGAAGCAAAGGAAAAGATCAGAGAAAATATTAGTGAATACTACGCAGGGCAAGCAACAGCTTTCCTACACCGTAATATCATGGACAAACTGATTGATGAAAACCCGATGGAAATGCCAAAGGATTTCATTCGTACATGGTTAATACGTAATAACGAGGAAGTTACAGCTGAGCAGATTGATTCGGAAATTGATGCATTCATTACCAATATGAAATGGGATTTGATCTCAGATCAGGTAAAGGAAAAGTATGAAGCTGAAGTTAAGACAGAAGACGTAAGAGCAAAAATCAAGGTTCAGATATCTCAGTACTTTGGAGGGCAAATGCCAAATATGGACATAGAGCCTTTAGTAGATAACTTAATGAAAGACGAAAAGCAATTTAAACAAGCTTATCAAGAAGCTGCCTCTGAGAAAGTGCTTCAAAGCGTTGCTGACAATATCACTCTTGTAGAAGAAGAAGTTAGTCTAGAGAAGTTTGGAGAGATGGTGAAAGAAATGAACGAGAGACTAGAGAAAAGATAGTCGGGAAATTATCGAATAAAATATTAAAGGTGCAATTACTGAAAAGTGATTGTACCTTTTTTTGTGTAGAAGCCGAGAGTCGAGTTAATCTAGTTACTATTAGATGAATATATTCTGCAATCATATCAGCTTGACTAAAGGATAATACAAGAAATGATATGCGGCGTTATGCAACTTTATAGACAAGGAATTACAGCAATTGCTGTGTTTCGAAACAATTTGAATAAAAAACTAAAGAGGAATTCGTTGGATACAAAGAAGTAAGGCCCATACTCCCGCTGCTAAGGATAATATGGATCGGTAATTCCATTCGATATTAAGCCAAGATTTACTTGTTTTTTGGGCGGAAGCCCCTTCTCCCTTACTGCGTAAAAATCGATTGAGTAAAGTCAAGATGATTAAGAAAACGATCACTACAAATACTTGCCCAAGCTCAATTCCTAAATTGAAATACAAAAGCTGCCAGACCAAATTGCTTTCTTCTCCTGGAAACATACTTCCTCTAAGAAAATTACTGAAACCCATTCCGTGAATTAGCCCAAAAAAGAGTGCCATTCCATAGTGTAAATTGCGGTTGATTGAAGTTCCACGAAGTAAATCATACCTAGCTGTTAATAGGATAGTAACTGGAATTAAAAATTCAATCCAGTCCATAGGGAATCGGACGAGATCTAGTGTGCTTAGTGCAAGTGTAACACTGTGTCCAATCGTAAAAGCGGTGGCTAAAATCAATACTTTTTTCCAATCCCTTAAAGTAAATGGAATACACAGTGCAAGTAAGAATAGCATGTGGTCGTAACCTTTAATATCAAGAATGTGCTCAAGACCTAGATTATAATACACTGATGCTAATCCTTCCATTTCTAAAAGACTTTATTGAACAATAGTACCTTTTGTGTTACCAAGAACTGTTTGAAGTAAATTGCCTGGTTTATTGATATCAAATACAATTATTGGTAGTCGATTCTCGTGGCAAAGTGTGAATGCTGTCATGTCCATCACACTTAAGTTTTTCTCCATGACTTCGGCAAATGAGATTGCATCGTACTTTCTTGCTTCAGGATTTTTCTCAGGGTCTTCTGTATAGATTCCGTCAACACGTGTTCCTTTTAGCAAAACATTGACATTCATCTCATTGGCACGCAATGCGGCTGCTGAATCGGTTGTGAAATATGGACTGCCAGTACCTGCAGAAAATATGATGACTCTACCCTTTTCAAGGTGCCTTACAGCGCGACGTCGAATATATGGTTCAGCGATTTCACGCATTTCGATTGCTGTTACTAGACGTGTGTAAACTCCTTGATTTTCAAGGCCGCTCTGAAGTGCTAGTCCGTTAATACATGTAGCAAGCATTCCCATATAATCGCCAGTTACACGCTCAATACCTGAGTCCCCAGCTTGTAAGCCACGAAAAATATTTCCTCCGCCGATTACAATGGCGACTTCAACACCTATGTCTGTAATTTTCTTAATTTCTTGTGCGTAGTAATGGAGTTTGTCGGGATCGATTCCATAAGATTTGGAACCCATTAAAGTTTCCCCGCTCAACTTCAAAAGTATTCGCTTATACATTGGTTTTACCTTACCAGCCATGCGTAATAAATTTTGGCGAAAATATGAAAATATAATCGAGTTGCATGAAGTTTTTGAATAGCGATTTGGTTAAAGCCAAAATGGATGATTTTGGATTTACTATATTTGAGCGTATGCATCTACAGGATTCTTGGAATTTCATTAGAAAAATGACAGTGAGGCGGGCATGGAATTCGGTGAAAATTCTAAGCTCCTATTATATCACTAAGTGGATTGGCAAACCGATTCAATGGGGGAAGCCAATTACTATTTCTTTTGAACCAACGACGGCCTGTAACTTACGATGCCCAGAATGCCCCAGCGGATTACGTTCCTTTTCGCGTGAAACTGGTAATCTCAAGAAAGATTTCTTTAGAAAGTCATTGGATGAATTGTCTAAGGACCTGATGTATTTGATCTTTTACTTTCAAGGAGAACCGTATATCAATCCAGACTTTCTAGATATGGCACAGTATGCCTCCGACAAAGGTATATACACGATCACTTCAACTAATGGGCATTTTCTGAATGATAAAAACTCTAGAAGAACAGTTGAAAGTGGCCTGAATCGTCTGATTATTTCTGTTGACGGTACAACTCAAGAAGTTTATGAACAGTATAGAAAAGAGGGAAAGTTGGAACATGTACTGCAGGGAGCAAGAAATGTAGTAAGCTGGAAGAAGAAGCTGAAGTTGTCTACTCCACATATCATTTTTCAATTTTTGGTTGTCAAACCCAACGAACATCAGATACCAGAAATTTACAAGTTGGCCAAGGAAATCGGTGTTGATGAAGTCAAGCTTAAGACGGCACAGGTGTATGATTATGAGAATGGAAATCCTTTGATACCGGACAACGAGAAATATGCACGCTATACGAAGGGTTCCGATGGAAAGTATCACGTTAAGCACGCTTTAGTGAATCACTGCTGGAAGCTTTGGCATTCGTGTGTGATCACTTGGGATGGACTTGTCGTTCCTTGTTGTTTTGACAAAGATGCGGATCATCGATTGGGAGATCTTAAACAAGCAAGTTTCTCAGAAATATGGCAAAATGAGAACTATCAGAGCTTTCGAACGTCGTTATTGAAGGGACGTGATCAAATTGATATCTGTACCAATTGCACAGAAGGCTGCGAGGTGTGGAAATAAATTACGATAAAATATATGTTTTGATACTTGGCACTAACTCCTTGATCTAGAGTTGGAATAAGTATATTTGTAGTAATCTCTTCAGTTCTTTAATTTTTGAATAGCTGCAATCATAAGATTGTGGAATGGTTCTTGCACCCTCAAAAGGTAGCGATCCGTCAATTATTATTTGTTTATAAAATACCTTTTTAAAAGATGTCACTTTACAGAGTTATAATTCAAGGTAGACTAGATTTTAGTACACATAGGAGTTACGATAAGGCGAAGAAGATGTATCAGTATCGTCTAGAGAACTACTTTAAATCAGACTCTCTTTTCAAGGAAGCTGACGAAGTGTTCAACGACGAGGAACGCACGCTTGATATTCCTAGATTTGTTGGACAAGCATTTGAAAA
Source organism: uncultured Saprospiraceae bacterium (assembly GCA_943788055.1). Taxonomy (GTDB): domain Bacteria; phylum Bacteroidota; class Bacteroidia; order Chitinophagales; family Saprospiraceae; genus JAHDFB01. The sequence continues at coordinate 199,893 of CALSOU010000003.1, forward strand.
GACATTCAAGAACACGGTGTCGCTATTAGATTATTGTGCCCAGTTTGCCATGATGGGAGTTGTAAAAGCTTGGCAAACAGATAGCGGAAAAGTTCTGAATTACGCTGATATTGAACCTAAGAGCGACAAAGTTGCTGTGCAGTTATACCAAAAGGGTAAAAAGCTCAGTAAGGAGGATGACATGCAACAAGAGGCTTTTGCACAATTAACAAAAGCTATTGAGAAATATGATCAGCATGCTCAAGCATATGAACGAAGAGGAAATGTTAACTTGAAGCTAAAGAAGTATGCAGATGCAATCCGCGATTTCAAGAAGACGATTTCAATAGATCCAAGCAATCCATTTGCTTATTTTGGATTGGCTAAGGTGCATATACTAAAAGGAGATTTTGCTGAAGCAGTTGACCAACTCGAATTAGTTTGTAAAAAATCTCTAGCATTGCAGCCAATCTATTGGAAAGCGAGAAGATTGAAAGCCGATTGCCATTTCAAGGTAGAAGAATATGAAAAAGCTGAGTTCGATCTTAGGCTTTTCACTAAGCGTAATTTCAAAGAAGATGACCCCAATTATGGATGGAAAAGGCACGCACTATATTTTTACGGTCGAGTACTTTTCGAACAAGAAAAATTTGCGGAAGCTATTCCAATTTTCCAAGAAGCGATAGACACAAAGGATTGTATTGACACTATTCCTCAAGAGGACATATATTTTCACCTAGGAAGCTCTAAAAAGAACGCTGGCAAAAATGGTTATGTCAGTGACTTGAAAAAAGCAAGCGAAATGGGCAGCAAGTTTGCCGTAGCTGCACTTTCTGGTTCGAAATAGAATCATGTCGTTTTATTCAAAATAGCATACGTTTTTCTACTGTCCTAGTCGTAATATTCGAATTGCTCCTTGAATAACGAGTGCAAAAACAACAGTCCCTATAACAAGGTATGGCTTATTGGAATCCAACCATTGCACGAGTATTCCTGCTATAATCACTCCTACATTTATAATTACATCATTTAAGATAAAAACCATGCTGGCTTTTATATGAGCTTCGTCCTGACTTTTAGAATTTTGAAGTATATACAGATATGCACTGTTTGCTAACAGTGTGAAGAATGATACCACGATTATGGTCGAAAACTTAGGTAGACTTTTGGCACCTAGAAATCGTCTGAGTACTTCGATAAATCCTATGATAGCCAAGGTTATTTGAAAACATCCAGCAAGTTTAGCAATGCGTTTTTTCCGTATTGTTGATCCACCAACATCCAACAAACTGATTCCATACGCAAAACTGTCGGCAAGCATATCTAGGCTGTCGGCGACAAGTCCTATCGACTAAGATATTAAGCCAGTTGTAATCTCAATAAGGAAGAACGCAAAATTGATTACAAGAACAGTCCAAAGTAGTTTACGCTGATTCTCATCTTCATGAAAATTGGTCTGGTTGGTACTTTCGGTGGACAATTTTATCGTTCCCAAATTAAGTGTATGCAAAGACGCTTCGATCAGTACAATAGTGTCTTGGTGAAATACCGTCAACCTACTGTTTGGAATATTAAAATCTAGATGAGCAATATCAGTAAGCCCATCCAACTTCATTCGGATGAGACTTTCTTCGGATGGACAATCCATTTGGCTGATTTCAAAAACTGTTTTGTTCATCACTTTTCATATTATACTGGGGTCTCGCGTTATCGACGAATCAGGATTCTACAAGATGGGTAAGTAAATTTATGAAATTGTAAATTGGATCGCAGAATCCTTATAACCTAAATTTTTCGAAGGATTTTCCATTGTACCTGTATACGCCTGCATTGTGCGTTCCGAGCCAGATGTTCCCTGCATTGTCTTTGTAATTGACAAAAAGTAATACATCCGTGTCCCCGTCCTTGATTGGATAATGGATCAATTGCGCACCATTGTTTCTCCATACGCCATTGTTGTAGGTAACCATCCAGATATCGCCTTCGTCGTCTTGCTCGATATCCAAAAAGAATGGAAATTCTACTTGTCCTTCGTCATTTTTGATAGACAATCCCTCTTCTTTCGTGTAATTCAAGGTGTTTCCTAGACTCGGCTCGATTACGTAGCGAGAATGCGTATTGTTAAACCAAAAGTAGCCTTCCCGATCTTCAAAAATAGCACGCGAGCCGAAATCACCTCCACTTGGTGTCCTTTGTAACTGATGTTCGTAATGCCACTGAAAACTACTTCCATCATATCGACAGATACCAAGTGAAGTAGTACCAAACCACATGACACCTTTGCTGTCTTTGTAGATTTTGTACAGACCATAGGGTTCATAAGTGGGTGGCGATTCCACACCGTAAAATATTGCTTCTTGCGGTGATGTAGGAAATTCAAGTGGATAAAGGAATTGTCCATCATAACGATATGGTCCCTTTTTGTTGAAACCGAGTCGGAACCACAAGTCACCTGCCTCGAGTTTCCATTGATGTGCAGAATCTTCTGCTTCAAGAATCTGCAATGTTTCGAAAGAAATGCCATTATATTTACTGACACCACTTGTGGTTTCAAAGTATAGATTTCCGTCTTTGTCTTCTTGAATTCCCCGAATTTGATTGCTTTCAAGGCCGTCTTCCATGGTAAAATGCGTCAAGCTATTACCATTATATCTAAATACCCCTTTTTCTTTACTACTGAACCAATAATTGGATTGCTGATCTTGATAGATATCCCAGATTGTGTCGTCTATTTTGCTCACTTCCTGACCAAGTTTGGGAGCTTTGGTCGAAGTTGTTGTTTCTTGGCGGGTGACTTGGCTTTTGCAAGCAGAAAAAATCCAGATGAGACTTATGATTAGCGCAATATTCCAGCTGAGATGTTTCACCGTTTAGTTTTTTAAAGTGGATGGGTCCAAAGGTATGTATCTTTCTTCGAAGATTTTGAATTGAAGTAAAAGCTATGCCGATGGCTATCGCGAAACTTAAGATAGCGGTTTTCGACTAGTGTTTCACAAATTATTTAAGAGCCTTAAAGAACCAATATTTAGCTTTATTTACCTTCACTTGATTTACTTTTTAATCTCTACCTTGTCCGCAACCTACATCAAGAAGCTTTCCTTTTTGCTCTATAGCTGTGTAGAACTGAAGTAATTCCGGATATGGTTCTCCAAATAGATTCTCTGTTTGATATTAATTATCGTATTCAACTTTCATCAAGTTCCGATTTTGGTAGTTATAATGTGAAGATAACAAACCAAGACTAAACATTTGTTTATCAGAAGGTAGATAGAGACATTCTGCTGATGTGGAATAGGAGGCGGACAAATAGTGAGGAAGTGTATGACTTTGAGTATGCAGGGCAATTCCTTGGATTATCAAAAGTCTGCATACTTAATATGATAATGTCTATTGCCATTCTTCATGTTTCACTAAATTATTTAGCTAATATATTCTTAATTGTACTTGCTTGATGTATTCTTCTATCTTTGTAGGATGCTCAGAATAGGTCAATATCAAACACTTACGATAGTACGAGAGAAACCACATGGTTTTTATCTCGAATGCAATGAAGGACAGGAAGTACTCTTTCCAAGGAAATTCATTTCGGAAGATATGAAGATTGGAGACAAAATCAACGTCTTTATCTATAATGACAGTGAGGATAAGTTTGTAGCAACTATAGAAAAACCTTCCCTTACACTAGGACAATACGCCACTTTGACCGTAGAGGATGTTAATAGGGTAGGCGCTTTTTGTGATTGGGGCGTCACTAAGCAACTGTTTATACCTTTTCGAAATCAAGAACAAGAATTATTGATCGGACAATCTTGCGTAGTCCACCTTTATCTTGATGAATTGACAGATCGACTAGTAGGAAGTACCCGGTTAAAGAATTTTCTTGAGGTAGAGGCCGATGAAGAATTAAATGTGGGCCAAAAAGTAGATCTGATCATATATGAAGAATCTGATATCGGATATAAGGCGGTTGTTGATCAATACTATGGTGGATTAATTTATAAATCAGATGTCGATACTAGTCTGAAGATTGGAGATTCACCCACTGGATTCATTCGATATATTCGAAAAGATAGTAGAATTGATCTTAGCCTGACTCCGTTGGAAAGAAAACCGATAGAACCAACATCTATGCAGATTCTTGAGCGGCTAAAGGCTGCGAATGGTTTCCTTCCATTTAATGATAAATCAAATCCAGCTGTTTTGCAGAAAGAGTTTGGGATGAGTAAGAAGACGTTCAAGAAATCAATCGGAAATCTGTACAAGCAAAAATTGATTCTTATAAAGCCCGATGGAATTCTTAGTGTGTAATTCTTACGAAGTTCAATGTGGTTTTGAATGCGTATGAATTTTTTAATTTCAGAAAGTTCGGATGAAGTAATCCAAATTGGATTTACAGATCAGCAAAGGGGCAAAATTTCGTAGTATCAGGATATCTTAACCCGGCTTATTTACCTCTAAATCGAATGATTCCATGGTTTCAATATTGAGCTTAAACCTGAAATAGCAGTCTGGACTCCTATAAGAAAGCTTGTATTGCAAGTAAGACCAGAATTGAATCTTGGGCACTACACAGATTTGGCTTTTGGGATTGACTTCGGTAAGGTCATGAACGTAGAAGGTGTCATTGACCACCTTGCGTATACCGATGTCAACAGTCCAAGTAATGCATTGGTTAATGATGACGATTTGGGATTGTCAATAGTTGGTGGAATTACAGGTAGAGCAGTGCTATATAACTACCATTTAAATGGTGTCTATGGTGCAATCAAAGGTAATTTTTATTCATTTGAAGACACAGTAAGTTTATCTATGAAGCCTATGCAGGAATCAAGCTGCAGATTTATCAAAAAGTCGACATTATCTACTCAGTCAATACGCGCTCATCAGGGTTTAGATCTAGTTTCTAACAGAGAAATACATGGGGAACGCTTAAACTGAAAGTCCTATTAGCACCGGCAGGCGTAGGCTGCTATGATTAATACATGTTGATGTAAAAGTTGCATCAACTTGATCTGTCTTGAGCCCTAAGTTTTTGCGCTTTGTTTCTCGGATAAGTCTAGTTCGATCTTATACAATTCAAATAGCAGATTTCATTAATATAGGCTATAAAAACGCCAATGTACTGGATTACTTCCAATGCATTGGCGTTAATAATACATGTGAGGGGCTCTGCTAAGCAGTGCTAATATTCTTACTCTTAATTATTTAACATCAAGTAACTCTACTTCAAAAATCAATGTTGCGTGTGGTCCTATTGCTCCACCCGCACCTTTTTCACCGTAAGCAAGATCAGACGGTACAAATAATCTCCATTTTGATCCAACATGCATAAGTTGTAGCGCTTCTGTCCAGCCAGCAATCACACCGTTTACAGGGAAAGATGCAGGCGTTCCACGTTGAACCGAACTATCAAATACAGTTCCGTCAATCGTTGTGCCATGATAATGCGTTGTTACAGTGCTACTAATCGTTGGTTTTTCACCTGAGCCTTCCGCGAGCACTTCGTATTGAAGTCCACTTGCCAAGGTAGTTACACCATTCTTTTTGCTATTTGCTGCCAAAAATTCTTTTCCTGCGGTAATTGAACCTTCGTGCTTTTTTGCTTGGATTTTCGAAAAGTACTGATTGATATAAGTTCCAGCTTCTTGATCACTCATTTTTAGATCGGAACCTGTAAACACATCGTTTATTGCTTCCGCAAAAACAGTCGAATCGAGTTCTTCGAATCCCTGACCTTTTAGGCTGTTTCCTATATTCACACCTAAGCTGTAGCTTAGTTTTTCTAATTCACTATTCATATGTTGCTTATTTTAGCGCGAAAATAAATAAAAGCTTAGAGAGTCTCTAATTGGTTTTGAGTTTCACCATTAGTCAAGTCAATATGAAGTATCATTGTTTTGAAAAATCACGTTTTCTTTTTAGAAATGGCCCTGTACACTTATAAAAGGTCTTAAACTAGCTGGATGTCCACATTGATTTCTTCACCATTGCAAAGCTTTACGGATTATCGTTTTCGGAATCCGCATCATCGGTTCTTTGGTGGAATAGACGAGTATTATGCTCCATACATTAAGCTACTAGGTAAGTTGTTCATTAAGCCTGCTTATGAACGTGATCTCTTGCCAAAGAATAATACTGGCCTTACAGTGATTCCGCAAGTGATGACCAACGATGCAGATGAATTCATTTTCGTGAGCAAGTATGTGCAATCTCTGGGTTACAATGAACTCAATTGGAATCTTGGTTGTCCGTATCCGATGGTTACGACCAAATGTTTAGGTTCGGGGCTGATAGCTGACCCAGAACGGGTTGATCGTATACTTGATCGTGTGCATTCAGAAACGGATATTGTGGTATCTATGAAAATGAGGATGGGATATGAAGACCCAACAGAAATACTTGCGGTCTTTCCGATCTTAGAAAAGTATCCACTGCGCAATATTGGTATACATGCGCGGATAGGTCGACAGCTCTACAAGGGAGGAGTAGATTTGGATAGTTTTCAAAAATGTATCGAAAGCACTTCGCATAAACTCTACTACAATGGTGATATTTCTTCCGTTCAAGCATATCGAGAGCTTACCGACAGATTTCCGAGTATTGATACTTGGATGATAGGACGCGGTCTTCTTGCCGATCCATTTCTTCCTTCGATGATTAAAAAAAATATAGAGATTTATCCAGATGATCGCATGGAGCGTTTTAGTCGCTTTCATGATGTTCTGTTTTCACAATTTGAAGAAGTTTTATCTGGAGAGAAACATGTCATCATGAAAATGGGAAGTTATTGGGAGTATTTTTCCTGGGTTTTTCCAGACTCTCTGAGAGAGATTAAGAAGATCAGAAAGGCCAAGACTTTCGAGGCGTATGACAAAGCATTAGACTATTTCTATAAATCTGTGGATTAAAAGGAATGGGCTTTCGCCCAAAATAGATTATAGAGTTCGATGATTCAGTTGTGCTAAGCAAGCATGTACTTCATTTTGTTGAGCACTAGAATTGATCTAGATAATCCTAGTTTTGTTTTAATATCCACAAACTAAATTATTATCAAGATTTCGATTTTCGATCAAGTATATCAGGAACCCAAAAAGCTATTTATCATTGATGGAATCGGTGCTTTGCTCTCTGCATTTATGTTGGGAGTAGTACTTGCGTACTTTCAGAAGCATATCGGTATTCCAGTGAAAACACTTTATCTCTTAGCAGTAATTCCTTGCTTTTTTGCTTTATTAGATATCATGTTTTTCAATAGAATGGGATTTACGATTCGACAAAATCTCCGGATAATTGCGACTTGTAAGATCCATACTACACTCTTTCACTGGCATTAGCTTATCATCATCTAGAATCAATTAGCTACCAAGGAATTACGCATATAGCTTTAGAAATTGCTATCGTATCGATTTTAGCAGCTTTACAAGTCAAGGTGTCAAAAAGTTTGTGAATTCTATTTGTCATACAAAAAGGGCGTCGTGCATCATTTGATTGCTCAACGCCTTTTAGTATAATCTGGATGTCTGTTTAGATTCTAAATGCTTAATTACTGTTTCTTGTAGATATATAACATATTTTGCCATCAATTAGCTTTACTTCGATGCGCTCTATCAATTCATTTTGCTCTTGTAATAAATCGTTTTGCTTCATTAAGCTTTTTACTTGCTCAAGGCTAGCTTCTGTAACTGATACCATCGTGTCGCCCAACAATACAGGATTTATCTCAAAACCGGTTGGCAGGAAACAAGCGAGCAGAGACAACATCAACAGAACCAAAGCCGCCGATGAAAATAACATTCGCGGATCTGTTCGTTTGAGTTTTGATGTCAATAATGAAGGTAAGCCAACGGAGATCGAAGTGATCTCTGGATTAGGCTTCGGACTAGACGAGGAAGCAATACGATTGCTAGAATCCACGCTTTGGACTCAAGGTCAAAAAAAAAGAGCTTACAATCGATTTTGAATAAATGCTCCTAGAATTCCCATGATGCTTTATCAAGATCAACTAAACAAGCTGTCAAAAGATCTATACAATACTGTATATCATTTTTATTCGCCATCTCAATTACTTGATGTAGATATCTCGTCGGTATAGAAATAGCTCCAGCGATAGAACCACCTTTACTAAATCGTTGAAGAGCACCTGTATCTGTTCCTCCAGCAGGTAAAATTTCCATTTGATAAGGAATAGTATTCTTAGCAGCAATCTGCTTCATGAATCTTATCATCCTTGAATCGCATAGAACGCTTCCATCAAGAATCTTTATAGCAGCCCCTTTTCCAAGTTTAGTTACTTGTTCATGAGCTGCAAATCCTGGCAAGTCATTTGCTATCGTTGTATCAAGTGCTATCGTAAAGTCGGGATCGATTCCACTAGCGGCTGTGGTAGCTCCTCTCAGACCTACCTCTTCCTGGACAGTGAAAACAGCATAAACATCATCAGCTGGCTTTGTCTTTTTTAGTTGCTTCAGGGTCTCAACCAAGATGAATACAGATACTCGGTTATCAATAGATTTTGAATTAACACAGTCTCCCATTTCAATCAACTCGCGTTCTCGCGTAATTGGATCTCCCACGGCGATGTGCTTCTCTACTTCTGCTTTTGGCATCCCAGTATCGATAAAATAGTCCTTTATTGCGAGTGGTTTTGCACGCTCTTCAGCACTTAATAGATGGATGGGCTTACAGCCCATTACCCCTACAATATCTCCTTTTTCGCTATGAATGATGACACGTTGTGCTGTCAAAGTCTTTGGATCAAATCCACCTAGAACATGGAATCGAATGAAGCCTTCATCATCTATATGCGTAACCATAAATGAAATTTCATCCATGTGTGCTGCAACCAATACGCGCTTCGCATCACTGGCGCGTCCTTTCACCTTGGCAATTAAGTTGCCCATATTGTCAACGCGAACTTCATCTGCTAGTCCTTGAATTTCTTGCTCAATCAAGGTACGAATCGGAGTTTCGTATCCCGGTGCACCTGGTCTTTCACAGATGTCTTTTAGTAGTTCAATATTCATAACTTTCTTCTACTTCGTAAGTATCCCCTTTTGCTGGGATTTCTGCTTTAACAAAACCATATTTCACGAGCTGCGGTAATCGACCGCAATGGTCAATATGAGAGTGTGACAAAACTAGACAATCAATTTCTGCTGGATCAAATAACCATTCATTGTTCCAATCCCACAAGTGTCTTCCTCTACCTTGAAAAAGTCCGCAGTCCAATAAGACCTTAAAACCATCATCCAATGTGATCAAATGACAGCTTCCGGTAACATATTGAGCGGCCCCGCAAAACTTATTTTTCATATGTATTTAGTTAAGAGCGAAAGATAGCAAATATTGAAGTAATTGTTATTGTAGATTACTGGGATCTGATTGGCCTTAACATTGCTGTGCTATAGCTCTAAAATTGCCAATCTTTGTCTTGAGCTTATTTGACCTTTCGCTTATCCGCTAGCTATTAAACAATTGCGGGTTAAAACTTTAGAGCTAGGATTTATTATCTACCAGTAAACCGATCTAGATCAAACATTGTCGTATCGATGCTTGGCCCTATACCAAGATAGAGTTCGCTGACCAATTTGCCGGTAGCTGGGCCCATACTCATTCCCATCATTCCGTGACCAGTTGCCACAGATAAGTTTGTAATTGATTTACTTCGACCAATATATGGCATGCCATCGGGAGTGCAAGGGCGATAACCAATCCACGTTTTATCAATCCTTGGCTCTTTGGCGTCCATTTGTGGATAGTATTTGGGTAGACTTTCAACGATACTTGAGAGACGTTTTTTATTTACTTTTTTGGACATACCGCCTAATTCAAGTGTTCCGCCAATTCGCAAGTCTTCTCCCATAGGAGTGATGGCAACTTTCGACTCTGTAAGAATGGTTGGGATGCGAGGTCTTAAGAGAGGATTTTGCAGGGTATAGCTATAACCTTTCCCATCCTGCAAAAGCATTTTGATTCCTACTTGCTTGAGTAGGGAAGAAGTCCATGAACCTCCCGTGACTAGTATTTCGTCTATCGTGATGCTTTTGCCACTAGAGAGTTGAACTGAATTTACCTTGGAACCAGTATATTCAAAATCAACTACCTCCATATTTGTTATGAATTGAACACCTTGATCCCTAAGATTGTGGTAAAGTTGCTGGATAAACAAATTAGGGTAAATATGTGCGTCGCCAGGAAAATATACGCCACCTAGGACATCTAAATCAATCTCAGGTTCTAGTTTTTTAAGCTCTTTTGCGTCCAGCGTTTCGACATCAACTCCAAGTTTCTTCGCCTTCTCTGCCATTTCAAGCTCTTCTTGTTCTTGATGAGCTGTTTTGTATAACATCAACAGTCCCTTTTTTTCAAAACAGAAGTCGAATTTTGAGTCTTGCGCAAAATTTTGATAAAGTTGTTTAGACCATTCGTTGAATTGATAGAGAATAGGCATCGACTTCACGACATGTTCATTGTTACACGATCGGTAAAATGTCCAGAGCCACTGCGCCAATTCAAGATTGAGTCTTGGCTTTACGTAAAAAGGACTTTTGCTATCAAACATCCATTTGATACCTTGTTGTATGACACCAGGTGAGGACATCGGGATAAAGTGGCTTGGAACAATCATACCTGCGTTGCCAGTTGATGTGCTATCTTCAAAATTGCCTCGGTCAATGAGGGTGACATGAAAGCCAGCTTCTTGTAAGTACCATGCGGAACTTAATCCCACAACTCCGCCGCCAATAACATGTATATGCTTTTTCATATTACTTGGAACCCATAAGCGTAAGGGTCATCTTCGTCGTCAATAATAATATTATTATGTCCTGTAATCTTTGCCCATCCTTCTATACTTGGAATTATTGCATCATATGGTCCACATTTCACTCTTTTTTCGACCCAACCTACAAATTGCGATCCTATATAGCTCTCATGTATAAATCGATCGCCCACTTTCAATTTTCCTTTCGCGTGCCATTGTGCCATTCTTGCTGATGTTCCAGTCCCACAGGGAGATCGATCAATAGCTTTATCACCGTAAAAAACAGCATTTCTACCATCAGCTTCCTCAGATATTGTATCTCCAGTCCAGAGTAGATGACTTACTCCAGTTATGTTTGCTTCGGTAGGATGAATAAATTCATAAGCTTCGTTTAATCTTTCGCGTACTATTGGACTCCATGAGATTAGCTGCGTTGCAGTTACACTCTGTACACCTTGGAAGTTTTTCTGAGGATCAACAATAGCGTAAAAATTTCCTCCATAAGCTACATCTACTTTTAATGTTCCGAGTTCTGGACACTCAACATTAAGTCCCTCCTTGCAAAGAAAAGATGGGATGTTTGTCAGTCTTACGGATTTGATTTTGTTATTTTCTTCTTCATAGCTCACATGAATAAGTCCAGCAGGAGTTTCCAAGCGAAGTTTGCCTGGTACTTTTGGGCTGATAAGCCCCTCTTCTAACATAATAGTAACAGTACCAATGGTTCCATGACCGCACATTGGTAAACAACCTGATGTTTCAATAAATAAAATTGCGATGTCATTTGCGGGGTCTGAAGGTGGATATAAAATACTACCCGACATCATATCGTGACCACGAGGTTCAAACATCAGTCCTTTGCGAATCCAATCATACGAACGGAGGAAATGCAGCCTTTTTTCCATCATGTTGTTACCTTCAAGAATTGGACCTCCGCCAGCGACAAGCCTTACGGGATTACCACATGTATGTGCATCTACGCAGAAAAATGTTTTCCTCATTTTTTTGTCAATTCGCCATTAAATTTTCTCCAGATTCCAAGCGGATTTGATCTTTTGAGACTACCCGGCAGTATGGAATCTGGTGCGTTTTGGTAGCACACTGGGCGAGCATATCGCAGAATTGCATCAGTGCCTACAGATGTATACATTCCGTTTGAAGAAGCAGGGAATGGACCACTGTGATGCATCGCATGACTAACTTCAACACCTGTAGGAACTCCGTTGAATATGATTCTTCCGACTTTCTCTGCAATAATGCTGACTAAACCACGTGCAGCCTCTATTTCTTGTTCACTACCCATAACGGTACCTGTCAATTGACCTTCGATACTTTCTGCAACAGCTTTCATTTCTTCTTGATTCTCACAGATTATCGCAAGCGTAAACGGACCAAAAACTTCTTGATGTAAAGTATCATTTTGGATAAAATCAGATGCATCTACTCGACCTATTGCAGGATATCCATTCCATGATTCTTCTTCATCTTGTGCTTCAATTGTTGTAACGGATGCCTCAGAAAGGATTTGCGATTTTGTGTGTTTAAAGTGCTTGTAGATTCCTTCGTTAAGCATCGTTTGTGGGTTAAGACCCAAAAATGCACTACTTAACTCCTCAAGAAGTACATCAAGTTCTGGTGATTTTTGGAACACCATCAAACCAGGATTTGTGCAGAATTGACCAGCTCCTAGATTAACAGAGTTGGCAAGGGTGGTTGCCAATTTTGAAATATCATCTTTAAGGGCGCTAGGCAGAATGAATAGCGGATTAACACTTCCCATTTCTGCGTAAACAGGTATTGGCTCTGGTCGTTTGGAAGCTAGTTCTATAAGAGCTTTGCCACCTTGTAGAGAACCTGTAAATCCTACAGCTTTAATTCTTGGATGGGTAACAAGTGCTTGGCTAGCTGGAATGCCTCCATGAACCGCAGAGAAAACCCCTTTAGGTAATTCTGACTTTTCAACAGCTCTTGCAATCGCTTCGGAAACCAAGGCATGAGTCCCGGGATGCGAAGGGTGACCTTTTACGATTACAGGACAGCCTGCTGCAAATGCAGATGCAGTATCACCGCCTGCAGTTGAGAAAGCTAAAGGGAAGTTACTAGCTCCAAATACAGCAACTGGCCCGATCGCCTCTAGTGCCTTTCGGATGTCCGCTCTAGGTAGTGGTTTGCGGTCTGGAATTGCTTCGTCAATTCGCGCCTGAACCCAGCTTCCTTCGCGCACTAATTCTGCAAAGAGACGGAGTTGACCACATGTTCTGCCTCGTTCTCCTCGGATACGCCCTCCAGGCAATCCCGATTCTTGTATAGCTCTTTCAACAAGTTTGTCGCCACATGCCTCAATTTCTTCGGCTATGGCTTCAAGGAAAGTTGCACGCTTTTCTCCTGAACTAAATCTAAATGATTTCCAAGCATTATGAGCTGCCTCTGCCGCTTCTTCAATTTCAGAAGGTACAGCTACGTGAAAGTGCTCACTTAGTTTTTCCTTAGATACTGGATTTACACCTTGAATAGTTTGGTGCCCAGCAGCTTTCTTTTGCCCGGCTATTAAGTTTTCTAATATCATACAGTTGCTAATTCAATATTTAAATAATCAGGAAGAGTTGGTCTGTTAGCTAACCCCTCTTCAAGGATCCGAATCACTCTTTGACGTTCTTCTCCTACCAGTTTTTTACGTGGTTTACGGACATGTTCTGTACCTATCCCGGTCATTACTTCTGCAAGTTTGATGTTCTGAACCAATTGAGGATTAATATCCAATTCCAAAATCGGTAAAAACCATCGATAGATTGCAATAGCTTCGTCTGTCCTTCCTGCTTTAGCCAATCGATAAATTGCGACGGTTTCTTGTGGAAAAGCATCAACTAAGTCCCGCAACCCATCCATCTGCGCCCATTAATAATTCTTCCAGATGCAAGGGTGTCGACGCCACAAAGGATTTTGAATCGATTTCCGAAACGTGATCTCATTCTCGAAACATTTGAAACGTCACGTGTGCTTTCTTTGACAGCTTGAATAGTTGGACAATGCTGCAATTGATCGAAAATATCCAACGTAATTTCAATCTTGTAATCAACAGGATTATTATATACGATAATTGGCAAATCAGTTGCATCCGCAACTTCGATAAAAAAATCAGCAACCTCTTGATCAGTTGGTTTATACATCATCGGAGGTAATACCATTAAGCCATGAGCTCCATGGACTTTTGCTTTTTTGGCAAGCTCGATTGCTGAACGCGTCCTTCCTTCTGCAATATTTAGTAGCACATCCACTTGATGGCCCACTGCTTCGAGCGTTGCGTCTAAAAGGGCTAGTCGGTCCTCGTGTGTAATTGTACTACTTTCACCTAGTGACCCACCGATAATGATACCATCCACTCCCGATTCTACTTGAAAGTGGATATTCTTAAGAAACATAGGAATATCCAAATCGCCATTTTCATGAAATTTGGTTGTTACTGCTGGGTATATACCATGCCAAGAAACTTGTCGCGTCATCGTTGTTAATTTTTATGAGTATTTGTCAAATAGTATAGCTGAGCTGAATCTTCTACACTACAAAGATTAACTAATTATAGCCTCACTTATACGTTAAAAATACCTTTTTCTTGTACTATCCTGCTGTTTTCAGCCCTGAAGTAACCAAAAAACTATAAAGTATGTACATAGAGCCTAAATAGCTCGCACTAGCTTTTTTCGATTCCTGATTTATGCAGAATGTCTAATTGAGCACCGAAAGCAATACTGATATTTTCACGCGTATAAGTTGATTCTGTTTCACCAAATGCAATTAGTCGCTGATTTAGCAAGACTACATGATCGAAGTATGATTCCACAGTGGAAAGATCGTGATGGACAACTAAAACCGTTTTCTCTTCTTCGCGCAATCTAGTTAGAATATCGATTATTTTCTCCTCGGTCATCATATCGACTCCTACAAACGGCTCGTCCAAAAGGAAGATGTCAGCCTGTTGAGCAAGTGCTCTAGCTATGAATACACGCTGCTGTTGTCCGCCAGATAATTCACCAATTTGTCTATTCTTAAGATCATGTATACTGAGATCTTCCATCGCTTTGTTGGCCAATGCATGATCAGTTTTATCGAGTCGCTGAAGAATCTTTTTATGTGGATATCTGCCCATTAACACGACATCCTCTACTGTCGCTGGAAATGTCCAATCTACATCGTCTTTTTGAGGGACGTATGCAATGCGATTGCGCACATCGTCTATTTCTTGTCCGTGAATTTTCACCGTACCAGAATTAGTGGTAATCAATCCTAAGATAGCTTTGAATAGTGTTGATTTGCCAGCTCCATTGGGCCCAACCACTCCGCAAACAGTTGATTTAGGTATCTCCAAGAAAATATTCGTTAGTACCCGCTTGCGGTCATATGAAACACTAAGTCCTTTGACGGAAATAGGCATTATAGAATGATAGGGTGTCATGGTTTCTTTAGTTTAAATACTAAAACCGAAAGCATCGCCAGAACGAGTATTGAGGCCAATACGATCTTACTTGTTGTTGTCAGTCCATCGGTCAAACTGGGCACAGATTCTTTGTTTTCACTTTCTGAATTCTCTTGAAGGGGTAATTTTTGTAAAAGAGCATCCACTATTGTTGCTCGTATTATGCCATAGCATATCGATATATGTAGAGCCGCTGCTCTCTTCATCACCTAGCGAATCAGCATATAGTTCACCTCCGATTTTGACCTTATTGTCTTTTGCGATCTGTTGAAGCATCTTTGGATTAATCGTACTTTCAATAAATACCGCAGGTACCTTATTCTCCTGAATAACCTTGGTCACTCTGATGATGTCAGAAGTCTGTGCCTGTGCCTCCGTGCTTATTCCCATTATAGCTTCGAGTCGTACATTATATCGGTCTCCAAAATATTGAAATGCGTCATGCGAGGTAATAAGGACGCGTTGATCGACTGGTATTTTCTTAATTTCTGCTTCGATGTCTTGATCAAGTTTAACCAGCTTGGCTTTATAGGTTTCATAGTTTGCTTCGATAGCCTCTTTTGATGAAGGTCGCAATTCTATGAGTGCGTTTTTAATGTTTTCGATATAGATCAAACCGTTTGCTGCGGACATCCAGGCATGTGGATCGGAAGAGTTTTCATATTGTAAACTTCCTATGACATCTATTCCTTCGGTGATTCGTAACAATTTTAGCTTTTGTTCCAGAATTCTCGATCAATTCAGTTATCCATCCCTCAAAAGTTAATCCGTTTACAAGCACCAAATCAGCTTGCTGGACATTTCGTGCGTCACTCGGTTTCGCCTTATACTTGTGCGGATCTCCTCCTACCGGAACGATCGACTGAACAGTGAATTCGTCTGTAATCAAGTTCTCGGTCATGTCCTCAAACATCGATGCTGAGGCAATTATTTTCAGTGGGGCTTGCGCCCAAACGGCAGTGCTGCAATAGGAGCATTACAATACTGATACATATATGTTTCATTTGCTTGTTTAGGCTTGTATTACAAATAGATTATTGCAGATCTTATTACTTAATATTTTGGATTGTTTGTGTCCAATTCTAC
>CALSOU010000004.1 GCA_943788055.1 uncultured Saprospiraceae bacterium
AAGGTCGCAATTCTATGAGTGCGTTTTTAATGTTTTCGATATAGATCAAACCGTTTGCTGCGGACATCCAGGCATGTGGATCGGAAGAGTTTTCATATTGTAAACTTCCTATGACATCTATTCCTTCGGTGATTCGTAACAATTTTAGCTTTTGTTCCAGAATTCTCGATCAATTCAGTTATCCATCCCTCAAAAGTTAATCCGTTTACAAGCACCAAATCAGCTTGCTGGACATTTCGTGCGTCACTCGGTTTCGCCTTATACTTGTGCGGATCTCCTCCTACCGGAACGATCGACTGAACAGTGAATTCGTCTGTAATCAAGTTCTCGGTCATGTCCTCAAACATCGATGCTGAGGCAATTATTTTCAGTGGGGCTTGCGCCCAAACGGCAGTGCTGCAATAGGAGCATTACAATACTGATACATATATGTTTCATTTGCTTGTTTAGGCTTGTATTACAAATAGATTATTGCAGATCTTATTACTTAATATTTTGGATTGTTTGTGTCCAATTCTTACTCGCATCGTATCGTCAAAAGATATTATTCCTTCGATTTCTAAGCAACGTCCCAATTTCTATTTCTAGCATATTTAGGACTTCGAGGAAAGAAGCATCGTCTTCGACGACAGAACACAGTCGACCGCACTCACCTGAGTTTGAGCGTTCCTAAAAGGACTTGTTCCCGTTGAGGGAAATGTCCAGAAGCATCTGGTATTGGATCTCCGTGTGGGTCATATAAGGGATTGTCTAGATAGTCAGCCAAGCGTTGAACGAGTTCGGGCGCTTTTATATGTTCCAATTGCTCTGCTATATGATGAACTTCTGACCAATTAAACCCTAAATTTTCTACTAGAAAGGTTTCCCACAAGCGATGCTTCCTAATCAAATGGGTTGCGACCTCTGCTCCACTTTCGGATAATGTGATCGGCTTATAGCGCTCATAGTGAATTAACTTTTTTTCAGCCAGCTTTTTTAGCATATCCGTTACTGACGAAGCTTTGGTGCTAAGCAGCTTTGCTATGTCGTTTGTCCTTATCGGCAAGTCATCGCGATCTGCTATCGTAAAAATTGCTTTAAGATAGTTTTCTTCCGTCTGGGTAAGCGGCATATGGTAAATTTTTAGACCAATCTAAAAATATTTTTCGGTTTAATCTAAAAACGAATCAAAAAGCTATTTTGTTTTATCTATAGTAGACCTTTTTAAGTTCCTTGAGTATCGGTTCCATTCCTTGAATCTTGATCTCGTAGCAATTCTGCATTAAGTAACCAATTTTGCCGGGAGGCCAGCTTTTGTTCTTAAACCAAACCAAGTAGAATTCTGGTAAATCAGCAATCAATCTACCTTGAAACTTGCCAAAAGGCATTTTTGTGGTTATGAGATCGATGAGTATTTGTTTATTTGGTGCAGCTGGGTCCATATTTTTCGTTCGTAATATTCTATTAGCTACGATGGTTCTTGATAGGACTTGTAAGGTAGCGCATTGAGTTCATTCATATTCAAAATAATCGAAGAAAGATCTTGTAGGTTCATACAATTGAAATGTCCTTTAGGGCAGGTATTTGAGCCGTGCTTGGAGCATGGACGGCAGGGTAACTTGACTTGCTGCATAAAGTGCGGAACACCAATCTTTCCGTAGTAAGGGAATACACCATATTCTGGTATAGTAGCTCCCCAAATGCTTATCGTTGGCCTTTTAAGTGCAGCAGCCATATGTAGAAGTCCTGTGTCCCCAGCGATTAAGAAATGAGATTTTTCAAGGTAGGCAGCACTTTCATCCAACGATATTTTCCCTGCTAGGTTTGTCGTTTTCTCTGGAAAGTCTTCTGAAAGTATTGCCCCAGTTTTTTCCTCTGATGGCCCGCCAAGTAGGACTAGCGGTATGGGACTTGCCTTGACAATAGATTTCATTAAATCAAGTGGCATGTTTTTCGTTTCATGCGCGGTTCCTAAAGCCAAACAAGCATAGCTGCCTGGACTCAGATTGACCGATTCTTGAGCATTTTGTGATACAAAATAGTCCATCCCTTCGCCGTCATTCTCAATAGACCACTGACCGACAGTTTTTATTCCTCTTTCTGAGACGTGGAGGTCTGGTAAGGTGTTAATACCTGTATATATTAAAAGTGCTTTTCGTAAACTTAGCTTGTTTAGCCTAGGTGCTCGTTTTTTGAGGGCAATAGATAATTTAATTGAACGCAAATTATTATGTAAATCAATTACGTGGTCAAACTTCTCCGAACGAAGCTCTTTCACCAATTGGTCCCAATTCTCATCGAGGTAATGAAGCTTACTGATGTAGGGATTTTCTTGATAAATTGCAGCAAAGCTTGCTTTCGTAACGACATGTACTTCCGCACCAGTCTGAAGCTGCAAACATCGAATGACGGGTGTTGTCATGACGATATCTCCGATTGAACTAAAACGAATTATCAAGACTTTCATGCTGCGAAGGTATAATATCTCAAAAACCTAAGAAGCATAGTTTAAAGGATACTTCAGAAACTTTTGGAATGCTAGCTTGCGAAAAATTACAGAACTAGCGAACAGAAGTATGGGTAAACTCTCTTTTCTTGTTACTTTTGCTGGCTTATGGGACTAGAAGTCGAAAGACAAGTGGTTTGATAGTATCTGGACGAAATGGAAATATGGGTCAGCGAATCATTGGAGAATACGAAGGGTCAGAACGAGGACCGTTGTTAATTTGCATAGGTGCTATGCATGGTAACGAACCAGCGGGAGTGAAAGCACTTGAAATGATGTTCAAGATGCTAGAGGTAGAGCCAATAATCAATGAAAGTTTTCACTATAGAGGGAAGATCGTAGGAGTAATTGGAAATACGAAGGCTTACGCCCAAAAGAAGCGGTTTCTTGAGAAAGATCTGAATAGACAGTTCCGTGAAATGCACATCGAAAAGATCAGACAACAGGATAAAGCTGAGCTTGAAAATGAAGATCTAGAGCTGAGAGAATTACTCGAATTTATTGAGGACCAGATTAGAACGTACAAGCCAGAAAAGCTTTACATACTTGACCTACATACTACCTCATCTCGTGGAGGAATCTTCTGTTTGACTACCAACGATGACGAAAGTATTGACATAGCAGTAAATCTTCATGCACCTGTGGTCAAGGGATTCCTAAAGGGTATTCGAGGTACCACGCTTCATTATTTTAAGGAAGAAAATACAAAAGTGCCAACTGTCGCATTGACTTTCGAATCAGGACAGCATGATGAACCTCTTTCGATTAATCGAGCTATTGCAGCAGTTACAAATTGCATGCGGATTATAGGAAGTGTGCGAGTAGAAGATGTTGAAAATCGACATGATAAATTACTGAATGAATATTCAAAGAATCTACCAAAGGTATCGGAATTATTGCGTCGACATGATATTACACCAGAAGCTCAATTCAAAATGCGACCGAATTTCAAAAACTTTCAAAGGCTATCAGCGGGGGAAATTATCGCAGATGATATCAACGGCCCGATTGATGTCCAAGAGGACTGTCTATTAATAATGCCGTTGTATCAAACACAAGGTGAAGAGGGTTTTTTCCTAATTAAAGAAACGACAATATGATTATTACAGAAGCTACTATTGATAAGATTTTAGATCAACTTGAAGCTGATGAGGCATATCAAGAAACTTTGACGGCACGTTTTGAAACAATGTATGAAGAGTATGTGAGTTATCTGAATCAGGAGATCATAACTCTTTTAAGCGAAGAGGAAGGTGATTTACTACACTTTGTTCATGCGATTCTTTTGGAAGCATTCTTACGAGCAGATGATTCACTAAAGATATTTGAAATGGATGATTTCTATGATGCTGAAGAGTCTATGTGGTCGTCGTATGAGGATAATATAAAAGCTCCTTTCAGAGATCGTATTACTACTGTTTTTGATGCTAGTGATGAGGAAGATGCTCTTGCATTTATAGAAGATACATTAGTAGATCCAGAGGAGGGTGAGGAATTTCAGTTGAGTGCTACAGGAAGAGACGTCATTTGGAATGTCTGTGCAGCTTTTGTCACAGTTCTTGCAGCCTAAGCAGTAAATCAATTATCTAATTAGAATGTCGCTAGTAATAGGAAAGTGGTCTGAATATGGAACACGGTGTGTTTTGTAATTAAGAACCTGCAATGACTTATCTGAAAAGATATAATCAATTCTCAGTGCGGGTATTGATCCGTTAAAACTTGTTCCAAGGCCAAATCCCTTTTCGGTAAAAGAATCTTGCAGTTTGTCGCTGATGCTTGTATACAAATATGACTGTGGAACATCGTTAAAATCTCCCCCGACGATTACTGGATAATTTACCCTTTCAATGTCCTCAAGTAGGCTTTGTAATTGTTGGTTTCGCTTACTCGTTGCGTCAGAGTACTTGCTCATCATTTGTTTCACTCGATCCCATGTTTTGGGATCTCCAATTTCTCCTGAAGATCTCACATCTTCTGCTAGATATGTAACGCCGTTTGAATGCAGATGTACTGAGTAGACTCGAATGGTTGTCCCATTAAAATTAATGTCTGCCCAAATCACGACGTTGGAATTATTCTCGAAATTTAAGAAACTTGATCTGATAACAGGGTATTTACTCATCAAAATTGCTCGCTTGTGCTTAAACTTTATAATCTCGTGCTTTGGAAAGCGCGTACGAAGTTCTTCAATAATTTTGGAGTTTGACTCCTGAAAAAAAGCAACTCCTTCACCGAAGTTGTTTTCAAGAAAGCTATAGAAATACTCTCGGTCTTTACTTCTTACTGATAGGCCTGAAGCTAAATTGTAGGAAGCTACGTGAATGATTTGTTCGGATTTGATAACTTGTTCTGTTCCAAAATTCATGAAACGTTGAGCTGAAGAAAAACCGATCAGCAGTGCCGCAATGGAAATCAGACTATAAGTCCATTTCGTAAACAACCATAAGATTGCAAACGCCACAAGTAAGAAAAAAAGAATAGGATAAAACAAACCAAATATGGGTACGATTTGATTGGCCTCTGGAGAAATGAAGGATGATAAGTAGGCAATAAACATGATCAAAACCAGCATCACGTTTATGATAAGCAAGGGATATTTTATGAATTTCATATCCTATTTTTTGCTTACACTGTCTAGAAAAGCTTTTTCTTCTTTAGTTAAGCTATCAATTCCTTTTTTTGATATCTTATCAAGAATAACATCAAGTTTGTCTTGATTGTCTGAGGTCTTCATACTTGATTTCCATGAGCTTGAAGAGGTTCTTTTTCTAGTTCCTGAAACAACTGCTTTATGTCGAACTTTCAGCGGACTCTTCGGCTTTTGGGCTTGACCCGTAAACAAATTCTTCCACCACTCAAAAACCCGATTAAACCAAGGACTAGGATCATTACCTCCGTTAACCAAAGAGATAAACAACCAACCCATAAACATACCTCCAAAGTGCCCAAAGTGTCCTCCTGTATTACTAAGATTGGCAATCCCAATCAAGTCGAGAACAATGGCAGCAAGCGCAATCCATTTCAATTTTACAGGACCTAGAAGGATCATGTGGATCATGTAGTCTGGAGCAACATATGCTGTAGCGATAAGAATTCCTAATACGGCAGCGGATGCACCATGTGCTGTTCCTCCACCTGGCAAAATCATATTGACGCCAATGAAATAGAACATGGCACCCACCAGACCTGCCAAAAGGTACAAAGGAATTACCCTCCGATCACCCATCAGATCTCCGAAAATACGTCCAAACCAATATAATAATAGCATATTCCAGACAAAATGCATGAGACCTCTATGCAGAAACATATGCGTTATAATAGTCCAGGGTTTTTTGAGCAATTCGTAAGGATCACTTGGAACACTCAAGAATTTCATGACAGTATCTTGAACTGCTTTGTAGTCAGGACCTGCAAATAAACCAATAAATGCAAATAATATATATAGCGAGATAAAAACAATGACATTGATTACAATCAATTTGGTGACATTGTTTCCAAAATTTATCTGGTTTTTGAAATCTCGGTATATCGATCTAAACATGCAATTAGTTTTCTAGATGAGGAGCATGGTACTCTATGCTATAAACTACAACTGATAATGCTGTTAAACAAATTAACTGTACTCTGATAAACGAACATGATCTAAGAAAGGTTTTCTTAGTGATGAATTCTTGGATAAAAATGTAAAAGATTCAGACAAAATGTCCTAACTGGCAGCACTTGACTAAGTCAAAAGAATTCACCTTTGACTATGTCATATTATGATACACATTTTGAACGTCGTCGTCCTCGTCAAATTTGTCTAGTAATTTTTCAATATCAGCCACTTCTTCAGACGATAGTTCTTTGGTCTGAGTTGGAATACGTTCGAAGCCAGAAGTCAATATCTCATATTGATTTCTTTCTAGGAAACCTTGGATTGATCCAAAACTTTCAAAAGGTCCGTAAATAGTGATACTTGCAGGTGTTGGTGGCTCTGCCTCTTCATCCGCATCTTCTCTGAAAACCTCCTCAGCTCCAAAATCAATTAATTCAAATTCAAATTCCTCCAAGTCGAGTTCGGGATTGTCAGCAATCTTGAAAAAACATTGGTGAATAAACATAAACTCGACAGAACCAGTAGTTCCTAAACTTCCATTGCACTTATTAAAGTATGATCGTACATTGGCAACTGTCCGATTGTTATTATCGGTTGCAGCTTCTACCATGATTGCGATGCCATGAGGCCCATAGCCTTCAAAAGTGATTTCTTTGTAGTCAGCTGTGTCTTTATCTGTTGCGCGCTTAATAGCCCTTTCAACATTATCCTTTGGCATATTAGCAGCCTTGGCATTCTGCATAACTGCTCTTAGTCTAGCGTTTGTTTCAGGGTCAGGTCCACCAGACTTGACGGCCATAACAATATCTTTACCTATTCGGGTAAACGTTTTTGCCATTTTTGCCCACCGCTTAAACTTTCGGGCTTTACGGAATTCAAATGCTCTTCCCATTAATTTACTTTTAGTAAGTCTACTTCAAAAATTAATACTTGATTCTTCGGAATGCTATTTACACCTTGCGTACCATATCCCAAAGCTGAAGGAATATAGAGTCGAATAGTACCGCCTTCTCCAATTAGTCGGATGCCTTGTCTCCAACCTTCAATTGTATTTCCAAGTACAAAGGTAATATTGTCATTTTCGTCAAAAACCTCACCGTCGGGAAAATAACCTTTATAATTACAAGTAACGTTATTGTTTAGGTTGGGCTTTTTATCTTGATTTCCTGGAGCATCTATAATATAATAAATTCCTGTCGAGGTAACAAGAGCTTCATCTGATAAACCGTTATCATTCAAATAGTCAATGATCTCCATTGTGTCCTCTTCAAAAATTTCTTCAGCAGATTTTCCACAAGATGAAAGCGATAAGCTGAGGAACAGACCAAAAAATAATATGTATCTCATAAGCTATTTTTTTTTTGCAAAAGTAAACATCCTTTTTGATTTCGGAAGAGACGCACTGCGCAAAGTACTTTCGGAGTCACAAAGATTACCAATTGACAAGTGGACAAACACTGAAGCTTGATTTTTGTTATAACCAATGACATCAATAATTATCTGTCATCAACGTATTAAATAAAGGTGTATATTTATTTAGCGCGAGTAGAACAGTCGTTCTTTCGCATGTTATAGAAATTGAAGTTTACAACGAATTTATACAAACTTATCTTATGAATAGTCTTGCGCCTTTCCGTTTCAATATGTCCTTCCTCCTGCTTGCTGGACTACTTTTTATTTTCTCATGTCAATCCAATAACGAGAAGATTACAGACAATAGCAATTCAGAAATTTTTGAAGCAAAAATGGAGCCATATGAGTACGATTATATTCGTATGTTCGGACATACTCCAAGCAAAGAGCAAGTTGATCTTTATCAGAAAGCAGTCAAGACTGAAATGAATCGGCCTCAGACAAGAAGTGATGTATTCGATGGAGAATGGAAGCAACAAGGTCCAGGAAACATCGGAGGTCGAGTGAATTCTGTAGTTACGCATCCTACCAATTCATCGATTATCTACGCGGGTTTCGCCAGAGGAGGATTGTGGAAGACAGTAGATGGAGGGACCAATTGGGAACCTTTATGGAATGATCAGCCTTCACAAGCTGTTAGCGCGCTTGCACTTGATCCAACAAACCCAGATATAATTTATGCTGGAAGTGGAGATGTGAATATTTCAGGAAGTGTCTTTGTTGGAGATGGATTGTATAAGTCAGTTGATGCTGGAGCTACTTGGACTTATGTTGGATTGGAAGAAACTTATATAATTGGTTCAATTCTTATTAATCCTACAAATAATCTTGAGATCCTAGTTGGTGCTATGGGTTTGCCATTTGAGACCAATGAAGATAGAGGTGTTTATTATACGAATGACGGAGGTATTAATTGGACGAAAACCTTATTTATTGCTGATGATACTGGAGTTCATGATTTAGCCTTCAATCCCGATAATCCGAATGTAATTCTTGCAGGAGGGTGGACTAGATTTAGAAATTTGTATGGTAGTAGAATTAGTGGACCAGATTCTGATGTTTACAGATCAACCGATTTTGGACAGACTTGGACTAAGATCGAATTAGATACTCCAGAGTCAAAAGGTCGGACAGCAGTGTGTTTTTCACAATTGGACCCTAACGTGGCTTTTATTCATTATTTGGGGTCAGACTCTTATTTTGGATCGCTCTGGAAGTCAACTGATGCTGGAGCTACTTGGGCATTAGTCGATGAAGTTGACGATGAAACGCCGACAATGATGGGTGGATTTGGTTGGTTCTTTGGTAGAATAGCATACTTGGTCGATCCTTCTGACGGGCAAGAAAAACTTTATTTATGTGGAGTTGATTTATGGATTTACGATGAAGAGCTAGATGAATGGTCTAGGGCAACACCTCCATGGTGGGAATACTCAGTTCATGCAGACAAACATGCCATTATTAAAGATCCTGAAGGTAATATTCTTCTGGGAACAGATGGTGGATTATACAGATTCTTGGATAGTGGGCAGTGGGAGGATATCGAGAATATTCCCAATAATATGTTCTACAGAACAGAGTACAATCCACATGAACCGGCGCAGTACTACGGTGGTATGCAGGATAATGGAACAGCTGGAGGAAATGTGGACATCATGAATTCTTGGCCAAGAATTTTTGGTGGTGATGGATTCCAGCCTCGTTTTCATCCTGACAATCCTGACGCTTTCTACGTTGAAACTCAAAATGGAAGAATTGCTTACACGCAAGACGGAGGATACGATTACAATACGGTAGATCTAGGTGAAGCAAGTTCTGATCGTAAGAACTGGGATATGCAATATATCATTAGTCCACACGATCCATCAGTGGTTTATACAGGAACTTACAGAGCAGTAAGTATTTTCAATGACAATGGAAACTTCTTTCCTGAAGTGTTAAGTGAATCATTGACGGATTCAGTCGAATTCATAAGTCACACAATTTCGGCACTTGATGAATCTGAATTACAAGCTGGATTGCTTTATTATGGTACAACGGATGGGAATGTTTGGAGAACCGAGAATTTGGAGGATTTTGAATCTATAAATGAAGGTATCCCAGATCTATACATCACCAGTGTGAAAGCATCTCCTAACGTCATCGAGAATGTTTACTGTACCGTCAGTGGCTACATGTTGTTTGATAGTCAACCAAGATTATACAAATCAACGGATAAAGGAGATTCTTGGGTAGGTATCGAGTCAGATCTGCCAGAAGGTGCGATATACGATGTTCTAGTTTATCCTGATTTTCAAGATTCGATATTATTTGTGGCGACGGAGGTAGGTGTTTATGCAACGATAGATGCTGGAAGTAGTTGGGAGAGATTGGGCGAAGCTTTGCCATATATACCAGTATATGATTTGTCTATAAACCCATCAACTAAAGAACTTACAGCTGGTACGTATGGACGATCAATAAATACGTATCCATTGGACTCAATTGTAAAGGTATATTTTGGAGAAGCACCAGTCAATACTGTAATTTCGGAATTGACTTCCGTCAAAATATATCCCAATCCAACAAGTGATTATCTAACGATTGACGCTAAAGGTAGCTACCAATGGAAATTGTTTTCTACGAATGGAGAATTAGTGAATCAGAATAGAGGAGATGGGAAGTTAACAATTGATCTTCAATCAGTTATTGCTGGAACCTACTATCTTCAAATTCAACTTGATAATGGATACCGATTCGTGCAGAAGTTAGTTAGACTGTAGAAAGTAAATTTGGCAAGATTAGCTCATCTGAATGGCTAGTTCGATTACATGTCCTTTAGACGTTCCCAATAATTTTGGTCTTCGGCTTCTTCAACTAGAGCAATATAATTGTAGTAGCGCAGTTCGCTTATCTCACCTGATTCTAGTGCGTCTTTAACGGCACACTTTGGCTCGTTTCGATGTGTGCAGTCGGAGTATTTGCACTCTGCTGATTTTCGGAATAACTCTTTGAAGTTGTGAGCTATATCCATAACTTCGTAATTGTTGAAAGAAAGCGATTTGATACCTGGTGTATCGATGATATCGCTGCCTTTTTTTAGAGTATACATTTCTGCAAAGGTCGTAGTGTGTTGACCTTTACCTGAAGAATAAGAGAGCTCATCGGTTACTAGCAGATCTCCACCCATCAATGTGTTGATGATGGTTGATTTGCCTACTCCCGATTGTCCGCTCATTAAAGTTGTTTTTCCTTCCAAAGCCGCTCGTAATTTGTCCATATTTTCACCGGTATCAGCTGATATCAACATGGTCTCGTAACCAACAGACTCATATATGGAATCCAAATACTTATAAATACTGATAGCCTCCGCGTCGTATAAATCCTTTTTATTAAAGATGATTGTAACTGGTATATTATGAGGTTCAGTCATCATCAAGAATCGATCGATAAAGCCCTGTTTTAACATCGGTTCAACGATTGTTACGATAACAATAGCATGATCAATGTTGGCAGCTAAGAGATGCAGGAAATGTTTTTTTCTTGGAGATTGTCGGACGACATAGTTTTTTCGAGGATGGATCTTTTGAATCATGGCTTTATTATCCTCTTCCATTACGTAGTCAACTTCGTCTCCGACTGCAACCGGATTGGTTAATTTCTGACCATTCAGACGAAATTTTCCTAGAATCCGAGCTTGGTAAGTATCTCCATTTTCAGTTCTTAAGATATACCAGCTTCCGGTAGATTTTATGACGACTGCCTTTGGCATTAGGCCTTGTGATTTTTGTATAATTTGGAAATTTCCTTGGCTAATATATGGTCCTTTTCAGTAACTATGTCACCTGCGTCATGAGTTGACAACTCAATGTTTACTGTGCTGTAGACATTGCTCCACCAAGGATGATGATTCTGCTTTTCTGCATGAATAGCCACTTGAGTCATAAAACTGAAGGCCTGTACAAAGTTTTCAAAACCAAAAGTTGCCTTAAGCTTATTGTCTTCCTCTTTCCAATTTTCCATCTTTCTTTTTTATCTATTAATATATTTTCTACGAAGCTAGTTCAGATACTTTGCAACTATTGGCATTCTTCTTCCCATTCCAAAAGCCTTATTACTAACACGCAGCACTGGGGCTGTTTGATAACGCTTAAATTCATTGATATTTACTAGCCGTAGAATCCTTCTCACTAATGCTTCGTCATGGCCCATTTTGATAATTGCTTTTGGTCCTTTGCGATTCTCAATGTATTCGTATAAAATCTCATCAAGAATATCATAATCTGGCAAACTATCAGAATCTTTTTGATCGTGCCTCAGTTCTGCAGATGGTGGTTTCGTAATTGTATTTTCTGGTATTACTTCGCCGTCTTTATTCATATACCGTGCTAATCTAAAAACATCTGTTTTGTAAACATCGGCAATCACTGATAAACCACCCGCCAGATCACCATATAGTGTTCCATAACCAACGGCCATCTCACTTTTATTGGTCGTGTTCAAAAGTATGTTTCCATGCTTGTTAGAAAGAGCCATAAGAATCAAGCCTCGCGAACGGGCTTGAATATTTTCTTCCGCTACATTAAATGGTTTCCCTTCGAATAGTGATTCAAGTAGGCCATAGAAAGCTTCATAGGGTTTTTGAATGGGAACTATATCATATCGAATTCCAAGATTCTCTGCTAAAGCAACCGCATCGTCAATCGAGTGTTGTGATGAAAACTGTGACGGCATAAGAACAGCTCGGACATTTTCGGGCCCAAGAGCCCGAGCAGCCAAGACAGCTGTTACTGCTGAGTCAATACCTCCAGATAATCCTAAGATAGCCTTTGAAAAACCTAATTTGCCAAAGTAATCATGCAATCCTAGTACAATCGCATCATGAATCAAATGCATTTTGTTTTTGTCTTGAATGATCTCTTGTTCCCCTTTTTGGACTTCATCCAATTCATAAGTGATTATCTCTTCCGTAAAGTAAGGAAGCTCATGAAAAACTCTACCATTTGGGGACATCACTACAGAACCTCCATCAAAGATGATTTGAGTTTGCGAACCAACGTGATTTACATAAAATATCGGAATCTGATAACGATCGATATTCTCTTTCAAAATATCAAGCCGATTATTTGCATGATCATAGGTAAATGGACTAGCAGAAACATTGATCATAAAGTCAGGGCCCTGCTTGATTAATTCGTCCATTGGACAAATGTCGTACAAGGGATTTTCATTCCCAATGTTCCAAATGTCTTCA
Source organism: uncultured Saprospiraceae bacterium (assembly GCA_943788055.1). GTDB lineage: Bacteria > Bacteroidota > Bacteroidia > Chitinophagales > Saprospiraceae > JAHDFB01. Next base: position 12,730 of record CALSOU010000004.1, read on the forward strand.
CATACCGTCATCGCAATCCGCTTTCCTCTAAACTCAAAAGTTTCGTATTGACGACAAGGTTCGAAGTACCGATATTCGTCAAAAATATCGTACGTCGGTAATAAACTCTTATGCTGAATAGCTAGTATTTCACCACCGTATAGGAAGTATGCTGAGTTGAACAAGTCTTTCCCTTCTGGCTCCGGATTAATAGATGGTGCTCCAACTACTATTGCAATATCATGTGACACTTGTTTCAGGCTCTCAATACAAGCGTTAGATCTACTTATGAAATCTGGAAACTCTAGGAAATCTCTAGGAGGATATCCGCAAGTTGCAAGTTCAGCAAAACACACAATATCGCTATTGTCTTTCTTCGCGTTCTCTACAGCATGTAGCATTTTGTCGAGATTACCTTCGAAATTACCTATATGATAGTTTAATTGTGCAACGGTTATTTTCATCAAGTGTGTATTTTATAGAACTTGAGTTGCGAAATTAAGACATTTGACCAGAAAAGTAGGGGTAAGTTTAGGAAGCTGGATATTCGCAGTAGTTTCGTGGTGTTTCGTACAGACGTACTGTAACTTCATATTTTTTTCCTAAAGCTTCTTGCAGAATTGTATGTATTAGAATACAGATGTTTTCACACGAAGGATTTACGGTCTTAAATTCAGGCACTTCAATATTTAGATTTTTATGATCGAGCTTGTCTTCAACTTTTTCTTTGATAATATCCTTTAGGTATTTCATATCAATCACGTAGCCCGTAATTGGGTCAACTTCGCCCACAACTTTGATGTCCATCGCATAATTGTGTCCATGGTAGTGTGGATTATTGCACTTGCCAAATTCTTCTCTATTTTGCTCATCGCTCCAACCTTCCACATGTAAGCGGTGTGCAGCATTAAAGTGAGCTTTTCTAAAAACAGCGACTTTCATAGTTTTCAAATTTATTATTAGAACATATTCTGATTGCTAAGGTTCACCTTTACTGACTTCGATCATGAATAAAAGTAGAATTTGATCGGCGGTTAAGGTTTCGTTAAAATGATTTCACAAAAAACAAGATCCAAAAACATGGCGTTTAGAACGTACTATTAGAAAATTCAATAACTACAAAAAATCTCTAAGACTATGAAACAATGGATATCTATTTTGACCGCCGGTGTTTTGGGTGGATTGGTTGTTGTAGGAGGTAATCAGATCATGCAGAATGATCAAGAAGTGCTTGCACCTCAACCTGAAATGAAAGTTACATCAGTTGCAGATTATCAATATGGCACCAACTGCGCCTGCATCATTTGTGACTGCAGCAGAAAAGTCAACTCCCGCAGTTGTACATATTACGGCGCAAGAGAGTGAGGCAATGGCTTCACAAAGACTACAACAGAGAAGAGATCAATATAGAGGATTTGAGGGATTTGATTTTTTCGGACTCGATGATTTTTTTGGAGGAGGAAGATCTCAATTTTTTAGACAAAAAGGTTCCGGTTCAGGGGTTATCATCAGCAATGATGGATATATTGTAACAAACAATCACGTGGTAGAATTCGCCGATGAGATAATTGTTACATTATCAGATAAGAAGGAATATAAGGCTGTTAAGATAGGTACAGATCCTAGTACGGACTTAGCTGTAATAAAGATTGAAGGCGAAAATTTTCCTACGACTGAATTTGCAGATTCGGATTTAGTGAGAGTTGGAGAGTGGGTTTTAGCCGTAGGGAATCCTTTTGATTATTTGACAAGCACTGTTACTGCCGGTATCGTTTCTGCTAAAGGCCGAGATATTAATATTATAAAGGAAGATAAAGCTATTGAGGAATTTATTCAGACTGATGCTGCCATCAATCCTGGTAATAGTGGAGGGGCGTTAGTAAATACAGATGGAAATCTGATAGGAATTAATACAGCAATTGCAACGCCTACTGGAACTTATGCTGGATATTCATTTGCAATTCCTAGCAACCTAGCGAAAGAGATTGTTTTCGATATAATTGAAAATGGAAATATTGAGAGAGCAAGTTTAGGAGTATCAGGATATGATATAGACGAAGAGCTTGTGGAAGTATATAATTTACCTACAGATCGGGGATTTTACGTAATGGAAGTTGTCAGTGGCAGCGCGGCAGAGTTTGGAGGTATCTTACCAGGGGATGTAGTTACGCGAGTAAATGCTACAGATATTCAAAGCTTCGAAGACTTGAAAGAATCTTTGAAATTTGGAAAAGTAGGAGATGAATTAAATGTGACTGTAAATCGAAAAGGAGACCTAAAGGTTATGAAAGTTCGATTAAGAAAATCATTATAGAAAAATGCTACTCGTACGAACTAAATACTTGTATAAAGCGTTAATAATGAAAAGATAAAGTTGGTTTTTCGTTTTGTTTTGATGCGCCTGCTCTTTGCTAAAAGAGTAGGCGTTTTTTGTGTTTTGATAGGTAGTGTTCAGCTAAGTATTTAGATCGGGAAGGCCGTTTTGAATCATTTTTTGATACCATTTAGCCGAGGCTTTTGGAGTTCTCTCCAGTGTTTCAAAATCAACATGATATATTCCGAACCTTTTAGAAAAGCCAGAGGCCCATTCAAAGTTATCCATCAACGACCAAGCAAAGTATCCTGTGAGATTTACACCACTTGCCAGTGCATCGTGACATGCCATTAGATTGATCGGTATAATAAAACTATCGAATCAGGGTTATATTTCCGATGAGGGTTTTTGAATTTCCATCGACGTCAATGTACTCAATGAAATAGCCGTAAACTCCTTGAACGCAAGATCTGCCATTTTGGGATCCATCCCAACCAACTATATCCATACGAGGGTCATAATTTTGCGCTGAGAAAACACGATTTCCCCAGCGATCATATATCCTAAAGGAACTCACTTCTGTAATAGCCTGGTATGGTGGTATCACAAACAGATCGTTCCCAAAGAGGCTGTTAGGTACGAGTATATTTGGAAGGATGATATCTATACTTTCTTCAAATCTATGAATCAAATTAACTTCGGCTTCTGCTGTGCAACCATCGCTATTACTAGCAAAAAGACTAATTATTGTATTTTCTGTGATGACAACATTCAACATTTCATCCGTAGGACTGACGAATTGACCATTGACAAACCATTGGTAACTAAGACCATCGGTGTTTCCTATTGCATCAGCAATTACTGTATAGTTGTTGTCATCCGAAGGGTCTGATGTTACTTCCAAACTAAGCTCAAGATCAACTGGCGATTCTATGAGAATTAAATCCTGATATGAGCAGCCGTTGAGATCCAATAGCTCAACTTGATATGTACCGGGATCTAAATCTAAATCGTATGGAAAATTGAGTTTGTCACCCTCAATGAAAACATTAGTAACGAGATCATCTTGATTTCCAAAATCGATATTGATTGATCCTAACTCGTCTGTGCAAAGTGGATTCTCTATGTTGATTTGGTATGTGAGTGGACTTGCAATTTCAATGGTTATATTAATTTCCAAGTCTTGGCACAATATGTTTGGTTCTTCCAAATTGTAACCATAGTTATAGAGACCGGGCTTCTGCAATTGAAGTTCAATCTCGCTGGAAGCCAACTGGATTACTTCATTTTCAAATTCTTCAGTCCAATATCCAGGAGGTAGTGCGCCAGAGATAAAATCAATTAATTGTATGTTTTGACCTTCATCATGGCAATAAAGCTGATACGAGATGTCCACTGCTGCATCATAGGAAGATTCTAGATAAATCTCAAAGATATACGTTGAGTCACAGCTTTCTGGGTCCAAAGACTCGAAGCTAAGAGTTGTAGTGCCAGTTGTTACTTGTGAAATATCTAGAATATCGCTAGCACTTATACTCGGTGGGATAGAACTAGTTGAGCTATTAATTTCCCAGCTGCCAAAAGTCGTTTCGTTGATCCAAGTTGAAAGGTCAATTGATGGTTCGGTTACACATATCGAGTCAACAGGATTAAATGTATAGCTTGTACAAGAACAGTCTTCAACCTCTAATTCAATAGAGAGAGTTGAGGAAGGATCTAAACAGTTTATATCAATTGGATCTAAGGTGAAGGAGCCTGAACTGTCTGCAACGACAACGATATTCATTGGAGTTCCAGAATTAAATTGTATTATTTCAGAAATGCCAGGGCCTTCTAGCTCTGCAAGGATCGGATATTGCTGTCCAATAAACTGTAAGGTGATTGTAAGGAAATCTCCTTCACATAGCAGTTGATTATCAGTTTCCATAGTCAGCAGGGTGTTTGACTCCCAAGTAACTGGAGTGCTGATTCCAATCTGTAAGCAAGGGTCGGAGAAGTCAATTTGGCCATCTGAAAGTAACGGAGATGAGATTGGAGTAATCCAAAGCTGTTGATCCAGAGGAATGTCTAGATCAAAGACAAGTTCTTGATTTTCTATTTCTTGTAGAATTTCACCGATTATGCCTGACGTGCCATCGTGAAGTACCAAAAAATCTTGATATTCATCAATATTTAGTGGTGTGGACTCATAATTAATATTGAGGTTTTCTCCTTCACAAAGCTCGATCGCTATATCCGAAAGGTCTCCCGAGGAATTTGGGCAAGAGCAGTCTTGGACGCCCTCAAGACTGATACTCGAGCAAGGGCCGAAGTCATCAACGAACCACGAATATCCATCACCATCAGCAATTGGACCGCTTGAAAAGTTATTGTCCGCTAATTCTATGCCATTCACAAGGTATGGTCCTTCTCCTCCTACAACTAAAAATGAAACTTCGTATGTTGTATTATCAGGACTACAAATAATCTGAACGTTCTCTAATTCAATTTCCGGTAAAATTTCAATCTGCAATGTGTCTTTATATTCGCAAGAAAGATATGAAAATGTATATTCGAAGATGTAGGTTCCAGTTGAATCAAATTCGAAATTTGCATCATCATCTGAGTATTCAATTTCGAGACTACTATTTGCTGGACTTTCCAATAAGCTCCATAATATGGTGTCTGAATTTCCTATGATGTCTGAGTTCGGGATCATCAAGTTTTTTTCACAGTTTGAAATCTCATTTGCTAGTTGAGATTGTAACGGTAAATTCCACTGGACAGGAGTTCCTACACTGACATCAAGGCATGGATCATTTAAGTTTATGTTTCCACCCGCAATTTCGTCTCCAATAACGAAGGATACATAGTATATAACACCTGGAACTAGAGGTTCTTGGTAGTTAAAAACGCCTGTCGTATTTTGAGTGAAGACATTACCAAGGGTGTCATTTTCTCCGTCATGCAGGAAGAAACGACCTACGTCATTGCTTTCAAGAAAAGTATCTGTGGGAAAATTGACCGTTATTGCCTGACTCGTATCACATACACTCACTAGGGCATCAGACATTATACCCGCATTTGATTCACAATCACAATTTCTAGCTCCTGTTACAACAGTTGTACAGCCATTGCTATCAATTACATCAAACGAGTAGTTGTCGCCTGATGCGATTGGTTCGGAAACGAAATTATTTTCACTAATCTGTTCTCCATCTATTTCAAAAGGACCGCTTCCACCTTGGATAGTAAAGCTGACTTCATAGACTAAGCCATCGCAAATTTCTTCGATTTCCTCAACAATAATACTTTCATTAAATATGAGATTAACAGTTAAAACTTGTTCACAAACTCCATTGATAAGAGTGCTCTCTATTGTGTATAGTCCCGGGATATCTGCAGTAAGTTGAATTTGTTCAGGTATATTGGTGTTCAATTGAGGATTGCTGCCTGCAGGAGCATTGAGAATTGTCCAGACTATGGTAGATTCTAAGGCATTTTCAATAACAACATCAAAGATTCCTTCACAAGATTCAAGATCTGAACTGATTGTCGCAGCTGGTGTTTCATACCAAATCACAGGTTGACCGATACTGACACTAAGACACGGGTCGTCGTAGTCTATGCCTGTTCCTAGCGCATTTCCTACGACGAAGGATATGTAGTAGGTTTGACCAAGAATTATATCGGTTGGAAAATCGAAAATACCTGTTTGATTTTCAGCAAGAATGTTACCTAATGAAGTACTAGGATTATCATGGAAGACAAAAAGAAAATCATCATTACTATCTAAGAATTCGTCATTGTTATGTTGTGCAATTGCCTGTTCTGGGGCGCAGAGTTCAATTATCGCGTTAAGCATAGAACCGCCTTCACTTGTACAATCGCAGTTAAAAGTGCCTTGTATGGTTTCTGAAGGACACGAACTATTGTCAGTAATGACAAACGAATAGGGAGATCCCGAAGGAATACTTGACGAAATGAAGGTGTTTCCAGAAATCGACATTCCATTGATAGCGTAAGGCTCGTTACCTTGATTTATTGTCACAGTGACTTGATAATTACTGCCATCAGGTGAGCATTCTATAATTGGTTCAGAGATTTCAAGTGGTTCATAAATCGTTACTTCAATCTCGGCAGCGAAAGAACAACTATTTCCAGCACCGATGTATTCTACCACGTAATCACCAGGCGTATCAAATTCAACGTCTGTACTTAATTGATTAGGTGTAGAAAAAATTGCAGTTGCTCCGGGTGGACTGCTGAGAATGGTCCAATTATTCAATAAGTTATTTATTGAACTCTGACTTAGTAGGGCAGTTAAGGTAAGCTGGTTGTCACATTCGTCCAAATCTTCAGTGATTTGAATTTCAGCAGAGATTTCTTCTTGCCATATTACAGGCTGACCAATTGAGACAGATAGGCAAGGATCATTGAGATCTACACTTCCATTAAGAGGATCTCCAACAACATAAGATATATAGTATGTTTCACCCAATACCATCGGCGGTGCAAAAGAGAACAATCCACTATTACTTTCTTGAAGCACAGTTCCAAGCGAGTTAGTCGGTGAGGTGTGAAGTATATAAATGCCAACATCGTTACTGTCAAAAGTTGAATCATTATTGTCAATTCCTTCTGCTGCTTGAGTAATCTCACAAAACTCGATCAAACTCTGGTCCATTGTTCCTGCATCTGTGATACAAGTGCAAAACTCTTGTACGAAGAATTGTCCCTCACATCCATTGGCATCTGTATATGTAAAGAGCACAGCAGATCCTGATGGATACAGATCTGATGTATAAATATTGCCAGACACTGGATTGTTAAAAACGGCATAAGGCGCAAGGCCATTGAGAAATGTTAGGCTAACCTGAAATTGAATTCCTATGCAATTTACCTCACCAGAGACCTCGAGCGCAGGAAGAACTTCAATTGTTTGACTAGATGTTCGGATACAACCATTGTTATCTTCGCTTAATTCAATTACGTAGATTCCAGGAAGGTCAACAGTATAAGCTGTGCTAGCTTGGCTAGGTGCATTAAATACGAATGTTCCCGGCCCGCTGACTTGTTGCCAGTTTAGTGGATTTGCGCTACTGTTTGGAGTTCCAATCACAAAATCTCCAGGTATGCAAACCGGAGATGCAGCTGTAATTTGTGGAGCTGCTGGATCGAGTACATCAATCGTTACACAAATTTCGGTCGAGTTTCCACATTCGGTGCTGCTAGTAGTCGCACAAACCTCGATCAGACCTGCGGATGAGGGTGTTACTTCAACCGAGGAATTGTTATTTTCACTTATTGTTCCTGGTCCAGATATAGTCCAGTTGTATTGTTGTGCAGGTGGCGTATTTGTGTCACTTACAGTGAATGATTCATCGAAGCATACTTCTGTTGGAGCATTCAGGATAGGTTCGACTAAACCTTCCACAACCTCGAAAGTGGCTGTTGTACTAACTTCGCATCCATCTACCGTTTTTGTCAATTGAATGGTATAGGTTCCTGGTAGATCCACTGTGAATTCGGTTGTCACTACGTTGGGATTATAGAATGTAATAGTCCCTGGACCACTTAGTTGTGTATATAATGTTGAGCTTGCACCTCCGTTTGCATTACCTACTAGAAATCCAGTTGGAATACAATAAACTGGATCTGCGAGAATTGTGGGAGGCGCTGGGTCGGACACTATGATATCTATACATTCTTCTTGAGAGGTGCCACAGGTACTTGAAGAAGCAACTGCGCAAATAGTTATGATTCCTACTCCTATTGTTGAAACGTCGATAGAGCTATTATTATCAATATCGATTACTCCAGGACCAGCAATCGTCCAGGTATATGTTTCTGCTAGAGGATCGTTAAGTACATCGACTTGAAAAGAGGTGTTTAAGCAGACACCGAAAGGACTATCAAGAATAGGCTGTTCGCTGCCAACGATTACATTCATACTTGCGCAGTTGGGGACGTTATTACAATCATCTTGGATTTCTACGCAAATATTTATAGGTCCCGAATTTGGCAATAATGTGATTATTCCGGTGGCATTATCAAATGTAAATTGGCCGAAACTACCTGAGCTTATTGATAGAAAGTAAGTAACTGTGGGATCGAAATTTTCGATTGGAAAATCGTACAACTGTCCTGCGCATAACTCTATGGGCCACGAAATCTGTGGAGTTGCGAAATCTGGTATGATGCCAACAACGGAGCAGGAAATGAATGCACAATAGACGCCATTTGCTATATCAACAAAAATATTACCATAGCTTTCTCCAACAACTGGAAGTAGAGCCTCATCTGTTAGTAGAAACTGTACGACGCATAATTCGTAGTCACCCGCTGGATAGCTTGTCATATCGGGCTCCACATCAGTAATTTCTAAAATAATTCCTGTAGTAGCATCTACAACGTAGTATTTGTATCCATACAGCTGAGGTTCAGGCGGATCACCATTGTAGGTAGGGTTTATTGTAAAGTCAAGGCCAGCATCTCCTTGACAATAGACTTGAGGAAGTGGGACGACGAGTTGGTATGTGCTCAATTCACATAATGGCGGACCGACAGCACAAGTATTACTTGTGCAGGATGTTCCGGAGTTATCTGCAAATTCTAGAGACCAGTCTAGAATTGTAGCATTTGAAGTAATGCCAGTTGGCCACTGATCTTCTATCCAGAGTTGCCAATCTCCATCAATTGCACCAGTTAGTGTTTCCAAGCAGCCTAAGCTGTTATAAGGTGGCCCCAGAGATTGAACAGGATAGTAAGAACCAGTATAATTTACATTAGGAAGGTATGGGGCACTAGAGTCAAAAAAATCTATGAATCCATCGTCAGGCAAGGCAGTCTGATCACATGAAACGAAACAAATATCGAAAAAGAACGTGGGTGTATTTCCAGGATTGTTACTAGTACTAAGTGTTACGAAATCTCCGCTTGGAGCATATAATCGTATCTCAAACTCTCCGATTTCAAGTGATTCAATAGATAGATGAACACTTTTTAGATATTGACCATTTGTGCCAAGAACGCTATTGCTAGATCCACTAATATTGATTGTACTTGTAACAATACCGCTATCATCAGTTGGCAATGGGCAATTCGTACAACCACATTGCGAGAAGCAAAGTAGTTGATATCCGAATATTATAAGAAGTAGAATCGCAATTCGTTTTGCTATCATCACAACCGCATATGTTTACTATATGATTGAAGATAACGAATTGTTGCACAAGAACTAAAACTTCGACAAATAATTATAGATTCTAAGTATTCATCTGGATTAGCTTTCGCCCAAATAAAGTGAATGATTGAAGTTTGCTATCTATTTCTATATCAGCATTATAGTCAAAGATATATCTGCTCTGCTTACTTATTTCCCGTGTATCAGTTCAAAAGGATCCTGCCAAAGGTCAAAATGGTGCAGATTATACAGATTGATCTTGTCAATAAGCTTTTGGGCGTAAGCCTTGTCAGTTGCATACCCGCATGATTTCAGTCCATTTGCCCATGCAACATAGTCGGTTCTGTCATATTGAAATAGAACCGAGTAGTGAGCAGTGTACATCAGAAAGTTAGAATGATCAATGTAACTGTCGATTACTTCATTGTATGCTCTAAAGCAGGAGTCTGTCAGATTACCTTCTTGGTCATAATCGTCATCTTTGTGATAATATGTCTGACCCTTCCAATAGGACTTGCATTTTATTCCAAAATGATTATTTGATTCCTTTGCTAGTCTAGAGTGACCATTTGCAGATTCATGAATGCCTTGAGCTAAAATGATACTTGCCGGTATGCCGCTTCGATACATCTCCGCAACCGCAATATCTTTATATTGATCAATGTATGATATGGTAGCGGCAGATAGTTTGTCATCTCGATCAGTGTACGATTCCGCGATCAAGTTATCTGCGGTTCCAACTAAAGAAGAGACAATAGCACATAGTGCTGTCAGTAAATATTTCATAATCAGGTATTTGATCTTGTTGATATTATATTCAATTTCTATGCCAAAAGTTGACTATAACATGAGCTATTGTCAATTGTGTAATTCCTGTCAAGAATATAAATAGAGAAATATTCACAAATATTTTTAGATTTAGTAGTAATTAATCAAAATTGTCAGCTTATTCGGTTTATGTATGTCGAATTATGCGACATTCTCGAAGAAGCGGTTGTGTTCACGATAAAAATTTGAGATATGTACTTGAATAATCACTCCTTCTTTTCTCTTCGTTATGGAACACTTAGTCCTAGTCATCTAGTACAACGTGGTAGAAAGCTACGACAAAGTACACTAGTACTGACAGACATCAATAATACATCTTGTTGCAGCGAGTTCAATTATTAGACCAGGGGTGGCAAAAAGTGCAATGATGAAAGCCTATATAGAACGTTCTCATGATCCTAGCAAGATAGAATATCTGCGTCCTATTTTCCAAGAACATCTGAGTGAAACCTATGGTATAATGGTGTACCAAGAGGATGTGATGAAGTTTGTTCATCATTTTGCGGGGCTAGATTTGAATGAGTCTGACGTTCTAAGGCGAATGATGACTGGTAAGAAAATGGCTTCAGACAACTTCAAAAAACTGCGTGCAAGATTTTACGAAAACTGCAAACGTAAAGACTATTCGGATGATTTAACAAATGTAGTTTGGAGGCAGATCGAGAGTTTTAGTGGCTATTCCTTCTGTAAAGCCCATTCTGCATCGTTTGCAGTAGAGTCTTATCAGAGTATGTATCTAAAGGCACATTTTCCGTTGGAATTCATGGTGGCAGTCATTAACAATTTGGGAGGGTTCTACAGTACGGAAGTACATATTCTTGAAGCTCGTATGCTATGAGGAATTATTGACGCAGCTTGCGTCAATATGAGTTTGGATCAGACACATTTATATGGTAAGATTATCTATATAGGATTTCAACACATCGCTTCGCTAAAGCGACAAACTATTCTTGAAATACTTACGGAACGTAAAGAAGGGGGAGTTTTCCGAAGTATTGATGAACTTTGTCAAAAGAGTTGGTATAGACCCCAAGCAGTTAAGCATATTGATAAGAATCGGAGCCTTTAGATTTATAAATAGTTCGAAGTATGAATTGCAATGGGAAGTTCTAAAAATGCGAAAATCTCAAATCCGATAGTAGTCAACTATTGTTTGAAATACAAGAACCCAATGCTTTCGATGTGCCAAGTTTAGAAGAAAAGCCGTATGAGCAAGCTTTCGAAGAGATTGCATTGTTGGGATTTCCTTTGTGTTCGCCGTTTGATTTAATTGAATCGAGAATGGCGAGTGATTTTACAGCTAAAAACATGGTGAAATATGAGGGTAAGACTATGCAAATAGTAGGCTACTATGTAACAAAAAAAGATGTTACAACATCTACAAATGAGCATATGAATTTTGCTACATGGATTGATCGACAAGGTGAAATGTTTGATTCAGTGCATTTTCCTATTTCGCTAAAGAAATCACCGTTTCAGGGAAAAGGTTGCTATCTGCTGCGAGGCAAGATTGTTGTAGATTTTGGATTTCCAAGTCTTGAAGTTCATCAAATGCAAAAGATAGGATTTTGCCAACAAGGGAATGCAATCGATGGCAGTCTAGGCAGTAGTAATGGTGGTAAACAACACAGAAATTTATGACATCGGTAATATTCGTGCAGTGATGCGCTGCGTAGAATGTTGATATTCACTAATTTTGCACCATGAATATATCAAAAGCTACTAGTCCTGTTGCTGAAAGGTTGATTCAACAAGGCGCTCAATTAACGATACAGAATAGTCTTTCTGGAGATAAGGAGGTTTTTAAACCCATTGTGGAAGGACATATCGGAATGTATGTTTGTGGTCCAACTGTTTATAGTGACGTGCATTTAGGGAATGTGATGACATTTGTACGGTTTGATTTCATCTATAGATATTTGGTTTCTTTAGGGTATAAGGTCAGATATGTAAGGAATATTACAGATGTCGGCCATTTGCTTGATGATGGTGAAGATCGAATTAGCAAAGGAGCAAGATTGGACGCACTGGAGCCGATGGAGGTCGTACAAAAGTACACTAATGGTTTTCACGAAATGATGGATATTTTCAATGCCAAAAAGCCTTCTATTGAACCTAGAGCCACAGCTCATATAATTGAGCAGATAGATATGGTTCAGCAGATAATTGACAATGGTTATGCTTATGTCAAGAATGGTTCTGTGTATTTTGATACAATCAAATTTGCAAATGAAAATGCATCATATGGACAGTTGTCTGGTCGCAAGATTGATGACTTGATGGCTGAAAGTCGAGACAATCTCAAGAATCAAGATGAGAAAAATCATCCTTCTGATTTTGCTATTTGGATGAAGGCTTCAGAAGATCATTTGATGAAATGGCCATCACCTTGGTCGATAGGTTTCCCTGGTTGGCACCTTGAGTGTTCAGTTATGAGTACGAAGTATCTAGGAAAAACATTTGATATTCATGGTGGGGGTAATGACTTGAAATTTCCACATCATGAGAATGAGATTGCCCAGAATATGGGAAGTTGTCAATGCCAGCCAGCTAACTACTGGCTGCATACCAATATGCTCCTGATGAACGGTCGTAAGATGTCCAAAAGTGATGGTAACACAATTACACCACCTCAATTATTGACTGGAGAAAGCGAACATATTTCACAAGCATATTCTCCGATGGCACTGAGATTCTTCATGTTGCAGTCTCACTATAGAAGCACACTTGATCTTACGGACGAAGTATTGAAAGCTTCAGAGAAAGGTTATAAGAGACTCATGGACGCTTATGACATTTTGATGTCATCCAAATCAGAAGTTCCTTTGGGAACGGGTGATGAAGCAATAGTAGCAAGCTTAGAAAACATGCATCGTCATCTGATGGATGATTTTAATAGCCCTAGAGCTTTGGCTTCGATCTTTGAGATCGTTCCGAAAATCAATACTCATAAAGCAAACGAGAAAAAGGATACAATAGGAGTTGAAGTATTGGAGTTATTACAGTCAGAACTGAGAATGATTATACGAGAGGTACTTGGTTTGAAATCAGAGAAGGCAAACGACGGAGGAGGAGAGATTATTGGTGGATTAATGGATTTGATGATTGAACTTCGAGCAAGCGTAAGAAGTAAGAAAGATTGGGAAAGTGCGGATAAGATTCGCGACGGTTTAAAAGCAATGAATGTTAACCTTAAAGATGGAAAAGATGGAACGTCGTGGACAATTGATTAAGAAGTTAAGAAGGATAGTGAGTCTTTTTGGGATAGTTTTTTTGCTTGGCATGCTCGTGTTTTCTTGCAAGGAAGAACCAACTTCGATCCCTCCTTCAAAGCTAGTTGTGCCAATTTTCAATAGCGACTCTGCATTTGTTTTCATTGAAAAGCAATTGTCTTTTGGACCTAGAGTCCCAGGTACCGAGGCGCAAATCAAAACGAGAGATTGGTTAGTGCAGAAGTTGAAATCTTATGGTGCAAAGACGATTGTTCAATCATATGAAATGCCGATTTATGATGGTACTGTTTTACCAGGGCACAACATTATTGCACAGTTTAACCCCAAGAAAAGAAACCGAGTTCTTCTTGCAGCGCATTGGGATACACGCATAGTTGCAGACAAGGATAATGAACGTCAGGATGAGCCGATTATGGGTGCCGATGACGGAGCGTCAGGTGTCGCAGCATTACTCGAAATAGCTAGACTTATTCATGGGCAAAGTATCGACCTAGGGGTTGATATAATGTTATTTGATCTCGAAGATCAAGGAGATTTAGAAGGATCTGATGCACAGACTGACACCTATGCATTGGGATCAAGATATTGGAGTGAAAATATTGCGCCGAAAGGCTATAAAGCGAAGTTTGGTATACTGCTTGATATGATCGCGGCAGAAGGCGCAAGTTTTGGAAAAGAAGAGTACTCAGTAAGATACGCTGGACAATACGTTGAGAAGATTTGGGACTTAGCTCAGAAGATGGGTAAAGGCAATTTATTCAAGTCCTACAATGCCGGTGCAATTGGTGATGACCACGTAAATATCATCAGAGTTGGAATCCCAGCGGTTGATATAATTAATCGTCCAATGACTGGAGCAAGCGGTTTTGGTAGTTATCATCATACGCATGATGATGATATTTCAATTATCAACAAGAGCAATCTAAAGGCCGTAGGTCAAGTTGTAACAGCTGTTATATATAGAGAAGCAGTAGGTCGCTTCTGATTTTAAGCGTTTCCCGTGGAAGTCACAATCAAATTTGTGTATGATAGGGTATTATTTCGTCTTATTTATAAATGATCTTCGTCATGATTGACAACCATTTTGATTGGTTTGCAATTTAGTAAGGAGATATATTTTTGCATTATGATTCAAACAGATATAATTATTGTTGGAGCAGGCCCCGTTGGTTTGTTTACAGTATTTGAAGCAGGATTGTTGAAGTTACGTTGTCACCTTATTGATACATTACCTCAGGTTGGTGGACAGTTAACTGAGATTTATCCCAAGAAACCTATTTATGATATTCCTGGCTTCCCTAGTGTTTTGGCTGGAGATTTAGTTGATAATTTAGTGGAGCAAATAGCGCCTTTTAAGCCTACTTACACTCTAGGGGAAAGAGTTGAGGTAATTGATAAGGTCGGTGAAAAAATGTACGAAGTAACCACTAGTAGAGGAACAAAAGTACAAGCTCCAGTAATTGCAATTGCAGGAGGTCTTGGTTGTTTTGAACCAAGAAAACCACCTTTACAGAATTTGGCAAAGTATGAAGATCACGGTGTTGATTATATAATCAAGGATCCTGAAAAATTTCGTGGAAAAAAAGTTGTTGTTGCTGGAGGTGGAGATAGCGCTCTGGACTGGTCCATCATCTTAGCAGATATCGCAAGTGAAGTTTCTTTAGTACACAGAAGGAGCTCGTTTCGTGGAGCCTTGGACTCGGTAGACAAAGTAATGGAGTTGAGTAAGCAAGGCCAAATAAATCTAGTGACGGAAGCTCAAGTTACTGGCTTAGGCGGTGAGAATGAGCTGGATACTGTTGAAATCAAGTCCAAAGACGGGAGTGTCACTTCAGTAAATGCAGATTATTTTGTTCCACTTTTTGGTCTTGCTCCAAAACTAGGTCCCATTGCTGACTGGGGTCTTGAAATTTATAAGAATGCGGTTGTTGTAAACACCTTTGATTATAGTACAAATGTACCAGGCATCTATGCAATCGGTGATATTAATTCATATCCAGGAAAGCTGAAATTAATTCTTTGTGGATTTCACGAAGGTACATTGATGGTTCAGTCTGCATTTAAGTATATATATCCCGATCAGAAATTGAGCTTTAAGTACACCACAGTCGCAGGTGTAAATGCATTCTAGAGTGCCACTATGAAAGAAATAATAAATATTACTGTCATTGATCGTGAGGATGTAAAGCACGAACTCGAAGCACCTACGGATATGGCAATGAATGTCATGGAGGCATGTAAGGCATATGAATTGCCTGTGCAAGGGACCTGTGGAGGCATGGCCCTTTGCGCATCTTGCCATTGTTATGTGTTGACGGACCACGAGCTTCCGGAACCTAGTGAGTCTGAAGAGGATATGTTGGATCAGGCTTTTTTCGTTGAAGACAACAGTCGACTAGGATGCCAACTTCGTATCACAGAAGAACTAGACGGTTTAGTTGTAAAGCTAGCTGAAGAATCAGAATAGTAGGTATTTCATTAACACTATTGAAAGTGAAAGAGCTTAGCTACAAAATATAGATAAGCTCTTTTTTTATTCAGTGTATTTTGGGCTTGTCCCAACTTACTCTAAATAGACTTCATCAGCTTGTTAAAACCAAACTGTAATCTATAGAATAACCAATACATTACTGGTACAACAATCAAAGTTAAGAAGGTTGCAAAGATCAGTCCATAGATCACAGTCTTAGCCATCGTACCCCAGAAAACAGCATTATCTCCTCCAATGAAAAACTGAGGATCAGATTCTGATATCAGCGTAAAGAAGTTTATGTTTAGTCCTATTGCCAATGGAATCAGTCCTAAAACAGTTGTAATCGCAGTCAAAAGTACAGGTCTTAACCTAGTTGAACCACCTGTGACAATAGCTGCTTTTACATCTTCAACAGCTAGTTCATACATAGACTTTAAGCCAAGCTCTTCCCTCTTGCGTTGCACAACTAGATTGGTATAATCAATCAGTACAATGGCATTATTTACTACGATTCCCGCCAATGAGATGATTCCAACACCTGACATTACAATAATGAAGTCCATTCCTGTAAATAGGTAACCCAGGAGCACACCTATCAATGAAAATAATACTGAAAGTAGAATTATAATCGGTGAAGCAAAAGAGTTAAACTGAGCAACAATAATTAAGAAAATAGAGAACAAGGCAATAATCAAGGCTTTTGATAGAAATACTGTTTGTTCCTCCATTTCTTCTTGTTGACCAGTAAAGGTATACTGATACCCTTCTGGCATATTGAAGTCGATCAATTCTGATTTGAGCGCATTCACCACCTCATTTGGATTATACTTAGCTAAAACATTGGACGTGATAGTGATAATACGTTCCTGCTCTTTTCGATTAATTGAAGTGTACGTAGAATTGTAGTCTATAGTTGCAACTGCACTTACTGGTACTTGGGCAATTCGACCATTTGCAGGATTTCTAAAAGTAATTTTCTGATTCAGAACGTTTTCAATATTTGTTCTGTACTCAGGAGCAGATCTTATGAAAATCGGATAATCATCTTCTCCCACTTTAAATTTACTCACTTCCTTTCCAAATATTGAAGTTCTCAGCGCATCGGCAATTGAATAGGTACTCAATTCGAATCTTCTAGCGGCATCTCGATCAATGTTTACCTCAATTTCCGGTTTCCCAATTGACACATCTGCTTTTAACTCCTCTACTCCTTGTACTCCTGATCTATTCAGATATGCGATCATATTTTCAGAAATAGTAGCGAGCTGATTAACATCTTCTCCACTAATCTCAATGTTGATTGGTTTTTCTTGTGGAGGTCCGGATGCATTTTGATCAACAATTATTTGTACTCCAGGAATGCCTCTAACGGCTGTTCGTATGTCGTCCATTGCATCTTTAGAACTCATTTCTCCTCTCTCGTCGGAAGGTACAAATGTTACGGATAATCTGGCCTTGTTGGGTGAAGCCCCAAATGATGGACCAGCATTTGGATCTGCAGTGTTCTCTCCGATCTGAGAAAGCACCGCATCAACAATGGTAGAATAAGGAGCAATTGCCTCTTCTACACGTTTTTCAATTTCTCTAGTTATCTCATTCGTAGCTTGAATGTCCTTACCAATTGGTAACTCTACAAAGGCATTGACATAAAGTGGGTCCGTAGTTGGAAAAAGGTCAACTTTTGGAGGGTTCGCGCCTAAAAGTGCCATAACTGCGAAAAGTGCCACAAACGTACCAGCGAATATTGCATATGGCATTGCTCCTTTGAGAGCAAATGTGATGAATCCATTGTATAGTCTTTCTAACCAAGGAACAAATGACTCTTGGAAGGTAATAGATAAAGGACGTAAGACGAAAAAGTTTAGCACAGTAACGATAGTTGCTATTCCAAAGAGATTTCGTGTTGTTTCATTTCCTGATACTATCCCTATTATCGTAAGTAAGAAAAATACGGCTGCAAGGACAAATATGTTACGACGACGTTTTTTCTTTTGCATAAGATCAGCCGTAATAGTATTTACACGCATCAATTTGGCACAAAGTACTGGATTTATAACTAGTGCTATAAACAATGAAGAACTTAACACCACAATTAGCGTAATAGGAAGGTATTTCATAAAGCTTCCCATCAATCCTGGCCAGAAAGCTAATGGCATAAATGCAGCTAGTGTTGTAGCAGTTGAGGCGATAATAGGCCAAGCTACTTCGCCTGTGCCGTACTTTGCCGCATCATCCGCAGAAAATCCATTCTGTCTGTAACGATAGATATTTTCAACAACTACAATTCCATTATCAACTAACATCCCAAGGGCTAGAATTAGAGCGAAAAGAACAACCATATTTAGGGTGTATCCTAAAGTCGTTAGGAGCAAGAATCCCATTAGCATTGATAAAGGAATCGCTACCCCTACAAATGTTGAATTTCGGAGACCTAGAAAGAAAAGTAGAACAATCACCACTAGAATAATTCCAGAAATAATGCTGTTCTCTAAGTTTTCTACCGAATCTCTCGTTTGGTTAGATTGATCATTAAATATGCTTACATTAATATCTTTTGGCAAATACTTTGATTGTGCCATTTCAACAGTTTCTTTGACTTGATCAGATGCTGAAAGTAAGTTTTCACCGCTACCTTTTATTACATCAAGTGCTACTACAGGTAAGCCATCTGCTCGAGCAATACTCGTTTCTTCTTCGTAGTCAAATTTTACATCAGCAATGTCTTTCAGAAGAATAGGCTTCTGGAACTCACTTTTTACTATGGTATTAGCAATTTCACTGACTTCGTCAAATTCTCCAACAACTCTTAATGAAGTTCGAAAATCGTTTTTGACGATTTCACCTCCAGACAATGTAACATTTTCACTTTTGATTGCGTTTTCAATGTCGCCAAAACTGATCTGACGTGATTGCATCTTCAATAGATCGACATCAATCTTTACTTCACGAGCTTGAATACCTTTGATGTTGACAGTAGATACTTCCGAGATATCCTCAAGATCATCTTGAAGTCTATCAGCTAAGTTTCTTAATTGATCATTACTATACTGTCCTGATAGGTTAACTGTCATAATTGGAATCTCAGATAAGTTCACTTCCAATACCTCAGGATCTGAAGTCAAATCGTTCGGAAGATCAGGCTTTGCTCGGTCCACAGCATCTTTTATCTTTCGAGAAGCTACCTCCATGTCAATATCGGTATCAAATTCTGCAATAATGATTGAGAAATCTTGCATTGATTGTGACGTTAGGGATTTTAGTTCTGAAATAGTATTCAGTTCTTTTTCTAAAGGTCGAGTGATGAGATTTTCAATATCTGCTGCGGAGTTACCGAAGTATGGGGTGTTGATAAAGAGTTGCGGAAACGAAATTTCGGGAAAAGACTCCTTAGGCATATTAGTATATGCGAAAAGTCCAAAAATGAAAATGATCGCAGTAATTAGATATACTGTTACTTTGTTATCAACTGCAAGATTTGTAAGACTAAAAGTCTTCAGACCAAGCTGACTTGATTTTTTATTTTTTATATCCTCCTTCATTATTCATGTGGATTTTTGATATCGATTAATTCTTCTTCTGCCAAACTTCTTGCACCGTTGACTATAACTTCATCTCCATTTGTTAAACCCTCTTCGATCAATATCGAACCATCGTAGCCTATTCCGGTGATAACTGGATTTTTCTTGGCATATTTTCCGTCTTCTCCTTCCGCGATTGTATACACGTAAGAAGTTCCACTTACATCCTGCTGGACATATTCTGTTGGAAGAGCCAAAGCATCTTCAATGGTTTCGTCATTGAATTTTGCTAAAACGAGTAAATTAGGTTTTAGCATAGAGTTTGAGTTTGAGAGATTGATTTCTGCCTTAAATGTTCTGTTGGCAGTATTGATAGACCTTCCCAACATAGAAACTTTCGCATTTCTCGTCTCTCCAGTTGCAGGAAAAAGTAGTTCAACTTTGTCTCCTCTTTTTACTTTTCCAATTAAGTTTTCAGGAATATCTATGACTGCCTTGACAGTCGAGGTATTTATAACAGATGCAATAGGCACTCCCGGTCCAGACATCTCACCAGATCTTAAGAACAGTAGGTCAACATATCCTGACATTGGAGCTATGATAGTTCCTTTACTTAATTGAGACTGCATTGTTTCAAGGGATTTTTCTAAACGCTCTTTGTTATTCTTAGCCTGCAGATACTGTATTTCTGAACCGATATTTTGGTCCCATAAATTCTCTTGTCTTTCAAAAACAGTTGTTGCTAAATCCAAAGATGTTTGAATTTCTTGTAGTGATCGTTTCATGGTTTCCATATCAACACTTCCTACAACTTGTCCTTTACGAACGTATTCACCTTCATCGATAGTTAAGCTTGTGATTCTTCCCCCAGTTTCTGAAGAAATCATCACTGCTTCACTAGACTCAATATTTCCTTGTAATTCTACATAGCTCTTGAAAGGCTTAGATTCTAAAACCATTGTGGTAACCGCTTTTCGAGTCTTTTCACTAATAGGTTCAAGTTCTTGAATCTTGACCTCGAGTTCAGCTATTTCTTGCTCTATGCTTCGAATGGCAGCTTTTTTTTCTTGGACGTATGACTTCATTCCTGATAAATCTGTTGGAACTTCTTCAGTCGCGGCAGGTTGGCATGCCACAAGGGTCATGATTAGGAAAAGCGCTATAAAAGCTAGGTTTGTGTAACGTTTCATTATGTTAAATTGATTATATATGTTATTGTTAAGTTCTTCGTTTGATATTATTTTTTAGTTTACTCACTTGGCATCTAGTTTAGTAGGGGTTTTCATTGATGTCACCAGTTGAAACATCGAGTGCTACTTTACTGGATACTAGTTCAAAAAGTGCTTGCATATACTGCTGTTGTGCTGTATAAAGTTCCCTTTCTGCTTGACGAGTTTCCAAACTAGAACCAACTCCTTCTTTATATTTAATCATTGTGATATCGTATATATCCTCTGCTAGAGCTTCCTGTCTTTTTGCAGAGTACATATTTTCCTTAGCATTGAGATATTGTTGATAGGCATTCATTATCTGAAGATCAACCGCGCGCTCGAAATCATTTTTTTGAATACTCGTCTTCTCCATATCAAGCTTGATTTTCTGCTCCTTGATTGCAACTTCTCCTCCATTGTAAATTGGAACATTTAGAGTTAAACCGACAATCGAAATTGGAGTAAAACCAGGTGCATCAGAGTCAAAAAGATTGTTTCTTTGCAATTGCTGTTGATAGTTAGCAAATCCGTAAATAGATGGATATCGGGAGTTTCTCGTTGCTTTCAAATTGATATCGTTGAGTTGTTCTCCCAATAATATAGTTTGATATTCAGGGAGTTTATTGTAGTCGATTTCATCATTTGCTTTCTCATCAACCATCAAGACTTGATCCACAATGTCATCAAGAGACTGAGTCAATAGGACTTCCTCTTCCATTGGATAGTACATCTGAAATTTCAATACATTTCGTCCCAATGTAGCCAAACGCTCAAGTGATTTCTTCTGTGCTAACAAGTTGTCATAGGATAATTCTAGTCTATCGACATCTAATTTTTCTACAAAGCCATTATCATAATAAGCTCTAGTTTCAGTGATCGATTCGTTTAGATTCTGAAGATTCTTATCTATTACTTCTATGTTTTCCTCTGTTAGAAGCACGTTTACATAAGCTTCGGTTACATTTTTTCGAATTTCGTAACTTGTTTGATCTATCGATCTGCTTGTAAGCTCACGATATAGTTTTTGAGCACGGATCCCTGTAAAAAATGAGCCATCAAAAAGGAGTGTATTCATACTAAGTCCTCCAACTAAAGTATTTGAAAGACCAAACTGCAACTCAGAGAATTGTCCTGGAGGTCCTCCGAAGAATTCAGCAGGAACAAAAGATACTGGTATTTCCAGAAAATGTTGATAGTCAAGTTTCCCATTGATTTTTGGGAGTCCTAAAACATAATACTCTTTGATGTCCTTCTCTGCCATCTCAATGCCGATTCGATTCAACTTGATTTGGTTACTATTCTTTATGGTGTACTCAATAGCTTCGTCTATTGTAAATGCTTTTTGTGCATTTAATGAGATGTTGCCGAGTAAGCATATAATTAAAAAATGTGCTATTCTCATTTTTTTTGATTATCAGTTAGTTGTTAGGTTGTATTTATTTGTTAAGCTATCTAGGCGAGTGTAATGTTGATATGAAATAATCCCATACAAATGATAGACTAGCTGCTGGACAAATATTATCGCTTTATCGAGTGCTCCAAATTTGGACTCAGAATCTGCTACTATACTAGTGATATTCTGTACGTAGATTTTACTAATTATATCAGGGTTGACATTCGATCGATAAACTCCTTGTGTGATCCCACTCTCAATGTTCGCAAAAATCTTTTTTTGCATAAAATTGATGTGGTGCTCTTGTATTAAGTTCCAAGATTCCGGGTAGTATTTTTGGAGATCGTAGGTAACAGTAGGTCGGATTCTCTTCAACATTTCAAATCCTTTCTGGGCAATGACTACCATTTTTTCCAAGGCATCATAATCTGTGCGGTCTAGCTCCTTGCTCATGAATTCTTGGTCTTCGCAAAGAAAGTCCTTGAGTGTTTCGTGCACTAAGGTCTGTTTATCAGTTACATGTTGATAAATCGTCTTTTTACTTACACCTGCGGCGCGAGCAATGTCATCCATACTGACGCTTTTTAAGCCGTATTTCATAAACATTTCTAGAGCAATTTGTTTTATCTTTTCTTTCATAAACGGGCGCAAATATACTTTTAAAACTTTGGAAACTTTGAAATTATTTTAAGTTTCCAAAGTTTTACTGATTTTTTTTTAGCTCTACAGAGACAAAGTACCTTTGTTCCTTATCTTTGAAAAAAATCATTGCTTATGACTGTAAGGTATTATCAAATAATACTCCTATTTATCTGCTTTTCAGCAATTTATATTTCTTGTTCTGGAGAAAGTGGAAAATCTAGAAATTCAGAGCAAATTGCTGGTTTGTGGAAACAAAATTGTTCTATTTGTCACGGCATTGATGGTAGATTAGGAGTCAACGGAGCGAAAGATTTACGTCTTTCAGAACTTGATCTAGATTCAAGGATGCTGGTCATCCGCAATGGTAAAGGAAGAATGATTGGATTTAAAAACTCTCTAAGTACTGACCAGATTAAATCTTTAGCTCAGTACACTTTCACTTTCAAATAGGACTTAAAAGATAGCGATATATGGTTATTTTAGTAATCATGTCTGGAAGTTCATTGGATGGGATAGACTTAGGATTGATCGAAATTTCGAATAGCCCTTCCTATAAAATCATCGCAGCGCAAACTATTCCTTATCCGATTTTCTGGTCAAATGTATTGCCAAAGATTGGTAAGAAGTCGGCAAAGGAATTCTTTGAACTCGAAGCCTTATATAGCGAATTCATTTCTGAATTGATATTGGAGTTTAAAGATTCGCAGCGCCTAGAGATAGATTGCATTTCACTACATGGCCACACAGTGACACATCAAGTAGAAAAAGGATATTCGGTACAGCTTGGTAATGGCGGCATAATTGCATCCAAAACGGGGATTACAACACTTACTGATTTTCGAACTGGAGATATGGCAAAGGGAGGCCAAGGCGCACCTTTGATGGCGATAGTTGATCGTGATTTTTTTTCAGAGTATTGTGCCTCCGTTAATTTAGGGGGTATTTGTAATGTGGCTGGAAGCTATCGCAATAATGCAATCGCTTTTGATATTGGTCCATGTAATCAATTGCTGAATGCTGCAGCGAGAGAGCTAGGTCTAGAAATGGATTTGAATGCCAACTTGGCTAAAGCTGGCCATGTTAATAACCAACTACTTCAATATTTTGAGGAAGATCCGTTTCTAGATGTTGAATGGCCAAAATCTCTTGATAATGATCAGCTGAAAGAGTACTATATCATGGGAGATGTTTTTGAGAAGTATACAGCTCAGGATTATGCCAAGACTTCCTGCATCCATATTGCGGGAATAATATCCGAGCAATTATCAAGACTCAGAAAGCAATATTTATTAAGTCCAGACGCTGATGAAGTACTATTTACAGGAGGAGGCTGTCATCATGAAGTTCTTTGGAATTCGATAGTTGAGGCATGTCAAGAAAAAAGTATTATTGCTGTAAAACCTTCAGCTGAAATAATTGACTACAAAGAGCTAATTTTGATGGCTTATTTAGCTTACCTTAGGATAAACAATAAACCAAATATTTTGTCTGAATACACAGGCGCCTCATCTCGTACAATAGGCGGAGCAATCTATGGAGCATAAACTAAAAATAGGAATTACAGGTGCCTCCGGTCTTATCGGTTCGCATATTGCCGAAATTTTAAGTGATCATTTTGAACTTCATTGCCTACATACATCGGGCTTTATACCAACGATTTTAAAGAAAAAGCCTATTAATTGGCACCAGGGGAATTTACTTGACATAGGTATTGCCGAGGATTTTGTTTCGGGTATGGATTTTGTTATCCATGCAGCAGCTATTGTAAGTTTTAAGGATAAGGATGTGGACTTGATGTACCAAACAAATGTCGAAGGTACTCGAACTATAGTAAACGCTTTGATAGGCACGGACACTAAACTTATTCACATAAGCAGTATCAGCACGCTTGGTAGAAAAGATGGAGATTCACCGATAGGAGAGGATGTCTTTTGGAATGATAATCTTCCTCATTCCAAGTATGCTCATTCAAAGTTCTTGGCTGAGATGGAAGTATTTCGTGGGATAGCGGAAGGACTTGATGCTATGATATTCCTGCCAAGTATCGTTTTAGGAAATGCAGAAAGAGGAGGTTCGTCAGCTGCAATTTGGAAACAGATTAAGCGATTTCCTGGGATTGCGCCACAAGGGGCCAATGGGTTTGTTGATGTAGCAGATATTGGGACTTACGTCCAAAATGCGATAAAAAATTGGAAGTCTGGAGAAAAAGTGATTCTCAATGGACATAACCGGTCTTACCAAGAACTGTATGAGACTGTGCATGCAACGAATGGAACTACAGTCGATGTAAAAACCTTCAGCCCAACTTTGCTCATGTATATTCAACCTGTCGCAGCTTTATTTTTTCGTCTTTTTGGACGAAGTTTTCCAGTCAGTAAAACGATGATTGAAACGACTTCGAAGAGCTTTCAATTTGACAACTCCAAGTCCGTTGAATTACTAGGCAATAGTTATACACCATTTACAGAAAGTATCCAAAGACTGCTCAAAGAACAAGCTGCTCCGTAAGGTATTCTAAATAATCAATCTCCCCTACAGCTTTTTGGGCGAAAGCCAATTATATATTGTTGAATGCCATTTACAAAAGATATGATAGTAGAAGTGAAATACCTCGAAAAATACCCGCTAATTATGGGTCTAAATCGTATAAAACGTAGTTTTGTCACTCAAATCGACCAATGCACATAGCTTTTGATGCTAAAAGGCTTTTTAATAACCATACTGGCTTAGGTAACTATAGCAGAACGCTAGTTTCTAACTTCAAGGAGAATTACCATGAAGAGAAATTGACATTGTTTGCGACCGAAACAGCCAATAGCCGATACTATTCCGATTTCAAAAGCTACGAAATAGTACAGCCAGGATTGACACCAAAGGCACTGTGGAGGTCTTATTCAATTTCGAATGTCATAAACGAGCTACGGCCAGATATATATCATGGCCTTAGTAACGAAATACCTTTTTCTGCGTCGAAAATCAAAGCGACAAAAATTGTTACGATCCACGATCTCTTTTTCTTAAAATATCCACACGATTTTTCAAAAATCGATAGATCACTATATAAGAAGAAAACCGTTTTTTCATGTGACAAGGCTGATCATATAGTTGCAATCTCGGAAGCAACTAAAGCAGACTTGATAAATTATCTCAATATAAAGGAAGACAAGATATCTGTGGTTTATCAATCTTGTGCTTCCCTTTTTCAAGATAATGAAACTTCAAGCGTCTCAGATGCCTATGATCTTCCATCAAGGTATTTTCTTTATGTCGGTACGCTCAACAAACGAAAGAACATCCAACAATTGTTGAGAGCGATTTCTAAGATCCCCAAGAAGATCAGGATACCCATTGTAGTTGTGGGTGGAGGAACCAAAAGCTTTATGAAGTCGTTGATGGCACAAATTGAAAGTCTTGGGATTTCTAACGATGTGGTTTTTCTCGGATCGGTTGACAATCAATCGCTTAAACAGATCTATCACGGAGCGGTATGCACAGTTTTGACATCTTTCTATGAGGGCTTCGGAATACCTATTATTGAGTCTCTTTTCAGTCGGACTCCAGTCATTGTTTCCAATGTATCCGCTCTACCAGAAGCGGCTGGAGATTGTGGAGTTCAAGTTGATCCTAGCAATGTTGACGAATTAGCAAATGCATTGGAGCTTTTTATCGTAGATACTCAGATTAGGAATCAGTTTCAACGCAATATGGATCGACATCTGAAGCAGTTTAGCGCTAAGGCGACAGCTGATATACTGCATTCTACTTATCAGCGATTTGTTTAAACTGCGGGTTTAATCTTCTCCAGAATTCTTTGGTTCAGCGCTCAGTCTTTAACGTTCAATACTCTATGGGTTATTTGTTAGAAAAAATCTTTGGAGTTAATTCAGCTTTTTGAGGAAAAAGAAAATTGCGCAAATTACATTGAACCAATATTTATATTGAAATAGTATAATTTACAAAATATTAAAACAATCAACATGTTATTTATGGCTTCAGTAGAAATAAAATTTTGTTAAGACTGTTGAAAATTGTAAAAAGGGTGTATCTTTGCGGCCGATTTGAAAAGAAATTACTTTATAATTAATATTCTAAGAACATGTTGAAAAGTGTATTAAGCTCAATATCTAGAGTAAGTGCTAAAAAAGTTAGTCAATCACCTTCTGCAAGAAGACAGTGGTTACAGGAAGTGACTTTGAGTGAGCATAGATCTGCTGGGTTCAATCCTAGGAAAGCAAGAAATAAGTCAGTAAAGGGAATTACTATTCTTCATAAGTAATTCAAGCTAAGTTTAAGTACGTTTTGTTTTGAATAAGTTTAAAAGAGGTCTTTTCGCATGAAAAGCCTCTTTTTACATTTCTAGTAGATTCTTTAAAATATCAAAAATCTCACTGGAGTGTAATTAACCAGAATGAACATCCAATGTTATTATCTACGACAGAATAGTTTAACTAGATAATTCAGCGAACTTTTATTAAAACAAAAAAGACGTTTGGAAATAAATCCAAACGTCTTTTTTTATCGTATGTTTATTTGAGACTCGACCTCTACCCTCTGAAACTCAAGTAGATTTATTTGCAAAAGTGCTGATATACTTCTTGGAGATGAGTAGAAATCAATTGCGCAGGACGACCTTCTATGTGATGTCTTTCAACCATGTGTACAAGTTTTCCATCTTTAAACAGTGCAATCGATGGCGACGACGGTGGATATGGCAAAAGAAATTCTCTAGCTTTTTGAGTTGCTTCTTTGTCTACTCCAGCAAAAACTGTGTACAAGTTGTCTGGTTTTATCTCACTAGCTTGCAAACTAGCTTTTACTCCTGGTCTTGCATTAGCTGCTGCACAACCACAGACAGAATTAATTACAAGCAGGGAAGTTCCTGATTGATCAGAAAGCTTAGTTGTAACATCCTCTGAAGATTCAAGTGCATTGAATCCGAAATCTGTCAATTCTTGTGACATCGGTTTAGTTAATTCAATAGGATACATATCTTAAGTTTTATGTTTAAAATTATACAAACAATTTATAGAGATTTTTCAAATGTTTGTTCTGATACATTCGAACACTAAGTTAGGGCAATTCGTTTACTGTTTTTTAAAATAAGTGTATGTTTATAGGCTGATGCCTACGTTCAGCACGTAAGAAATTTTGCTTTATATGAAAAAATCTTTCATTTTCCTGTTTCCCTTGGTTTGTTTTCTTGTTAGTTCCTGTAACCGTGATCGACTTGATCCACCTGAGGATTGTGAAACAGAAGTAACGTATACTGCGGATGTCAAGTCTATTATTGATAACAGCTGTGCCTATGCAGGGTGTCATATTAACGGTGCTGCACCTGGTGACTTTAGTAGTTATGAAGGTCTTGAAGTTTTTAAGGAGGGTGATGAATTTCGGAGAAGAACATTAGAAATCATGAATATGCCACCGAATTATGCTCCTGCAGATCGACCGAAGTCTCTGACCGAAGAAGAACTAGAGTTGATTAACTGTTGGGTACAAAATGATTACAAAGAATAATATATGACAAAGCAAATATTTGTAACATTCTTGCTGTTAGCGATTTTTCAATATTTGAACGCGCAAGAATTCCAAAAAGATGCATTCAACGATAGAAGAGTCATCAACTCTCAATCAGTAGAAATGCTGAAAAAGGGGAAAATGGATTTTCGCACCTATCACAGATTTGGTGACTTGTTAGGTACTAGTGGAGGATGGCAGAGTTTCTATGGACTTGAAAATGCGGCGGACATAGGTATTGGATTTGATTATGGTCTTAATGATCATATTAATTTCGGTATAATGCGAGCAAAAGGCGCAGGCGAACTTAGACAATTGGTCAACGGTTATTTCAAGGCTAGATTGATGAGGCAACAAGTGCAAGGAAATAATCCATTATCGATAACATTTGTAGCAAATTCTACAATTTCTACTGTGCCAAAGGCTTCGACACCCAATGTCTTGTCTTCTTTTCCTGCCTTTTCGAACCGATTAGCTTATCATTTACAGATCATGTTTGCACGTCGATTCAATCAGAGAATTTCTTTGCAAGCTAGTTTGAATTATACATATAGAGATTTGGTATACAATTATGACCAAAACGATATACCAAGCATTGGACTGGCAGGTAGGATTCAACTGACAAAGGCTACGGCTTTGATATTTGACGGTGTATTTCCAGTACTTGTTGCAGATCGGGAGCTGCCTTTGCAGTATCAATTCCCGCTTGGTGTTGGTTTTGAATTTGAAACTGGAGGAGGGCACGTATTTCAGATTAATCTGACCAATGCTCGTGGTCTTACTGAAACGGACTATATCCCTTATACATATTCTAATTGGCAAGATGGAGAGTTTCGTCTAGGTTTTACAATAGGACGTCAATTTACCGTTCATCGATAAGTAGAATTTTGAGCTTAAAAAGTGATGAGATAGTATGAAATATATAATCATAGTAGTTGGTTTATTGTATGGGTTTTGGATCGGAGTCCAAAATGACATGACAAAGATCACTGGAGAAGAAACCGTTCAGCAAGTACTTGATGAGTTGGGAGACACTCCTTCACCAAATTTGCCAAATAGATTACTCCCCGGAGCCTCAGTTGAGATCGGTGAATCCCTCGTAAAATTTGGGAAAAGCCAAAATCTAAGTGGTGGAAATACGATGCGACAGTCCCGGCACTTTGTCTGTACTTCTTGTCATAATGTAGAAAGAGAAAGTGCATATCTTAATATCGAAGATCCTGAAGAACGTTTGGCTTTTACACATGAGAAAGGATTGCCTTTTGTACAAGGCTCACCGCTATTTGGAATTGTAAATCGAATCAAATTTTACAATGATGACTATGAGAAAAAATATGGCGATCTAGTTGATAAAGCTCGCAATAACATTAGGGAAGCGATTCAGCTTTGCGCCGTGGAATGCTCCCAAGGTAGAGCGCTTAAAGACTGGGAAATAGAATCTGTCTTGATGTATTTGTGGACCATAGGTTTGACGATGAATGATTTGCAATGGACGGAGCAAGAACTTGACTTGGTTGATAATGCACTCTCTGACGGAAAAGATCGAGCAGACGCCATTGCAGTTATAAAATCTAAGTATTTGGATCATGCTCCCGCTACTTTTGGGACACCTCCTTCTAGCTATAAAGAGGGAATGCCTGATATCAAAGGTGATCCAGCCAACGGGAAAATCATTTATGAAGATGGTTGCCTGCATTGTCATGCAAAAAATGAGTATTCCCATTACAGGCTTGATAATGAATCTTTGACATTCAAGCAACTAGCGAACCGAATGAAATACTACGACGAGCGTTCCATGTATCATGTATCAAGGTATGGTACAAAACCTAAGTTTGGGAAAAGGGCTTACATGCCTCAATACACCGAAGAGAAAATGTCAGATCAACAACTAGAAGACCTTAGAGCTTATGTTTTAGAACAAGCTGATAAATAGTTGATTTTAGCAAATGCAGTATCTAACATTTTAGTTTTTAATCTCGCTTGAAACTTTGAATCACAAATCCTGGTTTTTTGATTGAAGTAATACCATTTACTTCTTTTTTGTGGACAATGTGAACAATCGGAGAATAAAGGAAGATAATTGGCATTTCATCATTCAGGATTTTCTCTAACTCAATATATGCTTTATCTCTTTCTTGCACTTCTGTTGTGGTACGAATCAATTCGATCAGAGAGTCACTCTTGCTATTTCCAAAATTGAAAACATTGGCTTCTCCCGGATCGGAATTATCAGTGTGCAATAATGCATACGGATCGTAAGGAGCCAAAGATTGGCTTGCAGCAGCTGTTGTCATTTCAAATTCAAGGTTATTTAGTTGTTTCCTCAGTGTAGTTTGATCAACAGTTTGAATGTCAATGTTCACACCAGCAGGTCTACAGAGTTGCTTGAAAATATTTGCAACTAATTGACCAAGTTGTGAACTTGTTGACATAAACTGAATATCCAATTCAACTAATTCACCGTCAATTGATTTGTCTCGGATTTGATTTCCGTTACTGTCCTTCCACCCAGCTTTTTCTAGAAGTTGAATTGCTTTTTCGAGATCATATGTCGGAGGAGTGACCTCACTTTTGTCTCCAACAGAAAGAAAAGGGCTACTAATTCTTTTGCCATAACCATTTTCATAAGATGAAATAAGTGTATCAACATCCATCAGATATCCTAGAGCTTGTCTTACTTCTTTATCTTGCAGCTCAGGCTTTCGCGAATTGATTGAGAGATAGTAGGCTCGTGGAATACTCACACTCTTGAAATCAAATCGCTCGCGATAATTCTCGTCAGCCTTCAAGTCAGCCATCTGCTGATAATCAATCTGATCATAGATATCAAGATTCCCTGATTTCAGTTGGGCAAGAGAAGAAGCTTGATCGGGCGAAAGTAAAAAGATTATTTCTTGTGGTTCACCTAGTTTCATAGGGTTGTCGCTACCTTCAAAAAAATGATCATCCTTACGTTCGAGCTTTATATATTGATCAGATAGCCATTCTTTGAGTCGATATCTACCGCAACCAACAATTGAGTCTCTGCTATATTTTACTGAATTGAAGGATTCGGCAAAATCAGAAACTTCAGGATTTGTTGCTTCCAATTCTGCATATAAGGCTTCGTCTTTTAATTCAGCAATTGTTACGGATTTCAAACTTGAGCTTGGATCATAATGATATGCTGGTAATATAGGAATACCTGAAACCAGTTCTACATCAGCAATATTTCGTTGATCGAGATAGACTGCAAATTTCTTAGGATTATCCTTGTCGACAACTACACCGGAAATTTTACTAAGATATGCCCTGTAGCGAATTGCATTAGACTGTGGGTGGAGAATTGATTTAATCGTGAACGCGTAATCATATCCAGTTATAGGGTCACCGTTGTCCCAGCTTGCTTCAGGAATGATCTCCATATCATATCTGATCTGTCCTTCATATGGCCCTTCGTCAACGACCTCTGGGATAGGAACTGCTTTTATCAGTATTGGTTCAAATTGCAGTGAAACCGGATTGTAATCTGCCAAAGGGTAATGTAAAATTCCATTGATATGATTTTCGTCTCCTGAAAGGTTAATGACTGGATTTAAGCCTTTTGGGCTATTCTTTAGGGAACTAACTATTTCTTTTGTTTCCGTTTTTGTAGTTTCATTGTTCTTACATGACCCAAGAGTGAGAAATGCAATAAATAATATGAATAAGGGGTAAAATGAGCGACAAGGGTACAGCATACTTAAGGGTTTAATGCTATAAAGATAATGAATCGTCAGCGCATTCTAATTTCGCAGAAGTATATTGTATGTTATCTTATCTTTTAGATAATTTTTGCTCTCAGTAAATCATCGGGTATCTGGAAAGCATTGACATAAAATCGAGCATCTTGTCTGACCTTCTTATTTAGAGCACTAATCTGCTTTCTAATAGCCTTTGATTTACCTCCACTGATGTAGTCGCTTTCCAAAAACCAACCTCTATGACTATAAATAGTATCCAAAGAATATAATCTTGCTAGCCTCCTGTAAAGTGCTTGTTCTTCATTATGCTCAATCTTATTAACAGCAGTGTAAAAGGCTTTTGCTAAGTATGGAGTCCAAGTCACTAAGCTGTACAAAAGTTATAATGAAACGATATATCACTCATCTTTTTTTGAAGTCTTTTATTTTCTATGAAGGCAGAAATGATTCCGCAAGATAGTATTGTAAAGAAAACGCGAAAATTTGAACTTCCAGATCATCGAATTGGGCTAACACTCACATCTATAACTCATATATATCCTACTACTCAATTAAGTTATGACAAAAGAGTGAGCGATAATACAGAATGGTCAGTTGAAGCTGGATTTACTAGAAACAGATTCCGAAAAGCTTCTGGTTTTCGCATTAGACCTTCAATAGAGCGCTATATCTTGCGTGATAGATATATCGGATTTTTTGTCGGTGGGGCTATTAATAATATGAACATTTGGGAGCTATATGAATATAGTATCTTCTATGAAAACAGCTATTTCCGGGAATTTAGCAAGCTTAGAAGGCGTCCTCAACTTGGCGGATATCTATCAGGTGGATTTAAAATTAATCTTGGAGGCAAAGCATTTTTAGAGTTATCTTCAGGAATAGGACAATCGTTTCTATTTAATACGGACATTGAGCAACTAGAAGAAAACATAGGTTTTAATGTGTGGTCTGAGCGAAATGGTTGGTCAAATAGAATCGGGTTCTATTCCAATTTGAATCTGTCTTTTCCTTTGAATCAATAGCCTATAAAATTACCTAACACTATTTCCAACTCTAATCAATCAGCTAAATCTGAGTATTTCAATTCTGCACGGAAGAGATACTGGTTGTAATGCTTGAAATAGTCTGTTTAATATTATTTAGGTAGTCAGATATTGCAGTTCCTTTTCTTTTTCTACCGGATGGTAAATTACTTTGAAAAAAATATCGCTTTATACTACCAAGAGTGGCACGTTTATCGTTGTATCTTTGTTCCTTTCATTAAAGAAGCGCTTGGTCTAAGTCAGATGATTAGACGGACAATAGAAAAATATATTAGATGAAAATGATTGGCTTATGGATCTTCCTTATGTTTTTAGCAGTTGCCGCTGTAGCGCAAAAGGACGATGCGCGCTATTCAGAAACACAGATTGCGAAAGAATCAAAATTTGTAGATGCTGCCCAATTGCAGTTATTAGGTAAGTTTGAAGAAGCTTTAGTGCTCTACGAAAAGATTCTGAAAGATGAATCAGAAGATGTGGAGCAAAATGACGTGATTTATTTTCAGATGAGCCGATGTTTTGAGGCCTTGAAAGATTACAAAAAATCAATCAAGTATGTTAAAATGGCATTTGAGAATAATTCTTCAAATGAATTCTACTTAAGGCAGCTTGCTGAGGCTTACGAAGGTAATAATGAAGTTGAAAAAGCTGGTGATCTTTTTTTCAATTTTACAGATGAAATGCCGCAGGAGCCATTTTTTTATGAGAAGGCTGTATATGCTTTTGTTCAGGTACGTGCATATGATAAGGCTGTCCGTGTGCTAGATAAAATGGAGAAAAAATTGGGTGTATCTGAAGATGTAACTAGACAGAAATTTGAAATCTTTAGTAAGCGTGGAGAAAGCAAGAAAGCTATTAAGGAACTAAAAAAGTTGATAAAAGCCTATCCTAAAGAAGTACGTTTTACTTTGAATTTAGCCAACTATTATTTACGATTAGATGAAATCTCGAAAGCGAAATCAGCGTATAAAGATGTACTTACAATAGAACCAACAAATGAAACCGCGTTGCGATTTATGGAGCTTAGTTCAAATCCTGCATCCAATGAACTTAAGTATATCAGAGAATCTTCCGCTGACGTAGGCAATCCAGAGATTCCGATTGACACTAAGCTTGCTAAGCTTTTACCTGCAGTTGAGTCTTACGTCAGGCAGCCAACAAGAGAAATTGGCATTGAGCTTGAGTCTATTGTAGAAATGTTAGTTAGAACGCATCCTACAGAAGCGAAATCGCATGCCTTACGAGGTGACGTAATGCTACATAGTGGTAAACTGCAGGAAGCTGTAAGCTCTTATAAAACGACTCTAGAAATTGATGGATCCGTCTTTGATGTTTGGTATCAGTTGATGGTAGTTCAACGAAGGTTGAAATTGTATGATGAGCTGCGAAAGACGAGTGATCAAGCGTTACTTCGATTTCCTAATCAAGGAATATCATATCTATTTCATGGTCATGCATTGAATCAATTAAATCAAACAATAGAGGCTTTCAATGTGCTCCAAGAAGCCATGATGTTTGTAGGCAAAGACAATCAGTTACGTGGTGACTTAAAAGTGGAGATGGCCTATTCCAGATACATGCAGGGTTCATATGATTTGGCAATAAAGATCTTGGATTCGGAATTGCCTGAAAATGCCGCTGCGTACGAACTAAAAGGAGATATTTTATTCAAACAAGCAGATATCGAAGGTGCTGTTATCGAATGGAAAAAAGCAGCTAAATTAGAACCGAAGAATACTAAATTGCTTGAAAAAATTAGTCGTAAACAATTGTAAGACCTTTTCTTATATGAATATATTGAGTGCAATAAGAAACTTAGCTATTTTAAGCTGTACAATAGTACTTCTCTTTTCGTGTGCTCCAAAGAAAAGAATGATAGATGCAACTGAAAGTACAGCTAAATCATCACTAGTAGAAGCCTACGAGGAGAATATTCTGTCTTATGACCAAGTTGAAATGGTAAGTGACGTAAATTACTCTGGAGAAGGAATGTCCCTTGAATTTTCGGCTGTGTTTAGAATGAAATCAAATGAAAAAATTTGGGGAAGCTTTAAGAAATTTGGTTTTGAAGTTGCACGTGTTTTAATAACAAACGACTCCATTTTTGTACTTAACAGATTTCAAAGTAGTTATATGGCGGATGATCTTTCACGTCTGAAATCAATGTCAGGAGTTCCATTGGAGTTCACTGACTTAGAGCAGATTCTTTTGGGAGGTTCCTTTTGGACAGATGAGTTGGTTCAAGTAAATGATTCAACATTAACCAAAATTGCTACCGTTAAGAACGAAGTCGTTGAAGCAAAACATATTTTCGGTGAAGAGCAATTAGTGCGTAAGTCAGTGATTCAGTCACAAAGTAACGGAGAATTAACGATCGAATATGGTGATTA
Organism: uncultured Saprospiraceae bacterium; assembly: GCA_943788055.1. Taxonomy (GTDB): domain Bacteria; phylum Bacteroidota; class Bacteroidia; order Chitinophagales; family Saprospiraceae; genus JAHDFB01. The sequence continues at coordinate 48,155 of CALSOU010000004.1, forward strand.
TAATTCGGTAGACATCGCCTCTCTGGCCATGATCAGGGATATAACTGCTTTTAGGAAAAACTCCGTAATGAAGGTTCGTTTGAAAACAACTAATTTTGATCTCGAATCAGTGAAATCGATACCTTTTGAAATACCGTCAAATTATACTCGTCAGTCTTTTTAGTATATGCATATTTCTTTTTGCAAATAGTCAAAGTCAACTTCGCGAATCTCTTGAACTGCAACGACTAGAAATCATTAAGCGTATTGAATCTGCTGACAAGGAGTTACAAAAACTTAGCAATAGCAAAGTTAAAACAAGACAAGAGCTCCGTGCTCTGGAATCCAAAATCAAAAGTAGAGAAGAGTTAATCGACAATATTCAGGAGGATTTAGCTATAACAACTTCGCAACTTACAGAAAATCAAAATAAGTATGCTGTTCTTACAAGCGATATTGAAGCGGTTAAGAAACAGTATCACGCCTTGTTGAATACTGTTTATAAGCAAAGTCTTGGATATAACAAGTGGACATTTATACTGAATACTCAATCAATCAATGATTCATTTGAAAGATGGGTATATATCAAACAGTTTCAAGCGTATTGTCAGAAAGCTTATAAAAAACTGCAAACCTCTTCGAAGCAGGTTGCTTTGTCTTCTCAAAATTTGGAGAAGTCAATAGACAGAAAACTTGAGCTTCTAAATCAACAGAGCCAACAAAAAGAGACATTAGCTAAGGATCTTGTTATAAAAGATGATCTACTTAAGGAACTCGACTTGGAGGAAAATAAGTTGAATGCCATCTTAAAGGAACAAAAATTGGAACGAGAGCGTTTGAACACATCTATCGAAAAGACAATTATTGCCGCTCTTACTGGCAAGACTAATGTAACATCATCCACGGAAGAAATTGGAGAATTATCTTTTAGTGAGAGAAAAGGACTGTTATCATGGCCAGTTGACAATGGAGTCATAATTTCAAAATTTGGTAGACAAAGACATCCTGAACTTGATAATATTTATATTCAAAACAATGGAATCGATATTCAAGCGAGAATCGGTTCGGTTGCGCAGGCAGTTCATGATGGAAAGGTTGTTGGTGTGCAAGAAGTTCCAGGGTTTGGTAAAAGTATCGTCGTGAAACATGATGGTTTCTATACTGTATATGCAAAGCTTGATCGATCTTACGTCGACAATGGAGAAGAGGTTGGAGTTGGACAAAGACTTGGCTCTATTGATGTTGATGAAATGGGACTTAGTACCCTCCATTTTGAATTATGGGATGGAAAAACAAAACTTAATCCACTGAGTTGGATTACAAAGTGAGTATATTTCGTAATCACTTTTATTGAGCTATTGAAAACCTAGATTATATTTATGAGTGAAAATTGGCAAGTAGGAAGACAACAGAAGAAAGGACTTAGAGAGCGAACTGAAACAGCTGTTCTTGTTGGGGTGATTTTACCCCATCAGTCTGAGGAACTAATAACAGAGTACCTTGATGAAATGGAATTTCTCGCTGCGACTGCTGGTGCTAAGACAAAAAAGCGATTCACTCAGAAATTGAGAAGTCCACACTCTAGGACATTTGTCGGAAAAGGTAAACTTGAAGAGATTGCTGAATATATTGATCAATATGAGATTGACATGGTCATCTTTGATGACGATCTCACGGGTAAGCAAACGAATCTTCTGGAAGAAGAGCTTAAAGTGAAAATTATCGATCGTAGTTCACTCATCTTGGATATTTTTGCATCTCGAGCGCAGACTGCGCAGGCAAAAGCTCAGGTAGAATTAGCTCAAATGCAGTATCTCCTTCCGAGACTGAGGGGTCTATGGACACACCTTGAGAGACAACGGGGTGGTATCGGAATGCGTGGACCCGGTGAAATGGAAATCGAAACGGATAGAAGGATTGTAAGAGATAAGATAAGTCAACTTAAATCCAAGCTCTCCAAGATTGATTTACAAAGTAAAACACAGCGAAAAAACCGAGGAGATCTTGTAAGAGTTGCTTTAGTTGGTTATACCAATGTAGGTAAGTCTACAATAATGAATATGCTAAGTAAATCAGATGTATTTGCTGAGAATAAGCTTTTTGCAACGTTGGACACCACAGTCAGAAAGGTCGTATTTGGCGCAATGCCATTTCTCCTGAGTGATACAGTTGGATTTATACGCAAGTTACCACACCATTTAGTGGAGAGTTTTAAGTCTACTCTAGATGAAGCTAGAGAAAGTGACGTGCTTGTGCACGTAGTGGATATTTCTCATCCTCAGCATGAGGACCATATTGCTACTGTAATTCAGACATTAAAAGATTTGGGTGTTGAGGATAAACCAACATTGATGGTTTTTAACAAGATCGATTTGTACAGAAAGAAGTACTTTGACGAGTATTTGGACGAAGAGAATAAGGTTGAAATATTGACTGAACTGCAAGAGAACTATCGAAATACCTATAATACGGATAATGTATTTATTTCAGCTGTTACCAAAGAAAATGTAGCTGACTTTCGTAAGGTTCTACAACAGATTGTCGAAAAAGAATATGATATACGCTACCCACATCAACGAAAATTCTGGTAGTCATAGAAATTTATCCATATAATTCATAGACAATCTGACTTCGATCGTACTTCAGTTTTGTAAGCAGATTAGACACTGCTTCGTCAATCATATTTGACCATCCACATAAAAAGAATTTTACGTCAGATCGAGCATCTTTGTATTGGTCAAGATAGACTTGATGAACATATCCTTTTCTGCCCTGCCATTCTTGGTCCCGTGATAGACAAACATCATAAGTGAAGTTTGAATATGTTTTTGCAAGCTTTTCGAATTCGCTGCGGTATAATATGCCATCTTCAGTTCTTGTTCCAAAGATAAGGTGAATCTTCTGACTCGTATTCTGCTTATCAAGTAAATCGTAAATCATTGGTCGGAATGGAGCAACACCTGTACCAGTACAGATCATCACTATATCAAAATCTGGCTCTTTTGGTGCTACGAAAGTGCCAGATGGACCTTTGAATCTTATCGTGTCACCTAAATTAATCTCCTTAAATAGAAAGGATGTACCTAGACCACCTTCGAGATTGACAATACAAAATTCTAGTTCTTTTTCTTGAGGGACACTTGCAATGCTATAAGACCTCCATCTTTTCAATCGCTTTTCAGCAATCGGAAGATCCATGGTAACAAATTGACCAGGCTCGAAATCGATCACTTCTTTTGGGTCGACCCAAAACCTCCTTACAGAATCATTAATAGGTTCTGTCCTTGTGAGAATACCGTCATACCATTTCCAAGCCATTTCTAGTAGATGTTAACTAAGTCAGTTGCAAATTTATACTCTATTGGAGTATATAATGCTTGTCCATGAGTTTATGTTTTGACTTCTTGCCAAAAGGATGAATAGCTGTTGCTTGTTTAAAATAAATTATGACATAAAAAAAGCGTGACTGAATTGAATCAGTCACGCTTTGCCATAATCTCTCTGGTAGCTGAAATCTTCCCTATCTAAGCGAGTCGTGATGATATATAGCATGTCGGCAGTACTAAGGGGTACTGCCTCTACCAAACAAAATCGCATAACAGATTGTGTTAAATCTTAATGCTATAGTTCAGAGTTATCGGATAGTTAGCGTTATTTTGAGTTACTATTTTATATTACTTATCATTTGTTTAGACGTGCAATTATATAGAACCCACAAGTTTTACGTAATTTTTCACAATAATAGTTTTTATTTGAAATATCAATTCAAGTATTCCTTTACTTAACATATAGGGAATTTCAAATTTGGCAATAACCTTCATTTGTTATCAGTTGATATTCAACCTTTTGATGAGATTTCAAGTATTAGTCCTTTCCACTAATACATTGATAATGGAGATCATTTTTGATAGATAGATTTTTTGTAGCCTTACTCTAATTTTAGCATTATAGCTAGTAATAAATAAGAGCGTTATTTTATGCTAAAGAAGTTTGTTCGATTATTTTGTGTCATTTGTGTTTTGACTGCTACTGTCAATCAGTCCCGTGTTCAGGCGCAGATTCTTGAAGCAGCATATTGCGAATGGGATGATCAGTTTGATGAATGGAAACTTGCAATAAATGAAGATGAATATGTCTTTGCAGTTAGGCAATTTGGTCAAAACCCATATCGAAGGTGGAATTTAGAATTCGTAAACTTGAATGAGGAGGAGGTGAGAGGATTTATGCAATTGAAGAGAGAGGAGGATATTAATTATTGGGATTTCTTTTTTGGTGATGAGCAAATAAGTATTTCGACTATTTATCGAGGTGATATCTTTCTTTGGAAGATTTCCGATGGAGAAAAGAGTTTTACTTTCTCAGCCTCGGATCAATTTGGAACTGAGTGGGTTGATAGATATGAAAAAGATATCGATTGGTCGATGTACCAAGTTCAAGAAGGTGACATAAGGGACTGGTATATTGACGAAGCTACAGGCAGCAACTTGTCATTCGCATTTCGAATCGCAGCTAGTCTATTGATTATTGAATTAATGACTTTTGGGGTTTAAGATTGGCTAGCTTGTTCTTTTACCGCGTCAAATTTCACTAAACTTTCTCTTAGTCTTTTCACCATGTCTGCTTTATCAAGAAGCGCCATCATTTCAAATACATCGGGACCTTTCATTGTTCCTGATGTCGCTATTCTTACGAGAGGTAAAATATTTCCGAAGCTTAGACCATTTTCCTGAATAAATCCTTTGATCGTGTTCTGTAAGGTTTCGCTATTCCAAGTTTCTATTGTTTCAATTAATGAGAACAACTGCTTAATATCATCAATATTATCACCTTTCCATTTCTTTCGAATTGTCTTTTCGTCGTAATCAAACTCAGCACTAAAAAAATAGCTTGCTACCTCATAGAAATCAGGAATCAATGTAACTCGCTCTTTCATAAGTTCGATAAATCTTAGCAAGAATGAATCGTTCTTTTCTACACCCTTATTTTCAAGTAGAGATTTAACACGCGGTAGCAAATCTTTAGCCGTGGATTGTAAAATATATTGTTGATTAAACCATTTCGCTTTGTCTATATCAAACCGTGCGCCCGATTTCACGATTCCGTCTAGTGAAAATGCCCCAACTAGCTCTTCTCGCGAGAAGATTTCCTGCTTGGAACCGGGATTCCATCCTAGAAATGCTAAGAAATTTAGTGTTGCGTCAGCGTCAAAGCCATATTCTCTGAACCCTTCAAAAGAATCCTCTTCAGTTTCAGCCTGCCAACTAAGTGGAAATACTGGGAATCCAAATTTTGCCCCAGCTCGTTTACTTAATTTCCCTTTTCCAGTAGGGTTAAGAATTAATGGTAAATGTGCAAAAGTAGGCATCTTGTCTTCCCACCCTAAAGCACGATACAGCAGAACATGATGAGCAGTACTTGATAACCATTCTTCACCGCGGACAACATGTGAAATTTCCATTAAGAAATCATCCACAACGTTAGCCATGTGATAGGTAGGCATACCGTCACCTTTCAGTAGCACTTTATCATCTAACTCGGAAGTATTAAATGCGACTTCTCCACGGACAACATCGCTAAATGCTACCAGTTGACCTGGATCAAGTTTGAGACGCACAACTACATTATCACCTTTTTCTAGTTGGTCTATGACTTCTTCAGGCGTCATAGTCAAACTATTCCGCATTGTCATTCGAGTATTTGCATCGTATTTGGGACTATGCACACCTTGCTCATTGAATTTCTTCCGCATAGCCTCGAGCTCTTCTGAGGAATCAAATGCATAGTATGCGGCACCACTTTTAATCAATTGATCTGTATATTCTTGATAAAGAGCTTTTCTTTCACTTTGTCTGTATGGTCCGAAATCACCACCTTTTGCTGGACTTTCATCGAATTCTATTCCCAACCATTCTAGGGATTCAATGATGTAAGATTCAGCTCCTTTTACGTAGCGACCCTGATCTGTATCCTCGATTCTTAGAATAAATGTTCCCTGATTTTTTCTAGCATAGAGATAATTGTACAGTGCTGTTCGCACTCCTCCTATGTGTAATGGGCCCGTTGGGCTTGGAGCAAATCTTAATCTTACTGGGCGCATAATTTTCTTTTGTGACTGCAAAACTACGTTGTAAATTGACTTTTACCTTAAAATGAGTGAAATTTTGTACTTATCGTTCACTTGTATTGAATACTCATTTACTCTATTACTAGCTACTCTAGAATGAATATCAATTTTTTCAGTTCTGATGAACCTAAAGTAGTCTATTTATCGTTCAACCTGTAGAGTTGGAAAAGCTAAGTTGCTATTTATCGATAGCTAAAACCCCAAAAGACTTCTGCCTAGGCGTTATTAGGGTACTTTTCTAGACCATTTAGTAATTTCGAGATGTATTATCCATACTTTTGAATCATGAATATATCAAAGTCAATGCGGATTTTATTTAGTATACTCTTATTCCTAAGTTTCTATCATTTAGGTACAAGTCAAAATGCTCAGCTTGCTAGACAATACTTTTCAACAGGAGAATATGAAAAGGCTGCCGAGATTTACGATCAGTTATATAAGAAATCAAAGAATACAACATATTTCTCATATTACATAAAGTGTCTCATTGGAATAGAGGACTACACCAATGCTGAGAAAGCGATCCAAAAAGAAATTAAAAGACGGAAATCATCTGATCTCTATGTAACATATGGAGATCTTTTCGAGATGCAATCACGCTCTGAAGAAGCGGAAGAGCAATACGAAAAGGCCATCGAATCCATGGATGCGCGACACAATAATATTACTCGCATAGCTGGTGCTTTCATGAGAAGCGCTAAATATGATTTAGCAATCAAGACCTATGAGAAAGGTGCAAAGTTACTTAAGGATGAAAATATATTTGCTTATAATCTTGGAGACCTTTACAGAAGAAAAGGTGATATGGCGAAAATGGTAAATGCTTACTTATTATCAGTGGAGTCTAAACCACAGATGATGAATAGCGTGAAGAATAGACTTATTCGCGAGGTTACACCTGGTGTCCTAGATACTTTGCAAGATCAACTCATAGTCAAGATTCAAGATAATCCGGAACGTATTGAATTTCAGGAGTTACTATTATGGGTTTTCACCCAAAAGAAGGCATATAGCAGTGCATTAAGACAAGCAAGAGCTCTAGATCTAAGACTTGGAGAAGACGGAAGAAGGGTTTTTAATTTAGCCACTGTAGCTGGTAACGACGGTGATTATGACGTTGCGATTTCTGGATTCCAGTATATTCTGGATCAAAAAGCCAATACACCGATAGCAATGCAGGCCAAGGAGTCGATTATGACAACTAAACGCCGAAAGATAACTAGAAACTTCAACTACACGGAAGCAGATTTAAGTTCTTTAGAAGAGGAGTATGAGTCTTTTCTGGCTGAGAAAGGTCGAAATGCAAATACCGCCTTAATTATGGCAAATCTTGCAGAATTGGAGGCTCTTTATTTGAATGATCTTGACAAAGCGATTGCGGTTCTTAATGAGTTAATACAGATCATTGGAGTAAATCGATACATACTAAATAACGCTAAGTTGGATTTAGGAGATTACTATTTGATGCAAGGAGGAATCTGGGAATCAACTCTTTTGTATTCTCAAGTAGATAAAGATCTAAAAGAAGCATACTTGGGAGAACTTGCTAGATTTAAAAACGCAAGATTATCTTATTTCAATGGAGATTTTGAATGGGCTCAAGCTCAGTTCGATATTTTGAAAGCTAGTACCTCCAAGTTGATTTCCAATGACGCTATAGATTTGTCTGTCTTCATTACAGACAATTTGGGCCTTGACTCCATCGCCTTGCCTATGGAGCTATATGCACGCGCAGAGTTGTTAAGCTTTCAAAATCGATTTGATGAGTCATTTGCTGCTTTAGATTCTATTTCTTTGCTGTTTCCAGAGCACGGCTTGAGTGATGACATCTTATATACAAAAGCGAATGCATTGGTAAGATTGAAGAAATATGATGAAGCGGTGACTCTTTATGATAAGATCGTAATGGATTATCCGGAAGAAATACGCGCTGACAATGCCTTATTTGCATTGGCAGCTTTGCATGAGAATCAGTTGGAAGACTTGGATCGTGCAAAAACACTTTACGAGAAACTGTTTCTGGAGTATAGTAATAGTACCTTTGCCATTGATGCTCGTAAAAGATATCGCAGATTACGTGGTGACGATATAAATTAGCATTTACATTATACTTTGATTTATTCACTTGCATGAATCTACCTTTTCACATTGCTAGGCGTTATTTGTTTGCTAAAAAGAGCACAAATGTTATCAATGTGATTACTGGTATTTCCGTTCTAGGAATTACAATAGGTACCGCTGCATTAATTCTAATTCTGACAGTTTTTAACGGACTAGAAAACCTTATTTCGGGATTTTTTAATTCGTTTAACCCTCCTTTGAAAGTCAGTCCAGTTGAAGGAAAGAGCTTTTATGTGGATTCTGTCGACCTCAGTGCTTTGATGAGCTTGGAGGAAGTAGAAGCGATTTCTCAGACTTTGGAAGAATTGGTACTTTTTGAGTATGATGGAATCCAGGAGATCGGATATCTTAAGGGTGTTGATGATCAGTTTGCTATTGTGAATACAATTGATTCGATCATTCGGAAAGGTAGCTTTACTTTACGAAGTGAAGCTGCTGATTTTGGAGTGTTTGGTGCTGCGATGGCCAATAAGCTTAATCTCAGTCTAAGGAAGGCACTTACTCCTGTTCGGGTTTTTGCGCCAGCTAGGAAGTCCAGTTTTTTGGGCTCAAAGCCCTATAAATCTCAGTTTATTTACCCATCAGGGACTTTTTCTGTCCAAAGTGAAGAGGACAATAAGTATGCATTTTCGACCCTTGCGTTTTTACAATCACTGATTGGAAAGAGAGGTCAGATCGGTCATTTGGAGATTGCATTGAAGGATGATGCCAATATCAATGCAGCCAAGTCGAAAATTAAGAATATTCTTGGTGAAGCTTATACTGTCAAAGATCAATATGAGCAAGATGCTTCATTTCTTCGAGTTATGAAAATCGAGAAGTGGCTAAGTTATGCTATAGCATGTTTTACACTTCTGCTGATCGCCTTTAATATGGTTGGAGCACTTTGGATGATTGTTTTAGAAAAGCAAAAGGACCTCTCAATACTTCGATCCTTGGGAATGGCAACCAATGGTATCGAGCGTATTTTTATTTTGGAAGGTCTATTAATATGTGCGATTGGTTTTATCGCTGGATCTCTGTTAGCTCTATTTATATACTTTCTCCAAGTTCAATATGGTCTAGTTCCGATTCCTCCTGGTTCGATCATTGATACTTATCCAGTTTTAATGAAGCCTTTCGATTTTGTGCTTGTTCTAATTACAGTTCTTGCTATCGGTCTATTAGCAAGCATTCTTCCAGCCAAACGCGCGGGAAAAATTGGAGCTTTTTATAGAGAAATAGTTTAACCTGAACCTATCCGATAAGTTTGAAATCTGCTAGGGAGATTGCAGCAATTGCCTCTACAACTACAGGTGCCCTGAGCGCAATACAAACATCATGCCTCCCGACGATCTTCAGTTCTTCTACTTGACCTGATTCGGAATTAAATGTCTCCTGACCTTTGAAAATTGATGATGTGGGCTTGATTGCTACTCTAAAAACGAGTGGATTTCCATTTGATATACCACCATTAATGCCACCAGCGTTGTTTGTTTCAGTTGTTCCTTTGTCATCAATGAAATTATCATTATGCTCTGAACCTTTCATTTTTGCGGCCTGAAAACCTGAGCCAAATTCTACTCCTTTTGTTGCTGGAATAGCAAAAACTAAATGAGCGATTTTGGATTCGATACTATCAAAAAACGGTTCTCCAAGACCAACAGGAAGTCCAGTTGCTGTACATTCAATAATTCCACCGATTGACTCCTGTTCAGCGATAGCTTTGTCAAGGGCTTTTTTGATGTTACGATTCCCTCCTGCTTCGATAAGACTAGCGTCAACATTGATGATTTCACCCAAAATCTTTTTCGCAACAACTCCGGCTGCAACTAGGCATAATGTTAATCTACCAGAAAAATGACCTCCTCCACGAAAGTCCTGAAATCCTTTGTACTTTGCGTTGGCTGTAAAGTCGGCATGGCTAGGTCGGTGATGTGTTTTAAGTTTTGAATAGTCTTTGGAACTTGTGTTCGTATTTTCGAAGAAAATCGTCAATGGTGCACCGGTTGTAAATCCATTGAATATTCCCGATAGTAGAGTTGGTAAGTCAGCTTCGATTCTCGGAGTTGTACCTTTTGCTCCTGCTTTACGACGTAATATGTCTTCTGTGAAATCTTCTATGGATAATGGGATGCCGGGTGGTATTCCGTCAAGTGTAAGTCCAACTCCCAAGCCATGAGACTCTCCAAATATTGAAATACGGTACTTTTGACCAAATTGATTCATGAATTATATGATTTGTACACTGTAGTATTATTGAAGAAAAGAATCTTCTTTCGACTTGATTTCGGAGATTCTATTGCGCTGCAATTTAAGCGTCAAATCTATGAAATTTTGTACGATCTTATTTCCTATTTCGGTCATGTAAGATTCAGGATGAAACTGCACTGCATAAATGTTTTGTGCTGTATCTTCAATGGCCATGATATGATTTTTTTCATCCCGAGCAGTTACAGTAATGTCACTAGGGAGAGTTGTCTCATCTGCTACCCAAGAGTGGTATCTTCCAGCATGAAATTCTTCAGGTATACTTTCTAACAATTCTGCTGGCTGATTTTCTTCTCGATACATAAGGTCTTTGATACCGTGATAAACCTTTTTCAACTGCTGCAGTTTGCCGCCTTGATGTATATAGATGGCTTGAAGTCCGAGACAAATACCTAGTATAGGAATTTCCCCCGTGTAGAAATCTATAGCTTCCAGTAAAAAAGCCGATTTATTTGGCAGACCGGGACCAGGCGATATAATAACTCCATCGTATTCGTCTCTAAAAATTGACAAGTCATCGTTCTTCAGAACAGATACCTTTACATTATCTATGTTTCGAAGTAATTCGACTAAATTATAACTGAAAGAGTCATAATTATCGATGAGTAATATATGTAATGCTTGTTCTGTCATCAAAAGGACCTTATGCTATTATGACGCCTTGAAAATGTAATATACTACCAAGAAGAACAAAAATATGCCATATCGCATGATAATACTTTCGTTCGTCCTTAACATAAAAATAAACTCCTGCCAGATAAACTATTCCGCCTGCAACAACACTTGAAATAACAAGGGCATCAGCTGCTTGGTAAAAAGACTTTCCGATAAATAAAATCATCCAGCCAAGGAAAATATATAGAAACAACGAAGCCTTCTCAAACTTCCCTGTGAACCAGATTTTCAATATTGAACCAATGAAAACAAGTGAGTATATGATCGAAAGGAAAATGATTGCCTTCTCAAACTCTATATACCTAATCATAAAGGGCACATAGGTCCCTGAGATCATAAAGTAAATACTAATGTGATCTATTTTCCTCCAAAGAATTTTCTTTTTTTCATCCTTCACAAAGTGATATATAGTTGAGGCACTAAAAAGAAAAACAAAAGAAAAAGCATAAATAATCAAGGATATAATCGTTGGATTGTCCATGTTATTTAGGTCTGTGAATAGGAAAGGTAAAGCCACTAATGCAAATATCACACCTAGTAAGTGTGTAATTGTATTCCATCTTTCCTCATGATATAAGGTTTTATTTTGTTCTTCTATACTCATTTGGTTAGGCTGACGCCAAAATATTTGAAAACTAGTTAAAAAAAAGTCCACAAGCACTTCTGCTCACTGTTAGAAATAATAAACTTATTTGGAATTGCTATTATTACTGATGGGTTTAAATAATTAATTGAAAGGCAGTAAATTTACAAGCGAAACTCAATTAACTATCTAAAAGTTCTTAAATGGATGCTAAAACTAAAGCAATCGTAACTCATATTACCTTCATCGGATTAATTATTGCGTTGATATCAAATTCCAAGAAGAAAGATGAATTTGCCTCATTTTATATCAGACAGACATTGGGCTTGTATCTTGCTGGGGCTATTACAAGCGCTCTATCTCCGATTCCACTAATTGGATTTCTAGCTGGGATTGTTAGCTTAGTTTTATTTATTTTATGGCTCATCAGTTTAATCAATGCGCTTTTAGATAAAAAGGCTCCTTTACCGATTGTAGGTGATTTTTTTCAAGAGCTGTTTAAATCATTATAAATTAGGAAAAGTTTTTCAACTTATTTCTTTGTGAATTAAAAGCTAATTTTGTTCGCACAAGTACTCCTGAAATTGTATGACCGTAGCTTTCCAAAATATAGAGGATTACAAGAAGCTTTTTAAGCTGCACTATAATGGTCTAGTCAATTTTATATACTCATGATATATTCAAGATGGGGATCAAGCTAGAGACATTGTGCAGACAACATTCATGAAAATTTGGAACTATAAGGATCGTATTGATATCACTATGTCAGAGAAGAGTTACATTTATCAAGCAGCAAAGAATACAGCTCTTGATCATATCCGAAAATACAAATTAAATACTGAAGTTAGTCTTGATGATCAGATGAATAGACTGAATCAGGTCGAGGCAGGAACTATGAAAGATTCAAATGCGTTCTTACTTAGGACTAAAATCAAAGAGACTTTAAATGTATTAAAACCGAAAACACGTAAAATTTTCGAATTGCACAAATTTGAAGGTTTAGCATATGAAGAGATAGCCTACTATATGGATATCTCAAAAAGAACCGTTGAAAGTAATATGGCTAGAGCACTAATTTTACTTCGAGGCGAATTACGAAAAACTTTAAATAATGAAAATTAATTACAAAAAGTTTTGACACAAGGAATTACTAGCGTCAAATACTTAAATGCGGACAAACTATAATGATTAAAAAAGAACTCATATTGCAATATTTTGACAACACCATTTCAGCGGATGATGCTGTATTGGTTCAAGATTGGGCAGAGCAGAATCCAGAGGATTTTCGCTTGATGCAAGAGTTATGGGCAGCAGATAATAAAGTGGCTGAAATTCAGCTATTTGATACTGAGCTAGCCTGGAGTTCTTTTATGGATGCATTGGAAACACCCGCAGTAGAAGCAAGTAGTTCTGATGGAGAGCATCTACAAGATGATGATGGTGCCCCCGAAGAAACGGAAGGTTTAGCAAAAAGAGTCACTCTATGGAAGAAGTGGGGTCCTGCTGCAATGGCTGCCACAGCATTTATTGTAGTTGTTGTTCTATATTTCTTGTGGCCAACTGATCAGTATGTCACACACTTCGCCAATGCTCAAACTGATCAGATAATTTTACCTGACTCAACAATTGTGAGTCTAGAGGAAGGCTCGGAGATCAAGTATCCCAAAAGTTTTGACAAGAAAGAAAAGAGAATCGTAAACTTAGACGGTATTGCAGTTTTTGATGTAGCGTCTGACCCAAATAAACCATTTATAGTAGAGGCCTCGGGTATGGGTGTGAAGGTGCTAGGGACAATATTTGAATTAGATGCAGTAGATAGTGTTCAGACGGGAGTAAAAAACATAGAAGGTTTGATTCGGTTCTTCGAACTAGCAAATGAGGAGTCATTTATAGATGTAAAAGAAGGTGAAAGCTTTATTTTTGATGGAAATGGCTTTACTGAAACTACAGCTAAACCGCAGATATTTTACTTCTCCCCTCCACCTTTACCATATCATACGGTGAGAGAAGTTGTCGATTACCTTAATAAGATTACTGATGGTCAAACAGTGGCAGTAGGGGAAAACTTTGATTGGCAAAGAGAGCTTCAAGTTAGTCTAGAAACAAATAATTTGGAAGAATTGATTCGAGCTATCAAAAAGAAAGCGAGTATCACTCTCGTTAATAAGGGCTGTTCCGAGTGCTATGAGATTCACCGTTTCCGCGTGCGTTAATTTTCCCTAACTTATCCAGACTATTCTGACCTTCTTACTTAAGGATTAATTCGATATATCTTTCAACAGATAATGTTGGATAGAAGTAATTATTGATACTTTCATAAGTAATTACCTATCGTATATTCGACAAAATGTATGATAAGTGGTTTTGGTTTTGTTTTTTTTCTTAAATTGAATTCAGACTTTTTCATGAGAATCCAACAACTGAAACAAAACAAACGACCATGGATAGCTACGAACTACAACGAAGGATATTTGAAATAATTGACATTAAGAGTGAGTTTTCAAAAGAGCTCAAAGACGATTTAGCCCAATTGCTATCTATTAGTAAAGGAGCGATTTATAAGAGAATTAACGGCACCACAACGATTTCACTTGCTGATTTAGCGATTCTCATGAAGACTTATAACATCAGTTTTGATGCTTTAGTGAATCCTGAACGCAGGAATATAAATTTTCAATTTCCACAGCTGGAGAGAAAAATTGTGTCATTTTTCGAATATACACATACCTTCAAAGCTGCAGTCGACAATTTTGCAGGCTTGCCGAATCCACAGATATATTATGCAACAAATGAGTTGCCATTCTTCTACTACTTCCTTGATAAGGATTTAACTTATTTCAAGTTTTACATATACGCAAAAACAGTTTGGAATTTAGATTCCTACAAGGATAGAAATTTGCAGATTAGAGAATTTAATGAGGAGTTCGGAGTGATGAATGTTTTGAACGAATCCTTGAAAAAGTATTACGATGAGCTACCTAATATTGAGTTTTGGAATGAGAATATACTGAATAATACACTTAATCAAATTACGTATTTTCTTTCGACCGGAGATTTTGAGATTCCCGAAGAGGCTTTCATTTTATGTGATAAGTTGGAAGAAATTATGAAGCATGTTGAATCAATGGCCGAACACGGTCGGAAGTTTATGCCAGGAAAGGAGCCTACTGAGAAATCACCAGAATTTCTAATGTATTACAATGAAATTTCTCACACGAACAATATACTTCTGATTGTGAACTCACTTCAGAGTGCCATATTTACCGCATATGATAATCCCAATTACATAATCAGTACAGATGAGCAATTGGTAGACTATACTTTGAATTGGTTTAAGAATATTCAGAAATCTTCATTGCCTATATCGAATGATGCAGCAAAAACTCGAAGAGCTATGTTTGGTAAAATTCATAAGCGAATTGATCATACAAGATCAGAAATTGAAAGCATATTAGCTCAGTAAAATGAAGGCGTATTATGAATCATCTATGGGGAATTGATCTAGGAGGTACAAAAATCGAATGTGTAGTAATTACATTTGATAAGAAAATGGGTACTGAGAATGAATTCGAAATACTGGGCAGGGAAAGAATTCCTACTGAATCAGCGGGCGGTTATCAACATGTGATAGGACAGGTAGTAAAACTCGTAAACCTAGTTGCCGATAAGATAGGGTACCGTCCCGAAAAAATGGGTATTGGCACACCAGGAGCAATTGAGCCCAGTAATAAACTCATGAAGAATAGTAATTCAACTTGTTTGAATGGGATGCCGTTTGAAGAAGATTTGCAGGAAGCGCTAGGCATCGAACTAAGAATGGTTAATGATGCAAATTGCTTTGCAATTGCTGAAACAAAATTGGGTATTGTTCAAGAATTAAATGAAGATGTAGAAACTGTTTTCGGAGTAATTATGGGAACAGGAGTTGGAGGTGGTATTGTAGTAAACGGTCAAGCGTTAATAGGAAGACATGGAATAGCTGGTGAGTGGGGACATAATCACTTACATGATTCTGGAGGGATGTGCTATTGCGGACGGGTAGGTTGTACTGAAACGATTATATCAGGGCCTGCCCTCGAGCGTTACTACCATTCAATATCACATGATAAAAGACCACTAGAAGAAATTGTCTCTCGATATCGTGTAGGTAGAGATCATTATGCAGAAGCAACTATGAAACGCTTATATAATATGTTTGGTAAGGGAATTGCTAGAATTATCAATGTGTTAGATCCAGCAATTATTGTGATCGGAGGAGGGGTTGGTAATATCGAAGAGATATATACGCTTGGAGTAGAGGAAGCTAAACAATATATTTTCAATGACACTCTCAATACTAAATTCCTCAAGCCAAAACTCGGGGACAGTGCTGGAGTATTTGGAGCTGCTCTTCTTTTTTCAAATCATTGATCCAACTATTTTAGCTTCATAACATCAGACGTAAGATTTAGTCTTAGGAGATGAACTAGTATCTGTATCTAGATTTAATCTAATCTTAAGGCTCGCTAATGTATGAACTGTATCTTTTTAAGATATTTCACTATTTTAGAGTTTCTTCAAATCAAATTTCGACAAAGTGCGTTCTATCTTCGCACACTTAAATCAAAACTAATTTCCATGTTATCAAAAAAAATGCAAGCTGCACTGAATGAGCAGATCAAGATTGAAGGGCAATCTTCACAAGTTTATTTGGCAATGGCCTCATGGGCAGAAATTCAGCCAGGTATCGATAACGTAGTAGCTTTTTTCTATCGTCATAGTGATGAGGAAAGAATGCATATGTTGAAATTAATTCACTTCGTGAACGATCGTGGAGGTTTCGCAATGATACCTGCACTCGAACAGCCGACTCTGACTTACCCCTCTATCAAACATGCTTTTGAGGAGTTGTTGAAACACGAACAGTTTGTCTCTGAATCAATTAACAAACTGGTCGACATTGCACTTCAGGAAAAAGATTATGCAACACATAATTTCCTTCAGTGGTATGTTGCGGAACAGATCGAAGAAGAAGCACTTGCTCGCACCATGAATGACAAGCTTGAACTTATTGGAGATGATAAGAGCGGTCTTTATATGTTCGATCGTGATATTTTGATGGTAAGTGTCCAAGAAGAAGGAGCTTAAGATATAGTCATAATCCCTATATTTGCCAAAATTAAAAATTGTAGGCAGTGGAAGATTGGGAATTAGACTTTGAATGGGTGCGCGTCAAGCATATCGTTAAAGATACAATGGGCAGCAGTATTCTGCCAGATTTTCAAACAGTCTTATTTCTCATTGGCGTTCAAGAGCTTGGTTTGATTCAACATGAATTTACGAAAGAGGAAAAGCAAGACTTAATGCACATTGCTGTTTGCAAGCTTCTTAGTTATGATGAGTACTATGAGTTTGTCGGAAGAGACCAAGACGGTTGGCCACACTATAAACCAATCAAGGATGTACCTATCGAAGGAGCTGATGATCAAGAGCAATTTCTTAAACAATTTGTAATCAGGTATTTTAAAGAACTTGAAGTTGAAAATGGCGGATTTGAGAAGCACAGTCCTTAACTATAATATTTTATTCAGAATACATCACCTATAATGAAACATCTATTTATTTTTTTATTTGCTAGTCTATTTATCATCGCTTGTGGAGGTGAACAAAATCGTAAGGTGCAGATTCAAACGGAATATGGAAACATGACTGTTGAATTGTTCAATACAGCACCTTTACATAGAGATAACTTTGTGAAGTTAGTCAAAGAAGGATTCTATGATGATCTGCTCTTTCATAGAGTAATTAATGGGTTTATGATTCAAGGTGGTGATCCAGAGTCAAAGGAAGCGCCTCAGGAACAGAATCTAGGTAGTGGAGGACCTGGATATAGAATTAAGGCAGAAATAGGTGAAAAACATTTTAAAGGTAGACTAGCTGCTGCAAGAACTGGAGACACAGCCAATCCTGAAAGAGAATCATCTGGCTCTCAATTTTATATTGTTGATGGAAGACCGGCAACTGCAAATACAATAAATCAAATTGCTCAGAGACAAGGGTTTACCTACAGTCAGCAGGATATCGACATATATGAGTCTTTTGGTGGAACTCCCAATTTGGATGGTCAATATTCAGTTTTTGGACAAGTGGTAGAAGGTTTAGATGTAATCGATAAAATTGCTGCTGTTCAGACTAGACCAGGTGATAGACCTGTGAAAGATGTCAAGATGAAAATTGTTTTATTAAACTAGATAATCTTCTTTAGATGCATATTGTAAGTGGAATTAAGTTACTTGTCTTAACTACAGTTTCAATTTTCTTGGTTTCCTGTGGACCAACTGCTAGGTTTACATATCAACAGTCTGATAAGGTTGCTCCGTCCATTGTGGATTTTCAAAATGACTCTAAAAAAGCTGAAAGCTATACATGGGATTTTGGAGATGGAAAAACTAGTTCAGATAAAAATCCAAACCACAAGTACTATTTGTCAGGCAAATACGAAGTTGCTTTAACAGCTAAGAAAGGTAAAAAAGAGAAAGTTACGGTACAAGAAATATTTGTTGATGCACCGGATATCTGCCTTTTAGCACTTGAAACAGATTATGGGACTATCATAATGCATCTATTTGACAATACCCCAAAACATAGAGATAATTTCATCAAATTAGCGGAAGAAGGTTTTTTTGATGGTCTACTATTTCACCGCGTGATCGATGGATTTATGATTCAGGGTGGAGACCCTAATTCAAGAGATGCAAAAGCCGGAAAACCACTTGGTAGTGGTGGTCCTGGATACCAAATTCCTGCGGAATTCAATAAGGAAAATGTACACATTCGAGGAGCGATTGCAGCGGCAAGGACATCTGATAGTATGAACCCGCAAAAAAAGTCGTCAGGCTCTCAATTCTATATAGTTCACGGTAAGCCACTTGAAGAAAGTCAATTGAGAAACTTTGAGCTAATGAAAGGCTTGAACTATACCGATGAGCAAAAGCGCATCTTTATGGAAGATGGAGGAACACCTTTTCTTGACATGGGATACACTGTTTTTGGTCAAGTGCTAGAAGGTTTTGATGTTATCGAAGATATCGCACAAGCAAAGAAAGATAATAGAGATAGACCTATTGAGGATATCAAGATGCAAATAAATGTAATAAAATAATATGGAGAGAATCTTAGGCATAGATGTGGGCGCAACGGGAATCAAAGGAAATTTGGTAGACCCTGTAAAAGGTGTTGTCTTGGAAGATAGATATAAACTAAAAACACCCAAGGATTCCACTCCTAAGAATGTTTTAGCAACTGTAAATAGTATCATTGACCACTTTGATTGGCAAGGACTACCAGTAGGTCTTGGTTTTCCTGCAATCGTTCAACATGGTATTACACGTTCAGCTTCCAACGTTGATAAGAAGTGGTTGGACTTTTCAGCTCAAGAATTTTTGCAAAAAGGTACAGGTTGTCCACTAACTATGGTGAATGACGCTGATGCAGCTGGACTTGCGGAAATAGTCTTTGGGCAGGGAAAAGGAATTAAAGGCACTGTCATTCTTCTTACTTTAGGAACAGGTATCGGTTCAGCTATTTTTGTCAATGGTAAATTACTTCCAAATACAGAAATGGGACACCTCAAATGGAAGGACAAAGTTCTAGAAAAGTATATGTCCAATAAAGTAAGGGAGATTAATAGCCAATCTTGGAAGACTTGGGGGAAAGAGTTTAGCAAAGGATTGGCACATATTGATTTTCTTTTTTCTCCTGATGTAATTATACTTGGGGGTGGAATAAGTAAGAATTTTGATCTTTATAAGAAGTATCTGACTGGTTCAAAGTGCCCTGTAGTACCTGCCAAAATGCAAAATGATGCTGGTATCATTGGTGCAGCTATGTCTTATATTCAAAAGTAGATTTCTAGTCACTTAGCATAGTACCAATTCACTCAACAAAAGTCTTTTTGAACAATCTTCTGGTAAATAAATATTTACTCTAGCAGTGAATTTTTTTCATTTTAGTTTGTTTAGTTGAGTTATCTTTATAAGTTGTTTGAAATATAATAACTTCTTACCCTACCTGCCAAAGACAGTAGATCTTGACGAGATATTTTTGGCGAGGAGAAGAGTAACTAATCGCTAACAAATCTTAATGAATTATAAAACAGAATTTGTTCAACCTAAGTCATTTGAGGCTGAAAATCATTTTTACCCAAAAGCTCTGAATGCAACGATTCACCCCATGGTAAATTTCTTTCTTAATCTTTCGAAAGATCGAATAATAAATAGGTACTGTCATCTTAATCCAATGGTTAATAAAGAAAAACTTGCTGAAGTTTTGGATTATAAGTGCAAGTATTTTCTCTGGGGAGGTGCCGATCTGATCAATTCAACAAAGGCAGGTGGAGATAGACAAATGGTCATTATTGAGAATAATTCTTGTCCTTCTGGACATAAATCAATGCCTTTGCAGGATGACCATCAAGAGTCAGGTTCATACCTCCATCTAATAGAAAGAACATTTCGAAGAATGCTGCGCCCTAGGCAGGGTGTCACTGAAATTGCAGGTAAGTTGGGAATGGTATATGACAAAAACTTCATGGAGGTTTCTGGCTATGCTGCTGTGATGGCAGATGTTTTCGAAGAGGAAGTACTTATGGTGCCATACTTCAACGGTGAAGATAACGCCCATGTTAAGTTTGAAAATGGCATTATGTACGTGTACCATGAGAATGAATGGCATACGATGCGTGCGGTGTTTAGATATTTAACTCAAAAGCCTTGGACGAGGTTGCCTTTGGTGAGCAAGACCAGGATTATGAATCCGATAATTGCATGTCTTGCTGGAGGAAGGAATAAAATGGTGGCTGCAAAAGCATATGATATTTACAATACAGAAATTAAGGAGTTTGGACTGAAGATTAGTACTCCCGAAACTATTTGGGACGTAAGCAAAGATGAAATTCCATTGTGGGTCCAAAAGCTGGGAGGTCAAGCTGTAATTAAGATTCCTTATAGCAATGCAGGACAAGGTGTTTATACGATCATTAATCAAGATGAACTAGACACTTTTATGGAATTAGATATCAATTATAAGAAGTTCATCGTTCAGAGTCTGATTGGAAACTACAATTGGAGTTCAACAAGTAGCGAGGGTAAGTACTATCATGTGGGAACAATTCCAACACCCAAAGGGGACACATTTGTAACAGACTTGAGATTGATGGTAAGTTCAACAGAAAATGGAATCAAACCACTTTGTGTATATGCACGAAGAGCGGCGCGCCCTTTGGCCGATGAAATAGACTCTGGTAGTGACTCATGGAGTATGCTTGGTACAAATCTTTCTATCAAGGAAGCAGAGAATCAGTGGGGGTCAGATACAAATCGCTTAATGCTGATGGATAGAAGGGACTTCAATAAGTTGGGGCTTGGTCTAGACGATATGATAGAAGCATATATTCAGACGGTTCTTTCTACGATAGCAATAGACAAGATGTGTATTAACCTCTATAATTCCAAGGGCAAGTT
This sequence comes from uncultured Saprospiraceae bacterium, assembly GCA_943788055.1. Classification (GTDB taxonomy): domain Bacteria; phylum Bacteroidota; class Bacteroidia; order Chitinophagales; family Saprospiraceae; genus JAHDFB01. The sequence goes on from CALSOU010000004.1 coordinate 69,387, forward strand.
TAGACAGCGACTTTTCAAGTCTCTGAATAATGACAAGACCTTACTAGACGAAATAATGAAATATGACTAAGGCACTCAAGTTCTTAGTTCTCACGGACCACAGTGGTCACAGTGAACACAATTCGATATATCCTCTCATTAGAGAATTAGTTAAACATCCTCAAATTCATTCTGTTGACATTGCGAGTCGAGGAGTCTTTGAAAATGATAAATTCTTTAAAAACAAGAAATTAGATGGTCTACACGTAGTAGCCGTGGATACAGATTTTCAATATCAAGAATCTGGCGTACAGTTTTCGCAAGCTTTGAAAAAAGTAGACTATAAGAGTTATGATGCAGTCTGGCTGAGACTTCCTCGTCCAGTTGAAGATGATTTTCTACTGTGGTTGGAAGATGAAGTAGACGGTGTGATCTTCAATCGTCCTCGAGGAATTCTTGAAACGAGTAATAAATCTTTTTTACTCGAGATTCAGAAAGTCTGTCCACCTATCAAGAAAGTACATACTGTTGAAGAAGTTCTGTCTTTCGCTCTGCAAATGGACATAGTACTAAAGCCACTTAAGGAATATGGAGGGAGAGGTCTTATTAAGATATCGGATGGTATGGTCGATGATGGTAAAGAAATTCACAATGCAAAGGCTTATTTAGTACAGCTTGAACCAGCACTTCGTCGTGATGGGTATCTAGCTATGAAGTTTCTCAAAAATGTTTCCAAAGGAGACAAAAGAATACTCGTTGTCAATGGTGAATTACTTGCTGCATCTTTACGATTACCAGCAGAAGGCTCTTGGTTGTGTAATGTTGCACAGGGAGGGACATCAGTTGCAACAGAAGTGACGAATGAAGAGAGAGAGATTATTGAATTTATCAGCCCAATTTTAACGGAGAAAGGTATAGTCATGTTTGGCGCTGATACTTTGACCGATGACGACGGAAAACGTGTGCTTTCTGAAGTTAATACATTAAGTATTGGTGGATTTCCTCATGCAGAAGCTCAAACAGGGAAACCCATCATTTCAATCACAATTCAAAAGATAATTGACTATGTCCGTACTAGGATCGATGAATAATATCCCGTTGATAAAGGAATTTAATATTGAAGAAGTCAAACCTGGCACCCGCGCTAATTTTTGGCTTCACTTGATTAGTGACGGTTTTGGGAGCCCTATCAGCATTCCAGTAATTGTATTACGTGGAAAGCATGACGGTCCTGTTTTGGGTTTAACAGCTGCAGTACATGGAAATGAACTGAATGGCATCTCTGTCATACAGCGCCTTTGTGGAGAGATTGATGTGGAAGAACTCAGAGGAAGCATAGTAGCAGTGCCAGTTGTTAATGTACCCTCATTTATGCGTAAAAAGCGCAGATTTAACGATGGTGTAGATCTAAATCACATTATGCCAGGACGAAAGGATGGTAATGTTAGTCAGGTTTATGCCTATCGTTTTATCGACAGGATTGCGAAGAAATTTGATTTCTTACTTGATCTACACACAGCCAGTTTTGGACGAGTCAATAGCTACTACGTCCGTGCAGACTTGTCTAGTGATGTGACAAAGGATCTAGCAATACTCCAGAATGCTGATATTATAGTTCATAATCCTCCTTCTGACGGAACTTTACGTGGGGCTGCCGATGAAATGGGAATTCCTGCTATTACAGTTGAAGTTGGGAACCCTAATACCTTTCAGAAACGTCTCATCCGTAGTGGTGTAACTGGTATCCATAATACGCTTTGCTATCTTAACATGATCGATGATGAGATCGTGAAAGAGGAAAAAAATACAGTTCTGTGTGATTCTAGTTTTTGGATGTATACTGACAAGGGAGGACTTTTGACTGTTCATACTGAATTACGAGATGTCGTCGAGAAAGGCGAAGTTATAGCGACATTGAGAAATGTTTTTGGAGATAAGATTACTGAATATGTAGCAGAAGAATCTGGTATAGTGATAGGTAAAAGTGTTTCACCAGTAAATCAGACGGGAGGAAGAATCTTACATATGGGTCGAATAAAAAAATAATTAAGTAATGACAAAACTATCTGACAACGAGATTAAGCGTACCACTAAGTTGTTACCCGAAAAGCGCTACGCATATTCTCTAGAAAAGATTATTAAGAATCAGTTCGTATATGTTCTTGAACGGGAAGTAAATGGCTACGCTTCTTCCGAAATTGAAGGAAATCGATTAGTTGCAATTTGGCCATCTAAAGAGTATGCCACTTTAAATGCTCGAGCAGATTGGTCGGACTTTCGTCCAAAAGAAATAGCTCTTGCATCAATCGAGCCTTTGCTCGAAGCTATAGAATCTGAAGGTTGGAATCTGGATGTCTTCCCAAATGGTGCAAAAACTGGTCAAGTGGTAACTGTCGATGAGTTCATCAACGATCTGAATGCTATGGTAAATAACACTGTTGAAGTGTAATAATAATCAAGCACAGAAATGTTTTTGCGAACGAATCATAGTAACAGTGTTATCTTATTTATCCGTTATTCTACAATATTCAGTCTTCCTCTGTATTTTTGGCCCTCATCTATAAAACAGCTATGTATTCGGATTTACAGCAAAAGAACTATTTTGAACGATCAAAAGCTTTTCTTAAGCAAGCCCCATCAATTCTTGATATAGATCTGCTTCGAGAAGTGCTTGTTTTTCATGAATGGAAATACTACGTTCAGAATGCACCTCTATTGTCAGATTATGAATATGATTTGTTGTTCAAGATGCTTGAGAAATTGGAGGAAGATCATCCAAGTTCTATAACTCCTGATTCCCCTACACAGCGTGTTTCACAAGACTTGACAGATGAGTTTCAGAAAGTCAAGCACCTCACACCAATGCTATCTTTAGGCAATAGTTACAACGAAGTAGATCTGCAAGCTTTCGATGTTTCTGTTAAAAAGATAACTGCAATGGAAGAAGTGAAATATTCGGTTGAACCGAAATTTGATGGCGGTAGCATTGCACTTGTTTATGAAAATGATTTGCTAGTCAGAGGAGCGACTCGAGGTGACGGTTCATTTGGTGAAGAAATGACTTCAAATGCTAAAAGCATCCGATCTATTCCGCTTCGTGCTGCTTTTTCAGAATATGGTATCGTAAAAGCAGAACTTAGAGGTGAAGCTGTGATTCGCAAAGATATTTTTGACAAAGTCAATAGAGAAAGATTGGCATCTGACAAAGTTTTGTTTGCTAACCCAAGAAATGCAGCAACAGGAGGACTTCGTATGAAAGATCCAAATGAAACAGCAAAGCGAGGTATTGATGTGTTTATCTTCCAATTGTCATTCGCCGTTGATGCCGATGGTAATGACATGCTGCCATCTTTAAAGAGCCACTCTGACTCCATAAATCTGCTTCGCAAATTGGGATTTAAAGTTCCAGCAAATGAATTCGGAGTTTATCAATCTATTGATGGTGTTGTTCAACATTGTCGCGATTGGGAAGTGAAGAGAGACAACTATCCATATGAAATTGACGGAATGGTTGTGAAGGTAGATAACTATGCTACTCAAAGTATTGCTGGCTACACGCAGCACCATCCTCGTTGGGCTATTGCTTTCAAGTTTAAAGCTAAGCAAGCTACAAGTAGACTCGAAACGGTTGAGTACCAAGTTGGAAAGACAGGATTCATAACACCAGTAGCGAAAATTACGCCGGTTGCATTGGCAGGAGTTACGATTTCTTCAATTTCACTTCACAATGAGGAATTCATACAGTCGAAGGACATTAGATTGGGTGATATTGTCCTTGTCGAACGTGCGGGAGATGTGATTCCTTACATTGTGAAATCGCTTGAAGAACTGCGCAATGGCGACGAAGTTCCTATTGAATTTCCCACGAATTGCCCTTCTTGCCAAACTAGTCTGATCAAACCTGAAGATGAAGCAAAGTGGAGATGTGTAAATCCACATTGTGACGCGCAGGCCATTCAGAGGATGGTTTTTCATGTTTCAAAAGAGGCTATGAATATCGATGGCTTCGGTAAGTCGTATGTGGAGCGTTTTCGCGAATTAGGTTGGCTTAAGGATATTTCGGACATATATAATTTAGACTACGATCAGATAGCTAATCTAGAGGGATTTGGTCCCAAATCAGCTGCTAAACTGGAAAAAGCAATAAGTCTAGCGAAAAGGAATCCAATTTATCGATTATTAAATGCTTTGAATATTTATCATCTAGGTAAGAAGGCTAGTAAACTAATAGCAGAGCGAATAGACCATGTACTAGATCTAGCGAATTGGGTTGAGGAAGATTTTGTAAATATTAAAGATGTAGGGCCGACGATAGCAAGAGAAGTTATGGCATATTTTTCCGATGAAAAAAATATTGAAATTCTTTCAAGGATGGAGTCGCTAGGAGTAAATCTAAAACAAACTGAGGATGATAAACCGCTCGAAGTCGCAGATGATGCTCCTTTAGTCGGGAAGTCCATTCTATTTACAGGATCGCTAAGTCGAATGACTAGGAAAGAAGCTCAAGAGAAAGCAACTCTTGCTGGTGCTAAGAATATCAGTGCTGTCAGTTCAAAACTTGATATTCTAGTCGTCGGTGAAAAGGCAGGGTCGAAACTTAGAAAAGCAGAAGCACTAGGTACAGTTTTAATTATGACTGAGGATGATTTTTTAGCTTTGGCAGATAGTTAAAATATTCTTTTCTGCTATCGTTCTAAACTAGTACTTTGAGCAAAAGGCGATAGATTCCTTAGAATTTTCTTAACTATTTTTGCAATTATGCAACCCCTTAAAAGAAGCACTCGTCTTTAGGGTATCACTCAAATTATTTCAATAAAGGTGAAAGGGATAGCAACTGATATTATAGATTCTTGCAAGAAAGTTGATTCGAAATATAGCGATCATAGGTATGGAAAAATACAGAATCTTACTTTAGACTCGGGATAGGACGATTTTGTCATAGAATCTTTGAATAGACTTAAAAACAGTGGTAAGTATGATGACTTCAAAATCGGTACAGCAAATGAGATATTGTTTGACAGCAAGTATTCAGACATTGAGATCAAGAACTTGTTAGAAAAGGGAGCATTTTACACAAAGTATGGAGATATGGAAATAGGTAATCTAGGAGAAGTAGCTTCGGAAGTTATATTGGACATTAATTACTCTGACTTTATTGTTCGTAAAGTCAATAGTGGTATACAGTTTGATATTGAAGCAGATTATTCAGACATTATCTTGCCAAGTGGGACAGAGTATACTCTAAATGATAGGGATGGAAACTCTCTCCATAAAAAAGGAAATAGCAGTAACGCACAAACGATAATTAGAGGAGTCAGCCGTTATGGCGATGTTATCATTAGAGACTAAAAAAAGTAAATAACAATGAAGTAAAGCGCATAATCGAAAGATTGTGTGCTTTCTCTTTGCGATTCCTTTTATTAACTATTGATCCAATGCAATATAGTCTAAGGAGCTAATCGAATTCAAGGGTCAATCCAAGCCTTTGAATTTAGTAGAGATCACCGAAAAAACTACCTATCCTGAGGCCCATTGTAGAAAATCACCGTCAAGCCAAAAGTACAAGGAACATCTCCAACAGTTGATTTGATTGGCGAAATGTCCATTTCACTGATCAGGGGTGCAAAGTTCAGATCCTCATAGAAGAGAGTGTAATACGGGCGTAGTACAAGTGATATACGATCTGATTGATGAAGCTGAAATGAAATATGAAATATGAAATTGTGTTGTGTATATTGGTTGTCTTGAAAATACTTTGATAGGAGAGTCTTTTGTAGCCATTGTAAAAACATCGCGATTAAGAGTGGCACCAATACCAAATTTTTGGATGATGAATTCATATCCTAGTTGAAAACCACTTCTGCGATATCGAATTCCAAGATCATATGCTTGTGCAGCTGTGCTAGCTGTTGCTTCAATCGTCCCGAAAGCGTCTCGTTCTCTTGAGACTAAGTGCCAACCCAGTTCAATTCGCGAAAATCAGGTTCGATAAGAAACTCCTAAGTTTATTCCATTCATGAAGCGAAGAGAGGACTTTCTCCATTTTCTAGAAAACTAAATTCACTGTTATACTGATCAACAATACAACATTGAGAATTGCTATTGAAGTAGTCAAGCTTATAGCCAATCTTGACGTTGAATTGAGCTTGAAGTGAAGTGAATCCAAGGAAAAACAGTAAATAAAGGTAAAATGATTTCATTTTGTGGAACAGCTGAATGCTTTACGATATATTTACCGTAAAATTGGAATATTTTCCGAGATGGCAGCTAAAAAGAAACAGAAAACTAATAAAGTAAGTGCTAAGAGGCAAGATTTCAAAGCTTCTAAAGCCCATAAGCCTAAAAGAGAAAAAACGATCTGGCCAGCTATTGAGACTTATGGAGTTTCAAAGAGAACCTCTATTATTCTTTTTGCGATAATGATGGTAATATCCTTTTTCTTGTATGTCCAGACGCTTCCTTATGAATTTGTCTTAGATGACCAAATTGTAGTTAGTGAAAACAGCTTTGTGAAGCAAGGGATTTCTGGCATTAATGATTTATTATTAACTGAAAGCTTTGTTGGCTATTTTGGTGAGCAAAAGGATTTGATTCCTGGTGCTAGATATCGTCCATTGTCGATGATTACATACGCTATAGAGTATCGAATATTTGGTGGATTAAATAGCCGAATGAATCATTTGTTTAATGTTATCTTATATGGGCTTTGTGGTTGGTTAGTATTTTTGGGATTGTCTCAGTTCTTCAGTCGTAAGAAAGTATGGTGGTTGTCTATTCCATTTCTAGCCACAGTTATTTGGATGTTCCACCCAGTGCATATTGAGGTAGTTGCGAACATAAAAGGACGAGACGAAATTATGTCACTTATCTTTTCCATGCTATCCTTACTTAGTGCATTTGCTTTTTATAGATGGGATAGTAAGAAATGGCTAGCATTAATTTCATTGATAATTAGTTTTTTGTTGGGACTCTTGTCCAAAGAAACAACTCTGACATTTTTAGCTGTTATTCCTACTAGTTTATACTTTTTCAGGGAGTCTTCAATCTCAAAAATGCTAAGTGTTGTCAGCGCTATAGTAGTAGCTTTTATTGCGTATTTGGCCTTGCGTTATATTGCTGTGGGGTACTTCTTTTCAGGAACGGAAGTTACAGATGTAATGAATAATCCTTTCGTTGGTATGGCTTTTCATGAACGATTAGCTACAGTTTTCTATGTGCTTTTAAAATACGTGGGACTATCGTTTGTTCCCTACCCACTAACACACGATTACTATCCATTTCAGATACCTAGAGTCGGTTGGTTAAATCTTTGGGTTATAGTTTCTGTAGTTGTTCATTTATTATTGGCAGCATTTGCTGCAGTGAAGTTCAAATCAAGAAATTTATGGGCGTACATAATTTTCTTTTATATCTCAACTCTTAGTATAGCGAGTAATATTGTGGTTAATGTAGGAACTACGATGAATGAGCGGTTTCTATTTACACCTAGTATTGCTGCTGCTCTTGCTATAATATGGACTCTCAAAAGTAAAATCCCCGAAAAGACATGGAAGAAGTACTTAATGCTTTCCTCAACAGGGCTTATATGTATTGTTTTTGCTATTGTAGCATTTCAGCGTATACCAGTTTGGGAAAATGCACTAACACTAAATACAGCCGCAGTTAAAGTGTCAACAAACAGTGCTAGATCCAATTCCTTTATGGCTACAGCCATGTTTGATGAAGCAAAAACCACTCCAAATGTAAATCAAGCTAGGAAGAAGTTACTAAATGAAGCAATGATTTATGCAGATCGAGCAACTAAGATTCTACCTACTTACTCAAATGGTAATTTAATGAAAGCGGGAATCGCAGCTGAAATTCATAAGATTGACCAGAAATTACCACCACTGCTGAAGGCATTCAAAGAGGTTGCAGCGGTGCGACCCGGACTTTCTTTTATGCATGAGTACCTCGTGTATATCAAAAATAGATCTGGAGGTGAACCTGATCTGATGAAGTTTTTATACGAAACTGGTTATGAAATGTTGATTTTGGAGAAGCGCGACTATCAATGGGGACTAAAATTTCTTAACTATTATTACGATGTGAACCCATATGACCCTAAAGTAACGTACGCAATTTCGCAAGGCTATCGATTTTTAGGTAATGAAACTCAAGCAGAGTACTATCTTGGAAAGACACTTTCTTTAGATCCAAATTTTAAAATTTGATCTGATGCAAATTAGAACAGAAAAGATTTCCCAGATTGCTTTTAGTTTAATCAAGGGCATGGGTCCGCGTGCCTTCAGATTGATAATGCAGGATTTTCATAATGTTTCTGAAATATATGATCTGCCAGAGGCAAAGCTCAAGGAGTTCATACCGAGGGAAAGCATCAGAAAACAAGTACTCAATAGAAATAGTTTCGAGCGAGCTGAGCTTGAATATGAATACTGTTTGAAGCATGGAATCGATGTCCTATTTTTTCAAGATAGAACATACCCTCAAAGACTCAATTTTTACGAAGCTTCACCTTGTGTGCTCTATTTTAAGGGAGAATCTGATCTAAACAAACAAAGGGTAGTATCCATAGTTGGTACCAGAGATCCTTCTGAGCATGGGAAGGTTGCATGTGCACGTGTGGTGAAAGATTTAGCAAAATATGATTGTCTCGTAGTTTCAGGATTGGCATATGGAATTGATGTAACTGCTCATAAAGCTTCGCTTTCCAATAATTTGAAGACCATTGGCGTGACTGCGCATGGACTAGATCAGCTGTACCCGAATGATCATTTGGATATTGCTAAAAAGATGATCATGCAAGGTGGACTATTGACTGAGTATCCTACTGGAACAGAAATGATTCCTAAGCTGTTTCCAACGAGAAATAGAATCGTTGCTGCGATGAGTGACGCAGTAATTGTAATCGAATCAGCACGAAAGGGAGGATCACTAATTACCGCTGAGTTTGCCAATGAATATGGAAAGGATGTTTTTGCGATTCCTGGAAGACCAACTGACAAGCGAAGTGAAGGGTGTAATCTTCTTATAAAGAGTCACAAAGCACATCTTTATGATTCTATAAAGGATCTCGAGTATATAACACGTTGGAATTCTGCTCCTTCAGTCTTGCAAGGAAGTCTTTTTGAGGAGTTATCTGAAGAAGAGTTACAGATAGTAAATTTTGTTAGGTATCAGCCAAAGGTTCATGTTGATATAATTAACCAACATCTCGAAAAGCAAGCAGGGGAATTATCTGCCTTGATTCTTAACCTTGAGTTAAAGGGCATTCTGAAATCACTTCCAGGTAAGCGTTATATTTGCACCTAGGTTTTATTAATTGAAATTAAAGATATCATATGCGATTTTTACAAATCAAAATTATGTTGGCTTCGATTGCTATTTTTCTAGTAGCGTGTCAAGCACCAAAACAAGCAGTTCAATATGTTCCTCCAGAAATGACTTTCGAGGCTGAAAATTCTGTCGCAAAGAATGTTATTTTCATGGTGGGAGATGGAATGGGACTTTCTCAAATTACTGCAGGTATGTACGCAAATGGTAATTCAATCGCTTTCGAAAAATTTCGAAAGATTGGTTTTCATAAGTGTTATGCATATAATGATTTAGTTACAGACTCAGCAGCTGGGGCTACAGCTTTTTCAACTGGTCATAAGACCTATAATGGAGCAATTGGCGTGGGACCTGATACTTTAGCGCTAGAAACAATAATAGAAGAAGCTGAAGAGCGAGGATATCACACTGGAATGGTGACTAGTTCAACTATTGTACATGCAACTCCTGCGTCTTTCATCGCACATAATAGACTTCGACGAAATTATGAAGAAATTGCAGCAGACTTCCTTGAAACAGATATAGACCTATTCATTGGTGGAGGATTGAAATATTTCAATAGAAGGCAAGATGGGCGAGATCTAACTGCTGAATTGGAGCAGAAAGGATATTTTATGTCCGATTATTTCAAAGAAGATCTTGACCAGATAGATTTCTCTGAGCATTCCAAAGTAGGATACCTTACGTCAGATGCAGATCCTCTTCCAGTAGCACAAGGTCGAGACTATCTTCCTTCAGCTACTTCTAAAGCTTTAGATTTCCTTCATGCAAAATCAAAAGGCGAGAAGGGATTTTTTCTCATGATCGAAGGTGCTCAGATAGATTGGGGTGGACATGCCAACAATGGCGAATACATTGTTTCTGAAATGATAGACTTTAGTAAGACGATAGATGTTGTGTGGGAATTTATCCAATACCATCCTGAAACTATTGTTATCATTACAGCAGATCATGAAACTGGTGGTCTAGCTATCAATAAAGGTTCACGCTTGGATTCGTTGGATATGCGATTCACTTCTGATTACCATACTGCTGACATGATACCAGTTTTTGCTGAAGGTCCTGGAGACGAGGAATTTATGGGTATCTATGAGAATACTGCAATATATAATAAAATGAGACGTGCATTTGGTTGGGAAGAAATATCGAATTAAGTAGATCAGTTTTCAATGATGTTGCGTTTGTAAATTTAGTCGGATGCATAAAATTTCAAGGTTTTTTATCTTAGTACTATTGGGTCTAATTGGAATTCAGTGTGCACCCTCTGTTGAAAATGTAGTCATTTCCGATACTCAGGTAAAACTCATACCTGCTCCCGATTCTTTGTCAATGTCTGGCTCGTTCTCAACCATTTCAGAGATACGCCTAGATGACGTGCACTTTTGGAATTTGCATAAAAGCTGGTTGGAAACTTACCCAATAGCTGTCAAACTAGATACTATTAGCAGCAACCTAAAAATGGAGGTTGACAGCTCGCTTCTACCCTTACAATATATTCTCAATATTGGTGCTGATCGAATTTCTATTTATGGGCATACTTTTGCAGACATAAGAAATGGATTTATTTCATTACTCCAATTACTGCAAAAGCATGAAAGACTGCCTATGCTTCATATAGAAGACAGGGCAGAGTTTGATTATCGTGGAATGCATCTTGACGTTGGGAGGCACATGTTTGATATCGAAGATATAAAGCAATATATTGATTTTTTGACTTACTATAAATACAATCGTTTTCATTGGCACCTTACAGAAGATCAAGGCTGGAGAATAGAAATCCCATCATATCCAAAATTACAAGAAATTGCCGCCTTTCGAAAAGAGACATTAGTCGGGCATTATAATGATCAACCGCATGAGTTTGACCAAACTAAATATGGTGGTTTTTATACGCAGCTAGAAATAAGAGAAATTGTTGCGTACGCTGATGCAAGAGGAGTTGAAGTGATTCCAGAAATTGAAATGCCTGGGCACGCACAAGCTGCTATAGCAGCTTATCCGGAATTTGGTTGTACTGGAGATCAGATAGATGTTGCAACAAAGTGGGGTGTTTTTCCAGATGTATTTTGTCCAAATCCAGAAACATTTAATTTTCTTAAAGTAGTTATCGATGATGTTGTTGATTTATTTCCATCGTCATATATCCATATAGGTGGAGATGAATGTCCTAAGGATCAGTGGAAAGCTTCAGAGTTTTGTCAGGACTTGATGAGGCGTGAGGGTATTAAAGATGAATATGAATTACAGTCCTATTTTATTGGGGTAATTGCTGACTATATCCAATCAAAAGGTAAATCAATTATTGGCTGGGATGAAATATTGGAAGGAGGCCTACATCCAAGCGCAACCGTCATGTCTTGGAGGGGAACGGTAGGTGCCGTTGCAGCAGTCAAAGAAGGCCATAAAGCTATCATGACTCCTGGATCTCATTGTTATTTCGATCATTACCAGAGCTCTCATCCAGATGAGCCTCTGGCGATTGGAGGGTTGACTACTCTAGAAGATGTATACCATTTTGATCCAATACCGAAGGGGTTGAATTTAGAGCAACGTAAGCTGATATGGGGTGTACAAGGAAATGTATGGACTGAGTATATGAAGGATTTCGACCAAGTTAGTTATATGGCACTTGCTAGAATGATGGCATTGAGCGAAGTACAATGGAATCTGCCAAGTGAAAGAGACTATGATGGATTCTTGAATCGATATGTAGATCATGTAGACTTCTGGGAAGCCAAAGGAGTTAGTATTGCAAATCATCTACTTGATTTAGATGTGGTGGTGCGAAGCAGCCCTCTTGGAAGTTACGCTCTCATGCGAATGCCCAATGAGAATACTGAGGTTTATGCAGTTTATCCAGCTGGAAAATCTAGCTTGAAAAATGATTCATTTTATCTTGAAAAAGATGGAGCCTACAGTTTTTTTGCTGAATATGATGGACAGGAAGGTAGACAAAGTTCAATAGATTTTAAGGGGCATTTAGGTAACAAAGCTAGTATAGATTTGGAGAATCTACCTTCAAAAACATATGCAGGTTCAGGTAAGGATGCTCTAGTGAATGGAATTGCAGCTTCAGAGAAAAAGTATGGTGGACCTGAGTGGTTAGGATTTTCAGGCAAAGATTTGATTGCAACTATTGGATTTGAAGAATCAAGCGAGCTTAGTAATATCACGATTCAGTTTTTCAAGGGCGAAGGTCAGTGGATTTACTTACCTCGGTCCATTGATATTTCCGTTTCTGAAGATGGACTGACATATTCGAGTATTACCGCCGTGAATAAGGTCGAAACCGAAGGTAAAATGGCAACTGTTTCAATTCCACTTGAGACAGAGGCAAAGTTCGTAAGAATCACAGCGAGAAAGCATGGAATAATAGAACAGGGAAGACAAGGCGCTGGACACCAAGCTTGGCTTTTTGTGGGTGAAATAATATTGGAATAAGATTCAAATTAATAATAGTACTTTGAAAGTCAAAGTAAGGAAACTTGTAGATTAGTTGTGGCACCGTATGATTGAAAAGTTGATTGCTGATGCATGAGAACTCTATAACATGTTACCTTACTGATGATTTTCAGAAATATATTCACAAAAAAAGAGCTTATCCTTTCGAATAAGCTCCTCCTATTTTTCGTACTGCTTATATTCTATTGGTAATCCAATCTCACAGTTTCGCCAATCCAACAGCTAACGCTAACTGCATCACCTTTTTTCTTTCCTCGCATAAAGCCCATGTCTTGAGTTGGCTTTGATCTAGAATAGATACCGATCTTGTTATTTGCTTCATCTGTCACTGATTCATCAACTCTTTTCGCATATCGATATTTTTCAATTGCCGCAAGAACTGCTAAACGTTGGTTCCAATCGTCTCCACATTTTCTAGAGCTCTTCGCATACATGTCACCGATTAGAAGATAAGGGCGTCCCCATCCCGGTCGTAATTCAGCAGCTTTTAATGCACTCTTTCTAGCAGCTGAATATTGACTTAATTTACGGAATTGGATCGATGCCATTGAAAAATAATATCCTGCTTTTTTCTCGTCTTCTGTCCCTTTTTCAATAGCTTCTTGATATTTAGCAACAGCTTCTGTGAATTTTCCTTGATCATATAACTTCTTCGCAGCTACGGAAGGATTCTTCTTTTCAAACTCTGCTTGAATCTTTGCATTTTCTTCAGAAGCATATTTTTTCCACTTTGCGTCAATCTCATCAAAGAAAGCGTTACCTGGCTCACACCCTTGCTTCTTTAGGATTGCCAAGGTTGTTTTAAGAGTCTCAGGGTTGTCTGGATCAGCTTCATAGTCTGGACGTAGCTTTGCTACAAAATACTCACAATCGAATACTTCTCTTGCAATCTTGTTGTATGTAGATTCAACGATTTTTTTGGAATCTTTGTAATACTGAACATAATTACCATTCTGATCAATTTTCATGTCGAGTAAGTCAATCATGCTTTCGTACAAAGTTCTTGCAGTGTTCTTGTCCATTCTGCCTTTTTGGAATTGGTAAACCGCGATGTTTGCAAGGGGAGCAAAAACAACATATTCTACCTCATCACCAGAGAACTCTATTGCGTCAGTAAGTGCCTCCAAGTTCTTAGAGTATGGACTATTGAGCGTGTAGTACATATCATAACCTTTTCGTCCTTCTAACATTCCAATTTTTTGGTTATAACACACGTCCGTATCACACTTTAGTTTGATGGTGCGACTTTTGTAGCACTCGATCGCTTGATCATACATAGCTATAATCTGCTCTTTGATTTCTTTCTTCTTCGTTTCATCAGTCTCATTAGCCAACTTCTCTTTCAGAAGGGTGACACCATCAATAAAATGAGAATCACGTTTACCATCAGCTGCTGGAGCCGCAGCATATGCCAATTTCCAGTTTTCTTCAGCAAAAGCGTAATCTTTAGCTTTCAGAGCAGACCGGTAAATTGTATGCCATTCTTTAATCTCATTTTCATTTGATTTACCAACCCAAATTTCGCACTGCGACTGCAGTTGAACTGTGAATAGAAGTGCTAACATTCCTAGTAATACTCTCATCATGTAATATTTTATTCTGCACATTTTTTGAAGAAGCAAATTTATTGTTCCTAGTTCATTTAGGGAAGAAAATCATAATCATTTCTTACCGTAATTATATGACGCTACTAACAAAAACTTTGCAGTTAATTTCTGGTTAAGCATTTCTTAAGAAATCCTAATTGTATTTTCTTCGAATAAACCAACTATCATCATTAAAGTTTAGTCCAAGACCTATTTGAGCATAGTTTTCAGAGATGATAGAACCTACGCCTCTTTGTCCTAGCTCGATGTTTACATGAATTCTTGAGTAGTTTTGCTGGTAGAAGAAAGGCATTGAAAGACCTAAGTTTATTCCGTAAGCGTCTAATTCCTGATCTTGAATTATTCGTGGATCTTCATTGTAGAATAATCCAAAAGTATACGATGTACGTTCCAAGAATGACCCAAAACCTCTAGCATCTGGTGTAAATTTCCCTCCTAGCCCTAGTGAAAGCGTGTTCCTAAATTCCTGCTCAGGTCGAATCGAATTTTCAAATGATGAATATGGACTATAGTTTATATTAACTCCTACGTTCGCTTTACGACCATCAACAAAGTTTACTCCAAAACCGATTTGTGCAGGGATAAATCCTGTTCCTGACAATGCTGATTGGTTAATCGTATCTAAACCGTTGATGATTGGAAATATTCCTACGTGAAGAAACTCGCCACTTGTAGTAAAAGATTGTCCAACATGACCATTCAAGCCGAACATCAGATACTTTTCCCGCACGGATTTCTTTTGTTCTTTTTGCTTTTTGTTGAGTTGGTACTTGTACATTATACCTGCTTCGTACTTAAATCCAGCTACACTGTATTCATTTGTTATTTCATCAACAAATTGAGCTGATTCATTGACAATGTTTATTTCTTGGTTATTACTTATTTTACCAAAAAGGTAACCTAGGTTAACGCCAATCGATAAGTTTGAAAATCGTATACTATTTCCCCAATTCACTGAGTATGTACCTCCAGTTCCAAAAAACTGTCTGTCAATATCTTCCTCGTCTGTAAGAACTTCACGTGTAGTGACATCATAGCTCACACGAGATTCTGGTCGAGCAAAGAATGCCATTCCTAACTTATATTTTTTTGTGGAGGGATCCAAAAGCTCATTTTTGTAATTTCTTAACGGAAAAGCGATTCCTAAATATTCTAAGTTACCAGTCCATCGGTCTTCAGTAACAATGCCGTCTTGAATTTGAGCATACTCTGAGAAAAAGCCTACATTGTAACTAGCCAATGTTAACCAACTATAACTGGCAGGATTGACCGGATTCATCGAAGAATTATCAGCATATGAAGAGCCTGTGCTTCCCATTGCACGAGTCAACATGAAATTACTGTTCGTTAGATCACCTAATCCAAACCTAGAGTATGGAGAATTATACTCTTGCGCAGAAATACTAGAGATTGCGCAGAACACTAGTAGTAAGATTAAATGTGCGTTTACTATTTTTTTCATAAATTTTATCTCCTTCAAAGAGGTTGATTCATTATCCATTAATGTGGATTTTCTATAAATTATATTGCATCAAGGCATTGAGCCCGATGTGTATTAACTGCGGTTCAAGATGAATTTTGGTTTGTAAGTTTTCTTCCAAGGCATTGTACATGAATGCCCCATCTCCACCAGTAAGTATTAATTGAACATCATCTAGTTTCTGTGGGTCAGACCCCAAAAATTTCTTGACACGTCCAATAAACGATTCTATTTCCATTTGTGTCCCTAAGATTGCTCCATTTTTGATAGCATCGTTAGTAGACTGACCAATCCAGTTTGTTACAAGCTCAAATTCTACTAGAGGTAGTCTAGCTGTGTAATCATGCATAGATTGCAATCTCATTTGCATACCTGGAGCAATATTGCCTCCAATATAGATACCATCTGAGGAAAGGACTTCATAGGTTATACATGTTCCCAAATCGATTACCACAATATGTTGCTTTGGAAATAAAGCATAAGCACCCAACACCGCCGCAATTCGATCTTTACCGAGTGTTTCAGGTGTTTTGTACGCTATCTCAATGGGCATTGGTGATAATGATGAGAGGAAAATATGATTGTCAAAGTTTTCAATGTATTCGATGATTTCTTCAACGTCATTTCCACTAGCACTATAACTGATAGCCTTTACATCGTATTGTCTAATCCATCTTTTTAGCAGAGCTACGTTTAGCTCGTTTATTCTTTTGGAATGTAAACACAAGTTATCGGAAAATACAGCCATTTTGGTAGTGGTATTACCCACGTCTATGGTTAGTACGACGATTTTTTGCGTTGACATCAAGTATTTTTATGTTAATGTTTAAAGTGACGAACTCCAGTAAATACCATTGCAACATCATGCTCATCGCAAAAGTCTATGCTTAATTGGTCTTTAATAGAGCCACCAGGCTGCACTACACTTCTAATTCCAGCATTAAATGCGATTTCTACACAATCAGGGAATGGAAAGAACGCATCACTAGCCATAGCTGCGCCCTCCAGATCAAATCCAAATGAGCGAGCTTTCTTAATAGCTTGCTTACAAGCATCAACTCTACTAGTTTGACCGCAGCCCATTCCTAGAAGTTGATCATTTTTAGCAAGTACTATCGTATTTGATTTTAGATGTTTTGCCAATTTATTCGCGAAACTTAGATCTTTTAGCTCTTGTGTGGTTGGGTTACGTTTTGTCTTAGCTTCAAAGTTTTCAGCATTTTCGGTATTTAGATCAGTGTCTTGTTCAATCACACCGTTAAGAAGACTCTTAAAGCTTTTAAGTTGAGCCCCATAATGCTTCAATTTCAGAAGTATTCGCTTGGATTTTTTCATAAGAAGCTGTTGTGCTTCGGCAGAAAAAGAAGGCGCAATTAATACTTCGTAAAATAGTTTATTGATTTCTTCAGCGGTTGTAAGATCAATTTCCGTATTTGAAATTAGGATGCCTCCAAAGGCAGATACTGGATCACCAGCTAAAGCTGCATGCCATGCTTCGCTAACAGTAGATCGCGTTGCAACGCCACAAGCATTGGTATGTTTCAACACTGCAAATGTTGGTTCGATGTCTTTGAATTCTCTCATTAAGTTTACTGCGGCATCGACATCAACTAGGTTGTTAAAAGACAATTCTTTTCCTCCAAGTTTTTCAAACATAGTATCCATTTCACCGTAGTAGATACCTTGTTGATGTGGATTCTCTCCGTAGCGAAGAGTTTTTGCTTGTTGCAAGCTTTTCTTGAATACGTTCGAAGATTCATCTTCGAGATAGTATTCAAAAATTGCTGTATCATAGTGTGAAGAAATTTTGAAAGCTTCCTTTGCAAAAGATTTTCGTTCAGCTTTATTGGTAGAACCTGCCTTATCATTAAGTAGGTTCAAAAAAGGTTCGTATGATTCCTGTGAAGGAATAACAACAACGTCACCAAAATTCTTAGCAGCAGCTCGAATAAGCGAAATTCCTCCTATATCAATCTTTTCAATAATTTCAGATTCATTATCTGTCGATTTCACTGTTTCTTCAAAAGGATAAAGATCGACTATGACTAGGTCAATTTCAGGAATCTCATACTTTTCCAATTGTGTCAAGTGATCATCTTTACGTCTGGCAAGTATTCCTCCGAAAATTTTTGGATGTAAAGTCTTGACTCGACCGTCTAGAATAGAAGGGTAGCTTGTTAAGTCTTCAACACGTTGAACAGGGATGTCTAAAGATTCAATGAATGCTTGAGTGCCTCCAGTGGAATAAATAGTGACATTTAGCTCGTGTAATTTTTGCACAATTGCATCAAGTCCATCCTTATGATAAACAGATATCAATGCAGATTTTATAGTTTTATCAGCCATCAGATTTATGTCCTATTAGTAAAAGCGCAAAAGTAATGGAAATTAGGGGCTTAGAGGGAAAATATGTAACAAATAATGCCGTGTGCTGATGTTCTCGACCGCCAAACACGAAATTGAAGAAGGGTATATGCTTTATTGGGTCAATTTCGTAAATTAAGATTTGAAACTCAACGATTGAAGGCACAGTCTAATTCAGGCTGATACAAAAAAAGGAAATGCCTTTCGACACTCCCTTCTAATATTTTGTAGTCTCGCTATTACTCTTATGCTTTAATCTTCGCAGCAAAGTATTGTCGATTCATACGAGCTATGTTTTCTAGCTTGATTTCTTTTGGACATTCAACGTGGCAAGCTCCGATATTTGTACAATTTCCGAAACCTTCGTCATCCATAGTCTCAACCATTTTGACAACACGTTTGTCTTGCTCAACTTTACCTTGAGGTAAAAGTCCTAAGTGTGATACTTTCGCGGAAGTGAATAACATAGCTGCTCCGTTAGGACATGCCGCAACGCAAGCTCCACAGCCGATACAGGTAGCTGCATCAAAAGACTCTGCTGCAATCTCTTTTTCGATCGGAATTGAATTCCCATCTACTGCTTGACCAGTGTTCACTGAGATGAAACCACCTGCCTGAATAATGCGATCAAAAGAAGAGCGATCAACAACTAAATCTTTTACAACTGGAAAGGCTTCTGCTCTCCATGGTTCGATTGTTATTGTATCTCCATCATTGAAGTGACGCATATGCAGTTGACAAGTAGTAGTTCCGCGATTTGGGCCGTGTGGACGGCCATTGATCGTTAGGCTACAAGTACCACAGATTCCCTCTCGGCAATCATGGTCAAATGCCACTGGTTCACCTTTATTCTCTAAAATATCTTCGTTTAGGACATCTAGCATTTCAAGAAACGACATATGTTCAGTCGCTTCGACCTGGTATTCTTCGAACTTACCAGATGCTTTGTCGTTTTTTTGTCTCCAAACTTTTAACGTTAGATTCATATCTATTTCTTTTTACATTTGAAATTACTCTGTGCTCTATTAAAGTGTATAAAAGCACAGAAAAAATAAGTATGCATTTTGGGCGAAAGCCCGCTACTTATAACTTCTTGTTTTCAATTCTACATTATCGAACTTCAGCTCTTCTTTGTGAAGTTTTGGTTCTTTATCATCCCATTCCCAAGCAGCTACGTATGTAAACTCGTCATCACGTCTCAGCGCTTCACCTTCTTCAGTTTGATATTCTTCACGGAAGTGACCACCGCATGATTCTTCACGATTTAACGCATCCAGAATCATTGTTTCACCCAATTCCAAAAAGTCTGCAACTCTACCAGCTTTCTCTAGTTCAGGGTTAAACTCTTCGTTGGTCCCAGGAATGAAAACGTCTTTGTAGAACTCGTCCCGTAAGTCTCTTACCTGTTGTCTCGCTTTTTTCAAGTCTACTGCATTTCTCGACATTCCGCAATTATCCCACATGATGAGACCTAGTCTACGGTGGAATGATTCAACAGTTTGATTTCCCTTCATGGAAAGGAATTTGTCAATTCTTGCCCGAACCTCCTTTTCTGCTGCTTCAAATTCTGGAAGATCTGTTGAAGGAACAGGATTTTGTATTTCACCTGATAGAAATTGTCCGATAGTGTATGGAATAACAAAGTATCCATCAGCAAGACCTTGCATTAGTGCCGATGCACCAAGCCGATTTGCTCCGTGATCTGAGAAATTAGATTCTCCCAATGCAAATAAGCCAGGAACATTAGTTTCTAAATTATAATCAACCCAAACACCACCCATCGTATAATGAACAGCAGGGTATATCTTCATTGGAAGTTTATACGGATTTTCTCCAGTAATCTTCTCGTACATTTCAAATAAGTTACCATACTTATTCTCAATTACTTTAGTTCCAAGTTCTTTGACTTTAGCATCCGAAGGATTGTGATCTCCTTGCGAATTTGCTTCAATCCTTCCATAACGCATAATTGCATCTGAAAAATCGAGATAGACAGCTAATCCTGATTTGTTGACACCGAATCCTTCGTCACATGCTGTCTTTGCAGCTCTTGAAGCTACATCTCTAGGAACCAAGTTTCCAAACGCCGGATAACGTCTTTCTAAGTAATAATCTCTATCACTTTCTGGAATATCATTCCCCGTCTTGTTACCCTCACGGATAGCTTTGACGTCTTCTAATTTTTTAGGAACCCATACTCGGCCATCATTACGAAGTGACTCTGACATAAGAGTAAGTTTCGATTGATAAGTTCCGGATACGGGTATACAAGTTGGGTGAATTTGCGTGAAACATGGATTCGCCATGAGTGCTCCTCGTTTCACAGACTTCCAAGCGGCAGTTACGTTACAACCCATTGCATTAGTAGACAGATAAAATACGTTACCATATCCTCCTGTAGCCAAAACTACACAATGTGCCGAGTGTCGTTCTATTTCTCCATTGATGAGATTCCGAGTAATTATTCCTCGAGCTTTACCATCTACGGTCACTAAATCAAGCATTTCATGACGATTATACATATGAACTTGACCTATTGAAATCTGTCTTTCTAGAGATTGGTAAGCACCTATTAGAAGTTGCTGACCAGTCTGTCCTCTAGCATAGAAAGTACGACTTACTTGAACACCACCGAAAGATCTATTTTCGAGAAGTCCACCATACTCACGTGCAAATGGAACTCCTTGTGCAACACATTGGTCGATTATGTCTGTACTTACTTCAGCAAGTCTGTGAACATTTGCTTCTCTTGATCTGTAGTCACCACCCTTTATTGTATCGTAAAATAGTCTATAAACACTATCACCATCATTTTGATAGTTCTTAGCGGCATTGATACCACCTTGTGCAGCAATAGAGTGAGCACGTCTCGGTGAATCGTGGAATGTAAAGTTTTTGACAGTATATCCCAATTCAGCTAATGTAGCTGCTGCAGATGCACCGGCAAGACCAGTTCCTACTACGATTACACTTATTCGTCGCTTATTATTAGGAGCGACAAGATTCATTTTAGATTTATACTCAGTCCATTTGGTAGCTAATTCGCCTTCTGGAACATTTGATTCTAATTTCATATCGATATTTCTTTATGATTATTCAAAATTCAGTCAATGCTTGTTTACCTAAGGTAATGTATGATTGGGATAAGAGCGTATCCTATTGGGACTACTACTGCGAAAATTCTTCCAATCGCATTGATTATTGGAGAATACTTTTTGTTGTTTAGACCTAAAGTAACAAAGCCCGAACCGAATCCGTGCCACAAGTGGAAGGCTAGAACAAGCTGTCCGATAATGTATGCTATTACGATAACAGGATTTTCAAAGGCTTGCGCAACTCTGAAGTAGAGGTCTTTAACTTCAAAGCCTAAGGATTCTGACATTACCATAGGCAATTGGTCCATTTTCATCTTAAACCAAAAATCTCCCATGTGAATGAAAATAAACGCTAATATTAGGGTTCCTAGAAGCCCCATGTTTTTTGAAGCCCATGAAACATTAGTTGTGCCTGACTTTGCGTAAGTTTTTCCTTTTGCCTTCTTATTTTGAATTGTCAACATGATTCCTAGAATAGCGTGAACAAGAATCATCGCATACAAGCCAAAAGATACAATCTTAATCGGTAAGAAATGCGTCATAAAATATGCATAGTCGTTGAAAGCGACCCCTTCATCTCCTTTCAGTAATTGAAAGTTTCCTAGCAAGTGAATGACTAGGAATGAACATAGGAAAAGACCTGTCAGTGACATAATCAATTTACGTCCTAGACTAGAGGTGAATAGTGTTGTGAGCCACTTCATAGTTTGGTTGAATTGTTTAACTCACAAAAATACTAGATGAGGGGTTATAGTTGAACACGATCAACAAATACTCAACTATTTAGAATTAATCTAAAGATAAGATTTTATGAACCATTGAGTTCTAGAGATAAAATCGGGAATTAATTGAAAAGTTCGATAGCTTGTTCTTCTGCCTTTCTCATTTTGGCTATGTCTTCTTTGTTGTGATCGTCAAAACCTATGAAGTGCAATAATCCATGACTCATAACACGAAGTAATTCTTTATCGAAGCTAATTTGCAGTTCTTTAGCGTTTTCCTTGACTCGTTCAATACTTATGAATATATCTCCAGAAATAGGATCCTCATTAAGAGGAAAACTGATAATGTCGGTATAGTAATCGTGATCGAGGTAAGACCTATTCATTTCTAGGAGATAATCATCAGAAGTGAACACATAAGTCAAGGTGCCAATCTCCATTTTATATGAAGTAGCAATTTTGATTAACCAATCTTTATATTGCAGCTCGTGACTTAAGGAGAAATCAAAGTCTTCAGCATAGAATTGAATATCGTTTTTTTCTATTTCTATCATATTCGTTTGAAGTCCATCTCGATTTTATTTCCAGGATCTTGAAAGTTACTAGGGTCACATAATGCTTTAATTACAAATATGCCTTTTCCTCTTGTGGCTTCGATATTTTCTGGAATTGTGGGGTCGGGAAGCTGTGTAAAATCGAAGCCTGCACCTTCATCGCATACTTGAAGACTTATCAGAGCGTCATTTGTCGAAACGTTAATGAGGACCTTCTTGGACTTATCGTACTGATTACCATGAACAATTGCATATTTATTGGGGTTTAAATCGAATCTAGAGATGATCTTAGCTGTCAATTCTTCCAGTCTGGAAATCTGTATTGGATTTGATTCAAGAGTTAAGATGTTACTATACATATATGCTTTCCGTATACTTTTATTCAGCTTTAAGTGATTGGTAGTACTGTTCGACCAAGAATTTATAATACGGCTTCAAAGCAGGAGACACTGTTTTGTAAGCATCGATTTCAGCTTCTCTCTTTTTGAAGTACTTCTCCAAGTCTGGTGGAAATTCACGCACTTTTTCTGCAGTCCTTTCAGCTTTTCGTTTTTCTTCTTGATCTCTCTGTCGATCAGCTTTTTCTGCTTCTAGCAGTCGAGTAAGGATATCTTGTTGACGAGTGATCATTTCAGAATCGAGCTTCTTATTTACTAGGTCAGTTTCAATTTTATTCATCTGATCAATGATCTCCTGTAGCTCTTGACCTCCTTGTCCGTTTTCTTGTTTTTCATTTTTCATTTGCTCAAGAGCTTTTCGAAGAGCAGCTTGCTTAGCTGCTGCTTTTGCAAAGTCTTTTGAGCTATTTCCTTTACCTTCTTTTTGCGACTGCATCATTTTTTCAAGCCCCTCTTTCATACCTTGTTGACCCTTAGATATTTTGTCAGATGGCTTTTTACCTCCTGGCTTACTTTGTCCTTTCCCACCAGGTTTATTGCACATTTGAGCTCCAGGCATCATGTTAGACATCTGTTGTTGCATTTGCTCCATAGACTCATTGAGCATGAGTGCCAAGTCGTTTAGACCAGTCATTGTATTACGCTGGTTTTCGTTTGAAAGTGATTTTGCACGTTCTTCTAAGCGTTTAATTCCAGTATCAAGATCTTTCTTAATGTCACCAACTTTTTCAATGACAAAACTCTCTATTTGAACTTGTCTTTTGGCTAGAGCTTGGAGGCTATCTGCAATAAGACCGAAGTCGTCTTTAAGTTTAAATTGTTCTTGAACAAGCCCAACATACCGAGGAGTCTGCTCACTAGTACGGCTAATATCATTCACTAGTTCCTCCTGATCAAAAGAAAGTGTAATTATATTCTCGAGTAACTGACGTATAGCCTTCATGTCCTCTTGTGCTTGCTCCATTTCACCACTAGCAGCAGCCTCCATCATCTGGCCGGCCATTTCCTCCATTTTTTCTCCTGCTTTCTGCTGAGATTCACTAGCTCCCTTATTTTCTTTGCTTTCCATTTGCTCTTGCGCCTCATCCATATCTTCAGAAATCTCTTCCATTGCTTCTTCCTTATCTTCACCTAGATCTTTGGGGAGCTCCAATTCTTCGTTCTTCTCGTCAAGCTTTTCCATTTCTTCCTTTAGCTCTTCGAACTTCTCTTCGATCTCTTCCTGTTTCTCTTGTAGCTCTTCTTGAGGCGTTTCTGCTTTTTCTGTTTCCTTTGCCAGCTCTTTTTGTTCTTCAGCAAGCTTGTTTAGCTCTTCGATCATTTCCTCTACTTCTTTCTCAACTTCAAGTTGCTTATAAAGTTCTTCTAGACGTTCTAGTTTGTTTTCTAATTCCTCATCACTGAATTCCATCTCCTCCATCATTTCCATGGCGTCATCTTTCTCCAATTCCTGCATTAAATCTTTGATCTTCTCCATGAGCTCTTTCATCTCATCATCAACGACTTCTTCAAAAAGTTTTTCTAGTTTTTCTTCTTTTTCTTGCAGAGCATCTGATTTTTTCATCATCTCTCTGTTCTGCTTATTTTTGTCAAAGTTCTCCTTTGCTTGCTGCATTTTTTCTTGCAGTTCCTTTTGACGTTCAAGAAGCTTCTCTAGTTCTTTTTTTGTTTGCCAGTCAATCTCCTTTTTCTGGATTAACTTTTCTCTTAATTTCTTAAAATCTTCCTTTATTTTCTTAGTTTCCTTTACGGCTTCCTCAAGCTTCTTTTTGATTTCTTCACTGTTTTGCTCTTCTTCATTTTTCAGTTCCTCGATTGTAGGTCTTCTGAAAAGCATTATACCGGTTTTGCTTGATTTTACGCCATTCACCTGATCATTGTCGCTAACTTCAAAGTAATAGTTGACTTGGTCACCTGGCTCAAGATTAAACTTTGCAACATCAAAAATGTACTCGTAATCTTGCTTGGAATCAGCTCGACTGCTAATTCTTTCACTTTGAGGCTCTTTCGTACCGATTTTTTCGTTGCTGATGGTGTAGTTGAATGTGATAGAACTGATACCATAATCATCAGCTGCTATTCCTACAAAATAGCTTACTTGATTGTCTAGACTATCTTCGAATTTTTGAACTTGAATTGTTGGATATTGATCCGGGATTACATTCAATGCGTAAATAAACGAATCTGGAGTAGGAATCTGCTCATTGTAAAGAAATACTTTGTATTGCTGATCCTGTTTAATGCGCTTGCTAAAGTTAAACTCTTGTGTGTCCTTTTGTTTGATCGTCTCCTGGCTTCTGCCAAAAGACATGTTAATCTTGTTGGTGTTTTCACTTTCAAAATCCCAAGTAACTACTGTGCCGGCAGGGATAGAAACATCTCCTATGTTTTGGATCGTTTCATCTTTTGATCCAGTATATGCAGGGTAATCTAAAGAGAGTGAAAAATCAATGAGATTTGGTTTTTCCAATACGTTTAAGTCGAAGTTTGCTGATTTCACTTTTCCTGCAAAGATTCTGAATGGCGTATCTTTTTGAACATTTTTAAAGGTATATTCAAACTGATCTTGCTTCACCTTCTTCATTCGATATTGATAATTATCAACATCAATAAAAACATCTTCTGGTAGAGCGGTACCATCAACTTGGACTTGCAGGGCGAAATCATCGTACTGTATTACTTGAAACTCATTGTGATCTAGTAAGAATTTAAAGGGTGCTGCCTTTTCAAAGTCCTTGTCATTATTGATAATTCGAAAAGTAGAGTCTTTTATTATGCTAGGAGCTCCAAAGAGTATTGCAATGAATAGCAACAGAGGCGGTAGAGCGTAACGTAGGTATTTCTTGTTCTTAGTCAGATCAATGGCATTCTTGAATGGAACGAGCTTAATGTTTTCTGACTTCTGATTTATTCCGGCAAAAAGTAATTCGGTGTTATCTGCTGATTCAGCTTGCCGTTTTAATTGCAGCACATTAGTTAGTTGATCTTGCACATCTCCAAAGTGCGTCCCGATAATACCGGCAGCTTGATCGTGCGAGATAGTTTGTCCTAACTTAAAGTACTTGAAGAGCGGATTTAGAACCCAATAGAAAAGTGAAGCAACACTTATGCCAATGAAAGAGTAGAATAGAACTTTTCGAATAGATTTGCTGAAGTAGAAGTTGTGCTCTGCTATACTAAAAATTAAAAACAGAAGCATCGCAAGACCTATAAAGTATAGGCTGCCTCGAATCATCTTATTCACGTAAAATTTGCGAATAAATTGATCCAACTTTTGAATAAGAACTTGATAATTGTCTGAACCCTTCATAATCTAAATTATTCTCTCAATGTTTCCTTGCTACTAGCCTCACTAACAGTTACAAATGTACAAACAATAACGTGATCGCTTAGATAGTTATTCGAAATACGACAGTGATTTCGAATTTGCATGACAGTTTTCAGGCGCGTCTAAAAGGCTAAACAAGAAAAAGCTATTGAAAGTTACAGAAAAGTGAACACGAGCTTAGAGTTTTTGACAGTGTTAACAATTCTTTAGTACTGAGTTAAACAAGGTTCTGGAGAAAAACTTTCACATGACTTGAAATTTGAACAAGAGCAACAATCTGGAAAACTCTAGAGGTTGATTTGTAGTGTTGAGCTTTTAGTCCGAATGCAATTTATAGATCTTCAATTGATTAGTTTCATCTATCCGCACGGAGTCAAAAGCTATGAATGGTAAGAGGTCTAGATATTGTTGGACACTCGAAGCGTGTTCAGCTTTTTCTTGACTAGTATTACTTTCACTAGTTATGACATAAACGGATTCAGAATCATTTAGTATTTTCTCTCTGTTTGTATTGTCACTTGTGTCTTTTATATCAGCGGTTTTTGTCCATGATGCTGAAAGTGGATTTATATATCTAATTACATTAGTATAGCCGGATTGATCATAGAGCACTTCTTGATCTGCATATCGGTTAGCTATATACTTGGCGGCATTTTCGTGTGGAGCATATAAGTCATGAAATACTTTTTGTGAGATCGGAATAAGTACAAAGGAAAATGGAGCCAAAATGAAGAAAATCAGGCTGTGTAGAAAAGGTTTTCTGTCTGTTACCTCAGCCAAGGCCAATACCACAAAAGGAATTAATGGTAATAAGAATCTACTAGTTAATAGAGTCTTTTAGCCAACCACTGAAATCAATGGCCGAGTAATTGTATAAGAGACAGACAGCTATAAATAATGAGGATGAAACAGCAATGCTCTTACTTGCTTTTCCTCTATAATGTAGTACGAATAGGTATCCACTAGGAATCAGTATAAGACTGATGATGAGATAAAGTGGTAAATGAACTGAAAAGTTAGCAAAAGAAAACCCTTCGGAATGGCTTTGGAACCAAAAATCTCCATACACCCAAAATGTAAACAATAGCATTCATTAGTAATGATGATGGCATGCCACTCATGATGCTAGGACTAAAAAATGAAACAGGAGACACGAAAAGTATAATTATCCCTAACTAATTGTACTTCAGTCGTTTAAGAGTAGTGTGCAATAGGATTACACTAATGATTGCTGCTAAAATGCTTCCCAAGAAGATACCTTTTTCGGTGAAGAGTTTTATCCAAATGGCATAGTAAGCGGATGTTTCCAGATTATACGATGGGTACAGAATTTGTTGATGACTTTGGGAAAGGAAATTAAACTGCGTTAAATAGAATTTGCCTTCTGCAAAAGCTAGTGCTTGAAAGCTGTAGCTGTAGGCGTCAGTAATCATCCATAGCTCAGGGTAAAACGCTAGGTAGGACATAAAAAAAGTATTATGCCTACAAAGACATAATACTTTTCAATCCAAGACACGTAACTGTTGTGTGTCATAGTTTAGTCTTTAACGACACCATCTACTTCAATCATTTCATCTCTGTTGGCTAATTCGTATGCTAAATGAAATATGTGTTTAGCAACAAAAGCCATTTTGTCAAAATTAATTTTCTCAACCGTATCAGATGCTTGATGATAATCTGCGTGAGTACCATTGAAAAAGAAAATAGCAGGGATGCCATTTTTAGCAAAATTATAGTGATCACTTCTGTAATAGTATCTATTTGGATCAGTCTCTGAATTGTACGTGTAGTCCATTGTCAATTGAGTAAACTCTTGATTAACCGATTCATTGATTTTATGCAAATCAGTAGATAGTCTGTCGCTTCCGATTACGTATATATAGTTTGGATTCAACTCATATTTTGCGTCTACTCGTCCTACCATGTCTACATTAATATCTACAATTGTCTTTTCCAGTGGAAAGATTGGTCTTTCAGCATAAAACTGCGATCCCAAAAGTCCTTTCTCTTCGCCAGTAACTAGTAAGAAAAGCATAGAGCGTCTTGGTCTAATTCCCTGTTTTACACCATCAGCAAATGCTTGCGCAATTTCGATTACAGTTGTTGTTCCGCTACCATTGTCATCTGCTCCATTGTAGATGGACTCTCCTCTCTTACCAAGGTGGTCATAGTGAGCGGACATGATGACTAGCTCATCTTTCTTATCTGTTCCTTCTATAAACCCTAAGACATTTTGACCTTCTATCGACACTACATTTTTATCGAGGGTAAGCGCCATGTCTGTTTTTAGTTTAACCTTTCTAAGTTTTCCTCTTTTCGTGATTAGATCTCTAGACTTGATTACTTTTTTTACTTTACCACCCATTATCTCTTTGGCAATAGTAGTAGAAATATATACACAAGTAGGATAGTCAGGGCGTTCAGAAATATCACCCAGACTTACCTTGGATCCAAGTAGTTGTCTTCTATTTTCAGAAAGCATTTTTTTGATATCATCGCTTATGATGAAAACCGCATTTACTCCGTTTTTCATTGCAGCTTCCAGCTTTTTGATTGGATCTTCACTCCATACAGATCTTGTTGAAGATCCTGTAATTCTTGAATTCCCATTTGAATCCATTGGTTCTCCTGCATAGATCAAGATGTTCTTACCCTTAACTCGCTTTCGTTTGTAATCTGAGTATTTCTCGTCATCAATACCATAGCCCATGAAGACAATCTCATCCATATTGACAGTCCCAATATCTTTGTTTTGATTCTGGAAAGCTAAGAAATCCCAAAGGTGTCGATATCTTTGACTATTAAGATTCATTTCTGCTGTCTTCCATGATTCAAAAGTGAATGCTACAGGTTGATAGTATCCATCTTTAAGACCATCTACTGGGTTGATACCGATATTCTTGAAATGATCTGAAATATATGCAGCAGCCTTGTTGTTACCTTCTTCACCAGTTTCTCTTCCTTCAAATTCGTCCGACGCAAGAATTGTTAAGTGTTTACGTAGGTCATCGGCTGTGATATCTTTTGCTAGCATAACTGCTGGATTACTATCATCCATATTAACAGATACAGTCGAATCAGGATATGTAACTGAAGAGATATATTGTGCTTGGCTTTGCATGATAAAAACAAGAATAAAACCTAGAATTATAGTTTTTTTCATTTTGTTATTTGTAGAGTAAAGTACGAATGCTAATTAGCAACTTATTTTTTTAACACGGCGTTTGTGACGTCCACCCTCAAACGCTGTGTTTAAGAAAGTATCAATCATCCTGAATGCCAATTCTTCAGAAACGAATCGAGCTGGAATTGATATTATGTTTGCATCATTATGTAAACGCGCAAGTTCTGCAATTTCATTTTGCCAACACAAAGCTGCACGTATATGTGAGTGTTTATTCGCTGTCATTGCTACACCATTGCCAGAACCACATATGATAATTCCGATGGAGTTCATATCTTGTTCCATAGCATTTGCTAACGGGTGAATGTAATCAGGATAATCAACGGAGTTCAATGACTCTGTACCAAAATCGCGGACCTTGTAACCCATGGAGATCAACCTAGTAATGACTTTCGCTTTTAGCTCAAATCCCGCGTGGTCGCCTCCAATAAATACTTCTTTCATAACGCTATATAATATTTTTGATGCCCTGAGCTATTAATTTGGCGTAGTTGGTCTTGTGTTTAGATAATCTCTAAGCAAGTTTTCCATTTCCGCTGTAAAGTTTGGATCTCCAATTTGTCTTGCTAATCTAACTACATCATTTGCAGCATAAAGATACCGCTGTGTATCACTTCTGAAAGTGAAACTTGCATCAATTATTTCTGGATCGATGGTTTCGAAGAATAGCAAGTTCTGCTGAGCTTCTTTTCCTAAGATTGTTAGATGCTTCTTCGCAGCTTCTATATCATTTGTGCGAACGAGAATGTCTATTAATGGAATTACGTCGTACGTGTAGTGAAAGTTCATAGCTGGAAACGCTTCAAAGTACTTATCGGCGATAGCTGCAGCCTTATCTTCTTGTCCTTTTTGATAAAGATCAGCTGCTGCTCTTTTTATGGCAGAACGCATAGCAAGAATAGCGGCACTGTAACTATCATCAACGAACAGATCTTTTTTGTCAAAATTTCCCCATTTCCAGTCATTCATGACGTTATCGTACACTTCTTCTGAATTAACGGAACCAGAATATGCAACTCCGCCTTCTTTAACACCTCGACTTTTGTATGGTACGACTCTCAGAGCTAAGCCTTCTAGAGACATGTAGTCATTTATGCCCTGTAGTTTTGAATTTTCACATGTGATGGCAAAGTAGATCGGTCTATCATAGATATTGGATCCAATGACGTCCAAAATAGCTACATCATCTTTCAGAAGATACTGTCTCGACTTAGGATACGTGAATATGATCGGCTCCGGATCAGGATCAGTAGGATTGATCATTCCTACATCAATTGCTTTTTGGCGATCAGGAATAATCATAAGTTTTCGTGAAGGGAAATATCCTTCCATTTTACGATTAGCTCCAGGAAGGCGTTTGTCACTATTTACAACTTTTAGCGCTTGATCAAGAGGAAATGCTTGATCGTTATCTGCGAATAGTACGACATTTCGCTGATATCCCCTGTAGTTATCTTCTGATATCGTTAAATTCAGAGGTGGTGAATCATTTACTTTATTACGCAATTTGTTTATGTACCAATCAACAGCTATCAAACTCAGATTTACCACACGCACGTCGGTTCGGATTCCTTCTACTTCTTGAGCATACCACAGTGGATAAGTATCATTATCACCATACGTGAAGATGATTGCATTTTCTTCAACACTGTTAAGAAAATTACTTGCATAATCACGCGAAGCTTGGTGATGGCTTCGGCTGTGATCGTCAAAATTTTCACTAAGCATAATCACCGGAGCAGATAAAGCCAGTAAAGTAGCAACACCTGCTGCAATGGCGCCTTGTTTTAGACCTACCTTATTCTTGAATAATTCATACATGGCCGCGATAGACATCCCTACCCACATCGCGAATGTCATAAAACTGCCTACTAAAACGTAATCACGCTCACGAGGCTCATTCGGAGGTTGATTTGAATAGATGATAATTCCTATACCTGTAATAATGAAAAGCATCAAAAGGAAAACAAAGTCTTTAGGACGTTTTAGCATATGCCAGAAAAGACCAATTAATCCAAAGATTAGTGGCAAGAAATAGTAGTTATTATTTGCTTCTGAGTTCTTGAGTCTGTCTGGTTCATTATCAGAGTTATAAAGCCTTGCATCATCAATAAATTTGATGCCTGAGCGCCAATTACCGCTAGCTTTATCCCAACTAAAATAACCCTGATCTCCATTTTGTCTACCTACGAAGTTCCACATAAAGTATCTCCCGTACATCCACTTCAGTTGGTATGCTACTAAGAACCTAATATTGTCGGACATGTTGGGACGTCCTTTCGCATCGCCGACTGTATTGGTTCTCCATAGGTCGTAAATCTGTTTCCTACTAGCTGTCATATCCGCTAGTCTCGGAAATAGCATCTTGTCTTTATTTCTGTATTTGTATGAGATTTTGTCACTAACATACTCGTAGCGATCTCCAACTTGACCGTATACTTTTTCAGAATTAGATCCACTAGGTTCAGCCTGGTAGCTTGGTCCAAAAAGTAATGGTCGCTCACCGTACTGTTCTCTATTTATATAAGGTACAAGTCTCAACGCGTCACTTGGGACGTTCATGTTAACTGGAGTATCAGCATTCGCTCTGATTACAATGACACCAATAAGTGAGAAAGCAATAACATTCAATGTAGCAATAACTGTCACCAATTGAAGCAATTGGTTATTCTCTCTGTGTGCATATTTTAATAAGAAGTAAGCAAGTCCACCTACCAAAAGAACCGTTGGGACTAGTCCTGAATGTAAAGGTAAACCCAAAGAGTTCACGCAAAATATTTCTAGCTTAGCCCATAAAAGAGGAATATATGCAATGACAATTTTCTGTATAAATACCATATACAACAATCCCACACCAATACTGATCAGCGCACCCATTACATTGCGATTGTCATATTTTTTGTAGTAGTACAATAGGCCCAAAGCAGGAAGAGCTAGCAAACTTAAAAGGTGTACACCAACTGATAGGCCAGCAGCAAACAAACTAAATACTAACCAACGGTCATTTTCTACCACATTGGGTAGTGAGTACCACTTTACAGCAGACCAAATGGTCATTGCTGTAAAGAACGTCGACATAGCATATACTTCACCTTCAACTGCAGAAAACCAAACAGAACTAGCAAATGCTGTGGTTAAGCCTGCTACCAATGCTGCTCCAGCTGCCGCCCATGACTGACCTTTATCCAATTCGGCATCAGGTCCAACCATAGCTATTTTGGTCAATAAGCCTGTTGTCCACGCAGCAAAAGCTGCAGTGAAAGCAGTACAAACACCCGACATTAAGTTCACAGCGAAAGCTATGTCACTTAGATCGTCTGAAAATAATTCAGCGAACATTGTAAAAAATCGACCAACTATCATAAAGAGAGGAGCCCCTGGAGGGTGTACAACCTGAAGCTTATACGCTCCTAGTATGAATTCACCACAATCCCAGAGGGATCCGACACGTTCTGCTGATAAGTAAAAGACGACTACTGCAAGGGCAAAAGCAAGCCAACCTGCAATATTGATTAATTTCTTAGATGATAACATAAATGATTCTTAGCTTTGCACTGAATATTAATGCGCTACAAATGTAGTAAATTTGTAATCAATTCGAGTCAGTTTCATATCCGCGAGCTAACTTGGAAAAACATTCCACAAGTTGTCTAATTCTACGCTAACATCGCACAGAATTGAAAATCAATTGACTGTAAATTGTTTTAATATCGAATTAGATAACGAAAAAGAAGCGAATTAATGATTAAATATCTTTTACTAGGAATTATCCTTTCAATTGCTTATCGGTTTTGGAATAAAACGCCAAAAATCGATAAAACTGGTCAGGAGCCTGAGGAGTATGCAGATTACGAAGAAATAGATTAATGAAGAAAATAGAAATTTTGTATAAGGACCATCAAATCCTTATCATTAATAAGCCTTTTGGTATTGCTATTCAATCGACTGATAATGATCAGTTATCTGCAATCGAAATAATGGAGAAAAAAACCGGAGGTCCTCTCTTCATTACTCATCGTTTAGATCAAGTTACTAGCGGAGCGTGCATATTTGCGAAGAATAAAAGGACTTGCGCCGCTATCAATCAATCTCTTCAATCTGGAATAGTTGAGAAAACCTATTTGGCTGTAGTTAGAACAGGTATAGCTAAACAAGAAGATTCGCTAGAAATGAAACTAGTACACAATCAAAAAGCTAGGAAGGCATTTGTGAATCCAAAGGGTAAGCTGGCAAGGCTTGATTATTTTCTTTTGTTCAGTAGCGATCGATACGATTTACTTCAAGTAAAGATAGTAGAAGGTAGATTTCATCAGATTCGATGTATGCTTGCAGAAGAAGGAATGCCTATCAAGGGTGATGTAAAGTATGGAGCTCGACGAAGTAATAAAGACAGGTCAATTCATCTTCATGCACATACCTTGGCATTCCCACATCCGAAAACAAAAGAAATTCTACATTTTTCTGCACCTTTGCCCTCTGAAAATTTATGGCAGTTTTTTGCAGAACAAATGGAAAGTGGTCAATAGAGAATTGCTTTTGTTTAAAGTGTCCTAGCCTTCCAAAATGCTGTGTTGTAAAAATGTTTTTGTTTGAAGAACATCGTATCAATAACTTTATTCGTTCTGTTTCCTGTATATGATAAATGAAAAATATGATTGATCGCTTTAAGATATACTCAAGTTTAATTCTTGTCGTGCTTTTTCTAAGTATCGGAAGTTCGATAATTGCGCAAGATTATAACTTCGGAATCCGCGCTGGGTTAAGTTATTCTAGATTACTAGGACCAACTATTAATGAGCCTACGCATTCAGATGCCTTTCAATTCAATAACGGTATCCATTTTGGTGTAACTTTCACATATAACATTACCGATGTATTTGGGCTTCGTACGGAAGTGTCTTATAATCAGATTGGAACTAGATATACATTTGAAAGTCAAGACGCTCCTTATGTTTTCAGAGATGGACTTGAAAGAGCACCTCGTAATGGAGAGGTTACAAGATTTTATGACGTAAGTAATGCATATGTCCATGTTCCATTGATGGCAAACTGGAAGCCGATCAAAAAGCTTGAGCTCTTTGGTGGAATTTATACACAGTTCCTCGTATTGCCGACGTCTGGAGGTAAAGTTGATTTTACAGCGCCAATTAATCCGGAAACAGGAGAAGTGTATAACTACTCGTTTATACAATCGATAGAAGGGAATTATTACTCAGATGATCCACGTGAAGCAAAGGGAAATCAGGGTCTTGTAGTTGATCTGATAATAGACGGAGAAGTAACAAAAATTGGAATGAATCGACTTGTTGGGGCATATTACGAACTTGACGCAGATGAAAAACGAGGAAGCACATATAATTGGTTTGATGCAGGACTTGAAGCCGGAGCATCTTACTACATTAATCGTTCTTTATTTTTGAGCTTTAGTGCAATGTATGGATTGCTGGATGTAACCAATAATGATCTAGATGTTGACTTTTATCGATTGAATGAATTTGACAAATTCAATTTTAGAGATGATTTCGATACAAACTTATCGTTGCAAGTATCACTTGGATTTAAATTTTAGTTAAGATTCATCAATTTGTTATAAATGCTGAATTATAATCGATCAATAGTAGTTCGAGATAATGAACTTTTGGACGTAAGCCCTCAACAATAGCTGAAGCATACAAATCAAGTCAGCTAGATTTAAAAAATGATGAACAATGATTACTTTTGTGAAAAATATCAAAATGACTTATACTAAATACACACTCGTTGCTTTATTTCTATGTTTCTTCTTCTTGGGTCAAGCCCAAAAGTTTGGACACATCAATAGCCAAGAGTTATTGGTAAATATGCAGGAAATTAAAACGGCTGACGAGCAATTATTAGCATATCAGAAGCAATTGGAAGACGAGTTTGTTACTAAAGGTCAAGCTTTTGAAGAAGAGTACAAGGCGTTTGTGGGACGTGCTAATAGCGGAGATTTTCCTCAGATTCAATTACAGAAAGAACAAGAGGCTTTAGCTGTAAAGCAGCAAAACCTTCAAAACCTACAAAGCCAATCACAACAGAAAATCTTGCAAAAGCGTGAAGAGCTTTATGCTCCTGTTCTTAAGCTGGTAGAGGACGCAGTGCAAGCAGTAGGAAAAGAACAAGAATACACGATGATTTTTGATTCAAGCCTTGGGGTCATGCTGCATGGTGATGAATCGAAAGACGTTTCTGCCCTAGTAAAAGCGAAACTTAGTATGTAATATTATCTTCCTAGGATTTTTACTTTTCAGATTTTTCTAGATCGAATCTATGATATTTGTTCTATAAGCTCTTATGGCGGGTATCGTTCCTGCAAGAAGACTTAATAGACAGGTCCCGACTATTAGTGCTATCTCCACGATATTGAGTCGCCATGCATCTAAGGCATAGTGAAATTGTGCATTTAATAGTCCAGAAATTATCCACAATCCTCCATGTGCAAGTAATACGCCGAGCAATGCTCCTATCAATCCTATGTATAAAGCCTCCATCAGTATCAATGCACTTAATTGAGTTGGACTAGCTCCAGCTACACGCATCATTGCTAATTCATGCTTTCGCTCTTTCAGATTATTGTAGAGCGAAATAAAAACGCTTAATGCACTGATAAGGCCAATGAGTATTGCTAGATAACTTACTGCTTTTAATGCAGCACCTAGGTTTGCTAAGAGCTTGTTTAATTGGTATGTTGGAGAGGTTGCCATTATTGTTGTATTCTCATTGATATTGCGAGGCATGTTAATAACGGGAATAGCTCGTTTTTTATCAGCTTTAAATCGCACAAGTATCGATGTGATGTCTTTGACGGGAAAGTCAGTGATTATTGGAGGAACAGCAGCTACAACAGAACTGTCAAGATCATCAGTGATTGAGTTTTGATTTACACTTAGAGTATCTGAACTATGATCGTGAGATTCATGAACTTCCCAAATTGAACGATAATCAGTAATAATCAGCTTGTCCATCACGCTATTATGTGGAGCTAAAATACCAACCACTTTGAATGGTGCACCATGGTCATGTTCAAGATCACCTTCATTGAAACCGTGAGATGAAAAAAAAGTGGATCCTATTTTTAGTTGAGTTTCAGCCTGGACTTTAGCTCCCACTATAACTTCCATTACATTTTCTGTAATTCTACCTTGATCAATCTTGGCATCGTAAAATTCTAAAATCGAATTATCAGTTCCAACAATTCTAAAAGTTTTGTAAGAATCACCTATTGATAAAGGTACTGCATCTTCGATGTAGGGATTCTTGGGATTAAATAAAAAAGCTGCATCCTCTACTTTGATATTTCCTGTTGGAGCATCAACATGGAACATAGAATTTAGAATTAATTGAAGTGGACTTCCTTTTGCTCCAGCTACCATATCTACACCAGCCTGATTTCTATCAAATTGCTCGGTGAATTGCTTTTTGAAGATGAATAAAAGTGAAAGCAGACCCACTCCAAAAGCGATAAGTATGACGCTTAAAACAGTCGACCAAGGTTTTGCCCAAACATTTTTCCAACTCACTTTAGCTAGATTCATATCTGTTTGTTTTTAGGCGTCAAACTTAATTGGTTTTCAAATCTGTCACTTATACGTTGATCGTGAGTGACTATTATCAGAGCACAGTTTTCAGATTCCATTTGCTCTCGTAACAAATCTGTTACAGCCAAACAATGTTCGTCATCCAGTGCGCTTGAAGGTTCATCAGCAAGTAGAATGCTTGGTTCGGATATAACAGCTCGAGCGATAGAAAGTCTTTGTTGTTCTCCTTGAGAAAGCTCATTCGGTTTACTATTTAATTTATGCGGTATTCCTAGTCTTGCCAGTACTTCAGCAATTCTGTGATCATTCGGGATGAGTCCAGCAAGTTTGCGACAGAGTTGCAAGTTTTCTTTAACGGTCAAAGCTTGCATGAAAATTGACTTTTGAAATACCAGTCCAATATTGCTACCGCGAAATTTATCTAGTTCTTTTGGACTTAGATCATTCATTGAAATATCGTTTACCACGACCTTGCCTGATGTAGGAGGCATGAGACCTCCAAGTATATGCAGAAAGGTACTTTTCCCAACTCCTGATTGCCCAAGAATGAGAAGTGCATTGCCCTTTTCTACTTTGATGTCGGGATAAAAAATGGGCTTACTATTGGCGTATTTATAGGTAAGCTTCGTTGTTGCGAGCATACTTGTCGATTGTGTTCCAAAAGTAATAGTTATCTTCTATATAGTATTGATTCTTGAGTATTAGTAGTTGAAAGACTTATTGTTCAATGTCTTGATAACAAATTTTATTGCTTAGATAAGCTTAGTTTTAACAGCGGTAAGAAAAGGAGATATCAAGTGTCAAGTATACTTTTGCTATAGATCAAAATAGCTATTTAAAATGTCATATAATATAATTATTACTGGAGCAGGTGGAATTGGACAAGCTGCAGGTTTAATAATTACTGTACATACAGAATTTTCGTGTCAACTATATTGGTGACATTAATCAAGCTGGATTGGATGCTTCCAAGAAGTTCATAGAAGAAGGGGCGGAGAAAAATGGAATCGTTGAGACTTTTCGGATGTCTGGGGGAAGGTGGATGATTCATTTAAGTCTATTTTAGACAAAGGAGACATAATTTTGGATTGTTTACCCGGTCGATTTGCACCTGGCATGGCGAAACTATGAGTTTAATACAAGTTGCATTATGTGAACTTGACCGAGTATGTCACCGAAACAAATGCTATTATCCAAATCCCTAAAAGAGCAGAAACTGGATTTATCTTGCAAACTGGAGTAGCGCCTGGCTTTGTCAGCATACTTGGGCACATGCTGTACAAGGAATTTCAGCGTAAATATAGGACTGATCAATTAGATTTGATGGAAATGAAAGTAGGAGCTATACCACAGAACGCCTCGGTACCGCATTTTTATGCATTTACTTGGAGTCCTATTGGAGTTGCTACGGAGTATGTGAAAGAAGCAATAGTTGTCCGCGATAATGAAGTTGTTTCCGTTCCCTCCTTATCTGATTGCCAAGAGCTGATGCTTAATGGGAAGCGCTATGAAGATGAATTTACTTCGGGTGGAGCAGCAGATTTTCCATAAGCATTTAAGGGAAAAGTGAAAAACTTACTTTACAAAACGCTTCGATTTGTGGGGCATTATGAATGGGTCCAAAATGGAATTGAACTGATCGGAAATCAACCGAATCTCTCTACACTTTTGGAAAAGTCGATGTTATCTTCGGTACCATCCGTTGAAAATGACCATGTCGTTATCTATTGTAGAGTCCCAGGAAAAGATCACAATGACAGATTACGAGGAATTGATAAACCTGTGAACGTCTATCCGCAAAAAGTGGAAATCAAATATTGAGAGCAATTCAGTCCACAACTGCATCTGCACTTTGTGAAAGTGCAAGAATGTTACACACAGAGGATCTCTGAAGAATGGAGTAAATCTCCAAAGTAGCATTGAACCAGAATCTTTCATAGATGGTCCATTTATCAAGATGGTATATGGGGATGTCTTAAATTGATTTAGAATAGAAAGCTCATTATATCTTAGTCCATTTTGATATAAAAGCACTTAAGATATCTTCCTTCGTCAAATGTCACAGGGTGATCAATATCATGATGCTTTTCTTCTAGTATTTCAAAATTTCGTGGTTGATTGTTCAAACAATCCGCTATAATCTCGTGGAAGTCGTCTACACTAATTCTACTTGAGCAAGATGCTAGCACAAGGATACCCTCGCAAGCTGCTAATCTTATTGCCAGCTTTGTCAACCTTGTATAGCTTTTCTTGGCAAGTTCAATTTCTGAGGCTCTTTTTGCAAAAGATGGTGGATCAACTACTACTAAGTCAAAAGTTTTATCTGTTCTTATTAGCTCGCTCATAATCTTGAATGCATCGCCATCGATGCATCTATGCTGTTGAAATTCGCCATTAAGTCTAGCATTCTCCTTTGCGAGCTTCAGTGCTTGCTTGCTTATATCTACACTTACCACCTCTTTGGCACCTCCACACAAAGCATGTACGGAGAACCCACCTGCATATGAGAATATGTCGATAACTGATTTATTTTTTGCTAATTCACCAACTCGTTTACGGTTCAATCGATGATCTAGAAAGTATCCTGTTTTGTGTCCTTCAATTACGTTGGCTGAGAATTTAATTCCATGCTCAACAAATGTTACCGTTTCAGAGGCAAGTGTGCCAGCTATAATTTGTCCTTCGTGAAGACCTTTGAGTTGTTTTTTTTCCTTTTGTACTGAACGACTTAACCTGAGAACAAGAGCAGAATAAATTTTGCTTTCATGTTGGAGAACCTTATTAATGCTGTTTGTTATCCATTCCATATATGGCAGCCAAATAGTAGAATACAATTTCATTACTACTACATCATTGTAAACATCGACGATAAGTCCTGGCAAACCGTCATTTTCTCCGTAGATCCATCTATAACTACTTGTATCTTTCTCAAGAAGTGGTTTTCTTATTTCAAAAGCTTCTTTGAATTTTTGCAGAATCCATGCTTGATCAAAAGTTTCTTTTTTTACCGCAAAGAGCATCTTAATTCGTATGATTGAAAATGGATCAATCAAACCGAGTCCCAAAAAACGATTCTTTTTTTGATCAAAAATAATTGCGCGATCGCCAGCTTCCACATCATCGGGAATTTTGGAAATAGATTGATCGAATATCCAAGGGTGACGACTTCGAACTACCTGCTCTGCTCGATTATAAAGCCGAACTGCTTGATTTTTTACTTTGTATTCTGGAAATGTTACTGCTTGCATCAAACAAAGCTAAGTCTAAATTCAATATCTTTGAGTCGATAAAAATTACTATTCTGAGCTTCCGAATAAAAATAGATCATTTTGAAGGTCCATTCGATCTTTTACTTTTCTTCATTGAACGTGACGAGCTGGATATTAATGACATACCGATTGCAAAGATTGCCAAGGATTTTCTAGAATATATAAGGCATCTTGAGAAGCTTAATATTGATGTTGCCAGTGAGTTTATTGTTGTAGCAGCAACCCTTATGCGCATCAAAGCTAAGATGCTGTTGCCAAGAAAAGAAAAAAATGAAGATGGTGAGGAAATTGATCCTCGTGAAGATCTGGTGCAGCGGTTACTTGAATACAAAAGATTCAAAGAAGTCCTTGATCAATTTTCTCAAATGGAAGAAATTCAATCTAAAAAGCTACCAAGAGGAAATGTAGGAAAAGAAATAAGAGAGATTGCTCAGAAAGCTTTAGTCGATGTCGAGCTGGAATCAGTAAGCTTGTTTAAACTAATGCAAGTCTTCAACAGATTACTTGACAAGATGAACAACGAAAATGAAAAAGTTGTGCATCGGATATTTGATTACGACTATACTATCGAAGAACAATCTGCTTACATAAGCACAATGTTGGATAAAAGGCAGAGAGTAGATTTTAAAGACCTATTCAGTACATTGCAAAGTAGAGTTCACGCGATAGTTACGTTCCTAGCATTGCTTGAAATGGCTAGCCAACAAAGACTTAGCCTCACCTTGGGAGAGGGTGTCAATAATTTCTGGATTAGTAAAAGGACTAGCAACGAGGAGGAGTAGATAGCTTAGGCACCTTATGGCGAAGCCATACATCAAACTTCGACAGAAATTTCACTAACATATCGCGAGGGCTATCAGATGTAAACCAACATTGCAATTACTATTCTTGAAAATTCAATCACGACTACGACAGCGCAGACAGAAAGTCAGTGCAATTGAGTCCAAGTAACCTTACCTTAACGGTTACACAGAATTAAATAAAAGAAAATCAGACCTCTATTTACCTAGGAATCGATTCACTGCCTTTTGAGCTCGATCGACAACGTCGTAGTTGATAGTGTAATGAACATATTTTCCATCTCTAAATCCATCAATGACTCCTGCAAGTCGCATGATCTTCAGATGTTGAGAGGTAATAGATTGTTCTATTTTCAATGTGTTGTAAATCTTATTGACGTTAATGATGCCATTTCTGTCAATAAATTCCAAAATTCTAAGCCGCAAAGGATGAGCCAATGCACGCATGATCTCAGAAGAAACGTCTAGCTTCTCCTGGTTAAAAATAACCTTAGTCTTACTCATTTTAAGAATGATTTGTAGTTTTCTTTTCTTAAATATCGAATTATAGACCAAAGATGCGTTAAATACCTTAAGACTTCAAAATTATATATTAATTATTTTCTATATCTACAAAATGTTGTTAATCATATGGTTTTACATAACACTTTTTTGATTATATAAAACACATACTATCACCGTAATGGTGATAGATTATCATTTTTTGGATATGTCAGGGCATTAGTCTTTGGCGCAGAGTATGCAGCTTGATAGTTAACAAACTAGAAAACTAGCATTCACAAAAGGGTAGAAATTAGGAATTGCTAAGTTAAGTTGGGTGTTCAGCGATAGATTGGCAAAATAAGTCTTTGTGCTAAGTGTATATCCGTTTTTGGGATGGGATCCACTTTTAATCTATTGCTGGTTTTATCCAGCTAGGTCTTCAACAAGAACAGAAATCTGATTTAATCGATTTTTGTCTAGCGAATAGTAGATGAATTTACCTTGACGTTCTGTAAGCACAACTCCTGCTCTTCTCAATATAGCTAAATGCTGAGATGCTACTGACTGCTCCAATCTTAATTTGATGTAGATATCAGTTACA
Source organism: uncultured Saprospiraceae bacterium (assembly GCA_943788055.1). Lineage (GTDB taxonomy): Bacteria > Bacteroidota > Bacteroidia > Chitinophagales > Saprospiraceae > JAHDFB01. Next base: position 111,605 of record CALSOU010000004.1, read on the forward strand.
GTCATCGTTTCACTATCTTCCAACAAATCGATAATTCGCTGACGAAGCTTGTGATTTACTGCTCTTAAAACTAATACAGCTTTACGCAGGTCAGCGTAATCCAACTGAATCTCGGAATCACCTTTTTTCAGTGTTACTGTTTCATTTTTCTTATTTCTCATAATATAGATTAAAAGTTAAATATTTGAAATACAGTCTATGTATATCAAGTACTATGCCAAACCTGTTAAGAGCGTTATTATTAAAAAGATAATATTTGTAAATTGATGGTTAATAGATGTTTACGAACAAAAATTACAGCTTATTTGTTTCCAACACTTTATTTCATTGATCTTGACTCGTAATGCCAATGAGCAGTTTTCGTGGTATTAAAATGTGAATAGGCATTTGATTAAAGGTGATTCTTCAACGTGTCTAAGCAACCTCAACTGCTTTTTGAGGAAGTTTCATAAAGATGAACATTCAAAATATAGAGTTGCTGCTTTTGCTATGTACAACAGAGTATTATATATGTAAAGTTTCGCGAATGTGTAATGAGCCCACAAGCAGAGTAAGTGAGATTCTGTATTTAAACGCAATTCAGTTAAAAAACGATGATCTTTAACTTGTATGATCTTACGTTTTAACTAAAAGGTGTTTTGTGGATGTGGTAATATGTGGAGATTTCAGGTAAAGAGGCACACAGTAAGCAAGGTCAGAAAATTCAGACTTATTAAAACTCTTAAGTGCTAAAGAGGCTAGATGCTCTGCGCTACATAGAATTTCAGGCTGGATAATAATGCGTGACTTAAAGTCTTCAGTAAGCATTAGCTTTTCAACTTTTGACGCTCCGTTGCCAACTATGAGGATCCGATCATAGTCGGTCAGATAGCTCTGGAATTGATTTTCATCAAGTATCGTAGCACTAATATCACCTTTGGGTCTCCCATTGTGGTCGTAAAGACATTGGTACACTTCCATTCGACGTGCATCTATCATTGAAATAATGATACTATCTTCTACTATTTTTGAATCTTCTAAGCATGCTACCGCTAAGCTCTCTAGCGTGTTAACTTCTATCAGTGGCAATTGTAGAGCGTAGGCAATACCTTTTCCAACGCTGTATGCCACTCGGAGTCCTGTGTAAGACCCTGGACCTTGGCTTACTGCTATTGCATCTAGGTCGTTCTGATTTAAGTTCGCTTCTTCTAAAGTTTTTACGATATAGCTGGTCATCCATTCGGAATGTCTATTTCCTTCAGCACTTTCATTTATTGCTAAAACTGTGTCTCCTTTACTTATTGCTACAGAACATACCTCAGTTGAACTTTCGAGAAGAAGTATAATTGGATTCTCTTTCATTAAGCTGGGTTCAGTATCGCATAATAGCGATCGGTATCTCGCAAAATAGATATAGCCTCTTGTACTTCTGGATCACTATTTAGGTTGTTTAGAATCTTACCTCGTTGATAATAGTATCGACTGATGATCTCTTCTTCAATAAGGTCAATCAAAACGTCTTTATGTTCAGCATAATCATCCGCTTTGTCTTCTGCGATTAAATTTTTTACACTTTCTATGGCTGTAGAGGATTTTTCTACGAGAGAAATCTCATTGAGTTCTTTCTGTAATTTTTCAACTGCCTTCTCAGACTTTGAAATGAAACTATAGTTTTTAGATTTGCAAAAAGCAACAAACTTGTCATAGTCTCCAAATCTATAAGTAGCTGCTGAATCTATCGACATGTGCTCGAGAACATAATTAGTTACATATTTGAAGATCATATGATCTTTCATCAAAGCTTGGACAAATTCTGATTTTGCAGGCTTTTTCATGACTACATCTGGTTTTACACCACCTCCGTCAAGCACCGTACGACCATTTATGGTTTTAAATTTAGACCTTTTTGCTTCTTCGATGTCAACAGGTTCTCCATTCTCATATTCAACACTTTGAATGCAACGGCCACTTGGTATGTAGTATTTCGAAGTCGTTAACTTTACTCTACTATTATAACCGACTTCTTGGGTGTTTTGAACAAGACCTTTTCCATATGATCTTTGGCCGATCAAAACACCTCGATCATAATCTTGAATGACTCCGCTTACTATTTCGGAAGCAGATGCTGATGATTTGTTTATCAAAACGGTAACAGGCACTTCAATATTGTACCCATTCTTCATTGTGCTGTAAGATTTATCACGCTCACGTACCTTACCTTTTGTGGTAACAATCAGATTCCCTTTGTCAACAAATAAATTGCTTACAGCAATTGCTTCTCTTAGTAGACCACCGCCGTTATTTCGAAGGTCAAGAACTACACCTTGTAGATCACTACCTAGTTCCTTTTGAAGTTTTCTTAGGGCTTTCTCAATATTTGCAGCAGCTTGTTGCGTGAATGTGGTAAGTGAAACGTAGGCGATATCTCCGTCTAGCAATTCGGCTACTGGCACATTGGGAATGTTTACTTGGTTACGAGAGACATTCATATCGAGTGGCTTATCTTCCCCTGGACGTTCTACTCGTATCTTAATATCAGTTCTTGGTGCACCTCGCATTATTTGATTAACCTCGTCATCTGATTTACCAATTACAGACCTACCATTAATTGCAAGAATCTTGTCAGCTGCTTTTATTCCAGCGATTTGGGCTGGACCCCCTTCTTTAACTTCAGTAATTGTAACCTCTCCATTTATATTTCCTACGAGAATTCCGATGCCTTCATATCGACCTTGTGTATTTAACTGATATCTTATAACCTGAGTTTCAGATATGTAGTTGGTGAAAGGATCTAGTGACCCTACCATTGCATCTATACCAGTTCTCATTAGAACGCTTGGGTCAATGTCTTCAACATAATTCTTGTTAAGCTCTTTGTAAACATTGCTATAGATTTCAATATTCTTTATGATTTCAAAATACTTGTCATTGTTAACGAGCTTGGCAGAAATTCCAAATCCTAGACATAGAATCAAAACAGATAACATATATATTGACTTTCTTTTCATTGATATTAATTGTGCTGTAAATTTAGAAGGCTTCCCAAAATTCTATGTGTAAAGAGCACGATCTTTTCTTTTTTCATAAAATGTATTGCTAGAAGACGCTTTCATTTAAACGAGAAAACAATCCTTTTCGTTCTTTCTTCAAAGATATTCTCACAAGTAACGTTTCCACTGACTAATTCTGTATGACTTTTGACTCTAAGACTACAGTCTTTTTCTACAACATCGCTGATTAGACGATGTGGAGAAATAGCATTAATTAGAAGATAAATCAAATAAAGATGGATGAATCTATAACTTTCAGTCAAATCAGATCGCTTTGAGAATTTCCTCTCGCGATTGTTTTAAAAGACTAATTTTTAATTCTTCTCTAGCTTCATTTGAAACTCTACTGTTGTTTAGGTGGCTTGCAGCGATTTCCTTTAGCTTGAGTAGGTCGAGTTTTCTTGGAGCAAACCGAAGACCTTTTTTTATAACTTTCAGAGCTTTCTTGTGTTGATTTTCAGAAATCAATAACTTCGCGTACATCTCATGAATTGGCTTAAAAACAACAGGAGGCCCAAAACTAATACTTAGATTTTCATAAGTCTTCGTTCCTTCCTCAAGTATTTTGAGAGCTTCTTGAGTTCGACCTGACAGCAAAACTAGTTTCGCCTTCAGCTCGGCTTCCATAACAGTAACTAAATCTACGTCGATTTGATTTGGAGGGATACTTGGATTTCCTGCGGTATTGCACATCACAGCAACATTATCTCCGAGGTTTAAGGAAGCTATGTACTTCTTTCTAGCTATCACCTCGATGATTGTTTGTAGTTTTTTAATATCACCTGTAAAGCTAGCTTTTATTCCTTCTAGATATAGGTAGGATGCCTGTTTTGTTAAATGCAGATCATCAATTTTTACATTGATGTCTGCTATGTCTCCAGACCAGGTGTTGGTCTCTGCCATATAGATTCCTTTCATCCAAATGAGATATGTTCTCGCAAGAATTGATTGATCAGTTTTGACATATTCAATCATGTCATACATCAGGCGAGTTGCCAGTTGTACTTCATTTTTTTGTAAGAGACCGTATTGTAACCAATTCAGAGAATGATAACCCGCTTCTTTGCTTGGGTTAATTTTTCTAGCATTGACATTGGCATTCCAGGATTCGATGTTTGAATTAATCACATCATTCCACTGTCCCAGTGACAAATAAATATGAGAAGGCATATGTAGAGCATGTGTCGCATCAGGTGCAACTTTAGCATATCTATCTGCAGCTTCTATCGCTTTGTAAGCGTTTATCGGGTCGTCATAAGCATGGATATAATAGTGTAATGCACCTGGGTGGTCAGGATTCTGCTCAAGTAAGTCCTTCATCAGACTAGCCGCCGTTTCCGTTCCAGTCCCTGTATTAGAATCAATTGGAGCTCCCAGAAGTGAGAGCGCATAAAATGCTTGTATTTCGTGGTTGTTGGGATATTTCTTAGCTAAAATTTTATAATGCTCTCGGTAAGCTTGGTTTCTTTCTTGCTTTGTCCCATTGCCATACAATATCTCAACACTAGTTAACAAATCTTTTTCCATCTCAGTCTTAAAGAGCGCCGCTCTTTCTTGAGGGCTGCTGCCCATTTTTGAAAATGTGAGTTTTGCTAGACGACCTAATTCTCGATTGAATAGCGGATGATTATATGCCATAAGTTCTCCCCAATATGCCATTCCACATTTTGGGTCTGCTTGTTGGGCTTTAACAAAATGATTTCGAGCATCGAGGTATTCGAAACTATGAAGATACGCTAAGCCTTGATCGAAAAACTCCTGAGCTTGTTTGTTTCCCGTAACTTCTAGATCTACTCTTCCCAGTTTTTTTGTTTTATTGGAATTAGGCTTGCATGCTGTAGCTATTAGAAAGATCAAAAGGAATAGGTAATTCAAATAGCGCATATTGGTAGCATTTATTTTTGGTAGTTGATTGAAAAGTGCCTAGGCTCTGAGAAATCAAAAGTAAATATACGGAGCAAAGTTTTGAATGCAGTTCGTGATGGGTTCTTTTTTGAAACTTCTGCATCATTTCCGCAATTTTTTTAGTCAATAGGGAAAGGCATCTTATTATGAAAAAGAGAATTAACTTACTAATTCTAGCTTTAACTACTGCCTTAACTTCTGGTCGGTCAAGACTGTAACCTGCTGCCAGATACAATTTATCATTGTGGCTTTGAAACAAAGGTCTTCCTTGATTCAATAGGAGGAGATTAGAATTTTTTATACGACGCTAACGAAGGAGGCGTTGTGATTGCTGAATTTCCAAACAGCTACGAGTTACAGTTTTCCCGCTGTGGAACATATCTCGCGACTTATGAATACTCAAATTGTGATTTGGATTCTGTGATTTTTCTTATTGATGATTCGAGTATGACATCTTATCAGTTAGAAGGAAACAACAAATTTGCCTACGGAAATGTAGGCTGTCCAAGTGGTGGAAGTTCATGTGATATCTATAGTAGGAGGTTCTTTCGTAGAAAATCCACTTTGGGATATCTGCAAGGCTTTCTCATGTTCATTTATGTATATCTTAGCGATTGAGTTTCCCAGCAATGACGAAAGTTGTATTGTTGATTCCATTGGATATGAAACTTTAAGTGGCTTTAGTCAGAGTGACTCATGTTGGCCCTTGAATCAAGATGAATTTGTCATAGTTGATTCAGTCTCTGGAGAAATTATCTCGAATGATTTTTTCGATTTCATTGATTCACTTGGCAATAGACTATATGGTTTATACTAAGCCAAGCTGTGGCTCGGAAGATTCTCGTCTAATTGAACTGAACATTATTTCAGGTGGAACTAATTCCGTAGAGTACAGATTGAACGAAGAGAATTGGGTTTCAACGCCAATCTTTGAAAACTTTATAGCAGATGACTATCTACGGGAAATTCGACAATCCGATGGATGTGTCGAACAGCAGGTGATTAGAGTTGGTTCAGTGGAGTTTATTAAATCGCTATGGAACGAAAGCATGGCACTAGAAGTGGATTTGTGTTTGAATGGTCCATTAAGAGTAGAGTTTGATCAAGTTGTAAATCAAATGGACGATTGGCAATTCACCTGGTCTGACGGATTTGCTGATATCGAAAGAAGATTAGATAATGAAGGTTCTTATTCTCTATCTATAGATACGCAATGTGAATCAAAATTCTACGAATTCAGAATTGCGAATAGCCAGATTGACGATGAATCGATTGTTTACGTCCCAAATACTTTTTCGCCAAATGGAGATGGAGTGAACGACGTGTTTTATTGTAGCTCTCCACATGAGTTAGAAAGCTTTGAAATTCAGATCTATGACAGATGGGGAAATGAAATCTTTCGAAGTCAATCAATTGAGCACGCTTGGTCAGGTTATATACAAAGTCAATCAGTTAATTCAAGTGCTTTCAGTTATAAGCTAGAATATCGAATGGAGGTCTGTTCTGGAAAGAGTGAGACATTTACGAAATTTGGTACGATAGTATTAGTGAAATAGCTTTATGAAGTAGACTGTGAAAGGATAAGAAACAGCGAAATCATTTTTTGAGGGGTCTTCATGGCATAAGAAATCGACTTAAACATATTATAATATTTTTTAATATAATATTAATTCATTAGTTTTGTCTGCTACTTTTTTTTGAAGAAGCTGACCCAAAGGTGTCTTCAATATGTTTTGCCAAAGCTAAAACCGATATTATGCATATGAATACTTCATCTTTTACGCAGGATGTTTTCGTTACTAAATTGTACTCGCTTGCAGGTCCCCACGTGAATTTAGCGGATAGATTGATGGTTCTTTTACAAGTAAGTAGACACGAGGTTGTTGAGAAATTAAATGGTGACAATTCTTTCAGTATGGAGGAAATGAGGGTCATTAAGCAGGGTTTCAACAATTCAGCACTTGGTGTTATTGATCTAGCATAAGATTCTGAATATCACTTGCTTTCTATACCTTTTCTTGTTGAATAGCTATTATGACTTAGCACTATTGATAAAATAGACGCCAGCAAGTAGAATCGCACTTGCTAATATTCCAATGGGGGCAAGAATTTCATTTAGTACTAAGTATCCTAGAATCACAGCTACAACCGGGTTGAGGTAAGTTCCAGTCGCAACCTTTTCTGGAGGGACCTTCTGTAAAAGGTAGTTGAACGACGTGAAGGCAATTATGCTGCCAAAAACAATCAGAAAGGTCATCGATCCTATTGCTTTGACATCAAGTTCTATTAGATTAGTTGAGTTTTCGCCAGTAGTTTTAGAAAGAACTAACAACATCAGACCGCCTGTTATCATCTGATATGCTGAGTTAACAAATTGATTTTTGGGTAGCACAGCGGTACCCAAAAATATACTTCCGTAACCCCAATAGATAAGGCTAATCATAACCAATCCGACTCCTATCCACGAAATTTCTCCTGCAATACCTTGAGAATAAGTCAAAAGCACAATTCCAAGTATTCCAAGAAATGCCCCCATTATGGACCGCAGCTTTATGTTTTGTTTCTGAAGTATTTTTAGCCTGATGAGTAGGATTAGTGGCTGAGACGATATCAGCAACGCGGCAAATCCACTATCGATATACTTTAATGCAAATACTACACATCCGTTTCCCGCTGTCAAGAATAAGAAGCCTGCAAGTGTCGTATTTTTGAATTGCAAGACTAAAGTATTCAATTCAGCTAGGATTCTTTTAAGATTTAAGCCTATATGTTGACGAAAAGCAACGAAATTCTTGACAGGGTAGAAATTAGAATCTGTCGGAAAAGGTAAAATATTGTTATTTTTTGCCTCAGTATGATATTCTCATATCAATACTTGTATTTTTGCGGGCTAAATCCCACATTGTAAAGTTCTTTTATGAAGTATATTTTAGTAATATGTATCCTGCTTAGCTTATTTTTTGGAGTTTCTGCTCAAGACGAAAATTGGATGGTCCCACCTATAAAACATGGTGTGGGTTTAGCTGGAACTTTTGGTGAATTGAGGAAGAATCATTTTCATACTGGAGTGGACATCAAATCTTCTAATGGAAGGACTGGCGATCCAATACTTGCAGTAGCAGATGGAGTAGTAAGTAGGATTAAGGTATCTTTTGCTGGCTATGGAAATACGCTTTACATTGATCATCCCAATGGACATACAACGGTTTATGCACACCTTCAGAAATTTCGAGCAGACCTTGAAGATTTTATTGACTCTTTGCAGTATGCAAATCAAGTTTTTGAAATTGATACACTGTTAGCATCTTCAGAGTTTCTTGTCACACAAGGACAGCAAATAGGAGTTATGGGTACATCTGGACGTTCGTATGGACCTCATCTACATTTCGAAGTAAGAAATACAAAGTCTGAAGAAGCTTTAAACCCTCTTGAACATGGCATCGAAGTCAGAGATGATATTGCTCCGCGAGTCAATTATATGATTTTACAGTATCTCAATGATGAACTAAAACTACAAAGCTCCAAAAAAATCGCATTGACGAAGGAATCGAATATATATAAGCCAAAGGAAAAGATGTTGTCAATTCCTGCTTGGAGAATTGGTGTCGTAGCCTTTGTTCGTGACCTTATGACTGGAGTTAGTAATAGAAATGGAATCTATGAAGCAGAGTTGGAGGTAGATGGAAAAGTTGAGTTTATGTTCAGAATGGATACGATCTCATTTGATGATTTTAGAAAGCTAAATGGCCATATTGATTATGATTATTATCAAAAGAAGAAGAACGTACGTGCACATCAGCTATACAAGAAACCAGGGATGAATATGGGCATCTACAAGCAATCTCAATCCGGTGTCATACCTCTATATGCATCAAAACCTAGAGATGTAAAAGTATCCCTTCGTGATTATGAAGGTAATACGTCGGAAATTGTCTTTTCAGTTTTACGTGACACATCTATGCTTGGATATCCAGGGATTAATTACAACTATTTTTTACCTTTTGGAGAACCGCATATAATTAGTAGAGAGGATGTGAAAATTAGATTTAGTGAGTCATGCTTTTATGAGAATACTTATTTGAGCGTGGAGCGATCTGACGAAAAAGAGTACAATTACGCGAGTCCTGTTTTTCATATTGGCGATCCGAATCAAGCAACGTTTGGCTATTTTGACCTATATATTCAGCATGAGATTTCTGATAGCACTTTACTCAATAAAGCTATCGTAACTGCATGCGACAAGAATAAATATACTTCTTTTGGTGGAACTTTAGTAAATGATATGATTGGAACAAAGGTCAGAGATTTTGGCTCTTATGTCGTTATGTTAGATACTGTTCCGCCGATCGTTAGCGTGGTTTCTGCTCCGTATGAGCTAAAGAAGGGGAGTTCGGTTATTCTAAAAATTGATGATAATATGGAGGTCAGAGGGTATGCTAAAGATCTACGATATGAAGCTTTCTTAGACGGTGATTGGATACTCTTTCAATATGATCTTAAAACAAAACGAATTAAACATACAGTAGACGAAAGGTGGAAGCCAGGTAAGCATAAAATAAGCGTCAAGGTATATGATGATCGGAACAACGAGACAATTTGGACGAAGGACGTCTTGTATTCAAATTAGAATTACATTAGTTGTTGGAGGAATTTTGCGGATTATTAAACCAAATGAAAGGCATTATGTTTTCACTAGGCAAGTAACTTTCAAATAGATATAAGATATATGACACATTTAAAAGTAGGAGATAATGCTCCTGATTTTACAGGAATTATTGAAGATGAATCTCAGGTGAAATTGAGTGATTATTCTGGAAAGAAACTAATTTTATATTTTTATCCAAAAGATGATACTCCTGGCTGTACTAAACAAGGTTGTAACCTTAGAGACAACTATTCAGATTTAAAGAAAGATGGATTCGAAATCCTAGGAGTAAGTCCAGATAAACCAAGTAAGCATATGAAGTTTAAGGAGAAGTATCAGTTTCCTTTTAGTTTGATTTCAGATGAAGAAAAAGAACTGATAAAGGCATATGGTGTTTGGGGACCAAAGAAATTTATGGGCAGAGAATATGATGGTTTACATAGAACAACTTTTGTGATAGAGGATGGAAACATCATTAAAATTATCGAAAAGGTGAAGACAAAAGACCATGCCGATCAGATTAGGGTTGCTTTGGCGAGCTAGCCAGAATTTCCAACTAACATGAATTAAACTAAAATAAAGCTATATGAAGATTGACCAAATATTCCAAAACAATTCAGATTGGGTTTCCAAGCGCTTAAATCTTGACAAAGATTACTTTGTAAATTTGTCCAAAGGCCAGAAACCAGAAGTTTTGTACATCGGATGTTCCGATAGTCGGGTAACTGCTGAAGAAGTGATGGGAGCAGGACCTGGTGAAGTGTTTGTGCATAGGAATATAGCCAACATGGTTCCAAATACAGACCTTAATGTTGCATCGGTTATCGAATATGCTGTAAAGTACTTAAAGGTCAATCACGTTGTTGTTTGTGGTCATTATTTCTGCGGTGGTGTGAAAGCTGCTATGCAACCAGCAGATTTGGGCTTATTGAATCCGTGGTTGGCAAATATTAGAGATGTTTATCGTACGCATCAAAGTGAATTGGATGCTATTCAAGACGAAGAGAAACGGTACATGAGATTGGTAGAGCTAAATGTGCAAGAACAATGTATCAACGTTGTCAAAACTGCTGTTTATCAGGAAGCTATGCGAGATCGTGAAATCTCAGTACATGGTTGGGTGTTTGACATTCATTCGGGAAGTCTGATAGATCTTAAAATTGATTTTAAGAAGATTTTGGATGAAGTCATGGATATCTACAAATTAGCTGAATAGGAGTTTCATTTAAAAAGCAGAATAAAGGTTAATAAGAATAGCGCTCAAAATGTAGCGCTATTTTTTTGTGCTGATTTTCGATCAAATGTCTTAAACGTAAAGGGGTATTCATGACGATCATCTTTGTCGTGAAACTTAGATTCTGAAAGACTCCAATTTTCCCAATCTAGTTTAGGGAAGAATACATCTCCTTCAGGTTCTGCTTGAACTTCTGTGTAGTATAGTCGATCCCACATGTCCATTGTCGCTTCATAAATTGCAGCACCGCCTATAATGAAAACTTCTTCTTCTCCATTGTCATATGCAATACTTAAGGCTTCTTCGACCGATTGCGCAACTAAACAATTTGATACGATGAAAAACGGATTTCGGCTCAGGATAATATTGGTCCTTTTTGGCAATGGGAAACCGATGGATTGATAATTTTTGCGACCCATGATAATATGGTGTCCTTGAGTTACTTTTTTGAAGTACTTTAAATCATCTGGTAATCTCCAAGGTAGATCATTATCCTTTCCTATTACGCCATTTTGGGCAACAGCCACTATACTAGAAATCTTCATTTAAGGTGTGTTAACTTGAGTGTTTAGATTCATCATACGGTCTTCCATCCATTGTTTTTCAGGAGAAATGCTTCCTTGAATGTATTTTTCGATCATTAACCCAGCTATCGGCGCAGCATAATCTGATCCCCAACCAGCATTTTCTACAAAGACAGCTATTGCAATTTTTGGATTTTCTTTGGGAGCAAAAGCAAAAAACACTGAGTGATCTTTACCATGTGGATTTTGAGAAGTACCAGTTTTACCACAAACTGCAATTCCTGGAACGTATGCATTTCTTGCTGTTCCCGCTGTTACAACTCGTTCCATGCCTTCGATCGAAACTTCAAAGTATTCTTTGTCGATTGGTATCGTTTTTTTTGATATTGGAAAAGGATTCGTTTCCAAATTGTCATTTATGGAGCCTTTAATCATATGAGGTGTAATGAAGTATCCTCTATTTGCTATTGCTGCTGCTAAGTTTGCCATCTGCAAAGTGGATAATTGCATCTCACCTTGGCCGACACCAAGACTCAATACATATGTTGACTTCCACCCAGTGATAACATCGTCGTAAAGATTGTCGTAAAATTCGGGAGTAGGTATAAAGCCTTTACTTTCACTACTAATGTCAATTCCAAGTTGATCTCCTAGTCCAAAAGCACGTAAATAGTCGTTATAGATCTTAAGACCTTCACCAGGTTTTGAGTATCCATTTATTTCGATCAATTCGCGAATCAATTGATAAAAATAAGAATTGCATGAATGCTGAATTGCTGTTTGCACGTCATACGGAGTTGCATGTTGATGGCAGCCTTGAGAGAAACCTTTGCTATTCACCGCATATGAGCCATTACAGTAAATAGTGCGATCTGCCTCGCAGATACCTTCTTGCATAGCTATCATTGCAAGAATAGGCTTTATAATTGATCCTGGAGGATATTTTGCCATGACAGTCCGATCATGAAACGGCTTATTTAGTGTGTCATTTAATAGCTGTTCAAAGGCTCGTCCACGATTTTGATTTATAGAAAGCAGGTTGGGATCATATGTTTTTCCGCTTACCATAGCAAGGACTTCCCCGGTAGCCGGCTCGATCGCCACAATACCACCTAGCTTATTACCAAATAGTTCTTCTCCATAAGATTGAAGGTCCAAATCGAGTGTGGACACAAGGTCTTTTCCTTTTTCAGGATCGACATTTAATTTCCCATTTTCAAGTTCACCGACTTGTCGACCCAAGTTGTTTTTTAGGAGAAATTCGACACCTTTTTCACCACGCAGATGTTTTTCATATGTCCTTTCCAATCCACTTACACCGATATAATCGCCAGGTGCATACCTGCTTTCCTCACGTTCTACAACACTTTTTGAAACTTCGCTAATATAACCAAGAGCATGGGCTGCATTTTCATGAGGATATGCTCGCACATTTCGAAGTTCTGAGAAGAAGCCGGGAAACTCAAATAGGTGTTCTTGAAATACAGCATATTGTTCTGGCGAGAGATTCGACATAAATGTAAAAGGCACAGATTTACTATATCTGGAACTTCGAAAGTCTTTTTCGATACTCTTTAAGAATCTACTTTCATCTATCTGCAAAAGATCACAAAGCAATGTCGTATCCATTTCGGGATTGAGTTGCTTGTAGATAACCTTGATATCGTAAGCTGGTTTATTAACGACAAGGAGTTTACCATCTCTATCGAAAATCAGTCCACGTGCAGGGTGCAATATGTTTTCACTTATTGTAGTGTTTTGAGCTGCAGTCAAGTAATTCTTATTGAACAATTGGATTGTAGCTGCCTTGATAACTAGGATAGATGCCGCTGTAAATACTAGTATAAGTATATGTAGGTGTCTTGTTCTATTTGCCGCTTCTTTCATGTTCTAGATCTAAAGATAACTTGGTAAATAAGAATCAAACTCACAGATAGAATAAAACTAAATAATGTATTCAGTACTATTCTTCCAAAATAGACAAAGGAAAATGCATCCATAGAAAAATATACGGCCAGAAATATCACCATACTAATGGAGAGGTAACTGATAAACCAGGAAAATTCCATATTCTCTAATCCACGAGTTTTAACGCTATACCCACCTCTTGGTTCTAAAATTTTTAAAATGTACGACCGCGCGTATGCTAGAAACACAGAAGCGGATGCATGTATACCAAGAGAGTCGTAGAAAACGTCAACCATTATACCCAATGCGAAAGCACTTAGTAAAACGTAGGGTTTTGGCATATCAACTGGTAAAAGTAGTATCGCTATAGGGTAGAAAAGTACATGGAAATATTGGAAGCTACCTTGATTAAGATTTATCCCCTTGCAAACCAGAACCTGAAACAACAGAATCAGTATAAATCGAAGTATGTTTGATTGGATAAGCTTATTCATTTGCGCTCACTTTTTCGAATTCCTTGATTTTGTCAAAGATAATATTCTTAACTACATAAACTTGCGCAAGACTCGATAGGTCAGCAAAGATGGAAACATCGATGTCAAAATATCCAGTTCGTGGGTTGTCGCTTACATTTTCAATCAGACCAATTTTTTGACCTTTAGGAAATACAGTGGAGTAGCCGCTAGTCACTACTGTGTCACCAATCACTACTGGGACATATTGTGGAATTGAATTGAGTTCAACAATAGCTGGATTTTTTCCTCTCCACGTCACATCGCCGAGTGTCCCAGTACGTTTTATCAATCCGCTGACTTTTGTACGAATATTGAGAATACTAAGAACGGTTGAATAATTTTCAGAGGTATGGAGAACCACTCCTATAACTCCATCGCTTGAAATGACACCCATGCCTTTTTTAATACCTTGGTGCTCACCCTTGTTGAGAATGATCTTATTGTTTAAACTCTGCGTAGAGTTGCTTACAATGAGAGCAGGAATAAACTCAAAGTTACTTGCAACAATACTGTCCTGCTGTCGTGCTTTAAAGTCTTTTGATAGTAAAGTGGATCGCAAAGCTGCGTTTTCCTCCGCTAGTTTTTCCATTTCATCCCGAAGACTTAGGAAGGATGTAAAATTGTTGTATTGCTCATATATTGATCCCGTAAGTATATTACTTGAATTTACCCAGATTTCGGATTGAGATTGATTATAGTTGACAATCAGGTACAAACACACAATTTCTAGTAGCACAAATAGGAATGCGCTTCCGAACTTTATTAGTATCGTTAGAAAATTACGTATCATCTCTTAAAAATGAACAAATCAGTAAGGTCACTTGATCATTGCATAGCATAAATAACGAAACATCCTTTTTAGATGCTTCTACGATCTATCAGGAATGAGTATTTCTTTGAATTCTTCAATGCAATTCCCGTACCTTTCACAACAGCTTTTAGCGGATCTTCAGCAACGTGAACTGAAAGTCTTGTTTTTGCTGAAATTCGCTTATCTAAACCACGAAGAAGTGCACCCCCTCCAGTCAAATATATTCCTCGTTTATAAATATCCGAAGCTAATTCTGGTGGAGTCTGCTCCAAAGCACGTAAAATAGCAGTTTCTATTTTTGCAATCGATTTATCAAGTGCAATTGCAGTTTCCTGATATGTAGTGAAGACTTGCTTTGGAATACCTGATATTAAGTCTCTTCCATTAACAGAAAGCTTATCAGGTGGATTATCAAGCTCTGGTAGGGCTGATCCTACAGCAATTTTGATTCTCTCAGCGGTTCTTTCACCAATCAGAATATTGTGATTCTTCTTCATGAATTCAACAATCTCATGCGTGAATTCATCTCCTGCTGTTCTTATAGATTCATTTGTTACAATCCCCGATAAGGCAATAACTGCAATCTCCGTTGTTCCGCCACCTATATCAATTATCATGTTACCAACTGGCTCTTCGACATCTAGTCCTATTCCCAAGGCCGCTGCCATCGGTTCATATATTAAGTATGTTTCCTTGCTATCAACATGATCTGCCGAATCAAAAACAGCTCTTTTTTCAACTTCAGTAATTCCTGAAGGAATGCAAATCATCATTTTGAGATGCGTAAAAAACTTACGTTTATCTTCGATAAGACTTAGTAAACCTTGAATTAATGCTTCTGCGGCTTTGAAGTCGGCAATTACTCCATCTTTCAGGGGCCTAATTGTCTTGATATTTTCATGCGTTTTTTCGTGCATTTGCATAGCACGCTTTCCAACAGCAATTACTTCACCAGTCATTCGATCCATTGCAACTATTGATGGTTCATCAATAACAATTTGGTCATCTTGGATTATCAGCGTGTTTGCTGTTCCAAGATCAATCGCAAGCTCTTGTGTGAAAAAACTAAATAATCTCATTTGTATCCTTAATGGTTTAAGCGGAAAACAATTTCCACTTTTATGCTCAATGTACTTCTATTTTGGTTTGTAGTTGACTCGGTTGAAGAAGCTTTCTCAATGACTATTCGCCGCCCATAGTTTATTCAAATTGCAAAATCTGTAATTTAGAGGAGCACAAGCCGCAATCATCACAATATCAGTACTTTTTTGCCGAGAAAGCTAACAAATTTCGACCAAAATAAAGACTGCAAAATAAACAAAAACTAACAAGAAAACTGTATAACCTTTTAGGAAATAATGGTAACAGCAAATTATATCAGTGACTTAGATGTTTTTCATTGAGAACTATTAGTAGATTGAATCACAAAAAAGAGCCAGCTTTTATTGAAAGCTGGCTCCGTATTTTTTGGAATCTTTGCTAGGATGAACTAAGTTTAGTAGATTGACTGTTCAATTTGACTTCTAAAAAACTCCTTCAGATTTTGAGCGGCATCCATGGTAATCATTAGATCTGATGGAAAAGCTAGTGGATAAGGTTTTATGTATTTTAAACGCTTATCTTGTAGAGCTCTTTTGTCGCCTCTGAATTGACAAGCAATGTCTTCAAATAATGCCTCTACATTGACCGGTTTAGTTCTAAATCTTTCTCCAGTTTTTGTGTCGTAGTAGTAGACATTACCTCTGACAAAAGCAGCTTTTGTCCGCACAATTTCTGTGACTTCTGCACTAATAGATGTGAATTTATCAACTTTGATATCATTACCACTAGTGTCTTTCATTACATTGCCGTTATCGTCTAAGACATAGTTGAAGCCATCTTTGATCTCTTTTGTATCTACATAATTATGTATAACTTCTCGCTCAGGTGAAATCTCTATGTTTCTGATTTCCAAGATTGCTTTGACATCGATTGGATGATTTCCTGCATCTTCGACGTAGTATTCCACCCACTGTGAATTAAGATCTCTGACATGTATGTCTAGAACTTCTCGTTCAAAAGCATAAGGTATTATTACAGAAGCTTGGTTTTCTAAATCGACTAAGACTCTTGTTTTTCCATGGTAACTTGCCTCGTCAGCCAACTCCTCGGAGTCTTTGTAGTTGGTGAAATAATTTCCTGTGGACCGGAAGTAGTTATATGCATCTCTAGCCGCGTCTTTATCTCCATTTTTACCTTTTACTAAAAGAGTTTTACCACGATTGTAAACATATTCAGCAGCCTTATCAGCAGATTCAGCCAACAATTTTTCTACACGAATAAATGAAAAATTGGCTTTATAGCCGTCTTTACTAACTAGGGGTATCAATGGATACAGAGCTTCTTGGCGGGCGTCAATATCTGCATAAATTTCAAAAATTTCTTGCCAAGTGGCTTCGTCTCCTGAAGCCATTAGACGTTTAACATTACGCATATCTCGCTCATTGATCTTAAAGAAAGCTGTCTCTAGAGCTTTAACATGCTTTGTTTTCTTTTTCTCCTTACCTTGGAGTTTTTTAGTTGCTAAAATAAGCGCAGCTTGATAATCTCCCCGTTCAACTAATTTATTAATTGAAGTACATGATGTTACTGCGATAAGCAAGACTAGAATTAAAGTTAGATTTTTCATAAGCAACAATTTAGGGGTTATTCATTTACCTTACTGACGATGTTGATAGTTTACTGTTACGAGTTTAAGATTTAATTAACGAAGCATAAGCAATACTTTAAGTAATTATGGTGTCTACGCTTCAATTTCCAAGAATAAAAATAGTGAAAAGATATGGGCTGTAGGCCCAAAAATGTTTACCGATAATGATTAGCTTGTCTGTTTTTGGTGAATATTTATGTTGTTCTCAATAAATCCAATGAATGTATATATTTGAGTTATTAATATTTTGGTTAAGTGGCTCATTATTGAGAGATTATTGTTAAAAATGTCTCAAATTGCGTAACGTAGCCACAGACTTCAAAACAAATAAACGAACTTATGGGATTGTTAGAGAATATGGTGGCCATTATCACAGGAGGGTCAAGAGGGATCGGTAAAGCTATGGTATATGCTTTTGTTGAAGCAGGTGCTCAAGTTGCTTTTACATATAGATCATCCGCAGAAGAAGCTATCGCAATTCAAGATGATTTGAATACTTCAGGGCAGATGGTGAAAGCTTATCAGTCAGATGCCTCTTTGTATGATGATGCAGGTACTTTTGTTAAACAAGTAATGGAAGATTTTGGTAAGATAGATATCCTCGTCAATAATGCGGGTATAACAAAAGACACGCTTTTATTGAGAATGAATGAAGATCAATGGGATCAGGTTATTAATGTAAACCTTAAATCGGTTTTCAACTTGAGTAAGCATGTCATGCGTCCTATGCTGAAAGCTCGTTCAGGCTCAATTATTCATATTTCGTCAGTCGTTGGAGTTTTTGGAAATGCAGGGCAAGCTAACTATGCTGCTAGTAAAGCAGGTGTTATTGGTTTTAGTAAATCACTTGCAAAAGAAATCGGCTCTAGAGGAATTCGCTCTAATGTAATAGCACCAGGTTTTATTGAAACTGATATGACACATGTTTTAGATGAAGCTACCAAGGAGACCTTTTTGAAAGGAATCCCATTGAATAAACTTGGTAGCGGTCAAGACGTTTCTGACGCTGCGATCTACCTAGGATCCGATATGTCAACATATGTAACTGGACAAGTACTTAGTGTCTGTGGAGGACTAAATATGTAAAGTGAATAGATGACTGATTTTGGAAGTTCTTCTCAAGCAATATCGAAGAAACTATCACTTCTTTTGGGTTTGACCCTCATATTGTTAGCCTGTAAAACAAAGCTAGAGGTTATACAACTAGGTTCCGGTAGTGAGAGGATTGTTCCTTTTAAGTCTCCTTATAAATTAAGCTCTAGCGGCAACGGACATATACTGAAAAGGTCTTTCACCAGTTCATGTTTGGATGTAGATCAATATCATCATGATAATAAAAAGCCTTACCTGAATCGTATGAAAACGATCAGAGTAAATATGCATTTTGTGAATAGCCTTGATAGTGCAAATAACTTTAATGCTGATAAAGGAATCCAGTTTGCGAAGGACTTCATTTACCAGGCAAATCGAAAACTAAGAGACAATAAGCAGATGAATTTACCTGAGGGTAATTCCACACCAATTCATCCAATTTCCTACAGGTATCAATTGACATCAGCAAAATCTGACCCTAGAGTTGAAGGGGTTTATTTTCACTACGTAGAGGATCCATTCTTTAGAAACTTTGGTCGATTCAAGAATAATTATGACAAAAAGTTAATTAATGAGTACGCTGTAAATCCTGATAGCGTATTGAATATTTTTTATATGGTCCATCCTCCTGACAGTGTACAAAGTAAAACATATCGAGCAAAACCAGCTGGAATTGCTCTTGGAAATAGCGTTAAACTTGGAGTGAATGGCTTGAAAGATGCTAAGCCATGGACATATACTGGATTGCTTAATCATGAAATAGGGCATGTTCTAGGACTATCCCATACTTGGAAGGGAGGAGATGGTTGCGATGATACTCCAAATCACTCAAATTGTTGGAATAGTGGTCCAGTACCCTGCGATGGAATTATTTCTAATAATGTAATGGATTACAATAGCTTGCAGACTGCATTTACACCTTGCCAAATAGCCAAAACAAATCGTACCTTGGGCAATAGTAAGAGTTCAAAAAGAAAATTATTAAAGGAAGATTGGTGCGAACACGAGGCTGCTGAGGACATAGTCATACTTGATACGGTCACGTGGAACAGGCATGTTGATTTTAAAGGAAATATCACAATTGAAAAAAATGGCGTGTTAATTGTAGGTTGTTCAGTAAGTATGGCTGAAAATAGTCGAATTCATGTAAAGGCAGGAGGACACTTAGTATTATCGAGAGCGACTCTATTTAACGATTGTGACTTTGAGTGGAATGGTATTACTGTCGAATCATACAGAAAAGATGTTGGACTTGTATCCTATATCGATACTTTCTATATCGAAAATGTTGTTGTTATTGCTGATTAAGAGGGTGAATTCAAATCGATTACAAGTGTTAAAAAATAATATTATAATTTTTTATATATTTTGAAACAAAATCGAGCATTGCATCGTTTTAAATTTGTGAAATAGATGAAGATCTATAATAATTTTAAAAATATATTTATATTTGTCTTGTGCAAAGATAAATTCTAAGTAATTAAAAAGTTGGCACGATTAATGCAACATGTATAATAATAGCGGTGATGAACTCTATTGTTTTTAGTTCTTATAATCCGATACAAATAAATTGGTCTTATACCAAAAAGATGTAGTTTTCTTATTTTGAGACCTTAGTCGAAAGAGCCTGAATTTGCGTGCAAATTTGGGCTTTTTTATGCCCTGATGCCAACTATCTAGGTTAGTCCTTGTTCTATTGACAAAAACAACAAGATATGTTCGGTTTATTTAAGAAAGATCCCAAGAAAAAGTTAGAAGACAAATACAAAGCTCTCATGGAAGAGTCCTATCGTTTATCAACAACAAACAGAGCTGCAAGCGATGAGAAGCGAGCAGAGGCAGAGGAGGTACTAAAAGAGTTGAATAAATTGGATGAAGCTTAATACCTCCTTCAAATTTTTATGTACTTGTCTAGTATCAGAGAAAGTAGCTATTTGCATGTGAGGTGAATTACCTTAAAGCTAGTACTGACCAAGGTCGACAGATTCCTGCTTCTTTTTGATTGATTCGACAATCATCGTAGTAACGTCGTCCTTGTTCTTTTTATCCCTAGTAATTATCTTTAGAGCATTCGCACGACTGTTAATTTCCGTGTTCTTATTCTCAACGTTCAATAGTCTGATAATTGCTGAACTTCGGATGTCGTTTGTCAAAAAGTCTTCCGTTATCCATACGGCTATATTCGAGTCGTCAGTATCTATAACATACTCATAACACTTATATCCTGCAATCATTTCCGACTTACCTGTTTTTTTGATTGCCGGTGGATTTGAGTCATCTGTTTCTACATCAATTTGATGATTCATTTTTTCAATGAATTTAGTCATGTTCATTTGAATTAGACTCCCATTGATAATGGTATAAGTATCCCCTGTTTCGTAGTCAACAATGACAAACATATCTTCTACACTCGTTCCTGAATATACACCTTCTTCAGGAACTAAAACATCAAAATTATTTGATTCTTTGCCATTCTAAATATTAAGTTTCATTTTGTAATCAAACGTAAAAGTTCGATCTACTTCTGCATTCGAATTTCCAAAAATACTACCAAGATCAAAGGCGGGATTTGAGCTTGTTGCACTAGTGTCAATACCTTGTTGCTTTTGATACTGCTCGAGACTATCGGTACTAGTTGACTTTCCTGTGAATATCCGCTCTATGATTCACTCTACCATTTTTTCAGAGATTTTGTTAACCTCTTTATCTATAGCTTGATCAATACTACGAGTAAGTCTATCTAAAATTTAAGCCTCAAGGCTAACCTGAAGGGTGGTAATTAGCGGACAAGCAAAAAGTAGTCGTTTAAGTGATTTCATAATATCTTAATTAGGAAAAGTAAGATACAGGGTAGTATTGATTTTTGCAAAAGGAATCAGTCGCATTCAGCTTCTGAATGATTATTTCACTTTTATGATTGAGTGATTGGATTACATCAGTAGACTAAGATATCTTTTTGAATTCTATCGCTGTAATTTCAGGCCACATGCCAACTCTTCCAGGGAAACCTAGGAATCCGAATCCACGATTGACATAGAGATGCTGATTATCCTCAGTGTATAAACCAGACCATCTGGCATAACGATATTTGATTGGGGACCATTTTATTCCCAAAGCATTTAGGCCGAATTGCATACCATGAGTGTGTCCACTTAATGTCAAGTGAATTTTCTTGGAGTGCTTTAGAGCATGTTCTTCCCAATGAGTAGGATCATGAGATAGTAGTATTGTAAAGTCATCTTTAGATACTGTTTCCAGCGCCTTTTGTAGATCACCATGTTTTGGGAAAGGGCCTTTACCCCAGTTCTCTACACCGACTATCTGTATTTTATCATTTCCTCTTTGGATCACTCTATTTTCATTGAGAATCAGATCGAAACCCATCGAATTATGTTTGCCCTTGAAATCTTCCCAATAATCTTGACACTCATTATCGTAATTGGAGCGCATACCATAGTAGTCGTGATTTCCAGTAATACTGAACTTGCCTTCTTTATTGTTGATTTGTTTAAATGCACTGATGAAGGGGTCGATTTCGTCTTTGTTACTATTGACCAAGTCTCCAGTGAAAACAACACAATCTGCGTTTTCTGCATTTATAAGTTTTATTCCTTCTTCGACCTGTTCATAGCTGTCGTAACTTCCAGAGTGAATGTCAGAAATCTGAACAAGTTTGAATCCATCGAATGAGTCGGGTAAATCTTCGAATTCTAAGACGATTCGATTTACTTCGTAATTGTATTTTCCTTTAGTAATGCCATATAGGAATCCAGCAAAAGGTATTGCAACTATACCACCGATAATTCCAGAAACTAGCTGCCTTCTGGCGGGAATATAATTACTTTCAGTTTTGTAGGTTCCGGAAATATTTCCAACCCATCTGAGTAGCCCAGTTATTCCGCGTATTCCATCATATATGAAATGTAACCCACCTAGCAAGAGCTTTGATACAAAAATTGCTACGAGTAAGCCAATAATTATATTTAGCCATACAGGCCTTATACCGTTGAAATCTTGTAAGTACTGTGTGGTTAGAAATATAGATGCTATAAAGAAAACAGTAATTGCCCAATAACTTATATTGTAGATAGTAGATTGAAAGAGTATCTTCAATGACTGATATACATAGATATCTAGTGAAAGGTAGATTAATATGAAGATACTCAAGAAAAGAAGTCTTGACATAAGTCGGCAATGGTAAAGGATTACTAATACTATTTAAAACCTTTTAAGCAGAGGTAAAGTTGCAGTTGCCTAGAAACCTTAGATCAAAAAGTCAATATTTTCGATAAATTGACGATTACATACTGCCTATCTGGCAAAAAAAAGACCTATTGAGGGCCTTGGACTTAGTTTATTTTTAAGCCTTAGATTGAATCTATGAAGGCTTTGATATTTTCTTTTGCTTCTCCAGTCTTCTTTTGTACTTGAGCTATAATCTGATCGATTATCCAACGTATTTTCTGACGCCTATGCCAAAATACTGACTTCTTATCTGGTCTGAACTTCTAAACTTCTCAGATTTTACTGGAAGATTAAAGATGTAATTATATGCTCCAAAGATTGATGTGCCTGGAGCAATTTTTTTACTGATTTCACCACCAAAGCTACCTCTCATAAAGTAGTTATTTAGTATTCCATTTGGAATGGTAACAAGTTCATCACTTAGCCCTTGTGTGAACTCATAGTCTAAAGTTGTATAATCTATATTACTTTGGGCAACATGTTGGATTCTATCACCTTGAATCAACTTTTGATTGACCTTCTGCTCTGATCTCAGTAAAAGTGTACTTATTAGGCTGCCTTGTAAACTAGTTGTCCAACTTCCCCATTTAAAGGTCTTCCAGCGCAGATTTACCGGGATTGACAGCATCTGGTATCCAATAGACTCTACAGATGTTTCGGTATATCTCGAAGTAATATTTCCTGTTGTTAGATTAAGTGCTGGATTGTACTGCACATCTTGATATCCCGCACCGACTGAAATATCAAATGCTCCAATATTCTTTCCAATTTCTACGGCAACTGCAGCATTAATCGATTCTTTTACGGTTGCTCCAAAATTTAAGTTAGATCCACCTCTATTCTCGACAATAGATTTATAGACGTGTGATTGAATCTGATTAAATTGATATCCCGCTTGAAGAGATACAAACCAAGCAGAAGTATTTGATGTAACAAGATTATCGTAGACAATGGTTCTTTCATTTAGAGCAAATGTTGCTAGTTCCGTTTCTGGTAGATAAGTCGATGATATGTTTTTGCGTGAATCCCTTGAAGTTGACTCTTTATTGATTGAACTAGCTACACCGAAGCTAAATCTATCATCTAACGTCTCATCTTTTTTGACTAATTGCCCATTTAATTGATTTGAAGCGATTGACAAAAAGTTGACTGCGGTCTCCCGCTCTATGCTAGTGTTGGCTATGCTCAATGAATTTAAACGAGTAACCGAGGTAAGCTTCCTACTTTGAGTAACTTTCCGAGTAGATTTGGTTAAGGTATTGAATTCAGTTTGCTGTATTCGATCTTCCATTTTATTAGAAGTATCTAGCAAAGCTGTATTATTTTGTCTAGCATCATCTTGAATTACTGCTGCAATTTGTACAGGGTTTTTGAACTTATCGTCCTTGTTATTTTCTGAATTTTCAAGAATGCCCAAATTGAAACTAGTAAATGCAAGTAGAAGAATAAGTGAAAGCTCTATTAGCTTATAGGAGAGGACAACTTGTTTGTTTTTGATCCTTTTGTCGATTAAGTCAAACAACAAAGACCAATTTTTTGGATTATAATGAGTCGCTTTTATTTCTGAAAGTTTACTCTTGATCTGAGCATCGAAATTTTGATTCTTTAAACTGTCTTCTAAGATTTCTTTTTGCATACGATCCCAATCGGGGCTCATTTTAGCTGATTCTTTCAGCTGTCCGAGTTTGGTACGTAAGATATTGTCGAAATCCTTTTGATCCATTGCTTTATTCCTTGGCTTAGATATTAGTTTTTGTACATAACTTGTATTGCTGCACGTAACTTTCCTCTAGCTTTAACGAGATTACTTCGTGAAGTGCTTTCCGTTATACCCAATTCTTTTGCAATTTCTCGGTGAGAGTATCCCTCTACAACATAAAGATTGAAGACCGTTCTGTATGAAGGTGTTAGCTTTTGCATGGCTTTCAGGATTTCGTCAGCAGATATTTGACTGATAATATCGGGTTCATTATCTGTCATGTCGTAAACAGTATCGAGATCAGTTGTTCTTCTTTTTGACTGTTTTCGATAGTAATCGATTGCGGCATTAACCATAATTCTGCGGATCCATGCTGTCAAGGAAGTGCCGGGAGTATATTTTGATATGTGTCGATAAACCTTAATGAAGCCTTCGTGAAGAATATCCATTGCTTCACTCTCATCCGTGGCATAACGCAAACAAACTGGAAGCATGTATCCGAAATTATCTTCATAAATTTTTCTCTGGGCCCACTGTTCACCTCGGATACAGGCGTGGATATAATCTTCCTCGCTCTGTTGTAGTTTTAGTGAAATATCCATGATATCAAATTTTGTCTTAATGCGCTATGTATGAAAAAACAGTTATTTTTTCACAACAATCTCAAATTACGAAAATAATACGAGATTCGAAGTTCCAACGTGGGTCAGGTTAACAAGAGTTTAACTTTATTTCATTGAAACGACATTTAGCCAACAATTATTTTCGAATTAGACAGCGTACGCACAATAATGCGCAATTGTGAATAACATCGGTAATCGTAGAATAACTTTTGATATGCTTTGGAACGAGTAAACTTTATAATTCTTTTGCTAAATATTCTGAAGTGAAGCCCTTTTTACTTGCTATGAGTTTTTCTGGAGAACCCGCAAAAACAATTTCTCCTCCTCGCTTTCCTCCGTCTGGCCCTATGTCGATAATATAATCAGCGACTTTCACAACGTCAAGGTTGTGTTCAATAACTAATACTGTATTTCCTCGATCTGCGAGTCTGTTGAGTACGTCCAGCAAGTGTTGAATGTCTCTGAAATGAAGACCTGTTGTTGGTTCATCAAGAATATAAATAGTCTGACCTGTATCTTTTTTCGAGAGTTCTTCAGCTAGTTTTACACGTTGCGCTTCACCACCAGAAAGTGTTGTTGCTTGTTGTCCAAGTGTTATGTACCCGAGACCTACGTCGTTTAAAGTTTTTAGTTTACGGAAGATACTGGGGATGTGTTGAAAGAACTCAACAGCAGTTTCGACATTCATATCCAAGACATCACTGATAGACTTGCCTTTATAAAGTATTTCTAAAGTTTCTTTATTGTATCGTTTGCCTTGACATTTCTCACATTCAATATGGACATCGGGAAGGAAATTCATCTCAATTACACGCATTCCTGACCCTTTACATTCTTCACATCTACCTCCTTTTACGTTAAATGAGAATCTCCCTGGTTTGTATCCTCGGATCATTGCCTCTGGAAGATTTGAGTATAGACTACGGATGGGGCCAAAAAGACCAGTATAGGTTGCTGGATTTGATCTCGGAGTTCGACCGATTGGAGATTGATCTATTTCAATAACTTTATCCAAATGCTCCAGGCCTTTGATTTTCTTGTAAGGTAGAGGTATTTGTGTACTCCGATAGAAATGACGTCGCAGAATAGGATATAATGTCTGTTTTATGAGACTCGACTTACCTGAACCACTAACACCAGTCACACAAGTGAAAGTTCCAAGAGGAATCTTGACAGTCGTATTCTGCAGATTGTGTCCAGTTGCGCCTATTAGCTCTAGTTTCTTGCCATTTCCCTTTCGTCTCTTTTTTGGAATTTCGATCTTTGTTGTTTCATTGAGATATTTTGCAGTGATCGAATTGAATTTTTTGAAGTCTTTAGGGACACCCTCAGCAACTATTTTACCCCCATGGATTCCAGCTCCAGGCCCAAGGTCAATAATATAGTCTGAAGACAACATGAAATCTTTATCATGTTCTACTACTAGAACACTATTACCTATCCTAGTGAGATTTCGAAGTGCTTCGATCAAGCGATCATTGTCTCGTTGGTGAAGTCCGATACTTGGTTCGTCTAGAATATATGTTATTCCAGTAAGTTGTGAACCTATTTGTGTGGCAAGCCTCGTGCGCTGTGCTTCTCCGCCTGAGAGGGTTCTAGCTGGTCTATTCAAGGATAAATAATCTAAACCAACTTGCAAAAGAAACCCAAGTCTCATTCGAAGTTCTTTCAAAATATCTCTTGCGATATTGCCTTGTTTTTCATCTAGATCTTCTTCAATAGTTTCAAACCATTCATATAATTCTGTAAGATCCATCTCACCTAATTCACCTATGTGTTTGTTGGCAAGGCGGAAATGAAGTGCTTCTTTTTTCAGGCGAAAACCATCACATGAAGGACAAATTGCAATGGTCATAAATTCAGATGCCCAATTACGGATTCTTTCAGAAGATGTATCGTTATACCATCGCTCTAGCATAGGTATAAGTCCTTCATCCTCCAATTCATACATCATATCGTATTTGGAAAATTGTGGGGTAACTCCCTTGCCATTTCCGTGAAGAATCAATTCTAAGGCTTTTTCTGGAATTTCATTGATTGGGGTCTTGAAAGTGAATTCATGTTTTTTGGCAATTTTTCGTAATTGCTTGAACATATTAGTAGGTCGGACTTCCCCGAAAGGTAAGATTCCTATCTCTTGTATACTTTTATTGTCATCGGGAATTACTTTTTCAAGATCGACCTTATTCAGTTTTCCCAATCCATTGCACTGCGGACAAGAACCATATGGGCTATTGAACGAAAATGTGTTGGGAGAAGGTTCTTCGTAGGAGACTCCACTTTCAGGATCCATCAGTTTTTTCGAGAAAGGTACGATTTGATCTTTCTCAATTTGGTATATCATCATGAAATCATTGCTCATTTTGAGAGCAGTTTGAATAGATGATGTAATACGATCAAGCTTGGCCTCATCTACTTTAATACGATCAATAACGATTTCTATATCATGTACCTTATATCGATCAACTTGGAGACCCTGCACTAGATCAACTATCTCTCCGTCAACTCGAACTTTCGTGTAACCTTTTTTACGTGTCTGTTCGAAGAGCTCCCTGTAATGACCTTTCCGTCCTCGTACCACAGGAGCAAGAATAATTATTTTTTGACCGAGAAACTCAGCCATTATGTGATGTATGATTTTTGTCTCTGAGTACTTGATCATCCGCTTTCCGGTAGAATAAGAATATGCTTCACCGATTCTGGCATATAGTAGCCTTAAGAAATCATATATCTCAGTAGTTGTACCTACTGTAGACCGTGGATTCCATCCAGTTGTTTTTTGTTCTATGGAAATAACAGGTGAAAGACCATTGATTTTTTCAACATCTGGTCTATCCATACTGCCAAGAAACTGCCTCGCGTAGGATGAGAAAGTATCAACATATCTTCTTTGCCCTTCAGCATATATTGTGTCAAAGGCAAGAGAGGATTTGCCAGATCCTGAAACTCCAGTGATTACGACCAATTGATCTTTCGGAATAGAAACAGAGATATCATTTAGATTGTGCTCTCTAGCTCCAATTACTTCGATGGAATTATTTTTTGACATAGTCTTTATTGGTAGTTCTTTCAACAGTCAGTATAATCACTTTATGTTGGTGTTAGTTCATTCTAAATTAGGATCAATTACTCTTATTTATTTTGGTGAGCACTTCATAAATGTGATCGGCACTTATTTTCCATGAGAAGTCCACTACGCGTTTTGCTCCTTTAGCAACTAACTCTTGCCTTAGTTTTTCATCGGCTACTATTCCAAAAAGACCTTTCGCTATGGCTTCAACATTTTCAGGATCGACTAGATATGCTGATTTTCCTGCTGTTTCAGCAAGCGCGCCGCGATCAGAGGTAACAACTGGAATGTTTTGTGAAAATGCTTCCAATAATGGAATTCCAAACCCTTCAAATAAGCTCACATAAACAAAGCTGCGGGCTTGTCTAATAAGGCTCCATTTTTTTGGCTCACTTACTTGACCTTCAAAAATGACGTCATTATAATATTTCAAGTTTCGTAGAGTAGTTTCTAATTCGTCATTGTTGAATGCTTTTCTTCCAGCAATACGTAGTTGTTCAGTCCTATCAGAATGCTGTTTTTTGAACATATCAAAAGCTTTCAAAAGTCGCACAATGTTTTTTCGTGGATGAATACTTCCTATATATAGAAAATAGGGCTTTTCAATAGCTAAGTATTCCCGCTCGTGAATAATTGGTGGAAGTGCATTATATGCTACACTTACTTTTTGGGGTTCAACCCCAAATTGTTTGATTACATCTTTCCTGGTACTCTCTGAAACAGTAATAATATGTTCAGCAGTTTTGTGGAATTGTGGAACACGCCTTCTATAAAAAGGAAGCTGGTAGTTAATCATGCTATCAGGGTAATGTAGGTAGGCAAGATCGTGTGTCACGATGCAAGTTGGCGCTCTTTTTCTTGCATTTATCACGGGGCAAAAGCCGTCAGGGCTATAGAAAACGTCAATGTTGTATTTGCGCATAGCTCTCACGATACTATGGTCAAACCAGATTTTCCAAAGAATCGGATGACGTGTAGCCGGTCTGATAACGAGAGGTATAATATTATCAGCGATCAAGAAAACATCGTCATATGGTCGGTCAAATAGAAGGTAGAAAGTATCCTCTGGGTGGTCTAGGATCATTTGCTTAGTTGTCTCCCAGGCATAACGCGCTACACCTTCCATTCTATCTGCCACTAAAGTTCTCGCGTTAACTGCTATTTTCATTGTAGTCTATCGTCAGGAAATATATAAATATCCAAAATATCTGTAATGTTAGATTTTTATATGCAGTACGACAAATACCTTTACAAATAAGTCTCGACTAGCTTTCTTAATATCTGGGTATTAGTTGAACTATATTGATACTCGTTTGCTTATAAGTACACAATAATAAAGTCATGCGTAGTTTACTTTTTACCTTGTTGGCACTCGTCATTTTTTTTGTTGGTAGACATCTCTACTTCCAACCAAAATTTATGATGGGAGTCGAAGCTCCAAATTTTCAGTCTAAGTTGATCGACGGCAGTGAATTTGAATTGTACCAGCTTACAGAGAATAACTTAGTTCTTATTGATTTCTGGGGATCTTGGTGTGGTCCTTGTAGGGCTGATAACCCCAAATTAGTAGAATTGTATAAAGAATATCACGGGAGGAAATTTGAAGAATTTACAGATTTCGAAATTGTTAGCGTAGCTATCGAGACAAAGGAATCAGCATGGAAAAATGCAATAAAACAAGATCAATTATCTTGGCCATATCATCTTGGCCAAATGGATCGTTTTTCAAGCCCGATCGCAACCCAATACGGAGTGAAAGAAATTCCTACTACATACCTAGTGAGTACAGGCGGACGTATCGCAGGCGTCAATATGACATTTGAGCAGTTGAAATCATATCTCGAAGCTAGAATTGCCAACAAATAGTCATAGTTTCTACTTTAAATCTGTCAATTTGTCCATACCACTGAATGGCAAGAAGATTGCATTAGAAATGGCGTATAAACGAGCAAAATTCAGTTCCTTTGTGCGTTGCTACATTTCGTAGTTGTCAATCGAGGAAACTTTGTGCTTTTAGATTAAAATTATGTTCAACAAAATAAGAAATAAAGTGAAAAAGAAACAGTCAGAAGATATAGCTGAGTCACAAGAAGTTGAAAAGAACGAATCAGCCAGTGAAGATAAAAAAGGAAAGAAATCCGCTTCTAAGAAGTCTTCAAAGCTAGATCAATTGAAAGAGCAGTTAGAAGAAAAAGAAACAGAGCTATCTGAATTGAAGGATAAATACCTAAGAATCTTCGCGGAATTTGATAATTATAAAAAGCGTACCATGAAAGAGAAGATGGATTTTATGCGTAACGCGTCTCAAGATGTACTTGCGGATTTACTTCCAGTATTGGATGACTTTGATCGCGCTAAGCAAAGTGCAGATAGCGAAGATACCGATGAAGTTTTTCCCCAAGGTGTTACGCTTGTTTTTAACAAATTAGGTAACGTCATGAGATCCAAAGGAGTTGTTCCAATGGAAACGAATGGTGAGGTGTTTGATGCTGAATTGCATGAGGCAATTACTAAGATTCCAGCACCTTCTGAAGATATGAAAGGTAAAATTATAGATACAATTACGAAAGGTTACTATCTGAATGATAAGATCATCAGACATGCAAAAGTAGTTGTAGGAGAATAAGGAAAATTATGGCAAAAACAGATTTTTACGAATTACTAGGTGTTAGTAAATCTGCTGACGATAAAGAGCTTAAAAAGGCTTACAGAAAACTTGCGATGAAATATCACCCAGATAAGAATCCAGGTGATAAAACAGCTGAAGAGAAGTTTAAAGAGGCTGCTGAAGCTTATGAGGTTTTAAGTGATCCAGATAAGCGAGCGCGTTATGATCGTTATGGACATGACGGCGTTAATAGCCAGTTCGGTGGAGGAAGAGGCGGCGCCACAATGGAAGATATTTTCTCTCAATTTGGAGATGTTTTTGGAGGTGGCGGAAGTCCATTTGATAGCTTTTTTGGCGGTAGCACTGGACGGCAGCGGAGCAATGATGGTCAACGTGGTTCAAACCTGAGGATCAAGGCGGCTTTGACTTTGGAAGAGATAGGCAATGGTGTTAGCAAGAAGATAAAGGTTAAGAAACAGGTTGAATGTAAAATATGTGATGGTTCTGGTGCAAAAGATGCTAGTTCGGTAAAGACATGTGGCACTTGTTCTGGCTCTGGATATGTACGTCAGGTTAAGCAGACATTCTTAGGAGCAATGCAAACAACTACTAGTTGTCCGACATGCGGAGGTTCTGGAAAAATGGTCACAGCTAATTGTAATTCTTGTAAAGGTGCAGGAAGGGTGATGGACGAGGAAATCGTACAGATTGATATACCAGCAGGCGTGGAAGAGGGAATGCAACTGTCAATGCGAGGTAAAGGTAATGCCGGTAAAAATGGTGGACCAGCGGGTGACCTTTTGATCAGCATTGAGGAAAAACCACACGAGAATTTCACACGTGATGGACAGAATATAGTGAATGATCTATTCATCAATTTTGCTGATGCTGCTTTGGGGATAAGTGTAGAAGTTCCTACTCTCGATGGACGTGTAAAGATTAAGATTCCTGCAGGAACGCAAGGGGGTAAAATATTCAGACTAAGGGGAAAAGGTATACCTTCAATTCAGGATTACGGAAAAGGAGATCAATTAATTCATGTTAATATCTGGACACCGAAGAATCTCAATAAAGAGGAGAAAGCCATGATGGAAAAGATGAAAAGCATGCCCAATTTTAAACCCAACCCAGGAAAGGATGAGAAGGGTTTCTTTGAAAAGATGAAGGACTATTTTAACTAAGACGAAGCGTACGAATAGTCGTTGATTGTTCGTTAAATGTTCACGATGACTAGAAAATATCACTTTGTTCTTATTACTCTTATTGCAATGATTCTATTTGCATCTTGTGATAAGGGACTAGTCTATAGCCACAGTGCGGTGATTGATCAAGATGAGTGGAATTATGAGGAACCGCTTGTCTACGATATTATTGCAGAAGATACAACGAAGTACTATGAGTTGTTTTTAGATATCATGCACGCTTCCGATTTTGGATATGAAAATTTTTACACGAAAATACGTACAGTTTTCCCAGATGGTGAAGAGTTATTCGATGTAGTATCAATTCAATTGGCTGATAAGATGGGTTCCTGGAATGGGAACTGTTCCTCTACCACCTGCGAAAGTTCCCTTTTGTTGCAAGATGGATTTCGTTTTAAGCAAGCGGGCCCTCATCAGATTATTCTCGAAAATTATTCTCGAGAGAAGTTAGTAGGTATCGAATCTATTGAATTGAAGCTATACAGTATTGAAGATTACTAGTGCGGGAGGTGCGGTAGATGAAACGAAATTAGTGAAGTTTCGCTTATAAGCCCGTATTTCGTAGTTGCTATTTGATTTGACCGTTTTTAAGGACTTTTATTAATTCATCATAATGTAATTGTATGCAAGTCGAATTGCTCTACAAAAAGCATTTATTGAAGCTATTCACGAATCGGTGGAAGTTAGGAATAAATGCACTACTTTGCGGTCATTATGCCTTACTTTCGCATTTCATTTAAGATCTTCCAAATGTCATTTTGATAGGTAGTAGGAACCAGTGATTGATCAGGATTGTCGCCCATTCTTACAAGTACTAGATTTTCCGAAGGTACAATACTTATATATTGTCCATTTTTCCCAAGTCCAGAATACATGTCATTTGGAGCATCGGGAAGAAGACTACCTGCAAGTTGAAGTTGTAGACCAGGGACCATGTAAGAAGATTGTCCATTTAACCACCATAGGTACCCATAGCTTTTATTGATATCTTGTGAAACTGTTACCGAAGCATCGATGAAGTCGGTATCATCCATGATCACGGTATTTTCCCATTTTCCTTTATTGGAGATCAATAGACCAAAGCGCGCCATGGATCTAGGAGTACTAAAATATACATGATTATCGCCGACCCAGCTCCACATCCCTTCCATTCCAATTTTATCGGCTAAAACTGTTTCAAAGTAGCTATCGAAATCTTCACCAACCGCCGATTCAACAACTTGATCCAGAATGGTGTAAGGAGCATTATGATATGCCCACCTTGTTCCCGCATCAGATTTGAATTGCAAATTTTCAGGGTCCGTGTTGTCTGAATTTGTAACACCATCGTCTAGACCAGTTGTCATTGTAAGATGATTCTTGATGGTTATATTACTTTCTTGGTCAGATGTCAAACTTGACCATCCTGCCCCAAGGTAAAGATTTGATGGTTCGTTAATACTCAGGAAGCCGTCTTCTTGAGCTTTGCCAATCGTAATTCCCGTCAGTGTTTTTCCAGCCGATGCCCAATACCACATTCTATCTTTGTTAAAATCTGTGAGCCCAAGTAGGTCTTTACCATAATAGTATTCAAGTACTATTTTACCGTCTTTAAGCAGTAAGAACGCTCTAGTGTCGCCATCTTGAAGCAGTGATTCAAGATTTGGGAGTAGACTCGTATCCCAACCTAAACTATCCGCACTTAAAGTATCCCAGTCATCTCCTGATATCGAAGGGAAATACAATTCATCATTCATAGTTGGATCTGTATCAGGATCCATAGCTTCTGTGCGGTCACATGCAATCAAAGTGATTGAAAATAGTGCTAAAAGTAGGTTTTTCATATCGACTGATTTTTACATAAGATAAACGTAGTCCAAAAAGGTTTAATCGTACTACGCGATCCGTTATGTTTTTCTTATAATTATGACTTAGCCTAGTAAAGGATAGCATTACCGAAAACCCTATGTTTCGACCAGATATTATTAAAATCTGTGAAATAATGGAAAATTAATAACTCGCGAGTGAATCTACTCCCCCAATTGCTCTTAGAGCAGAAAGATTGTTTAGAGAGGGGAACAATAGAGAGATCGTAGATGATGGATATACAGTGATTCTTACTTTATGGAATACTCTAATCTACAAACAAGATCTTTGTCGTTTCAGTTACAATATTCTCTAGTGATTTCGTATAAATTGCGTACACAATATATACACCTGTCTTTACCTTAGCACCACTGTAGTCAAATCCATCCCAGATTGCAGTTCCACCATTCGCAGTTGTTTCAAAAACCAATCTTCCTTGTATGTCTGTAATCTTGACATTTGCATCTTCAGCTAATCCTCGAATAGCGATTGGACCATCCCAGCCTGGTCTGACAGGATTGGGAAACGTATACAATTCAGAAGTATTGAAGAAAGTGGTGGCACCAGTCGCATCGATACGAAGTGATTGCACACCTTTATCAGTGGCAATATACATCTCGCCAACAAATGGATCGTACTCTAGATCGATTATGTTGTTATCAAATAATGGGCTGTTTTCGGTGGTATATCGAAAAACTTGATTTTCTCCACTGGATGATTGAACGTATATCCCTGTTGTAGTGCCTAGCCATTTGCGATTTGCGCCATCTACAGCAATAGTCGTAATGAATTCAGTTGCTAATAAGGGTGCCGGTATACTATCTTCTAATACTTTACGGGTTGAACCTGTACAGTTAGTATTTGTAAAAACATTACCACATTCAAAAATGACGGGGCCATTTTGGGTTCCAACCCACATATCACCTTCCAAATCACGTTTAATCGTAAATACTTTTCCACTTGGCAATTCAGAGTTAGTCGAACGAAAGATTTTAAATTCATCATCCGTTGGATCAGCAAGAGTTCCTTTGTGATTAAACACTATTACACCTCCAGTTGATCCCACTAGGGGCATCCATATGTGACCAAAGTCATCGAACTCGACAGCCCCAAGATTCGTCGTATTGCCAAATTTGTAGTTGTGCCATACCCTGTCCTTGGTTAGTACGTGTAACGGGAATTCAGCATTGTAAGTTATTACCCAAAGGTTTTCATCATCATCAAACTTTAACTCTGGAATCCGTACAAGTTCTACTAGAGAAGGTGTTCCTTCCAAAGGAGAACTATTACTATTGAAGACCTCCCTTTTACCCGTTTCATTGTTAATTTCTAATAGCCCGCCAGGAAAGGCACCAGCATAAATGATGTCTTTGGTTGGATGGGGTTGAGCTACTAGGAAGTTAATCATCCCAGAATCCTTCATTGCAACAGTTGTATTTTCATTGTAATTGATCCAGCCACCGTTGCGCTTAACGTAAAAGCCATTTCGATTACTGTCAAATAAAAAATTTTCGTTGATTCCACCTGATGCAATGTACGGTTCACTGTCCTTGATCCGGATCTCTCGCGCACGCTCCGAGTATGGTGAGTTGAATAGTATGGAAGAACAAGCTTTATTGTGCTCTGATTGATGACGTATGCCATGCCAATTGTCGGCATACCATATCGACCCATCTTCAGTTTGTATCGCATCGACCATGCTATTTCCACAGCAGGTCGTGGAAGGAATTTTTGATCCATCTGATTTTACTAAATCAATAAAACTGACACCGTCGTCAAATCCCCCAATCAGCAGATCAGACCCTTCACTGCTGATGAATTGAAATGTTCGATTTTCTTCGGCGTCAAATAATTCCCAAGCACCTGCATTAGTTTTATAAACTTGATTGTCCACAATTGCATACAATTCGTCTCCAAAAACTTCTATATCTTTTGCTTCATAGATCGCTGGCAAGCCAACTTCTCCATCTTGTAACTCCCATTTTGTAAAGTCTCCTGGATTGGAGTTATCTGCTTCAATAAATTTGTAAATTCCCTCGGCAGTTGCAGCATATAGCTCATTATTTCGTTGAGCTAGTTCAAAAACCTCCGTCTCCATATTGGTAGTAAATTCAAAGAAGTAGTTGTCTGCGTTTTGAACAAGAATTCCGAACCTTGTGGCATATAGTATGCGACGATTATCAGTTACAATAATCTTGTTAATTTCTTTCTCTATGAATGTAGTATTTAGCTTTAGGTCTTGGATAGTCTGGATTGTGCCGTCAGCATTTACGATGTCTATAGCACCAGTGACATAAGCTACGATTAATTGGTCTCCTTGCTTATCGTAGGCGATTTGTGATACTCCTACCTCTGAGAATCCGTCAATTTTGGAATAAAATTGACCTACAAATTCTTCTTTATCTATTCTATTGATTGACAATTCGGTTGAGTAGTAAATATATTCATCCGATTGTGTAACATGCTTAGCAATCTGAAGCGGTAAGTGTGACTCCCAATCGCCAATTTCTTTGTTGAATTGAGCATTGGTTTCTGCACTCCAGAGTAAAGCAAACGCTAGAAAGAATACTTGAAATAGTGGTAATTTTTGTATCAAAGAAAGCTGATTTTGCACAGGAATAAATTAGATATAAGAATCTGAATTGTCAACATATCCGTTTTAGAACGCAAAACTAGCTCATCAGTTATATATCTAATCCAAAAAAATCTCAAGATTTGATTATTCTTTGTCCACTGAAGGTCAATTTGTCTCCTGCATGCCCTTTATACTATTCATGATCACCTCCATTCTTTGCATTAGATTTCTTTTTGGGGAGCCAGCAGCATAGATAAATGACATTGTAAATATCAGTTGATTGGAGTCCTTTTCCTTGATAAGGTAAGCAATATATGGTCCTCCCATATAGCTTTTTTCAGTTTCCCAAATTCCTCGTAGTTCTTTGGAATACCTGTCTTCAGTAGATTTTACAAATTCATAGGTCGGTAAATCTCGATCATTTACGAGAAGTTTGTCTCCTTCGATATGTTTACTTCCAAAGTCCTCGACTAAACCTATGATTTCCTCTTTTCCGAATTGACTATCGCTTTCATATGGTATTGTTCGCACAACCACACTCTGAATGCTCTGGTTTTCATCTTTCCTAAGCCAGATCATTCTATCATTTAGACTTTTCTTTGCAAGAGCAAATTCTGACGGAATCTGAGCATCTAGGTTTGCTATTTCTTTGAGTGTATTTTTTGCAATGACATTTTCACCTGCAGAGTATGTATTTGCTTTAATTTGCTCATAATCATGTGCATAGACGCGTTGTAGAATGTCTGGTAGTTTTGCCTTAATTATATCCATCAGTTGTGATTCTGTCGGAGCAAATAGATAAATTAGGATTTGCCCTTTTGCCCATTTGTTCTTACCTACAATACTATTGAACGATGGGTCTTTCATTGCTTGACGATATTTCTCTTGACCAATATCTTGAACGACCATTTGGGTCATTTTCGATTCTTTGTCCCCAAGATTGGCAAGTATAATATAGTTCCTGTAATGCTTGAAAACAGTCGAATGTGTAATTTGGTCATGATTAAAATGTCTCAAATCTAGCAATGGCTCTGGAGTTGGAGTTACTGGGAATGCACCTGTATAATAGAAATCTAATGTATCGCCTACTGGACCATCCCACATCATTTGATCACTTAGCACTGTAACCTCGTTTACTTTTCCAAATGCAGTTGGTATTGATTCCATACCTCCTAGTACATCATCTGCACAAGATTGAAAACTTATTCCTAAAATCAAAAGGGTGATGTAGATATATATTGATTTTGTCATTGTATGTCTGTTTTTGAATACACCATGTTGTAAAGATTTGAAGTATTCTACCAATGTTGCTTATAGCAATATTAAATATAAACTTTAAGTAGTGTCGCAAAAGCAGTTCTACTATATACTTCTTAGATGCTCGTTCGTGGGAAAATGGTGTGCTTGATGCTATTAAAACAGTTACTTCATTGTAAGAGTTCTATTTCAAAGTAATCAGTATTTTTCTTTACCTTTTCTATACGATTTCAAAAGATCTGTTAAATCTCTAAAAAGTCAACTAGTTAGTTTCAAAACGTTTGATATTTAGAACTATGACACAAGAGTTTTAGGTTTTGGACCTGCCTGCGCAATTGAATGACTTGTTTGATTATTGAATTGCAGGAAGTTTTTTTGAAACCTCTTAATTAGATCCTGGGCTTGCAAGTCATATTGATGTTCATCAATCCAATTGGCCTTGGGATTTAGAATCTCTGATGGCACCTTCGAACAACTTGTGGGAATGGCTAAATCAAAACCGTCCAATTTCTCAAATTCAACATTTTCTAGTTCCCCATTTTGTGCGGCGGTGATCATAGCTCGAGTATATTTTAGAGAAATTCGATGCCCATCTCCATATGCACCACCTACCCAACCAGTGTTAACAAGCCAAACCTTAACTTCATGCTGGTCCATCTTTTCTCCCAACATTGTTGCATACTTGGTTGGATGCAATGGAAGAAAAGGTGCTCCAAAACATGCCGAAAAAGTTGCTTGAGGTTCCGTTATTCCTAATTCCGTACCTGCTATTTTAGCCGTGTAACCTGAAATGAAATAATACATTGCTTGCTCCTTTGTTAGCTTACTAATGGGAGGTAATACACCAAATGCATCGCATGTCAAGAAGAATATATGTTTTGGATGCCCAGCTTTTGAGTCGTTTTTTGCTTCGGGTATATGCTCAAGTGGGTATGAAACTCTAGTGTTCTCTGTAATCGAGTTGTCTGCAAAATCAATTTCGCCGTTTTCTCTTATTCCTACGTTTTCCAAAAGTGCACCTTTTTTAATAGCATGGAAAATCTGAGGTTCTCCTTCTTCACTAAGATTGATAGTCTTGGCATAACAGCCTCCTTCAAAATTGAAGA
The DNA here is from genome assembly GCA_943788055.1 of uncultured Saprospiraceae bacterium. Classification (GTDB taxonomy): domain Bacteria; phylum Bacteroidota; class Bacteroidia; order Chitinophagales; family Saprospiraceae; genus JAHDFB01. Next base: position 150,187 of record CALSOU010000004.1, read on the forward strand.
CCCCATCTTCTCCCCAACCATGTTCGTCATCTCCAATGAGCAACCTGTCTATGTCTGCTGAAAGTGTTGTTTTCCCGGTTCCAGATAAACCGAAAAAGATGGTGGAATCACCTTCCAAACTGACGTTCGCAGAACAATGCATTGGAAGTACTCCTTGCTGTTTTGGAAGGATAGTATTTAGAACTGAGAAAATTCCTTTTTTAATTTCTCCCGTGTAACCAGTGCCTCCAATCAGTATCATTTTTTCAGAAAAATTAATGATTGCAAAATTGGTGGCTCTTAGTTCTGTGTAGATGCTAGTATCAGCATGATAATCAGGAGCGCAAAGGATTGTCCATTGTGGTTTGAAATCTTGTTGCTTTTCAACATCGCAATTTCTGAACATATTGGAGGCAAAAAGCGCGCTGTAAGCTTTTTCAGCAACAGTGCGGATGTTCAATTCATATTGGTTATCAGCGCAAACAAATGCATCGTGCACAAACAACTCTTTTCTAGAAAGGTAGTTACATAGCTCCTTCTTTAGCCCTTGAAATACGTTTTTACTGATTGCCTGGTTTATATTTCCCCAATCGACGACATCTTTTGTAAATGAGTCATCAACTATGTACCGATCTTTAGGAGATCTTCCGGTGAATTTTCCAGTCCTGATTGCAACGGCTCCTAGATTCGTTCGTACCGACTGTTCGTCTTTTAAAATGTAGTTTTCATACTCTGAAGGAGTAAGATTATAGTGGGCTTCCCCTCCGGTAATGTCCAATGACATTAAGTGAGAATTGATTGCATCTAGTGCGGTTCTCATAGTTAGCTAAATTTGATTAGGTACCTCAAAGTTAGGAGAATAGCGATGAATTGTTCTCACTTTTTGAATGTTAATCCTAAACAATTTAGTTTTTCTATTTATAATAGGCCTTTCAAACTTGGTGTATATTTGACACCTAATATGTTTTTTTAAGAAATCTAAGATATGGACTTTTCCATGTGTAACTGGATGTCTTTTACTCTTTTTTGGATGTCAATCAAACGATCTTCAAGAATGTTATCCAAATTTACTTTTGCATCCGAAAAGCTTAAATGTGCATAGTACTCCCAGATCTCTGCAATGTCAGAGTAATCAATACTGTATGGCGCATAGACATCATTGTCAGAAGTTAACAAAAGTCTTTCCTCCTCGGGAATATTGGTTATCCTTTTGTACACAACTCCTAAGTCTTTGCTTACAATCACATAAGTTTTGTTGTTCTTGATGTAATAAAGTTTTTCCAAGTATGAACAAATAACTATGCTTCCCGGCTCCATAGGAAGCATTGATTCTCCATTTACTTCAAAGCCTCGATAAGTGCCTTGAGGCATATTTGGGAAATATACCTTTGGAAGCTCGCTAATGTATTGTGGGTCTTGAAAGCTTTCAAGGTATCCCGCTTCGGCCTTAGTATCTACTAGTTCAATATTACTTCTGTCATGGTTGTCTACAGATATAGCAAGAACTCGAAAGTCTTTATTCCGTATTATTTCAAGCTCCTTTAAGCTTAAATCTGTTTTCATTAGAGCATCAAGATGAATGTCAAATAATTCGGAGAGTTTAATCAAGGTGAGGACGTTTGGTTCTGTATACCCTCTTTCGTAATCTCCTAATGTTGTTCTAGCGACGTGTAGGTCGTTTGCTAAGTCCTGTTGGGAAAGCTTCTTTTTACGTCGTAAGTACTTGATATTCTTAGCTAGCATAATAAAAAAATATGAAAAAAATGAATGATTGTTTTGCAATAATACAAAACTATTATAATTTAGTTGGATTTTTCGGCATAAAATTGTCGTATTTACCGACAATGTTGAATAATCTGATTTTTCATCCTAAAATTCTAAGATATGAAAGAGAATGAAATGAGCCAGAAAAAATTGAAAATCAGTAGTTCAATCAAAAAGGAAACGATTGAAATGAACGAAGTTGATGCACTCCGTGTCCAATTTGGAATCGACAAAATTATGGGAGCAAACTCGATGCTAGATTTAATTCAGAAAGAATTGAAGCTCCGACAGCATGCAATGGCTAGTTAGTATTAGTTAATCTCAGGTGCAGACAGGGGATTACAGGAAAGGTTATGGCTTATGGGCGTCTAGAGCAGAAGGTATTATCTGACGATTCAGTATAAATAAATGTTGAGGACTTGGCATTTGGTTTATATTTTATCCAACTCACATACGAAGATGGGCAAACGGTAACTCGTAAATTTGTAAAGATTTAATTCTATTTTTTAACGGTTTTCATCTAGAAAAAACCAACACTGTGCGCTCTTTTTGTAATTTAGACGTATGAATTGGAAACGCACGGCCTTGATTGTTATACCTATCCTACTAGTTGGATTGGTCGTTTATTACTTTACAGATATAGTTGCGTACGTTTTGATTTCTTGGGTGCTTTCAATGATAGGTCAACCTATTATGAAATTCTTGACACGTATCAGAATTCAGAATTTTCAGGTTGGAAGAACATTGGCAGCTATGCTAACCATTGTATTGTACTTCATAATATTTATGGGTCTTAGCTTGATTTTTGTTCCAATGTTAATTCAGCAAGCAAATAACTTATCTCAAGTTGAGTATGAGTCAATATTTGTAGCATTACAAGAGCCACTGCAAAACCTAAATGATCAACTAGCTGCATGGGGTATCGCTACGGAAGGTGATCTTAGCTTCACTGCCTTTCGGGATACAGTTGCTGGCTACTTTCAGCCAGCGATGATTGGTAATTTTGTGGGTTCAATCTTCGGGTTGGCTACTAATTTCTTAATCGGACTCTTCTCTATTGTATTCATCACTTTGTTTTTCTTGAAAGAGTCAAATTTGTTTGATAACGCAATTTTGTCGCTTGTTCCCACAGAGTATGAAAGAGATACCCTTCGTGTAATAGACAGAATAACAAACCTGTTGAGAAACTACTTTGGTGGTATTTTACTCCAGATGACAATCATTACAACGCTAGTATCCGTATTACTGGGATTACTAGGTGTTGGAAATGCTCTCTTGATTGGTTCATTTGCAGCTTTAATTAATGTAATTCCCTACGTGGGTCCACTGATAGGGGCAATTTTTGGTATGTTTATTACTGTATCATCCAATCTAGACGCGGATTTCTATCAATTCCTGCTGCCGCTATTATTGAAGGTAGCGGTTGTATTTGCCTTTATGCAACTCATTGATAATTTTGTTCTGCAGCCTTTTATTTATTCAAAAAGCGTTAAGGCACATCCACTTGAAATTTTTCTACTTATTCTCGTCGCAGCTAAAATTGGTGGGATTGTAGGTATGATTTTGGCTATTCCTACTTACACAGTAATTCGTGTAATTGCAGCTACATTTTTGAATCATTGGAAGATAGTCCAAAGAATTACAAGCGGCATGAGGGAGAAGTCATCAGAGAATACAGGTTAATAGAACAAGTAGATTTGTGGAATTTTAGGTTACTCATAGATCGCATGATTTCAACTTGAGCATGTTCTTGATCAATGGAAACGGAAATAATAAAAGTGGTTTTAAGATCAAATAAGTTTATATGAAAAGAGGTTTCTTAGATTTTAGTATTTGCTTAATATTTGTATTTCTTGTTATCAATCTCAAGGCGCAAGAAAGCACAGTAAGTGCATTTTTGAAATATGATTATGAAGAAGATTCGGGGAAAGTATTCTTATATGTACCTGCGAATTTTGGCCAGTTTATTTATGTGAATTATTTATCCTCAGGTCTTGGGAGTAATGATATAGGCTTGGATAGAGGACAAATCGGAGATACGAGATTGGTGCAATTTGAAAAGTATGGGAGTAAATTACTTCTCATCGAGGATAATATAGATTTCCGGGGGATTAGTGATAACCCACTTGAGGCAAAATCGGTGAAGGAAGCTTTTGCTAGATCGACGATTGAGGCTTTTAAGATCATTGAAAGTGGGAATGACGTCTATAAAATTGATATTACAAGCTTCATAGTGTCCGATGCGCATGGTGTCGTACAGAATCTAAAGCGACAAAAGCAAGGAACTTATAAGTTCAATGCAAGTCGATCAGTCGTGGATCCAGCAAGATGTAAGTCTTTTTCTGAGAATACAGAATTTGAGGCGATCGTTACTTTTGTCGGCGAACCAAGTGGAAGAAATCTACGGTCTGTTGTTGCTGATTCTAGAAGCTTCAGTCTTGGTGTTCACCATAGCTTCGTAAAACTTCCAGATGATAATTATCAGCCAAGGAAGTTTCATCCTGCTTGCGGTTATTTTCCAATGATGTTTCAAGATTATGCAGTTCCAATCGAAGAAGATTTAACGCAACGCTATATTTATCGACATAGGTTAGAAAAGAAAAATCCAAATCAAGATGTGAGTGAGCCAATTGAACCTATTATATATTATATCGATGCTGGCTGTCCTGAACCGATTAAGTCAGCTCTTATGGATGGAGCCTCATGGTGGAACGATGCATTCAAAGAAGCAGGTTTTGAAAACGCATTTCAAATAAAGGAACTTCCAGAAGGAGCAGATCCATTAGATGTGCGTTATAATATGATTCAATGGGTTCATAGAAGTACACGTGGTTGGTCATACGGTGCTATGGTGGCTGATCCTCGTACAGGTGAGATCATAAAGGGGCATGTTTCTCTAGGTTCATTAAGAGTTCGACAGGATTATCTGATAATGCAGGGGACTATTGTCTCCTTTTGATGACGAATGGTCCTGGGACAATGAAAACCCTATGAAAGAAGTTGCTTTGGCAAGACTTAGACAGTTGGCAGCACACGAAGTTGGTCATACAATCGGATTAGCGCATAATTTTGCGGCAAGCACTCAAAATCGAGCTTCCGTCATGGATTATCCACACCCGAAATTATTTGTGCAGAATGATACAATAAACTATGAATCTGCCTACGATACCGCAATCGGTGTATGGGATAAACAAGCAATCAAATATGGGTATCAATTGCCTAGCAACGATCAGTCAGAAGAAGATTTACTAAAAGCAATTATTGTTGAAAATTGTGATATGAATTTACTTTATGTGACCGATGCGGATGCGCGACCTGTTGCGGGTGCTCATTCTTTGGCTCACCTATGGGATAATGGGGAGAGTGTGATTGATGCGTTTGCGAAAAATCTGTTTGGGTCAGAAAAGTAGCATTACAAAACTTTGGCATTAATTCGATACCTGATGGTACTCCGTATAGCGAGTTGGAAGAAGGTTTTTACGCCGATCTATATGCTTCATCGCTATCAAGTGGAAGCCTTATCTAAGCTTATTGGTGGATATACGTATAATTATGGTACTAAAAAATTTAGGAAGTGAGCTGATACTTGAGCCAACAAGCGACGAAGAACAACGAAAAGCTCTTGCATTGATCTTGCAGACATTGAAACCAAAATTTTTGGACGTTGAAGTCCCGCACTAAAATTTATTTCCTCCGGCGTCTCCCTGGATTTGGAAAATCACGCGAAAGTTTTCGAAGGCCATATTAGGCCAATCTTTGACCCACATGAACCCTGCGGTTGTTAGTTCTCATCTATCACTTTCACTTCTTTTGGTACCTGAGCGAATGAACAGAGTTCAATTGTTATCCTTGCATAATCCGACATCAATGAGCTTGCAGGAATATCTAGAGCAAATCCACTCTAAGATAAAACAATTCTCTGGAGCATATGAAACATTGCATCGTTACCTGTTTTTTAGCATGTTGATGGAAGCACATGAATCTGGAAGTACCTAGCGTTTCCGCAAAAGAAGATATTTATTTCTTTCTTCGGACAGCAAAAAGGAAACTTGGATATAGAAGCTACTGGAATTTTTTGATCAAACAATATCTCAACAGAGGCATCTATCCAAAACTCTCTGAAGAGATTAAAACACCACCAGGTTCACCAATAGGCTGTAGTCACTAGTTCTCTTAAAAGGAAGAGTTTATTGGCTTCTGCTAACTTGTATTTTATAGAAAATCGTGAACAAAGCCTAGTCTATATTCGTATATATTTTAAAATTTATAGAAATGATCAGATTGATACCGTCCATATTTTTGCTATCAATTTTTTTTTGGTTCTCAATATTGAGCTGCACAATTGCTCCAGAAGACCAGGTAATGATGGATCCGCCAATTCCACAAGACACAGTGCCATTTAGATATCTTGCTTTGGGCGATAGCTACACAATTGGAGAATCAGTTTGTGAAGAGTGTGCTTTTCCAATCCAACTTCTAGACACTCTAAAGAAGGCATCAGGGATGCAAGGGATTCAGAAGACTATTGCGCGGACTGGTTGGACAACTTCAAATTTGATTTCTGAAATAGCATCCGAGAAGCCAGATTCAAATTATAATTTAGTTACGCTTTTGATTGGTGTAAATAATCAGTATCAAAGCAAGGACTTTTCGATTTATGAAGAAGAGTTTCCATTTTTATTGAATCAAGCTATAGCTTTTGCACAAGGAGATTGCGAGCGTGTGATCGTAGTTTCTATTCCTGATTATGCGTTTACACCTTTTGGTCAGAATAGTTCCAATACTGAGAAGATCAGTCAGGAAATTGATCATTACAATGCTTTTGCAAAATCCTATGCTGAATCACAAGATGTGTTTTTTCAAGAAATCACAGATATTACGCGCAAAGGAATTGCACAACCTGATCTAGTTGCAAGTGATGGTCTTCATCCATCAGAGGAAGCCTACGCTTTGTTTGTGGAGAGATTATTTGCTCGATCATATGACTTGATTAAGTGATTAGGTTATTGTTTCATTGTAAGCCAATCAAGGCTTTTTACGCTCTCAAATTCCCAGTAGATCAGTACACTATGAAGAACTCAATTTTACTTTTTGTTTCTTTAGCATTTCTTTTCACTTGTGAGAGAAATCATAAACCTGGTTATAGTAGAGGTTTTTTGAAGTAGAAATCAATGGCGAGTATACAAAATTCGAAATTGAAATTTTATGAGGTAATAAATGAGAAAGTTTTTGAATCGTTTGTTAGAAAGAATACTCAAGGTTTTAATAGAATGGCACTGAGCTTTAATGCAATGCCAACAGATTTTGGGAGTTATCCGCTTTCAATATATTACAAGATTGAATCAGACTCAATAGCAGCTAGCTTGTTTAATTTTGGATGGCGATGGTATTGAGGATACTTATAGTCCCACTGACGATATTCAAACGAGCTATGTCGAAGTTCTGTCATATACTAAAAATAGCTTGGAAGGCATTTGTAGTGTTGAGTTTAGTTTGGACGGAAATCTCGGTAATCTTGATAATCCAGCAATCTATAACTTTACAAATGGTAGATTGAGTATTACTGTTCCGTAGTTCTTTACAGGATAGCAATGGGGACAGGTTCGAATATTTAATCGCGATAATTAGTTAATAATGCAGGCCGCACGTTGGAGAATTGACTATTAGAATCTTTGCAGTTGATTTTCAGCTTAAGCTTTTGACTTGAATGCCTACGATATTCGTGTTTTTTTATATTTTACACCTCCGATTTAATCGAATTTATAAAAGACTGTAAAACTAACGAGTATGACTTTGACAATGTTTCTTGAGCCCATAGGAGAGCTTGTCCGTAACAATGATGCCATTCTGCTAGGTATACTAGCAGTTATTCTAGGAGGAATATTTTATTCGAGTCACTCACAACATCCATTCTGGAAGAAGTTCTATCGTTTTGTACCAGTACTACTGATGTGCTATCTAGTGCCAGCATTTTTAAACTGGCCTTTAGGATGGGTATCGGAGGATAGTCAATTGTACTTCATGGCTTCAAGGTATTTATTGCCTGCTAGTCTTATTTTACTGTGTTTGAGTATTGATTTAAAAGGAATTCTACGGCTAGGGCCAAAAGCCATTATCATGTTCTTGGCAGCGACTACAGGGATTATTTTAGGTGGTCCGATAGCGTTATTTATATATACAGGTTTATTCCCTGAAGCAATTGGTATTTCACCATCTGAATTGTGGAAAGGTCTTTCTACCGTAGCGGGAAGTTGGATCGGAGGTGGAGCAAATCAGGCTGCTATGAAGGAAATCTTTGAGGTGCAGGATAGTTTGTTTGGTACGATGATCGTAATTGATGTGATTGTAGCCAATATCTGGATGGCCTTTCTACTATACGGTGCTAATATTAGTGATAAGGTTGATGAGGTTCTCAAAGCAGATAATTCATCCATTACTGATTTGAAGGAACGCGTAAAGTCTTACCGAGCTAGTGTTTCGAGAATGCCAACAGCTACTGACATGTTTTACCTATTTGCGATTGCTTTCGGGGGTGTCGGAATTTCGCACTTGCTAAGTAATCTTGTAGCACCGTTTTTTGCTGGTCACAGCGAAGCGCTGGAACAATATGGACTGACATCTCTAACAAGCGGATTCTTTTGGTTAGTCGTTTTTGCCACTACATATGGGGTTGCTCTTTCATTCACTAGAGTCAAGAAGCTCGAAGGAGTAGGAGCTTCCAACTGGGGGTCTGTATTTATCTATATCCTAGTAGCAACGATCGGTATGAAGATGAACATTGGTGAAGTATTCAACAATTTAAGTCTCTTCGGAATTGGGATCATTTGGATGTTAATTCACGTTATTGTACTTCTCGGAACTGCCAAACTGATAAAAGCGCCGTTCTTCTTTGTAGCTGTAGGCAGCCAAGCCAATATCGGTGGCGCAGCTTCTGCACCTGTAGTAGCTTCTGCTTTTGATACTGCTTTGGCTCCTGTAGGAGTTTTAATGGCAGTAGTAGGTTATGCTTTAGGAACTTATGGAGCATTAATCTGCGCGTATCTATTGCAAATTGCAGCTGGAGGATAAAGAGATTTCTATCAGTTCTTAATCCACCATTTAGTAATTTCTCCTTGCTTTATCAAATAGAGTCCTTTCGGAAGATGCGAGATCGATATTTCAAATCTATCTTGTCTTGTTGTGTCGTATTCTTGTAACAATACTCCCGAAGAATTATACAGATAGAGCGGAGCATCTATTTTCGTTTTGATCGAAATAAGACTTGAAGCGGGATTTGGAGATATTTCAAGAGACTCTACTTAAGAGTTATTCGTTTTTGAAATACTTTCAACTTCTGCAGTGATACTTGAGATGCAACCTGAAGAATCTCGAACGGTTGCGCTGTAAATACCGGCTTCCAAGTTGCTCAATTCAGTTAGGCTATTTCCATTTGACCAAGTAATTACATAAGGTGCTATTCCTCGTTCGATGATTAGTTCGACCGTTCCATCTGACTCTCCGGCTATTGTGCCAGAAGTATTAACGACTAAGTTTAGACAACTTGCAACACTCCATTATTCATTGCCGAAGTCTCCATCATTAGCTTAGAAATAGATGAACCCGTCATTATAATGCGAATTCATAATGTTAGAATCTGCTGGGTCTTGATTTATATCTTTTTCAAGCGTGATCTTAGCGTCAGTGGACAGGCAAAACAACATCATCAGCCCACAGATTAGTTGTTGTATGTGATTTTTCAAAGCAAAAGATACTTGCATAGTCAGAGTTTTAGTCAAAACTAATGAATCCGATTACAGTTCTTCCTACACTTTCGGGTAGTAAATGTGATGTAGAACCTTATCCAGACCTTAGATAAATGAGAGAGGCTATTTGCATTGTTAGTTTTGTGTCTTACGCTTTTGATTTTCTCCTAGTTGATTTTTTTCTTCATTTTTTATATCGTAAAGTTGTGACAATGTGTATCTTGGTGTCACATGAACGGAACTTGTACACATACGCCTTCTTGTTTTTTCTTCTTTTACTTCTGGTATCTGAAGCTGATAGGTCGTATTTAAATAAGTTCATATAAAGAAATTACGTAGCCTGTCAATTCGCAAATTGACAGGCTTTTTTACGTTTAATTGCAATGTTTGTAATTGAACAATGAAAAACGAAAATGAGGAAAATTGTAATTCAAGGAGTTAAAGGTTCATTCCATGATATTGCTGCGCAGCACTATTTTAGTAATGAAAAATTAGAGCTTGTAGAAGCAGATAGTTTTCCTACGCTGTTTGATGCTTTTGAGAAGGATAGCTCCATTGATCACGCAATTATTGTAATTGAAAACACGATTGCAGGAATTATTATGTATAACTATTCGTTATTGCAGAATAGTAATTTCACCATAACAGTCGAGCTTTTACTTCGAATAAAGCAAAATTTACTTGCTTTGCCGGGCACTCGACTTGAGGATATCGAGGAAATACATGCCCATCCTATGGCCCTTAATCAATGCCTTGATTTTCTAAAGATACACAGAAGTTGGAGAAGAATTGAGCGAGAGGATACAGCCTTATGTGCAGCTGAAATCGTTGAAGGTCAGAAAGGCAAGAGAGCAGCAATAGCAAGTGAACTTGCTGCAGAGACTTATGGATTAGAAGTCTTAGCAGAGGAAATTGAAACAAATAAGCAGAATTTTACTCGTTTTCTGATTTTGTCTAGAAAAACAGATCAAGCAAGTTATGATGAGCAGAGAAATAAGGCTTCCATATGCTTCTCACTGGCAAATGAAACCGGTTCGTTGAGTAAAGTTTTAGATCAATTATCACGAAGGTCATGTAATCTCATAAAAATTCAATCAGTTCCAATTGTTGGAAAGGTTTGGAATTATTTCTTCTTCGTGGATTTTATTTTGGAAAATAATAATATCAAGGCATTGATAGACACTTTGGAAGATCAAGTGGCTAGTTTACATGTTTTGGGACACTACAATAAAGGAATCTATTATGATAGTTAGGAAAGCAGATAGGATCGCGAAAATTGACGAATACTATTTTTCGCTCAAACTTATGGAGATTGCTCGAATGGAAGCAGAAGGCATTCACATCTTGAATCTCGGAATCGGCAAGCCTGATACAGCGCCTGCTGCAAGTGTGATCAATGCTTTGAATGAAGATAGCCTTGATCCCAAAGCGCACGGTTATCAATCGTATCGAGGTGCAATGGTTTTCAGGGAAGCTATAAGTTCGTACTACAAGAGATATTTTAATGTTACTGCAGACCCTTCTCACGAAATTCTACCGCTTATTGGGTCAAAAGAAGGTATCATGCATATAAGTATGGCATTTCTCAATCCCGGAGACGAAGTTCTTGTTCCGAATCCCGGCTACCCTGTATACAGTTCTGCGGCTGAGTTGGCGGGTGCCAAAGTAATTCACTACAACCTTACGGAGGAGAATCAATTTCAGCTAAGCATGGAAGATATAAAGTGTAAGCTGACTGACAGAACAAAGATTATTTGGATTAATAGTCCGCATATGCCTACTGGAACAAAGATGAGTTTTGAGACTATGGAGGCTTTGGTTACTTTGGGTCAAGCCCAAAATATTTTGATTGGTAGTGATAGTCCTTACAATTTTATACTTAATGATGAACGTAGAAGTATTCTGGAAATTGAGGGGGCAAAAGACTGTTGCATCGAGCTGAATTCGCTCAGTAAGTCACACGGGATGTCTGGCTGGAGAATCGGTATGGCGATTTCATCTGAAGAGATTATAAATGCGGTACTTCGATTTAAAAGCAATATGGATTCGGGAATTTTTAGACCTATCCAGTATGCAGCGATAGAAGCTATGAATATTGATCCTAGATGGTACGAAATGAATAATAGAACATATGAAGAGCGCCGAAGTATTATTTGGAATATGCTGGACCGAATCGGTTTTTCTTATGACAAGGATGTTTCAGGATTATTTGTTTGGTCCAAAGTTTCTGAGAAGTTTAAGAATGGTGACGAAGCGTCTGATTTCTTTTTGAACGAGTGTCGTGTATTCGCACCTCCGGGAAGAGTTTTTGGCTCAAATGGAGAAATGTATGTGCGTTGGTCACTGTGTGAACCCGTTGAGCTCATCGAAGAAGCAAGCAAAAGTATCATCAGCGTTATGAATTTCTAAAATATGAATCAAGTGGAAAGTAAAGATAAAATCATAGCAATTGTTGGTTTAGGACTAATAGGTGGTTCTTTTGCTAAAGCATTTAAAGGTAAAGGATTCTCTTCTAAGATTATAGGAGTTGATAACAATAGAGAACATCAAAAGATCGCGATGGAAATGAATCTTGTTGATGAAATAAGAGATTTGGACGATGCTATAAAATATGCCGATATAGTATTGCTAGCAACACCAGTAGATTCAATAGAAAAGTTGCTAACTAGTGTAATGAACTCAATTGAGAATCAGGTCGTTTTTGATGTAGGAAGTGCTAAGGCGTCGATAATAAAGAGTATCCTTAATCACCCGAAAAGAGGAAGATATGTTGCGTGTCATCCGATGGCAGGAACTGAGTTTTCAAGACCTGAGGCATCTGTTGCTGGTCTATATGATAGGGCGCACAATGTTATTTACAATGCTGAAGATAGCGATGAAGATGCACTGGAGATGGTACAAAATCTATTAAGTCAAATTGGCATGAAATTGTTTTATCAGCAGGCAGATGAGCACGATATTCACGTTGCCTATGTAAGTCATATGTCGCATATAAGTGCATTTGCATTGGCACTTACGGTCCTACATAAAGAGCAAAGCGAGGAACAAATTTTCCAGCTAGCAAGTGGTGGATTCAGATCAAGTGTGAGACTAGCCAAGTCTAATCCCTCAACTTGGGTGTCAATTTTTGAACAAAATAGAGATGCTTTGTTAGATGTCTTAGACGAGCATATCACAGTATTATCAAAATTTCGATCGCTTCTCATTAAGAAAGATTTCGAATCCTTTGAAAAATTAATGCTTGAAGCAAATTAAACAGATATTAAATCCATCATAAAATCTACAAATTAATTTTGGGCCTCGAGCCCACACTAGCAAGAATATGGAAATTAAGAAAATGTATAATAAGCGTCCAGTAGTCGTTGCTGGACCCTGCAGCGCAGAGACGGAAGAACAAGTTCTGGGAATTGCCCACGCTCTAAAAGAACAAGAAGTTGATCTTTTTCGTGCGGGCATATGGAAGCCACGAACGAGTCCTAATTCATTCGAGGGAGTAGGCTCCGTGGGCTTGAAATGGCTTTGTCGTGTGAAAGAAGAGACCAGATTAAAAACGACTACGGAGGTCGCCAATAAAACGCACGTTGAAGAGTGTCTTTATCATGGTGTTGATACACTATGGATCGGAGCTCGGACGACTGTAAACCCTTTTTCAGTCCAAGAAATTGCGGATGCTTTGAAGGGCGTTGATATCCCGGTGATGATCAAGAATCCAATCAATCCGGATTTAGGATTGTGGATCGGAGCGATAGAGAGAATTTACAAGGCAGGTATAACAAAAATTGGTGCTATACATCGAGGTTTTGCTAGTTATGGAGAGACATATTATAGAAACAAACCGATGTGGCAGATTCCTATAGAGCTAAAACGAAGATTTCCAGACTTGACGATTATCTGTGACAATAGTCATATCTGCGGTCGTCGTGATATTCTTCAAGATGTCGCTCAGAAAGCATTGAATCTCAATTATGATGGAATTATGACTGAAGTTCATCACAATCCAGACGAGGCCTGGAGTGATGCAAAACAGCAGATTACTCCTGCTCAATTCAAAGAATTAACAGATGCTCTTCATCTGCGTGGAATTGAAATGAACAAAGCTCTTTCCAAAGCAGCTCTTGAAGATGCTCGTTCGAAGATTGATAAATTGGATGATCAACTTTTGAAGATTCTTCATGAGAGAATGCGTCTTGTAGATGATATTGGCAATTATAAAAAACAAAATGATTTGCCTATTCTTCAACCAGCAAGATGGAATGAGATTTTGGATAAATCGATTTCAAAAGGTACAGGTAAGGGACTCAGTGAAGAATTCGTAGGACGGTTGTTCAGAGCCGTGCATCAAGAATCGATTAATCATCAACAGAAGATCATGAACGGACAAACATCTCATGACGACTAGTGCAGGTTAATCTAGTATTTGGCAATGTTCATCGATATTTCGATTTTTAGGAAATCATATTTGATTTTCGTGCATTTCAAAACATAAACAGAAATTATGAATGGACCGACAAATTTTGCAGAACCCGTCAAACGATTGATTGCGGCAATTATTGATGGAGTAATCCTGGGAGTAGGAGCAGTGATTATTGGCGCTTTTACATTTATACCAACCGTTATGAGCTTGGTAGCGCTGGGAGAAGATGCCAGCGAAGAAGAACTTGTTACTGCTGTTGCAGGATCTGTAGGTGTTATCTTTTTATTCATCATATTATACTACGCAGCGTACTTTCTTTATTTTGTGCTTCAACATAGCAGTAAGTTTCAAGCAACTCTAGGGAAGCGAGCAATGAAGATTTACGTTACTGATGAACTTGGTGAACGATTAACGCTTTCGAAAGCTCTTGTCAGAATGATTGGTCGTGTAATTAATGGATTCACAATGGGAATAGGCTATTTGATTATTCTGTTCACAGATAAGAAGCAGGGTGTACATGATATGATAGCAAAAACACTGGTGCTGGATGGAAATGTTGAACAGGATTCTTTTTCTGAGGAAGAAATTCTCTAGTACTGGTTATAGGTTGAAATTATAAAAAGCAGAACATCAAGACTTGACGTTCTGCTTTTTCTTTGCTTTTAACTTTGGTGAAATTATTAAACAAAAAAGCCCCTGCAAATTTACAAGGGCTTCATGCTCTAGAGCATTACTCAACCAAACATCCCTATTAACTTTATTGATTCTTCTATGCAATAACTCGGCTGCTTGTCATTATTTCCTAATATTGAAAATTAGGACACCTTTATATTGATCGGTCCGTGATCCACGGCCTCTTCTTTTTTTGCAATCGTCAGAGTTAGTAAACCTGCATCGTATGCGGCACTGATCTTCTCTTTATTTGCTGTTTCATCGAGTCGAAATGTTCGTTCAAATGAACTATAGTTAAATTCTCTTCTTATCAACGAATTCTCTTTATCCTCGTTTTCAGTTTCTTGCTTCGTTTCAGCTGAAACTTTTAGCATGTCCCCTTTAACTTCAATATTGATATCTTCTTTTTTTACACCGGGTATTGCAATATCAAGAACAAACTGATTATTTTCTTCATGCATATTAGCAAATGGACGTTTGGTCGCAAGATCTACTCCCAATACATCAGAAAGATTGTGATTAAGGAATTGATCGACTGCTAGACTAAATGGATTGTCATACGTTTTCATTATTATAGATTTTGATTGTCAGTTAATGTTATAGTTGATTAATGAATTTCCACAGATTTGACGAATGTTGCTTTCTTTGCAAGGTCGACACTTAGGATACCTGCATCGTAGGTTGCTTTTATTTCATTCAAGTCGATATCTTTTGGTAAGATGAAACTCTTTTCAAAAGCACGAAACTGGAATTCTCTTGTGAGAACTTTTGTATTGTGAGACTCAGTTTTACTTTCATCTTGTGTTTTTGACTTTTCTACTTGTAAGCTAATGACTAACCTTTCGTCCTTAATTTCCAATTTGAACTGGTCTTTCTTAAAACCTGGTGCAGCCAACTGAATTTGAAATCCATTTTCATTCTTGACAATATTTGTATGTATTCTAGAAGTGGGAGCGTGTACCGGTCTAGAAACTACTCTTCTTGGTCCTACGAAAAATGGATCCCATAGCATGTTCGTTGGTCTAGTATTTCTGTTTCTTAAAGTAATCATCTATTTATTTATTTTTGATTTATAATGTTTTTCAGTTCCAGCAAGTTTTATTGAATTCGATTCAACTTTTTCGCTTGCATTCTTGATACCACATTTGCAAAAGCTGTTCCACTGAGTTTCTAGCTGAAAAAATGTCAAATTCAACCAAATTTAGATGACAAAATGACATAATATCCGATTTTTAAGTGCCAAAAAGGCAGAAGCGTTTGTTTTTTTATTAAACTTGCAGTGAACTTGCGTGCCAATTTTTTTATAAATTTGGGCAATGGAAGCCTACATTAAGATTCTAAATATTGCGATTCCGATTTTCGTTTTATTGATCGGAATTGAATGGGTAATTGCTGTACTCCTGCACAAGAAGGTTGTACGCTCCGTAGACGTGGTCTCTTCCTTGAGCTCCGGATTGACAAATACAATCAAGGATGTTTTAGGCTTGACCATTATTATCGTTTCCTATGATTGGTTAGTAGACTATATAGCTTTCATATCCATGCCAGTTGGAGTTCTGACATTCGTTGTTGTTTTTATTTTAAAGGATTTCGCTCAGTATTGGTCACACAGGTGGGAACATCGTATCAATATTTTCTGGAATCGACACGTTATTCATCACAGTAGCGAAGATTTCAATTTAGCATGTGCCCTTAGACAACCGATTTCAAACCTTGCTAATATTTTCATATTCTTATATATACCTATGGCCTTGCTAGGTGTTCCAACGATTGTTGTAGCGACTGTAGCACCGCTGCACTTATTTGCTCAGTTTTGGTACCATACGCAACTGATCAATAAAATGGGCTTTCTAGAGCATATCGTTGTTACTCCTTCAGCGCACCGAGTGCATCATGCTATAAATGACATATATCTAGACCGTAATTTTGCTGCTATCTTCATCATTTGGGACAAGCTTTTTGGAACTTATCAAGAGGAATTGGAGGACGTTACACCTGTTTACGGTGTCAAGCGGCCAGTTAGGACTTGGAATCCTATCATTATTAATTTTCAGCACCTTCTTCTACTGATTAGAGATGCGTGGCACACAAATTCATGGAGAGATAAACTTACACTTTGGTTTAGACCGACGGGCTTTCGCCCAAAAGACGTTGCTGAACGATTTCCAGAGTATACGATTGATGATGTTTATTCTTACCAGAAATACGATTCGGAGAAGGGGCTCGTTTTAAAGACTTTTGCTTGGACGCAATTATTTATTCACTTGGGCTTAATGCTATTAGTATTCAATAGGATGTCTGATTTTTCTGTTGTGCAAGTGATGTGGTTTGGAGGGTTTTTGTTTGTTTCAATCTTTACATTTACTAGTATTCTTGATGGAAGTAAGATCGCATTTGTGGGAGAAGCTCTTAAGTGGATGGTTTATATACTTAGTTACTTGATTTGGGAGATTTGGTTTTTTGACGGTCTATTTGACGGATCTAGAATACTGTTTTTTTCCTATATGCTTTTATCGCTAGGCTTTATGATATATATCTTCAGCCCCAAAGTCAAGGAACGCTACTATCTAAGTACCTGATTATTTGTTGGCTAGATATTAACATTAATGATATAGAAAGAAGTATGTGAGCTTTATCGAAAATACAAGTAGGAATTTCTGTTTTTTTTGCTTTACTGTCTTGTAAAATAGAAAAAGAAATCTAACTTTGTGCTCGCTGTAAAAAGCAAGGAGGTACCTTAGCTCAGTTGGTAGAGCAATGGACTGAAAATCCATGAGTCCCCAGTTCGAATCTGGGAGGTACCACTAGAAACCTTTTCGTTTTTCGAGAAGGTTTTTTTATGCCATATAGTTAACTTTCATTCAACTCTTTTGGACTTGACCCACCGAAATCTAAGAAAGTTTGATAACTGAGCTCGGAGTTACGGCAAAGACGTGGTCTCCTTCTCGCACAGGAATAATAGCAGTTCCGGTAAAATTTCCGAAAGCTGGCATAATACCGTAGTCTTGACCAAAATAAAAGCAAGGTACTTTCATGTTTTGCCTTCCAGATCCTTGGAGTTGGACTGCGGGGTGAATGTGACCGTGAATATTGTAGTGGGATTCCGAGTCCAGCGGATGATGAGAGAAAATTAATGGCCCACGAACAAGAGTTTCCTGCACTTCTATGTTTGCTTTAGAATACAGATGAGGAGCCAGGATGTCATGATTACCTTCAATTAGTATCAGTTTGACCTCATAGAAGGTGTCGCTTACCATTTGGAAAGTCTCCCACTCATTATTATGGCTGCTGTGGAATAGATCTCCCAGAAAGATTAATTCATTGGGTTTGTAATGATCTATTAAGGCTGTCAATCTATCCCAATTTTGTTGAATTGCTGCCGAAGGGACCGCCAAGCCATTTTTACGAAAATGACTTACTTTTCCGAAATGTGTATCGGAAACCAGAAGGCATTTCTTACTTATCCAGAATATGGAGCCAAATGGATGCAATTCTAGTTCTTCACCTTTCAAGCAGAAGCGAATAACACCAGTTCTGATTTCACTATTGGTTTCCTTAAAGTTCACGTTCGATTTTTCCTTCCCCTCTGCACAAGATGCATTTGTCTTCTTCATCTGTTCCTACAACATGCCAAACACCGGCCCCTTCGCACTGTGGACAGGTAACATAGAGTGAATGATTATCATTCCACCATTGATATACCATATAGATAAAGTAGGCTGCTAAGCCAGCTGTAATCAATCGAAGAAGAAGTATCATAAGGCTTTATTTTACACCATGCATCAACTTTTTAAGTAGTGGGCTACCAAGGATACTTAATAAACCAAGAACTGCTGGAACAATCGTAAAGATCAAAAAGAATGTTGTGAGACTAAATTGGCTCGTTATTTCTTCGATCTTTCCACCCATTACTCCCGCAGTTTTGTTACCGATGGCAATTGCGATATACCAGACACCAAACATCAACGCTATCATCCGACCAGGCACCAACTTACTTATGTATGATAAAGCAACTGGAGATAAACAAAGTTCACCTAAAGTATGGAAAAGATAAGCCAAGATCAGCCATATGATGCTTACTGATGCTACTTTAGCTCCTGATTCAATTCCCATCGAACCAAGCGCAAGCGCTCCGAATCCAATACCGAGTAAAATAAGACCGAAACCATACTTGGAAGCGGCACTAGGGTTGTACTTACTTTCCCACCATTTGGAGAACAGCGGAGCAAACATAATTATAAATAGAGAATTTAGAATACCAAACCACGTAGCTGGTATTTCGACTTCATTTTCTTTGATCCTTTTTACGGTAGCCTGTATAATTGATGATTTCTTGCCGGATTCGAGAATCTTAGTACGGGCGATATCTGCTTTTTCATCACTTAGGAAAATGTAATTTCCTCTAACTTCCATGATGTTCAATTTGTCGCCCACTGCTAAGTCTACAGGTTCTATGATTGTTTCTTCTTTTGTAGTGAAAACTTCATCTCCTGTAAGTGTAGTTGACTCAGTCACATTGACGAAGCTCTTTTCGCCATCAGCATCAATAACTTCCATCGTGTCAAATCCTACTACAAGAGCATTTGAATTGAAATTTCGATTAATCATCCAAAAGACCAAAGCCCAAATAATCACAAAACTTGATCCCAAGAAGATATTGCTTAAAGCATAGTTTTTGAATGTTACTTTGAACAAAAGATAGAGCACCCAAGTGATAATCGCAATAGGTACTACCGTAATTAGTATATTGACTACATTGAAAATTGTTGACCAACTACCTGCCATGATTCGACCAGTATAATCATTTGCGAAGATAGTCATGGAACCACCCGCCTGTTCAAAACATGCCCAGAATATGACAGTCATAACTGCAAATACTACAATTGCAATCATTCTATCTCGCGTCTGCACAGGATATCTGATAATTCTTGAGATTATTAAGACTAAAAATGCGATGACTCCGGTGATTATATAATAGCTTGAATAGTCAGTACCGCCAAACTCTAGGAAATTCACACCACCAATTTTTGATACTGGATCATTAATAATCCAAGAAAGTCCAATAAATGCAGCAAGCACCATTAGAACTTTGTCAAACATTGTAAATGGATTTAATCTATCTCCTTCAAATTCCAATTGAGGTTCACTTTCTGGAGTTTCTTTTTCTGGAGCTAAGCCTATATCTCCGAAGATCTTTTGAGCGAACAAAAATTGAAGCATACCCAAAAACATGAAGATACCTGCAAGCCCGAAACCATATGACCAAGATACTTTCTCTCCAATGTAGCCGCAAAGCATAATTCCTAGAAAAGCACCGGCATTCACACCCATGTAAAATATCGTGTACGCTCCATCTTTCTTTTCTGGAGTATCTTTGTACATGTTTGATATAATTGATGTAATGTTCGGCTTAAATAATCCATTCCCTATTATCAAAAGTCCGATCCCTATATAAAGGAATATGTTTGCAAATTCTAGAGCCATTGAGGCATGGCCTAAAGTCATAATAATCGCTCCCCATATGACGGCAGTCCGATATCCAATATGCTTATCTGCCAGATAACCTCCTAAAATCGGTGTTAGATATACCATCGAAGTGTATGTTCCGTAGAGAGCTAATGCTTCTTTTGTGGTCCAATCCCATCCGCCAATTCCGATTGAACTGATTAGGAATAGTACTAGTATCGCTCTCATTCCATAGTAAGAGAATCGTTCCCACATTTCTGTGAAGAACAAAACAAATAAACCAGCTGGGTGGCCTAGTACCTTACTATCAAACATGCTTGCTGTCTTCTCACTCATATTCTTACAATTATTTAGTTGTTCGTTGTTATTTATAAACTAATTATGGATTCTAATTAATACTTGGATCAGAGATCTCATATCCTTCTTGTTCGAGCATTTCTCTCTCATCGTCTTCTGCACCATGTGTAAGGGCCTCCAATTTTTTACGGAAGACTAAGACTAGTAGACCGAAAGCAATACTGAAAACGGCTATTCCAGTAAAGATTGTCATTTCTCCTAGTCTCTCAGATGATTCACCAAGAAGACCTGCCAGTTTATTTCCAAAACCTGTCATTGCAAAATATACACCCATCATGATTGACCCATACTTTAATGGTGCAAGCTTAGTAATGTAAGACAATGCCACAGGAGAAATACATAGCTCACCTACTGTGTGGAATAAGTACGCTAGGACGAGCCAATACATTGCAGATGAACCATTACTTGCATATTCTGCTGAGGCAGCAGTCATGAAGAAGAATCCGGCTCCCATGATGACCAATCCCATGATCATTTTGAACAGTCCAGTAGATAATTGGCCTTTCAATTTACGAGTTGCCCAGTATGCAGCAACTGAAGTACCTAATACAATGATAAAAAATGCATTTAGTGATTGGAACCATGTAGCAGGAACTTCAAATCCCATTAGCATACGATTTGTATTTTCGCTCGCATATATGTTCATAAGTCCTCCAGCTTGCTCGAAAGCTCCCCAGAATACGATTACCAATAAGAAACTCACTAGTAAGACTACAACTCGATCTTTTTCAATTTTAGTTAACGGACGTTGCATAGCTGCCTTTTCCTCTGGATCGACAGATGTTCCAAAGAAATTTCCCACGTTTTTGAGATAAGGTTGTCCGAAAAGATACACAGACAATCCAAGTAGCATTCCTATTCCAGCTAAACCAAAACCATAGTGCCATCCATAAACTTCTCCAACGGTACCGACAAGAATGCTTGAAAGAAATGCTCCTAAATTTATTCCTATGTAGAATATTGTAAATCCTTTATCACGACGTATGTCTCCTTGCTTATATAGACCACCTACCATGGTAGAAATATTGGGTTTCAACATCCCCACACCGGCAATAATAAATCCTAGTCCAGCATAAAATGCCCACATGGCTTCCACAGCCAGTATTCCATGTCCAATGACTAAGAGTATGCCTCCATAAAGGACTGATTTCTTTTGACCTAAAAATCGATCTGCTATCCATCCGCCTGGGATTGAGGCTACGTAAACAAACATTGTGTACCATCCATAAAGTGCTAATGCTTCTCCATCGGTCCAGCCTAAACCAGGGTTATCCGCTGTTGCTTCCCGTACCAGATAAAGAACAAGTAATGCTCGCATCCCATAGTAGGAAAAGCGTTCCCACATTTCCGTAAAAAATAAAACATATAATCCGACGGGATGTCCAAATAATTGTTTGCTCGAGGCATCGACTACTTTACTCATGTACTTTCTGATTTTTCGTTTGGCTAAATTAGGTTTTTAAAAATAAAATTATGCTAATCGAGCCATGAATTATGTTACAGAAGTATTAAAGGGTATTCGAAAACAATTTCAAACGGTGTTTTGATATTGTCACAAGATTGGTGAAGTCATTAATCTTCAATTTGATGAAAAGTAGAATGGATATGTTAGCGCAAAAAGCGATGTTCTACTGCGCTACGAGCAACTTTGCCTCCAAGTGGTAGGCCCTCTTTTTGAATTCTTATCAGACCGCCCTTGACAACATCGCTTTGTGCTAGTATTTTCTTTTTGATGTTGTAAATGAGTGTTTCCAGAAGTTTTTTCGGTTCTTCCATTTCACTCTTTACAATTTCGTAGATCCATTCATAGTTGAATGTTTCTCCTAGCTCATCGCTGCCGTCTATAAACAACTTACAATCTAGATATACTGAAACCTTGAAAGTTCTTCCTACTTTTTGTTCTTCAGGATAAACTCCATGATATGCATGAAAACTCATTCCTTCTAGCGCAATTTGATAATCTTCATCTGATTTGGGGATCATAATATTTACTTTGCTGCTCTGACGCTTGTGTTTTCTTTTATCCAACAACCCACGTAGAATGGGCCACCTTCTTTTACATTTGGCCTGCTAAAGACTTCTTCGATTGCAGGCATATACTTAGCATAAGTATTGATCAACTTGTTTGCTTCACCAGCAACTGATGAATCAATCTTCTTTGCATATTGCCATTTGTCAATTGCTGGCCAAGTAACGATTTGTGAGTCCCAACCTGTTCCAGGACCACATATCGGTCCAGATGAGGCATACAGTTTTCCTATTAGGATATAAGGTTCACCCCAATTTGGTTTACTAGATGCCGCTTTACGTGCATACTTTCTTGCTAATGGAAAATTTTTGATATCTCTATAGTATATCTTCGCAACGATTAGCTGAGTTTTTGCGCTCTTTTCGGGGTCTGTTTCGGTACTGAGGTATTCGTCGAATTTAGTAATAGCATTGGCATAGTCACCATTTCTATAGAATCTATAAGCTTCCGAAAGTGGTCCTTTAGTTATTGTGTTTTCAGATTTGCAATTGGCTTTATAAGCTTCAGAAATCGCTTGTAATTCTTCACCTTCCAAGGAGCATCCACCCCTTCTTAATCGTATTCCAACTTTTTCTATGATTTCACAATCAGTATTATTTGCTAGGAATTCAGGATAGTACTTTTCGCTGTAGTATTCACATGGGTAGAAATCTGGATAACCTTCTAAAGCCTCTAGTCTGTCGAGAGCATATCCATTGATTATTATCCATGGTTCACACTCTGTTCCGCAAGTCTCATTGCCATATTCGATAGCATCTAAAAGAATCAACGCGTATTTGCTAGCAACCGAAGATTCTATAGATTTATTTCCCATCATGTTTACCAACATGGCTGAAAACGGATTAATTGCGTAATAGGGAATTTCTTGACCTAGACTATCAGAGGCTACTTTGAATAGATCTAGGATGTAGCTGTCGCTAACTGATTTTTTAAATGTATAATACATATCAAAACCTTCTCTAGCGGAAAGGACAGCTTCATCTCCATAGCACATTTTTCTTCTTTGATACAGGTATTTGACTGAATCTACCCACATGGACTTTTCTTCCTCTGAAGTAGATTTGTTAAACATGTGGGCATAAATTTTGACACCATCGTCATAGTGGTAAGTCTTTCTTCCGTCAGCTTTAGGAGCTAAACTAAAGGCCTGTTTCCATAGTGGGTATGCTTCTTCAAAGTTGCCCATTTTAACTTGATCCTTATACAGAACAAAAGCGGTAAGTGCTTCTTCGCTTCGATTTCCGAGTTGAGAGAATGTTCTACACATTTTTTCTTCTGCAGTTAATGGCGGTGTACTTTCTTTCACTACTTCAACAACTTCCTTGGTTGTTTGCGGTGCACATGCAACGAACAATGCAATTAGTAAATAGAATGTAAGTAACTTAAAGTTCATACTCGGTTATTTTAATATTGAAAGCAAATCTACTCATATGTTTTAGGAGCATCAACAGTTAGCAGAAAAGATATTCACTTAGAATAATGATGTCTTATTATTGCTTTTTGGCGTAAGCTGCCTTAGACTGTACATCCATCTTAGAGTATCCTAAACACACACGTTTATATTCACTTTATGTTCAGGACTGCTTACCAAAATGCAGTTTGTATTGCAAATCTTACCGAAGCACCACGTGAAGTCTATCGTATAGGTTTGCCAACTAAAGGTGATTACATGAAAATATTTGATTCTGAGGAAGAGCGATTCTTTGGAAGTAATTATGCCGAAGTGTAGAAATACAAGTCAGATCCCATCAAGTGGCAACATCGAGAGAATTCAATGGAAATCAAATTAGCTCTCCTTGCTCTACAAATGTTTAAGCAATCGAAATAGAAAAGCTGTGCTAACATCTAAAACCAACCTGCACCTAATCCTCTAAAAGGCCAAGGAATCATTGCAAAAATTATTAATAATGCAATTGCATTATAGATTAACATGGTTTTATACTTTCCAGTGTAGTTTTCTACCCTTTTCATTTTCGCTCCACCAATAGTTACTAGAACAACAGCAATAATCATCATGAGTGAATGTTCCATTGTGTAGAAACGAACGGCTGCATTACTCCATGAGTCTAGCGAGAAATTAACTTTCGGACTAATGAAAAGTAGGACTAGACCAAGGAGTAGTTGAATATGAATAAACATTGTGTTTGCTCTAAAAATTCCTTTTACGGTTTTAGACATATCTTGCTTCTTGGACATCCAATTAAGCAAGCTAATGACTACTGTTAGAACTAATAGTAGTAATGCAATCCATCGAAGTCCCGAATGTGCGTGAAGAATACCGTTATACATAGCAGTAATTTTAAAGTTTGTAAAGTGGAGCAGATGCAACTGTTATAGAACCCTAATGAACACAAAAATAATGATTTAAAACTCATTTCGGAACTAAAAACCACAATGCACAATATCAAAATAGAAGAACAACAAGAAAAGGATAAAGGATAATCATGTAGCTTCTAAACTCAATATGGGTTTGGAAACTGTTTTATCTTATGTTTGAAAGTTGAATTGATTTTACTAGGATCATCATATCGATTTTCTCGAAGATCTTTCAAGTGATGCTTTGCAATATGGTACAGTGTTTCCCTATTTACCAACACTTGTTCATCGTTATATGCTTTACCACATTTCTATTGTTTTTTCTGTATTGTTCTATTGAAGCTGCCTTTTAAATATTGATAATCTAAAGATATTCAACCAAAACGCTTATATGGTAATTTTAAAAAGTTAATTTTCTTTATTTTAGTATTTTAGTATTTTAATTTAATTCTAAATAAAAATGAGAAAATATTTTTTTATAATCACTTTCTTTTCAGCAAGTGTGATTTATTCCCAAGTTGCAGTTAGTGCTTCAGGAAGTGATGCAACTGGAACTGGAGGAACCGCAAGCTATACTGTCGGTCAAGTAGCATATAAAACAACATCAGGTACTAATGGTTCAGTATCAGCTGGTGTACAACAAGCTTATACAATCTCTGCTACAACAGGTGTAAATGAAACTAATTTCAACCTTGAAGCTAGCGTTTATCCAAATCCAACAACTGATCTGTTGGTTTTGAGTGTTAATGAATTGAAAGAGGACTATAAGTACAAAGTGTTGGATATGGCAGGTAAGCTTTTGTCTAATGGCAAATTAACAAATCACCAAACGCAATTAGATTTTAGTAATTATACAGCTGGTTCTTATTACGTAAACATAACAAGCAACCAGAGCAAAAACATAAAAACTTTCCAAGTGATCAAAAACAAATAAATATGAAACAAACATTTGCATTTTTAACATTCATTTTTGCATCCTTAGTAGCTTTTTCACAAGCTCCAAATGCCATGAGTTACCAGGCGGTAATTCGCGATGCAAATAACAAATTAGTATCTAACCAGTCTGTAAGTATGCAAATTAGTATTCTGCAAGGATCAGCAAGTGACCCATCCGTTTATACTGAAACACAAACCCTAACAACTAATGCTAATGGCCTTGCAAGTATGGAAATAGGTTCAGGAACTATTGTGCTCGGGTCTTTTTCTGCGATAGACTGGGCAAATGGTCCATATTTTATTAAAACAGAAACAGATCCAACAGGAGGAAGTACTTATACCATAACTGGAACAAGTCAGCTTTTGAGTGTGCCTTATGCAATGCATGCTAAAACTGCTGAAAACACATTTTCAGGAGATTATGATGATTTAAATAATAAACCTACAAATATTAGTGCCTTTACTAATGATGCTGGTTATGTTACAATATTAAATGATGATGACGCTACCAATGAGTTACAAAATTTATCTGTTTCTACAACAGGTGATACTTTGTATTTACAAAATGGAGGTTTTGTAATTATACCAGGAATTAGTGCTGCTAATACACCTTTCGTAAACGTTCATTGTACAGGCACCCCAACAGCAATAGTAGACGTTATTAACCCTACAACTGGAAAAACATGGATGGATAGAAATTTAGGTGCTTCACAAGTAGCAACTAGCAGCACAGATGCTGATGCTTATGGAGATTTATACCAATGGGGAAGAAGAGCTGATGGACATCATTGCAGAAATTCTTCAACTACAAGTACTTTAAGTAGTACTGATCAACCTGGACATGGAGAATTTATAACTCCTGACGCTTCTCCTTTCGATTGGCGCAGCCCACATAATGGTAATTTATGGCAGGGCGTAAATGGTACCAACAATCCTTGCCCAAGTGGTTATCGTTTACCCACTTTTACAGAGTTAGATGCAGAGCATAACAGTTGGATTAGTGATGATGCAGCCGGTGCTTTTGCTTCACCATTGAAATTGCAAGTGGCGGGCTACCGCTACAGCAACAATGGTTCGCTCAGTGATGTTGGGTCTTACGGTAACTATTGGAGCAGTACGGTTGATGGTACCTCCTCCTCCTACCTCTTCTTTAAAAGTGACTATGCCATCATGCTCAGCAGCACTCGATCTAACGGACTCTCTGTGCGTTGCCTTAAGGACTGACACTTTGATAAGCGATTTGCTAATTAATATTTACAAATCGAATCAAAGTAAAAAAGAAACGCGAACTCAATACATTGATAACGCGAGACAGAACATATAAGTAGTTCGTTTGTTGCTTCGTATCTGTGAAGATTTAAAAGTAATTGGAATGAAAGGGTTTGTGGCCTTAAACATACAAGTAGAAGAATTGTCCAAGCAATTAACTTCATGGCAAAAATACGCTACCGGAGTTCAAGCGAATAAATAAAAAAAACGTAGGAAGTGTGTAGCATTTAATCCTAACATATCGTCCTGTATTTTCAGGATACAAGTTAAAACAGTTTCAGCATGAGTTATTGTGTTGCGAAGTGCAAAAGATATGTTTTATTGCCCATGGCGGGCAACCGCAACAACAGCAATGGTTTGCTTAATAATGTTGGGTCCAACTGTAACTATTGGAGCAGTACGGTTGATGGAACCAACTCCAACAACCTCAACTTTAACAGTAACAATGCCAACATGAACAACAACAATCGAGCTAACGGAAACTCTGTGCGTTGCCTTAATGATTATTTATGTTTGGGTCACAGCCTATTTTTAAAATAACATTATGACAAAAACATATCAAAGCACACTATTAATTTGCTTCGTCCTGCTAACTAGTAGTTTATTCTCCCAAACTATTTCGGGTAATTTAAAACTTATCACTAAGCAGCCCATAAAACTTGAAGGTTTTAATGGACTAAAAACCTATTCTATTTCATCTAGCACCATAGATGAAAATGGTAATTTCAAGCTCAATTATTCCAAAGCAGATTATGGAGGGGGCTACTTGATGTCTACTGATAAAAAGCCATTATTTGTAATACTAAGCGGAGAAGACATTGAAATAACTGGAGCAGCATTGAGCTACAAAGAGACTATTAAAATAACCAAAGGGCAAGAAAACCAATGGTTTGAGCAGTATGCCATAGAACATCCAAAAAGAGAGCAAGCATTGAGTGCTTGGACTTATTTAGAGAAAATATATACCATGGATACTCTTTTTTTAGTTCAGAAAACTCCCAATCAAGCGATTAAAAAAGAAAAACAACGCGTTAAAAATGAAGATTCAACTTTTTTAGCTCTTTTACCCAAAGACAGTTATGTAAGCTGGTTTTTACCTACGCGTAAATTCGTTAGTTCCGTTTCTACAGTTGCACAGCACCGCAGGGAGGAAATTCCTAGCACAATTGCTTCATTCAGAGCATTGGATTACACGGACCAAAGACTATACAAAAGTGGCTTATTTAAAGATGCCATTGAAAGTCATTTTTGGTTACTAGAAAACAGTGGTAAAAGTTTAGATTCTGTTTTTGTAGAAATGCAACGGTCAATAGATGCTATGCTAGAGAAATTGATTACCAACGAGGAACGATTAAATGAAGTAACGGATTATCTATTTGATTTATTGGAGCGTCATAGTTTATTCCAAGCTTCGGAGTATTTAGCCCTTAAAGTATTAAATGAGGTGGGTTGCACCATAAATAGTGATTTAGCTAAGCAATTGGAAACCTACCGTGCTATGAAAAAAGGGAATACAGCACCAGATATTGTTTTCAATGGTGATAATTTTGCGCCAGGATACAAGTCAGAAAATTCCCCAAAAAAATTATCAGATCTTACAAGCAAATATACCTTAGTTGTATTTGGAGCTAGCTGGTGTAATACCTGTGCTAAAGAAATACCAGGAATTGCAAAATACTACCAGAAATGGAGAGAAAATGATTTGGAAGTGGTATTTATATCCTTAGATGAAGAACAAGAAGTTTATAGAAGTTTTGTTAAAGACTTCCCTTTTATCTCTGTGTGCGACTATAAAAAATGGGATAGTCCTATAGTTAACGATTATTATGTTTTTGGCACACCCACCATGTTCTTATTGGATAACAAAAGAGAGATTTTACTAAGGCCAAACTCTGTAAATCAAGTAGATGCTTGGGTGGATTGGTTTATCATCAAATAAACCTTCACCGCCTCCTTCAATTCAATATTTCCAGTTGGAGAATCTAGGTCTGAATAATGGAAAATTATAAACGGTTGGGCTTGACCGTCTTTTTGGTAGCGGACACCAATCATTTTTTGTCCGTTATTTTCTTGTATGGTAACTTTTTATAGTTCTATCATGATATTATTTTTAATACACTTCAGGCATTCCTCCACAAAGGATAGCATAGATTGTCCCAGTAACTCCATAAGGTTTTGTAGTAAGTGCTTCAGCAAATGCCCCAGGCCACGAGGATAAGGTTGAATAACCAATAGCAGCGGTATTAGAGGTGTAAATATTATATCTCTTTTGCGTCAAAGACTACTTTGCCGTTGAGAATCGTGTATAAGACTTTTGTATCTAGTATCTGATCTTCAGGACAGGTTACAATATTATGGTCTAGTATAACGAAGTCTGCTAGTTTTCCTACAGTAATGCTGCCTTTGTTATCTTCTTCAAACGCTGCGTATGCGTTGGCCATAGTGTAGCTATACATGGCTTCCTCTCTCGTCATAGATTGTTCAGGAAAGAAAGCCACAGAGTTTCCAGCACGTTTTCTCGTCACACTAGCATGAAATGACGCGATTGGATCTACATCTTCCACAGGAGCATCTGTGCCATTTGTTACAACCGCACCTGCGTCCAGTAGACTTCTCCACGGATATGCTCCTGTTCTAGCTCTTTGTTCACCTAAGCGAGCTACCACGAATGGAGAATCTGACGTACAATGTATGGCTTGCATACTTGCAATAACTCCTAATTCTGCAAATCTAGGGATGTCTGAAACTGCCAAGTGCTGAGCATGCTCCATGCGCCATCTTTTATCTTTAGATTGAGGGAAGTCTTTCTCGATGAGATTCAAAATTTCTTGATTTCCGCGATCACCTATCGTATGTATACATAATTGCATGTCATTTTTCTCAGCAAGTTTTCCAATGGCTCTAACTTCGCTTAGTTCAGTAGTGTTCTGTCCAACAAAATTGGGTTTGTCAGAATAGCTTTCCAAAAGCCAAGCACCATATGAACCGAGCGCTCCATCGATTTCGGTTTTTATAGCTCTACAAGTAAAATAGTGATCACCTTCGTCGATTGTTTTAATAGCGGCAAGTCTACCTGCCATTTCTTCTGAAGATCTGCGAATCATTGCCCAAAGGCGAATACCTAGAGTTTCATCCCTTGCCATTTGAGTATAGGCCTCGATTTCTTCAAAGCTTGATCCCGCGTCTTGAAATGAAGTAACACCTTTTCGAAGACACTCTTCAGTTGCAAGAACTATCGATTCCTCCCACTGCGCCTCTCGCTCACCCGGGTCAATTGAATTTAAGTAGTTCTGATGTACATCTCTGATCATTGCCATCGCCCGTTCTTCGAAAACACCGATTGCTTCTCCTTGATCATTCCTGATAACGGCGCCACCTGCGGGGTCCAAAGTTTCCAAATTTATCTGTGCCATCTCCATTGCTTTTGCATTAGCAAATAGTCCATGACCGCTAGCATGGATCAACATAACGGGATTGTCGGGACTCACAGCACTTAGTTTTTTATGGTCGGGATAACCGAAATAGGTTTGTCCTGGATAGGCTGACCACTTTTCTTGATGCCAACCTCTTCCCGTAATCCACTCACCTGGTTTAGCATCTCTTGCTTTTTTCTCCACTAATTTTACTATTTCATCCCAACTAGTTGTTTTCAAAAGATTTAATTCTTGGAGACTTTTACCTAGGCCTGAGAAATGGCCGTGACCTTCAATAAACCCGGGCATTACAAAAGAGCCTGTCGCATCTATTATTTCTGTTTTTTCATCGGCATAATTGTTCATTTCGGATTCGTCCCCCATCGCAACAATCCTTCCGTCAAGTACTGCCACGGCTTCGACAGTTGGCTGGTTTGTATCTACCGTGTAGATGTCACCTCCTTTAATAATCATTGTAGCCTTTTTGTCTTGATTACAACTCGCAAGAAAAAAAAGTAGTCCAAATAAAAAACAAATTATACGCATATGCTATTGGGTTTAGCTGTTGTGAAATGCTAAAATACAATATCTTTGTCAAGTTTTTACATTGTTTATATTTCTTGATATCGCTTGACGAAGGACAGAATATTGTGTGTAAACCTAAATCACAAATTCAATTTTATGCAGCAGTCTTTTTCAGATATACGTAAGCAGTTTGAAAATCACCTTTATACTAATTTGTATAAAGAAGGAACCTGTTAATCTGTATGAGCCAATAAACTATTTACTGAAACTGGGTGGCAAAAGAGCTAGGCCAGCTATGGCGCTCATGTCTCATGAGTTGTTTGCACCTTTAAATGAGGATGCATTTAAGATTGCTATGGCGATAGAAGTTTTTCACAATTTTACATTAATGCATGATGATATTATCGATGATGCCGACGCACGCAGAGCGAAGCAATCTGTGCATGTGAAGTATTCTACAAACACTGCAATTCTGTCTGGAGATGGTATGATGATTGAAGCATACGAATTTGTAGCAAATTTGGATCAAAAAGAATTGATCCCAGAATTGTTCTCGCGTTTCAACCGCTATGCCCTTGGTGTTTGTTACGGACAGCAATACGATATGGATTTTGAGGTGAGAACTGATGTAACAATAGATGAATATATAGAAATGATTCGTCTAAAGACAGCCGTATTGCTGGGTTGTGCTTTGTCGATGGCAGCAATCACTGCAGGGGCAAGCAAGGAAGATGTTGAGCACCTTCAGAAATTTGGGGAGAACGTTGGTATAGCTTTTCAATTGCAAGATGATCTCTTAGATACCTTCGGAGATGCAAAAACGTTTGGAAAACGCATTGGAGGGGACATCCTTCAAAATAAGAAGTCATATCTGTATCTAAAGGCCTTTGAACTAGCTGACGAAGAGCAGAAACAAACCTTAAAGGAACTCTATAATCCTGATAACGTTCCAAAATCTTTAGAGGAAGAGGAATTCAAAATATCAACAGTAAAAGCTATTTTTGAAAAATTAGTGGTACAAGAATATGCAACGCAATTGATGGAAGCATATAATCATCTCGGGATTTCACATCTTGACGCTGTATGCGTTTCTGAAGATGCGAAAAAGCCATAAAAGACTTATGCGATTTGTTGATGAATAGAAATAGTTAATGTCAGTCCAAGAAGCTACAGGAGCAATTGTTATACTTGCATATCCCGAGGAATTCGTTTCTATGATTCCAGCTTGGTATCGAAAACCTATGGAGTGGCTGGGAATGGTAAACGAGGGTAAGATTTGTGTTGGCCACTCTGCCATGGCTCTGATCAATAAAGAATCTGGAAAGATTCATTACGCAGACTTTGGTCGATATATTACACCTTTTGGGTATGGTAGAACTAGAATGGTCAAGACTGATCCTGACGTTGGATTTAATTACCATGTGGCATTTGATGAGGATGGATTTATCGTTGACAAAATGGCATTGTTTGAGCATATATTCAAGCACCCAGAGAAAACACATGGAGGCGATTCCATGTTTGTCAGTCTAAATCAGAATATCGATTTTGATAGTTGCTTCAATTTCATTAGCAGCATGAACGCCAAAGGTTCTATCAAGTATGACCCTTTTGGGAAAGATGCATCAAATTGTTCTCGTTTTGTATTTGAGACTATATTAGCCGGTATGAAATCGTCTTTTGAGCGAAAGCGACTACATAGGAAGAGCCCACTCACTGCATCTCCTTTAGCTAATGTATTTTATGGGACTGATGATGACTCATACGAATTTACTCCATCAGGTGCAAACATCGTAACTGATAAATCTCTAAAGAAAATAGTTTCATACTTTTTTAAGAAACCCACTCCAACATCAGTAATGAAAGATGAATTCCAGCCAACTGAGAACATGTCTTTTTTAGGAGGAGTAGGAGATCAAGCTTATTTCAAGTTAGACGAAATTGTGCAAGGGGATAAAGCGATTGTTACCAAATTGGATAAGAATGGTCATAAGACTTTCACACATAGTTATCGATTAACCTCGGATTTCGATCCAAATGTCACTTTCGAATTTGTGCACGATTCAAATGCCGCTTGGATTACTATCGAGCAAAAGAAGAAAAGACTTAGATTTGAACGTTTTAATGAGCTTGGAAAAGAATAGGCTTACGCCCAAAAGTACACATATGCAGCATTTTTCTTAGTCATTTGTAGTCCTTTCGAAAACAACCTTACAATCCCACCAATTCTTTTCGATTATTGCTCCATTTCTTTCGTAAAAACGAATTGCCCCTTCATTCCAATCAAGAACTTCCCATTTAACTAATTTACAACCTTGAATTTTAGCCTCAGAAATGAAAGCGTTGTAAAGCTTTTGTCCGATTCCATGATTTCGATAATCACTGCTGACAATAAAATCTTCCAAATAGAGCATTTTACCTTTCCATGTGGAAAATGTTGGGTAGTAGAGACATAATCCAACAACGTCAGATCGCTCTTCTGCTAAATGAACGCCAAATAATCCTGATTTGAAATTTACCTCATAGTCCTTTAATGTGGACCAAACTGAGGATTCTGCCTTTTCAAACGAAGCTAGTTCTTTTACAAGCTTAAATATAGCGGGAATATCGTCATATGTAGCTTTGCGAATATTGACTTTATACATGGTCCTAGATTTAGGTATTATTGTTTCAATTTTACAGTCGACTACTCAAATCTTAAACAGAGATAAGATTTTTTAGCCTATGATTACCATAAACTTAATTCTTTTCAAATAACCAGTTTGTCAAATGTAAAACTCAATTAAAAAAATATTGACATAAGCGTTTGGAATACAAAGAAATAGTGCTACATTTGCATTCCCTTTTGAGGGAGGTATGTCATTTCGGGTATGTAACTCGTTGATTTACAATAAATAAGAACGAATTTTTTATAAAAATACTAAATTAGGTTATGCCTACAATCAATCAATTAGTAAGAAAGGGACGAAAGAAAGTGATCGTCAAGAGTAAGTCTAGAGCACTTGATTCTTGTCCACAAAAGCGTGGAGTGTGTACTCGTGTGTATACAACTACTCCGAAGAAACCTAACTCAGCTTTAAGAAAAGTTGCTAAAGTAAGGCTGACAAATGGACTTGAGGTTATTGCTTATATCCCTGGTGAAGGTCATAACTTACAAGAGCACTCTATTGTCTTAATAAGAGGGGGAAGAGTAAAGGATTTACCTGGTGTTCGATATACTATCGTTCGTGGAGCTCTTGATACCGCTGGTGTAAATGGTAGGTTACAATCACGTTCTAAATATGGGACTAAGCGCCCTAAAAAATAATCTTCAAATCGTAATTTGACATGAGAAAAAGAAGACCGAAAAAGAGAATTATTGCTCCAGATCCGCGATTTGGTGACCAAGTAATTACAATGTTCGTAAATAACTTAATGCTTTCAGGAAAGAAAACTGTTGCATTTGCAAGATTCTATGATGCGATGGATATCGTTGCTGAAAAGACAGGAGAAAATCCACATGAGATTTTTCAAAAGGCATTAGTAAATGCTACTCCTTCAGTGGAAGTTCGTTCCAAAAGAATTGGTGGTGCAACTTTTCAGATTCCAACTGAGATTCCTGCGAGAAGAAGAACTTCTATTGGTATGAAATGGTTAATCCGTTTCTCAAGAGAACGTAGCGGAAAAGGCATAGCAGAAAAGTTAGCTGCTGAGTTAATAGCAGCGAGTAAAAGTGAAGGTGCTGCTGTAAAGCGTAAAGATGATACGCACAGAATGGCCGAAGCAAACAGAGCTTTTGCTCACTTTAGATAGTAGAGTTAGAATCTACTGTGAAATAAAATATTTTTTTAATTATTGAAATTACTTCTCAGGACCATGTCTAAAGATTTAAGTTTTACAAGGAATATCGGTATCGCTGCTCACATTGATGCTGGTAAAACAACAACCACTGAAAGGGTTCTTTTCTACACAGGAATGAGTCACAAAATCGGTGAAGTTCATGATGGTGCTGCTACCATGGACTGGATGGAGCAAGAGCAAGAGCGTGGTATTACAATTACTTCCGCTGCTACTAAGACGAAGTGGATGTGGAAAGATCAAGAATATCCAATGAATATTATTGATACTCCAGGTCACGTGGATTTTACAGTAGAGGTAAATAGATCTTTAAGAGTATTAGATGGTTTAGTATTCTTGTTTTGTGCAGTAAGTGGTGTTGAGCCCCAATCAGAAACAAACTGGAGATTGGCAGATAATTATAAAGTTCCTAGAATTGGATTTGTAAATAAAATGGATCGTTCTGGCGCTGATTTCTTTAATGTCGTGAAAGATGTTGAAGAGAAATTAGGTTCTACTGCTATTCCTCTTCAAGTGCCGATTGGTGCTGAAGAGAGTTTCAAAGGTGTTATTGATTTGATTACAAACAAAGCTATTGTTTGGAATGAGGATGATATGGGGATGACTTACGATGAAATTCCAATGCCAGCTGATCTTGTAGATGTAGCTTCAGAGTGGAGGGAGAAATTGTTGGAAGCTGTCGCTGAATATGACGAATCTCTAATGGAGAAATTCTTCGAAGATCAGAATAGTATTACAGAAGAAGAAATGATTGCTGCTGTGCGAGGTGCTGTACTTGATAATAAGTTTGTACCAATGATGTGTGGATCAGCG
The DNA here is from genome assembly GCA_943788055.1 of uncultured Saprospiraceae bacterium. Lineage (GTDB taxonomy): Bacteria > Bacteroidota > Bacteroidia > Chitinophagales > Saprospiraceae > JAHDFB01. Next base: position 185,716 of record CALSOU010000004.1, read on the forward strand.
TTCAAAAATAAAGGAGTTCAGGCTGTTCTTGATGCATGTTGTGCATTTTTGCCGTCTCCGCTTGATATAGATGCTGTAAAAGGTACTGATCCGAATACTGAGGAAGAGGTATTTAGAAAGCCATCAAATGATGAGCCTTTCTGTGCTCTTGCATTTAAGATCGCTACTGATCCGTATGTTGGAAGATTAGCTTTCTTTAGAGTATATTCTGGAGTACTAGAAGCTGGGTCATACATTTATAATACTAGATCTGAAAATAAAGAGCGTATTTCTCGCCTTTATCAAATGCATTCAAATAAACAAAATCCTATTGATAGAGTAGAGGCAGGGGATATTGCTGCGGGTGTAGGGTTCAAAGATATTAGAACAGGTGACACTTTAAGTGTACAATCTGATCCAATTGTTTTGGAAAGTATGGTATTCCCCGATCCTGTTATCGGAGTTGCCATCGAGCCTAAATCTCAGAAAGATCTTGATAAATTGGGAATGGCATTAGCAAAATTAGCTGAGGAGGATCCTACATTTAAAGTGAGATACGATGAAGACACTAACCAAACTGTGATAAGTGGTATGGGTGAGCTTCACTTGGAGATTATCGTTGATAGACTACGTAGAGAATTCAAAGTGGATTGTTCGCAAGGAGCACCGCAAGTAAACTACAAAGAAGCACTCACAACAACAGTTGATCACACGGAAAGATTGAAAAAGCAGTCAGGTGGATCAGGTTTGTTTGCTCAAATGCAATTTACGTTAGGACCTGCTGACGAAGAGTTTCTTGATTCTGACGACTTCAAAAGTGGAAAAACAATTCTTCAGTTTGAAAACAAGATTGTTGGAGGATCAATTCCTAGGGAGTTCTTCCCATCAATTATCAAAGGTTTCAATGCTATGATGAGTAACGGTATATTAGCTGGTTACAATATTGATAGTATGAAAGTTAAGTTGTATGACGGTGCTACGCACGCAGTTGATAGTAAGCCTATTGCCTTTGAGCTTTGTGCGAAAGAAGGTTTCAGAGCAGCAGCAGCAAGCGCAAAACCAGTACTTCTTGAACCGATCATGAAGTTAGAAATTATTACACCAGAAGAGTATACTGGTTCTGTAATTGGTGATTTGAACCGAAGAAGAGGCCTACCAAAAGGACAAGAGACAAGAGCTGGAGGAGCAATTAATATTTCTGCTGAAGTGCCTTTGTCTGAAATGTTCGGGTATGTTACAGATTTACGTACTATTACTTCAGGTAGAGCAAATAGTACGATGGAATTTTCTCACTACGCTGCAGCTCCTAAGGGAGTAGCTGAAGAGGTTATAGCGAAAGCTAAAGGTGAGGTAAAAGTTTAATTAAATTTAATTGTCCAAGTTGAAAAGTTGTATATCTTTGCGGAACTTTTCAATAAGGTATATTTATAAAACAAGGTAATGAATCAAAAAATAAGAATTAAATTGCTCTCTTATGATCACAATTTAGTTGATAAGTCAACTGAAAAGATTGTAAAGACTGTTAAGAACAGTGGAGCAGTTGTTTCGGGGCCGATTCCGCTGCCAACCGAGAAAGAAATCTTTACTGTCTTGCGTTCACCGCACGTCAATAAAAAATCTCGAGAGCAGTTTCAATTGAGAACCCATAAGAGACTAATCGAGATTTACACTCCTACACAAAAGACAGTAGACGCGCTATCCAAGCTCGAACTACCAAGTGGAGTTGATATTCAAGTCAAGTTGACTTAATTCTGTATCAGCTAATCTCATTATTTTCTTAAAATTATATTCTCCTTAAATGGAGTTATTTGATTTGTAAATCTTTAAATCAAAAGGTAGTGAACGGTATCATAGGTAAAAAAGTTGGCATGACCAGTGTCTTTGACGAGACTGGAGCTAATATAGCTTGTACAGTTATTGAAGCGCAGCCCAATGTAGTAACTCAGATAAAATCAGCGGATGGTGCTGATGGATACGACGCTTTGCAGATATCTTACGGTTCGGCAAAAGAAAAAAACACAAGTAATGCTTTAGTTGGGCACTACGAAAAAGCTAAAACTACTCCAAAGAGAAAGTCTTTAGAGTTACGTGATTCAAGTATTGAAGCTGAATTAGGAGACGAAGTCAAGGTAGAGGACGTATTTGTAGTAGGAGATAAGGTTTCTGCTGTAGGTATTACTAAAGGTAAAGGTTTCCAAGGTGTTGTTAAAAGACATGGTTTCCGAGGAGTTGGAGATGCGACACATGGTCAGCATAATCGTGGAAGAGCTCCTGGATCTATTGGTGCAGCATCATACCCAGCGAAAGTAATGAAGGGTATGAGAATGGCCGGTCGAATGGGGGGTACTCGTGTAAAGATTAAGAATTTGCGTGTAGTAAAATTGTTCCCTGAACAAAACTTAATAGTAATCAAAGGTGCAGTTCCTGGTCATAAGGGCTCATTGGTTTTAATTGAAAAATAGCAACGATGAATATCGAGGTATTTAATAAAGAAGGAAAGAGTACAGGTCGTTCAATTGACCTTTCTGATGCAGTGTTTGGTATTGAGCCAAACGAACATGCAATCTACTTAGCTGTGAAGTCTTATTTGGCAGCTCAGCGTCAGGGAACGCACAAGGCTAAAGAAAAGGGTGAAATTACCGGATCTACTAGAAAGATTAAGAAGCAAAAAGGTACTGGTACAGCGCGTGCTGGTTCAATTAAGTCTGGTGTATTCCGAGGTGGTGGACGGATGTTTGGTCCTAGACCTAGAACATACAGTGTCAAGCTGAATAAGAAGGTTAGCCAGCTAGCAAGAGCTTCTGCTTTATCTCAGATGCTTTCTCAAGGAAGTTTGAAAGTCGTTGAAGATATGAAGTTTGATGCTCCTAAGACAAAAGATTATGTTGAAGTTCTAAAGAATCTCGAGGTTGTAGATCAGAAGTCATTACTAGTAAGCGGAGATCATGATCAGAATTTGTATCTGTCAGCGAGAAATGCTGAGAAGTCAAGGGTAGTAAATGTAAATGAGTTGAGTGCTTACGATATCTTAAATTGCAAAACGCTTCTAATATCAGAAAGTGCTGCCAAAAGCTTAGCTGAAAAGCTTGCTTAGTAGTTAGGTACTAGACGAACATATATTAAAATATATATTATGGCAAAGGAAATATTAATAAAACCAATTATATCTGAGAAGTCAGAAAAGCTTTCTGAGAAGTTAACTCAGTATAGTTTCATAGTCAACAAGTCAGTCAATAAGATTGAGATTCGCAAGGCGGTAGAAGACCAATATGGCGTTACTGTTTCTAGAGTCAATACACTTATTATGCCTAAGAAAGCTCGATCAAGAAATACAAAAAGTGGAGTATTGAAGGGGCATTTATCTTCTTTCAAGAAAGCGATTGTTACATTAGAAGAAGGTGAAACGATTGATCTTTACGATCAACTTTAATTAAGATATTACAATACAATAGATTATGCCAGTAAGAAAATTTAGTCCAGTTACTCCAGGAACTCGTTTTAGAGTTGGTGCTGACTTTTCTGGTCTCTCTAACGTCGAGCCAGAGAAAAGCTTGATCGCTCCGTTGTCTAAATCAGGTGGTAGAAACCATGATGGTAAGATGACAATGAGACAGATCGGTGGAGGACACAAGAGAAGATATAGAATTGTTGATTTCAATAGAACTAAGGAAGGTATTCCAGCGACAGTAAAGTCAATTGAGTATGATCCAAACAGAACTGCTTTTATAGCCCTACTTGTGTATGCTGATGGAGAGAAAAGATACATTATTGCTCCTGATAAATTAGAAGTAGGATCAAAAGTGCAATCAGGAAGAGGTAGTGAACCAACTGTCGGTAATGCATTGTATTTAGATGAGATTCCATTGGGTTCAAGCATTCATGCGATCGAAATGACACCTGGGCGAGGAGCTGCTTTAGCGAGAAGCGCTGGTACTTTCGGAACATTGATGGGTAAAGAAGGTAAATATGCGATCGTTAAGTTGCCTTCAAGAGAGGTTAGACGTGTTCTTTTGACATGCAAAGCAACGATTGGAACTACTTCAAATCCAGATCATGGTCTAGAAGTGAAAGGGAAAGCTGGTCGTAATAGATGGGTTGGAAAGCGACCAAGAGTAAGAGGTGTGGCGATGAATCCAGTTGATCACCCGATGGGTGGTGGTGAAGGACGTGCTTCTGGAGGACATCCAAGATCAAGAACTGGTATTATGGCTAAAGGTCAAAAGACTAGAAACACGAAGAAGTATTCTTCTAAACTTATTATTTCTAAAAGAAAGACTAAAAAAGGATAGTAATGGCAAGATCATTAAAGAAAGGACCTTACATATATCACAAGCTGCTTAGGAAAGTTGAGAAAGCTAAAGATAGTTCTCGTAAAACTGTTATCAAGACGTGGTCAAGATCATCTATGATCATTCCTGATATGGTAGGTGAAACCATCGCTGTGCATAATGGAAAGACATTTGTTCCTGTTTTTGTAACTGAAAACATGGTAGGTCATAAACTTGGAGAATTTTCACCAACTCGCACCTTTAGAGGTCATGGAGGTAATAGAAAATAATTGAATTAAAATAGAAACTTTTATCTAGATGAAAGCTGTTGCAAAACTTAAAAATTGTCCGCTATCTGCGCGAAAAATGCGTATGGTGGTTGACTTAATTCGCGGTAAGTCCGTTGAAGAGGCAATAAATATTCTTAAGTATAACAAAAGAGAAGCCTCAGAGTGGACTACAAAAGTTGTCCTATCAGCCGTATCCAATTGGGAAAATAAAGGAGACATGGCTTATAGTGCAGACGACTATAAGTTATACATATCTGAAATATTCTCTGATGAAGGTACTTTCTTAAAAAGATTCAGACCGGCTCCTCATGGTAGAGCTCACAGAATACGTAAAAGAACAAACCACCTTACAGTGGTAGTTGAAAATAGAGTTCCAATTAAAGAACTAGATAACAGTAATTCGTAAAATAACGATCAATGGGTCAAAAGACAAATCCAATAGGTAACCGTTTAGGTATAATCAAAGGCTGGGATAGTAACTGGTACGCAAGTAAAGATTATGGTAGCAAAGTTGTTGCGGATGAAAAAATACGTAACTATTTGAATGCCCGTATTAACAAAGGTGGTATCTCTAGAATTATCATTGAACGTACTTTGAAAAGAATTACGGTAACAATTCATACATCAAGACCAGGTATAATTATTGGTAAAGGTGGTTCGGAGGTTGATCGTATAAAAGAGGAGTTGAAGAAGTTAACTGGAAAGGAAGTTCAGATTAATATAGTAGAGCTGAGAAAGCCAGAGCTTGATGCTAACATTGTTGGCGAATCTATAGCGAAGCAGGTTGAGGCTAGAATAAACTATAAGAGAGCTATCAAAATGGCCATTCAAGCTGCAATGAGAGCTGGAGCAGAAGGGATAAAAGTGAGAATTTCTGGTAGGTTGAACGGCGCTGAGATGGCGAGATCTGAAGAATTCAAAGATGGTAGAACGCCACTCCATACTTTTCGTGCAGATATTGATTATGCATTGAAAGAATCACTAACAGTATATGGTAAGTTAGGTGTAAAGGTTTGGATTTGTAAGGGAGAGGTTCTAGGTAAAAGAGACTTGTCACCAAATGTAGGTGTAGATAAGAAAAAGGCAGGAGGAAGAAAACGAGGTAGAGGTAGGAATTAATTCCTGAAAATGTATTAATTTTGCGCTCCCGAAATTTTTAGGAGTGTGGTAAAATATTTATAATGTTACAGCCAAAAAGAACGAAGTACAGAAAGCAGCAGAAAGGAAGAAACAATGGTATTGCACACCGTGGTAGTACTATTTCTTTCGGATCATTTGCTTTAAAGTCATTGGAGCCAGGTTATTTGACTAATCGTCAAATTGAAGCTGCGCGTATTGCAATGACAAGGTATATGAAAAGGGAAGGTAAGGTTTGGATTCGTATTTTTCCAGACAAGCCGATAACTAGTAAGCCTGCAGAGGTAAGGATGGGTAAAGGTAAGGGTGCACTTAGTCACTACGTTGCTGTAATCAAGCCAGGTAGAATTTTATTCGAGATGGATGGTGTTCCATACGAAACGGCTAAAGAGGCATTGCGACTTGCAGCACAAAAACTACCTGTTGCAACTAAGACAATTGTAAGAAGAGATTATTCTGAATAAACCATTGGTATAAACTATAAATAATGGCAACTAAAAAACATACTGAATTAGCACAGATGTCTGTAGAAGAGCTACAAAGCACTTTGACAGAAACAAAGTCCGGGTACAGTAAGCTAAAATTTGATCATGCTGTCCAAGGTTTGGAGAATCCAATGCGCCTCAGAGAGGTAAAAAAGGATATAGCTAGACTTGCAACTGAGTTAAGAGCTAGGGAAATTGCTGCAATGACTCCGGAGCAGATAGCAAAAAGATCACGAATCAGAACAAGAAGAAAGTAAATAACAGTATTATGTCTGAACAAGTAACAGTAAAATTAAGAAAGCAACGTACAGGAGTTGTCAGTAGTAATGCTTCTGATAAAACAATATCTGTATTGGTTGAAAGAAAGTTACGTCACCCTATATATGGTAAGTTTGTTAAGAAATCCAAAAAATTTCTTGCTCATGATGAAAAGAATGAGTGTAATGTAGGTGATACTGTAAGAATTATGGAAACGAGAAAGTTGAGTAAGAGAAAGTGTTGGAGGCTCGTGGAAATAACTAGTAGAGCGAAGTAAGGTTTAAAATAACGACTGAAAATATAAAATAATGATCCAGCAGGAATCCAGACTTAGAGTCGCAGATAATAGTGGTGCAAAAGAAGTTCTTTGTATCCGAGTTTTAGGTGGTTCTAAAAGAAGATATGCTTCTATAGGCGACACCATTGTCGTTTCGGTTAAGGCGTCAACGCCAGGAGGTGTTAAGAAAGGTACTGTGTCAAAGGCAGTGATAGTTCGAACAAAGAAAGAGATTAGAAGGAGAGATGGTTCTTACATTCGCTTCGACGATAATGCTGTCGTTTTACTTAGTGCAAGTGATGAGCCTAGAGGTACTCGAATTTTCGGTCCAGTCGCAAGAGAATTGCGAGAGAGAGACTATATGAAGATTGTTTCATTAGCTCCAGAAGTATTATAATAATTAGTCGATAAAAACCTATTGCGGTGAAGATAAATATAAAAAAAGGAGATAAAGTAATTGTTATTGCAGGCAATAACAAAGGTCAATCTGGCGAAGTTAGGGAAGTTCTGAGAGCTAAGAACAGAGTTATTGTCTCTGGGCTTAACTTAGTTAAGAAGCACACTAAAGCTACGCAAGATGAAGAAGGTGGTATCAACGAAGTTGAAGCTCCTCTCCATATCTCTAATGTAGCGTTAGTAGATCCAAAATCTGGAGATGCGACAAGAATTGGTCGAAAAAAGGTGGATGGTAAAGCTGTTCGCTATTCTAAGAAATCAGGTGAAATTATTAAGTAATGAGTTATATACCTAGATTAAAGGCAGCATACAGAGAAAAGATCGCTAAAGATCTTATGAGTGAATTCAAGTACAGCTCTGTAATGGAAGTTCCTAAGTTGGTGAAGATATGTATCAACCAGGGTGTTGGTGATGCAACACAGGATAAAAAATTAGTTGATAACGCTTTGAGTGAAATCACTATGATCACAGGTCAGAAAGCTGTGCCTACAATTGCAAAGAAATCTGTTTCCAACTTCAAGTTGAGAGAAGGTATGCCAATTGGAGCACGTGTGACTTTGAGAGATGAGCGTATGTATGAATTCCTCGAGAGATTTGTTTCTGTAGCCTTACCCCGTGTACGTGACTTCCGAGGTATAAGCGATAAGAGTTTCGATGGAAGGGGTAATTATTCATTGGGTATCAAGGAACAAATTATTTTCCCAGAGATCAATTTAGACAAAATCAATAGAGTAACTGGTATGGATATTACTATTGTTACAACAGCTAAGACTGATGCCGAAGCATTGGCCTTGTTGAAGCATTTGGGACTTCCATTCAAAAATCAAAGAAATTAATAATGGCTAAAAAATCCGTAGTAGCGAGAGAAGCTAAAAGACAGAAGCTTGTAAATAAGTACGCTGATTTACGAAGGCAATTAAAGGAAGAAGGTCGTTGGGATGAATTAGATAAATTGCCGAAGAATTCTTCACCCGTCAGATTACACAATAGATGTCAGTTGACAGGTAGGCCTAAGGGTTACATGAGAAAGTTTGGTATTTGCCGAGTTGTTTTTAGGAAAATGGCTAACGAAGGAAAACTTCCTGGTGTTACTAAAGCTAGTTGGTAATTAAATAATAAGAGAAACAAAGTAAAAATGGCTTTAACTGATCCAATAGCAGATTATTTAACTAGAATACGAAATGCACATCAGGCTAATCACCGAATTGTGGAGATTCCAAGTTCTAGAATGAAGAGAAGTATTACTGAAATTCTTTACAATCAAGGTTATATCTTAAAGTATAAGTTTGAGGATACTGAAAATGGGCAAGGTGTTATCAAGATAGCATTAAAGTACAATGCTGACTCAAAAACTCCAGTAATCCAAAAACTTGGTAGAATCAGTAGACCTGGTTTGAGAAAGTTTGTACCAGTAAATGAAATCCCAAGAATTATTAACGGTATGGGTGTCGCTGTTATGTCGACCTCTAAGGGAGTTATGACAGGTAAGAATGCAGTAGCTGAAAATGTCGGTGGTGAATTGATTTGCTACGTATACTAATTAGATTAAAAAGATAAATTATGTCTAGAATAGGAAAAGCTCCGATTGAGTTTGCATCAAATGTAAATATTTCTGTATCAAAGAGTAATTTGGTAACGGTAAAAGGGACCTAAAGGTGAACTTAACCAGCAGATCGATCCGGATTTAACACTAGAGGTAAATGAGGAGTTGCTGAATTGAAGAGACCAACAGATCAGAAAAGACATAGATCGGTGCATGGTTTATATAGAACGTTACTTGCAAATTGTATCGAAGGTGTAACAAACGGCTATAAGCATGAATTAGAACTAGTTGGTGTAGGTTACAGATGTACCAATGCCGGTCAGCTTTTGGAACTTACCTTAGGTTATTCGCACCCTATCTACTTTGTTGTACCAAACGAAGTAAGTTGAGTACTGTAACTGAAAAGGGAAAGAGCCCTACCGTAGTTCTTGAGTCTATCGACAAGCAATTGATTGGTCAGGTTGCTGCTAAGATTAGAGAATTCAGAAAAGTTGAGCCATATAAAGGAAAAGGTATTCGTTTTGCAGGTGAAGTCGTAAGACGTAAAGGCTGGTAAAACTAGTGCGAGTTAATTTTAAAGGAATTTAGAACATTTATAGAATGAAAATTTCAAAATCAGAATCCAGAACTAGGATCAAAAGACGTATCAGAAAGAAAATTTCTGGAAGCGCAACAAAACCAAGGTTGTCTGTTTACAAGAGTAATAAGGCAATTTACGCTCAATTGATTGACGATGTTAGTGCTGTGACTCTTGCAGCTGCGTCTACACAAGATGGTGATGTATCAGCAACTGGAAATAAGTCTGATCAGGCGAAAGCCGTTGGTATGCTAATCGCTGAGAAAGCGAAGGCTCAAAAAATTAATAATGTTGTCTTTGACAGAACTGGTTATTTGTATCATGGACGTGTTAAAGCTCTAGCTGAAGGTGCTCGTGAAGGAGGACTTAATTTCTAAATAATTGATATTTATTAGACATGCGAAATAATAGAAATAACGTAAAAAATGATTCCGATCTGAAGGAAAAACTTGTGACTCTTAATAGGGTTGCTAAAGTTACTAAAGGTGGACGTACGTTCAGTTTTTCTGCTATTGTAGTGGTAGGAGATGGTAATGGTAAGGTTGGTCACGGTCTAGGAAAAGCTAGAGATGTATCTGAAGCAATTAAGAAAGCTGTTGATGAGGCAAAGAAAAACTTAATAACATTCCGACTGATCAATGGAACCATACCCCATGAGCAGAAAGGAAGATACGGTGCAGGGAAAATATTCATGAAGCCTGCCGCGGATGGTACAGGTGTAATTGCTGGTGGTGCGATGCGTGCTGTCCTAGAAATTGCTGGAGTACAAAACGTACTTGGTAAGTCTCAAGGATCGTCTAATCCTCATAATGTTGTAAAGGCCACTATCGACGGTCTTTCAAAATTGCGAGATGCGCGCACAATTGCAAAGCAACGTGGAATTTCAATGGAAAAATTATTCAAGGGATAGTCGAACAAAGCGTTCAACTACTAGAAAATTGAAGTCAATATGGCAACTATAAAAGTAACACAAGTAAAAAGCATTATCGACCGTCCAAAGAAGCAAAAGGATACTATCAAAGCTCTAGGATTGAGAAGAATGAATCATACTGTTGAAAAAGAGGCAACTCCTCAGATTATCGGTATGGTTAAGAAAGTAAGCCATCTCGTAAAAGTAGAAGGTCTATAATCTATATTAATATAATATCAAAAGTTAACATAATGGGTCTACATAATTTAACACCAGCAGATGGCTCTGTAAAATCAGGAAAAAGGATCGCAAGAGGACAGGGTTCTGGTAGAGGCGGTACGTCTACAAGAGGACATAAAGGTGCTAAGTCAAGATCAGGATACAGTAGGAAAAGAGCTTTCGAAGGTGGTCAGATGCCTCTTCAAATGAGACTTCCAAAAAGAGGATTTAAAAATCCAAATGCTGTTACTTATATTGGTTTAAACTTGGATTGGATATCTGCTTATGCAGAAAAAAACAATATCACTTCTATTTCTCCAGACTCTTTGAAAGCAGCTGGGGTTATCAAGAAGAATGATAAAATTAAGGTTTTAGGTAGAGGTGAATTAACTCGAAAAGTTACAATCTCTGCACACGCAGTATCAGAATCAGCAAAGAAATCCATTGAAGATAATGGTGGCACGTTCACTCTAGTATAATCAAAGCATGAAAAAGTTTATAGAAACTCTTAGGAATATTTGGTCTATCCCTGAACTGCGTAAAAGAATACTCTTTACGCTTTTCATTTTGGCGGTATATAGACTTGGGGCACATGTCGTGTTACCTGGTGTTGTACCTTCAGTTCTGGATGCAGCAGTTGGTCAAAGAAGTGGTACAGATATTTTGGGATTAATCAATATCTTCTCGGGTGGAGCATTCAATAATGCATCCATTTTTGCATTAGGTATCATGCCATATATTACAGCTTCGATAATTATTCAATTGTTGGGTTTTGTGGTTCCATACTTTCAGAAGCTTCAACAGCAAGAGGGAGAGTCTGGTAGAAAGAAGATCAATCAGTATACAAGGTTTTTGACTTTATTGATAACCTTGGTTCAAGGTGCAGCTTATATAGGTTATATTCAGTCTTTACAGGCTGTTGATCCAGATGTAAGTCAATCACTTTTCTGGGTATCTAGTATAATTATACTTGCTACAGGTACTTTGTTTGCTATGTGGTTAGGTGAGAAGATTACTGATAGAGGTATTGGTAACGGTATTTCATTATTGATCATGGTTGGTATTATTGCAAGTTTACCAATAGCTTTTGCTTCTGAGTTTGTTTTAAGAGCTACTGATAATGCGTGGTTTACTCTGATTCTTGAGATTGCTGGCTTGTTCATTGTAACTATGCTTACACTGATGGCAGTTCAAGGTATTAGAAGAATACCAATCCAATTCGCAAAACGGATGATTGGTAGATCTAGTGCAAATATGCCTCAAACTGGTGCAAGAGATTATATTCCATTGAAAGTTAACGCTGCGGGGGTTATGCCAATAATCTTTGCTCAAGCGATTATGTTCCTACCAGTAACGCTTTCTTCAAAGCTAGGTGGAGGGAATAATGCTTTTATTGCCTCTTTAGGTGATTGGAAGTCAGTTCCGTACAACATCATATTCTTCTTACTTGTAGTCTTATTCACATACGTTTACACTGCATTGCTCGTTAATCCACAGCAATACGCAGAGTATCTTAAGAGACAAAATGCATTTATTCCTGGTATCAAACCTGGAAAAAGCACAGAAGATTATATTGATACTTTGACAACTAGAGTGACTTTACCTGGATCAATTTTTCTAGGTTTCATTTCAATCCTTCCTGCGATAGTAGGTCGTATGGGTGTAAATGATGCATTTGCTATCTTCTTTGGTGGAACATCCTTATTGATCATGGTTGGTGTAGCGTTGGATACTCTACAACAGATTGAAAGTTATCTTCTAAGAAGAAAGTACGATGGTCTAGTCAAGTCGGGTAAAATCAAAGGTCGTAGCAGTGGTATGCAGAGTATCGGTGCTGGTATCTAAATATGATTATTTACAAGACACAAGAAGAAATAGAGATTATCCGTGAGAATTGCCTACTAGTAGGTAAAACTCTTGGATTAGTTGCGTCCCTTATTAAACCTGGTGTTTCAGGTTTAGAAATAGATAAGAAGGCTGAGGAGTTCATTCGCGATCATGGCGCAGTGCCAGGCTTCAAAGGTTACAACGGTTTTCCAGCTACCTTATGTGTATCACCAAATCAGTGTGTAGTTCATGGTATTCCCGGAGACAAAGTATTTGAAGATGGCGATATTGTGTCAGTGGATTGTGGTGTATACAATAACGACTACTTTGGCGATGCTGCTTATACATTCGCTTTAGGTGATGTTGATGAGAAGAAGATGGAATTGCTGAGAGTTACTAATACTTCTTTATACAAAGGTATCGAGATGGCTGTTATAGGAGGAAGATTGGGTGATATCGGTTGGGCAATCCAAGATTACACTGAAAAGCAACATGCATATGGAGTTGTTCGTGAGTTAGTGGGTCATGGTTTGGGCAGGAATCTACATGAAAAACCAGAAGTTCCAAATTATGGCAGACGCGGTAGAGGAGCTCAATTGAAAGAAGGATTAGTGATTGCAATAGAGCCAATGATTAATTTAGGGACTAAGAGCGTACGATCTTCTAGAGATGGATGGACAATAGAAACTGCTGATAAGTTGATAAGCGCTCATTATGAGCATACTATAGCAATAACGAAAACAGGACCAGATATTCTCTCGTCGCATGATTACGTGGTGGATGCAATAAAAAATAATGTTGAAATCAAAGAAGTTTCAATAAAAAAATAGATATTTGCAGTCCGAAAAAAAAATATGGCTAAACAAGACCTAATAAAACAGGATGGAATTATTGAAGAAGCATTGTCAAATGCCATGTTTCGAGTAAAGTTGGAGAATGGACACTCCATTGTTGCAACTATATCTGGAAAAATGAGAATGAATTACATTCGAATACTTCCTAGTGACAAAGTTGCAGTAGAAATGTCTCCATATGACTTAACAAGAGGTAGAATTACTTACAGATATAAGTAGTTCTTATTCAATTATATACGTACATTTTGTAAAAGTGTGCTATTCCCTAAACGTGCGAATTGATTTTACGTATTAGTAGTGGGGCACGCTCAAAGTAGTTAATAATGAAAGTAAAAGCATCAATTAAAAAGCGTTCTGCAGATTGTAAGATCGTTCGCAGAAAAGGTAAATTGTATATTATTAATAAGAAGAATCCTAGATTCAAGCAGAAACAAGGATAAAAAAGAATTATTATGGCAAGGATTTCAGGTGTTGATCTTCCAAAAAATAAGAGAGGTGTAATCGCTCTCACGTACATATACGGTATTGGTTTGACTTCTGCTCAGGCAATTCTCGACGGTTTGGGTATCGATAGAAACACAAAGGTTAATGATTGGAGTGATGATAACGTCAAGCAAATCTCCTTAACCATCCAGAATGATTACACAACAGAAGGTGAGCTAAGATCTGAAGTGCAGCTTAGTATAAAGCGACTCATGGATATTGCTTGCTATCGTGGATTGCGTCATCGTAGAAGTCTTCCTTTAAGAGGTCAGCGAACTCAAACCAATGCTCGTACTAGAAAAGGTAAGAGAAAAACTGTTGCTAACAAGAAAAAGGCAACTAAATAGTAATTGATACACAGCTTTCAATAAGAATATAATGGCAAAGGAAAGAAAAGTTAGAAAAAGGAATGTAGTTGTGAACCCACAGGGAACAGTTCACATTCATGCATCTTTTAACAATATTATTATCTCATTATGCAACAAGCAGGGTCAAGTGATTTCTTGGGCTTCTGCCGGTAAAGCCGGTTTTAGAGGTTCAAAGAAAAATACACCGTACGCAGCACAAGTTGCTGCAGCTGACGCAGCACAAGTTGCTTATGATGCTGGTATGAGGAGTACTGAGGTTTTTGTAAAAGGACCGGGTGCAGGTCGTGAAGCTGCAATTCGAGCGATTGACGGTGCTGGTATTAAAGTAACTCGGATTCATGATGTTACGCCCATACCTCACAATGGTTGTCGTCCTCCGAAGAAAAGAAGAGTTTAATTTTAAATTAATATAAGTCATAAACTAATGGCAAGATATACAGGTCCAAAGACTAAAAAAGCGAGAGCATTCGGTGAGGCTATCTACGGCCCGGACAAATCTTTCGATAAGAAAAAGTATTCTCCAGGAATGCATGGTAACAGCAGACGTAGAAGACAAAAGTCTGATTACGCTATGCAGTTAATGGAAAAGCAGAAAGCGAAATATACTTATGGTGTTTTGGAGCGCCAGTTCAGAAATGTATTTGACAAGGCATCTAGAAAAGGTGGTGTAACCGGTGAGGTACTTCTACAATTTTTGGAAGCACGTCTTGACAATGTTGTCTACCGATTAGGTATTGCTCCTACGCGTGACGCTGCTCGTCAATTAGTAACTCACAAACACATTCTAGTTAACGGGGTATTGACAAATATTCCGTCAATGCACATGAAGCCAGGTGATCTTATCTCGATAAGAGCTAAGTCTCGCAATAATGTAAATATTGTTGAAAGTATTGCCAGTAATTCATCTGCAAGAAACTTTGGATGGATCGAATGGAATAAGGATCGTCAAGAGGGAAAAGTATTAGCTTATCCAACTCGAGATGAGATTCCTGAGAAAATCAATGAGCAGCTAATCGTTGAACTTTATTCTAAGTAATATTTCGAGTATTGTGCGTCAAGTACACATTCCGTCATCTTAATTAAAAATTTGCTTACATGAGTATCCTGAATTTTCAGAAACCCGATAAAATAATTTTACAGAAAGCAGATGACTTTGATGGTTCATTCGAATTTCGACCATTGGAGCCTGGTTTTGGCCAGACTATCGGTAACTCTCTTAGAAGAATTTTGCTTTCTTCTTTGGAAGGATATGCAATTTCTGCCATAAGAATTGCTGGTGTTGATCACGAGTTTGCTACAATCAAAGGTGTTGTTGAAGATATGGTTCAGATTATTTTGAACTTGAAGCAAGTACGCTTGAAAGGAGTAAATGCTTCCGATGATTCATTGGAAGAAAAGATATATTTAACTATTAGTGGTAAGGACCAATTTGTAGCTGGAGATATTTCGACTTCTAATAACATTTTTGAGGTAATGAATCCTGATCATGTTATTTGTAGAATGGAACCTTTCGTTAATTTGGAGATAGAGCTTACAGTATCGAAAGGTAGAGGCTATGTTCCTGCGTCTGAGAGTTTACCAAAAGATGCAGCTATAGGCGTGATTCCTGTGGATGCAATTTATACTCCAATCAAAAAAGTAGCTTACAAAGTTTCTTCAACTCGTGTAGGGCAGAAAACTGATTACGAGCAATTGAACATTGACGTACAAACTGATGGTACCATACATCCTGAAGAGGCAATTAAAGAAGCTTCTCGGATCATGGTTCAGCACCTAATGTTGATAACTGATGAAAACATTACGTTTGATGACGCTTCAACGCGTGAGGACAATGTAGTTGATGAGCATATATTACACATGCGTAAACTTCTTAAGACTTCACTTGAGGACTTGGATCTTTCAGTTAGAGCATACAATTGTTTGAAGGCTGCTAAGATTGATAGTTTAGGAGAAATGGTGCGTTACGATACCCACGAGTTGCTTAAGTTCAGAAATTTTGGCAAAAAGTCACTTGTAGAAATAGAAGAGCTTCTTGTTAATAAAGGTCTTACTTTCGGTATGGATTTATCTAAGTATAAATTAGAAGAAGAGTAGAATTTATATGAATAACTGCATAAACCGCGCTGGATTCTCTGCGTAGTGATGCGAAGTAAATAAAATTATGAGACACAGTAAAAAGTTTAACCACTTAGGTCGTAAAAAGGGACATAGAGCAGCTCTATTGAAAAACCTTACTCAAGCACTTATCAAGAATAAGCGTATTAATACAACTTTAGCGAAAGCAAAAGCATTGAGAGTTCATGCTGAGCCTATCATCACTAAGTGTAAAACAGATACTACACATTCGCGCCGTGTTATTTTTTCTTACGTGCAAGATAAAGAAACTGTAAAAGAACTATTTGCTGTAGTTGCTCCTAAAATTGCTGATAGACCTGGTGGATATCTTAGGATTATTAAAACTGGTTTTAGACAAGGTGATGGTGCCGAAACTGCAATGATTGAATTTGTTGACTTTAATGACACTTATAAGAATACAAAAAATACTAAAAGTTCTGGTAAGAAGCGTTCTAGAAGAGGTGGAAAGAAAGCTTCTTCGAAAGCAGCTGCTCCAGTAACTACAAGTGAAGAGGAGTAATCTTTAAGGATAATAGTAAAACAAAGCGTTAGTTGATTGATTTCAACTGGCGCTTTTTTTGTTTGAAGAAGGTTGTTAACAAGTTTGGCGTAACATCATCAAGATTGGTTTCATATTTTTGAAAAATCCTTTATGGGGGTAGATTATTGTCAAGGGTCCAAATGTTGTGTTGGGATATTATAAACGAAAAGAGAACCACAACTCAGATCAACGGCAGGAATAAGGCTAGTTGAATTCTGTATTTTTTATCCAGTTAAACATGCCTGCTAAATTATGGCAAAATACGACACAATTAAAACGATTGGCCCGCGTAACGGATGGCAGCAGCGGGAGCTTGCGACTGTCCCGAGGTTCATAGCTATAGATTATTCATACACATTTTCTACCGCTTGAGAGTTTTGAATGGTTACTCTTGGAGAAAAGGGATGAAACTGCGAAGAGCCGGACCTATGCCTTTTATTGTTAGATGTAAGTTTAGCAGTTGTTTAAATGAAACAAGATGTAAAAGTAGTTCTAATATTCAAGGCATAGGGCACGCCCAAATCAAGAAAATCAAGAATAGTTTAAGCTTCGTTTTTAGAACGTAACATATCTAATGCCACATCGACGATCATATCTTCTTGTCCTCCGACCATATTTCGTTTACCTAGTTCTTCTAGAATTTCTCGAGTATCAAGGCCATATTTTTGAGCTGCTCGTTCGGAATGGAGTAGAAAACTTGAATAAACACCTGCGTAACCCAAGGATAATGTTTCACGATCTACTCTAACTGGTCTAAGCTGGAGTGGCCGAATAAGGTCATCAGCAGCGTCCATTAATTGATAAACATCCGAATTGTGGGAAATATGCATTTTGTTGAGCACAGCAACTAGTACTTCCAATGGGGCATTTCCAGCACCGGCTCCCATTCCTGCCAATGATGCATCGAGACGATTTGCTCCATGTTGCATAGCCACGATAGTATTTGCAACTCCTAGTGATAAATTGTGATGGCAATGGATTCCTATTTCAGTTTCAGGTTTCAGAATATCTTTGAATGCTTTGATTCTGTCTGCTACTCCATCCATCAGAAGAGCTCCAGCTGAATCAGTTACATAGATGCAATCAGCACCTGCATCTTCCATGATTTTTGCTTGTTGCGCTAGCTTTACAGGCTTATTCATATGTGACATCATTAAAAAGCCACCTACGTCCATACCAAGTTTTTTCGCTGCTTCTATATGCTGAGGAGCAATATCTGCTTCTGTACAGTGTGTTGCGATACGCACGGACTCAACTCCTAGATCACGCGCTTTTTTGAGATCGTGAATGGTAGCAATTCCAGGTAGGACGAGTGTTGTTAACTTTGCATGTTGCAGTTGATCTTTCATTCCTTCCAACCATTCCCAGTCTGTGTGTGCTCCAAAGCCATAATTGAAACTTCCGCCAGCAAGTCCGTCTCCATGAGATATTTCAATAGCATCAACTTTTGCTTTATCTAGGGCTAGTGCGATAGATTGAATTTGCTCTTTTGAATATTGATGTCTAATAGCGTGCATTCCATCACGAAGCGTTACATCTTGAATATATATTTTATGATTCATCTTGAATTCTTGTGGTCTGATTATACTGATTGTTGTGCAATAACTTGTTCTGCAGTAGCTCTTGCTGCTGATGTCATGATATCGAGATTTCCTGCATAGGCTGGAAGGTAATGACCGGCTCCTTCTACTTTGAGTAATACTGTAGTTTTCAAGCCATGACAGTGGCCTAATCCTTCTATAAATACTGGGTTGGATTCGGGGATTTCTTCAAATTGCACTTCTTGATGTAATTCATATCCTGGCACATAGGCTTTCACGTCTTCAACCATTTTATGTATACTTTCTCGAATGGCCTCTTGATCTGCTGATTCAGAAAGCGTAAACACGGTATCTCTCATGACGAGAGGTGGTTCTGCTGGATTGAGTACTATGATTGCTTTTCCTCTTGTAGCACCTCCTACATCTTCAATTGCCTTGGATGTCGTTTCTGTAAATTCGTCAATATTGGCTCGAGTTCCTGGCCCTGCTGATTTACTTGCGATGGAAGCAACGATTTCACCATAGTGTACTTTTGTAACTTGATTGACTGCAGCTACGATGGGAATGGTTGCTTGTCCTCCACATGTGACCATGTTGAGATTTGAAACATCAAGGTGTTCGTTTAGATTGACAGTAGGCACTAGATATGGACCTATAGCAGCTGGAGTAAGATCAATCATCTTTTTGTCGGGAAAGGCTTGAATTTTATCCCAATTGTATTGATGAGCACGAGCTGAGGTGGCATCAAAAATGATTTTTATTTCCTTCCATTCGGGCATTTTGATTAGTCCATCTACACCAGTGTGGCAGGTATCGATTTCCATCCTCCTTGCACGAGCTAAACCATCTGATTCAGGATCTATTCCTACGAGTACTGCTACTTCTAAAGTTTCTGAAAGGCGAATGATTTTGATCATTAGGTCGGTACCAATATTTCCAGATCCTATGATAGCACACTTGGTTTTACTCATGTATTATATATTTAAATCATTACGTTATGATGAACTCAGTAAAGGTAACGAAAAGCATATAAACGAGTGAAATTGGAATTCAGAGATTCTAGAGCTTTTGCTCTATTCAGCTTTCATTTTATTCCCTACAAATTCTAGTTCGGTTTGTAGTGCATCTATTTTTTCTAGCAGGCCATTTTGGAAGTGCCTTTCAGAGCTGTCTTGTACTGTAATAGCTGCTACAAATTCCCAGATTTCAAGGATTTCTTTTCCTTCGATAGTGAAGTCTCGATAACGCGGATTATCTGATTGTAGATGTAGTTCTCGGTTCTCTATTTTGAAGATTCTTTTGAAGACGATTCCTTCATCTCGTGAAACGATTATGTACCGACTTCCGGGCTTGATTTCATTAATTGTTGCGATATACTTGCCGATAATGTACGAACCGTCAATAATGGGAGGCATGGAATCTCCATTTACGGGAAAAGCTCTACAGTTTTGGATGTTGGGAAGGAAGGGTAGAGATAGGTGTTCTAGTTGTTCTATGTATTCAGGATCACTGTAATTACCAAGGTATCCTGCGCTGGCATCTTGTGGAACAATTTCGATTTTTTGGTCGCCTTGTGTGTCTACCTGAATTGGTAGGACGATTTTATTTTGATTTTGTAGCTGAGTGACGTCGACTTTTGATAGGTCAATGGTCAAAAGCATATCAATAGTCAGATGGAAATATCTTGACATTCTCAACAGAACTTCTATTCCTGGATCATGCAGCCCTTTTTCGTATTTGGCAAGATTGGATCTGCTTATGAGGATCTTTTCAGCGAGACTCTGCTGGGATAGTTTTTGAGCAGTTCGAAGATGCTTGAGGTTTGAAGCTAAATAAATCATTGTTCGTATTTGTCACACAAAATAATATAATTATTGGGACAAATGTACGCAATTTTGAATTTCATTCCTAAATTTTTTTTAAAAATTTCACATGGATAAAGCAGTCGTCCACTTAGATCTTGATACGTTTTTCGTTTCTTGTCAGAGGCTTGTAGATTCTTCATTGATTGGTATTCCTTTGATTATAGGGGGAAGTAGCAATCGAGGAGTTGTTTCTTGTGCCTCGATGGAAGCGCGGAAGTTTGGCGTGCGATCGGGCATGCCCCAGTACCTTGCAAATAAGCTTTGCCCACAAGCAAAAGTTATTCGAGGAGACTTTGAATTATATACGAAGTGTTCCGATTTAGTTACAGATATAATACAGGAGAGTTCACCATTGATGGAGAAATCTTCTATTGATGAGTTTTACTTGGACATTACAGGACTTGATAAATATTTTGGTTGTTATAAATGGAGTACAGAATTGCGACAACGTATCATAAAAGAGTCTGGACTTCCGATTTCTTTTGGATTATCTGTTAATAAGACGGTTTCCAAAATGGCGACTAATGAAGGGAAGCCATTGGGCGCGTTGAAGATTGAAGCGCCTGAGATTCATTCGTTTATGAACCCACTCTCAGTTAAAAGACTTCCAGGTATCGGTAATAGCACTTTTCAGACGCTTTCTCGAATAGGCATTCGCAAGATAGGTACGCTTGCGGAGGTACCTATGGAGGTGATGGGTAAATTGCTAGGGAAGAGTGGAATGACGATTTCACAACGAGCGAAAGGTATCGACCATACACCTGTAAAGCCCTATAGTAAGCGCAAGAGTCTTTCGAAGGAGCGGACTTTCCAACAAGACACGATCGATAAAGGATATCTAAGGACTTTATTGACTGGAATGGTAGAGGATTTATGCTTTAAATTACGTTCGGATAATTGGTTGACATCCAATATTTCTGTCAAGATTAAGTACACCAATTTTGATACGGAGAGTAAGCAGTATTCTATCAATTACACATCCTGTGATTTTACACTCATGCGCTTGGCCTTTGAGTTACTCGAGTCTGTATATCAACGACGTATGAGAATACGATTGATCGGGGTCTCTTTCAATAAGTTGGTAAAAGGGCGTCATCAGATAGACATGTTTGAAGATACAGAGGAAAAGCTTGCCTTGTATAATACGATGGATCGTATCAAAACACGATTTCATAAAGGTGCAATACAATGGGGGACAGGATTTATGAGCAAGCAGAAAGAGGAAAAGGATGATAGCGAGATTAAGCCAGCACAAGATATCTTATTCCCGAGTAATCGACATCTGTATGAATCGGTAGGTGGTGACCAAAAATATCATAGATAGATGTATCTAAATTGTCACACACAATACTCGTTAAGATATGGCACGATATCTATTAGTGAGTTAGTACAGCAAGCAAAACGAGCTGATATAAATGCATTAGCCATTACAGATATTAACAACACAACAGGCGTTTATGATTTTATACAAGACTGTAGAGAAGTAGATATAAAACCGATTGTAGGAATTGATTTTAGAACTGGGAATCATCAGCATTTTGTAGCATTGGCTAAGAATAGAGAAGGCTTTCGCCAAATGAATGAATACTTGAGTTCTATTCATATTTCGGGAGTAAAGTTAGGAGAAAGGGCACCTGAATGGAATGATTGTATAGTGATATATCCTTTTGGGCTCGAGCCCAAAAATCTAAGAACGTATGAATATGTGGGAGTAGAAATATCACAGCTCAATAAATTAAAGATGAGCAAATGGCATACTCAGCAGGATCGAGTAGTCATCCATCATCCAATTACATATAGTACAAAAGCAGAATACCAATTGCACGGGGTCTTAAGAGCAATAGATAAGAATATCTTGCTATCCGATCTCAAGAAGGAGGATCTTGCATCACGAGCGGAGTACTTAATGAGTAGGTCTGAACTACTAGAAGAATACGAAGATTTTCCAGAAGTCATCAAGACAACAAAGGACATTATCGAGCAATGTAATTTTACATTTGATTTCAAGACTCCCAAGAATAAAAAGACTTATACGAATTCTAGATATAACGATAAAGTATTGCTGACAAAGCTTGCATTAGAGGGTATGCAGCGACGCTATGGTAGAAATAATGAGTACGCTAAGAAACGTATACTACATGAAATTGATATCATTGATAAGCTCGAATTTTCGGGTTACTTCCTGATTACATGGGATATAGTGAAGTATAGCATGACATCGGGGCATTACCATGTTGGTAGGGGAAGTGGTGCAAATAGTATCGTTGCGTATTGTCTCAATATTACCAACATATGTCCACTGGATCTGAATCTATATTTTGAGCGATTTCTGAATCCTGAACGAAAGACACCACCTGATTTTGATATAGATTGGTCATGGCAAGATCGAGATAACATTCTACAGTATATTTTCACAAGATTTGATAGTGATCGCGTAGCTTTTGTATCAGCGATAGGAACCTTTAAGCATAGAAGTACTTTTCGTGAGATTGGTAAGGCTTATGGTCTTGCCAAAGAAGAGATTGATGGATTGACTAAAACCCATTATTCGACACATCGAATGAATTCAGTAGTCAAAAAAGTACATAAATATGCTAAGATGTTGGCGGGATTTCCAAATCAGCGTTCCTTACACGCTTGTGGGGTGATCGTTTCCGAAGAGCCGCTGACTTATTACGGTGCATTGGATATGCCACCAAAAGGATTTCAGACGATACAGTTTGACATGTATGTTGCAGAAGAAATAGGATTTGAGAAGCTAGATATATTGTCTCAGCGGGGAATAGGCCATATCAATGACGCAGTGGAGATAGTAAAAGAGAATCGAGATATTGATATAGATATTGAAGATTTCTCGATTATGAAAGAGGATATATCCGTAAATACGAATCTTGCAAAAGGAAAAACACTAGGTTGTTTTTATATAGAATCTCCGGCAATGCGTGGATTACTAAGAAGGTTACGGTGTAATAACTATTATACACTAGTCGCAGCGTCTTCGATTATCAGACCAGGAGTAGCTAAATCAGGAATGATGCGTGAATATGTTTTTCGGCATAATCATCCAGATCAGTTTGAGTATTTTCACGAAGTTTTTGAGGAACAGTTGAGCGATACCTATGGAGTTATGGTGTATCAAGAAGATGTAATGAAGATAGCCCATGCATTTGCAGGTCTTGATCTATCTCATGCTGATATATTACGAAGAGGTATGTCTGGAAAGTCAAGATCAAAGAAAGAATTTCTACGCGTAAAAGAAAGCTATTTTGCCAATTGCAAAGCGAAGGGTTATCCTGATAAACTGACTAACGAAGTGTATCGCCAGATCGAATCATTTGCTGGATATTCTTTTTGTAAAGCGCATTCAGCATCATATTCGGTGGAAAGCTATCAGAGTCTTTATCTCAAGACTTATTATCCTATTGAATTTATGGTTGCAGTCATCAATAACTTTGGTGGGTTCTATCGAACAGAAGTTTATATTCATGAGGCTAGAATGGCTGGAGCAGAGATTCAGACACCATGTGTTAACACCAGTGATAAACTTACTTGTGTAAAAGGCAAAGTTGTATATCTAGGATTTATTCACTTAAATAATGTTGATAATGAAGTTCAAAAAAGTATTGTTGAAGAACGAGAAAGAAATGGACTATATCTGAATCTCGTAGATTTTATAGAACGAGTGACGATTGGTATAGAAACGCTTCAAGTTTTAATTTATGCAGGTGCATTTAGGTTTACTGGCAAACCCAAAAGTGAATTAGTCATTGAGGCTAGGATGATACTAGTTAATTATAAGCCGGTGACAACTAGCCCACGATTGTTCAAGACGCCATCTGTTGATTATAAGTTACCAGAATTGGAACACAGTTATCTTGAAGATGCATATGACGAATTGGAAATATTTGGATTCCCAGTGAGTTGTTCTCCATTTGAATTATTGGAGACAAGCTATAGAGGGTCAGTTATGGCTTCGGCTCTAGAGAAGTATAAGGGGAATATGGTTAAGATGGTTGCATATCTGATAAGTAGGAAGAATGTACCAACAGTCAAGGGAAATATGAATTTTGGGACTTGGATAGATGCAGAGGGTAATTATTTTGATTCGACACATTTTCCTAGAAAGTTGATTGAATATCCTTTTGAAGGAGGAGGATGTTATTTATTATTAGGAAAGGTTGACGTTGATTATTCGTTTCCATCCGTAGTTATTGAGAAGATGGCTAGGTTGGCGTTCAAACCAGATCCTCGTTATGTAGATGATGAGAAGAAGAAGTTTGATCAACGCACACGATTCAAGGAAGATTACAGTGGAACACAGCGAAAGCCATATCCATCGGAACAGGCGATAGGCTTACCGAGAGGGAAGATGGAGTGAGTGTGATGGAAACGGTTAAAGTTGGAATACTAGGTTTTGTAGAATACATATGATGACATGTCTGAAGAGTTTTGAGCAATTTTTCTTCCCCTTCCTATGAGTTAGACAGCGTTTGTTATTTGATATACGTACTTATCTGCAACTTTTAACGTCTTCTAATTATTAGTTGATCAATTGAACAAATAGATTTGATTTTACCCTAGAACAGATTGCTAAATTATGTTAGAAAATCAACAAGTAGATATATGCATCATTGGCGCTGGACTGACGGGCTTATTGCTAGCCTATCGTTTAGAGAAAACTGATAAAAAGGTCGTTATTATTGAATCACGTGAACGTATCGGAGGTCGGATATACACTGATAGTAAGGAAGGTTTAGCACCGGTTGAAATGGGCGCAACATGGTTGTTTGACCAGCACACCCAACTTCGATCATTAATGAAGGAGTTAGAACTAGATACTTTTGCTCAAGTAATCGATCGACAAGTTATTTATGAAGCAAGTGATGAAAGTCCATATATCCATGCAAAACTACCAGATAATCAAGAAGTATCATACAGAATTCGTGGAGGTACAGCACAGATTATTAATGCCCTAAGACAAAAGCTAGAGCGAACCAAAATCTATCTTAACAAGCAAGTAGTAGCAATAGAAGATCATGGGTCATTCATACAATTAACCTTGTCGAATACGACTGGTGAACAAAAGCTGGTAGCTAAAACAGTCATTTCTACACTTCCTTCCAACTTACTCGTGAATACAACACGATTTGAGCCCCGTTTGCCAAGAAGTTTTACTGATGTAGCTAATAGAACGCACACTTGGATGGGTGAATCGATCAAGATAGCACTGAGATATGATGAGCCGTTTTGGAGGAAAAAAGGTGCAACTGGGACAATCTTTAGTAATGTTGGTCCGATTACAGAAATGTACGATCACTCAGATTATGATGATCAGAATTATGCTCTCATGGGATTCCTCAATAACTCTTTTCATGGATTGTCGAAAAAGGAACGCAAGGCGCTCGTATTGAGACAGTTAAAGAAATACTACGGTAATGAAGTATTCAATTTAATTGATTACATCGAGACAGTCTGGTCTCGTGACAAGAGTACTTATCATGAATACGTTTCACATGTGGTTCCACATCAGAATCAAGGACACCCGATTTATCAACAGGCTCAATATAACGGAAAACTGTGGTTTGCCGGAACTGAGACATCAAGAGAATTTCCTGGTTATATGGAAGGAGCTGTGAGAAGCGCTGGATATGTTATGAAGTCTTTAGAGTTAGCTAAATCAAGGATCTCCTGATTCTTTAAATAAAGTTTTGCTGATATGAATAAGACTAGAACAAAAGAAACTTTGAATTTCATTTAGTAGCTTCATTTTTTATGCAAGCCGGTGCAGAGGAACGAACGAGCCTGTAGGGTGAAGTACGGCAGTGTTTCAAGAGAGAGAACTGCGAAAGCGGGTGGGTTGCGTCCCGACATTGGTGAATAACAAAAGGGAGACAACCTTTTGGTTATCTCCCTTTTGTGTGAGCCGGTGGAGGGACTCGAACCCCCGACCTGCTGATTACAAATCAGCTGCTCTAGCCAGCTGAGCTACACAGGCATTAGGCTTTCATCGTAATTGACATTAACCTTATATAAAATGAAAGGGCCTCAATATTAATTGAGACCCTTTGCGGTCTGGACGGGACTCGAACCCGCGACCCCCTGCGTGACAGGCAGGTATTCTAACCAACTGAACTACCAGACCGAATGCTATTAGCATTGATTGCTTTTCTTTCAAAGCGACGCAAATTTAGTCAATTGTTAGAATTGTAAAAACAAAAAGCTTTGTTTTTTAAATCTTTTTTTCACCTTCTTTACATCAGTACAATAGGCGTATATGTAAGTCTCTAGAATCCAAGTTGTTGATACTACCGTTAAACAGCCCTTAAATTCTGTTATTTCTTGAAGAAATTGATGAACGTTTAATCATTCAGTTCATTTTGATGTTTATGTCTTTGTTGATCACTGATGAACGAATTAAAATTCGTATTTTGAAGTCAATTAAATAATGAAATGTTATTATGAAGCACTTATTATTCTTGATGTTTTGCCTTTGGGTAGTAAGCTTCACTACTGCGGATGCTCAAAATTTATGTCCTAATCCCAATTTTGCTGAGTATAACTCATGTCCAGTAGATATTTCTGACTTTTCAGTTTCACAGTGGAATAATGTTGTTACAACAAGTGATTATTTTAATGTCTGCGCAACTGGAAATTCTGGAATTCCAAATAATCTTGTGGGATTTCAGAACTCATTGTATGGAGATGGGTACGTTGGGTTAGTGATTTATGAACAAAACACAGGATGGAGAGAGTATGCGCAAGCAACCTTTAATGAACCTCTACTGCCAGGATGTTATCAGATTTCTCTTTACTACAGTAATGCAGATTTTGCATCGCTAGCTAACGGACTGGGAGTCTATTTGTCAGAGGGAACACCTAATTCTTATGTAGGAGTAGAACCTCAAGTAGAGGTTGAAACAGCTATAGATAATTATGACGAATGGTTTGAAATCACGGCAGAATATAATACTGCTGGCGGAGAAACGCATGTAACTTTTGGTAATTTTCGAACTGATACCGATACTGATTTCATGAGTCGAAGTGTAAGTTTTCCATCATTGTCATATGTATACATTGATTCAATTTCTGTTGAATATTCTGGGATTCCTGGTGCATTGGCTGTCGACTTGGGAGAGGATTTAACTTTATGTCCTGACGACTTCCCCTACACTATAGAGTCAGGTTTTTCTTCGGGAATTGTAAATTGGAACACAGGTGAAACTGGGAGCTCAATAGAAATAGATGGTCCAGGAGTTTATTCCGTAGAGGTCATTGATAATTGTGAGCAAGGAATGGATGAGCTTGTAATATCGCTTTATGATGTACCGTCCGTTGACGTTGAGCCACAATTGGAGATATGCGAGGGAAGTTCGACATCTATAGATCTGGATGGAAGTTTGGGTGATTATACTTGGAGTGATGGGTCAGAAGGTCCGAGTATAATAATTGATGAAGCTGGTAGTTACACTGTTAGTTTAACTTATTTCTGTGGTGTGATTGAAGAAACATTTGATGTCATCCAAGTACCTTCAATTAATCTACCCGTAATTGAAGATATCGTAATATGTGAGAATGAGCTCCCCGTAGTAATTGATCTATCTGCATTTATTGATCCTTTTAACACGTTTAACTGGTCGGACGGATCCAATGGGGCAGGACTCATCGCGTTTGCAGAAGGAGAGTATGATGTTGAGGTTTTTAATTCTTGTTTTTCAGATATAGAGTCTTTTTCAATTGATATTGAACCTGAATTACCAGCATTTATTCCTTTTGCTGATGATACAGCTTGTGAGGGAGAACAGGTTGTCATTTTAGTGCCAATTGTTGAGTCAGAATATTTGTGGCAAGATGGCTCAACTGATCCATTCTTTTTAGCGGATGGTCCTGGAATTTATGAATTGACCATGTCAAATGCATGTGGGACAAATCAATACGACTTTGAGATAGTAGAACCACCTCTAGAGAGTTTAGATTTGGGTGCTGATATAAGTATTTGTCCTGGAGATTCAGTCCTATTATCAGATGATCCACAACTTACATATGAGTGGAGTACAGGAGAGACTGAAACTAGTATTTGGGCTCCTGGAGCGGGGACATATATAGCAAGTTTACAAGGTGCTTGTGAAATAGTAAGTGACACGATTGTTATTACCGAAAATGGTTCTGCTCCGATGTTGACATTATTGGATACGATCACTTTATGTGAAGGAGATTCGATTTACATAGAATCGACAGAACAAGCAGATGGAGTGATATTTGAATGGAATACAGGTTCTGATCTGTCAGGTATATCGATAACGGAAGGTGGCGTATATTCAGTTCAGGCAAGTAATAGCTGTGGAGTGGCTGAAGACAGTATTATTGTACTGTTAGGTGAACCACGTCCTACGATAAGCTTAATTGATCAAGATTCAATCTGTTTTGGAGAGACATTGTTGTATGAGATTGATTCAGAAGATACTGAAGTACTGTGGAATGACGGTAGTTCATTGGATAGTTTTGTTGTGGGAGCAGCAGGCACATACTGGGTAGAATTGACAAATGGATGTGGATCGACGAGAGATAGCTTTACGGTAACCGAGTTGCCCTTACCTCAAAAGCCAGATGTGGGTGATGATGTCTCCATATGCCAAGGAGATAGTATTTTACTTTCAAGTTCTGTTTTGAATGACCAGAATACCTGGGCAAACGGCACACAAGGTATTTCTCAAATGGTTTACGAAACTGGAATATATATACTTGAAGGATCAAATATTTGTGGGAGTTTAAATGATACAATAGAGGTGTTTGATTTGGGTCTTGGCCCAAATGTGGATTTAGGAGTAGATCAGCAGTTTTGTGCAGGCGATAGCGTTACGCTCATAGCGACAGGATTCTATGAAGAAGTTACTTGGAGTAGTGGAGAACAGACATCAGAAATTACAATTGATCAAGCAGGAACGTACATAGTGAACGTAAGTAATCAATGCGGAGTGGAGTCAGATACAGTGGTTGTAGAACAGACGCAAGAAGTCCCACAGGTCAGTCTAGGAGAGGATATGGTATTATGCTCTGGAGATAGCTTACTATTAAGTCCAGATAATACAAGTGGAATAATAGAATGGTCGACTGGAGCTGATGAGAGTCAAATATGGGTGAGTGAAGGGGGATGGTATAGTGTAAGTCTGAGTAGTTCGTGCGGTATGTCAACTGACAGTGTATGGATAGACGAAATTGCGGAAATTTCTAGTGTATATTTAGGACCAGATACGTTGATCTGTTTTGTCGATAATTGGGAATATGATCTAAACTTACCAAACGACTTTGAAGGAGAAATACTGTGGAGTAACGGAACAACGGAAGAGACGGTTAGCTACTTTATCGCAGGTACTATATGGGTGAATATCAGTAATTCATGTAGTACAGTTACAGATACAATACAGGTTGACTATATTCCTTCGATTGAAAGTTGGAGTTTGCCAGCTGATACCTTGCTTTGTGATGTAAATGGATTTCTAGTAGGACCTGATGTAAATCATAGCGATGTAACTTATTTGTGGAATACGGATGATACTAGTCAAGAGATATTGGTCACTGAACCTGGCACTTACTCGCTAGAGATTTCAAATGAATGTGGAACGACATTCGATGGAATAAATGTTCTTTTGGGCGTAAGCCCGACTCCTTTTAGTTTTCCAGAAACAGATACCATATGTAGCGGTGAAGAATTAATTTTGACTGAAGATCAAGGCGTAAGTTTTGACTATTTGTGGCAAGATGGAAGTGATGAAACGAGTTTCGAAATTTTGATGTCAGGTACATATAGTCTAAGTATTTCAAATGCTTGTGGACTTGAGATTTCAAATTCTACAATAGTGGTGCTTCCAAACGATGACTTTGAAATTGAAATAGAAGATGAATATGTTGATTGTGAAGGAGAAGAGATTTTAGTTGACATCGCACAGCAGATAGGATCTACAATCGAGTGGTTTGATGGGTCAACAGATTGGAGTAACAGCTTTATTGAAAGTGGCTTATACAGCTTGTCGCTTTTCAACGATTGTCGAGATACTTTAATTGACTTACTAGTCCGATTTGAAGACTGTGATCAATCGATTGATATATACATTCCCAATACATTTACACCTGATGAAGACGGAGTCAATGATTTTTTTACCATATATCATCCCGATAACCGAGAAATTCTATCATCAAAAATCAGCATCTATAATCGCTGGGGCGAGCAGATGTTTTATTCTGAGGAAACCAACTTTCAGTGGTATGGGGATTTCAAAGGTAGGAGTGTTCAGAGTGGGGTTTATGTCTATATTTATGAGGTAGAGTTTATTGATGGAGAGGAAACCATAAGCCGCACAGAGATGGGAGATTTGACAGTATTAAGATAGAATTTGCCTAGCTCCAGATCGTTGCCACAATCTTTCGAGAGCCGCCTTGATTCCTGAATTCACAAAGATAGATACCTTGCCAAGTGCCTAGATTAAGTTTGTAATTTGTTATTGGAATCGTTAGGTCGCTTCCTGTCAGGGTTGTTTTAATGTGTGCAGGCATATCATCCGGGCCTTCAAGTGTATGTTTTAGACCTGAAATGTTTTCAGGCACTAAACGATCGAAAACGTATGCATAGTCGTGGAGCACATCTGGGTCTGCATTTTCATTTATACAAATACCTGCTGATGTGTGTTTACAAAAAATATGAAGTAAACCAGATTTAGGTAATTCGGGTAAATACTGCGAAATCTCTGACGTTATGAGATGGAAACCTCTACTTCTTGAAGACAGTTTAAATTCAACTTGCCTGATCATTTTGAATCTAACTGCAGTTTTGCAGTTTCTAGTTGTCCTGCTCGTTCATAACTTATTTTCACTTTATCTCCAGCTTGGTAAGAACCCAAATGCTCAAGAAGACCACGAATGCTATAGATTTTCTGTCGGTCTATTTTTACAATGATATCTCCAGCTTTCAACCCAGCTTTTTCTGCTGCTTTTCCATCGAGAACTTGAACAATTTTTCTGTTTTCATCGATTTCGACACCAAGAGATACTTTTGATTTTGGTAGTGGTTCAACATCAACTCTATTTTCATCGATTTCCACTTCAAAGCCTTTTTCTGCCTGGCGTATGCCCTTTTCTATATGGACTTCTATCTCAGATTTGTCTATATTTTCAGAGATAGCCTCAATCGTGATAGTCTTGGTACCATCTTCGGAAACCTTAACTTTAACATCAATATTTTCTACTTCATTGTCACTTAAATTTAGACTTTGAATTAGTGAATCTACTTCCGAGTCAATTTCTGTATGGTCTTGAGACTTTAGTACAATCACCCGCTTTTCAATATTCTTTTCATGATCTCCTTCTTCGATGATTGTCACTACTTTCTCAATAGTTTTTGAAGTGGAATTCTTAACGTTATTCTGTTTTTGCGCGCTCAAAGTTGAGAGCGTCAAGATGCTAAATGCAAGAAAAAAATATTTCATATCGATTTATTATTTCATTAAAGATACATTATCACGCCAAGCTATTATCTTCATGCCATCAAATTAACAGAATCTTAAATCTATGGCAAAGTCCATTCAATCCAATGCTAATTTGCGCACGGATAGTACTTTCGTACTGCTGAGTCTAGCAATTTGTTTGTATGTACTCCTTATACTTTACCATGGATTTATTGCATTTGGAAGGGATACGATAGAGACCGTTCCGTATGCTCTTTGGATGGCGGATCATAGACTATTCGCTTCAGATTTTCATCTTTCACATCTGCGCAGTATTTTCCCTAATGAGCGCTGGATCATAGCTTGGAGCTTACATTTTTTTGCAGAGCAAATCAAGTTGGCAAGTTGGGTATTCCACGGTATATTCAGTCTTACTTTATTAGCAGGTATGCTGAGAGTGAGCGATCATATCTTACGTAATATTGAAATGGCAGTATTAGCTGTTTTTATCTGCTTGTTCAGTCTCTATAATATCAACATCGGTAGTAACGAGTTGTACTATAATATGTATGTACCTAGCTTGGCAGGCAAAGCGGTTGCTGTTTGGGCATTATTCTATTTCTTGAAAGAACGATATTTACAAGCCTCAGTATTATTGGCAATGGCGAGTTTTCTTCATCCGCTAGTTGGTTTTCAGCTTTTTGTGATCGCTTCAGCAATGCTTGTATGGAAAGTAGTATTCAGTAAAACTGAGAAGAAGTTTAGTAATGTTTTAAAGTTTATTATTCCATATCTTCTTACTGCAGGAATATGGATTGTTTTATTGTTGGGTGCTCAGGGCCCAAAGGAATTGGGTGAGATTCCATTTTTCGATATTGTTCGATTTCGGATAGCGCATCATTTTTTTCCGGCATTTTTTCCATTAAAGTCGATGATATTACTGGGTGGTTTATATGTCATTTCGATGTATTACTATTATGTAAAGAAGTCTCTACTTCAAGTATTTTTTTATGTTTCGATTCTAGGAATGATTTTTTATGTTGTTGGACTTAACGCAGAAGTAGAGTTAGTGCTGTCCTCGCAATGGATGAAGGTTAATATTTGGTTGAAGTTTTTTGGAATAATTGGATTTCTTGAGCTATGTCAGAAGTTGATTGAGAAACGCTACATAAGAGTGTTAACCCTTATTTTATTTTTGGGAGCTTTGGTAATTGCCCTTTTACGTTTCAACCCAAGTTGGGATAAAGCTCCACCAACTGATCTGTATGCTTGGATATCAATTAATTCGGATACGGATGATTTATTTTTAGTTCCACCTGAACTAGTTGATTTTAAAGCACGTACTTGGAGAAGTAGCTATTTTGATTTTAAAGCAATGCTTCATCATCAGCCTGCGATCTATGAATGGGCGGATAGATTTACTTCGGTTTATGGCATCGAGATTACAGATCGAAAACCTGCTGACGATATCTTCATGAAGGTCAAAAATGCTTATTTTTCGACGGAGGTTTTGACAAAGATTCCTGAGGTAAAATATGTGATAGTAAAGGATGATCAATTATCAGAGGAACGAGAAAAAGCTTTGTCTAGTTCATGGAAGCTTGTATTTGAAGGAAATAGCTACATGGTTTATGAGCAAGGAGAATAAGTTAAAATGCAAAAAAGACTAACCAAGTCCTCATAAGATTTTTACTGCTGGAAAGTTCCGAAAGGATCTTACGAATATCAATGCGCAAATAAGACTCAACTGTAGGTTTTATAATGCTTTATTAAAAGTAAAACTAAGATCATTTTGTAATCTAAAATTTTTAACAATGACTTACAGCGTAAGGTCTCTCATCAATAAAGGTCATCGTAAATAATAAAGCAGTTTATCTCTCAGAGATAAACTGCTTTATACTTTTTAGCTAAGCGCTTGATAGATCTTTATTATTTGCTTTTCAAAAATGCACCAGTAGCCATAAACTTATATTCCATGGCTGGTTCTGTGATCTTTGCTACCTCTTCAGCAGACTTTCCTTCATCTTCTGCATAATGTCTTAATTCTTCGACTGCAGTCACCTCGATATAAGCTTTTCCGTTTAGTACGATGTTTTTACCATCACAATCTAATGGCAAGAAGAATCCATAGTCCTTAAATTTTACAAATAGATTTTGTTCTGAATCCATCCGTGAGCCCACGTTTGTCCAACAACCTTTTGATTTACAAACTTTTTGAACGACACCAGCAACTTGGACTTCCATTGTGTCCTGTGCGCCAAGTCTCTTAATAACATTTTCAACTGCGGTAGGACTTGTAATTTTAAATTTTTCACCAAAATATTCACCTGGGAGGGCGTCTCCAACAGTTCTCTTTGAAGTTTTTGAGATTTTTTCCGTTTTGCTACTCTGTAACTTCTGTGCAGATACTTCACTTGAAGAAAAAGCAAAAAAGATAAAAAGAGCAAGGATAAGTGTAGATTGTTTCATAATTATTTTTTTTAAAGTTAAGGTATTATTGTTTCTAATAGAACAATTTTATCAAGAGAATTAATAAGTGCAAAGCCGTTCTTTACTACTGCAGTTGCTCCTGAATATGCATCTCTGACGGTCTCTCCATCTTTAAATATGAAATCTACTGGAATCTTTTTTGAACCGATCGGTTGCTCTAGTGCTATAATGACTTCATCAATGAAGCTTTTATCAACATATCTTCTTGCAAAGATATAAGGAGCATCACTTATGTTGTATTGAACACCTGCTCCAATGCTAGGGTGACGCTGTCTGAATTGTCCTAGTTTTTGCCAATGCGTCAATATTTCTCGTGTTGTTGAGCGACCTAACAGTTTGTTTTTCTCAAGATCATCCCAATTCATGAGTGTTCTTAATTGAGCATCGCCATTTGCTTGAGCAGTTAGTGCACGAGCTGTTTCATCTCCATAATAAATTTGTGCTCCTCCTTGAGTCAAGAGTAATTTTGTACCTGCCTCAATTGGATTTTTTCTTTCACGATCATAAGGTGAATGGTCATCGTGTGAACTTATATAGTTCAGTGTAGATTTATCTTTGAATGCATATTGCAGTGCCGATTGATATTTAGAAAAGATCGTTTGATAGTTACTATTAGCGTCAGATTTAAAGTCAAAATTTACCAAGGCATCAAAACTCTGGTCGTAGAAATCAACCTTCTTGTCACCGTAGTCAAAAAGTCTACCACTAGACAAAGAGTAATTATAAACTTCACCGACCATATAGAATTCATTGTCGTCAAGCACTTTGTCGGGATTTTTGGTTTTCCATTCTGTAAAGGCTTTATCAGCTTCTCTCCTAAGATCTTTCCAGACCACTTCTTCAGTGTGTTTTGCAGTATCAACTCTGAACCCATCTATTCCATATTTCTTGATGTAATCGACAAGCCATTTGATGATATAGTAATACGGTCTCCTTGGGTAATTTGTTTCTTCAAAAAATGCCTCTAGTTCTTCAACTTCTTGTTCATATCGACCTTCCTTTTTCCATTTTTCTGCAAGAAATTCTGGAAGTTCAACTTCTTCTGTAGATTCAGTTTTTACATCTGGAAGATTTTCAACAAGGGTGCATGCAATGGTGTTTGGTGCATTGTCATACTTGCATGTTGGTTCGGTTCGAACCCATGAATCGGGCCATTTTTCATCAAGGGGAGTCACTGGTCCAGTATGATTAACAATGACATCCATAATAACTCGAATACCATGATTATGAGCTGTTTCAACAAATTCAGCATAGTCTTGATCAGAAGTAATTCTTGGATCAAGACTTGTCCAATCTTTTGGCCAATAGCCGTGGTAAGCGTAGGAAGTCCCTGTACCTTCATCGACAGATCCTTCAATGTTTTTGTTGACAGGAGTAGTCCAAATAGCATTGACACCCAAACTGTCGAAATAGCCATCTTTGACCTTTTGTGTAACACCTTTGATGTCTCCTCCCATGAACCCGCGAAGTGCTGCCGGAGTTTCAGAGGTTGGATGAATAAAGTCATTACTTGTATCACCATTATTAAATCGATCCGTCAAAAGGAAATATATGGTCGCATTATTCCAAGTAAAATAGCTCGATGATTCCGCACCCATGGTATCTGATGAAACTGATGCTGTAGTTGACGTTTGATTGCATGCTGAAGCCGTCAGAACGAATATACTAATTAGGATTAGGGAGGCTTTTTTCATATGTAGAGTATTTACTTCGTGTAAACTTAACACAATGCCATTTGAAATCAAATTAAACTAGAACTATTCATTAGATCTTTGTCATGCGAGATAAATTGCGATTAGGATAAGGGATTGTAAGAATGACCTATATTGATGACCACATTGATTGATTAGAAAAATTCAATTTAAGCCCCTTTCTCCTTACAAAATGCTTCACCTTTCTTTCTAGATTTTTCCCCCAGTCAATAGTTACCAAGACGAGTTGATGTGTTTTTGGACCTTGTCTACTATTTAGTTGTTCAAGATAATGCAACTCTGCAACACAAGGTGTGCACCAAGTTGCCCCGAAATTGACAACGTGAATTCTATCATCTTTGATATTTATGATGTCGGCTTGAAATTTATAAAACGAGGAAGTACTTATAACGTTTGATCGCATACAAGCTGAAAAATCCAGTTATGGCTGGATTTGGTATAAAGTCTAGCAAAGACTTTTCCTTTGTGAATTCGATTGTTGGCGGAGTAATCCTCGGCTCAGCTTTTATAAAGCATTTGAGTGCAATCGGTACTTCCGCAGAGCCAGTAAACAGATTTGTCTCTGGATTAAAATATAAATAAAAAAGGGACTGCCATTTTAAATGACAATCCCCGACACATATTTTTTCAATTCTAAAATTACCGCTTAGTAATTTTTTGTACTGTTTTTCTATTATTACTATTATCAATAATCGAAAGAAAATAGATACCCGTGTTTAGAGAGCTCAAGTTGAGCTCAGTTTGTGTTCCTAGTGCTTCAGTGTTCATTACTACTTTACCAGTAATATCACTGACTGAAATGTTTACTGCTTTATCATTTCCCCACTTTATTGTTGTGAAATTATCAACAGGATTAGGATACACAGTCAATTGTAATTGCTCATCTAAAGTATTTGAGACCGTAGTTTCTTGAAAAGTGATAGAACTCTGAGTTGAGTCGTCACCATTCGTACTACCGTTCGCATTACTGGCATGTCCAGCAGCGTAAAAGCTTACAGATCCACTTCCATTTACAGGAGCTGTCCAATCACTTTCAAAAACATCTGAAGATGAAAGACCTTGCTGTTCAAGATAGGTACGACCCATTGCACTTACAATTTGTGAGTTAGATGAAGGGTTTGAGAATCCTTCAGTATCAACGTCTCCATTGTCAATTAAGCCAACCATTTGTAATCCATAGCCACCGGGAGTTGAAGTAGTTGTTATTTGGGCCTGGACGGTATAAGTTTCACCACCTAGGTATTCAGATACCTCTGAACCTGTCATGTCAAACATTTTGATTTCTATCTCAGCTCCGAAATCACCACCACCATGACACGAGGCACATGTTTTTGAATCATCTCCTGGAGCACCAGTATTTCCTTCTCCAAAAATACTAGCTCTACCTCCTGAATTGGACATGAATACCAAACAGAAAGAGGCTAGGACAAAAAAATTGATTGTAAATCTTAGTTTCATAAAGTGATTTTTGTTGTTAGGTGAAGACTACTTGCGTAATCATACTTGAGAATGATTGTCAAACAAGCGTAAAATTATTTAGTTCAAACAATAACTAGACACCTTCCGTATATAGATAGCTGTACTCAGGAATCTTTCCTTTTGTCGTGCGGAAGTAATCATCAATCATTTTAAGATCCTTCTCTCTATTTCCACTTAATGTGACTTCATCGGAAAAGTGCACAACTTTAGTTCCCCAGTCAAATTTTACGAAGAATAAAGGGACTTCTGCTTTTAGACATATGTAATAGAATCCAGTTTTGAGCTTGTCTACTTTTTTACGAGTACCTTCGGGAGCTATTTGAATCGTGAGAGCGTCTCGTTCTTTAAAAAGTTGAACTGTGGATTCGACAAAATTATTTGATTTTGATCTGTCAACTGGGACACCTCCTAGCCACTTGAATATGAATCCAAATGGAGGCTTAAAAAGGGAGTCTTTAGCTAAGAAATTAATTGTTGCTTTGAGTTTGGTCCTCACTAGTATTCCTAGTAGAAAATCCCAATTAGAGGTATGAGGTATAACGATGAAAACCTTCTTTTTGGCATGATATGGGTAATTTCCAGTAATTTCGAATCCCGATATTTTGAGAATAAGACCAGCCAATTTTGATAACATAGAAGTAGGTTTTGTCCTACAAGTTTAAAATAAATTCATGACAAGGTAGGTTTGACTTTTTCGAGAATAGAACCAAAGGCAACTAGATGCTAAAAAAATCTTTCTAAATTTAATAGCTCAAATAAACCATTTACTAAAGAAGTAGTCATAACATTGACTGATTGAATAGATTGCATGACAGATGAACAGATCATAGATTGTTTGCAAAATAGACAGCAAACAAATACCGCTTTTAGGATGCTTATGTCAAAGTATCAAGAACGGTTGTATTGGCATATTCGACGCTTAGTCGTAAGTCATGAAGATACTGATGATGTTTTGCAAAATACATTTATGAAAGTTTATAAAAATATTGCTTCGTTCAAGAGTGAATCGAAATTATATACATGGATGTATCGAATAGCCACTAATGAGAGCATGACTCACTTAAAGAAGAATCGTCGAAATTCTAAGCAAGAGGGTTTGGAAAGTCAAGAGGACTTTCTGAATAAGTTGGAAAGCGATGTAGGATTCAATGGAGATGTGATAACAAAAAATTTGCTTGCAGCTATTGCTATTTTACCTGAAAAGCAGCGTCTCGTTTTTCAATTGAAATACTTTGATGAATTAACTTACAAAGATATTTCTGAAATAGTTGGTACTTCCGAAGGGGGGCTGAAGGCATCGTACTATCACGCATCACAGAAAATTAGAGAACAACTAAAGCAAGTAGAATTTCTTGAGTGATAAAAACTCTAATTAAGAGTAGAGTTTATTTTAAATTAATTGATAGCAAAAGAAAAGAAATAAAGATTAAAAATTTACAGATGAAAGATAAAGGTCAAGAAATGGGACCATTGGAAGACTTAAAGTCTAAGATCAATGCAAAAAACGGAGTATGTAACCAACAGGGCTTTGCCTTGCCAGAAAACTATTTCGAAAAAATGCAAGCGGAAGTGCTTGATAAGGTAAAATCCAAACCATACTCGAGCGTAGGCTCGATTCGAAAAATGTGGATTCCAGCTGCTGCAGCTTGTCTGCTGATTGCATCAATATTTTTCTTACGGAATCAAGAAATTCATAGTTCCCGAACTGGCGCCTATGCAATGCAAGAGGAAGTAAGTTCAGAAGATGTATTTGATTACCTAATTGAAAATTCAGAGGTAGTTTCAGAGGATGTTTTATTGGAAATGAACGGAATAGAGGAAGTTATTGAGAGCTTGGAAGATGAGATATACTTTAATTTTTGATACTTGATTATTGAAATAAAAATTTACAAACAAATTATAATTATAAAAAGATGATACATAGATCAATATTGACCTTCATGTTATTTGCAGGATTTGTAGGAATTACCTTTGCACAACCCAACGATCGTAGGGAAGTAATGAAAGAGAAGATTAAATCGATAAAAATAGCATTCTTAACATCTGAATTGGAGTTGACACCCGAAGAAAGTAAAACTTTTTGGCCTCTCTATGAAGCTCATGAGAACCAAATAGAAGCTTTGCGCAAAGATATACGAACCGGTAATTCAGATCAAGATTTGAATGATGAAGAAGCTAGACAATTACTTAATAAGCATTTTGACATGGAAAAGGAGAAGTTGAAGCTCGAGGAAGCTTTTGTTGCAGAAATGATTCCTATAATCGGTCCTCAACGAGTCATTCGGATGAAGAAGAGTGACGAAAAATTTAACAGAAAGCTCCTTGAACGCACTCGAGAAAACCGCTCAGGAAATGCTCGACAGAGAGGTCGATCAGGAGGCAGATTTTAAGCCTACTTAAGTATCGACCGATTTATATCACGGACTATTGTCGGCCCGTAATAGACCATACCACTATAGATTTGAATTAGGGAAGCACCTGCATTAAGTTTTGCCTTTGCAGCTTCTGGACTATCTATTCCGCCTACTCCGACAATCGGGAAAGAACCTCCGCTTTTTGTATGAAGGTATTTAATTATTTCAGTACTACGTTCTTTTACAGGTGTGCCACTAAGTCCGCCAGCGCCGATTGAATTGATAAGCTCTGAAGAAGTATTTAAACCATCTCTTGAAATAGTCGTATTAGTGGCGATGATGCCATCAATCTTTGTTGATGCTACAATTTCAATAATATCATCAAGCTGTGAGCTTGTTAGGTCTGGTGCAATCTTAAGAAGAATTGGTTTCCGAGATTCTTTCTGATTGTTAAGTTTTTGAAGTGTGTTCAGGAGATGAGTTAAAGGTTCTTTATCCTGAAGATCTCGAAGGTTTGGTGTGTTCGGAGAAGAAACATTAACGACGAAATAGTCTACATAAGCGAAGAGTTTCTCAAAACAAATAACATAGTCGTCAACCGCTTTTTCATTGGGTGTTATTTTGTTTTTTCCAATATTACCACCGATTATATAATTACGTTTTTGGTTTTCTTGTTTTTTTAACCTTTCGACGAGCGCGTCAACGCCCTCATTGTTGAAACCCATTCTATTGATTAAGCCTTTGTCTTTAGGTAATCTAAATAGTCTAGGTTGCGGATTCCCATCTTGACCCAAAGGAGTTACAGTTCCAATTTCGACAAAACCAAAACCTAATTGCGCCATTGGATGATAGTACTTGCCGTCCTTGTCAAAACCAGCTGCTAAACCCACGGGATTTGAGAACTTTAAACCAAAAAGCTCTTTTTCTAGAGACTTACTTTCAACTCGAAGGTTTTTTCGAACTATGCTCGATAAAAGTGGTATAGCTAAAATGAATTTCCATAGGCTTACCGTGATGTGATGTGCCTTTTCTGGAGAAATAAGAAAAATGAGTGGTTTGAAAATCGAATACAATGCCTTGAGTTTATTTTTTTGACTATTTGGGCGAGCGAAGCGCAAGCCCTTTTTTTCTAATTTACTTTGAATTTAATCTTGTATCACCTTCAAGCTAAGGTCCAATTGACCTGCACTATGTGTCAGCGCACCAGACGAAATATAATTGACTCCCGTTTTTGCAATATTTCTCACAGTATCCAGAGTAACGTTGCCTGAAGCCTCAACCTCATATTCGCCGTTAATTATTTGGACAGCCTCTATCATAATAGGAAGTTCAAAGTTATCTAACATGATTCTAGTAACTCCTCCGACTTCCAAAACTTGATGCAATTCGCCTAGATTTCTAACTTCAACCGTAATACCTAATTTGAGTTTGTTTTCGTCTAGATAGTCGAGTACATTTTTGATTGCTTGCCCCACCGTTCCACATGCATCAATGTGGTTATCCTTTATCATTATCCAATCATACAATCCATCTCGGTAGTTGTAACAGCCGCCGTTACGTACAGCAAACTTTTCAAGAAATCTCATTCTAGGAGTAGTCTTCCGTGTGTCTAAAATTTTAACAGGAAGATCTTCCACTTCAAACGCAAACCGATTGCTCATAGTAGAGATGCCGCTCAGTCGTTGTATCGTATTGAGAACTAATCGTTCTGTTTTTAGCAACGCTTGTGCATTCATTTCGATAGTAAAAGCAATGTCGCCATATTGAACTTCTTCGCCGTCAGCGATCAATTCTGTGAAAACTGCTGTAGGATCTATACGTTCAAAAATGTATTTCGCGATAGATACACCGCAAATGATTCCGTCATCTTTAACTATTAATCTTGCATCATCTCTTTTGCCTTTCGGAATGCAAGCTTGAGAAGTGTGATCACCGTCACCGACATCCTCGCGCATTGCTTCATCAATGTAACGATCTAGCTCTTCTAGATTAACCTGTTTCATGTTGTTTTAATTTGACTTTTGCAAAAGACATTCAAGTGAAAAGTTCTATATGTATCTATTTATAAAACAGTCTCTCGCAAGTGAAACAAATGTAATTTTACAAAGTAAATATAAATTAAGAGTTTCGAAGTGGATATGGAGCGAAATGTCTTGGAAAAAAGTGAATCAGTACAATAGAATTTGCTCATATTTCTTAGCTTTTGCTTAATTTTAAAAGCAATCTTCTTAAATTATAGATAATTTCGTTTGATCAGCTTGTGAAATCTGCATTTTAAACTTCCTAATGAACATGTCTATGAATTTGACTAACATAAAAGCAATACGAGGGTTATTACATCTTTTTTATCCCAAATTGTGTGTTGCTTGCGAAGATGAAGTGCCGGTGGAAGGAGAGGTCTTCTGTTTAATGTGTCAACAAGCTCTCTATTATACAGATCAAAGCAGCAAACGAAATAATGAATTTGAAGCGCATTTCTTAGGTAGAATACCTTTAGAGCGAGGAGCGGCAATGTTTTACTATAGAAAGGATACTCCGATTCAGTCCATAATGCATGCATTGAAGTATGCAAAAAAGGCCGATGTTGGTTCGAAATTGGGAGCGGAGTTTGGAAAGAGATTGAAGAGAGAAGGGTTTATGAATGGAATTACAGCGATAGTGCCTGTTCCTTTGACTTGGAGAAAGCAGAAGGCAAGAGGTTACAATCAAGCAGAGATTCTAGCCAAAGCAATTTCAATAAGTACAGGAGTCCCATGTTTCGGCGATTTCTTCATCAAGACACACGAGACTGAAAGTCAGACAAGTAAATCAAGGCAAGAGCGTGTAGAAAATGTAGCTCAGGCATTCGAGATTAATGAGTCATATAAACTGGAAGAAGACCACATTTTGTTGGTTGATGATGTCTTAACAACGGGAGCGACTCTTGAGGCTTGCGCCAAAAAGCTCAACTTGGATAATGTGAAGGTTTCTATGGTCACCTTAGCAATTGGACGAATCTAAAATTGAAA
The DNA here is from genome assembly GCA_943788055.1 of uncultured Saprospiraceae bacterium. Classification (GTDB taxonomy): domain Bacteria; phylum Bacteroidota; class Bacteroidia; order Chitinophagales; family Saprospiraceae; genus JAHDFB01. The sequence continues at coordinate 228,187 of CALSOU010000004.1, forward strand.
TCATAGGCTTGCGCCCAAAAATAAGGCTTAACCGCGACTGTTAAATTTGAGAGTAAGTCTAATAATAGGGAATCATAACGGCTTGCAGATACTTTAGATAATGGACAATTATTTCAGCAGAATAGTCAAGAAGGCATATATGTTAAGTTAGAAGGTGCAAATAAGAATAAGGTTATTCAGATTTTTAAAACTTATGCAATGCTTGATTCTACTACTTTAGTACTTGATGATCCTGTAAATCTGTATTATTTGCTTGAATAAGAGTGACTTACATGACTTGTGCAATAAATAAACTCTTTTACAAGTCATTTTTTTCAACACAAAAAGTAAAATCCGCAACCAAAAACCACCCGCACATTTCCAGTCATCTACCTCTTTACAACTTTTTGATAACTCAATTCACCTTCTACTACAATTGCAGCCATATAGACTCCGCTTGCTAAATAACCAAAGTCCAATTCGATTAAATTTTGACCGGCTTGTAGCGCTGTTTCCAACTTACCACCAACCCTTTGTCCTACTACATTGACTAGGTAAATTTCAACGTCATTTTGAGAAAATGACTCCCACTCCAAGTAAAGAGTTTCATTAAATGGATTAGGATAAAGTCGCCAAGCTGTGGCGATTTCGAAATCGATATCTAGAATAGTCTGATTAAGTGAAATTGTACAACCATTCGCATCAATTACTTCTATTTCGTAACTACCATTTGGTAAACTGGTAAACGTACCCTCATCTTGCCATTCCCCATTATTTAGACGATATAGATATGGAGCGGTTCCTCCTTCCACTTCAACAAACAAGTCAGTTAGATTATCCATGTTGATGCTCTCTTGTATGTCTACTATACTTAATAGTTCTGGAGAGCTAATCTCAAGCGTGTCGTAGATAACACAAGATGCTGTATCTTCTATTTCGAACGGATAGATTCCTGGACCTAAATTCTCAAACAATCCATTGTTATTTGATTTGCCATTAAAGGTAAAAATGAATGCTCCTGTATCTTCGGTTTCAAACTGCACACTTCCGTCCATTGCATCAAAGCAGCTAATATTGTTTAACTCACTAATGCTGTACGAGAATGCATCGCTTTGTCCAATAGTGAATTGAACTACATTAGTACATGCTGTAGCATCAGTAATACTTAGTGCGTAATTTCCTGCATTAAAATTTTGGAAATATCCACTTGTATTTTCAATTTGTCCAACTGCATAACTATAGGGAGGTACACCAGTAGTTGCTTGAACTTGAATATCTCCTCTGATGCTTCCGTCACAATTTGCATCTGATTGCTCTAGTATTTCCCATTGAATTGCTTCCTCGTCAAATACCTCGACTAATTCGCTAGCAGTACAACCATTTTCATCCTCAACTAGTATTGTGTAGATACCAGACGAAAGCATATTAGCCTCAGCCTCTTGACCACCTTCATCAACTATGATAATATCAATAGATCCTTCTGCATTTTCTACGCTGGTAATTTCAATTTGACCATCTGAAGCTCCAAAGCAGTTCGTTGAATCAATCTCGATTCCTATTAACTGAATCTGAGGAATATTAAGAACTTCATACTCGGTTTCAAGTGTACAGCCTGCTTCATCTGTAATTGTAAAAGTGTAATTGCCGACTGCAAGACCTCCAAAAAAACCAGACTCATTTTCTTCGCCATTGCCGCTAAAAATAAATCCACCAGTACCTCCCGTTGCAGAAAGATTAATCGCAGCATCACTTCCATCGTGACAACTAATGGCGGTAGATTCTGATTCTATTTGAATCGGCAGGTTTTCTTCAAGATTAAGCAATATTTCAGTTATACAACCACTGTCGTCAGTTGCAGTGACCGTGTAATTACCAGCACTCAGATTAGTAAATAAGCCGCTTTGCTGATAATTCAAACCATCGATACTATAACTTACCATTCCTTCGCCGTTTGTAGCGCTAACAGCTATTGATCCACTATTTTCCCCTGCACATAGGACAGTTTCAATCATTTCTATCTCTAAAATGAGTGCTGATTCTTCGGTTAATGTCCATTCCTCGCTTGTTATACAACCATTTATATCACTAGTGATTATTTGATAGGTGCCACTCGTTAGATCATTAAATATACCTGTGCTATTCGATTCACCTGTTTGGGAAAGTAAATAAGTATATGGTGCAACACCATTTTGTGCTTCGACAGAAATACTTCCACTTTCTGAATTACCACAACTAGGGCTTTCGATACTCAATTCACTAAGTGAAACTACATAACCCTGATTTATAGTAAATGTAGTTTGACTCAAGCAATTGTTGGCATCTAGGATTTCAGCGGTGTAGTCACCAGCATCCAATAGTTCAAAAGTGGGGTTGGCCCCAAATGGACTGCCGTTGATCGAATATGCATAGGGTTGAGTGCCTCCTTCTGCTCCTAAAGTAACACTCCCCAAATCTACGCCCGAACATGTTATAGATTCGATATTTTCAATAAATCCTGTTAGAAGGTCTGGTTGCGATATTTCAAATGAATTGAATCCTATACATCCTAAGGCATCGACTGCCTGAATATCATAATCTCCGGCAGGTAGATTTATAATAGCATTATTGCTTATTGGATTTCCATTAAGAAGCACTTGGTATCCAGGGGTCCCTCCAAATACAGTGAAATCGACACCACCATTTGGTTCTCCAAAACATGATACTTCTACAACCTCATCAACAGTTATAAGTACCGGAAGAGGTTCAGTGATTTCGTATTGAATTGTCTTTTCGCAAAACTCCGAATCCATGATTATGGAAGTATAATTACCAGTTGCTAGATTCGATATCAAATATTGATTTCCAGAAGCGGCTTGACCATCTACAAAATATGGTGGAATACCACCATCTAATTGAAGAATTACCGATCCTTGGCTAAATCCTGAACAGGGATTGTTTTGTATGGAGTTGACCGATACAAGTAGCTCTTCATTTGAACTTATAAGAACGCTGATACTTGCAGTGTTACCGTTATCATCGGTAACCTCAACGTCATAGCTTCCGCTAAGAAGTTGATTGAAGACTCCACTTCCTTGACTAGCTCCGTTATTTATTGAATAACTATAAGGTGGGACTCCACCTCCAGCGGCAACTTCTAAGGATCCTGTAGCCTCTCCAAAACAAGTAACATCAGTAGAAGTTATTAACTCAATTGTAAGCGCAACCACATTGTTGCAGAGTGTACTTGCTGCATTAAGTAGAGATGATCTAGAAGTATTTAATATGGTTTGCATGTAATCTCCCTGCTGTACTGAGAATGCATTCATGCAGTTGTCATTTACATAGTCCATATAATTCATGAACATATCGTTACTACCACATGATTGCTGCGGATGAGTAGGACATCCAAAATATTCATCGTCTTGCAAAGGGGTATCTGCGAAACCATCATCACTATTACATCCATTGTTTCGCCAGATATGAAGCAAGCCGAGATAGTGACCGATTTCATGTGTAACAGTTCTCCCAAGATCATATGGATTATTCGTTGCAAAACCAGGTCCACCGAAAGATCCAGCAGCGCAAACAACTCCATCCAAAGTAGCGTTTGGTAGGTTCGTTGTAGATGGAAGGTATGCCCAACCTAGTATTCCTCCAAGATTCGGAGCAGACCAGATGTTTAAATAGTCATTGCGATTCCATCCAGTCGCTGACTTGATGGAAAACTCATTACTATTCATATTTTGAGTTGTTGAATAACGTGTTATTCCATCAGTCGGATTCCCATTTGGATCAACTGATGCGAGACAGAATTCTATTTCTGAATCACCGGCAGCAAATTCACTAGGTGTATTACTTGAATCACTGTTCAGTCTCCTGAAATCTTCATTCATGACATCTATCTGAGATTGTACATGTTCGACACTGAAATTTGTGCCTGTTCCAATCGCTTGTCCCGGGTTATGAACCAGAATAACATGTACGGGTATAGTGATAATAGTTGAACTTGATTTCTGAGCACCATTGCCATTGAATTCTTGAATACTCTTTTCCACACTTTTTAAAAATGCGGGGTAGTTCTCGTAAGCCGCGGGAGCTTTTTCGTCGATACTACATCTTATAGTAGTTTGTGAATATATATTTTGTAATAGGCCAACGAATATCACTAGTGTAAAAAGGTACTTAAACATGTAGTTACAATTATGAAGTAATAAAAAAAGGAGCGCTGTTAGTGAGTTAGGATTTCAAAAGAATCGCAAAATAAAAAAAATGAATATATGAGTCAATACATAGTTTGCCTTTAACTGTCGATTGTCGCTTATTCTTGATTTGTTTCGACACAATTCTTTATTACACGACAAAGAAAAGAGCACTTCCCACGAAATCTGCAAACATAAGACCTTCTCTAGATAATGAAATGGTGGATTGTTTCCGGTTAAGAAAGGTCTTAGGTATTTCTAGTAAGCTGTCATCAAAATGTTCAATGTATTCAGCAAAATTTTGCTTTAATATTTCTAGTGAAATCCCTGAAGATTTACGAATATTGGTCATTACAAATTCATTATACTGATCTACTTTTGATAGATTCTCAGTCTCTAAATTTAGCTGCCCTTTGTTGACGCCTTCAAGATATTTTGGCAGATGAGCGATGTTCCATGATCTAGATTCTCTATTGTAAGAATGAGCTGAAGGTCCTATTCCAAGATATTTCTTTCCTTCCCAGTATGAGCTATTGTGCTTAGCTGCATATCCAGGAAGACCGTAATTTGATATTTCATAGTGTTTGTAACCTTTTTTACTCAGAAAATCATGCGCCATGTAAAACTGCTCTTCAGTCTCGGTATCTTTTATTGCTGGACTTTTACCGTTCTTAATTTGGTAATCAAGCGCAGTTTTTGGTTCAACTGTCAAGGCATAGCATGACACGTGTTTTGGGCGAAATCCCGATAGAATATCAAGATTTTGCTGCCACTTCTCTCGGCTAGAGATTGGAATCCCTAGAATAAGATCCACACTGTAATGATCATATTGATAGGATTCTACTAGTTCGAGACAACGCTTTGCTTCCTCAGAATTATGAGCACGATTCATCCACAGGAGTTCATCTTGATGAAAAGATTGAATTCCTATTGAAAAACGATTTACGTCTGTTTTCTTTAATTCTTCCAGATACGGCTTAGTGAGATTATCAGGATTCGCTTCAAGTGTTATTTCAAGTTCAGAATCTACTGAGAAGAGATTTTTGACTCCATCAATTAACGTTTGAATTTCGGAGGGAGGAAGCATACTCGGAGTACCACCTCCAAAGTAGATTGTCTGAATTGTTTCTCCCGAGAGATAATCTTTACGATATTCAAGTTCTTTGAGCATCGCTTCGGTTGTCGAATTAAGGAAGCGCTTTGATGTAGTGAAGAAAAAATTACAATAATGGCATGCTTGCTGACAAAAAGGAATGTGAAAGTATATACCTGCCATAAATCTTTTACGTTTTGTAGTTTTACATCGTTACAACGCTTTATGTACGTAACAAGATTGCAAAAATACGACATTCTTGATCGATAGATTCATGGACACATGCTCTCCCATTGGAAAGCAAATTTTCCTTACTGGGCTTCTGATTTGTCTAGGGTGGGGCTCGTGGGCCCAAACTACTAGTATAACATACTTTTCGGATGAAAGTAACACACGGTTTATTGACTCAACTTCAGTAGATTTTCCCGAGGAATTAGATTCTTCAATGGTGGAATTTATGATGAGACAGAATATACGGGAGTTTCAGAAACAAGGTTTTTTATCAGCAAATCTCGATTCCGTGGTGTTTGAAAGAGACAGTTCTGTGAACGTTCATTTCTACATTGGAAATAAACTGGAATACGGAATTTTTGATTGGACTGGCTTGGAAAAGTCTTTTTACAACATACCAACGCTGCGTAATTTTAATCCTAAGCGATTTCCAACGAATCCAGCTGATTTTCAAGAAATATCATATTCTATCCTTGGAAAGCTCGAAGACAGTGGATATCCATTAGCACGGATTTATCTTGAAAATAAAAGATTGATCAATGATACTATCCATGCAGAGGTAGTGATTGATAAGGGTCAAAAAATTGTTTTTGGAGGATGGATCAACAAAGCAGATTCAGTCATATCACAGAATTTCCTTTCAAGGTATTTGGATATTAAGCCTGACATGCCTTTTCAAATGTCAAAGATTAACAGTATACAAGAACAAATAAATCAACTTTCATATGTGCGTTTAAAGGCTAATCCTGAAATTCAAGTGCGCGGAAGTAAAGCATATTTACACATTCCACTCGCTGAAACTCCAGCCAGTAGATTTGATTTTCTTATCGGTGTACTCCCAAATGTTGAAAATCCCGAACGTTTTACGATATCAGGTGAAGTAACCGCGGATTTCAAAAATAAATTGAAGAGAGGAGAGGAGTTATATTTTTATTTTAGACAATTGAAACCCGAAACACAACGAATTGATTTTCGTGTAGTATATCCCTATTTGCTTAATTTACCTTTTGGAGTACATGGAGATTTTGCACTTTACCGAAATGGTCGAGAATCGCGAGATTTGAATGCTAAAGGCGGAATTCAATATCGTTCTGGTAAAAATCTAGAAAGTAGATTTTTCGTTGATTTTCAATCGTCTAGACTGATAGAAATTGATACACTACAGTTACTGAGCACAGGTGAATTGCCGGCTTCCTTAGATGTTTCTCTTAACAGTATAGGAGCTAGAATCACGAGTGACCAGCGCGATTATCGATTTAACCCTAGAAGGGGTTTGCTATTTGAACTTGCAGTCACAGCAGGTATAAAAAGTATTATTCCCAACCTTACAATCACTTCTCTGAGTAACGCTGACAATGATTTTGTAGCAGCCTATGATTCGCTTGATCTCCAAGTTTTTCAAACAAGTGCCGAATCTACAATCAATTACTTTTTACCGTTGGGGCGTTCTTCAACTCTGTTGATCGGTAATAGATCAGGAGTAAAATGGAGCCAGCAACCTATATTTTTCAACGAGTACTATAGAATTGGAGGTTCAGGAATTCTGAGAGGTTTTGATGAAGAGAGCATTCGAGCTCAATACTTTAGCGTCTTAACAGCGGAATTTCGATACCTTCTAGGATTGAATAGCTATTTCTCAACGTTTGTTGATTACGCGGCTGTCTACAATGACTTTAGGGAATCTCAAAAATGGGATTTACCGTTTGGTTTTGGAGTGGGTTTGAGTTTTCAAACTTCAGCAGGAATTTTTGCACTCAATGTAGCCTTAGGTCGCCAACTTCAAAACCCACTAGATTTTCGGAATGCGAAGACCCATTTTGGTTTTGTAAGTTTGTTTTAGGTATACTGATAGTATTTTTGAAATCAGAATACTTATATTAGTCATCATCAAATTTTTGACGATTAACCTCTAACAGAAATTTTTTTTATGAAAAAACAGCTCGTTATAATCAATACAATCATAACAATTATCATCGTGATTTGGAATGGAATTGCCGGATCGCGTGGGGTAAACGGTAAGACTGTTGGTGAACTGAGTGACGAGTATAATAATCTTATAACCCCAGACGGCTATGCATTTTCTATTTGGGGGATTATTTTTATTGCCTTGCTCTTATTTTGCGGATATCAAGTAAAGAAGGTATTTCTTGATCAGAGAGAAGATGAGTTTGTTCTCCATATGGGTTATTGGTACTCATTGGCCAATGTAATGAATGGGCTTTGGTTGGTTTTCTGGCTCAATGAATATATCGGATTGTCCGTAGTTGTAATGACTATTCTATTAATCAGCTTACTGATGGTTGTAATTCGATTGGGGATATTTGACAAAGATAAGTCAATGGGTCATAAAGCATTTGTTCATTGGCCAATTGGAATATACACAGGATGGATTTCGATTGCTATTATAGCAAATGTCGCCTCGTATCTAACCAAAATTGATTTCGCTTTTTTAATGTCAGAGGAATATTGGGCCATTTCTTTGATCGTAATTGCAACATTGATAAACCTTTACATGGTCTTAAAGCGTGGTGTTATATCTTATGGCCTTGTTGGTATTTGGGCACTTGTTGCGATTTCTGTAAGACATAATAGTGGTATGGATTCGCTCTATTATACATCCTTGATTACCGCCGGGATTATAGGACTGGCTATTTTGCTTAAATTCGTTAGATCGATGCGTGCAGCCTGAAGTTAGGCTTCGAAAGTTGGTACTAATTTCGTCCAAATCAACTTTTTCTTACCAAGATTCTTACAAGCTAAAAGGTAGTCATTTCCTGCAGCAATGAGCTTGAATCTATTTCGTATTTGCTCGGATGAAAGGGGGTGATTTCTCGAAATAACATGCGCTTTGTTTGATAAAAAAACTGAGCTAAATGCTTTTTGCTTCATAGGAAGTTCCTTTTCTACCTCGAAAATCCTACCAGGATAGTTTGCAATAAGTTCGTCAGAAGTATAAAAGTGCGTAAATGCATCTAGTTTTTCCAATTCATAATACATACCTACATGATTTTGCAGTTGTAGTTTTAGAATTGCTTTATTTGGTTCGTAAATGTACTTTTTGAACTTTGAATTTGGGCAAGTAATATCTGGCTTTTCTTCGCTCTCGAAGTATTGTTCACGCATTGATGAATCCAATAGGTTGATGGCAATTCGACGTCTTTGCTCTTTCTCTTTAGAAAGAATGACCAATAACTCCTTAACTTCATTTTTGTAAGAAATAGCGACAGTAGTTTTGACGTCGGGTAGTTGCTCGATCACAGCTTGCACGTCGAGCATCGGAGCTAGCTTAATTATGATTTTTGTGGATGTTTCAAAAAGCTTTTCATATATCGATACTACATTTGGACTGAAGTCCTCCAAGAAAAATGCTCTGCTATTTTTGTCAGACTTAGTGTTTTTCCTTCTCGCAGGATCCAAATAAATGATATCATAATTCAATTCCTTTTTGAGGAAATCAATACTATTTCCAACAACTATTTCGATATTCTCTTGACCAAGATGCTTAAAGTTATGTTGGTTAATAGACGCTAGATTCGATTGCTGTTCAACAAGTGTATACTTATCTACTTTTTTTGAAATATAATAGGCATCTACACCGATACCACCTGTCATATCAAGAACCGTTCTACCATCAAAAAATAATGCTTTTCGTTGGGCGGTAAATTGGGAGGAACATTGTTCCATTGACAGATATGGAGGGTATATTATTTGTTTATTCTTAGCCCATTCTGGCAATTTTTCTCTTGCCTTTCGTCGCCCTTTTATCTGGTTAATTAAAAAGTCAACATCTACTTCTTCAGGAAATGACTGTAACGCTAGGGCATCCAAGTCAGAGTGATAATGCAACTTAACTAACTTTTTCACCAAAGGATCGATCTCCACAATACTCTTACTTCAAAAGATTCAATAGATATTCCCCGTAACCACTCTTGATGTATTTATGACCTAGCTTTACCAACTGTTCGTCATCGATAAAACCTTCTTGCCAAGCAATTTCTTCTATACAGCCTATTTTGAGGCCTTGTCGTTCTTCAATAACCTCGATAAACTGTCCAGCCTGCATGAGTGATCTATGAGTTCCCGTATCAAGCCATGCTACCCCTCGCTCTAAAACACCTACTTGCAGCTTCCCCATCTCAAGGTAGATCTTGTTGACATCTGTAATCTCATATTCTCCTCTAGCACTTGGCTTTAGGTTTTTCGCAATATCTACAACAGAATTATCGTAAAAATATAGACCAGGCACAGCGTAATCAGACTTCGGTTCTGTTGGTTTTTCTTCTATTGAAATGGCTTTAAAATTCTCATCAAATTCAACGACCCCATAGCGCTCTGGATCACTTACTCGATAGGCAAAAACGACTCCTCCATCAGGATCACTGCTTGCTTTAAGTAGTTTCTGCATACCACTTCCGTAGAAAATATTATCTCCTAGGATTAGACTTGCAGGATCATTGCCGATAAACGATTCACCTAAAACGAACGCTTGAGCTAGCCCGTTCGGATTATGCTGCGGTACATAAGAGAAATTACATCCGATATCTGATCCGTCACCGAGCAGCTTCTCGAAATTTGGTAAGTCTTGAGGAGTTGAAATGATAAGAATATCTCTTATTCCAGCACTCATTAGCGTCGAAAGTGGATAGTAAATCATTGGCTTATCATAGACTGGCATAAGTTGTTTACTAACAGCCATAGTCAGCGGATATAGACGAGTCCCTAGCCCTCCGGCAAGAATAATTCCTTTCATTGTTTTCGTTTAATTCATGTTTGATCTAGCTCAACAATTCCTTTTTGGATAGTCAAGCAATTTTTTAAGTTCTTATTTATAACGGATTATCTGCAATAAATATGCCATCCTCTACCTTTGCTTTTCGCGAAAGACGCAAAATAATCGTGTTATAGTCCATATATTTGCCGCTTTTATCAAATTAATCAGGCCGAGCCTGAAGATAATATGAAAATATGAAAGTTTCATTAAACTGGCTAAAGGACTATATTGATCTCAATGCTTCAAAAGACGAGATCGAAGAAATGCTCACAGCAATTGGTCTTGAAGTTGAAGGAATGGAAGAGACCAAAACTGGACCGGATCTAACAGGAGTACTAGTAGGAGAGGTTCTTACTTGTGAACAACACCCTAATGCTGATAGGTTAAAAGTGACAACCGTTAATGTTGGTATTGAAAATCCACTCAACATTGTATGTGGTGCACCTAATGTGGCTCAAGGCCAAAAGGTACTGGTAGCAACAATAGGCACAATTCTTCCCACAGAAGACGATTCGGTTTTCAAAATAAAGAAAGGTAAAATCAGAGGGCAGGTATCTGAAGGTATGATATGCGCTGAAGATGAACTTGGAATCGGTGTCAACCATGATGGAATTATGGTCCTTCCAGATGAGACAGAAATAGGAATAACTGCAGAAGACTATCTTAATTTTGAAACGGATGTAATCTATGATATCGGATTGACTCCCAATAGATCAGACGCCACTTCTCACTTAGGTGTTGCACAAGATTTATTGGCATATATAAAGGTCAATTTGGGTCAAGCCCTAAAATTACGTAAACCAGATACTAGCAATTTCGTTGCAGGAGAAGGTCAACCAATTGAAATTGAAGTAAGAGATACAAAAGCTTGTCCTAGATATTCCGGAATTCTTCTGGAGAATATCAAGATACAAGCTTCACCCGAGTGGATGCAGAATCGCTTACGTTCAATTGGTGTAAGGCCGATATCGAATATTGTTGATATTACAAATTACATACTTCATGAATTGGGGCAACCACTGCATGCTTTTGACGCCGACAAAATTGCTGGCAACAAAATCGTAGTTACGCAATTACCACAAGACAGCTCCTTTACTACACTAGATGAGAAAGAAAGAAAACTTCACGCAGAGGACTTAATGATCTGTGACGGCAATGAGCAGGGTATGTGCATTGCTGGTGTTTTTGGAGGAATGCAATCCGGAGTTACAGATTCAACAAGTAGAATTTTTCTAGAAAGTGGGCATTTTGAGGCTTCAAGCCTTCGAAGAACAAGTTTTAGACACTTGTTACGTACCGATGCTGCAATGGTATTCGAAAAAGGAAGTGATCCCAATGTTACAGTTTACGCACTTGAAAGAGCCGTCCAACTGATGCAGGAATATGCTGAAGCAACTGTTGCATCAGAGTTGATGGACGTTTATCCAGCGCCGATTACTGAAGCTGAAGTTACTTTGACTTTTGAGAAAGTCCGAAAACTTATTGGAGGTACAATTTCTGACGATGAGATTAGAAATATACTAGCTGCACTAGAAATGAAATTGAAAGCGGATGATGGAGTAAGTTTTACAGTTGCAGTTCCAACAAATAAAGCCGATGTGACGAGGGATGTCGACGTAATTGAGGAGATACTGAGAATCTACGGCTTCAATCAAGTTGAGTTACCTGGTTATATACACAGCGCAATTCAAGTTAGTTCAGGAGTGAACAGCTTCCGAGTCAAGAATGATATCGCAAATTTGCTGACAGGTGCTGGTTTCAGTGAAATGATGGGACTTTCGTTAGTTGATCAGAGTCTTTTTGAATCTCTCGACGATAAGGTTACTATCAATAATACAAGTAATGTTACTCTGAATGTGATGCGACCCTCAATGGCTTATACTGCCCTTGAGACGGTAATCAACAATCAGAATAGACAACAACTAAATTTAAGGTTGTTTGAAAATGGACGTTCTTTCGCCAAAAATGGAGATGATTTTAAAGAGACAGATCACTTGAGTCTCACTATGGTAGGAGATCAGCTTGAGGAAAGCTGGATGAATGATGAGAAGCGCAGTCTAAGTTTCTATGATCTAAAAGCTTACGTAGAAATGATTCTTACGAAATTGGGAATGAATAGTTACCAGGTTTTAGAGTTATCGAATACGGATGATGTGTTTAACTACGGTTTGTCTTATCACAGAGGTCCCCAAGTTCTGGTCGATTTTGGAGTATTGTCAGACAATCTAAAAAAGAAATATGGGGTAAAACGCGATGTTTTCCATGCTATTTTTAATTGGGATGTTATCTTGCGCTTCATGAAGAAAACGTCTATTTCTGTGAAGGAAATTACGAGATTTCCTGTGGTTAGGAGAGATCTTGCTCTTGTAGTTGATACTAAAGTAAAGTTTAGTGAAATCACTGCAATAGCTTTTAAAACCGATAAGAAACTTTTGAAGGATGTAAGTTTGTTTGATGTTTATGTTAACAAGGATCAACTAGGCGAGGGAAAGAAATCCTATGCAGTTAGTTATTCATTTGAAAATCTTGAAAGAACCCTGAAAGATAAAGAGGTGAATAAGATCATGGATCAATTGATTCGTAAATATGAAACTCAGCTAGGAGCTATGATAAGAAAGTAGGTGTATAATTGAGATAAGGCGAGTTCTTTGATTTAATTTCAATAGTCCTATTAATCCGAGCTATATATATATAGAAAAACACTTATATTACGAGCTGTCTATATAAGCGATATTCTGAAATAAACGTATATTTACTTTCATGTTGAGTTACGAAGACAGAATATCAGCCATTGTCAAGCAGATACAAAGCTTAAAGGATGCAAACAAGCAGCTCGAAAGAGAGCGAGACTTATTGGAAAACCAAGTGACTGAATTAAAAACACAACAGCTAGCCTTTAAAAAGGAAAGAAAGGCTTTTGAAGAAGAACAAAGAGAAGAACAAAAACGAAAAGTAGGAGAGGAGGAGATGTCTATGTCAAGTGTGGAATTGAAACAAGAGATTAACAGACATATTGAGAGTATAGATGAATGTTTGGATTTGTTGAAAACAATATAAAGAAATGGAAGAATCTCCCACTGCAAAAGCGATAATTACCATAGTTGGTATAGAGTTTCCGCTGATGCTTAACGAAGTGGAAATGGGTAGACTTCATTTGATAGAAGAAGAGATCAACAAAAAGGTAATACAGTACCAATCGCAATATGAGCATATTAGTCTCAAAGATGCGATTACACTAGTATTAATATCCTATGCCTTTGAACTAAAGGGATCGAAAGCTAATCAGTCCTCTGAAAAGCTAGACCAAGCATTAAATCAACTTGAATCAATACTCCTGGTCAACTAATTTTTCGTGTGTTTTTATTTTGTTTTAACTTGCTAAGTCCAAGATTGGATGAAGCAAATGCCTCATGGGGGGGCGAATACAACATATGTGTTGTATCATTTTTACATTGACATATAAATAACAAAAGAGCATGGAATTAGGAATGGGATTACTGGCTGGCCTTTTAATAGGTGGTTTAGTAGGATTTCTTGTGGTCTATTTCATGATGCGTAACTTGAATAAGAATCGTATCAATGAAATCAATAATAAAGCAGACCTGACATTGAAAGAAGCTGAATTAACAGCTAAACGAAAATTAGACGAAGCGGAAACTAAAGCCGATAAGATTACTGCAGCTGCAGAGCAGAAGAATGAAAAAATAAAACAAAGAAAGATTAGCGAAGCTAAAGAGCGATATGCTAAGATGAAATCTGAGTTTGAAAGTGAAAAAGCGGATCATAAAGTTCAATTGAAAGAACGCGAAATTGAAGTTAAGTCACTTGAAAAAGAACTTCAATCAAACCGCGATAAGCTAAGGAATGAACAAGAGAATTTTGAGAGCGAACAAGCAGAGGTAAAATCAATTAAAATTAATCTTGACAAGCAATTGAAGATAGTTGCAAAGAAGAAAGAAGAATTAGATGCTGCTAATGAAGAACGAATCAAAGCTCTTGAATCGATCTCAAAATTAACTCAGAACGAAGCGAAAGAACAATTACTTGAAGCAGTGAAGGCAAAGGCACAGAATGCCGCTTTAGCAATTGAGAAAGAAGCTGTGACAAGAGCTCAAGCAAACGCTAGTAAGCAAGCTAAAAAGATTGTAATTCAGTCAATTCAAAGAATGTGCGCTGAATATACAATTGAGAATACAGTTTCTGTATTTAATTTGGAATCTGACGATATCAAAGGTCAAATCATCGGTCGTGAAGGTCGAAATATCAGGGCTTTAGAAGCAGCAACTGGAGCAGAGATCGTTGTAGACGACACTCCTGAAGCTATCGTGATAAGCAGTTTTGATCCAATTCGAAGAGAGGTTTGTAGATTAGCACTCAAAAGACTAGTAGCAGACGGTCGGATACACCCAACAAAAATTGAGGAGATCGTTGCGAAGACCAAAAAGCAACTTGATGAACAGATAGTTGAAATTGGAGAACGAACGGTTATCGATCTTGACATACATGGACTTGATCCATATCTAGTGAAGATGGTAGGACGTATGCGATACAGATCTTCTTATGGTCAAAACCTTCTAAAACACAGTATCGAAACTGCTCATCTTTGTGCGATTATGGCAGCAGAGCTTGGACTCTCTCCAAAACAAGCTAAAATGGCTAAAAGAGCTGGGTTACTTCATGATATTGGTAAAGTCTCAGAGGATGAAAGCGAATTGTCTCATGCTTTATTGGGTATGAAATTATGTGAAAAACATAATGAAGATGCTATTGTTTGTAATGCGGTGGGAGCGCACCACGATGAGATAGAAATGAATAATATTTTATCTCCAATCATTCAAGCATGTGATGCAATTTCGGGTGCAAGACCAGGGGCTAGAAGAGAGATTCTAGAGAGTTACCTAGAGCGTATCGGAGAGTTGGAAGATTTGGCAATGGGTTATGAAGGCGTGCAAAAAGCATATGCCCTGCAAGCTGGTAGAGAATTGAGAGTAATTGTAGAAAGTGATAAAGTAACTGATGCTTTTGCTGACGACCTGTCATTTATGATATCTCAAAAAATACAGGATGAGATGCAGTATCCAGGTCAAGTAAAGGTAACCGTTATTCGTGAAAAGCGAGCAGTTTCATTCGCTAGGTAAAAACTTGAACAGTTACAATCCAAAATATCTGAAGAGACATGTACCTTAGAGTGTATGTCTCTTCTTTGTTGATATAAAATCGATGAGGACTCTTCTTAAAATATTATTTGTATTGCTTATTGCTCTTAGTCACGTAGTTCTAAGTGCTCAAAAGGATAGTGTGTATATTGATGAAACAGCAGAGACTTTTACTTTTGGTGTGCATTTAAAGTATCGAAATAATAATGCAATCTTAGCTTTGAATAACGACGAGCACTTTGTAATTCATGAGGAGGCACTGTTGGCTGGAATTAGATTAAGATATAAGTGGCTTTCTAGTGTTTTATCAGTCCCTATCATTGATGATATTCGCAATACAGGTATCAGGCCTGCAACGTATAGCGTTACTGCTAGAGCATATCCTACGCACTTCTACGGTCAATTAAATGCTCAATTTGTTTCACTTTCTGAAGAGTCTTTGATTACTTCTTTTGACAGATCATTTGCCGCTCTTGAGGAAGCTTATATAGCTCAGGCAAATGCTCTCCTTGTTTATGGCTTCAATAAAGACAAACTTTCAATGTCTGCGGCTTACAGCTTTTTTGAGCGACAGAATAAGTCGGTCGGCTGTTGGTTATTGGCTGGGCAGTTTGACGGAACTTGGTGGCACTTGCCAGAAGCGCAGTGGGAAGAATGGGAGGAGTATCGGTTAGATTTTGATAGAGTTAATACTTACAGGTATATGTTGGGGGGAGGGTATTCGTATTCTTTGGTATATAAGTCGTTTTTTGCCAACATCATGGCTACGACCGGGGTAGAATTAGTATCTTCTGTTAGAAAAGATTCCAAAGAGATGCAAGAAATTGATCGTACTAGTAGCTTTCGATATGTACCACTACCTAGACTAATGGGCTCCGTAGTACACTATTTTTCGGATTACTACATAGCAATGACTGCTGAATATAAAGCTGATTCAACTCCAGAGAAGCTGTACCGCACTAGATTAAGAGGTGGCTTTGTTCGTATCTCATTTGGAAGATTTCTTTGATAAGAATCTTTAGATTCCCCACATAGTATAATTTTCTATATGATTTTTTAACAAACGTAAATTTTCTCCACCTTAACTTTTCTTACTATTGTGATAAGGTGCAAGAATTGCGATACATTTTGGACGTAAGTCCCTATTCAATCTTGAAAAAGGCCTATAATCAGAATTATTAGTATCTAGATTTTAGTTAAAAAAAAACGTGAATTTTAAGCACTTGCACTTAGATTTAAATCATACTTTGACCAATAATAAAACGAAATTATTCCGATCCAAAATTAAAACGATATGAAAAACCTACTGGTAGTATGCGTCGCGGTACTTATGTCCTTCATGGCATATGCACAGCCAACACAGACAGTTCGTGGTCAAGTTGTTGATAGCGAATCGCAATTCCCACTTATAGGTGTTGCAGTTATAGTTGTAGACCAGTCTGGGGTGCAAAAAACTGCAACCACTGATGTGGAAGGTGTTTTCAGAGTTGACAATGTTCTTGTTGGTCGAGCAGTAGTCACTTGTAGTTATTTAGGTTATCAAGATTTTGTGCTTCCAGACTTAATTGTCAATTCAGGTAAAGAGAATATTCTCGAAGTCAAGATGTCAGAAGCTTTTGAAGAAATTGCGGAGGTTGAGATTGTTGCAAGAAAAGCAGGTGAAACGGTGAATGATATGGCGATAGTCAGTGCACGTGAATTCTCAGTGCAAGAGACAGACCGGTATGCAGGATCGAGAGGAGAGCCTGCTAGGATGGCAAGCAATTTTGCAGGTGTTCAAGGTGCTGACGATTCGAGAAACGACATCATTATTAGAGGTAATTCTCCGCAAGGTGTTCTGTGGCGTTTGGAAGGTATTAATATTCCAAACCCAAATCACTTTTCAATTCCAGGAACAGGAGGTGGTCCAGTAACAATTCTCAATAATAAGTTTCTCAAGAATAGTGACTTCTTCACAGGGGCTTTCCCCGCGGAATACGGAAATGGAATTGCAGGTGTATTTGATCTACGCATGCGCAACGGAAATAATGAGAAACACGAATTCAGCGGACAGTTGGGTTTTTTGGGTACTGAGCTAATGGCGGAAGGGCCACTCAGAAAGAAATCTAAAGCATCGTACCTTGCAACGTATCGATATTCGACGCTTCAGTTATTTCAATTTCTAGGAATTAACGTAGGAACTGATGCCATTCCTCGATATCAAGATGGTGCATTTAGACTAAATTTTCCACTGAAAAATGGAGCGAACGTAGCTGTTTTTGGAATTGGGGGAACGAGTACAATCGATATTGTACTAAGTGAAGATTTAGTGC
Source organism: uncultured Saprospiraceae bacterium (assembly GCA_943788055.1). Lineage (GTDB taxonomy): Bacteria > Bacteroidota > Bacteroidia > Chitinophagales > Saprospiraceae > JAHDFB01. The sequence continues at coordinate 245,907 of CALSOU010000004.1, forward strand.
CTGACACTACAACTCTAATTTTTGGTAGTAATGATAGAGACCAATATTTTTCATCTCGGATGGGAATCTTGGGAGCAACTTATACTCAACCAATTGACGAGAATACATTTGTTAAGTTGGGTATCGCCGCTTCACATTCTCAGATTGATGCCAATCACAATTACATCGTACGTCGAGAAGTCGATAATATGTATGTGATCGATTCCTTGCCTCCGATTCTTGATTACACTTTTCGTGAAAATAAGTACTCGGCATACGGATATATCAATCGTAAGTTAAACCGACGATTATCAATGAAAGCAGGGATAAACTTTGATGCTTTTGATCTACGTTATATCGATAGCGTTCGAAACGTTACGTTCCAAAATCCAGATAATCCAGACCCATCGCAGGTTAACCTTAGTCCTTACACAACAAGGTGGAATTCTGATGCCATCAATGTGCTTGTTCAGCCTTATGTGCAATTCAAGTATCGCGTGAGTCAGAAGCTAACAGCAACTGGTGGTTTGACCGCACTCTATTACAGTATTAATGAAAATAGCTTATCTCCAATTGAACCGAGACTAGGTCTAGCCTATCAAATTGACGATCGACAGAAGCTTTCATTTGGTTTAGGTGTTCATTCCCAAACCCAATCAAACTATCTGTACTACTACGGAGATTCCAATCCGGATGGATCGGTCACTACCTATAATAGTGGAATGGGGCTTACAAGAAACAATCATGCTGTATTGGGATATGACTTGAATATCGGGCGAGCGGCAAGGATGAAAATTGAAACTTATTATCAATATTTGAATAATGTGCCTGTCGAAATGGGTCCTTCTGGATTCTCATTAATTAATGCTGGCTCTGGATTTTCAAGGTTGTTTCCTTCCCAACTGGAAAACACAGGAATTGGTAGAAATTACGGTATCGAGTTGACAATGGAAAGAGCATTTAGTAATAACTACTTTTTTCTTGTAACTACGTCTCTGTACAATGCTGAGTATAAAGGTAGTGATGACATATGGAGAAATACAACATTCAATGGTAACTACACAGTTAACACGCTTTTTGCAAAAGAATTCAAATTCAAGAGCTCATCGCTGAATTTAGGAGGTAAGATTACAGCTGCGGGAGGCAGAAGATATGGTGATGTAGATGAGCCCGCATCAGTAGCTAATCAAGAAATTGTATACCTAAATAATGAAAATCTAAATGAATATCAATTTAGACCATACTTTCGAACTGATGCAAAAGTAAATTATCGTTTTAATACAAATAAAATTACGCATGAAATAGCGATCGATTTTGTCAACATTTTCAACACAAGAAATATCTTGACATTAACTTATGTGCCAGATCCAAGCGTTGACTTTCAACGTGAAGAATACCAGCTAGGATTCTTACCATTGTTTTATTACAGAATTGACTTCTAGGGAAGTTTGTTTGAATTGTTTGGAAGGGTAAACAGGACTACTTTACTTTCGAACTCTTCCTTGATTCTCTTTAACGAAGCTTTCCCATGAACTATGTTTTTTACCTTTTGACTTTGGAATTTTTGATTGAGACTTTGAGGGTGCGAGGTTGATCCGACCTTTTGTGTTGTAGAACGTCATTGCTGCGGCAAGTGCGTCTGTTGCATCTAGGTATTCATCTACAAATTTGACTTTTAAAATGTGACCCATCATGGCTGCTACTTGCTCTTTGGAAGCATTGCCGTTTCCAGTTACAGCCTTTTTGATAGATTTTGGACTATATTCATAGATATCTAGCCCCATAGTCATACCAGCTGACATTGCCACACCTTGCGCACGGCCCAATTTCAACATAGATTGTACATTTTTACCAAAAAAAGGTGCTTCGATAGCAAGTGTTGCGGGCAAGTAAGTTTCAATGATTTCTTGAAGTTGGAGAAAAATTTCCTTTAGTTTAGTTACATGATCAGGATGCTTCGACAAATGTAGTACTCCCATCGCTTCTACCTCCAAGTGATTGCCTTCAAATTTCAATATTCCGTATCCTAGGAGATTGGTCCCTGGATCTACACCTAAAATCTTATTTTCGATTAATCGCATCAATATTCCTATTACTTTTGCGTAAAGATAAACGAAGTCAAAGCAAGTTTGAGCAGAGTCCCCAAAAAGAAAAGTAGAAGAGGTAGAATCATTCAAGCATTTGCTTGGCTTATTCTAGCTATTATTCTGTACCGGTTTGTTTATCGGGATATTAAACTTAGTTCGTTTATTAATGAGTTGAGTTCGATTAGCGAGATGCGATCTATATTACTTTTTAGTATTTCTGTTTTGTTGATGCCTTTGAATTGGTTACTTGAAAGCAAAAAATGGCAATCAAGTTTGAGAGGCATTGTTAGGCTAACTACCGCTAAGGCCTTTCTTTATGTCTTTCAAGGAATTAGTTTGGGCATCGTCAGTCCAGGTCGCATTGGAGAGTATGGAGGTCGCGTCATTTATCTACCCAAAGAGTCTCAAGTATCTGGAGCTTTAGGCGTTTTTCGATGCAGTCTTGCACAAAATCTAATGAATATCGGAATCGGAATTTGGGGGTTTTTGATATTATCGCCAACTCTAAATGGTTTTGCAGATATCAATGATGTACTCATTTACGCATTCGGTTCTGCCGTTCTCATTGCAATATTTGTGGCTTATATTCAATTACCTTGGCTTGTAGGAAAACTAGTTAGGATCTCTCTTGTGAAAAAATGGATTCCTTCTCAATTAGAAAGTCAAACGAATCGCTTAACTTTTGAAGCTAATATTAGGATCGTTATTTTTTCATTGCTAAGATATGCTGTATATGCCGCTCAGTACATTATAATTCTTTTGGCTTTTGGTATCGAGATACAGCCGATTCAGTATTTAGCAGGAGTTGCGTTGATATTTGCAATTCAGTCTCTTTTGCCGTTAACGCCTCTGTTGCAATTTACAATACGAGGTTCAATTGCTGTTTTTGTATTTGCTTCGATAACACAACAAGAGGCCTCACTTGTATTAAGTAGTTATGCTATGTGGCTGCTCAATTTATTAGTTCCCGCTATTTTTGGCGTAGGCTCATTGCTCTTGATGAAAGTAAGCAATCAGTAGACTATTCTCATTGATTTGTCAAGGAAATAGAAATCGAACTGTAGACGTATGGTGTAGCCGAAACAAGTTAGCTGAGCGGATCCGAAGCTAGCCTCGGATCCTTTTGAGAACTGCCCTTTGGTATGTTTTTGTTTGATAGGAATTAACAGGAGGAATGACATTTTCGTTTACTTTCATGTCACCTGTAGTATTAATGATTTCAATAGGACCTGCGATTACTTCAAAAACCATGTCATCTTCAAGGAATGTATTCATAGTCGTAAGAAGCGTACCTCCTACATCAAAAGTAGAAATCAGCTTATTTTCAAAAAGAAAACAGTCTAAGATAATTCCGTTGTCTTCATCGATTTTGTAATGATTACGTTCCTTATTATGCATGAGTAGAAGGTATGGACGTCTGTCTTCTTGGTCCCCAGGATTGTATATTAATTCCCATTGAAATACAACAGGGTCTAGCGTTTCATCGATTAAAACAGCCATGGGGACCGTTTGAAGAAGGCTATCTACTCCATAAATTTCCAATTGTCCTTCCCAATATCCCAGCACATCATACGGGAAATCGAGCGAGATATTCTGAGATTGTTGCGCTTCGTCTAGTTTTAAGGTCTTTTGTCGAGCTTTGCAGGAAATTAGCCCGATAAGAATTATTATTGTAGCTAGATACCTAAACATAGAATTTTTCTTTGTAAAAATTTGAAACAGATGATGATCAGATTAGTAAAGCATTCAGAGACCTTTTTCTCCTTTCAATACACTAAAAGTAATAGAATCTCTACGATTGGACATTCTATTTGCTTGATTATTGTGTGCTTTTTGATTACTTCAAATGCGATTAATGCACAAATGGTGAATCGAGCCTCTTCTGAGAAGTCTTTCGAACCATATTTCCAACAGACGGTAAATACAACCATCGATGTAAGCTTGGACGATGTGAAGCATCGATTGGATGGTAGCATCTCAATGGATTATATAAATAATTCTCCAGATGTGTTGGACACTATCTTCATACATCTATGGGCAAATGCCTACAAGGATCGAACGACTGCTTTCGCCAAACAACAATTGAGAAACAAAAACACGAAGTTTCACTATGCACAAGATTCTAGCAGAGGGAACTTTGAAGCACTTGATTTTAAAGTGGATGGACAATCGGTTCAACATCAGTACTACGAAAACAATCCAGATATCGTATTCATTATCTTGCCAGAAAGTTTAAAGCCTGAAGGCCAAGTAATAATTTCGACTCCATTGAAGTTGAAAATTCCAGCGTCATTTAGTCGTTTGGGTCATGTAGGAAGTTCATACCAGATGACTCAATGGTTTCCTAAGCCTGCTGTATATGATCGCGATGGTTGGCACCCAATGCCTTACTTGAATCAAGGAGAGTTTTATTCAGAGTTTGGGTCGTATGATGTTACGATTACACTGCCGGAGAATTATGTTGTTGCTTCAACTGGTGTTTTACAGAATGAATCAGAAATTCTGTTCCTAGAAGCGAAAATGAAGGAAACCAAAGCTAGGGACCAGGATTCAATTCGTGATAATTCTTTTCCGGAGTCAAGCTCCAAAATGAAAACCATACGTTATTTGGCAGAAAACGTCCATGACTTCGGTTGGTTTGCAGATAAGAGATTTTATGTTGAGAAAGGTCAAGTAACATTAAGCAACGGTAAGTATGCAGATACATATGTCTTTTACACCGATACAGAAAAAAGTATGTGGCAAGATGCTTTAGGCTACGTGGATCGTTCCGTTAAGTTTTACTCTGAAAAAGTTGGGAATTATCCATATCCACATGCGACTGCTGTACAGAGTGCACTTAGTGCCGGAGGAGGAATGGAATATCCTATGATTACGGTTATTGGCGCTATGGGTCAACCACAGGCATTGGATGGTGTAATTACCCATGAGGTAGGACACAATTGGTTTTACGGGATACTTGGATTCAACGAGCGTGACCATCCATGGTTGGACGAAGGTTTGAATTCATACTATGATCATCGCTATGATCAGATGTACTACGATGCACCCATGACTATGGGACTACCTAAGCGAATAGTAGGAAACCTTCCGACAAGTGCTATGCAATTTATTCTTCGTGCACAGATGAAGAGAGGGCACGCTCAAGATCCATCATTGCACTCTGCTGAGTTTAGTAATTTCAATTATTTTCTAGGTTGTTACGAAAAGCCGGCCCTTGCGTTCGAATTTTTAGAGCAGTATTTGGGCGTTGAACGATTTGATAAGATCATGCATAGCTTGTACGATAAGTGGGAATTCAAACATCCTGGTCCAGACGATGTAATTGCACATTTCAATAAAGAATCAGGAGAGGATTTGAGTTGGTTTTTCGATGGCTTTATCTATAGTTCGGATGAAGTAAATTACAAGATATCCAATATTAAGCAAGAAGGGGAGAATTACAAGATTAAAATAAAGAATACGGGAGATGTGAATGCACCGTTTCCTATCACCGCATACAAGAAAGGAACGGCAGTCGAAACAAAGTGGTACGATTCAGTAGAATCCTCCGATGTAGTAGATTTTCCAAATGGTGATTACGATTATTTTGTAGTTGATTCGTCTTACACGATGCTTGACTGGAATATGGATAATAACTATAAGAAATCCACAGGCATTAATATGCTAAAAATTGGTTATGCTACGGGATTTGATCGGATGGATAAAAAGCAGTTATATCTTCTACCAGCTCTTGGCTACAATGTAAATGATGGTTTTATGGCAGGACTGCACTTGAACAACCTGTCTTTACCTTATCCAAGATTGAAGTTTGTGGCTAATACAATGTACGGATTCAATAGTCAAAAGATTGTTGGTACTGCACTATTGCGATATGACCAAGTAGTACATAAAGGCGCCCTGCAACGAGTAAGCTATAAGCTTGGTTCAAAGCAATTTAGTTTGGGACAAGATCTCGGACTTGAAAATCGAGCAGATTATGGAACGATCACACCATCTGTTACTTTTCATCTTATGCATGGTGAAGGTTCTTTATGGACCTCAAAAGTGGAGCTTAAGAATACATTTGTACGATTTAGTAATGTCGATAAATTTGGTGATACTGGTGAAACAACAGCAGATAATATTTATACGAAAGCAAGTTATGATATTCAGTACGCTTCTGTACTTGCTCCTTTTGAGGCCTCATTTTCTGCTGAATATGCAAATTATGAAAATGTTTTTCCAGAAGAACGACTTCAAAGTGTTCGACTAGATCTAGAAGCAAAGCAGACTTACGCATTCATGAAGAGTAAAAATCTATCGGTGCGATTTTATGGAGCAATTTTCCCATACACAGAATTCAATAGTACAACGGGAAATAATGCATCTTACGGAGGAGTAAATAACAATATAAATTTGATACACACTGCCGATGCGGATCATGCTTTTGAAGACTATTTCTTTGGACGAGATATGCAGGGTGGTATAAATGCAAATCAAGTAGGTCAGAGATTCGGAGCTTTTAAGGTTGGGGGTCAAGATGTAAGTGCTAATCATTTGGGACAATCTGACCAAGCTGCTTTTGCAGTGAATTTGGTAACCGATATTCCAATTAAAAAAATACCATCACTATTCAAACTTTACTTTGATTTTGGAGGCTACATGTCAAACAGACAAACTAGCATTGGACATGAATTTGAGACGATTTACAGTGGAGGAATTATGTTTAATGGACTCGACTTTGTGAATGTTTATTTCCCGATTTTAATGTCGGAAAATATTCGTGTTTCACAGCCTGTTAATTATTTTAGTAGAGTAAGTTTTACGTTTGATTTGAACAAATTGAACCTAATTGATCTTTACAATAATTATAAAATCTAATCGAATACAATAATTTTGAGTTTTATTAGGTTTGTTCAATCAAAAATTGAAAAGCTAATATTTAAGGTATGAAATTAACAGAAGCAGATAAAGCGCCAGATTTTGCATTGTATTCAAGTGAAAAGCAAGAAGTGAGTTTGAAAGACTACACTGATAAAAATCTTGTTATACTTTTTTTCCCACTTGCTTTTACTGGAGTATGCACAACTGAGCTTTGCACGATTAGAGATAACTACAATAAGTATTTAGAATTAAATACAGAAGTTGTTGCCATAAGTGTTGATTCACCATTCGTTCTTGAAAAATTCAAAGAACAAGAATCGTATAACTTTCCTTTGCTTTCCGACTTCAATAAAGATGTTTCAAGGTCCTATGGAGCTTTGTACAATGAGTTTGTTCTTGGAATGAAAGAAGTTAGCAAGCGATCTGCTTTCGTTGTGGATAAATCAGGAACTATTAGATATGCTGAGGTGTTAGAAAATGCGGGTGAATTGCCTAACTTTGCAGCAATTGAGGAAGTACTTTCCACACTAAAATAAACTTTTTTTATGAATTTGAATATACTAGATTCAATGTCTGATACTGAAGAACTAATTGATTTGGATGAGTTGCAGGATGTTGGTCAAGGGTCGCAATTAATTGTTTACAACGATGATGTAAATACATTTAATTGGGTAATTCAGTGTTTTATAGAAGTTTGTAAGCATAGCTTTGAGCAAGCTGAGCAGTTATCTTTGATGATTCATTACACTGGAAAAGCTTGTGCAAAAACAGATAAATTTGAGGTTCTAAAACCGATGAAAGATGCATTGGTGGAACGAGGGTTGTCAGCTGTTATCGAGTCGACGAAAAATCATAAATGATTCATATTCTCAGCGGAAAACTAGAATTTCCTTCTGCTGAAGATGCTAGCTCACAAGGAATTGTTGCAGTAGGCGGAGACTTGTCGTCAGACAGGTTATTACTAGCTTATAAGAGCGGAATCTTTCCATGGTACAATGAACACGATCCTATAATTTGGTGGTCTTTAGATCCACGGATGGTACTCTATCCCAGAGATCTGAAGGTTTCTAAAAGTATGCGTCCCTACTTTAATCAACAAAAATATAGAGTAACATTCAATCAAGCATTCGGTATAGTAATTCGAAATTGTAAAGCTAGCCAACGGGGTGGTCAAGAGGGCACTTGGATTACTGGAGATATTGTAGAGGCCTACGAAAAGCTTCATGAACTAGGATATGCAAAATCCGTTGAAGTTTGGGAAGGACATGATTTGGTCGGCGGATTGTATGGAGTTGATTTGGGCAGAGTATTTTGCGGCGAATCGATGTTTAGCTACAAAAGCAATGCTAGCAAGTTCGGATTTATTTCTTTGGTTAAGAAACTTGAAGAGCTTGATTACCGATTTATCGATTGCCAGCAAGATACGCAACATCTTCGATCTTTGGGAGCATGCCCGATTCCCAGAAAAAGATTTCTGAAAGAACTGCACGAAGCCATCGATTAATGTGTTTTAGCCTTCCATTTCAAAGGCATCGATAGTATTGAATTTCTGCTAAAGTTTCATCAGCTTGATTTTGATTAGTCTGAGTACCTTTATTTCCGGAACTTACTGAGAAGGCAGGAGCGGCAAATCCTAGTTTTTGAGATTCTGAGCATTCTGATTCAGCTGCAGGACCTTGATAGCTTGATTGATGTTGTGTTTCGTTGGTTGGAGTTGCCACAAGAGGTGATTTGATCATAATTAGAGAAATGTAAGGCTCACCGCCCTAGAGTAGTTTGAAGGAGTCACGCAAAATAAGACAAGGTAAATAATTGATAATGAGGTAGTAACGAAGAGTGTACCACGAGGTTGTCGATAGTTATAGGATCGCTAAATTTAAGTTTTTGGTAGAATACAAATTAGGTCTCAGGTGCGTACTTTTCATTTACACCTTGGTGAGATTTATTATATTTTTTTTCATACAAACGTATGGTTATCGATTGTCTATGAAGAGTGTAGTACACTGAGATGGTTAATGAGTCAACTTAGAATCTCACTTTTGACAAAGTCTTTTTTCATCTTGTATTGGTGAATATTATGAAAGAACAATGACTTGTTTTCTGTAACTGAACGATACAACTGAAAAGCCTCTTACCAAGCAGTATTTTTCTAAAGTTTACCAAAACAATTTTCGTTATTTAGATGTTTTCTAAGGAGTACACCGTAAAAGAAAAGCTAAGTGCTATATTTGCATTGATTTTCAAAAAAAATACTCGATGAGCAAGAAGTTAATCTATTTAGACAATAATGCCACAACACCCTGTGATCCGCGTGTAGTTGAAGAGATGGTTCCTTACTTTTATGATTTGCATGGAAATGCAGCATCGAGAAATCATCCATTTGGATGGAGATCCGAAGAAGCGGTTGATTATGCGAGAGAGCAAATAGCTAATTTACTAAATGTCGACGCGAAGGAAATAATTTTTACTTCTGGAGCAACTGAGGCTGATAATCTTGCTATCAAAGGAGTGTATGAAATGTACGCTCGTAAAGGTAACCATATCATTACCCTTGAAACAGAGCACAAAGCAGTTTTGGATACGTGCAAGAAATTGGAGAAGATGGGTGCAGAAGTGACTTATCTTAGGGTTGACAGATTAGGTCGAGTTGATTTAAAGGAACTTGAGGCTGCAATTAAAGATAATACAATTCTTGTGTCAATCATGTGGGCTAATAACGAGACTGGAGTTATTCAAGACATGAAAGCGATAGGTGAAATTTGTAATCGTAAGGGCGTATTGCTGATGAGCGATGCAACTCAAGCAGTTGGAAAAATTCCAACGTTTCCAAAAGAAGTTGGTATACACTTGATGGCTTTTACTTCACATAAAATGTATGGACCAAAAGGTGTAGGCGCATTATTTGTTAATCGTAAAAACCCGAGGGTTAAAGTAACTGCTCAAATGGATGGCGGTGGTCATGAACGAGGTATGCGTTCAGGCACTTTGAATGTGCCAGGTATTGTAGGTTTTGGAAAAGCAGCAGAGTTGGCTCAAAAAGAAATGGCTGAAGAAGCTCAAAGATTATCTGTTTTACGTGATAAGTTGGAGAAAACTTTGTGCGAAAGCTTAGAGGAAACATACATCAACGGTGATGTTGAAAATAGAATGCCGCACGTTACAAATATTTCATTTAAGCATGTTGAAGGAGAAGGCTTGATGATGACATTCAATCAAGAAATTGGTGTTTCCTCAGGGTCTGCTTGTACTTCTGCAAGTTTGGAACCTTCGTACGTATTGATTGCCCTAGGACTTGGAGACGATCTTGCGCACTCTTCTATAAGATTTAGCTTGGGCCGATTCACGACGGAAGAGGAAATCGACTATACAATCGAAGAGATTTCCAATGGAGTAAATCATATGAGAAATCTTAGTCCAATTTGGGAAATGTACAAAGAAGGAGTTGATCTCGATGCGATCGAATGGACTGCACACTAAAGAAAGGAAACTTTAAATGTCGTGAGGGCGTTGGAATAAGCAATAGGAAACAATTCTACAAATCGAATAAATAAATAAATAAAAATGGCTTACTCAGAAAAAGTATTGGATCATTTTAAGAATCCAAAAAATGTTGGTACACTTGATAAAAGTTCTAAGAATGTTGGAACAGGTCTTGTAGGAGCGCCTGAGTGTGGAGACGTAATGCGTTTGCAAATTCAAGTTGACGATAACACAGGAGTTATTGAAGATGCTAAATTTAAAACATTTGGCTGCGGTTCTGCAATTGCTTCTTCTTCATTAGCAACTGAATGGTTGAAGGGTAAATCAATTGATGAAGCTTTGAGTATCGATAATATGACTATTGTCGAGGAATTAGCTTTACCTCCAGTAAAGATTCACTGTTCAGTACTGGCAGAAGATGCGATCAAAGACGCCATTAAGGATTACCAAGAGAAAAACAAGTAGTGATAGACCTGCCTTATGTGGTAGGAGTAAATAAAATAATATGCTTTTTGTAGCAGATAGTGCAAAAGAGAAGATAAGTGAGTTAATGAACGGTGAATCACTAGATGATTCCTATTTCGTGCGAGTTTCTGTGACAAGCGGAGGCTGTTCTGGTCTTTCTTATGAGATGGATTTTGATAATGAATCAAGACCCGACGATCAGATTTTTGACGACAATGATGTACGTGTTGTGACTGACCTCAAATCATTTCTTTACTTATGTAATACGACACTTGAGTTTTCAGGTGGTCTAGAAGGAAAAGGCTTTGTCTTCAATAATCCAAACGCTAGTCGTACTTGTGGTTGTGGAGAATCTTTTGCAGTCTAAGTAATATTTACGCATTTTTTTTTGCATCTCTCAGATGCGAGCTAATCTTCAAGAATTACCTTGAAATGATACTAATTGGATTTGTTGACGCCTTTTAAGAAAGGAACGAAACTGAACATTCCAAAATTAGAGGTAGAGAATTCTGATTGCGACATCCTTGTGTAGACGATCATCTCTTGTTCTTCATTACATCCCATTGGAATAACCATTTTACCGCCGATTGCTAGCTGACGAAGCAGCTTTTTGGGCACTTCAGTCGCTCCCGCAGTAACGATGATCTTGTCAAAAGGTGCAAACCTAGGAGCACCTTCATAGCCATCACCAAAAAGTGTGCGTATTTGGCGAAAGCCAATTTTTGGAAGAAGCTTAGATGTTTTATCGAAAAGAACTTGTTGCCTTTCAATAGAGTAAACTTTTGCACCCATATATGAAAGGACGCACGCTTGATAACCTGAACCAGTTCCAATTTCTAGTATTTTATCTCCCGGAAGAATTTCTAACAGTTGAGTTTGAAAAGCTACGGTGTAAGGATGAGAGATAGTTTGAGCAGCTTCGATAGGAAAAGCACGATTGTCATAAGCGAGCTCCATAAATGCAGAGTCAAGGAAATAGTGTCGCGGAATCATCTTGATCGCTTCAAGAACCTTCTGACTGTGAATTCCTTTTTGTTCCAATTGCTTAGCTAGTAATTGTCTCTTACCCTTGTGATAGTATGAATCTTGGTATTGTCTTTCCCCCGTATTTTTTCTAAATCCGATCACTTAATTCAATTTGAAGTGGAAATATATTAAGATTTTTCATAATATGTATCTTCTTTGATTGATTTATTTATTCACAAGATCGAAGGGGGCAATTTTTATTATCTTCACGTCTGAGATAACAAGAGAATTTCTAAAATTATATATATGAATAAGCCAGCAGAAATAAAATTCGGTACAGACGGATGGCGAGCCATAATTGCAGATACCTACACATTGACCAATGTTATGAGAGTGGCTGAGGGTACGGCCCAGTGGATGAAAGATAACAGTATGAATAAGGTTGTAGTGGGACACGATTGTCGTTTTGGTGGTCCTATGTTTTCTAAGGCAACTGCAGAAGTTTTTTCAGCTTACGGGATTGAGGTATATAGAGCGAGTGACTATGTCTCAACTCCTATGGTTTCATATGGTGTGGTTAATGCAAAAGCTGACCTTGGTGTTGTAATAACAGCTAGTCACAATCCCCCTTCTTACAATGGGTTTAAACTTAAGTCTAAGTTTGGGGGACCAAGTGTACCGGCAGATATTGCAGCTGTAGAAGCTTCGATTCCTGAGTATTCTAGATTTGCAGCTGGAGAAATTACTGTAAATACTTCGTTGATACATGAAATAGATTTAGAAGAGATCTATTATCAAAAAGTCATGGACTCATTTGATATAAAAGGCATTGCGACTTCTGGTATTAACCTGGCTTATGACGCTATGTATGGCGCAGGGCAGCGTGTACTACATAGAATTTTGCCGAAAGCAAAGTTATTGCATTGCGATGAAAATCCAGGTTTTCATGGTCAAGCTCCGGAGCCGATTGGGAGAAATCTGAATGAATTATCTAGATTTATTCAAGATTCAGATGTCTCTTATGTTGGTTTAGCTACTGATGGTGATGCAGATCGAATTGGATTGTTTGACGAGCATGGAAAATTTGTAGATTCACATCATATATTACTTTTATTACTTTACTATCTAGCAGTTGAAAAGAACATGACAGGTGATGTCATTGTAACTTTCTCTGTGACTGAGAAGATGAAGAAATTAGCTGATCAATTGGGATTGAAAACGACCGTCACAAAGATTGGATTTAAATATATTGCTGAACTTATGCTTGAACAGGATGTTCTTGTTGGAGGAGAAGAATCAGGTGGACTTGCCGTTAAGGGTTTTATTCCAGAACGGGATGGAATTTGGATAGGTCTTACAATCATGGAGTTTATGGCCAAATCAGGTAAAAGATTACATGAATTGGTTAGTATGATCCATGAAAGGGTAGGATCTTTTGACTTTGATAGAGATGATTTACATTTAGACGAAGAGAAGAAACAGGCTGTTATCGCTAGATGTCAGACAGGTGGTATTGACAACATCGGCGATCTCGTAGTCAAGGACACAGATGATATCGATGGATATAAGTTTTTCTTCGAAACTGAAGGAGAATGGGTTATGATAAGACCTTCGGGAACAGAACCGGTACTGCGTGTTTATGCTCAGGCGGCAAATTCAACTAGGGTTCGAGAGATTTTAGATACAACACACGCGTTCTTCCAACAATAAGAATAGATAAAAGAGCTATTACATGAATTATACAGCACTGAAATCAAAAGTTGCTAAGTATTTGAAAATTAAGCAAAATACGCATGATTATAGAGATCAATGGAAAGCTGGCAAGAAGAAGTTAGTAATAGATACTTTGCAAGGTATCATTAACAATACTAACCTCGAGGCTGAGATAGATATTAAGGATGATGTTGATAACCTTGAAGTTATCATGTTTAATCTTGGTCGCACAAAAAGTGGGATTCGTGAGAAGCTTCAAGGGGAAGAGTATCGTACAGTAGTTCGTAATAATGGGTTGTTAGTTTATCAGCAATTATTTAACGGTAAATTGGTTGTGTTGATCGTCCAGCCTTTTCTAGAAGGTTATGGAGAGCCGCAACAACCTAAGACTTTAGAGATTCTGCGACCTGATGAAATCAATGAGGGCTACATTGTGCGACATGTTGAAGAATTACTAAATGAGTTGACTAATTGGGAAGACTATGATGATGATCAGCCTGCTCCACCTCCAATTGGGTTTAACACGCAATTTCAAATGACAGAAGACGAGGTATAGATCAGGAATTGTATCTAGCTAGATTTTCTTCTATCTTTTTGTTATTGGATAGTTTAGAGCTTTTCTAATTGATAGATTCCTAAAATGATCATTGTTATGAAAAATATCCATCATCCTGCAGAAAACGGAAGTTCTTTTCGCTTCTCTCGATGATTTCTCTGTCATTGGAAATAAGATATGCTCCGTCTAAGTCTGCGAACTCGAAGTAGGATATTAATTGTAACATGTGATTTATTCCGATACTAGATTCGGTCATGCAACCAGCAAGAAGCTTTTTGCCATGTTCTCGAGCATAGTTTATAATTTCCAAAGTAGGTGTAATACCGCCGCACTTTGTCAGTTTTAGAACATAGCCATCATAAGATTGGACATACTTTTTTGCATCACTAAGTGACGTTATGGATTCATCTAAAAGAAACAGGCTATCTTGAGGTCGATCTAACCGATCAATTTCATTTACCATCGTTTTGCGAAGTAATTGTTCGATGTATAAACAACCTTGGTTTTGTAGGTGATTTATTGCTTTTTGGGCTTGACCCATATCATCAAACGCACCATTGGCATCTATACCAAAAGACCTTCCAGCATCTACTATTCTGGTAATAATATCCTCTCTGAAATCTTGTTGATTGATTTTGATTTTGAAAACTGGCCATCTCTGGTCTAGTTTCTCTTCGACGCTTTCCACGGAATCACTCATTCCGATTGTAATCGATGACGGTACTTCAGGATTCTCAGCTACTTCTAAGTCAGGACCATATTTGTGATCATGAAGGTCATGATATGCAGTTTCGAAAGCGCTTCGTAGAAAAGAATTGGAAGGAAATAAATCAAGAAGCTTTGTGTAAAATGCCTTTGGAGAGATGTCAGAAGCTATTCTTGTGATCTGTGGAGCAGCCTTGTGAGCAAGTGCAAGCATATCATCAATATTCTGTCCGTAGTAATCAATGGCGACTGTTTCACCGAAACCGGTGTTGTTTTTATCAGCGAGTTCAATAAGTAGTTGATCTCTATGGTTGTATGCACCGTGAGAAATTGTAAATTTGGTTTTAAGGATTAATCTATTTTGATGACAGTGTATCTGCAAACCTTTCTGATATATTTAGTAAAATGATAAAAATACATTTTTTAGCTCTTGTTGTATGTCTGTTTTTAGCTCTTGCTTGCAACCTACCAACTCAGGAAGAATTTTTGGACGGAACAAAAGATGCTTTATGGGCGATACCATTGATCAATGATGAAATCACTATGGAAGATATTTTCACTTCTTCAGATCCAACTAGTAATTCTCAAGTTCGATTCGACGATGACGGAAGAGTGATTGTGAATTATTCTGGTGAGGTACTCCGCGATCCAGCGTCAGTAGTCTTTCCTCCGATTTTTGGAATCGGTTATATACCTATGAGTGATACTTTTTTTCAGTTAGATCTCTCACAAGGTGCAACTTTAAATGCAATTGATTCTGCTGTGTTTCTTCAAGATCAGTTGAATTTTCGTTTTATTTCATCATCCACGGAGCCGATAGAAGTAGAAGTTTGGATAGAGGAAATACAACTAGATGGGGTGCGACTAAGACAATTCGCTTCCTTTCCTGGTTCCCCAACAGGTGCTGAAGTTGAAATAGTAAGTCCACCTATAGATCTTGAGGGATGGTCTTTGATAGGGAATGATAATCTGATAACCTTTCACTATGATGCGCGCACAGCGGATGGGAATCGTGTAGAGATTGATGAAGTTGCTGTGAATTTTAATTTGCTCCAATTTAGTTATCTGCAAGGATATTTTCCTAGGACTTTTCGTCCAGTGAGTGGGAGTTTTATTCCTATCAATTTATATAAGAGATGGTTATCTGGAAGAATGGATTTCGTTGATCCAAAAGTCTCACTTTCTGTTGAAAACTCTTTTGGGTTTGCTGTAGGCACTGAATTTAAGGAAATGACTCTGGAAACGACAGGAGGAGAAAAGTTTGATATTGAAGCCGAAGTAATTGAAACGGGTATTATTTTCAATTATCCAACTTTCGAAGAGATGGGAGAAGTGAAGCTTACGTACTTTGAGTTTACTAAGGATAATAGCAACGTTCGGGAAATATTTGAAGATAGAATCGCTAAGTTTAATTACAATATTGATGCTATTGCAAATCCTAGTGATGACCCAGACTTTTTGGGGTATATGACTAGTGATTCGTACTATGCTGTACAATTAAATGTTGAAGTGCCACTTAATTTATCAGTGAATCAATTAAAGGTTACTGATACATTGGACATTAATTTACCCGATAATGAAGTTAGTTATATTGACACTGCTGAGTTGAAGCTTATTGTAGAAAATAACTTTCCAATTGATGTCACAACTCAACTATATCTGATGAATGATCAGGATGAAGTGATTGATAGTATTTTTGATAAAGGTCCTATCTTTTTGGCAGGTGGAACTTATGACGGTACAGAGACGTTGAGCGACGTGGACAAGCAGACGTATTTTATAGACTTTTCAGCAAATAAGTTAGCTAATCTGAAAGAGACAAAGAGGCTGTTGGTTCAACCCACTTTTCAGTCAACACAGGGTGATGGAGAGTATGTGTGGATATATAAGGATTTTGGTATTCGTATAAAAATGGGAGCTAAGTTTAGTTTAGAGTAATCCGCACGAGTAAACAAATAGGACATTTAATAAAATATACTTCATAAGATTGGTGGCATTAATAAAACTACCCAATTAATAGAGTTTTGCATGAGATACATATGGTTAATTTGCCTTTTTTTCGTCGCTCATTTTCTTAAAGCACAAGAAGAACTTAGTTTGTTTTTTCACCCTGATGTAATTCAGTCTGGCCAGTTGCAGCCAGCTTATGCTCCCCAAGGAACTTTTAATATTGGTTTTGGAAGTACTTACTTTCACTTAGATGCTAGAGGTCCAAGGATTCTTAGCTCAAGTGGGACAATTAACTACTTAAGGGACCTGGCGGGTGGAATAACTCAGAATTACTTGAGTTCAGACGCTTCTTTTAATGCAATTGACTTGGGTTTCGTTAAAGATGGCTGGTATATAAGAGCTGGATATCAGATGCATTCAAATGGATATTTTAATTTTAGACCAGACCTGGCAAAACTTTTTGTTGCTGGCAATGCAAACGAAATTGGCAAAACAATTGAGTTTGGTCCGTCGCTTTATTTTAGACAGACAAGTGAAGCTTTTATAGGAGCTTCATACTTGATCGATGATTATTATCGATTTGGGGCTAATTTGAAATTTATTTCGGGAGCGCTTGACATAAGTACACCAGAGACTGAATTTAATCTGACAACAGGAGATGAGTTTTACGAGATTATGGTTGAAAATGATTATCTAATCAATACTTCATATAACAGTTTGGAGTTTTCGCTTAGAGAAGCGTTGCCTTTTTCGAACCCATTTCAAGATAACATCGGAGTCTCTGCAGATTTTGGGTTTCAATATATTGCAGATCGATTTGATATTTCTGCAAGTCTACTTGATGTAGGTCTGATAAGATGGAGATCAAACCCTACCAATTATAGAAGTGAGGGTAAATACACATTTGAAGGATTCACTTTTGATGATGCTACAGTTGATACACTAGAAGTTTTACTTGACACGCTCCAACAGGTTTTCGATGTAGGTATTAGTTTTGAAAATTATACTACGTTTACACCGATTAAGATTGTCTTTGGGGGTGAGTATCATCTCAATACTGTTCATCTCGGTGCTGTTTTATATGGAGAGTGGAAACAGAATAGATTTCTACCGGCTATAGGCCTAAACGTGCGGAAAAGAGTATGGAATTTCTGGGATGTTGGCGTTTCTTACGCTTACAAGAATAATACATACTCAAATTTAGGATTGAGTTCAGTTATGAATTTAGGCCCCGTTCAATTATATGCATTGAGCGATAATGTGGTTGGGATTTTCCTACCTTGGAATAGGATCAAAATGAATTTTAGAGTCGGGGCCAATATCAATGTCGGAAGAGCAAAGAAACCAAAAACAATTAGTGATACTGCTGCATTATATTAACTGATTACCTTAAATCCTTTGAAAGATTAAATCGAGAAACAATGAAAATAAGAATCCATTTTATTTTGTCTATAGCGATGATGCTAGCTGCTTTAAATCTGCAGGCACAATTTGACTATGGTTGCGACGGAGATAGATATATTGATCCAGTGATTACTAATTATGGTCAGGATGAGATAAAGTACGGAAGGAATATCAATCCAGCTGGGGATAGTGTAGACCTATTTATGGACGTTTATTATCCAGAATCTGATCCTGTAGATGCTAGGCCATTAGTTGTACTTGCACATGGAGGTTCGTTTATAGGAGGTAATCGCCAGGATATGGAAGACTATTGTATACGATTGGCTGAACGCGGTTATGTCGCAGCTACTGTTGATTATAGACTGCTTAGTATATTAAACGGAATTCCCGATTCCATCAAGGCAATGGATATCGCTATTAAAGCATCTCATGACATGAAAGGAGCTATTCGTTGGTTTAAGCACAATGCTATCGAAGATGGGAATACATACAATGTTGATCCTGAGATGATATTTATTGGAGGTTATTCAGCTGGTGCTATAACAGCTTGTGTAGCTGGCTTAGTGGACCCCGAAGATGTTGATTTACCTTTTTTGACTGAAATAATTGAAAATAATGGTGGGTACGAAGGAAATACTGGGGATCCAGCTCATTTCATTTATGACACAGAAGTTCGTGGAATACTAAGTCTATCCGGAGCAGTTTATGACACAAGTTGGATTACTGCTTCTGACCCATTGATTTATAGTTTGCATGGAACTGCTGATAATATAGTGCCTTACAACAAAGGTTTTGCGGTGGTATTTGGATTTGAAATAGTGCCTCTATATGGTAGTGGAAGTATTGGACTGCGCCAGCAAAGTCTCAACCTTGGTGGGTCGTTATTTACTGTCGAAGGAGGAGGACATACCGATATTTATTTTGAACCTTCATATGAGAATACTCGAAATCAATTTCTAGCTGAGACGGATGCAGCATTTGCTGACATAATCTGTGGAGTTATCAGTGAAACCAAAGTCGAATCAGAATCTGTGGCACGTGTATTTCCATCACCTGCAAATAGCTTTATAAATATTGACGGGATACCTGCAAGTTCGGAAGTTCACATTTATAATTCACAAGGAATGCTAGTGAAAAAAGTGCGCAAATCAGCAAATCAGCAAATAGACATTTCTACTTTGAACGCCGGAGTTTATCACTATGCAATTAGCTCTGGAGATACTTTACAGACCGGAAAGTTTGTCAAAATGTAGATTGCTAGAAGTCACAAGATTAAACCTCTTGAAATTTTTGATTTTTGTTGAGTTACTCATAGCTAAGCAAAGATTTTTACAAAATATCTGGGAAGACTTTTATGTGTAGTTTTTTTTCAGCTTGTTAGAAGTTGTATTTATCTGCGTATATCTCATAAACGTGTGGCGCACTAGTCGCAATAAATGGATTATCAATTTGTTGTGATTAATTTTTTTTTGAAATTCGATGAGGCCCAGATAAAAGGAGCAACACGATCGTGTCACTCCTTCATACGTTATGGGGATTACTCTTTATTTAAGATTTTAATTTTTTATTCAGATCATACATAAACTTTTGTACATCGTTCTTGAAATCTGGCCATCCAGCTTTTAGAGCCTTTGCATCATCGCTCAATTCTGTCCGAGCTTCACGTACATCTTCACTTATCTCCTTAATACCGTGCTTTGCTGTAGTTTTGGCTTCGTCAAAGTCATCGCTGATTTTTGTTTCAATATCTTCGATATTAGAAATAATTTTGTTTTTCCAATTCACTAATTGAGCTCTGTCTTTTTTTAACTCTTCTTGCAGTTCATCAGACGATTCTTGAATTTTCGCGTCAATTGTAACCAGTTGTTCATCGATCTCGTTTCTAAGTTCTAGCATTTCGTTTTTTATTGAATTGCTTGAGTCTTCTATTTCCTTGTTAATTTCATTTAACTCGGTTTGTATTTTAGTTTCTTCTGTTGTTGTTTCGGAACCACTCGTGCAAGCAAAGACTGAAATGAATAATCCGAAAGCTAAGCTTTTGTAAAACATATAATTTTTTTTGAGTTATTCTAAAATTCATTGAACAGATGATATTTTAGTTAATAGTTTAATGTTTGATGACATAGACTCTATAATCTGTGCCTATATCTTGTTTCGGTCAAAACTATTACTCATGAATCAAGGTTTTGTTCGCTTTATGTCTGTCTAGTCTGTATTTAGAAGTTGTTTTATTGTCAATAACAACTTGGTAAATTGATAAGGGAAAAAGTGATTTGCAGACTTGAGCTTTTATATAAGCTAGACATGTTTTTTTGGCGGAAGCCCTATCTACCAAAAGCTTTCCCCTTCTAAACTTCCCATTATCAAAGAGAATTATCTTCATATATTGATTATGTTTCATATTTTAGCGGTTCATTTACAAGTATGGAAAGAGAAGAGAAAGGTGAGGTAATCACGTTGAATGGTTTGTACCAAGAGTATTTCTTGGATTATGCATCATATGTTATTCTGGAACGTGCCGTTCCTACTATCGAAGATGGAATGAAGCCGGTGCATCGTCGTATTCTACATGCTATGAAGGTGATGGATGATGGGCGTTATCATAAGGTCGCTAATATCATTGGTCAGACTATGCAATTTCACCCACATGGTGATGCTGCAATTGGTGATGCACTAGTGCAACTAGGTCAAAAGAACTTGCTAATTGACCCACAAGGTAATTGGGGTGACACTAGGACTGGTGATTCAGCGGCGGCTCCTCGTTACATCGAGGCACGTTTGACAAAGTTTGCTTTGGAAGTCGTATTTAATGGGCAGACGACAGACTGGCAAAACAGTTATGACGGTAGGAATAAAGAGCCTATCACATTGCCAGTCAAATTTCCATTGTTGCTTGCACAAGGAGTTGAAGGAATTGCAGTTGGGCTTTCTACAAAGATACTACCTCACAATTTTATAGAATTAATTGACGCATCAATTAAGATATTAAAAGGTAAGAGTTTCCAAATCTTTCCAGATTTTGAGAATGGTGGAATGATCGATGTGCGCGAGTATAATGATGGTAAGCGCGGTGGTAAAGTCAGATCACGTTCCAAAATTGAAATAGTTGATAAAAATACTTTGTCAGTGCGTGAGCTGCCATATGGAGTGACCACAAACAACTTGATTGATAGTATTATCAAGGCGAATGATAAAGGTAAGATCAAGATAAAAAAGGTCGTTGATAATACGGCTAGAGATGTAGATATTCATATTGATCTTCAGTCTGGGATTTCACCAGAGGTTACGATTGATGCGTTGTACGCTTTTACGAATTGTGAAATTAGTATCTCTCCCAATGCCTGTGTTATAATTGATAATAAACCTCATTTTTTAACTGTTTCGGAAATACTCAGAACATGTACTGAGAACACTAAAGAGCTCCTTCGTAGCGAGTTAGGGATCAAGAAGGGGGAACTAGAAGAGAAGTGGCATTTTGCAAGTCTTGAAAAAATATTTATTGAAAATCGTATTTATCGGGATATAGAGGAATGCGAAAGTTGGGAAGAGGTGCTTGTCGCTATCCACAAAGGATTGGCTAAATATGTTGCAACACCCAAGACTTACCAAGGAAGTTCAGATCGCCGACTTAAGCTGAATCGCGAGATTACTGACGATGATGTGGTAAGGTTGACTGAGATTAAAATCAAGAGAATATCCAAGTACAATAGTTTCAAGGCTGACGAACTTATAGCCAATATAGAGAGTGAATTGGAAAAAGTAAATCATCACTTGGCTAATTTGGTAGAGTTTACGATTGACTATTACCTTGAATTAAAGAGAAAGTACGGCGAAGGAAGAGAAAGGAAAACAGAGATAACCGAATTTGATAGTATCAGTGCAAGACGTGTCGTTGCTAGAAATGCGAAGTTGTATGTGAATCGTAAAGAGGGATTCATGGGAACAGGCATGAAAAAAGATGAATTTATTCAAGACTGTTCAGATATTGATGATGTAATTGTGTTTCGAAAAAATGGAACATTCGGTGTCTATCGTATAGCTGATAAAGTTTTTGTAGGTAAGGATGTGATTCATATAGCCATTTGGAAGAAGGGAGATGATCGTACAACTTATAATATGCTTTATGTTGACGGTGCCAGCGGTAAAACATTGGCAAAACGATTTAATGTAAAAGCGATTACCAGAGATAGAGAGTATGATTTGACGAAAGGGACTCGGGGGTCCAAAGTACTTTATTTCACAGTTAATCCTAACGGAGAAACAGAATTGGTCAATATTCAATTGACGCCTGGAAGCAGTGCCAAAAAGAAAGTATTTGACTACGACTTTGCTGAAATTGCTATAAAGGGTAGAGGTGCTCAAGGAAATACGGTAACTAAATATCCTGTGAAGAAGGTTACTCAGCTTGAAATGGGCACATCATCGCTAGGTGCGCAGAAAATATACATGGATACAGTTAGTGGTCGTCTTAATAAAGCGGAAAGAGGTGATTTCTTGGGAGAGTTTGACTCGGGCGATAAGTTATTTATAGCGTATGGCAATGGCGAATATATTCTCAGGGATATCAATCTAGACATCAAGGTCATCGTTGATAATATGGTCTTTATTTCAAAGTTCGATGCTGATAGGCCATTGAACGTTCTTTATTATGATGGAGAAAAGAAGAGAACGATGGTCAAACGATTTGTTGTAGAGACGAGCAAAGAAGGAACACTTTACAGTTTTATTACTGATCATCGAGGATCTACTCTATACTATATTTCGGATCGGACTATTGATCCTGTAGAGATTTCATATCGCAAAGGTCGATCAACGGAGAAAGAGACTTTGGAACTAGCTGGTTTGATTGATGTCAAAGGATGGAAAGCGATTGGAAATAAAGTATTGGAAGGTACCTTGAGGAAAGCAGTCCCTCTAGATCCGCCAAAAAGTGAAAAAACTGAAGAAAAGAAGAAACCAAAGTCACCTCCACCGACTTCGGAGAAACCAACAGATCTTTTTGGAGAACCGATTGACAAGAAATCGGAGAGTTCAACTAAAAAGCATAAACCTGGAGACATAATAGAATTTTAGAATTTATGAGATACCTGGCTGTTATCGCGCTTTCAAGTTTATTCTTGTTAAGTTCTTGTCGATCGGCGAGAATGCAAAAAATGTTAATCTACCATAGTTCTCAACTCGAGCAACTAGTGAATCGCGATATGGCTGCTCCAGATAAAATGGATGTCCTTGCAGCACTCATGGTTGAAGCACTTGAAGAATCGCTAGAGTTTAAGAAAACGAAGGATTCAGTAAAATTTCTAAAGGCGTATACGAAAGATAACAAACCTGCTCTTGACGCCCTCTACCGAGAGTTTTCAAATTGGTACTTAATTCTAAGTCCCACTCAAAAATTAATTGAAACAACACGCATAGCTACCAAGCCCTATGTTCGGCAGGTTCTAAACGTTGTTCCTAAAGTTGAAACCAAGATCAAGCGCAAGTTGAATACGGTCTTTGCATTAGGTAGATTTGTGAAACTGTTTCAGCTAATATAATTTGATTTGTGTTCGATCATCAATTACCTTTTAAATCTTAGAATAACTATTGACTATATCTAAAGATGTGATTATCTTTGCGGCGCTTTATCACAAAAAGAATAAAATTTTATGTTAGTCATTGATGTCAAAGAAGAGGAATCTATCGACAGAGCGTTGAAAAGATACAAAAGAAAGTTCCAAAGTACTGGAACGCTAAAGGAATTACGAAATAGAAAGTATTTTACGAAGCCATCCGTTGTCAAAAGAAATCAAATTCTTGGCGCGGAGTATCGACAAGAGAAATTCGGTAGCTTGTAGAAACACTGTTTCAAAGAATTAAGAGAGGCTGTTTTCTGTAGAGAAAACAGCCTTTGTTCGTTGTGCCATATTGATAGGAGCAGAGGTAGTACAGTCAGCAATATTTAATATAGGTAAAGAAGGAATGCTTTTTTTATATTTTAAAAATTCATATATAGAAAAATCTATTATTGGAATAAATAATGATATTTTTGTTACTTGTATGGGAGTCCGTTTGAATGTCGGATTTTCAGACTTTGCAGAACCAACCGTATAGAATTCCAACAACCGACAAAACGAAAAGCGATATCACTGGTATCAGCATTGCTAACTTATAATACTGAATATTATCAAACAGGAATTCTACGCAAGGGGAAAACTCATGCTCACATCTGAGTATTACGTCCTAGACGGTGCAAAAACTTTAGCATTCCCAACAAAGCAAGGTCAAAAAATGATGGTTAAGGCTACTCGCGGTAGTGATCTTAATTGGAAAAGCTATGATGTACATGGTGAGATTTGGTTTGAGTCGCAAATATCACTTTATGACTTTTCTGCGGTAAAGACTACTGACGAAGCAGTATCAGAGAAAATTCAAAGTATACTCAAGAATGCCGTTCGTCTCAATTCAGAATTTTTAAGCAATTGGAAAGCTTTCAAGATAGAAACACATCTTGAATTCTGTAGAAATTGGGGATTGGGTTCGAGCAGTAGTTTGATACATTTAGTTGCAGATTGGGCTGATGTGAATCCATTTTTACTTCATTTTAAGGTTTCTCAAGGTTCTGGCTATGATATAGCTTGTGCAGGTGCAGATGGTCCTTTAGTTTTTGCATTAGCAGACGATTCTTTACATTATGAAGAAGTTGACTTTAATCCATCTTTTACTAAAAATCTGTACTTCGTTCACTTGAATGAAAAGCAGTCTAGCGATGATGCTGTGAAATACTATTTCAAGCATGCTAAGAATAAGAAAGCAACTGTCAAAGCTTTAACTGAGATCACTGATAAGATTATTAGCGCCAAGGATTTCAATGAATTTTGTGGGTTGCTCCGTCGACACGAAGAGATTGTCGCAAGAGAGATGAAGTTAAAGACAGTACAATCTGAACGTTTTTCTGATTTCCAAGGTCTTACTAAATCTTTAGGAGCTTGGGGAGGAGATTTTGTACTTGCGGCTTCAGACAAAGGTCAAGAAAAAGTACACTCGTATTTTAATGAGAAGGGTTTTGATACGGTTGTAGCATTTGATGATATGATTTGTCAGTAAATTATTTAATGATTGTGACTGTACTTATATAGTGTGCCATACTGTCCAGAAATTGCTGTTAATCAGCAAATAAGGCCCTTTATTTTTTTCTTAATATCATACCCATGTGGGGAATATTGTCTTCAAGATATCTTTCCATTGTATCTTCAAATCCCAAGTCAGCATAAAAGGTTTTAAGGTATACCTGAGCTGAGATTTTGATAGAAATTTCTGGGTATTTCTTCAAGCAAGTTTCAATTGAATATTCCATAAGTTTTCTCCCAATTCCTCGACCTCGTACTGTGGAAGAATTTACCACTCTTCCTATTGAAGTGTATTCGGGATAAGATACTCCCGCTGCTAATATTCGCGTGTATGCTATCAACTTAGCGTTTTCGTAGATCATAACATGATCTGCATCAAGATCTTTTCCATCTGCGTCTAGGTAAGGGCAATCTTGTTCAACTACAAAGACTTCTTGGCGTAAAACCATGATGTCATAAAGTTCCTTATTATTTAATTCGGAAAAAGACTTGCATACGAATCGCATCTACTTTAGCTTTAAGATAACAATGAGGCCTTCAGTGTAGCTAATTGACCGTCAGTAGACATGATTGATTGCGTGCTATGCAATTCATATCCTTCTGACTCAATTTAAAGAGTAAAGATTGTAGTTCGGTTTTCGTCGCTAACCCGTCTACTTTAAAACTGGTCATTTTGTCAAATTTCTTTTCTAATAGCTGCTGTGAACTGAAGAAGAAGGTTTTATAGCTTATAGTTAGCGGTATAAGATTCAATAAATTGTAAGTTGGCAGAAATCCCCAATCTATATCCTAAACTATCAACTAGGTCGCGAAACATAGTACATTCAAGATTTGGAGAATGAAAAATATGATCATAAGGAATGGACAGTACACTACTAGAGACATCTCGTCTACTATTCTTCAAACCTGTTTTGATTCGGAAGTCTCGTATTCTACTGGACCAATACACCATATTGAAGTCACCCATAATTAGAGAGGTACTTTGATTTTGGTTAAGGTAACTGCCAAGGTATTTAAGTTGGTGATCTTGGAGCTCATCTAATTGCTTGTCTATTGAAGGCGTCAACATTGTGTTAAAGACTCTGATTTTATTTTCATCTGGAAGAAGAATCATTGCTTCCAAACCTGGAACCTGCTCATAAAAGATTGTATCTACAGTTACTATTGGATATTTTGAGTATATAGCCATTCCAAAAGGATCAATTCTGACATTTTCGGCTTTATAAGGATAGATTGTAGATAATTCTTCGCGGAGGAAAACTGACCAGTCAGGCTTAATCTCTTGAAAAGAAATTATGTCTAGATTTTCGCCTTTTAGTTGGGAGAAAAATGTTTGGTAAGACTCTTCTACTGAGGATACATTAACATGGGCTACTGCAAGTTTCATTTGGTTATTCTCCTGTGGAGTCTGGAGATTGTTACTACTAGCATCTTTTAAGAAATAACAAAGGATTGCAATAAAAAAAAGACTTCCAAGTAAAATCTGTTTGTGATTAACAAGGTAACCAATGAGTGCCGTGCAAAGGAATCCAATCTGAATATACACTGCTGATTCCTGCAATTGCTTTACATATGGCCAATCTGTGTAGAATACGATTAAAATAACCAAAACAGATCCAGCCACTAGAAATAGAGGTGATAAAGTTTTTAGTATGCTTTTTGGCTGTGCGACAGTAATTCTTTTATACAAAAATAATAAAAAATAGTAGAATCCCTGCTTCTAAGATGCCTTCAGATCAGAAGATGTCCAAAAGCTTGACATGCTTTTTATCTTGAAGTGTTTCTCCCGACTCCGTAAAAGATTCTATGTAGACTAGATAATGCCCAACAGTTGCTTTGGTGCCATCATCCATACTACCATCCCAAGTAATAATGTCCTGACTTGCAGTAAGCTGATTAGTTACTAGATTTCTAATCTTTTGACCATTAATATTGAAAATCGTTACTGTTGTAAAGAATCCAGTTGAAGGCATGTTTAATAACAAGATCATTTGATCTGATTCACCGTCATTGTTTGGTGAAAAGAAACTTTGCTCCAATTGAAATATTTCGCCATTGTATGCATTGCTATTTCGTGCATTTGCATTTTGGTAACCTGGTGTAGCAAATAAGGTTGAAGAAGTACCCGAAGTGAAGTTACTTGCAATTGTTGGTGAAGTATCAAAAATTCGCTCAAGAGAAACTCCTTTTGTATCATCGATTAGCGATAGATGCATATCTTCATCATAGTCCAAGTCATCGAGGATCTCCCCATCTACTTTTACAATCGTAACATTGCCGTCACTCTGATTGAAACTTGGGATCGACATTTCATGTAATCTCGCGGAAGGAGGAGGTTTGTATGTCTGCCTTAAGATTGAGGTATCTGAGCAAAACGCAATAATGTCGCTTGGTTCAAGAATAATTGCCTCTGAAACTAACTCTTCGCTGTTTTCCTTAGTATTGTTCAGAAGTGTCAATCCTTCGATCGAGATCAGCTTGTCAGATATATTTTGTATTTCAACAAAGTCGTCCCCGCCGACGAGCGGATCAAATAGAATTTCATTGATAATAATGTCTCCAATTGCTGGAGAAACTGCTTGTCTAAATTCTATAGTTTGTTCTGACATACTATTGTTTGACTCATCTCTTAATCCGGAAATTATCAATTCATAGGTTGGTCCAGAAGGAAAAGACATTTCAAAATCGATTGCAAGAATTTGATTTTGCATACCTGCTAGTTCCGTGTCAATAACGACGTTTTCTGGAGGGCTTACGCCCAAAAGCAAATTGTCTAAACTTACCGCTGATATTGCTTCATTGAATACGATATTGAGTCTAGTGTCACTCGTGAATTCATAGGAAGTAATAATAGGACCTTCTGTATCTGGTGTAAAAACTTCTCCATTGAGATTGTCAAGAAAAAAAGCTTTTGAGTTGCTTGAAGTATAGATTGCCTCAAAAGCAAAATATCCACTTGAAAGAAAGTCATACGTATCATCAAAGAACTGGATTTCCTCAATTGGAAAGCCTCCTTTTGTGTAGTCGGTATAAATAGTCCAAAGACCTTCAACGCGATCTATCTTGATGCTTACCTGTGCGGGCTTTTGGGCGACAGCCCCCATTTCACATTCTGCAATAAGGCTTGGAGAACCCTGATCTAGTCTAAAGATTTTAATTGCATCATTTGCGAGGTTTTCTCCGATTTCGAGATAGAAGCCATTTGCTGTTGATGGATCGATATCTGACAAGAATATGTACACCCTTCCCTTGTTGTTGTCGGAAGGTGCAAAGTTTAGTTCCCAATCCCATTCCCATGTAAAATCTGCAAGGACTTCTATCGGTAAATAGATAAATTTTGACCCGGCTTCCTCTGTATCTAATTGCAGCTCGCCGTCAGAATTTACTACGTAGGAGTCTACGTCACCAAGCCATGTAGGGTTGTTGGAAATGTCTCCATCGTCAAAATTATCAGAAAATTGTCCTATCAATAATGAGGTTGAAACCAAAGAAAGGACTAATATTTGTACTAGTGATTTCATGAGGCTGCGAAGCTACGAAATATTCGCCATTGATTCATTATCTGTGTGGAGTTCGTACACAAGCATAATGTTAAATTCACATCGTTTGGATCTGTAGTTCTAGAACTCAGATTATTTATTTTTTGCCAATAAGATTGAAAATGAAAATAGCTATAGTTGGAGCAACTGGTTTAGTAGGGACTGTGATGCAGCAGGTTCTGAGTGAGTCTAGTCTAAAGATTGAGTCTATTATTCCCGTTGCGTCACCAAAGTCTTACGGAAAAAAGATTAGTTTCAATGGTGTGCAATATTCAGTTGTTTCTCATGAAGAAGCTATTGCATTGAAGCCAGAGATCGCACTATTTTCCGCTGGTGGAGCAATGTCAAAAGAATGGGCGCCAAGATACGCAGCAGCAGGAATTATTGTTATTGATAATTCTTCAGCATGGCGTCTGGATCCTTCTAAGAAGTTGATTGTACCAGAAGTTAATGCAAGTCAACTGACCTCATTAGATAAGATTATTGCGAATCCAAATTGCTCTACTATCCAGATGGTGGTAGCTCTTGCACCACTTCACCGCAAGTTTAAGATCAAGAGATTAGTTATTAGTACTTATCAATCCTTTACTGGGACTGGCAATAAAGCTGTAAATCAGTATGAGACAGAAAGAGATGGGAATGTCGCAGATGAGCCTGCGTATCAACACCCTATTTTCGAAAATTGTATTCCTCACTGCGATGATTTTCTTGAAAATCGTTACACAAAAGAGGAAATGAAACTAATGCACGAAACTCGTAAAATATTAAACGATTCTTCAATTGCAGTGACAGCAACTGCAGTACGAGTTCCTGTATATGGAGGACATAGTGAATCAGTGAATGTTGAATTTATAAACAATTATGATATAGATTCAGTTTACAGAATATTCAACGAAACCGAAGGTTTAGTTATCGAAGATGATCTAGCTAATTTTAGTTATCCAATGCCATTAATGGCAAAGGATAGAAACGAAGTTTTCGTGGGAAGAATACGCAGGGATGAAAGCATCGAAAATGGCTTGAATCTGTGGGTTGTCTCTGATAATTTACGAAAAGGGGCAGCAACTAATGCTGTTCAGATAGCAGAGTATTTAGTAGAAAAAGGCCTAGTTTAGGTCTGAAAACGAGTGAAAAAAATAGAATGAAGAACAAGATTGTAATTTGGGCAACCGATGAGAACGAAAAAAAGCAATTATTAGCCATCGAGTTGATCGAGGCTGAGAACATGGTAAATATCTATCAGTTTCCTGAAGAAACAGTGACAGAGGCTTTCCAAAATAGTCTAATGAACGACTGGAAGAATGGGCAAGAAGTAGAGTTTGTAGAAGGATACTCAACGCTGACAAGACCTCTATCAGTAACAGACGATTTATTACCTGAAACATT
Source organism: uncultured Saprospiraceae bacterium (assembly GCA_943788055.1). Classification (GTDB taxonomy): domain Bacteria; phylum Bacteroidota; class Bacteroidia; order Chitinophagales; family Saprospiraceae; genus JAHDFB01. The sequence continues at coordinate 276,112 of CALSOU010000004.1, forward strand.
GCGAGTAGATAGAGCAGATGTCATTACAAGGGCCAAAGCCGAATGGCATTTTGTTGTTTTGTCCAATAAGCTCTATGAGTTGTACCATTCCGAATTGGCAGATATTAAGGAAAAGGTTGACAGGATGGAATCTTATTCATCTGCTGTCTGGGAGGAAATGAAAGGTTTTTGGAATAAAGTTCAGACGCAAGTTCAGCAAAAAAATCTTTTCCGTGAACAAGCAAATAATTTAAGAAAAGATACAAATGAAATCTTCGATCGCTTGAAATCTATGCGAAAGGTAATGGATAATAAGTTCAAGGAAGAATCGAAAGAGCAGCTTCATAATTTTCAGACTAAGGTTAGCGAGCTAAGGGAAAAAATAGAGGGGGGGAAGAGTCTTCAACCAATATTTGAAGAACTAAAGAGATTGCAGAGTAAATTCTCGAAAACGAAGTTCACCCGAGATGATAGAAACAAAGTTTGGTCCAAAATAGACGAAGCTTTTAAGTTCTTGAAAGAAAAGAAGTACGGAAAAGCAGGCGGCGGATCTGGGAATAGTCAGAAAGCAAGATTAGAAAACAGATTAAAAGGTTTACTAGGTGCAATCGATAGAATGAAAAAATCAATCGAAAAAGACTTGAGAGACAAACGTAACCAATCAAATCAAGCAGAAGGAGCTTTTGGTCAATTGGAAGCTCAATTAAGAGAGGCTAGGATAGGTATGATTGAAGAGCGTATCTCTTCCAAACAAGAGAAGTTAAAAGACATGCTCAAAACAAAAGGTGAACTAGAACAACGAATTGAGAAAGAAATTAAAAGGGAAGAGAAGGCAAAACTACAAGTTGAAATTAAGGCTAAGGCTGAAGAAAAGAGGCAAGAGATAAAGAAACAAATTGCCGAGACAGAGATTAGTGACGAAGAGAAAGCTAAATTGGAAGCTGCTGCTTTGGCGATAAAAGAGGCCAAAGGAAAAAAGAATAAAGCTGTAGAAGAAGTTAAAACGTTAAATGAGACTGCGGAGGCTGAGTCGACGAAGGAGGAGACAACAGAAGGATCAACTGGCGAGCCAGATGAGCCGAATAAAGAAGAAACAATTGGTGAGAAGGTTGAAGACTTGATCGATCAAGCTGAAGATATTGTTGAAGACGTTGTAGAGAAGGTGAAGAGTGCAGCGGGAAATGCTAGGGATAAGATCGAAGATTTTGTGGAAGATATGACCACAAAGAATAAAGAGGAAGAATAAAATCAATTATCTCCTAAGAAAAGTCACCAACTTTTTAAGATGGTGCCCTTTCTATTATCTTGATAAAAATATGAATTGAGCTCCTAACTCTGAGAGTACAAAAACACAGAAGTGGTATTTAGGATCTTTGAATACCTTTTTAAATTCTTCAATATTTTCTTCTTTGATGATCTGTTTATAAACCATCTCTTCCATCGAAGTCGCATGTATTGTCCAATTACCTTTTACTTTTCCTCTTTCTGCTAAGACTAGTCCTATCTCCATCGTCTGTTGATGAGCTACAAAAATAGGGTACTCCGTTACGTCTTGGTCTAGTATAATGTCACTAGCATCACCCATCATTTTATTGTAGATGCTTAACTCTTTTTCCAATTGAATGAATTTCTCAGAGGAGACTTTGTCAGCTTCTTTCTTCATTTTATTTTAATTCTAGTAGTGCTACCGATTCCACATGGTGTGTATGAGGAAACATATCGACCGGTCGTAATCTTTTCACTTCGTATTTCTCAGAAAGTAACCGAATGTCACGTGCTTGTGTTGCGGGATTACATGAAACATACACGATTTTTTTAGCTCCAGATTCCAACAATGTGTTTACCACTTCTGGATGCATTCCTATTCTCGGTGGATCAGTTATGATCGTATCAGCTTTGCCGTGTTTTTGTACAAAACCATCTGTCAAGATATCCTTGACATCTCCAGTGTAGAAAACTGTATTTTCTATGTTATTTAGATCTTTATTAATATTTGCATAATGAATCGCTTCCGGTATTTCTTCAATTCCAGTTACGGTTGCAACTTCGTTTGCAATATATAGAGCAATACTTCCCAATCCAGTGTAGAGGTCGTAAACAATTTCATTTCCCTTGAAGTCAGCATATTCTTTAACTACATCATACAATCTTACTGCTTGTGTAGTATTAGTTTGAAAAAATGATTTAGGACCAATCTGAAACGCAACGTCGCCTAAATATTCGATAAGAACTTTTTCACCATAGTAATGATGATAATCCAAATCAATGGTCACTGAATTAACCTTGTCGCTTAAGACATAGAAGACACTCTTTATAGCAGGGAAAGCCACTATTAAATCATCTAAAAGTTGTTTTCGTAGTTTTTCGTCATCGTAAGCAAAAGAGATTAACACAAGGAATTCACCTTTTTCAGTAGAGCGCAGCATAATATTTCTAAGCCATCCTTTTTTTGAACGAGAAGAATAGTATGGAAAATCTTCACCAGAGGTATAAGTCCGAAGCCAATTTCTAATTTCACTTGAAGGCGCTTCTTGTAGATAACAAGTCTCGAGATTTATCACTTTATCAAAAGTTCCTGCTTTATTGAAACCCAAGCCTTTTTTATCAGTAATAACTTCATTGCTACTAATTTCTTCCTCAGTCATCCATCTTGCACTTGAGAAGCTATATTCTAATTTATTTCTGTAGAATTTGGTCTTTCCACCTTCAAGAATAGGTTCCCATGAACCAACTTCAACCTTACCAATGCGTTGAATGGCATTTCGAACATACGTGTCTTTTTCTCGGAGTTGAGCTTCATATGACAGGTTTTGCCATTTACATCCCCCACAAAGGTCGAAGTGTTGGCAAAAGGGTTCGACTCTGTCAATTGATTCTTTTGTAATGTGATGTACCTTTCCAAATGGAACTCCTTTTTTCTTCCGAGTAATCTCCACAGTTGCTTCGTCACCAGGAACGGCTCCATCTATGAAGTATACTTGCCCGTCTGGATCTCTACCGACTGCTAAACCTTTGTCTGCAATGCCTGAAAATTGCACTTGCTCTACTATTTTTCTTTTCTTTCTTGCCATGGATACCTCTAAGAGGGATTGATTAACTGAAATTCAATTCTCCGGTTCATTGCTCTACCTTCTATTGTACTATTAGTCGCAATAGGGGCACGTTCGCCGAAAGCTTTACTTGAGATGCGATCTCCAGAAATACCCGAGTCTATCAAATAAGCCTTGACCGCATTTGCTCTTTGCCGGGACAAAATTACGTTATCTTCTGGATTACCTATATTATCTGTGTGGCCGTTTATGATAATCTTTTTTGTTGGGTTTGCACCCAAAAGTGAAACAAGTTTATTAAGCTCTTCATTTGAACTTTCCGCCAATTCCGCTTTTCCAGACTCAAAGAAGATATTTCGAAGGCTCACAGGTGGCAGTGTGTCTTGAGTGATTGTTTTTTTCAAAGGAAAAAGTTCTATTGTGTATTCAACAGGTTTGCTGATATCAGATCTTAGTTCTTTAGCAATTCTCTCAGAATGAAAGGTATAGCCTGTTTTTTCGACATAAATGCTGTAATCAGAAAATTGTTCTATCACTAGCAATTTACCTTCAGCCTCGATTTTGTGCGTTTTCTCAAAACCTTTGGAAATTTGTCTAAGCAATAGTTTGGCTGAAATCTCCTTCTTTGTTAAGCCGTCCTTGACTACCAATTTTAGGTAGGTAACAGGCTCAGGTTTGAAGTCTTTAGGTAATCTAAATCGGTATATATCAGAGTCTAGTCCGGTGGCACTTTTGATAGTCTTGGAATAATAAGCATATTCTCCCTTGATATCTACGTAAAGACCTCCTTCATCCGCACTGCTATTTATAGCTCCTCCCATATTAATTGGGGCACTCCATGAATCATCTAATTGTCTTTTAGAAAAGAGAAGATCCATCCCTCCTAAACCTGGATGACCGTTACTCATAAAATAGAGTGTTCTGCCGTCAGGATGTATAAAGGGCGATTCCTCGTTACCAGTGGTATTTATCGTGTTTCCTAATGAAACTGCAGTTTGCCAAACTCCATCAACTCTAGAAATCGAATATAGATCTTTATTGCCATTCCTAGCGCTGCTAAAATAGATTGTATTCCCATCTGGACTGAATGAAGCTTGCGATTCCCAAGCTTCAGTGTTAATGTTGGACATGTACTGGCCTTCAGACCATTTGTTATTTCTACGTATTGAAATATACAAGTCACAACTTCTGTATCTTTTTGGGACATCGCAGCGAGTATAAATGAGATATCTTCCATCAGGTGAAATTGCATGTGCTCCCTCATTGCCAGGAGTGTTTAACTCTTCAAGCGATTCTGCTTCAAGCCAGTCGCCTAATGAGTCTTTTGTTGAATGATAGAAATCTTCTTGTCCGTTAATTCTTCTTGTAAACGTGATTTCGGATTCATCCAAAGATAGAACTGGCTTGTACTCCGCGAATTGATTGGAGTTGATTTTTTCGCTTAACAACTCAATTTCCAAGTCATTATAGGAACTAGCAAGGATCTTGCGGGTTTCATATTGTTGAATTCTTATTTGAATCTTGTCTGCGAGTTTACTATTGGGTTTTAGTTCTAGGAATTTGTTGAGGCTTTGTTGTTCGCAATCAAAGTCTTCAAGTTCCCTACAATAATTGGCTAGGATTAAATGTCGTTTGACTTGATATTCGGGCTTGAGAGCAATGCCGTCTTCAAGTGTAGATCGTGCTTGATTGAGTTCCCCAAAATTGTAAAGAACGAAGGCTTTTTCTGTGTATGCATCCACAAACTTTGGAAATTCAGTAACTATTCTACTTAAAAGTTTGAGTCGCTTTTCTTGGTCGATTTTGTACTTTTTTTTATCGAGTTTCGAATAGAGCTTTTGTGCTTTTTTTGGTGCGTCATCTAAAGTGTAGCCCAGATTTTCAATCGTTTGAGCGAAAGGAACATTGGCACTAGTTCCAAGTAATAAGAGGATGCCGAAAAGTAGACGAGAGATATTCATTGATTTTATTTGTCAATGTTACCTGATATCGTGATGAAGCTTGGGAAACTAGCGCTTCCGTAATGACAGAAAAGCTTTTCGAATTCAAGTTTACTCTCATATTGTAAAATAAACTGTGAAAAAAGAACTCTAAGATATTCGTAGTCCATATTCTTGGAGTTCGGTTTTGGGAAAAATGCTATATGTTTGATTTTGCCATTTGGATTCCAAAAGACATTAATCCAAATCTTAACACCATTGATATCCACCTCATTCTCTGTAGCAAACTGTTCCACTGCTCTCAGGAAATTTAACCAGTTTTCGTAAGCTAGATCCATGTCGCCGTTGCAAACAGTCATCAATAACTCTGGTCGTAAGGTAAGCATTTGAGAATAAGACTTTTCATGTTCTCCTATCATAAAAACACTGGGAAGCGCATCTATGTCTGATTGCGCCGTAAGCGACACCTGACAGCAAGTCAATAAAAGAAAGGTACTTAAGAAATATCTCAAAATATCAATTGTATGATCAAATATCGTTATTTATTACTAACTGAAAAAAGGCGGACAATTATTATAAAAATTAGGCCTTCGAGCATTCCTTTGTTCAACATACACATTCGTGTTTAGTATTATAACTAATTTGAATCATGCAAATGCACGGTAGGTAAAAAGTTTTAAGTGTTTATTAACACCAATTGTTACTTTAACGCAAATGCCAAAACGAGCGATAGGCATTGTTTTTGTTAGAAGTTCCAGTAGACCTTCTTTCTTCTTGAATGCAACAACGTTTTGTCAACTTTCATCTATATAAAGATGAAGTTGGTACAATTGAATACATTTTAGAAGAAGATTTATTGATATTTGTAATTACATTATGCTATACCAATAGGGATTTATTAAGCATATCTTTCTCAATTCGAATTAACTAGTATGTACATTGATGTAATATTTGGCGTAGTACTCATAATTGGCTTCTTTTACGGCTATTCCAAAGGGTTGATCAAGACGGCTTTTTCGATTCTGTCAATTCTTCTAGGAATTATTGCAGCGATGAAGCTATCTCCGTTGACGATCAATGTAATGGAGAAGATTGTTCCGAATTCGCCAAGATTGAGTTATATTTTAGGTTTTCTATTAACGTTTATTTTAGTAATTGTAATAATCCGGTTTCTTGGAAATAAGCTGGAGAGCTTACTAAAATTAGCCAAAATAAACTTCTTCAATAAATTCTTAGGTGGGGGAATTACTGCGATCTTTTTTGGGCTTCTTTTCAGTACTGTTTTGTGGTTTATGAATGAAGCTAGATTAATTTCAGAGCAACAGAAAGATACTTCCTTTACATATTATCATTTGGAACCCATTCCAGGGTATGCTCGTGAACAATTTGAAATCATCAAGCCAGTATTCAAAGAATTTTGGGATAAGACGGTTGATACGTTTGATAAGGTGAAGGATAAGGGAATCGAGATTCAGTCAGAAAACGAACAAGAATCTGAGGGTTAATTATTTGCCCAAATTAAATTCCATTATTTGTTTAGTGTTGTGGTAGATAAAATCTTTTGAAGTCTGCAACACAACACTTTTGTATCCCTTTGGTCCTTTTTTCAGCATTCTCCTATTCACTAAAGCGAAAAAAGTATTACTTTCACGTAAATACTTGAACGTAATTTGGTGCTGATTAATCAATTACTCAGGTAAATATTAACTGATGTATCATATTGATTAAGGTGCATACAAACTTTTCCGCATGTCTTTCCTTCAAAAGCATATTCAATTCCTTTTATTAATATTCCTTTCATTTGTTCCCTTCAAGTACAAGCGCAACAACTTAATCATGTTCAAGGGCAGCTAATGATTCAGCTTGATCGATCGATTGAGATTGATTCATGGGTCAATCAATTTAATAAAACACATTCTTACCAAATTGTACTGGAGGACCGAATAAGTCCCGTCTTGGATGTTTACAAAATAAATTTTGACTTTACAGCTTTTAATGAGCAAGAAGTTCTACTTGCGGCTACACTTGATCGATATGTAGACGCTGCTCAATACAACCATTTTGTTAATCTTAGATCTACTGTGCCCAACGATCCAGAGTTCAGTAATCAATGGCAATATATTAATACTGGACAGGGTGGAGGCTTGGAAGGAGCTGACATCGATATGGACTTAGCATGGGACTATACAACAGGAGGAGTAACAGTCGAAGGGGATACGATCGTGGTTTGTATTATCGACGACGGAATAGATAGTGATCACCCTGATATTCTTCCCAATCTTTTTGTAAATCATGCAGAGATACCCGACAATGGTATAGATGACGATGAGAATGGTTTTATCGATGACTATCGGGGCTGGAGAACAAGTCAGGATAATGACAATGTATATACAGGTGGAGGTCATGGTACACCCGTAACGGGGATTATTGGTGCGAAAGGAAACGATGGATTTGGAGTTGCAGGTGTCAGCTGGAATGTGAAATTGATGATCGTACGTGGAGGTTCAGGCTTAGAAAGCGAAGTTTTAGAAGCTTATTCCTACCCATACACTTTTAGGAAAAGATACAATGAAACAAACGGTGAAGAAGGTGCATTTGTAGTTTCAACCAATGCCTCATGGGGTACAGATTTTGGACAACCGGATGATGCACCTTTGTGGTGTGCATTTTATGATACTTTAGGAGCTCAAGGAGTTTTAAGTTGCGGAGCAACGATCAATGGAAATCAGAATGTCGATGAAGTTGGAGATCTACCAACAGCATGTTCAAGTAATCATCTTATAGCAGTTACAAATATGAATCGTGATGACGTGAAAGTTACTGGTGCTGGTTATGGTCAAGTGACGATAGATCTTGGGGCGTTTGGTCAAGGTACATGGACGAATACTTTTGGAGGAGGATTTGGTGGATTTGGTGGAACATCTGGCGCTACACCTCATGTCACAGGCACGATCGGATTGATATATTCAATGGGCTGTCCAAACTTGATTGCACTATCTAAAAGTGATCCTGCTGCAGCAAATTTACTGATCAAAAGTTCTATTTTAAGTGGTACCGATCCTAATACTTCACTAGAAGGCATTACAGTTTCTGGAGGAAGATTAAATGTCAAAAGTACGATGGATATTCTCTTGACTACAGTCTGTGGAGATTGCCTTTCTCCTCTTGTGCAGGAAGTCGAGCTCGTTGACGATATGACTGCAGTAGCTACATGGACAACTAATGATACTACTGAGTTTGTTAATTTGAGATGGAGACAGATAGGGGCAATGTCTTGGGATACAATCGCGATGGCAGAAAGTCCTTATACTTTTGGTGATCTCGAAATGTGTGAATCTTATGAGTTTCAATTACAATCTACTTGTACAAATTCTGTAGGTGAATATTTGTTGAGTAATACTTTCAGTACAGGAGGGTGTTGCGACAACCCGATTGAAATTGCAGTCTCAAATGTTAATGAAACAGCAGCTGAGGCTAGTTGGGATACAGTTCCAGCAGCAACTGCATACAATCTCCGCTATCGTGCTGTAGGTGCGACGGAATGGATTGAAACGGTTGTTGATGAGACAAATTATAGTTTTGAAGATCTTGATCCTTGTACATTTTATGAATTTCAGTTGCAAAGTATTTGTCTTCTTACGTCACCTGATTACACTGAGTCGACTGAATTTTTCACGTTAGGTTGTACAGAAGGTTGTACACAATTACCTTATTGCGAAGTCGTTGGATACAATGGCTCCGAGGAATGGATTAGTTTGGTTTCATTGGCAGGAAAAGAAAATATTTCCCTGTCTGACAATGGATACGGAGAATTTCTAGGTGAAGACCTTAGTTTTGAATTAGCTCAATCAGGTAAATACCTTATTTCAATTTCACCTGACTTTGAAGGAAATACATATTCAGAGTATTTCAGAGTGTGGCTTGACTCTAATCAAGATGGTGTTTTTGACGAAAACACTGAATTGATTTTCTTGGAAGATGACGTAAGCGAAACTGTTGGTGGAATAGTGGCAATCCCTGAAGATGCAGTGCTTGGGAATACTAGAATGCGAGTTGCTATGAGATACAACCAAGCCCCGACCGTATGTACTGGTGAAGGGTTTGATGATTTTGGCGAGGTAGAAGATTACTGTATTAATATTGTAGAATTTACATGTCCTACATTAGGTAGTATTGATACCACTGATATCACAGAGAATACTGCAACAATTACATGGGCTCCAGATCTCAATTTTGAGGCTTTAGTTCTTGAATATCGAAATACGGTGAATACTACATGGGAAGCTATCTCACTAATGCTGGATGATGAATCTGTTTTTCTTGATGATCTTGATGCTTGTTCTGATTACGAATATCGATTTAGATCGTTTTGTCCTAACAATGATGAAGACCTTAGTGAAGTTATGACGTTTTCAACCTTATGTACATCTCAAACTATCCCTGGACAATCTGCTGAAATTGATGTATATCCCAATCCATTCAGAGATCACTTTGTAGTAGAAAGTTCACATTCATTGAAAAAAGAATCTTACAGATGGACGGTTGTGAATCAGTTGGGTCAAGCCCAAAATTCAATTCAAATAAGCGCTCAATCAGAGAAAGTTTTTACAGTAGTAATGGAAGATGTTCCTACTGGAGTTTACTACTTACAGATTCATGATGGGGTAGAAGTGGTGTTGCAGCAAAAGGTGGTAAAGCTATAAATGTCCAAAGCGTCTAATTTGCTGTTTACTAGAATTAGTCTGCAGTCCATTTTTTTCTACAAAATGAGCCTGTTTGAGCAAAGGCTAATTTAAATTTTTAGTTGTAATAGCATGGTTTTCAAGAGATTGAGATGACTGTGCCATACGCATACATCTAGATTTCTCATGATTCTGTCTTTTTCCGGTCTAGTGTTCCAATAAATAAATTTACGTTCTTAACTCCAAGAAATATCGATTAGTATTGCTTATGCTTTTAGTCAAAGTTATAGCGAGTGATAGAAGTAAGACCTATGGATCAATTAATCAGCCAGGCGATCAAAAAGTCGCGTATCCAAAGACTTGATTTTCCTATTCGTAAACAATATGAATTTCAGCAGCATCAGCGTGCGCTTGGCAAGTTAGAATATATCCGTCGGCAATATCATCATCATCTAGTGCATGCGCAACTTCCATATGTACTTTACCTGTTTTCATTTTAGCCATACAACTACTGCAAGCTCCTGAACAGCAAGAGTGCGGGGGGTCATACCCTTCGTCAATCAAACAGTCTAAAATTGATTGTTGAGCATCAATTTTTAACTTGATTGTCTCACCATCGAGTTCAACAGTCAAGTCACTAGTGCCTTTGAAATCTCCTACATCGGTCGTTTCTGTCCCATCATCGGTAGTTCCAAAAGATTCGAAATGAATGTTGCTTTTTACAAAAGCGTGTTTGATTAGGCGTTCTTGAACGTCAGAATTCATACTTCCAGGACCGCAAATATATGCTTCAGCTAATTGATGATTAGTCACTGGAAACTGTCCTAAAAGCTTCTTGATTGTATCTTGTGCAATTCTTCCTGGAAAATAAGGTAGTTGTACGCTAGATTTCTTGAATAAAGAGCCGATTAAACCTCTCTTTTCCTCTTTTGAACTATAAGCATGTCGAATATGAAACTGATCTCCATAAGTCGTTACCATTTGCTCGAGTTCAGATTGATAGATTACTTGGGCTTCATCGATATTTCCATAAAGTAGGTACACTGTACTTAGTGGTTCTTGCTCTAGAATCTCACGAGCAATTGACATCACAGGAGTTATTCCACTTCCCGCAGCAAACAGGTAATATTGCCCTTGTTTTTCTGGATCTGCTACATAAGTGAATCTTCCATCAGGTGGCATCACATCAATTTTGTCACCAACATTCAAATTGTCGCACATGTAGTTAGAGATTTTTCCTCCATCAACTCTTTTTACGCAAATTCTCCATTTATTATCTGTCGGCGAACTACTCAGTGAATAAGACCTTCTTTCCTCTTCTCCTTCAATCTCAAATCTAAGGGTAAGATATTGGCCAGCCTTAAAACGGTAGTCTTCTCTTAGATTCTCGGGAATTTCTAGTACAAAGGATTTTGCTTTCTGAGTTTCTTCTACTATTTCTGAAATTACGATCTTATTGAATGAATTGCTCATATGATTATTCGATATTAAAGTATTAGGCCATTGTATCACTCGTTTGCATTTAGCTTGCCTTCTAGTGATATTGACGATTATTTGGGTACACAAAGATGAAAAAAATACTCGAGTTGCATTTTGGAGTAAATCAGTGACTTCAGTAAAAATGCAATACCCAACATCAAAAACGTCAAAGTCATCTTTTGGGTTTATATTTATCCTTTCAATATGAAAATATTATGCTTTTATCGATAATTATTCCCACTTATAACGAAGCTAGAACAATCCACTTAATTTTGGATAAGGTTCAAGCTGTCGATTTGATAGGAGGATTTGAAAAGGAGATTATTATTGTCAATGATTGTTCTACAGACGAGACAGAATCCGCAATTAAGTCATATATCAGTAAGAACCCTGAATTTAATATTCAATATCGAAAGCACAAAGTTAATCAAGGTAAGGGAGCTGCTTTACATACAGGAATTGTTGAGGCTACAGGTGATATTGTTGTTATTCAAGATGCTGATTTGGAATACGACCCAGAAGAGTATAATATTCTACTTGGTCCCATTTTGAGCGGTCAAGCTGACGTTGTGTATGGTTCTAGATTCATGGGTGGAAAACCACACCGGATTTTGTTTTATTGGCACTCTATCGGGAATAAGTTCCTTACCGCATTGAGTAATATGATGACAAATCTGAATCTAACCGATATGGAAACCTGCTATAAGATGTGGAAGAGTGATATCATAAAGTCACTTAGTCTCGAAGAAAAACGTTTCGGTTTTGAACCAGAAGTTACTGCCAAAGTATCGAGAATAAAAGGTGCGAGAATTTATGAGGTGGGAATCAGCTACTATGGTCGATCGTTTGAAGACGGTAAAAAAATCGGTTGGCAAGATGGATTCAGAGCCATTTATTGCATTTTGAAGTATAATATTTGGAGTAGGTAAAAGCAGGACTTTCGTCCAAAAGAGGTACATGGATAATAATCGCACACATATTCTATTTGCATCAGATTTTCACCTGGGTATAGATACTACTCATACTAGTAAAGAACGTGAACTTCGAATCGTCAGGTGGTTGGCGTCGTATGAGCATGTACTTGCTGAACTTTATCTCGTTGGTGATATTTTTGATTATTGGTACGAGTATAAAACATCTATTCCCAAAGGATTTTCGGATCTGCTTGCAATGTTGAAGAGGTTGAGGAACAAGGGAGTGAAAATCTTTTTTTTTACAGGTAATCACGATATGTGGATGTTTAATTACCTAACTCAAGAATATGGAATTAAGGTCTACAGAGAGCCTCAGATCGTTTATATTGGTAGGCATACGATGTATATTGGACATGGTGACGGCCTCGGCCCAGGTGATTATAGTTACAAGATTATTAAGAAGGTATTCACTTCTAAGATTGCACAATGGTTTTTTTCCATTATTCACCCAACCCTTGCACTTGGCCTGATGAAGCGAATTTCACAGCGAGATGCTCAGAAATATAGTCGTCTGGATGAATTCAAGGCGGAAGAAGAATGGTTGATAAAATACGCTCAAGATTTTCTTAAAACAGATCAGTCAATTGATTATTTTATCTTTGGACACCGACATTTAATGTATGAATATTCGCTTTCTGAAACTTCAAAGATCATTAATCTAGGCGACTGGATTACTCAGGACTCTTACGCTGTATGGGACGGAAATCAATTACAATTAAGGCAATATGAAGATTAGATTACTCAAGTGTTTTCTAGCAGTAGTTTTTGTCCAACTCAGTTGTAGTTCATTACGTGAAATTCCAAAGGATTTCGTTGTACCACAATCGTATTCCTATCATATTCAAGGTAGTAAGTTTTCACTTATGAATGTAGATCAGGTTGGAAACATGTACTTGGTGAAGAATCAACGTACCTTGCTAAAGTATAATATTGATGGAAACTTAGACAAAACTTTTGATAGCCAACTTGCAGGTTTTATTTATTCAATTGATGTAGCAAATCCACTTTATTTGCTGGTCTTTTATCGAGATGCAGGGAAAATTATGTTATTTGATCGTAATCTTGCTCCGCTAAAAGAGATTTCGCTAGCAACATGGACCAAAAACGACATAACTGCTGTGTCATTGTCTAATAATAATCAACTGTGGATGTACGATACAGTTGAAAGAAAACTTCTACGTTACAGTATTGAAGGTGATAGAGTTTTAGAAAGCGCAGATCTATATGGAGTAACAAACCTCGAATTGTCCATCGAGACGATTCGTGAATACAATAATCAAGTGTATCTGCGAAATAGGGAGGGCAAACTATTAGTGTTGGATAATCTAGGACGGTTTATCGATGATGTTGATATTTCGACGGGTTTGCCCTTGAGAGGAGTAGATGAGGTGATTTGCTTTCCTAAAGGTGACGAATACGGGTGTTTAAATAAAAGTGCGTTTGAATATACTTACGAACAAGAGTTGGAAGACATTGGAATCGAGGAGTGTAGAGTTTTGACTTTCGGAGGAATGCTATTTGTGCAGACTGAAGGAGGAGTATTGAATAAGAATTTTAACAAGTAGTAAACCTATGTCATGGTATCTTTATTTCTTTGATTTATAGATATTTATCTCTATAGTTTTTACGACTAGCAAGGTAAAATTAAGTGTAGCAAGTTCATTGTTACATATTTAGACAGTACAGCAGGTACAATTTGATATTATGTAGATTTATCAAAGTAATATGTTGTTCTTTTTGTAGAATGAATAGATTTTTAAGAAAAAATTGTAGGCAATAGGGCACATACGTACCTATCTCTGCTAGAAATATGTCAATGAGAGTTTCTTGTCAGTTCATGGACCCCTTCGAAGGAGCATTTGAAAACTGCTCGCTGTGCTATGTCTAAGTTTAAGAGTTGCATGGTATAGGTGTATTAATTAATTGGTTATCAATGTTTTATATGATTTTTTATGTCTTTATTAGTGTCCTTGCCAACTCAATCAAAATTCCGTCGAATTGTCTTGAGTATCCATTTTTCGAATGCCAATCCTAGGAAGTCGTATTGTTCGATATACTTAGTTGCTTTGCTAGAGTACTGGTTTTTCTCTTCATGAAATGACTTACTACTCAAAAGCTCAGGATTTCTTAGTAGTTTTCCTTTTTGATCATGAAATTTGGGATTAGCTTGGTATTTCTTATTGGGTTGATCAAGGCGAACTTCCCGATTTCTAATTTTTCTAATGTATTTTCTAGCTTCTTCAATTAAGCTAAATTGATATTTTTGAAATACTTTTTTGAAGCATTTCCCTCTCGTCCTCTCATAGGGTTTGTGATATTTGTGAAACGAGATATCAGTATCTTGATTGCTTCGCTAATAATCAGATTCACAGAGTTGAGTACTCGTTTTGGCCTTTTGATCTTCCGTTTCAATTGATTGAAATATGAAGTTTTGATTTTGTATTCAGATTTAGTTTTGACAATTAGTTGCGAGCCAGTAGGTTTTATTACATACTCTAGAATTGACATGTACTCTCCTAATCGTCTATTGATGAGGTTTAAGAATATTCTAACTTCTTTAGGATGTTCGATGAAATGCCTGTTTGCTGTGCAAAGGCCTTGTAATAGATATATACTATTGTCTTCCATTTGTTTAATCTTAATCATAATAGTCTCTTTAACTTTTAGTGAATTAGCTTTTACTATTAGTGTATTGAGTTGGAGTTTTATTCCCACTTATTGAGTAGGAATTTGAAAATAATTTGTTCCTGACCTATGCTTGATTACTTCAAGAAGACTAGAAATTGTGTATTCAGAGGAACTGACTGAATATGCTAGAATGGAATCTTGTATTGACGATGCCTCGCGTCAGCGATAGAAGCGGGTTCCAACGAACGTCAGTGAGGAAGGATATGAGCGGATAGCGCGCTGGGACGCCCAACTTTTTGTAAATACTAGAGGATTTTTTAATTTCAAGTTGATTTTTGGAATGAATACAGAAGCTTTAGTAGAGATATATTAAATTTGAATTTTACTAACGAACGTTCATTCGGTTATTATGGAATTTTACCCACTCAAAGTATCGCATATCGAGCATTTGACTGCTGACAGTGTACGTGTTGATTTTCACTCTTCTCAACTTGTATCCGAGGATTACAATTATAAATCGGGGCAGTATTTAGTATTTGAGTATGAGATTTACGGAGAAACCGTGAGACGCTCTTATTCTTTATGCAGCAGCCCTGAAGAGAATACAATCTCGATAGGTATAAAAGTAGTTCCAGGTGGAGTCTTCAGCACCTATGCTAAAAATGAACTTCAAGTTAATGATGTTGTGATGGCGAGTCTACCTCAAGGTAATTTCGTAAATAAAATGGAGACCGAAGCAGATATGCACTTTGTGTTTTTCGCTGCTGGTAGTGGTATTACACCCATACTTTCCATGATTAAATCAACATTAAGTTTATCTCCAGATTCCCAAGTCACTTTATTTTATGGTAATAAGAATGTTAGATCAATTATGTTTCTAGAGGAGCTTGAAGCTCTAAAGAACCTTTTTGTTGAGCGTCTGCAGGTTTTTCATTTATTGTCAAGGCAGCCTCAAGAAAGTGAAACGTTTAATGGTCGAATAGATAGAAAGAAGCTAGACCTTTGGATTCCAACTTGTTTTGATACTGGCAAAGTTGATCAGTATTTCTTGTGTGGTCCTGAAGAGATGATCATGGATGTCAGAGATGGACTTTTTGATCTTGGCATTAAGAGGGACCAGGTATATTTTGAATTGTTTACCACGAATGAGGGTAAGAAGGCAAGAAAGGAACGGCAAGAGGAAACGGTTTCTTCCAAAAGAATGGAAATTGTCTTGGATGGAAAAACTATGTTGATGGATTTTCGAAAAGATGATGATAACATTCTCGACAAAGCACTTCTGCAAGGTGCGGACTTACCCTTTGCCTGTAAAGGTGGCGTTTGTTGTACCTGCAAAGCAAAGTTAGTATCTGGAGAAGCAAAAATGTACGTTAATTATGGACTCGAGCACGATGAAATCGAACGAGGATACATATTAACTTGTCAATCGTACCCTATTTCTGATCATGTTGTTGTGAGTTTCGATGCAATGTAACTGTGACTATGGCCAAGAAAATTTCAAAGAAGGATGAGATATACATTGCGGCAGCTAAGCTGTTCAAGACGAATGGATATCAGGCGACTTCAATGCGTCAATTAGCAAAAGAAGTGGGCTTGGAAGCTTCTTCTTTATACAGTCATATTTCTAGCAAACAGGAGATTCTTTCACAGATTTGTTTGAACGAAGCTAACAAGTTTCAAGACAATTTGAATATTACTTTGAGAGAAGAGCAGGATGTTTTTGAACTACTTAGGAAGATTTCTTACTACCACATAGAGACGGCTTTGGAAGATCCTATGTCTGTGACGGTTTTTAATGATGAATGGAGACATCTAGAAGAACCTACAATATCCCAGTTTAGAAGTAAGCGAAAAGCTTATGAAAAGCAAATTCTAGATATAATTGAACGTGGAATTGATGAAGACTTGATTATTCAAGGAGATTCATTTGTTCTGTATCAAACGTTCTTGTCATCATTCAAGTGGCTATATCTATGGTATCGTCCCGGTCGAGAAATTGATAAAGATAGTCTGAAAGCGGATATTTCAGGTGTCATTTTGAAAGGCCTACGAAAATAAAAAGAGCGCGATATTCATCACGCACTTTCAAAATCGGTTTAAAAGTAAATTGTTTATGATCCCCCAATCATAAAGCTTTTTATACTAGTCCTTCACTTCAAAAGTCAGTTTTAGATTAACTCTGTATTCTTTTACTTTGTCATTTTCGACAACAGCACTCTGGCTTTGAACGAAGATGGACTTTATTCCTTTGACCGTTGATGATTTTCTAACTGCGGAATGTTTTGGTACTAGTTGTATGGAAATCACTGGTTCGCCAAGGACTAAAGGATTTAGCACAAGAGATGCAAGTAAGATTGATTTTGTGGACCTAGATGATACCAACGAATAACTGGTATTTTGAGCAATAATTCTTACAGCTTGATAGAATAGATTAAATGTTATACCTTACATTAAGGTGAATCATTTTTATTGGACAAATTGGAAAAATATTCGCGCTTTTCTGCCTAAGGACACTGAACATTGTTTGGTTTATTGAAACTGGATAGAGTTCTTTACGCATCAATGTATTACCCAGCAAATTATGGATTCATTCCTCAAACATATTGTGATGACTATGATCCATTGGATATTCTAGTCTTATCCCAAATCGCAATTCAACCTTTGTGCATGGTCGAGGCAAAAGTTATTGGCGCTATGAGAATGCTGGATGGTGATGAAAAGGATGATAAGATTATTGCAGTTTCATTAAATGATATGAGTGTTAATCACGTAGAAGACGTTTCGGAAATACCTTAGCATTTTTTTGCTTGAATTAAGAAATTTCTTTGAAGATTATAAGAAATTGGAGCACAAAACAGTGATTGTAGAAGAATTTCAAAAGAAAGATACAGCGTTGGATATAATAAGACAGTCGATTGTAGACTTCGGAGAATATATGAAGAAGAAAAATTATTCTTTTGAGGCTCACTAATGATCATAAATAACAGTTATGATGCGATTAGGTACTTGTATTAAATAATATATATTTGCAATCGCTATAGCGCCCGCCCGGGTGCTGAAATTGGTAGACAGGCATGCTTGAGGGGCATGTGTCCTTATGGGCGTGCGGGTTCGACTCCCGCTCCGGGCACAAAGAAAGAGATTCATCGGTAGGTGGGTCTTATTGTCTTTTAAAGCAATCACTACTTGATACTCAATATTAGATAGGCTTAAAGATCAAAAAAGTAGGCTACACTTGCCATAAAATATTGATTTACAATATTGTGAGACTTTTTTTAAGAGTAAAGTCGTCCCACTAAAGTACAAGTAAATTGAACCTCTTGTCATATCTCTGCGCTATGAGTCAGTAGATATATCTTACAGTCTAGATGATTGACGAAAGACCTATGCTACAGCTGATTGTTATTTATTGATTATCAATTGTTTATGGTTCTTTTTTTATAGTTTAATAGTTTTCATACTAATCAAACTGACCGACATTTACAATTGATCCTAACTTCCATTACCTTTGATAGTCTACAGTAAATCGTAATGATATATGCAATCAATAGACCAACGGATTAATAATTTTATCGGGCCACTTGCAGATTGGTTAAATTCAATTGTACTATATGAAGTTCAAATTGCGGATGTTCGCTTTCCTTGGATTGTCGCATGGTTACTATTAGCAGCACTATTCTTCACAGTTTATTTCGGGTTCATAAATGTAACGGGATTAAAGCATTCAATTCAGATTCTGCGAGGAGACTCAAAGAAATCAAAAGGGAAAGGAGAAATCACTCATTTTCAGGCCTTAGCGACAGCTTTGTCAGGCACAGTGGGAATTGGAAACATCGGAGGCGTTGCAATTGTAATTTCAATTGGTGGTCCTGGTGCGATGTTCTGGTTGGTTGTTGCGGGATTTTTGAGTATGAGTACAAAATTTATAGAGTGCATACTTGGAGTAAAGTATAGACGAAATAATCTGGATGGAAGTGTCTCAGGAGGTCCGATGTTTTATCTGGAAAACGGACTTCGTGAAAAGGGTTTGAATTGGTTAGCAAAGCCTTTAGGTGTGTTTTATGCGATAGCTATGGTCGTCGGATGTCTTGGTATAGGTAATATGTTTCAGTCTAATCAGGCTTTTGAACAATTCTCCTTTTTAGTCGGTGCTGAGTCTTTTTTAGGCTCTAATGGTTGGTTGTTTGGTTTGATTTTGGCATTTTTTGTCGGCCTCGTTGTGTTGGGTGGAATTAGGTCGATAGCAAAAGTGACAGGTAGGTTAGTTCCGTTTATGGCTGTTTCATATGTCGTCGTAGGTCTATTGATTATAGGGTTAAACTATCAAAAAGTACCTTGGGCAGTTGAAGCTGTATTTACAAATGCTTTTTCTCCTGATGCCATGACCGGTGGAGTAGTTGCTGTGATTGTACTAGGATTTAAAAGAGCCTTGTTTTCCAATGAAGCCGGTATAGGATCTGCTGCTATTGCACATAGTGCTGTTAAGACAGATGAACCTGTAACAGAAGGATACATGGGCTTGTTGGAACCCTTTATAGATACAATAGTTATTTGTAGCATTACTGCAATGGTAATTCTCACAACTGTCTATGATCCAGGTGTTGAGTATGTTGATATACAAGGTGTCCAGTTGACAGCACAAGCATTTGAAGGAACCATCAGTGGATCTGTCGTCCCCCTCTCAATAATCGCTATTTTGTTTGCATTTTCAACTATTATATCTTGGTCATATTACGGTCTAAAAGGATGGACTTATTTATTTGGAGAGCATCTTCGCACTAAAAAATTGTTCCTACTGATCTTCTGTATTTTTGTCGCAATCGGTTGTTCAATCCAATTAGAAGCGGTTTTGGATTTTTCTGATGCCATGGTCTATCTCGTTGCGCTTCCTAACATTATCGGACTATACATTTTAGCTCCGATTGTTAAAAAGGAATTGAAAGGATATCGTGAAAGACTTAAAGCAACTAAAGATTAGGTCACAGTCTTATGTACTAAAATCGTTGATTAAAAGGGTAGGGCATCCGGGCGCTGTATTCCGTCTTCGTCCAGTTGGACTCATCCACTCAGCTGCGCTTTCGGGACAAGGACTCCATGTAGCTGACGCAAGATTAAATGTATTTGTAAAAAAATACTACAAAGAACTGACTATCAATTATTGAAAGATAGTGTGCCACAGGGTGGTTGAAATCGTGATAATTAAATACACTCACTCAAGTTGCCGAAACAACCACAAAAAGACCTTAGTGTTAAATTCTAAAACGCACGAACAAAATCAGCTATTCGTAAGAAATCTCTTATCTGAAACGAAAATAAAATTTCCATCTACGTCTAGGAGCTCAGCATTTGGAAATACAATGCGAAACGCATTATTAAAGAAAGCTTGGCCAGTTTTTCGCTCTGCTTCTCGATTAGCCAAATGATTAAAAAGTACAAGACCATCCTCGTTCAGACATGACTTCACTTGCTCAATAAAAACATGGGTTCTAATAGGTGTAGGGATCTCATCATTTATGAAAATATCTACACAGATGAAATCAAATTTTTCCTCTGTAATTTCTACGAAGATTTCAGCAGAGCCTTGAATTAATTGTAGGGGTGATTCCAATTGATGACAAATGTATTTATATGCCAGAAAAATAACTTGATCGTCAATTTCAACTCCAGTGTAATACAAAGATTGATTGAAGTTTTTTTCGAGCATCTGCGGAATACTCCCCAAACCAAATCCAAGAACTAAACTCTCTTTTCCAGGAAGTTTACTGAGGTCCAATTGTAAAAAGGCTTTATAGAAATTGTCGTATTTATCTTCCCAACTGTAAATTGCATTTTCTGCATTTAACTGAAAACGGCCATCTGAAACACAAAGTGAAAGTGTATGTCCATACCCCGTTTCAATTTTCTCTAATTCAAGCTCTATAATATGAGAAAGCCATTTTTTCCAACGGGGAATTGTTGTCATCTATGAGCTACATTGATTGCATTGTCCTTGAATAACCATATAGCTAGTCTGGACCGTATATCCAGATGGAACCTCTACTTGTGGAACATCTATTTGCTCTAGGCAAAGTGTTTTTTCGCACTGAGTACAATGAAAATGTGCATGATTATCAACATGCTCGTGCTCTGAACAATCAGCATGACACATAGCATACTTGTTAGTTCCTGAGCCATCGATTGCTTGATGTATAATGCCTTTTTTCTCAAAAGTCTTTAGAGTTCTATATAATGTTACTCGGTCCGAATCTTCGAGTTCAGCTTCAAGTTCTTGATTGGAAAGAGCAATTTCTTCTTTATCCAAAAAGACTTGCAGAACATCCATACGCATAGCAGTCTTGCGTAATGCGTGATTATACAGTACTTGAGTTGCTCGAGTTTCCAATTCCTTATTCATATTGTAAAGATATAGTGTCTATTTGATATAACAATGCAAAGTTATATTCAGTTTCGTAAGCTCTTATCATAAAGTAGATGCATTAACTCTAATTGAATTAATAACCTGGAAAAACTGGCATGCTTTATGCCAAGAAATAGGTATATCCATGAAATAAGATAAATGTCTTGTATAGTTTTAGCGTGAAACTCTTGAAAAGGTTCGAGAGTTTCTTTTTTTTTTGCGCTACACTGATTAATCCTCTAGCTTTTCAACCCAACTTTCCCATTCAACTTCAAGGCGTTCGATTTCCTGGACAATCACACCGATTTCAGCCGAAAGTTTTGTTAGCTTGTCTAAATCTTCCAAATTGGAATTTAATTCTTCGGTCAGTTCTTTCTTTTTGTCTTCCTTCTTTGCCAATTTCTTTTCGATCGTCTTAATTTCATTTTTGACCAATTGAGCTGGATGTTTTTTACTTGTTTGAACCTTAGATGAGTCACTTGAAACAGAAGACTCTCTGCTCTCTTCTATAGAAAGTTCTTTTCTTGCTTTCCACTCAGAATATGAACCATTAAAATCCTGAACCTTTCCCTGCCCTTCCAAAATGAATATATGATCAGTCAGCTTGTCCATGAAGTACCGATCATGAGAAATAATCACAAGACAACCAGGAAACTCTTGCAAATAGTCTTCTAGAATATTCAGAGTTACAATATCGAGATCATTTGTCGGCTCATCAAGAATCAGAAAATTTGGATTAGACATCAAAATTGACAAAAGATACAACCTCCTTCTCTCTCCTCCAGACAATTGCGAGAAGAATACTTGTTGCTGAGGTCTCGGGAAAAGGAATCGTTCAAGCAATTGCTCGGCACTCAACTTTAAGCCTTTTTCCAAAGGGATATATTCAGCAATATCCCGAACAATATCAATTACACGTTTATCAATGTCGAGTTTTAGCCCTTCTTGATTGTAATAACCAAACTTGACAGTTTCTCCAATAACTATTTTTCCCTCGTCAGGTGCAAGACTACCTGTCATAAGATTTATAAATGTCGATTTACCACTTCCATTAATTCCAGAGATTCCAACTCGTTCATTCTTTTTGAACTTATATGAGAAGTTTCGCATAATCTGCTTCTCATCGAACGCTTTACTGACATTGTGAAATTCAACAATTTTACTGCCAAGCCGCTCGGGAACTATATGAAATTTCATCACAGCTTCTCGAGTTATACTGTTCTTTTCTGCCTTGATCTTTTCAAACTGTTCAATACGAGATTTCGCTTTCGTTCCCCTTGCTTTAGGCTGTCTTCGTACCCAATCAAGTTCTTTCTTGAAGAGCTTCTTGACCTTTTCGCCTCTTATAGAGTCATTCTCTTTTCGTTCTGCTCTTTTTTCTAAGAAATTGGAATAATTACCTCGATAGTGAAAGAAGTTTCCTTCATCTAGTTCAATGATTACATTGCACACCCGCTCTAGAAAATAGCGATCGTGTGTCACCATGAAAATTGTGAGATTAGGCGATGCAAGGTATTGTTCCAACCATTCGATCATTTCAACATCAAGGTGATTTGTAGGCTCATCTAGAATCAGAACATCTGGCTCTTTTATCAAAATCTGCGCAAGAGCAATTCTTCTTCGTTGCCCGCCAGACAAAAATTTGATCTGCTTGTCGAGCATATCAATATTTAAGCGAAAAAGAATCTCCTTTACTCGTGCTTCAATATCCCAAGCTTTAAGATCTTCTATACGAGTTACACAAGCATTTATCTTATCTGGATTACCATCCGAAAGTGC
The DNA here is from genome assembly GCA_943788055.1 of uncultured Saprospiraceae bacterium. GTDB lineage: Bacteria > Bacteroidota > Bacteroidia > Chitinophagales > Saprospiraceae > JAHDFB01. The sequence continues at coordinate 299,020 of CALSOU010000004.1, forward strand.
AATTTCATAGTCACGTATAGCACGAATTTCTGGAACATCACTGTCCATCAATGTATCAATAACTGTCATATCTGGATGAAAGTTGGGTTCTTGTTTAAGGTATGCAATATTCAAATTCTTTCGAACGAGAATATTTGCTTTCTCTCCTTCGGCTGAGATTTCTCCTGCCATTAGCTTCAGAAAAGTAGTTTTACCACTTCCATTTTTAGCGATAAGCGCAATACGATCACCTTTGTTTATCAAAAGATTTACATCGGTAAAAAGTACTTTCTCACCAAAAGATAAACTAGCATGCTCAACATTGATATAATTCATGGTACAGGTTGTTCCACAAACCTAATGAAATGCATTGGTATGTGAATGCGTTGAAGATTGAAAGCTTTGAAAACTTTATTTGGATTCGAATCCAAAGGCTCATTCTTATTTCCTTTCATTCATTTATTATAAAGTGCTAAATTTGCACCCGAATTCGCTTTGGTAAGACTAGCGATGTGGTAATATATTATCATAAACTTCTTTGTTATATAATACACTTGTCAAAATGGCTAAATTAAGTTCAATAAAAGATATCTATCAATCACCGGAGATTGGTGCTTCATATAAGGTTCAAGGATGGGTTCGTACTTTTCGCGGAAATCAATTTTGCGCGTTATCTGATGGTTCCACCGTCAAAACTCTTCAAATTGTCGTTGATCGCGATACAACAGATCCGGAGTTGATTAATAAAATCAAAACTGGTGCAGCTATTGTAGTTACAGGAACTTTGGTAGAATCGCAGGGAGCGGGACAGTCTGTTGAAATACAAGCTCAGGAGCTTAAGATAGTTGGAGAATCGGATCCATCGGTTTATCCTCTACAACCCAAAAAGCACAGCCTTGAATTTCTTAGAGAGATTGCTCACCTTAGATTCCGAACTAACACTTTTTCAGCAATATTCAGGGTCAGACATGCAATTGCCTTCTCAATTCATAAGTTTTTTAATGATCGAGGGTTCTTTTATATTCATAGTCCAATTGTTACAGGTAGTGATGCAGAGGGTGCTGGTGAAATGTTCCAAGTGACAACTCTAGATCTGAATAATCCTCCAAAAAATGAAGATGGTTCGATTAATTTCAAGGAAGACTTTTTTGGGAAAGCTACCAATCTCACTGTATCTGGCCAATTAGAAGCTGAGCTTGCTGCTTTGGCGCTGAGTAAAGTTTATACATTTGGCCCAACCTTCCGTGCTGAAAATTCAAACACAACAAGGCATCTTGCTGAATTCTGGATGATTGAGCCAGAAGTTGCTTTTGCCAACTTGGTAGATAATATGGACTTAGCAGAGGATATGCTAAAATATGTATTAAACTACTGTATGGAAAACTGTGCAGATGATCTTCAATTCTTGCAGAATCGTTTGGAAAATGAAGAAAAGTCTAAACCTATGGCTGAGCGTTCGCCAATGCCTTTAATAGAGAAGTTGAAGTTCTGTGCTGACAATGAATTTGTTAGATTAACCTATACAGAAGCAATTAATATCCTTAAGAACTCAAAACCAAATAAAAAGAAAAAGTTTCAGTTTGTCATTGAAGAGTGGGGAGCTGATCTTCAGAGCGAGCACGAAAGATATTTAGTCGAAAAGCATTTCAAGAAGCCAGTAATACTAACGGATTATCCGAAGAATATCAAGGCATTCTACATGAGATTGAATGAAGACGACAATACCGTGGCAGCTATGGATATTCTATTTCCTGGTATAGGTGAAATTGTCGGAGGCTCTCAGCGAGAAGAACGTCTTGATAAACTAGAGAAGAGAATGACTGAAATGGATATTCCTCACGAAGAAATGGACTGGTTCCTTGATACAAGGAGGTTTGGAACGTGTGAGCATGCAGGTTTTGGTCTTGGATTCGAGCGATTGGTTCTGTTTATTACAGGTATGAGTAATATCAGGGATGTAATTCCTTTCCCTAGGACTCCAGGAAATGCACAATTCTAGATATTTGGACGAGATGGTTGTCAAAGTTTTCTAACCTTGTTTTCCAAGTATTTTGGGCGAAAGCCCGGATTCTAGTGGACTAGTAGAATATTGTAGTTATCATGTAAATAGTGACGATTTAATCTAGAAACTTTTTGAAAAAGGAAAAAATAAGTAGATAGTCATGGGTTAAAATCCCCTTAAAACTGAATTTAGTGTAAATCCCTAGAACCAAACTTCGTCTGCTTAGCGTTATAAAGAAGTACTAAAAGCCTAATTTTGAACAACTTTTTATCAAGTCGAAAGCTCATGTTAAAAGAGCAAAAAAATAATACGATGATTAATTGGTTTCAAGTAGTCGTACTTTTTATTATTTCTTTGCCCTTGATGGGCCAAACTTCAAGTGATACAATTAAGTTAAATAACCCCTCTTTTGAAGATGTTCCGCATGCCGGGACAGAAACTTCTTATATCAGGGGATGGCAAGATTGTGGTGCTACATTTTTTAGAGGGGAAACACCCCCAGATATACATAATGGACTTGATCCAGCTTCTAAGAACGTACTAAACCTGTATTTTGGTGTCAATAAGAAAAGCTCGGATGGAAATACATTTTTAGGTTTTGTGGTGCGAGAGAATGACACTTATGAATCAGTTTCACAAAGACTTTCGCGTCCGCTTGAGGCAGGTTCATGTTATACTTTTTCAATCGATCTATCTAAATCCTCGACATACATAAGTCCTTATCCAGAGACAGCTTCTTCGCAGTATTACATAAAGCCGGTAGTTCTGCGTATATATGGTGGCGTAAGTTCGTGCAGCAAGCGCGAACTCTTGGCCGAGTCAACTGAGATAGATCACGATGATTGGAAGACATACACATTTGAATTCAAACCCACTCAAGAGCACCGTTATATTGTAGTTTCAGCATTTTATAAAGTTCCAAATTTATTCCCATACAACGGGAATCTACTTCTTGACAATGCTAGCGTAATAGTAAAAACTCAATGTCCAGGTGAAGAGCCTCTTGTGGCAGAAGAACCTGAAGTAGAAGTAGAACCAGAAATTGTAGAAACTCCTGCAGTGCCAGCAGTCACTGAGTTTACTAAGCCTGCTGTTGCAGAAAAGCCTGTTGAGGCGCAGCCAGATGTTAAGGAAAAAGAGGTCGTTTTGAAGCCAACAGAAGCCACTATCAATCGGGAATTGAATCGAAAAACCCTAAAGAAAGGTCAGACAATCAATCTTAAGAATCTTTACTTTGATGCAAATGCCATTGAAATAAATTCCAAGTCCTATCCTGCTTTGCAGGAATTGGCAGTTTTCTTGAAAGAAAATAATGATGTGCGTATCGAGATAGGTGGGCATACAAATGGTAGACCTTCGCAGGCTTTTTGCGATTCACTTTCTACTGCTCGTGCAAAATCTGTTGCTACTTATCTTTTTAATGATGGTATTCCTGAAGCTCAAGTGGAATATAAAGGTTATGGGAAAAGAAATCCTATTGCAAGCGATAAATATGCTGAGGGTAGGGCACGAAATCAACGCGTTGAAATCAAAGTTCTTACGATTGGAGAAGAGTAAGTTAGAGCAGAACACTGAACTGCTTCCTTTGCTGATTTATTGATCGATTTTGGAAGTTCACTATTAATAAGTCCATAGCTGTGTTTAATACCTTCGCTTACTTGCCTTATTCAGCTAGTTTTGTGACTTTTGTGTTTCGAAAATTATAAGCACATGATCAATATCACTTTCCCTGATGGAAATGTACGAAGCTATGAAGAGGGCGTAACTTCATTGGAAATTGCATCTTCAATATCTGAGGGTTTGGCTAGAAATGTACTTTCTGCTACAGTCAACGGAGAAGTTTGGGATGCAACACGTCCAATTTCTGAAGACTCGAAGATTGTTTTCCATACTTGGAGAGATGAAGACGGTAAGTCTGCATTTTGGCACTCATCAGCGCATCTTTTGGCGGAAGCCTTAGAGGCTTTGCATCCACAGACTAAGTTTGGAATAGGACCTCCGATAGAAAGAGGGTTTTATTATGATGTCGATACTGGTGATTACACGCTTACACCAGAGGATTTGGTCAAGCTTGAAAAGAAAATCATCGAGCTAGCTCGCCAAAAAAATCCATATATCCGCCGTGAGGTTTCCAAGGATGAAGCAGTTGCTTATTACCAAGAGAAGAATGACGAATATAAACTGGAGCTTCTCGAAGGTCTTGAAGATGGGTCAATAACATTCTACACGCAAGGTAATTTTACTGATTTATGTAGAGGACCACACATCCCTACTACCGCTCCCATAAAGGCAGTTAAATTAACTTCTCTTGCCGGAGCATATTGGCGAGGAGATGAAAATAGAAAACAACTAACAAGAATATACGGCATTACTTTCCCCAAGGCCAAGGAACTGACACAGTATCTTGAGATGATCGAGGAAGCTAAACGCCGTGATCATAGAAAGCTTGGTCAAGAACTTGAACTTTTTATGTTTTCAGAGAAAGTAGGGGCGGGTCTACCGATTTGGTTACCCAAAGGCACGCAGATCAGAGAACGCTTGCAGGATTTCCTGAAAAAAGAGCAAGAAAAAAGAGGTTACCAAGGAGTGGTCACACCGCACATAGGACACAAAGATTTGTACCTTACATCTGGTCACTATGAAAAGTACGGTGAAGATAGTTTTCAACCAATCAAGACTCCTCGAGAAGGAGAAGAGTTTCTTCTAAAACCGATGAACTGTCCGCATCACTGTGAAATATTTGGTCATAGGCCAAGATCTTACAGAGAACTTCCTCTAAGAATTGCGGAATTTGGAACTGTATATCGCTATGAGCAATCTGGTGAGTTGCACGGTTTGTCTCGTGTGCGAGGATTTACTCAGGATGATGCACATATATTTTGTACTCCTGATCAGCTTAAAGATGAATTCTTGGATGTTCTTGACTTAACTACCCATGTTCTTAAGAAGATGGGCTTTGAAGACTTCACTGCGCAGATTTCTTTGAGAGATCCCGATAATCCTGAAAAGTACATCGGATCAGTAGAGAACTGGGACAAGGCAGAGCAAGCGATTATTGACGCAACTGCAGAAGTTGAAATGAAAACAGTGACGGAATATGGAGAGGCAGCTTTTTATGGGCCAAAGCTTGATTTCATGGTGCGTGATGCGCTCGGAAGAAAATGGCAACTCGGTACAATTCAAGTAGATTACAACCTGCCGGAACGCTTCGAACTTGAATATATTGGTTCAGACAATGCATCCCATCGACCCATCATGATTCACCGTGCGCCTTTTGGAAGTATGGAACGTTTTATGAGTATCTTGATCGAACATACTGGTGGTAAATTTCCACTTTGGTTGACGCCTGAGCAATACGTTCTTTTGCCTGTTTCTGATAAGTATTTGGATCTTTGTAATAGCATTCAATCGGAACTTTCCAAGTATGATATTAGAGGATTCATTGACGATCGTACGGAGTCGATTGGGCGAAAAATTAGAGATAACGAATTGAATAAAATTCCATTTTTGTTAATTATTGGAGAGAAAGAACAAGAAAGTGGAGGAGTGGCAGTAAGAAAACAAGGAGAAGGTGATTTAGGTGTTATGTTCATTGATGAATTTGCTGATTATTTCAATACAGCTCTTGAGGGATAGTGCAACTTAGCAGTTCAAAGATCAGAATTCGAAGTTTTTCTTTCAAGAAGTCATGGCTATATTACTAACTAGGCGATTATTAGATTTTTGTCGATAATGTGGCATAGTGTCTAGTAGTTTGTTGCGCTATTGACAACGAAGGCTGATCATTTAAGTTTTGTCTCTTCGACATGCAATTCTTCAGAATACTTATAGATCAGGTTTTGTCTGATTAAATTATTGATTGTCAATTATTTATAAGTAGTGTACTACATACTTTTTGTACAGTCGAAACGCTTTGAAAATAGCCACAGCTCAATCTCAAAACCAAATGAACTATTCACGCATGGATAAGTTTGAAAATCATTACATTACTTTTGTGGCTGCTAATTTATTTTCGCATCGTATGTAAGAGTTTTCACTCAAAATGAAAAGTATGACTTCAACCAAAGTACAGGTAGACATAAGAAATTTTGAACTCGAGGATATCAAGGAGTGGATTCTTTCGGTTGGTGAACCCAAGTTTAGAGCCAAACAAATCTTCGAATGGTTGTGGAAAAAGCGTGCAGTAAGCTTTGATGAAATGACCAACTTAAGTCATGCATTGAGAGAAAAATTAGCGGAGCATTTTATCATAAGACCTATTGTACTCGATATATACCAGAAAAGCTCTGACGGAACAATTAAATGCCGATTTGTATTGCATGACGGATTTAAAATTGAATCAGTATTAATTCCGGTAGAAAAAGATAATCGATATACGGTCTGCGTTTCATCCCAAGTAGGTTGTAGTTTGAGTTGTAAATTCTGCGCAACGGGCCAGATGAAACGAATGAGAAATCTTGATGCTGGAGAAATCTACGATCAATATGTACTAATCAATGAAATTTGTCAAGAAACATACGATCACCCACTGACCAATGTAGTTTACATGGGAATGGGAGAACCGCTTCTGAACTATAAAAATACAATGAGATCGATCGAGCTTTTGACGGCCCCATATGGTCTGAATATGGCTCCTCGAAGAATAACCATTTCAACTGTGGGAATAGCTAAAATGATCACAAAATTGGCGGATGCCAATACGGGCATAAATCTAGCAATTTCACTTCACGCTGCAGATGATGTCAAACGAAACGATATTATGCCTATTAATGAGACCAATAACCTTCAAACAGTTATGGACTCACTACGATATTTTTATAATACTACCAAAGGTCGAATATCATATGAATATATAGCCTTTAAGGATTTCAACGATACAATCGAAGACGCTAATAAGCTCGCAGCACTTTGTAAGTATTTTCCGGTGCGAATTAATGTGATAGAGTATAACTCCATTCCAGGTGTGATGTTCGTTAAATCAAATACTGATACGCTCGATATTTTTGCGAGACATCTTAAGAAAAAAGGTATCATGATGACTGTTCGTCGTTCACGAGGAAAAGATATCGACGCAGCTTGCGGTCAATTGGCGAATCAGTAGTGATTTTGAAACTGATTCATTTAAGTTTAGATTAGGTAGATCTTAACGTTTATTAGCTTTGGTGTGATTAATCTTTAATAGGACTATCGCTTGGTCATGTATCTGTAATCTTAAAAGGTATCTGGAGTACTCGAAAATCATTCTTTTCCTCCAATTATCAAGCACTTTTGCTAATTTTCGGTTAAAAGTTGCGCACTTCGCAATCAAAATTTGCCTTTTACTGTTACTTTAGATATAATTACGGAAATTGAGTAAGAAAATGAGAAACTATCTATTTGCTTTTTCTTCGATCGTCATGGTCGGACTACTATATGTTGTCTTAACGGGACAAAATCCTTTTGGGGACGACTCCAAAGCCAAAGAGGAAACAATTATCAAAGCTGTGAATAGTTATCTCTCTCAGGTACATTACCAACCACAGCAGATTGACGACAACTTATCAGAAAAGGCATTTGATCTTTATTTGAAATCACTTGATGGTAATAAGCGTTTCCTTACGCAGCTAGAAATTGATCAAATGAATGCATCTCGAACTTTGTTGGATGATGAATTCAAAGCAGGAACACTTCAGTTTTTTGATCAGTCAGACAGCCTTTTAGAAGTTTCTATTGATCGAGCTGAAGCAATTTTCAAGTATTTAGTAGATACTGACTACGATTTTACGCAGAGTGAAGAAATCCAAATGGATCCCGAAAAAAGGTCATTTGCCAAGGATGAAGTCGAACTTCGTGATCAGTGGAGAAAAATATTGAAGTATGATATTCTTCTAAAGTATAACCAGGCTCGAGAAGACCAGGAAAAATTAGAAAAGAGGATTGCCGAAGGTAAAGCTTCAGATGAAGATAAGGATGAGAAAATTAAGTCTGAAGACGAGTTGATTGAAGAAGCAAGAGAGGAAGTTCGTGAAAATTTTGAAGATTGGTTTAAGAGACTCGAACAAGTACGAAGATCTGATAGATTCGAAAGCTATGTGAATGCAATTATTCACTGTTACGATCCACATTCAGACTATTATAATCCAAAAGAGAAGGCTGATTTTGATATAAGAATGGCAGGGAAGCTAGAGGGTATTGGAGCAAGATTGTCTAGTGATGCAGACTATACAAAAGTAGTTTCAATTGTGCCCGGGGGGCCTGCATGGAAAGGCAAAGATCTTGAAGTTGACGATCTTATTTCTGCGGTAACCCAAGAGGGAGATGAACCCGTCAACATCGAAGGAATGCGACTTGATGATGTAGTCTCAAAGATCAGAGGAAAAAAGGGTACGGTGGTAATTCTGACCGTGAAGAAGCCGGATGGCACGATGGAAGATATACGTATCGTAAGAGATGTCGTTATTACGGAAGAGGGTAACGCGAAAAGTGTGATTATTGATATGGAAGGTGTTTCGGATAAAATTGGATATATATACCTTCCTAGTTTTTATGCCGATTTTAAAGCAAAGAATGGGCGTTCATGCGCCAAAGACATTGCAATTGAACTTGAAAAACTCAAAGATGAAAATGTTGACGGTGTAATTCTAGATATTAGAAATAATGGCGGTGGATCTTTAAGAGATGTGATAGATATGGGAGGCCTATTTATTGAAGAGGGACCTATTGTTCAGGTCAAGCCTAAAAGGGGAAACCCATATGTATTGGAAGATGAAGATAGTTCCGTTCAGTACGAGGGTCCATTAATTATTATGGTTAATGAGTATTCAGTTTCTGCAAGTGAAATTCTAGCAGCGGCAATGCAAGATTACAAAAGGGCTTTGATTGTTGGATCTCCAAGCACTTTTGGGAAAGGTACTGTCCAACGATTTTACAGCCTAGATCAAGTACGAGGTGCTGACGAATTCAAACCATTAGGCGACGTCAAAATGACAATTCAGAAGTTCTTTAGGATTAATGGAACATCAACACAGTTGAAAGGTGTGGTGCCAGACATTATCCTACCTGACAACTATCAGTTTATCAAAAGAGGAGAAAAGGATTATGATTATCCACTAGAATGGAATGAAATTGAGTCCGTTGATCACACGCAGAATGTTTATGTAATTTCCAATTATGACGAACTTAGAATAAAGTCAGAGAAACGGGTGCAGCAAGACTCAACTTTTCAGTTAATTCTTGAAAATGCGCATCGCTTGAAGGAAAGTCAGGAGCAGAGAACATATCCTCTTGATTTGGATGCATTTATAGCAAAGATGGATGAGCGACAACAAATGGGTAATAGATATAAGGATATCGGAAAGGATGTTATTCCTGGACTAGTCGTCGAAAACCTCAATGTAGACATGGATTATATTCAGGCTGATTCGTCTCGAATTGGAAGAAATGAAGATTTTATTAGTAAATTGACAAAAGACATTTACCTCAAAGAAACTATCCATATCTTGGATGATATGACACCTGATACCGTAAATGCTGGAAACGAATAGACTTCTTATTAAACCAACCAATCTTGATGATGCAGGGTTTGTCTTAGAGCTGATGAATACTGATGGGTGGATTAGGTTTATAGGTGATAGAAATGTGCATACGATTGAAGATGCTAAAAATTACATTTCTGAAAAAATGATACCTCAGTTAGAAGAGTTCGGTTTTGGAAACAATACCTTGATTCGCAAGTCCGATCACCTCAAGATTGGATCTTGCGGGATGTACCTGAGGCCTGGTATGGAAGGGGCAGATATAGGTTTTGCACTCTTACCTGAATTCTATGGTCAAGGATATGCTTATGAAGCTAGTAAGGCATTACTTGATTATTCCATAGAAACACTGAAACTACCACTTATACAAGCTATTACTACAAAAGGGAATGTTGATTCGCAAACCCTGATTACGAAATTAGGAATGAAGTTCATAGAAGTGCGGGATATCACTGGAATATCAGAACCGATGCTAGTTTATCGCTACGGAGAATCCCAATAACATTGTCATCATTACTGACTTCTAGGGTGAAATTGAAGTATAGTCTCGCGCAAAAAATGATTGTCCAAGTGCGTGTAAATCTCAGTCGTTGTTATTGATTCATGCCCGAGCATATCTTGCACAGCGCGCAGGTTTGCACCACCTTCAACTAAATGAGTTGCAAAAGAGTGTCTAAATGTATGTGGACTTACAGTTTTCTTAATGCCTGCAAGTTCTGTCAGCTTTTTAATAATTATGAAGATCATTACTCGAGTTAAAGGTCGCCCCAACCTATTTAGAAACACAAAGTCTTCGTATCCTGACTTGATGGGTCCATGTTTCCTTATTTCATGAATATAGTAATTAAGTTGCTTGATAGCTTCTGGACCGATTGGAACGATTCGCTCCTTGTCATTTTTTCCGATTACTCGAATAAAACCATCATCCGGATAGTAGTGGCTAAGCTTTAAGTTTACGAGTTCAGTAACGCGAATACCACAAGCATAGAGCGTCTCAATGATAGCTCGATTTCTATGTCCATGTTTGTCACTCATGTCTATGGCAGCAATGATCTGCTGAATCTCATCAAAGCTTAAAACACTGGGAATTTTTCTGGTAAGTTTTGGACCCTCGATAAGCTCCATTGGAGATTGTACTATAAGGTCTTCGAGCATTAGATATTTAAAGAAGGACTTCAGACCAGAAATTATTCGTGCTTGCGTTTTTTCCCCTAATCCTAGTTCATATATTCGACCGATAAAGATCTCAATATGCTCTTGGCGAACTTGCTCCGGTGAAACCTTTTGCTCGATGATTTCTTCAAGACTTGCTAGTTTTTGAACATCTCTTATGTACGCATCAATCGAGTGCTCTGACATAGACCTCTCCAGCTTCAGATAATGTGTAAATGAGCGAATATGAATTTTCCAAGATTTTAGCATCTAATAATCTGTATTTCAATTGTAAATATAGTATATAAGTTTACAATATGTGATGCGTCTATAAACTAAGTTGTATTATTTGTAGTGTCTTAATCTATGAGAATCAAGAATTACTGATTCCAATATTTATTGAACAGAAGGTGTATTTTAATATCGAGATGTAGCAATTCACTATCTTCGCTTTCGAAATAGTTTTTCATGTCAATTTTTGATTATTTTCGTTGGAATCAACAACACGAGTACAAAGGTCCAAATATAAAATTTGGTAGATACTCGGATGCATTTAAAGATGAAGTCAAACAGACTTTGTTTTACGAAGCAATTCAACGTTTTGATCAAGAACAGTTTTTGCCCTCGGTGATCAATTTACTTGATTTTTTACGAGATGACCTTACTGACAATGTCCAATATGATATTGAAGGAGAAGAATTGTTTTTTCAAATCTTACAAGGTTCAAAAACCATCTTGGGACGTTGTAATAACGAAAAATTTGTGGCCATTTCAGAAATAGCTGCAGTTAGTGCTCCTAATGTTGGTTTATATCGTCGATTACTAGATAAGAACTATGTCTTAAAGCACAATCGATTTTGCTTGGACGCCGGCATGAATTTGATTCTTAAATTTGATAGTTTCGCTGTTGATGCTTCTCCAAAAAAGCTATACTTTGCCTTGAAGGAATTGGCGATTAACGCAGATAAGTACGATGACATTCTGATTGATGAATTTGAGGAATTGGATCAGTCCAATACGGGTAAGATTATACAATTGACTGATGTTATAAAGTCAACAAAAGCTGAATTCCTTCGAAAAGAAATCAAAAATGCATTCGATCGTATTGATCAATACAAAGGATTTAATGATGAAGTGCACCATGCCATTTCATACATATTACTGTATTGCAACTATAAACTTGACTATCTCGTAAAACCTGAGGGTTTCACTATGGAACTCATTGAGCGAAATCATCGCCTCTTTTTTACGAAAAATGAACAAGAAGCTTCGCATAAGAATAGGTTAGTGAGACGGAATCTTACTCTGCTATTGGAACGTACAGACGATCAATTGTTCGAAGAATTTTACGATACAGTACACACTTTTGGGTACACCCAAAATGCAAGTCATGAGCAGCTTAAAGCTCTTATCAACAACGAATTGCCAAAAGTAGAAACTTATATTTCAGCGGGAAAGATTGATCTTGCTTTGGACGTGATGGGCTATGTTGCTATGTACGGGCTGTTTCATAATGGGTTCCCTCAACCCGATGTAGATATGCTAAGTTTGTTTATGCATGTGATGGAATCTGAATACTACGATGATTTGGGATTTAAGACGACTTTTTACCGCAAGGAACAGCTGAAAGAGAAGAGAACCCTCAATCGAATTCGAGAAATAAGAGAAATGAACAAGGATTTATACCCTGAATTCAATCCTGAAGTTTCCATTTTAAGCTTTGAGGGCAAGTGGCAATTTGCACACTCATTTTTGAAAATGCTACAAGCGTATGATTTGCATTATGCAGGTACAATTTCTTAATAACCTGCAAAATATTGATTGACGATGGAGAAGATTATCGAGTTACTAAAACATAATATTGTACAAATTGCTACGCCATATAGTACAGGGACGGGTTTCTATCTTTCTGATTTTGACTTAATAGTAACCAATGAGCATGTTGTTAGGGATAATGCTTCAGTTGTGCTGAAGGGTGCGGGCTTTAAGAAACAGCTGGTAGATGTCTTGTTTCTAGATCCAAAACATGATCTTGCGTTTATTGCGCCTCCAGAAGACCACGATTTAACACATCTACAACTCAATAGCGAAGAAGAACTATCACAGGGTCAAGGAGCTATGGCAGTTGGACATCCTTTTGGTCTCAATTTTACAGCTACTCAAGGTATAATCTCTAATTTACTTCAAGAGAATAAAGGGGTACGCTATATTCAGCACGATGCAGCATTGAATCCAGGGAATAGTGGCGGACCATTGGTTAATCGCTCTGGCGAAGTAATAGGTGTAAATACTTTTGTTATGCAAAAAGGCCATAGTATTGGTTTTGCACTACCGGCTAGTTATTTGGCTGAGGCGATTTCTGAGTTTCGTAAGTTAGGAAATGACCAGACTAAAGCTGTTAGATGCACTTCTTGTAGTAATACCGTTGTCGAAGATCATGCGTCATCTAGTTACTGTCCATTTTGCGGAAGCAAGATTATAAGATTAGCACACATAGAACCTTATGAGCCATCCGGTGCTGGAGAATTGATAGAAAAAGTACTTGAATATTTAGGATTTGAAGTAGCGCTGCAACGCAAGGGTCCTAGTGCTTGGCAGGTAACAGAGGGTAGTGCAAAGATAGAGATCAATTACAATAAGCTTTCTGGCATGATTGTGGGAGATGCAATACTCTGTCACCTACCAAAATCAGGAATTCAAGAAATTTATCAGTATTTACTGCAGCAGAATAACAATTTGAACAGTCTAACTTTTAGCGTTCAAGAAAATAGTATCGTTCTTTCGCTAGTCATTCATGAAGAGTATCTTAACGAAGACTCCTCAAAAACGCTTTTTCAATACATTTTTGAGAAGGCAGATCACTATGATGATATTTTGATTGATGATTTCGGCGGTATTACGCTAGACAACAATTAGTGTAAATAATTCCATGATTTTTTGCTATAATACTTTTTAGAACACCATTTAAATAGTGTCTTCGAAACCAGAAATATTGACATACCTGCAGTGATGAAGGCATTATAGCAAGAAGTTATGCTAGATTTACAATAAATTTTGACCAGAAAAGTGAAAATTCTAGTAAAGGATTCTATCTTTATCTGTCTGTAAGAGAAATAAAATAGTTTATAATAAGTTTTAATTGTTGATTAAACCTTAGAACAAAATCCCTAATCTGAAAGATTATGACGAATCGTATACTTAAAATTTTTGTTTTTGTCCTGTTTCTAGGAGGTACCTCTAGTTTGATGGCTCAAGACATTCATTTTTCCCAATTCTATATGTCACCCTTGAATCTTAACCCAGCTTTGACAGGGGTTATGAATTGTAATACAAGGATGATAGCCAATTATCGAAACCAGTGGGCGACTTCTTTGAAGTCAAGCGCATATAATACATATTCTGCAAGTTATGATCAGAAAGTACCTGTAGGTAGATCTGATTATTTCGGAATCGGAGGGAATCTCTACGGAGATGTTGCCGGTGAAACTAGATTTGGAACAACCCAAGGAAGATTAGCTCTTTCTTATAGTAAGAAAATGGGTGGTTATAGAAAAAAGGCTCACTATTTAGTTATTGGTGCCGACGGAGGTTTTGCCCAAAGAAGAATTGATCCTAATAATACCCGATATCCAAATCAACACGATGGAGACGGTGGATTCGATTCTACAATAGGTGGAGAAATTATTGATCAGAATAGTTTCTTGTACCCAGATGTTTCAGCTGGATTACTATGGTTTAGTGTTTTTGATCAATACAACAATTTCTACGTAGGATTGGCAATGGCACACTTGAATCAGGCGAATCAATCATTCTACGATGATGTATTTGATCCTTTGTATTCTAAATTTACTTTACCACGCTGGTGGTCAGTTCAGTTCGACACCGAAGATTTCAGTTCTTCCAGGATTCGTTTTCTTTGCTCAAGGACCGCACAGACAATTTAACTTTGGTACTAGCTTGAGATTCAACTTAGGAAATAGTAGATTGAGTACACAATCCTTCCAGATTGGATCTTGGTACAGAATAGGTACAAACTTTGAAGGTAACTTGCATAGTGATGCATTGATCCTGTCAACAAGATTTAACTATGAGTATTTCAATTTGGGATTCTCATATGATGTTACTGTTTCTGGATATAGAGAGGCAAACTTTGGAAGCGGTGCTTTCGAATTCTCTCTGGGATACGATATATGTGGACCGGAAAATAGAGGTGTCTACTGTCCTAAATTCTAAGACAACATAAACGATATATAATTCCTCTTGTTTCAATAAAACAAGAGGAATTCTTGTTTTAGGAAGATAATAACGGCTTTGTTTAGAAAAATACCTATCTAAAATCGATATTTGTGCTTTCAAAACTGATGTAGGGGATTATCATTAGTGTTGTTAAGAATATGACCTTTGTAAATTCCCTATTCATTCTACAAGTTTATGATCTTGCAGAAATCGTGTTTTGATAGTGAGACGAACGATGATAAGTTGCAAATCATGTTATGACTAAGCTCGTCATTTGTCAAAAAATACTACTTTATCTTGATTAAAGAACTAAGGTCGACGTCATAAAGAAGTACTCAAAAAAAGTAAGCATGTTTGGTAAAAAAGATAATGATATGGCAAAGCAAAATGGTGTTCCAACTTCAGGATTGAGTTCAATAAACACATTGTCTCAGGGAACTAGCGTGAAAGGTACCATTCAGGCGGATACTGATATTCGAGTTGATGGTACATTAACCGGAACTCTTAATTGTAAAGGTAAAGTGATTGTAGGTCCAACAGGATTACTTGATGGCACAATAAATTGCGCTAATGCAGTAATTGAAGGTACCATTAAAGGACAATTGACCGTAAAGGATCAATTACATGTTAAGCAGACTGCTAAAATCAATGGTGAAATCGTAACTGGCAAACTAATTGTGCAATCAGGAGCAGTCTTCAATGTGAAGTGTCAAATGGGCGGACAAGTGCTGTCAGATTTCAACAGAAAAGCTAAATCAGGAGCAATTGCTTCCTAAGAAGTCCAAGAAGAAAGGTCAGAAGTCAAACCAATATATGCGTTATGCAGGGATGGCTACGACCATGTTTATTGCTATGTACGTAGCTTTTTGGTTAGGAAGTAAAATAGATCAATATATAGGAAACAATCAAGCGTATTTCGGGTTGCTTTTTCTTGTTTGCACATTGGGAGCATATCTTTACAAATTAGTCAAGAATCTCAGTTAGATTATCTTGTCTCTCATAAATCAACTACCATTGAAACTAAACTTCTTTAGCCAACTGATATTATCGACTTGCGTTTCAATACTTGTAGCTTTTATATTTCATAAATGGCTATTGGAAGTCGACCACATTGCTTTTCTGCTGGTTTCTATTGGTTTCTTTACGTTTCTTGCAGCGGTGGTTCATCAGCTTGCATTTCAAGCTACGAAAAGTAACAATAAATACACTTTCTCTAGACTGACGATGGGTGTGACGTTTTTTTAAGATGTTGCTAGTTGTTCTGCTAGTTGCGATATATAGATTGAAATTTAGTACAGATAACATTGATTTTATCTGGCCATTTCTTTTGATCTACCTTATTTTTACAATTCTAGAAACAAGATTTTTACTTAAATTGGCTAAAGCATGATTCCATCTACAATCGATTATAAGATCACCAGCTATTATGACAATGAAGTTCACTTTACCGAAAGTGATCTAAATGACTTTAGAGTTCTTCAAAGAGTTGAAGATATCATCAAGTTCCTCTTTAATGGTAAAGTATATGACGCCAAAATACTTACGATAGACGATTCGTGTAAGCAACTTAAGGTCGAATTGAATAATCAAGTGATTGATTTGACATTGCGTGATAATCTTGATCAACTTGTTGATGAAATGGGACTAAGTGACATTTCAGAAGAGGGAGGTGGTGAAATCCATTCGCCTATGCCAGGACTAGTCCTAAATTGTATAGTTGAAGAAGGGCAAACTGTTTCAAAAGGAGATCCGCTTCTAGTTCTTGAAGCCATGAAAATGGAAAACTTAATACAAGCAACAGCTGATGGAATTGTTGCCAAAATCCACTGCAGTAAATCTGATTCTGTAAATAAAGGGGATCTTCTAATTTCTATTACTACCGAAGCCTAACAGCTGTGCCATAAGCCAAAATTTCTGATGCACCAGCCATAACGGTTGATGAGGCAAGACGTATGTTAACTACTGCGTCAGCACCTAAGTCTTCAGCATCGTCAATCATTCGTTGCATGGCTTGCTCTCTTGCAAAAGCTTGTAATTCTGTATAAGCTGATATCTCACCACCAATAAGATTTTTCAAGCCTGAAATCATATCACGACCAACATTTCTCGCTCTTACTGTACTACCTCTTGCTATCCCCACAATAGCTGTAATTTCTCTTCCTGGAATAGTTTCTGTTGTGGTTAAAATCATAGCTTTAAGTTAGTTTAGTTAGATAGGTAAGTTAGAGATAATTCTCGTTGAAGAAAACTTCATACTCTTTTATGCTTTTCTTTTTCATGATTTCTCTGAAGTTCTGCTGAGTAATTGGAAAAACCTCATAGTTAACTTTAGGCTCCATGAATTCCTTCTTCTGTCGAGTGATCTCTTTGTAGTATTTCATTGCATCCGCCTTGTCCTTAAATTTACGGAGTAAAACAGTCTGCACATTATTGTCTTTGTTCAAGGTGCTACTAGATACCTTAATGCGTTCTACACTATGATACTTTCTATTATAATTACTAATGCTAATTTTAGCTGAATTAAGATCATTACCGTTCTTACTGTTAATGACGACTATCACGTAATGGAGTTTGTCATCAGCAAGAGCAAAATCCGCTAAAGCTTCATTTTCGTCGATTGCGATGAAGGCTTCTTGATCACCTTTAAGGAATCGTAGTATTTCTTTCGCCCTAGTTTGCTCTGGTGTATTTGGATACGTAGCAATCATTTTCTTAAGTGCCGACATGTAGGCATCTGAACCTTCGAGTGACCCTGTGGCCATTGCACCAAGTAAGGCATACTTGCTTGCAAATAGATTTTCTGGATATTTTTCCTTTGCTTCTGATTCTCGAAGTAAAACTTCTTGGAACTGCCCTTGCTCAAAAAGCGTATATGTCTCATTATACGAATTCTCTTGAATCTTCGTCTCTTTTAAGAAGTTGTCGACATAAGTAGGATCAGTCAGTGCCAATGTATATTTCTCTTCTGGATACTTTGTCTTTAATTGATTCAGATAATATTGTGCTCCCGGTTGATCGTCAATATCATTATGTGATAAATAGAGATAATACAAAGCATCTGGTTCTTTCTCGGAGCCAGGAAATCTTTCTTGAAGTGACTTATGAGCGTCAATAGACTTAGGGTAATTCTGAATTCGTTCACGGAAGAGTACTCCTAATTCAAATAATGCGCCACGAATTTTCGATTTGGATTGTGCTAAAGCATTTTCAGTCATCGGCACATTCTTTAATATTTCCTGAATTTCGTCTTCCGTTAGACTGAGATCATCACCAGCGTCGAAATCATCAATCGCAATATCACCACTTGATTTATTGGATCTTCGCCAATCATCCTCAAGAAGTCGACTTCCCCAAACCTTAGCAAAATCAAATTTACCTTGTTCTTTCTTTACATCATCATATGCAAAGAATGTCGTAAGTCTTGTTCCCAATCTATTGGCTGGTATACTTCTGATATTACTAGTTGGTAGATCGTCGTCGTCTTCCTTAGCTTTGGCTTCTGCAAGTAGTTGCTCTTTTTTTAGCTTATTAGCTAACTCTGCCTGCTCTTCGGGCGTCATTTTTGATATTCGAATCAAACTGTCCTGCAATTCAATTGTGAGAATATTCTCAGCGATGGCCGTTAGATTTTTGCTAAATGCTTCAACTTCGAAAAACCTAGAATCAGCTTTTGGTATTACGGTTGAAGTACTATCGTAATAGTTCTTCGACATAACGTAGTCCTCGCGATCATAAAATATATTAGCAAGGATGTAGTATGATTCTACAAGTTGAACATCGTTTCCGCTGTTATACTTGATTGATTTTCTAAAATTGGGAATTGCTTCTTCCTCATTTTTTTGCTCGTAGTAGATTTCGCCAAGCGTGTAATAAATCTGATCCTGAAATTGATCAAATTTTTCTTCTTTAAGCATTTTTTCGAGCTTCGCTTTGACAGTAGCAATTGATTCTTCACCAGATCCCATGGAGCTTTTTAGCATTTTTAAAGCTGCGTTGAACTCCATGATGAAGTCAGGTTTCATGTCGATTACCTTATTGAATCCTTGAAATGCGCGTTGTTTATTTCCTAGCTTTTCATAAATCTGAGATTGGATGAAGATTAATCGAGCTCGACGTTTTTTGTTTTTCTCGATAAGAATGGCATCTTCAAGAAAATTTACAGCATCGATGTATTCCTCTTGCTTTAGTGCGCTGTATGCACGTACTACCGGAACTTCCTTAAGCACTTCGGGTTTCACTACCGCTTGCTCACCAATCTTATTCAGATAGTATTCTACTAGATTGAATTTGTCACGTTCTGCATAAGTGCGAGACAGCCATAGCAGACCTTCCGGAAATGCAGATTGATGTTTAAAAAGTCCTGACTTACCTCGATCAATTTCCGTTGTATTTTCAAGTCGCTTTGCTTCTGCAGCAGCTTGCTCTTCAGCAAACTTTTCGTTCTCAAGTTTAGCTTCTCTTTCAGCCTTGGTTTCTCTCTTTTTTTTCTTTTTCTTTTTTTTCTTCTTTCTTCTAGGCTTCTTTTTTTTCTTTTTCTTCTTTTTGCTCGTCGATTTCTTTTTTCTTGACTTCTTCTTTTTCTTTACACTGCGACTTTTTCTTCTTGTATTACTCGGATCAAACTCCTCGATAAAGTACTCAAAGGTTTCTTCAGCCGTTTCATAATCTTGTAGATAATACTGTGCTTTGCCCAACATGATATAGCAGTCATCCACCCACTGAGAGGGTTCGTGCACAGTTGCAACAATTGAAACCTTTTCAATCGCTTTATTCATATCTTCTGCGACTGTTTCCGGTTTGTTGGTTGCAGTTTCTACATAAATTGGTAAGATCTCGTTGTAGTTATCTTGATGTTGCTCTCGTAAACTTTCGATCGATGCAACAACAAGCTCATTGGCATTGAAGTAGCCGTTATAGTGAGCTGTCGTATTATGGTAAAATTTACCAAGCTTCGATACCTCACCTTTCTTCTTTTGGGAAACACATGAAACCAAAAAAAAGACTACCATGACTGATAGAATTCTTGATGCCCAAAGTTTTATAAGTTGTCGATTCATATAATTTTTATCCGCTTTTGGCCCTTAGCCAACAATTGAGATTAAATAGTTTCTCGTCAGGATTTAGCCATCCAAAGACTTGAACCTAGATATAACTGATTTTTCGCAAATTTATTATTAAAATCAATAGCAATACTTTGATTGAAGACAAACTTTTGAAGGTGTGTATTAGGAGAAGTTATTTTTCGCATCAATTTCTGCAAAAAAGGTACTTGTAAGTTTAGGTAGGTGACTCAAGATTGATGTATGTCGCTTGACACTTAGTCACGAATAGTTAAATGTTTTCGCACTTCATGCACCTACCTCGCCATGATTTCCGTTTTTTCAAAACCATTCGTTTAAACTTGCAGTAATTCTGGATAATATGCCGAAAACTATCTGTATTGCTGAAAAAATATGTGTATTGACATCGTATCCATTGTCTTCAAATAGCCTAGAGCTGTCTAGTTACAAGCTTAATAAGTCAAACAATGAGCCCCTTTAATATGCTTTGCTTTTAAATTCTTAGTGTTATCATTTATGAGATTGAAAGGCTAGGCTAAAAAATAATTTAGGGATGACGCCTTACTAAGAGTTTAACTGTGCTAAAAATATGGCTTAGTTAATTATCCCTTTTGTATATTCGGTTCATTCCTGCTATTATAGAATATTTGAGGGTATTTGATTGGCCTATTGAGTGACAATACATGCTTACTTTTAAATGACAAAAAATATTATGTTATTCGTTTCTACCTTCTTATCTTCGCCGTTCGTCCTTTCGAAAGTGTGATAAAGGTTACTGAGAAAACAACAAATTATTTCATTTATAGCAAAGTACGAGAATAGGTAAGATTATCTAAAGTGAGTATAATTAGTGTTTTTTATATTTTGGTTTAGCCACTGCGATTTATTGTTATTTTAAGTAAAAGTCTCGTTATGCTAATCAAAATAATATTCTTTCTAGATGGATTAAAGTGAATGTATTGATTTAGAACTTTTTTTATTAAAAAATTGATTGCGCATGAAATTTTTTTACTCATTGCTTCTTATGACTTTTGGTCTGTACTTAAGTGCCCAAAGTCAAACGGTTAAAGGGGTGGTTACAGGTTCAGATATCGATGATGTCTTGATTGGAGCTTCCATATTGGTAAAAGGAACTTCTAATGGAACCATTACTGACTTTAACGGTGCTTTTGAATTGAGAGCCTCTCCAAGTGATACTTTACAAATATCATATACAGGCTATAAGTCTACTATTGAAGTGGTAGGGGAAAGAACACAAATAGACATTGTTCTCAGTCCAAACAATCAGTTTCTTGATGAGGTTGTTGTTATTGGATATGGTATTCAAAAGAAAAAACTTTCTACTGGATCAATATCAAAGGTTACAGCAGATAACCTTAATGGTTTTCAGGTACAAAATGTTCAATCTGCTTTAGAAGGGCAGGTTGCTGGGTTGATTGTTAGCGAGTCTTCAGGTCAACCAGGATCAGGAAAATCCATCTTAATTAGAGGAGTTAGTACAAATGGTGATAATACACCGCTTTTCGTGGTTGATGGATTGCAGGTAAACAGTATTGATAACATCAATCCAGCGGATGTTGAGTCTGTAGATGTGTTGAAAGATGCAGCTTCAGCTGCGATTTATGGTGCTAGAGGAGCTAACGGTGTAGTTATTATAACTACTAAAAAAGGGTCAGAAGATGGAGGTCGATTAAATTATGAAGTCTTTACTTCTAATTCAACACCTTGGAGACAGCCGGATATGCTCGGAGCAGACGATTATATTGCTTTGACTAGAGAGAAGTTTGCAAATGGTGGACAATTAGAATCTTTGAACACTTTGGGATTCCCTATGGATGCAAGCGGAACAGCTAATACAAATTGGATGGATGCAATATTTGAAGATGCATCATTGACTTCTCATAGGCTTTCTGCATCAACCCGAGACATTTATGTATCTATGGAATATTGGGATCAAAATGGTGTAATCGGAGGCGATAAGTCTAACTATAAAAGATATGCGTTAAGACTGAATGGGCAGAAAGACATAAATGACTATGTTACGATCGGAGAGAACATCTATGTTAACAGGGTAGAAAATCAGCAAATTGGAGAAAACAATGCTTTTGGTACAGTGATAGCAGATGCCTTTGCATATGATCCGTTAACTGATGTTTTTAGTGAAACTGGTCAATATGGTTTTGCACAATCCCCTTGGGTTCAAAAGGAATATGTTAATCCACTAAGTAGATTGTTTTTAGCTGATAGTGAAGGTCATGCGGATCAGGTACAGGGTAATATATATGCCGAGATCAAACCATTCGAAGGCTTAAGATTCAGAAGTGATTTAGGTGTTGATTATAATTGGTTCAAGTTCAGAAGTTTTACACCTGATTATAATTATCATCCTGCATTTGTAAACATATCTAATGATGTAGCACAGGGATATGGTTTTAATCAGGCTATCCAGCTTGAAAATTATGTCAATTACAATACTAGCATAAGGGATGTTCATAATTTTGATTTTGTAGTTGGTCAATCATATAGAGAACAGACAAGCGAGCAAGCTGGTGGGTCTACATCTTTTATTCCTGGCGAAGTTCAGTTTAATGATAATTTCCAGATCATTGATGCTGGACAGGATACGTTAGATCTAGCATATGGAGGTATCGGAGTTGACTATCGATTGATAAGTTACTATGGTAGAATGCTTTATAATTATAAAGATAGATACCTTTTTACGAGTACAATTAGAAGAGATGGATCATCTAATTTTGGATCGGCAAACAGATTTGGTATATTTCCTTCATTTTCAGCTGGTTGGGTTATATCTGATGAGGCATTCTTTAATTTAGGGCCTGTAAGCTTCATGAAACTTAGGGCCAGTTGGGGTATCAATGGAAACGATCGTATTCAACCTTTGTCATTTGCTTCAACAGTGGAAAATGTATTTACTTATCCTTTTGGTATTAATCAATCATTAAACAGAGGAGCATCATTGGCTACACCTCCAAACCCTAATATTAAATGGGAAGAAAGTGTTCAGATAGATGTAGGTCTAGAATTTAGAATGTGGGATGATAACTTAACAGGGGAAGTTGATTACTTTAGAAAGAATACAAGAGACTTATTAATGAATGAAGTAATTCCAGGCTATATCGGTGCGACTAATAACCCGATTAGTAATTTGGGAGAAATACAGAATACCGGAGTTGAGGTAGCATTGAACTACCGAATTGCTCTTGGTGATTTGAAAATTCAGACTGGGTTGAATTACACAACTTTCACAAATACGGTAGTTAACGTTGCAGGAGATGCGGGTTTCTTGACAGGATGGTCTTGGCCCGTAAGAAATACTCCTATTAGTAGAATGACAGAAGGTTTTCCAGTTGGCCATTTTGTAGGATATCAAACAGATGGTATTTTTCAAGATGAACAAGAAATATTTTCGCATTTAAATGCCGATGGAGATGTTTTACAACCCAATGCTTCACCAGGTGATATTAAGTTCCTTGACATTTCGGGGCCTGAAGGCGTACCTGATGGTGTGATTAATTCAGACGATATTACAAATATTGGTAGTCCTTGGCCTGATCACATTTTTGGGTTATCACTCGGAGCACAATACAAGGGATTTGATTTTTCAGCAATATTGTCCACGCAGATTGGACATGATATTTACCGAACTTATGAACGTTCTGATATCACATTTACTAACTATCAAACGTTTTGGTTGGACAGATGGACTCCAGACAATCCAGATGCGGAATTACCGCGCTTGGTTTCTAATGATCCTAATAACAACCAAAGACCTTCTGACTTCTATGTAGAGGATGGTTCGTTTTTGAGATTGAGAAATTTACAAATTGGATATACATTGCCACAAAAATTTGCAGAGAAAGCAAAACTTAGGGATGTCAGAATCTACGTATCTGCTAACAACCTTTTCACTATGACAAATTACAGAGGTTTTGATCCTGAGATTGGGACAACAGGTTGGATATCTGGATACTGGTATTGACAAAGGATTTTATCCGTCCAACAGAGTTCTAGGACTCGGACTCAAAGTGTCTATGTAATCGCAATACTCAAAATATACTAAAATGAAGAAAATAAAGAAGTTAAATCTATTTACTTTACTACTTATTGGGGTTATGTTTTTCGGTTGTTCTGAAGAACTGTTAGATGTTGATCCTGTCAATGAGTTTTTGTCAGAAAATTATTACCAAACCGATGAACAAGTATTCGCAGCATTGGTAGCAGCTTATGATCCTATCGGCTGGACGATGGCATTTGGAAATTGGGTTTCTGAAGTAATGTTCGGTGAAATTAGATCTGATAACGCGAATGCAGGTGGAGATACTTCAGATAATGATCAACCCGCATGGCAGGAATTTGATGATTTCAGAAATACGAATACGAATACAGTTTTACAGCCTATGTATAGAAAGAACTACATTGGAATTTTTAGAGCAAACCTCGTTATTCATAAGCCTCAAATAATATCTCCAGCTGTTGATTTATATCAAGCTGAAGCGAAGTTTCTAAGAGCATATTATCACTTTGAATTATTTAAGCATTTTGGACCAATACCTGTAGTGACCGAGGTGCTTAGTCCAAAGGATATTGACCTGCAAAGAAGCACATTAACTGAAGTATTCACGACAATAGAAAAAGATTTACTTGACGCTATTGATGTGTTACCACTAAGTGTTTCTTCCACTGAGGTGGGGAGAGTAACAAAAAGTGCAGCTCAGGCTTTACTTGGAAAAGCTTACATATATTGGGCGGATTTCAATGACGATAATCCACAACTATTTGCAAATGCTGCTGAACAATTCAGAGCCGTTGTCCAGTCAGATATTTTTACACTTGAGGATGATTTCGCGCAATTATTCCAATATGGAGTAAAGAATCCATCAGAATCCGTATTTGAGATTCAGAAGTCAAGCTTATGGCCAAGTGACTGGGGCTGGTTTGAAGGCATAGAAGGTAATGGCGTGATCCAGTTATGCGGTATTAGAGGCTTATGTGAAGATCATCCAGACTACCAAGCAGGATGGGGATTTATGTTGCCTACTGAAGGACTTGTAAACTCCTTTTTACCTGATGATATGTATAGATTAGATGCTGCAGTCATGTCAGTTGAGGAAATTACAGATGAAATTAGTGGAGTTGGAAGCGATTGTGCTGTAGCCATTGATTTGACACAGTCGAATCCCATTGATTTTACAGGCTACTGGCAAGAAAAATTGGGAAATTTTAAGCAATATGAGGGTACCAATGTGAATGGAGGAGATCCCAACTTAACAAAAGATGCTAATATATACTCAATAAGATATGCTGATGTGTTACTAATGTTGGCTGAAGCAATACATCGAAGTAATGGATCTGATAGTGAAGCTATGGGTTACATTGATCAGGTACGTGAAAGAGCTTATGGACCTGGAGATAATCAAGGAGTTTTCAGAACTAGCAGTCAACTGATGTCTGACTTGGGATGGACTCTTCAAGAAGTAATCTGGTACGAAAGACGAGCAGAGTTTGCGATGGAAGGTGATAGATGGTTTGATCTAGTAAGGTCTGGAAGAGCTTCTGCTCAATTATTTGAAGGTGATCCAATAAGAGAAGCTAATTTTGGCGAAAATGATTTGTGGTTACCTATTTCTTTGGAAGAAACGACTGTAGCAAAGAACTTGACTGAGTTTCCTGACGCGAGCTTATTTCAATAAGAGAATATTTTTTTTAATAATTTTAAATAATTTTTCAATATGAAAATTTCACAAATTACAATGTTTAAGAAGTCATGGCTTATGCTATCTTCTCTAGTCATGCTATTCATGATTAGCTGTGAAAAGGAGGAACCACCTGTAACAACTGACGATCCCATTGCTAGTTTTCAGTTTGAAGTGGACGGTACTAACTTTTTACAAGTTGCATTTACTAACTTTTCTCAAAACGCAAGCGACTATAGCTGGGATTTTGGAGATGGAAATACTTCTACTGATGAGTCGCCGACACACACATATGCGGCAGGTGGCTCTTACGAAGTAGTACTAACGGCAACTAATGGTTCTGAATCTGCTCAAAGATCAGAAACGATTATGATCACAGACCCTAATTCACAGTTGACATTACTTGCTGGAGATGAATCCAAAACTTGGTACTTACAAAGAGAAGGAATTGCTCTTGGAATTGGACCTGAAGTTAATGATAATGCATGGTGGTCGTTTGGAGGGGTAACTCCTTTGGCTGACAGACCATGTATATTGGATGATTCTTATACTTTCAATAGAGATGGTTCATTTACCTTTGAATCTGCTGGATCTATCTTTGTAGATGCGACGGCAAATGGTGGTTGGATTATTAATGGAGAAGATCAAGAAGGCTGCTATGATGATACTGATCCTGCAACTTGGGGTGATAATGCCGACAGAGCTGCTTTTGCTTCAGGAGGGGACTATACGTATGAGTATGACAATGCAACCGGAACAATTGTCCTAAATGGTTTAGGAGCTTTTATTGGATTGTCAAGCAAAACAAATGCCGGAGACAATGCAGCACCTATATCAATGAAAACATACTCAATTTCTACTTTGAGTGAAGGGCCAATTGCTGATACTTTACACATGCACCTTGAAGGTGATGGAAATTCTTGGAATTTTTATTTGGTAAGCTACAAGGACATAAATGATTTACCTGAGATTCCAACTGTTGCACCTCCATTTGGTGTTGATTTACCAGATGCGTCGCCTTCAAGTTTGACTAATGAATTTATGGAAGCTGGAACTGCAACGTTAGATACTATTGTTTCTGGTTCAACAGCCGAATATGGAGTAGCTGATCCATCTGATGCTTCCTTAACATGTGGACAATTTAATAGAACTGATTTACAATTTCAAGAACTGAAGTTCCAAACTTCTCCTGATAAAAATGATATCAATTTTGAAAATTTAACAACGGTGTCTATTGATGTTTATATGCCAAGTTCAAATGATTACACTGGTGCACTTGAAAATAAAGTAATCATCGGTTTTGCTGATCAGAGTGCAACAGCGCAATGGTGGACAGATCAGATGGAGTATACTACTGCAGATCCTTTGCCGTTGGATGAGTGGACAACTATCTCGTATAATTTAGCTGATGCGCCGACATATGTAGCTAATCCAGACAAAGCTATGAATCCGTATGGTAGAAATGATTATGATATGATCTACGTACAAATTGGTGGAGGTAATCATACTGAAACAGGTACTTTTTATGTTAGAAATCTAAGATTTGAGTAAAAATGATTGATATCAATTTATTTGATATCTAATTTTTTCTAAAATCTATTTTAGGATTATAAGAGCATCTGTCCATGACAGATGCTCTTACTTTGTATACCAAAATTTATAGATCGGTGAATTCTTTACACGTGTTACTATTAGCCTTGTGCATTTTTATTACCTCTTGCGGAGAGGTCCCTGATCCAGGTCCAGGAACGAAAGCATTACCTATTGTTTCTTTAGAACAGCTAGACGTACAAGAAGGTAATGCAGATAAAGCTGTTTTTGCTAGTGTGAGATTGTCGCGATCATCCGACGAAACTGTGACTATTTTGGTTGAAACAAGTGACGGAACCGCTGAAGAAGGATCAGACTATCTAGCAATATCTGAATCAATAGCTTTTGCTCCTGGTGCTACTCAAGCAAATGTTAGGTTAGAAATACTAGGTGATGAGGAGTCTGAAGTAGATGAAAGATTCACTTTGAGCATCGAGGAGGTATATGGAGCAACAATAGGTAACGGATCAATTGAGATTACTATTGAAAATGATGATTTAGGATCTGGAACAGTTGCTATTCCTTCTACGGGATATTCAACCCCTTTGGAATATCAAAGTATGCAAATGATATGGAATGATGAGTTTGGTGGTGAAGTCCTTAACGAAGCTTTTTGGACCTATGAGCTTGGTAACGGAGACTGGGGTTGGGGTAACAATGAGTTACAGTTCTATAAAAAAGAGAACACGTTTTTAGTTGATGGATATCTTGTTATTCAAGCCTTAAAAGAGAGTCATCTTGGCTATGACTATACGTCGTCAAGAATTAAAACTCAAGGTAAATTCAATTTTACACATGGTCGAGTTGATATAAGAGCTGCGCTTCCAGAAGGTCAAGGCGTTTGGCCAGCATTGTGGATGCTTGGAGAAAGTATTACACAAGTATCTTGGCCAAGATGTGGAGAGATTGATATCATGGAGATTATTGGTCAAGAACCTTCAACACTTCATGGAACGGTACATTATAGCAATACAAATGGAGATCATATACAGAATGGAAAATCATATTATCTTAGTGGAGGCAACAAGTTCTCAGATGAATTCTACGTTTTTTCAATAGTCTGGGAAGAGGATAAGATCGACTTCTATGTCAATGATACTAAATATCATACTGTAACGCCTCAGTCATTGGGCTCTCAGAATCCATATCCATTTAATGATGATTTTTACTTCATATTCAACGTAGCTTGTGGTGGACAGTGGCCTGGATCTCCTGATGCATCAACTTCATTTCCGCAAAATATGATTGTTGATTATATCAGGGTTTTTCAGAATAACTAAGAGTCACTTTCTTTGACTATTTTTTTCACCACTTAAACTTCGACTGGTTCTTGTAGGCATGAAACTCACCAAATGGGCATCGATTGGAGTAATAAACAAAAATGCCTTTCTTAGTTTTGCAGGTACTTGATTTCACAGATTCATTGCAGGAAGGATTTGGAGCATCCTTTTTGGTTTTCTTGACGAGTAAACTGAAGCCGCTTGATATTTTTCCACCTCCTCAAATCCTTGTCGCAGTTACTTATGCCATGTTAGTTGAGTTTAGTATACTTTAAATGTAAGCAAAAACTCATTTTGTACTTGTAGATTGTTAAAGCAAATTTACAAAGTAAAGTAAGCTTATAATTGGTCTTGATAATGATGTCTTAGGAGATTGGTGGCAGTTCTAATGAAACTTAGCGCAAACTTGGATATAGTAGTTATTTCGATGCACTTGTTTTCTGAGGCTGTTAACAATTGTATCATTGCATACACAGTAACAAACCTAAAGTCCTCACATATTTCTTGATCTTCTCGTACGAGTCATTTAGCATGTCTATCTTTGTGATAGCTTTGTCCATAAATAAACCACTTGGAAATTTCTTCTGTCAGTGGTTGTATTATAAATAGTATGAGTAGTACTCCACAGAAAAGTAGAAACTGGCGCCAGAGAATTCGGGATCATTATCGCCTCGTTGTTCTTAATGATGAGACTCTTCAAGAGGTATCTAGCTATCGTTTGAATCTGCTCAATCTATATATTTTATTAAGTACTTTGTTTGTATTAATTGGTGCGTTAGTATTTGTCTTCATTATCTATACGCCAATCAAGAAAGTGATTCCAGGCTATGGAGATATTACAGTAACACCTGAGTTTATCCAACTGAGGGAGCAGACGAAAACACTCGAGCAAGAAATCATTTCACTTCAGACATACATCGAGGCCAATAAGAACCGTATCTTGGGAAATCCAAATGCAAGTACCACGATTAATTCCCAACTGATTAATCAAGCTTACAGGCCCGAACAGTTGGATAGAGTAGATACAATCACATACAAAAAGGAAGTGGTTGCTTCAGTCGAGAAGAAGGAGATGAAGTTTTTCTATCCGCCTATTCAGGGAAGAGTATCTGCAGAGTATAATGATGTTGGCGATCATTTTGGAATTGATATTTTGGCGCCGAAGAACACTCCCATTTCGACAATAGCAGACGGGACAGTAATAAGTGCAGAGTTCAACCTTGAAACTGGGAATACGATCAGTGTCCAACATGGAAACGATGTTATTTCACGCTACAAACATAACGCGGAGCTCTTGAAAGGGGTAGGCGATCATGTCAAAAGCGGTGAGCCAATTGCAATTATCGGGAATACTGGGACAAAAACGAATGGGGCGCATTTACACTTTGAATTGTGGATGAATGGACAGTCGGTTGATCCGCGTATTTATATTGATTTCTCTGAGTAATTATCATAACTTTGTCTTTTGGTATAGCTAAAGAATAGCATAAAATAATTGAACATAATCACAAATCCAACTATGCAATATCAACAAATCCAAGACGAAAAAGGACATAATATAAGTCCTAAGCTTCCAGATGAGATCAAGAATTACTTGATTGATATCGATGGAACAATCACCGACGATGTTCCCAATGAGGAACCAGAACGTATGGTAACTTGTGAACCATATCCAGATGCTCTTGAAATTCTGAACAGATGGTACGACGAAGGTCATATCATTACCTTTTTTACCTCAAGAACAGAAGGGCACCGTGAAGTTACAGAAACTTGGCTTGACCATCATGGATTCAAATATCAAGGGCTACTTATGAATAAGCCGCGTGGTGGAAACTATCATTGGATTGATAATCATATTGTAAGAGCTACGAGATTCAAAGGGAAGTTCACGGATTTGATCGTCAAAAAGAAAGATGTGGAGGTTTTTGAACGGTAATTTTCATGTCTTTTCCTAATTTTCTCACCAACTAAACGATACTATGTCTCAAGCCGCTATTTCCATTATCAAGATCGCATTTGCAGTCACTTGCTTTGTATTTAGTGCTCAATTGACCTACGATCTGCAGTTGGGAGAAATTAATATTCCATTGACTGCGCAGTCATTTGTAATTCTTGGATGGGCGGTATTTTTGAGACCACTTGAGTCTGTGATTGCAGTGTTAACCTACATCGCAATTGGAGTTTACGGTCTGCCGGTTTTTGCCAATGGTGCCTCTGGCTATGAAGTGATCGAAGGTCCTACTGGAGGTTATTTGGTAGGTTTTGTTTTAGGCGCTATGGTTGTTTCGTGGATTAGGGATCCATATCGCCGGGAAACGATTTTAAGTGTGTTTCTTTTGATGCTTGTTGGTACTGTTATTATTTTGATTTGCGGAATTATTCGGTTGAGTATACTTTATGGACTTGAGAAGAGTTTGGAGAGTGGTTTCTATCTACTTTGGAAAGGGGCTCTTGTTAAGATCGTCGTTGGTGCAATATTGACATACGTTATTCATTTAATAGTGAGAGCTATCAATCCTCCTGAGAAAAAGGGTGGGTAAGCTCAGATCTTTAAGAGACTTCTTCGAGGATCTAGTTGGCGTATGTATAGCTCATGGGCTATAGCCCCAAAAAGTAATACGTACTCTACAGTGATCGCCGGAAAATAATAAACACCTCCTTGGTAGTATTTGGCATAACTTAGCACGGCTAAAAACGACCAAAAGATAGCAAATCTATATCCCGAAAATACGGAAAGAAAAACCAATAAAGCTGTATACCATGGATGAACCGTTGTTGACAAGAAGTAGTATGCACTAAGTCCAAAAAGCATGCTGGTAGACAAAGATTCCAAACTTGTCTTTTTCTCGAAAAATGCAATACTTAAAATAGTAATCGCTGCTAATATTGCTAAAGAGGGTCCTAGGCTTCCTATAATGTTATATCCCTTAATCCAGAATCCGACTGAGCGGATGAGGTAATATATACTAGCGTTGAATTCAAATTTCTGAAAATACAAATCAAGACCTTTCCCAAAGTTTTCGTAGTTCAACAAGAACATCGGAATAAAAAACAAGGCGAAGAACAGGGCAAACCAGCCGAAAAACTGGACCAGCTTATTGATTCGACGGTTTTGAATAAGGCGCTTGATTAGAAATGGTACTGCTATCAGCGTGATCAATTTGGCAGCGACAGAAAACGACAATGCAAATGCGGATATTATTGCCTTTTTGGGCCCACGAGCCCCACAAAAAAAGTAGTATAATAAAACAGAAAATCCGCTGATCATTACAAGCTCCATATGCAAATTACCCATCAATTCCACGATCACCAATGGATTGAGAAAGTACAACAGAATCAGACGAGGATCTTTATTGAAGTGTCTTAAAATTTTCAGCGCATAACGAACCGTTATAATATCAAATCCGAGTAACATAAGTTTTAAAACGATACTTTGACCAATGATGCTAGTTGGAATAATCAAAACTGTAATCGCAAACATTAACTGCAATATTGTCGGATATACAGAGTAGTATTCCGGCGAATTCATAGACTCAAGTAAGTAGTTTTGAAACGTAGCAAAATTTAAAGGCACATCAATAGGTAAATAAGCAAATGGATTTACAAATTCATTGATCAGCCAGCCATCCCATATGAATCTATATATGTCATCACTCAAGAGCGGAAAAGCAAAAATCGCCGCAATGCGAATACCCCACCCTATATGCAATCCAGCTTTGACGGAGTCGATCGTTCGCAACAGAAAGAAAAAGGCGATAAAACTGATGCTATAGCCTGTAATGATAATCGGGAATTGATCAATATTCGCAAAAAAAAGTAGAATGAGGATACCTAGCACGTGCACAATCGTCCAAAGCATTGTTCTACTTGATTGAGTCATGCCTTTACATTATTTAAGCGTCAAGTGTTTGATTGAGAAAAAGCAGATCGTACCATAACCAATGGCTAAAAGGATATGAAAGAATAAGAACTCAAGACTACCAACTTTGATCGACATAAAAATCGCTGCAACAAAGTAGATACTTAATAAACCTTCAAGTACCGTCGTAAAAGGGATACGGGTCGCCAAGTATTGCTTTTTATTAATCTTGTCAGAAATGTCCTTGATGTTAAACTTGGGAGTGCGAACAAAAGGAGATTTCTTACCTCGATATCCTTGTAGGACAGCGATCGAATTGTGCAGAGACAACCCCATCGATAGCGCTAGAAATACTGGAAATAGGAATAGAAATTTCCAAATATTGCGTTTACGATCTCCATCGGCCCAAGCGACTTTGACATTTCCTACATAATAAACTGCAACAATTGACAGCATACTTGTCAAAAATATGGCAAAGTACTGCGCATTAAAATGTATCGAATCAAGCAAGAATAGAACTGGTACACTAAATATTCCAACTACAAAAACACAAAGAAATATTGATGAAGATAGTAAGTGTAGGGTAGCGTGAAATTTCTTTCCAAATCCGAGATCAGCTTTCCATACTTTCGGTAGTAATTTCTTAGCCGTTTCCGCACCACCTTTCATCCATCTGTGCTGTTGTGACTTTAGGCCATTCATTTCAGCAGGAAGCTCAGCCGGAGATACTGTTTTTTCTAGATAGAATATTTTATATCCTTTCAATTGGGCACGTAGACTCAAGTCTAGATCCTCAGTAAGGGTATCTGCCTCCCATCCGCCAGCGTCTTCAATTGTTTTCTTACGCCACACACCACCTGTCCCATTAAATTGAAGGAAATAATTTGCATTCTCACGTCCAACTTGCTCAACAGTAAAATGCACATTGAGTTGGAATGCTTGAAGCTTGGTGATAATGGAATAGTCTTCATTGATATGGCCCCAGCGTGTTTGGACAACTCCAATTTCTGGATCTTTGAAATGAGGGATAGTTCGCCTTAGAAAATCTGGTTTAGGAAGAAAATCAGCGTCAAAAATGGCAAAAAAATCACCCTTAGCATGTTTCATGTCTTCTTTGAGTGCGCCAGCTTTGTAGCCCTTCCTATCTTCGCGTAATACATGCACGATTTGAAAGCCCTTTGCTTTATATTCTGCTACTTTTCGTGCTGTGATATCGACCGTTTCATCCGTAGAATCATCTAGTACTCGTATTTCATACTTATCTTTCGGATAATCGAATTTAGTGATATTGTCGATCAGTCTTTCGACTACGTACATCTCGTTGAATATTGGAAGTTGAACAGTTACAAAGGGTAACGATTCGTCTGTCATTTCAATCAGCTCTGAGCGCTTTTCATTTTTGTAATACTTAAAAAGCAAGTGAATTTGCATCAGGCAAAACGCTGCAATGTAAGTCAATGCAGTCAAGTATATGATGAGCGTTATATAAGCGAATATGATCATAGTAATTTGAAGATAGTCCATAAAATTTTGTGGCCAGCGAGGATAGTGCCTTTCACTGTTCCAGATACTTTTGACTGACCAATTCGCTTTCTATACTTTACAGGAATTTCCGTACAAGCGAGTCCTTGCTTTGCTGCTTTCACTTGCATTTCGACCGTCCAGCCGAAATCAGGGTCGTTCATTTCTAAATCAAGTAATGAACTGTAACGGATTGCTCTGAAGGGACCGAGATCAGTAAATTCATACTTGTAGAAAAGTCTTATAAGAGTAGTCGCAAGCCAGTTTCCAAAAATCTGTTGAGGAGTCATTGATCCTCGTTCAAGGTCGCCCGTGGCTCTTGATCCGATTACCATATCTATTTGCTTGTCCACAATTGGATGGATCAACATTGGTATTTCTTCTGGATAGTCGGAATAATCTCCGTCTAGGAAAACGACGATATCTGGCTTTGTTTCAAGCTTTGTAATCTCATTCATTCCTGCTAGACAAGCACTACCATATCCTTTGATTGGTGCATCAACAACTAATCCGCTATTCTCCGAAGCTACTTCTGCAGTCCTGTCTGTCGAATTATTATTGCACACAAATACATTTCTTACCAAAGGACGAGGGATATCTCTAAGGACGTGCCCTATAGATTTCTCTTCATTAAATGCAGGTATGATGACGTCTATGAGTGGAAGGTTAATCATACTGCTGCAAAAGTACGAATATCAAGATGATAATTTTTCTTTTTTGATCGGTGGGCAGGGCGCTATCCTATTAATTTTGCTGTTTTTCCGCTTGCTTTGTCTCTCAGCGGCTATATTCGAATCAAATTTTATTGAATTTTAATCTTTTCTGCTAGATCTCTTTTGAGGCGAATTCGCTTGTTGAGGTACAAGAGGTCGATCGACCCGCTTGTTTTTCGTTGGACTTTAAAATTTGTATGTGGAAGAATTCCTAGTTCCCACAGGGCAGAATCGATTTCATCACTAATCTGATCTTTGATGATTATATAGTTTCTATTTAATGCGGCTTCATGGAGCATAATGGTCTGTTTTTTTGGAATCGGAGATCCGTGCGGATCGATTTCAGGATATCCTAGACTGGCATCTACTTCGTCTAGAATTTCTTTTGAAAGGTGATGCTCAAGGCGATCAGCTTCGTCGTGTATTTCATTATCGTTCATTCCCATACTACTAACCAAATAACTTTCCCATAGTCTATGGGCTCTCATAAGCTGGTTGGCTTTGTGGGCACCTGCCTGGGAGAGGTAAATCTTATTGTTCTCCTGGCGCAGTATATCGGACTTCAGCATTTTGCTCAGATGCGTTTCCAATTTAGTTGATGACATACCCAATTTAAGACCAATTTTTTCAGTAGCGAGCGGCACTGCTGCTCCTTGTTTGATTGCTTGGCGTAAAATATCTTCCTGTTCGATCGTTCTTCTTGAAGCCAGTTTTCGGAAATAGCGAAAGATCAATCCTTTTGAAGGTGAAAGGAATACCACTAGCAAATAAATAGCAGTTGCCGTTACTGCCATAGCAGGTCCAGGGTTTGTATCAAAAATAATCGAAATCAACATGCCGATATTGGCAGATAAAAGACCAAGAATCGCAGAAATGATGATGACATTTTTTAGACGATTGGCAAGTAGTAGAGCAGTAGATGAAGGTGTAATTAACATAGCGACAACTAGGATTACACCTACGCTACTCAAAGCTGAAACAACGGCAAAGGACAGAAGGAACATCAAAAAGTAATGAACTGTCTTCACGTTTATCCCCATCGTTTTGGCAATGGTTTGCTGAAAAGTTGTAATAAAAAGGTAGCGATAGAAAATAAAGACGCTCAACAAAACAAAAATCATGACACCAGCCGTCATGCAGATATCGACATCGGAAATGCCGAGTGCTTCTCCAAAAAGAAAATCAGTCAGATCCAAGTGCACACCTCGCTGCGAAATCTTAGATATTCCCATGACGCCTATTGCAAACATACAAGTGAATACAATACCTATGGCCGCATCGTTCTTGGTCTGCGCATACTGCTGTATCCAAGTAATACCAAATGCAGTCATTAGACCAGCTAGAACACTACCAACAAAAAAGCCTACCACGTTGTATCCAACAATCAGAAATGCGACAAAAATACCTGGTAAAATCGCATGGGCCAATGCATCTCCAATTAAAGACATGTTTCTTAACACAATGAATGAGCCTAACACACCACAAGTGATTCCCACCATGGAGGAAGTAATGATTGCTCGCAACGCCCAAGGGGCAGATAATTGCTCAAATAGCTCTAGCATAAAGCAAAATTAGTATTTTGAAGTACAATTTTAGGCAATATCTAAAAATATTTTTAGATTAGTCTAAAAATCTAAAAGCTCTTCGGCAACAAGTCCTTCCTTCACAGCATATTTACTGATAGTCAGTTTGGTAGCTGGCATAGTTCTTATTATCCAACCCATCAGAATAAATGCTACTACAATTAGTTTGGCACGTTGACTCGGAAGTCCTTTCATATCTAGGCGATCAGCCAATGAACTATGTAGAATAAGATTATGAATATTCCAAAAATCAGCGATATCAACTTCATTACCTGTCAACTCTGGTGGATATTTACCCTGTTTGATGGCTGATATTAATTCAAACGATCCTGAGGCACCGATGAGATAGTTGATTTCTTGCGAGGCCAAATAGTCAACTAGACTTTTGCAGTTGTTCTTTAGGTAATCTTCCAAATTCTCTACCTCTTCATCCTCAATAGGTTCCTCGTGTTTGAACTTGTTATGCAATACTCCGACACCTACTGGAAAACTATCGAGCCATTTGATTTCTTGATTTTTTATGTGTATGAATTCCACACTTCCTCCACCGATATCCATGATTAAAGCGTTATCAATAGGAGCCTTTGATTCCCACTGGACGCCTTTTGCTATAAGTTCAGCTTCTCGTTTGCCAGATATCACTTCGACCTTGGCATTTAGAGTTTCTTCGATAAAAGTAGCTAAGTCAGGCCCATTTGATGCAACTCGTAGCGCTTCAGTTCCTATAATCAAGGTATTATCTGGATGGTATGTTGAGAGAGTTTTTCCAAAATCAAGGATCGCATCTTTGGCTCTTTCAATCGAACTCTCAGCAATTGTTTTAATGCCCTTTTGAGATAGAAAAACATGATGCCTTTTTCTATACTGTTCGCTCACTATTTTACCTGTCCGCCTAAAAAGTACAAGGTGAAAGGTGTTCGTTCCTAGATCAATGACCGCGATTGATTTATTATTCGGGTCTACGAACATTCTGTGCTTGTTGAAATAAATTTCTTATGAAATTGTATCCTTCCTCTGAATGACTAGATCGATACGTTTTCTTATTATCTATAAAATACTCTACATATTGGCAATTCTCCGTCATGTACATTTCCGTTTCACAAAGGATGTTACCTTCTGACAGAAATGTTAGTCGCAAAGGAGAACGGCATGTATCGTTGTACATTTTTGCGGCGCCTGGACTCAAAGTCGAAATAAATCCTTGCGTTGCAGGCTTTTCGTCCTGTGAGATAGAAAAATTGGTATATCTGAAAAAGTAATCTATATGATCCACTTTTTCGTAGATTTCATAAAGAAAATCTGTTGGAACAGGAGGTAGAGCTTGTGACTGCGTGACTATCGCTTCGTTGTTTACTCGCGAACTAGAGTTTTTGCTTTCTTTGCATGAAGTTGAAAGAATCGTGATTAAGCAAACTATCAAAAGGAGAGTAAGATACTTAAACTGCATGTGATTTTTTGTTTGCAAATATAAAGAGATACACTCAACTATAATTGGTAACCTACACGTAAGGTCAAAAAATAGGAAAGAAACTGTTGAACGTCGTTTGCTCCTGAATTCTCTGCAACATAAAATGGAGCGATAGATCTTGTATATCTAAAACTGCAAAACAAATTCTCAGTTATATGATATCCTGCACCTAAAAGCCATGAAACGTCGGTCGTTCGAAAATCTTCAATTAATTCTGGTTGATCGCTACCTGTTATGTTTGCAGTTATTAACCTACCTGGAGCTATACCACCTTCTATCCATACTTGATAGTATTCTTTGTCTTCTTGGTACCAGTCATATAGTTTATAAACAACCGGCAGTGAGATGTAATCAATGCGTATGCTACCATTGGGGACGCCATCACGCCTAAACAGACCATTCTTACTCCCTCTTTGAGAGTACAAGAATTCTGTACTAATCATCATGTTGGGCTTTATATTAACTCCGATTCCTATTCCCGCCGAAAGACCAAGTTTGTTGTAACCAACTTCAAAATCTCCGTCTATCTGACCTGCATTGAGACCTGTCAATACCGACGCTTTAAATGTCTGAGCATCAATTCTGACTAAGCTTGTTACTAAGCAAAACGCAATTGATAATACCTTGAAATAATTCATGACACAAATTTAAGATTTATCTTTTCATATTCGATAACGATTCGAAATCATATTTCGTAGTGCAATGAGACTTTTTTAGGGCAGATAGCGTTCGATTGCCTAGAGATTCCTATACTTTTTACAACAAATTAGAATGAAGATTATTTATACTTTTACGTAGACAATAAGTATTCGAAACTTTAATTCTAACTAGTGAAATTAACCCGGTATACATTAAAAAAGCTTGAGGCAGTCTTAGAGGAGCTTGGCTATGAAGTTATATATGAGAAGGGGAACTTCAAAAGTGGATATTGCCTAGTTGAAAATAAGACTGTAGCGGTGATTAATAAGTTTTTTGACGTTGAGGCAAGAATCCATTGTATAATTGATATCCTAGACAACATTGATTACGAACGAGATATTTTGACCCCAGAGTCAAAGGTATTTTTGAAAAAAGCTTTTTACAAAGAACCGAACCTACCAATTTCTGGGTTCACCGAAAATGAGAAACCCTAATGTTAGATATCACTTTTCTAGGAACAGGTACCTCTCAAGGTGTCCCGGTCATTAACTGTCCATGCGATGTTTGTCAATCCGAAGATCCAAGAGATAAAAGGTTGAGATCATCAATATCTATATCAGATGGAGACAAGAATATTGTGATAGATGTGGGTCCAGACTTTCGTTCTCAATTACTTCGCAATCCTCTTTCGAGAATAGATGCGGTCTTTATCACACATGAGCACAACGATCATGTTGCTGGAATGGATGATCTGCGGCCATTCAATTTCTTGCAGCAAGCTCATATTCCAGTTTTTGCGTGCGAACGGGTAATAAAGGAGCTAAAAGTGCGCTATTACTATGCTTTTATGGACAAGTCATACCCGGGAGCACCAGGATATCAAATCAATCCGATCAAGCATGGAGATACATGGGAAGTGGGTAATATGAAGTGTAAAGCTTTTGAGGTTATGCATGGAAATCTACCAATAATCTGCTATCGTATCAATGATTTTGTTTACATAACCGATGCTAAGACAATTTCCGAGTCATCCAGAGAAATCATTCGAGGATGTCAGGTGATGGTTGTCAACGCCTTGAGAAGGCAAGATCATTGGTCCCACCATACATTGGGAGAAGCGGTCAATTTTGCTGAAGAAATTGGAGCACCCATTACATATTTTACTCATATGTCACATCTTATGGGTCAACATAGTATCATCGAAAATCAGCTCCCCAAGGGCATGATGTTTGCCCAAGATGGCCTCGCAATTAAATGCTAGACTACCTTAGAATTTGACAATTCTTGAAATAAAAGCCTTAAATGTCGGCTTGAAAAAGAAATAAAGTTATAATCGCTTAAATTTCAGTTTTGTCGCTACTATTGCTAATTTAGAGAAAGATTGATGAACA
This sequence comes from uncultured Saprospiraceae bacterium, assembly GCA_943788055.1. Classification (GTDB taxonomy): domain Bacteria; phylum Bacteroidota; class Bacteroidia; order Chitinophagales; family Saprospiraceae; genus JAHDFB01. The sequence goes on from CALSOU010000004.1 coordinate 338,721, forward strand.
CTTGGAGAGACTTCTTGTTTACAGCTTGCTGCAAGAGTATTGTGTCTTACACATTGTATGTCAGAAAGTTAGTATGAACTTACCGCTAAAAATTACCATTTCTTGGCTATTCCTAATGTCTTTTTCCATCATTGGATTAAGTCAGCAATCACGCTTGGCTAGTTTGTTCATGTATAATAAGTACGATTATATTCCTGCCTATGCAGGTTTGGAAGGAAGCTTGTACATTACGGGAAATTATCGTTCGCAATGGCAGAATTTGGCATCCAACCCTGTTTCGCAGCAAGTTAATGCCCATGTTCCACTTTATTTCTTATCTGGAGCTGGTGGGATTAAGGTGCAGAATCATACTCAAGGCGCTCAGCGATTGTCGACTATGGACGTCTCCTATAATTACGTGTTGCAAGGTTCTTGGGGTTTGTTATCAGCTGGTGCTAAAGCTGGTTTATTTCAATATCGATTGGATGGTTCAGAACTACGTACCCCAGATGGTAATTATATTGACGGCAACTTGGAACACAATGATCCTAGATTGCAAGAGGATATCAATACATCCATTGGTGCTGTATATGGACTGAGTGTCTATTTTATCAATAATTTTTTCGAGGGCGGATTAAGCATTGAACAACTTCCGAGTTACGCCACTAGATTAGGAGATGGTAGCTATGAAAAGTCTGCATTATCAAGATTTACTGGAGAGGTGCCTATCAGACTTCTTAATGGTTATGAATTGCGGCCTAGTGTAATGATACAGAGTGATTTAGTACAAACTCAAATGGATTTTGCAGCGACAGTGTCATATACTGGCAACATTTTTGGAGGACTAGGGGTGCGCGGTTATTCTGCTAGGTCACTTGATGCAGTGATGTGTATTTTGGGGTGGCGCTTTGATAAGCAATATAGTTTAGTCTATAGTTTTGATATTGGTGTTTCTGCTTTGAGAAGTGTACATCAAGGAACCCATGAAATACAGCTAAATTATGATTTAAATAAGAAGATCGGCGGTGGGCTTACGCCCAAAATTATTTACAACCCGCGATATATGTAATTGTATAGTGCGTTACTTTGGTTTTAACGAAAATCAATTGAAGGTTTAAATTTGAATGCTTGTGACTTTGAAGCGATAATTCTTATGTATTTTGAAATCAATACAATATTTTTGACCAAAATAATTCTAAAAAGGAATTATGTTTTACATATTTGCGACTGCGCAGCACAACTATGTTGCAAAATGCAAGACCAGCAATTCAAAAGTGAATCGAATTAAAAAGTCAATTGGTATATCTTTTGAGCGGAAGAAACAGAATCTGGTTGTTCAGATTTATTCGGTTTTTTTATCTTAGAAGGCAATATGCCAAATAATATGCCGTTTCTAGTACTATCTAAACAAGTTTCTAAACGGCAATTTAATAAGTAAGAATTAAACATTTCGTGTGAAGACCTATGATTTTACACGGCAATTTAACGAGGAAAAAGAGATCTAAATGAAAAGTATTATCAATTCTTTGGCACTATTTCTAATGGTGACAATGTTGTTCAGTTCATGTGGTGGCGGAGGTTACGGTGAACTAACTGGAGTGCAAAATAGACCGTCATGGTCTGGAATCAATCCTTATGGAATGGTTTACGTACCTTCAGGGACCCTTCACATAGGTCAAAGTGATCAAGATGTGTTTAGCACAAACACACAAAGAAACAAAGTAATTTCCATTTCTGGATTTTTCATGGATGACACCGAAATCACCAATAATGAATATCGAGAATTTACAAATTGGGTTCGTGATTCAATCGCGCACACGCTCATCGGAGATTTTATAGAAGATGACTATGGTAATGAAAGTATCGATTGGGACGTAGAAGTTGATTGGGAAGACGAAACTTTAGAAGATATGTATTTCCAAGGAGATATGATGATTAACAATAAGAGAGAGCTTGATACTCGTCAATTTGTATATAAGTACCAATGGTTGGACTGGAAAAAGGCGGCAAGTAGAGAAAATTATTCTCGCGCTTCTCTCATAAACGAAGTAGAGGTTAATATTTTCCCAGATACCTTAGTTTGGATCAGAGATTTCTCTTATTCTTACAACGAGCCTTTTACTAGAAACTATTTTTGGCATCCAGCATACGACGATTACCCAGTAGTTGGTGTAAATTGGAAGATGGCTAAAGCATTTACATTCTGGAGAACGCAACTTTGGAATAAATACAAAGATGCAGAGGTGAATACAGAAGAATTTAGATTACCAACAGAAACTGAGTGGGAATATGCTGCTAGAGGTGGAAGAAATGCTGCTCCTTACGGATGGGGTGGGTATTATGTTCGTAACCTAAAAGGTTGTTTGCTTGCAAACTTCAAACCTGGTAGAGGGAATTATCCTGAAGATGGCGGCTTGATTACTGTAAAATCTGACCAGTATTTCCCTAACGACTACGGATTATATAATATGTCAGGAAATGTGGCTGAATGGACTGAATCAGCTTATGAGCCAAATGCTTACAGTTTCGTTCATGACTTGAATCCTGATTTGAAGTACGATGCAAAGGAAGACGATCCAAAAGCATTGAAGAGAAAGGTTATCAGAGGAGGTTCTTGGAAAGATATCTCATATTTCCTTCAGACCGGAACAAGACACTGGGAGTATCAAGACACCACTAAATCATATGTTGGATTCAGATGTGCGCTCACATTCTTAGGTCGTTCCATAAATGATCTCAATTAAAATACAAAATTGAATATGATATACACAAAGCTTGATCTCTTGAACTACGGCTCAAGAGGAAGGACAGCCAGTGTAATAAATTGCTAAACTTTTCAAATTAACAATATCGCGTAAGCGAGTTTTACTAATCACTAAATGTACTAAAATGAGTTTTATAAAATCTAAAGGCTTTAAGTATCTAAAGAATTTCATAATTGGTGTAGGTGCCGCAGTCGTAATGGTCGGGGCACTATTCAAAATTATGAGTTGGGAAGGTGCAGACTACATGTTGATTGCTGGGCTATGTACTGAGGCTTTTTTATTCTTATTACTAGGTATATTACCTCCAGAAAAAGATTATTATTGGGAGAAGCTTTACCCAGGTTTAGAGAGTTATCAATCTCAAATTGCACCTTTAACAGCTGGTGAATCAGCAGCAAGAAAAGAGTTAGATGCTGAGGTGGTAGAAGGAAAGCTAGGTGGAATGTTAGATGAATTACAAAGCATGTCAAAAAGCTTAGGTTCATTAAAAGCACTTCAAGAAGTTGACTTTTCTGAAACAAGTGAGCAATTTAAAACTATGAATAGTTTTTATAGCAGAATGAATGACGCTATGCAAACTCTGACTGACACTGTAGAGGATACAGCTATGTACAAAGAAAATATGTCTTCTTTGAATAGAAATTTGAATTCTTTGAATTCTGTTTACGGAAATGTTTTGAATGCATTTTCAGTAAAAGAGTAGATTCAAATTTTTTGTAAAGCTTATTTTCTAAAAAAAAAAAATATAAATGTCAATACCAAAGGAACCGCGCCAACTCATGATCAATATCATGTACTTGGTGCTTACCGCACTACTTGCCTTGAATGTTTCTGCTGAAATATTCAATGCCTTTAAAATTGTTGATAAGGGTCTTGAGAAATCTAATGAAGCATTGGATAGTCAGAATGCTGCATTACCTGCATCAATTAAGAGTAGTGCAAAGAGAGACTCAAAGTTACAGATCTATGCTGATCGTACTGATACAGTTGTATCCATTGCCGAAGAAGCGTCTGCATTCTTGGATGATATTATTGTTACCCTAATCGATGACACTGGAAATAAAAACGGGATGATTGATGACGGAGACTACGTCATGAAGGAAGGTGTAAGAAAAGACTTGATTGGTAAAAAGAATAAAGATTATGCAACACGAGTATTATTCTATGCTGGTAAGGGTGCAGAGATTAAGGAATTTCTAGAAACTACTAAAGATAAATTTGCTTCTATGGTCGACGCTGAAGAGCGTGATTCTATTTTTAGCTCTCTTGCCATAGAGATCGATGATGAAACTTGGAGAATTAAGAAAAAATCAAGTTGGTCAGAAATGAACTTTAAGCAAATGCCAGTTCAAGCTATCATACCTATTTTCAGAAAGTACATTAATGATATTAAATCTTCTGAGGCGACAGTCATGAATTATTTGGCAAGTAAGGTGGGACTTGTTGATGAAGTTGTAATGAATCAATTCAATGTTACTGCATCTCCTAAGAAGTCATATATAATTAAAGGAGATCCTTATGAGGCTGAAATTTTCTTAACTGCTTTCGCAGGAGAAAGTTCGAAAACTGGGATTAGTATTAATGTTGGTGGAAGAAATCTGCCCATCAATGAAGATGGAAAGGCTCTTTACAAAACAACTCCTGCGACCTTAGGTGAGAAAAAGTATAATGCAACGATTAGTGTAACTAATCCAGTAACGGGAGAAGTCAAGTCTTATGAGAACACATTCTCATACGAAGTTGGTGAAAGATCTCTTACTGTTTCTGCTTCCAAAATGAATGTATTCTACATCGGTGTACCTAACCCGATCGAGGTTGCTGCAGCAGGAGTTAATTCCAATGACATCAAAGTATCTATGGGTGGTTCCGGAGGAGGAACAATCAATAAAAACAGTGATGGTACATATACAGTTAATGTATTGAGACCTACGAAGAAAGGTGAGTTTGCAAAAGTAAATGTAAACGCTCCCGGTCTAGATGGTTCTCGTGATTTCCGTGTAAAAAGAATTCCAGATCCAGTGGCTAAATTGTCTGGAACTAGAGGTGGATCAATGAGTAACGGTGAGTTTAAAGCCCAACAAGGAGTTTTTGCCATTCTAGAAAACTTTGATTTCGAAGCAAAGTGCAATGTTACTGGTTACAGAGTCGTGCGTTCTGCAAGAAGAAAAGACCCTGTAGTAGCTGTTAACGGTGGTGGTAGATATACTGCTGAATCTATGAGAGTAATTCAGCAAGCTACACCTGGAGACAGATTCTATTTTGAGAATATTAAATGTAAATGTCCAGGTGACCCGGGTCCTCGAGATTTAGGAAGTATGTCATTTATCATTAAGTAAAAAGAGATAAAGCATAAGAGATGAAAAATAGCAAATTAAAATTTTTATACACGTTCCTTTTTGTAGCTTTAAGCTTAGGTGCATTTGCGCAAGAAGCAGAGGTGATTACAGAGTCGACTGAACCTGATGATGAAAAGTACCTTGACGGAATCGTTCAAAAGACTTTGACAGTTGAAAGTAGGGTATTACCTTGGGAACCAATTCGCGAAGCGGATGTTGCTTGGGAGAAGAGAATTTGGAGAGTTATTGATACTCGTGAGAAAATGAATCTAGCTTTTAGATATCCTGAAAAGCCATTTGTTATGTTGCTTAAAGATCTTGCAGAAAATGGCGATCTTGTTGTTTTTCGTGATGAGAAATTCAGTGAAAAACTCGATGCTGAAGCATTGCAAAATATTTTTTCTAGACCTGATACAATTACTCGTTTGGATTACGAGACTTATGAGCAGACAATAGAGATTGTGACAGTCGATATCAACCCTGAGGATATTAACAGATTCCGTGTAAAGGAAATTTGGTTTTTCGATGAAGAGGTTTCAAGATTGAGAGTTAGAATTCTTGGGATTGCTCCGATTAAGGAGACTTATGACGAGATCACTGGTGAGTTTAAGTATGAAGAGCCATTGTTCTGGGTTTACTATCCAGCAGTTAGAGAAGCATTTAATAAGAATAGGGTGTTTAACGACGCCAACGATGCTGCTCCGACGACATGGTATGATTTATTTGAGTCACGTAACTTCTCTAGCTATATTTACAAAATGAGTAACGTAAATGATATGCGCGTAAAGGATTATTTTGAAACTTCAGCTAATCCTGGAATCGATATGTTATTGGAATCACAGAGAATAAAAGATGAGTTGTTCAATTTTGAACACGATCTATGGGCATATTAACTATATGCTAAGTATGATAAATTTAGAGCTCGAGGATTATTTCTCGAGCTTTTTTTATGTCGGCCTATACAACCCAATCAGACCCTTCAATATTAAGTACTCGCTTATTTGAAGAGTACACAACTATCTTTTTATACTTTTCGTTTTAACCATATGTTCCGTAGAAATTATCTTTTATTTTTTGTTTTAGTAGGACTATGCATTCTGATATTTGATTCGTGTTTTAATCAAGTTATTAGAACTGATAGTGATACTTTTTTAGAGTTCAGTAAAGACACGCTGGCTTTTGATACCGTATTTACAAGTTTGGGTTCTGCTACAAGGAGAATGAAGGTATACAACCCATACAATGACGCTGTGGTAATTGAGAAAGTAATGCTTGAAAACCTAGCTGACGACTTCTTTAGGCTAAATATTGATGGTTTAGCAGCCAACGTTCATGAAAATGTTGAAATAGCTGGTGGAGACAGTATTTATATTTTTGCTGAAGTAACTGTGGATCCTGATATGCCCTTGAGTGATTCACCATTTGTTGTTGAGGACTTCATACGGTTTTCGATTAATGGCAATAATCAATCGGTTCTGCTTTCTGCATGGGGTCAAAATGCAAATTATATTCCAAACAATAATAACAGAGGTGGTCAAGCTTTACTCTCTTGCGATTTTGGTCAAGTAGTCTTCGATGATCCAAAGCCGTATGTGATCTATGGTGTTCTGTTAATTGATAGTTGTGAACTAGTTATTCCTGCCGGAACTGATGTTTATGTGCATGGTGGAGTTGTAAATACGGACAATGGCGCCTACAATGATGGGATAATTGTCGTTCTTGAGAATGGGAGAATTACAGTTAATGGTACTGTTGATGAGCCGGTCGTTATCCAAGGAGATAGGTTGGAGCAAGAGTACGATGATCTTCCAGGACAGTGGGCTGGCATTATTGTAAATGATCTCTCACGTAATTCGGTGTTTAAGAATACGATTGTCAAGAATTCGATATTCGGCGTCAGAGTTGATTCCTTAGCGGAAGCTAGATTTGAGCAATGTCAGTTTTATAATCAAATTTCAAGTGGTATAGTAGGATTTCATGCAGATGAGATCTACGCCGAAAATTGTCTTTTTTATAATGCAGGAGGAGCAACCGTAACATTAGCTTACGGCGGAAAGTTTACACTTAATTATTGTACAATGGCAAGTTTCGATTCTGGTGGTTCAGCCCTAGCTGTTTCCAACTTTCGATGTTTGGAACCCACTTGTTTACAAGGCTTACTTTTCAACCCTGTTAATTTGACAATGAACAACTGCGTTATGATAGGAGATGGACAAGATGAAGTTATTTTTAATGATCGTAGTGAAGAAGATGATTTTGAATATCAACTGGATCATTGTATCGTTCAAGTAGACGAATTACTTGAGGTCGTTGACTTTGCTAATTTCTTTGAAAACTGTTCTGACTGTCTTAATGTGACGGTCCAAGATACCGTTTTCAATGACGTTCAAGCTTTTGATTTCAGATTAGACTCTATGTCTATTGCTTTAGATAGAGCTATACCCATTATGGGGATAGATGTTGATATCATTGGTAGGTCTAGAAATCCTGTTATGCCTGATCCAGGTTGCTATGAATTTGATTAGGTATCGTTCTATGATATTTTGCCCCAAGCCTTAAATCGGGTTCCAAGTTTCTCGGAATAACGCATAATTAGCCTATGCTCAGGTTTCGCCAACTTCGGATCATCAGCGATCAGGTCAAGTGCATCTATTCTAGCAGCATTGAGTATGTCTCGGTCAGCAGCAAGGTTTACAAGTGCCAAATCCATCAGTCCAGATTGCTGTGTCCCATCTATGTTTCCCGGTCCTCTTAGTTTCATATCTGCTTCAGCAATCTCGAAACCATCGTTAGTCCGAACCATTGTTGCAATACGTTCCTTTGCTTCTTTGGATAGTTTGAAGCTAGTTGCAAGAATACAATAAGACTTCGCGGCACCCCGACCAACTCGTCCTCTTAGCTGATGCAATTGCGACAAGCCAAATCTTTCAGCATTTTCGATAATCATAACAGAGGCGTTAGGTACATTGACTCCAACTTCGATGACGGTTGTGGCAACCATTATATTTGTTTCTCCTCGCACGAAACGTTGCATTTCCATGTCTTTGTCCTTGGGTTTCATCCTACCATGTACAATACTTATCTGGTAGTCAGGACGAGGAAAGAATTCAAGTAGACGATCGTATCCATTCTGAAGATTTTGAAGATCTAAGGTTTCTGATTCTTCAATCAGTGGGTAAACGACATAAATCTGTCGGCCTAGCTTAATTTCTTCGCGCATGAATTCCATAATCTTGCCTCGGTAGGTTTCACTTTTATGTAAAGTAGTAACTGGCTTTCTACCAGGTGGAAGTTCATCTATAACACTTATGTCTAGATCACCATATACGGTCATTGCAAGTGTCCGTGGTATAGGAGTTGCTGTCATAACCAGGATATGTGGAGGAAATTCCTTCGACTTAGACCATAACTTACTCCTTTGTTTGACACCGAAGCGATGTTGCTCGTCTATAATGGCAAGTCCAAGATTATTGAAGATAACTGGATCCTCGATAAGTGCATGTGTACCCACTAGAATATGAATCTCACCAGCTGCTAGTCGTTCTAGTAGTATCTTACGTTTTTTACCTTTTACCGATCCGGAGAGAAAAGCCACTTCTATACCTAATCCTTCAATATATTCTGTAAAAGCTATATGGTGCTGACTAGCCAATATTTCTGTCGGAGCCATAACACAAGCTTGAAAATCATTATCAAGTGCCATAAGACTCGAAATCAAAGCTACCATGGTTTTACCACTTCCGACATCTCCTTGCAGTAGTCGATTCATTTGCTTTCCTGCCTTTAAGTCGCGACGAATTTCCTTTATAACGCGTTTCTGTGCATTGGTAAGTTCGAACGGTAATTTTGTAGAGTAGAAAGTATTGAAGTAAGGTCCGATTTGACCAAAAATATGCCCCTTGAAGTTAATTTTTCTCCAAGCTTTATTTTGCGCTAAATGCAGTTGAAAGTAGAATAGCTCTTCATATTTAATCCTTCTTCGTGCTGCCTCCATCATTCTTTGCGAACTTGGAAGATGTATGCCAATAATAGCCTCGTACCGCGATACTAGTCTATATTTTTGAAGTAATTCAGAAGGAAGGTTTTCTGGAATATCGGATGGTCTTAGTCGTTGGAGTATATCAGTTACTATATTTCGTCTAAAGCGATTATCAAGGTTTCGATTGTTTAGTTTCTCCGTGCTGGAGTAAACAGGTGCAAACTGTCCACCTGGCTTTGCCTCATATTCCTTGAGTAGTTCTAGCTCAGGATGAGCCATTGTTCTCTTACCACCATAGACACTGATACGGCCATTAACAACGTATTCTTTATGAACTTGTACTATAGCGTTGATCGCTTGAATTCCTTTGAACCATACGAGTTCAATGAACCCCGAGGAGTCCTTCAATATGCAGACAATACGTTTTGAACGCTGTCCTTTTATCAATTCCTTGCTAAAGATCGTTCCCTTCAGTTGGATTGAAACGCCATTATCTTTAGCATCCTTTATCTTGTAAAAGGTTGTACGGTCTTCATAACGGAATGGGAAATGAAGCAGTGCATCACCGAAAGTATGTATTCCAAGTTCCTTTTTGAGCAAGTCTGCTCTTTGGGGCCCGACCCCTTTAATGAACTCTATTGAACTATTCAGCGTATGACTTGTAAGCTTCAAGGGAATGTTTTGTGTAAAATTATCAATTGTAGGATGTTTTTCAGAGTATTTCAATCTTAATTGAAGTCGAAAACATATTTTTTTGAATGTTTAAACTGATTAGTGCTAATTTTGTAAACATGGAGTCTAAAAAACAAAAGCAAGTAGGAGAATTGATTCGTAGACATTTTGGGACAGTCTTGTTTCAGGAAGGCTCATATATATATGGAGGTGCCCTCGTTACAGTGACTCGAGTCAAAATGTCGTCTGATTTAGGAATTGCCAAGATTTATTTAAGCGTTTATAATGTTGACGATAAGCAGTTGATCGTAGATAAGATGCGAGATAACATGCATCGCCTTCGTCAAGGACTTGCACATAGAATTAAGAGTCATGTGCGCAGGATACCACGAGTTTCATTTTATCTTGATGAAATGGTCGACGAAATGTATCGTGTGGATGAACTTCTAAATAAAATAGACATTCCTAAAGAATCAGAGGAAGAATAAAAAAAGGGCACTTGAAATTTTCAAGCGCCCTTTTAGCATTTTAGCAGTGCTGTTTTCTACAAATCAAATTTGATTCCTTGCGCCAAAGGCACCACATCACTATAGTTTATTGTCGTTGTCTGACGGCGCATATAAGCTTTCCAAGAATCGGATCCAGACTCACGTCCTCCACCAGTTTCTTTTTCACCACCAAAAGCACCACCTATTTCAGCACCACTTGTACCGATATTTACATTGGCGATTCCACAATCTGAACCAGCTGCAGATAGGAACTTTTCTGATTCCTTTAGGCTATCTGTCATGATTGCAGAAGATAAGCCTTGAGGTACATTGTTCTGAATAGCAATTGCTTCTTCAAGCGTATCGTATTTCATGATATACAGAATTGGCGCAAACGTTTCTGTTTGAACGATAGCCATGTCCTTGTTTGCTTCAGCAATACATGGTTTTACATAGCAACCACTTTCGTATCCAGAACCCTCTAGAACTCCACCTTCAACAATGAAATTAGCTCCTTCTGCTTTGGCTTTTTCTATAGCATTCATGTACATTTCTACTGCCGCCTTATCAATCAATGGTCCCATGTGATTATCTGAATCCAATGGGTTTCCAATCCTGATCTGACCATATGCTTTAGCTAGTACTTCTTTTACTTTTTCATATTGGCTGTTATGTACAATTAATCTACGAGTTGAAGTACATCGTTGTCCAGCAGTACCTACAGCGCCAAATACAGCGCCGGTTAGGACAACTTTCATATCGGCATTAGGAGTAATAATAATGGCATTGTTACCTCCTAGTTCAAGTAGGGTATTTCCTAATCTACTAGCAACTTCTGCAGCAACAATTTTACCCATTCTTGTACTTCCGGTAGCTGAAATCAATGGTAGCCTATGGTCTTTTGACATAAATTCACCGACCTTGTAATCACCATTCACAAGACTTACTACACCTTCAGGGATGTTATTTTCTTTAAGGATGTCTTGGAAAATCTGCTGACAAGCAACACCACAAATTGGCGCCTTTTCACTCGGTTTCCATACACAAACGTCACCACATACTAATGCTATCATTGAGTTCCACGACCATACGGCTACCGGAAAGTTGAAAGCTGAAATTATTCCTACTATACCCATAGGATGCCATTGCTCATACATTCTGTGTAAACTACGCTCACTATGCATTGTCAATCCGTATAATTGTCGAGAAAGACCTACAGCAAAATCACAGATATCAATCATTTCTTGTACTTCTCCCCAGCCTTCAGTAAGGCTTTTCCCCATTTCATAGGAAACAAGTCTTCCAAGCGCATCTTTATGTTTGCGCAAAGCTTCACCGTACTGACGCACGATTTCACCTCTATTTGGTGCCGGTACCATTCGCCACGTTTTGAAAGCTTCTTGAGCTTTCGCAATGACTTCTTCGTATTGCTCTTTAGTTGTAACACTTACCTCGCCAATTAAGGCTCCATCTACTGGACTATGAGAAGGTATGTAAGTTCCGGAATCATGTGACTGCATACCTGTCCACGTGCCAGGATTTTTGGATTGTAATTGAAGTTCTCTAAGAAAATCTCTGTTTATATTCATTTGATTAGATTTTTGTGCAAAAGTAATACTTTTTAGCCTTCGGTTACTCAAGAATAAGTCAAAAGACAGTGGAAACTCCATATCTGAGCGAATCACCACATGCTTCAAATTCGCCGTGCTCATTCCGATAAATACTATGAACTCCACCGCAGAAAAGCGACTTGTCAGCCCAATGATGTTTTTTTAAATGGTTAGGTATTTCACCTTTGTACCCATTCTCTACATGAGTCAAATTATTATCAACATAAACTCTTGGAGCGACTGTTGCTTCTAGCAAAGATTGTTTCTTGGTTAGAATCCCATCCAAAACCTTCGCAATCATGTAAGGTATGCGTCCAGCTCCTCCCGATCCACCGGCAAATACCAGATTTTTCTGATGATCGACCATCATGGTAGGAGTCATCATTGATTGAAGCCTCTGGTTTGGTGGCCAAGAATGGAATCCTTTAAGGAGCAAAAATGATTCACCCATCATATTATTCATCTGGATGTCTGTGCCAGGTAGAAAATATCCGCAACCTTCACCGATTGAGATGGTCATATTGACTGCATTTCCCATTGAATCAGCGATGTTGAAATGCGAAGTTCCATTTGTAGAGATCGAGTCGCCTTGTGGGTTGAATGGAAGCTCGAAATGTATTTTTTTATCCAGTAATAAAGAGACTCCATCGAACTGAACATTTTTCTAGTTTGTTCAACAGCTTGTACCCAATTATTTGTTTTTGAGTACCAATCAAGCGCTAAAGTCATCAGTGCACCACCCATTGAAGCTCCGTTTGGCAGATAGATTTCTTCGTCAAGGTAGGTGTATTTCAAAGGCTTACGCCAAAAGGTTTTATAGTGTTGAAAGTCTGCTTTCATGGTACTCAATAAGCGTACAAGATAGCAAAGCTAAATAGAAATAAAAAATGCAGACAGGAAGTCTAATTGCATTAGAAACTGATATTTACTCAGGGATTATTTTTTTGGTGTAACGTCAAAACTATTGTCCATAAGCAGTGGTAAATCGCCGTCGGTAACAATTACCTTGGAGTTGGGTGATTTAGCTAATTTAAGAAAAGCTTCTATTGATTTAAATTGCAGTATTTTCGCATCTAGTCCTTCTGAAATGACGATCTGAGCATCTCTTACACCCTCAGCTTCAATTCTTCGTACTTCAGCTTGTCTTCGTGATTGATCTAAGACAAATTTCATATGTTGAGCTTGCTGCTCAGCTTCTAGTTTGGACTCGATTGCTCTAGCAAGACTTGCAGGAAGTTGGATAGATTTGAGTAGCACTGCATCGATTTCAATTCCTTTACCATCAAGATAAATCATCATTCGATCGCTGATCGCCGTCTAAATTGTTGATCATTCTCCAGTATGCATGTCCTTAGCATAAAACTTGGCAGACACGTCAGCTACGGCAGATCTAAAAACTGGAAGAATCATGTTTTCTTCATAATTTGTGCCAATGTTACATAAGAGCTCTGAAGCGTAGCGCCTCCGTTAGGAGGATTGCCCAAAATTTAGGACTAAACCGTCTTACGATTTCTTAGCAAATAGACCTCTTATAAGGACTGGAATCAAGTATAAGTCAGCAACTAAGGCTGCGACTAGAGTTACTGCAATGAGAATTCCGATAGATCGACTTGGTGGATGGATGGAGAAAAACATAACCATAAATCCAAAAAAGAGGATTAAGGATGTGAGAATAATGGCTTTACCTGTTTCAATGAAGGTTGTGTGCAGAGCGTCTTCGACGCTGTTGCCTTTATTTCGTTCGATTTTGAATTTACTTAGAAAATGAATTGTGTCATCAACCGCAATCCCAAAAGCGATGGCAAATACAATAGACATACCAGCTTCCAACTCTATCCCCATAAAACCTATGATGGCGGCTGAGGTCAATAGAGGAAAAAGATTGGGAATGATGGAGATTAATATCAAACGTATATTCTTAAATAATAACACCATGAGAATTGAAACTATAAGAATAGCTAAACCCAGACCTTTTAGTAATGATTCCCTCACATAGAACATGTTTTTGTCGAGTATCATGGCAGTTCCAGTGAGTTTGAAAGTAACTAAATCAGGATCTGTGTTTTCACTTATCCATTGATCAATTTGGTTTACTCTTGCTTGAACTTCCTCTGCTCCTATATCATCAACACGAGAGCTTATTCGTGATTTTTTTCCATCTGCCGAGAGTAAGAGTGAGTTTGTCATTTTCGGTGCCAATGATGCCATTTTCTTGTAGGCTTCAAATGTAGAGGAGTCTTGAGGAAGTTGATAGTATTCTAGCTTATTACCGTTCATCATCCGATTAATACTCTTCAGAATCAGACTGTATCCTGTTACATTTCCAATAGCAGGATACCTTTTTATGTGATTTTCAACTGCAACGATCTGTTGCATTACATCATAGTCGGTTATTAACTTACCTTCACCCGCTTGAATAGCAACTTCAAGTGGTCGAAATCCAGCGTATTCTTGTTCAAAGTAGTGGTAGTCTTCTGTGATTTTTGCCTTTAGCGGTAGGTTAGACGCCAATTTGTAGTTTGTCGTTATCGTGCTTATTCCATAGAAAGCTAGCAGTAGGATGGCCACCGAAACCGCTAAGATTCGTCTAGGTACAGCAAGAGTCTGCTGATACCATTTTTCGAGCCAGTTTTCCCATGATTTCATGCCTCGTTTTTCTGGAGCGAGTTGTTCAAGTGAGAACATAGGGAGAAAAATTGCACAGAATAGGAAGATGATTACAAATGCGATTAATACTCCTACCGCTGCATTGATTCCAAAATTCTGAATCGGCGACAGTCTTGAAAAGAGTAACGTAGCAAAACCTGCGGCAGTAGTTATGGAGGTAAGCAGAGTAGCGAGTCCAATATCTTTTAAGGTAATTTTTATTGCTTCTCGCTGGTTCTTGCCCTTTCTTAATTCATCAATGTATTTCGAGAGAAGATGTATTATATCTGAAGTGGAAACAATGATCATTAAGATCGGATATAGACCAGCCATCGCATTGAAAGCTTGTCCGCTAAGCCACATATAGGACAAAAATCCCATCATCGATAAACCTATAGCAAACATTGTCAATAGGACGGAGGCCACCTTACGGTATATCAATATCATGATAAAAAGTACAAGAAGTCCAGCTAAAACTGAGCTTTTAATAATCTCATTGCTGGACATTTCGATCATTTCCTTTTGGAAATTTGCCCTTCCAAGATAATGAGCCTCTTCAAAGTCGAAACTATTTACAACTGAGTCAATGGCTACCACCAAAACATTGGAAAGCTCAAGATTTACACTATCCTTTACTTTTATGTTTATAATTGACGATGTGAAATCTTCTGACACCAGAGTCTTTAGAAACCTTTCATCATTTGCAAGCTGTTGCCGATCTGATTCAAATTTATCCGGATCTGTAGGATGAACTGCAGGTATTGAAGTAATGCCGAAAGGCGTTTTAACAGGGTAGAATAGAGTCGTCAAAGACATCACCTCCTTCACATTTGGTAAATTTCTTACAGCCTTTGTCAGACTATCTAAATCTTGCAGATACTTTTCTTCAAAGATACCACCTTCATTCTCTAGTGCTACGAGAAAAAAGTTATCATCGGTCTCGAATTCATCGATAAACTCTAAGAAGAACTCAAGATCAGGATCATTCTGTGGAAAGAAATCTTCAAAATTGAATTCAAACCTCGCATTGTAAATCGAGAAGATCCCGATTATTGTTATTGCAAGAAAAAAAGTATATGATAAGAATTTGAGCGATCTACTCATTGTAATAAACATGATTGATTGTCATTACTACATTTTTTGTGACAAAATGTTTTCTGTATTAGCTTATCTGGACAGATTCTTTTTTGCAATGTCTTCGAGAAGTTTTTGGTGATTAGTAGAACCTAAAAAGCTGATGACTGGATGACGATATTTTATCAAAAAACGGATTTTTATGCACGAAGTCTGACTGTTTGATTGCAAAGATAATTTGCTTTTTATCAGATGAGAGTAGCACCTTTTCTTCTTCAATCTTTATGCCGTAAATGTGTTTCCCTACTTTAGATTGGTTACCTGTACACCATCGAAAAGTAATGTCTTTGTCAATAAGTTTCTTGGCTAACTTTTTACCAGTTGGACCACCACCCCACAAAAAGAGGGTTTTAGATTTGTCAAGATCTAATTTATCAAAGTAGTGTAGCTTTAGGTCAATAAAATGTTGATCCATATAGTTTGGATCGTTGCGAGACGCTCTTGTGGGATGGTCTCTCCACAAATGCAGAACCTGGGGAATACCGATCACGGGGATTTTTGCCTCATACAGTCGAAAGCATAAGTCGTAATCTTCAGGATATCGATCCGATTGAAAAGCGCCGATTGACTCAAATACGTCTCTGGACATCATCCAACTTGGAGAAGGAATTACACATTCTTGGTAAATGGCTTTCCAATGTGCTTTTTTATCGATAAGACCATTTAGCCAATTTGCATATCGTATGAAGCCTCCTTGTAGCTTGCCATCGGAAAAGTACTCTACGTAGTTTGTAACACAAGATGTATTGTGATCAGTAGGAATCTTTAGAAGGGTCTCAATCTTCGTAGTTTTCATGATGTCGTCAGCATCCATACGTGTTATGTATTCACCAGATGACTTCTTAAACGCTAGTCTTAAGGCAGGAATGATACCTTTATTTGTATTCTTGAATAACCGTATTCGATGATCTTTCTTTGAGAAACTCTGTACGATTTCCCACGTTCTGTCGGAAGAAAAATCGTCAACAATACTTAATTCCCAATTTGTATAAGATTGACGAATGATAGAATTTAGACATTCGTGAATGTGATTTTCAGCATTGTAAGCCGGCATTACTATACTAACTAGTGGATTGTTTTTGCTTTGATTCATTTGATCGCTAAAATAGAAAAAAAGACTAGTTTGAATAGACATCAATCGATCAGGGCCAAAATTGCTTCTCTAAGTAGCGTGTTTTTAAATAAAGCAGAAACTGATTAGAGGGTGTTGGGTTAAATATCCCAATGAAATCAAGGTAATTGAAGGGAATCTAAGACAGAGATTTGGTAAAAAATAACCTTGATAGAATATTTGAAATATCTGCAATTTTCATATCAGTAATGATGTAAAAAATCAGATATAAGCCTATCTTTGCAGCAATTTTTAAAAAGTTCATTTTACTGAAAATCATTTTGAAAGGCAATTTCGCAGTTTTTCGGCTTCGAAGAGTTTCGGAAAGATGATTAAGACATAAAACCAATAAAAGAATATGGCAAATCTTGGAAAAGTCAGCCAGGTCATTGGGCCGGTAGTTGATGTAAGTTTTTCTGGTGAAGGATCAAGCCTTCCAGATATTCTAAATGCACTAGTTATCAAAAGACCGGGGCAAGCAGATTTGATACTTGAATGTCAAAAGCACCTGGGAGAGAAAAGTGTAAGAACAATCTCAATGGATGCAACTGATGGATTGACTCGAGGAACAGAAGTTGAAGATTTAGGAGAACCTATTTCAATGCCTGTTGGTGAGGAAATTAAAGGTCGATTGTTCAACGTTGTTGGAGAGCCAATCGATGGAATTACCTTGGCAAATACTGGAAAGAGAAAATCGATTCACAACGATGCTCCAAAGTTTGAAGATTTATCAACTGACACTGAAATACTTTTTACAGGTATCAAGGTGATCGACCTTATCGAGCCATACTCAAAAGGTGGAAAAATTGGTCTTTTTGGTGGAGCGGGTGTTGGTAAAACAGTACTTATTCAGGAATTGATCAACAACATTGCAAAAGGATATGATGGTATTTCTGTATTTGCAGGTGTAGGAGAAAGAACAAGAGAGGGTAATGATTTGATGCGAGAAATGCTTGAAGCAGGAATTATTAACTATGGTGATGATTTCCTTCATTCAATGGAAGCAGGTGGATGGGACCTTTCAAAGGTCGATAAAGAAAAGATGAAGACTTCAAAAGCGACTTTCGTTTTTGGACAAATGAATGAGCCTCCTGGAGCAAGAGCAAGAGTTGCATTATCAGGACTTACTATTGCTGAATACTATAGAGATGGTGACTTAAGTGATCCAAACGGAGGAAGAGATATCCTTTTCTTTATTGATAATATATTCCGATTTACTCAAGCGGGATCTGAGGTGTCAGCACTTCTAGGACGTATGCCATCAGCTGTAGGTTATCAGCCAACACTAGCTTCGGAGATGGGTCTTATGCAAGAGCGTATTACTTCAACGAAAAGAGGATCAATTACTTCTGTGCAGGCGGTATATGTACCGGCAGATGATTTAACGGATCCAGCACCAGCGACAACTTTTGCTCACTTGGATGCAACAACGGTATTGAACAGAAAGATTGCGGCATTAGGTATTTACCCTGCCGTGGATCCTCTTGATTCAACATCAAGAATTCTTGATCCTGCAATAATCGGTGATGCTCATTACAATACGGCAGAACGTGTAAAAAATATACTACAGAGATACAACGAATTGCAGGATATTATTGCAATTCTAGGACTTGAAGAATTATCTGAAGAAGATAAATTAGTAGTAAGCCGCGCAAGACGTGTGCAGAGATTCTTATCTCAGCCATTCCACGTTGCGGAGCAGTTTACAGGATTGAAAGGAGTACTAGTACCAATCGAAGAAACTATCAAAGGATTTAATATGATTCTTGACGGTGAAGTTGATAAGTACCCGGAGGCAGCTTTCAATCTAGTAGGAGGTATTGAAGAGGCTATCGAGAAAGGTGAGAAACTTCTGGCTGAAGTGGACGCATAATTGTCTCTTAACAATTAAAACTAAAACAAATGAATATAGTTGTTTTAACTCCGGAAAAGGAAGTTTACACAGGAGAAGCGAAAGCTGTGAATGTACCAGGCACAAGTGGTCAGTTTGAGGTATTGAATGGTCACGCTCCGATTGTTTCTTCTTTGATGACCGGAAAAGTAAAACTGACTTTAGTGGATGGTAGTATAAAGACTTTTGCGATAGACCGAGGATTTATCGAGGTATTACGTAATGAAGTTTCACTGCTAGTGCAAGGCTATGTAGAAGAGTAGAAGTTTTACTTCTCAGTTAAATAAAAGCTTCATTGGGAAACCGATGGAGCTTTTTTGGTATTATGATATATACAACCCATTTATGTTACTAAACGAGGCACAGGCGCCAATTATATGAACTAGTTTTATCTTTACAGTCAAAACACCGTGTTTTATGAAAAATTTTGAAGATAAGAGAAAGAAATATTTGAAGTCAGCATTATTGGAGAGTACAGCACTTGAGAATCCGATCGAGATGTTTCAACGTTGGATGGTCGATGCTATCAACGATCATGTCGTAGAACCGAATGCTATGATACTTGCAACCGTAGATGTTTTTGGAGCTCCAGAAGTGAGAACGGTTCTTCTAAAAGAAATAGTTGACGGTGCTTTTGTTTTTTATACGAATTATGGAAGTCATAAAGCACAGCAGATTGACTCAAATCCATCTGTTTCTCTTTTATTTTTATGGAAAGAAAGTGAACGTCAGATTAGAATATCTGGACATACTAAAAAGGTTTCAGAAGAGAAATCAACGGACTATTTCCAAAAAAGACCAAGAGGTAGTCAAATCGGCGCTTGGGTATCTCCTCAGTCACAAGAAATCGAGAGTAGGGAAGAGCTAGAAGTCCGTCAAAGTGACGTGGAAAAGCGCTTCAAAGATGTGGAAATTCTTGATAGACCTGACTTCTGGGGCGGTTACCAAGTTGTCCCTCAGAAAGTTGAATTCTGGCAAGGACGTGATAACCGATTACACGATCGATTACTTTATGAACTTCAAGAAAATCAAGATTGGAGCATTAAACGTCTAGCTCCTTAATTATTTAAGTTCATTTACTGCGCTATGTTAAGTCTATATTCCCTTGCATATCTATTAGTTTCCAAAATACCACTGTTGTCTAAATGAACTTGAGGTTTTGTAGGACTAACGTTGCCTGTAATTTTATGCAATCTCAGATTAACATAAGTGTCGAAATCTATTCGAGTTCTATTTTCTAGCTGAGAATTTAGCTTCCAAGTAGAAACTTTCTCTTTCCAATTATCATTTAATACACCTTCAAATACTTTCGATTTTGAGCCGCTTCCGTAGGCTATGAAAAGTAGTTTGTTTAGTGCTTGATCATCGGTAGCATGGTGCTCTAATGTGCTAAGCAGTGCAAGAAATATCGAAGCAGTGTAGACATTACCAGTTTTACTACTCAAGCGTTCTCCTCTTTCGATTTTGTTTTTAACAATACTACTGTATTCTGGGCTTTTAACTATTGCTTTGGCAAAAGCCCTTTTTGCTTGTTTATAAGTATCTGCATCCATTGTGCTTTTATCGGGTCGATTGACACTTAAACTGGAGTAGAATGATTCTAGTTTGCCTTTTGATTTAAGGTCATCTAGAAATAGCTGGTCAAATATCCTTCTGCCGTGATAAGCGTACGGTAAATGAAAAACATAAGCATCATACTGGTTTATGTCTGCTTGTACCTTTGATTTCTCAATGAAATGATTGTAAGCTTCTACGATTCTATCTTGATATGTCTTATTCGATAATGGGCCGTCAAAAACCGGTGTCTCGCGGTGAATAGATACAATGTCTTCTGCGTAAGAATGTATTCCTTTTATGTCAACATCAGTTTTACTATGGAGTCTTAGAGGTTTAAAGAAATCATGTGCACAGGCCGAAGATACTCCTACTTGGGGACTGATTGTCATAATAGAAGGGTTTTTAGCCAAAAGCACTGCTGAAGCGCCTGCACCTTGAGTATATTCTCC
Organism: uncultured Saprospiraceae bacterium; assembly: GCA_943788055.1. Lineage (GTDB taxonomy): Bacteria > Bacteroidota > Bacteroidia > Chitinophagales > Saprospiraceae > JAHDFB01. Next base: position 359,338 of record CALSOU010000004.1, read on the forward strand.
GCTACTTGCTAAATCGTAATTTGCAATATCTGTGGCAATTACGATAGCTTTAAGCTCTGGCTCTGTGCGCAACCATGCGAGCGAATTATGCATGGCATCAATTGCACCGATACAAGCAAAGGTCATGTCTACCACGTCTACATGTCGCAAACAGTTTTCCAACTGCCCTTTTTCTGTAAAGTACTGAGTCAGAATTCCAAGAAGGTAACTTGCAATTGGCTTTGATCCGTCAATACTACTTTCTGTACCAACATAAATTCTACCTATTTCCTCTGGAGTTAGATTGTTTGATTTTACGATATCAATTAGGGCATCCGCAGCAAGAGTTACGACATCTTCTTCCGTATCGCATACTCCCATTTCATAAAGACCTAGACCTTTTTGTAATTTAGCCGGCTCGATACTTCGAGCTATTGCTAGATCCGATAGATCCATGTATAATGACGGAAATGCAAATCGAATGTCTTCTACTCCAAATGATTGTGACATGATTGTGATTTTATTTCTATAAAAGTATTACAAATTCTCTAAACTTAGGTTAGTGCAGATTTTTTCTGTGTTCTTACGATTTTACGTTGTGAAATGGCAATGTGTAATCTAATAATGATAGAGAACGCAATTTATTCGGTTTGGTTCATTAGCATACGGCTTCTCCAATCGCATTATATCCTAAGTACTCTAGTTCTTGCTCTTGAAATTGAATACCATGAGATTCTAGTTCTTTGAGAATCGGTCCGTAAACTTCTTTTGAAATCGGTCTTTGAACTCCGGGAGTTTTTATTTCACCATTAAGAATACGAATAGCTGCCATAGCAACTGGCAATCCAACGGTGATTGCCATTGCAGTTACATGCTGGTCTTTACCAATTAGCACCATCTTGCTATCAATTTGCTTTTTCTCGCCATTGAGCTCGTATCCAAATTTATGATACATGACAATCATATCTTTGTCATCCGGCTTCAAGGTCCATTTGTCCATTAGTATTTTCTGCAGAGCTTGCGCAGGAGTCGCATTTTTAATTCCAATTTTCTTGTTCCTGTTGAATATATCGAGTTCTAATAGTTTGTACCACATTAGATCATCTTGATCTATCTTCAGAGCATGTCTTACCTTAGATTCGACCGAGTCAACTGGAGAATATGGAAGGAATACATTAATAAACTCCGCATAACTCATGTTTTCAGTATTCTGAATAGTGTAGCTGTCATCGGTCATTCCTAACTGAACAAACATATTCCATGCTTTACTAAATCCAACACGTCTTATAGTTCCTCTGTACAATGTCATTACATCTTCAAGTCCGTAAATACTTCTGTATTTCAACGAGTTTCTATTGCATACCCTTCAAATCTGCCGTAATTTTCAACGTCGAGGAATTCAGTTCTTCTAAATAGTCGGTGGTAAGGTACATACTTGTAAGTACCTTCTTGAATGAATTCAGCTGCGCCACCTTGACCTGCTAGCACCACGTTTCTTGGATTCCAAGTGAATTTATAGTGCCAAGAGTTGTCGTCACTTTCTGGAGCAATAAGTCCTCCACAAAATGATTCGAACATTAGAACCTTTCCTCCTGCATCTTTTATACGATCGATTACTTGCATTGCACTCATATGGTCAACACCAGGATCGAGGGCCGATTTCATTCATGAATACAAGCCCCTTTTTCTTTGCTTCTTCATCTAAAGCCTCCATCTCGTCACTTACATAAGATGCTGTGACTAGATGCTTGTCGAAGCTAATGCAATCTTTTGCCACCCTCAACATGAAACCGAGCAGGAAGCATTGAAATGACTAAATCTGCTAATTGGACAGCTTTTTGTCGTTGATCTTCATCAAAAATATCTAGTAAGATCGCTTTTGCCCGCGAGTGACCATCACAAAAACTTTTTGGCATTCTCTAGTGATAAATCACCGATCGTAATGAATAAGTTTTCATTCTCCGCTTATCCAATAGGTACTTGATCAAACTAGTTGCTGATCTGCCAGCTCCAATTAACAATATATTGCGCATTTCTATTCTTTTATTTCAGTGTAATTTCTGTTGCAGCGAAAGTACTAAGCCAAACCGACAAAATCATAAAAAAATAGGGAGAATATTTGATCAAACACCTATTTGATTTATTGCGTAAAAGACGAAAGCTTGATTTGTTGAGGTGAAATCAGACAATGAAAAAAGCCCCAATTTTCCGAAGAAAACTGAGGCTTTGTTGCGCTCCTTCAAGGACTTGAACCTTGGACCCTCTGATTAACAGTCAGATGCTCTAACCAGCTGAGCTAAAGAAGCTTCTTACTACTCTTTTCGTAAGCGGATGCAAAGATAGTAAAGACATTTATATTGACGCAAACTTTTATCCGTAAAAAACACTAAAAAATAAATAATTGACTCTTAAGTTCTTCAATCAACTGAATGTCAACCCTTTGTTACTCCTTGAGGCTCATTATCGTACAATGATAAACTTTTTAGTAGCTCCTCTTGAAGTTCTCACAAAATAATAGCCTTGCTCATAATTATGGACGTCTAGAAAAATTCTTCCTCCACTTCTTTCAAATTCTGAGATTACATGACCAACAATATCAATTATCTGTAGTTTTTCATTGACCAAAGACTCCCATTCAATAGTGAGAACATCTTTGGCTGGATTTGGATACACATTTAGTAGATCATTGTCGTAAGTCATTTCAATAGGCAATATCTGATTACAAAAACTTGGGTCGCCATCTAGTTCGAGATAATCAGACCCCTCCAGGGTTTTACCAGCAAATCCCTCAAAGTCGACAGGATATCGTTTCATTCTAAATGTAAGGTTATTGTTGGTTTCGAGTTCAGTAAATTGCGGTACACTGACGCCACCTTTTAATGGAGTTATATATTCCCAAACGATTTCATCATCTGGGGTCAACTCAAAAGAGTAGCCATTTCGCCCATCGGTTACGAGCCAATTGTTGTTTGGAAGTATTTGAACACTTGATAAACCCGTTGAATACATGGCTTGTGGATTCTCTGGGTGAAGTCGATTGAAATCGTAATCAACTGGCGAAAAAATCAACCCTTCTTTTTCAAAACTTGCATTATACATGTCGTATGTATTGTTCCACACTACAACCGAACTAAAATCTTCGCCAATTCGAATTGTTAAATGCTGCGAACTTGCCAAAAAGTGGATGCGCCGGAGAAAGGAAATCATCAACAAATTGAGCATCGTGCTGATAAAAGAGCTTTTTATCACCAAGGGTTCCTTGATGATACGCAGCATTGTTTCCCCATCGATAAAGTAGGTCACCACCTTTACCTGCGAAACCTCCAGTTGAGCTCGCCGCTTCTTCAGTCGTTGTAAAATGATCGATCACCCATACTTCATCAAAGGTTGGTACAGATATTAGAAGTTGGTCGTTCATCGGATCATGGTCCAGTGAATTCATGTGCAGCCAATCCGCTGATCCCTCGCTTGAATCGTAATTCAAATTTATTCGTTCAGGTTTTATCGCCAATAATCCCAAAGTTTGCTTTGGTCTCATCGTAATCTTGAATTAAATGATCCCAGGCTTTCCATACCCAAACAACTTCGTCAGTCTGAGGTTTTACCTCCATTATCATTTCACTCCATACTTCGCCATCTGCAATCAGATCTGGGTTTCTACCAGCTTCGATTGCTTCCTCCTCAGTTTTTAACTCCCATGCAATCATAGCTATATTGCCATTTGGTAGTATCGCTATATCGTGATGTAAACGAGCAGTATCATTATTGAGGGTATACGACCATAAAAGCTCATTTTCCCAAGAGCGAATTTCAACAGTAGCACCGCCTCCACCTGCCCAAATCGGATCGCCCATAAAGTTACTTGATCTACTTGTTTTAACCAAGTTGCCGTTCTCGAGGATGTATGCAGTATTTCCCGGTCTTGTGTCATCTTCGCCTTCCCACTTGTGAACTATTTCCCCGCAATTGTTCAAAAGAAACACATCACTTTGATTATGAGGGTAGATTAGATTGTAACCTTCAAAAACCTTCCAGGGCTTGTAGCTTATTAGCCCAACTGTTCTTTGGCTGTAGGAAGAATTACCAATTGCGAAGATTAGTATTAATAATATGATTCTATTCATGAGCAACATAAATTTTGTGAATAGCACTAGGCTCTCCTTCGGGTGAAAGACCCATAAAATATACACCAGGCTGAATCTGAAGATCCAAAGCTATTGAGCGTTCATTTTCTTTTTTTGAATAAACGAGCATTCCCGAGGTATTGTATATCTTAATATCTAATTCTCTAGGAATAGTCTGTTCTATATAAAGCCTGTCTTCAATCCAACTATTGAATCTTAGAGTTTCGATGTTCGTTAAATCTTTATTATTTGTGGTATTCAGATCACAGTTGTCAATGGGGTTAAGTTCAATTCTTTCTGTAGGTTCTAGAGTCTTACCAGCAAATCCTGCAAAATCAGGTGCATATTTTATAGCTTGAAAAACTTGTATCGAATTACCTGGAGTATCCCCTTGTTCTAAGATCGTCGAACCGCTAGGATTTCACATATTTTCCAGACAATTTCTTGTTCAGAGTTCACCTCAAATAATATACCTTTTACACCTGAGCAAATCAGGGTGTTTCCATTTGGGAGACGCTGTGAACCACTTATTCTACTTGAAAAGAAGAACTCCCCGTCCTGGTTTCCGTAGATGACTGAACTATTGAGTGGTCCGTAGGCAGTTTGATCATAATTATAAGAGAAACCTTCTAGTGGAGGATCTATCGTCTCAATTGTTGAATAATTTCCTTCGGGACGACTAATGCCATTGTTGAATATCATTATACTGCCAGCACCGTCAAGACCTTGATCAATCCAATGCGCATCATGTTGGCCGTAAAATTTTCGATCTTCATCATTACCCATCTTATAACTTTGAGGATTTCCCCATCTATAAAGAATCTGTCCACCTTGGCCTGATATTCCTCCGGTATCTGTTTTGGCTTCTTCGATTGTCGTGCTGTGATCAATGACCCAAAATTCCGCGAAGTTTCGAATGTTAATTATGATCTGATCTAACTCAGGATTATAATCGAGTGAATTTGCATGCATCCAGTCAGAAAAGTTTGCTCCAGTTGGCGCAAAATTGATGTCTATCTTACCAGGATTTTGATCTATAATCCCATAGTTTGGTTTGACGGGCAATATGTCTTGAATTACGTGATCCCACGATCGCCATTCCCAAACAACCGTCGCCTCACCAGTTTCATCAACTTGGTATTCTCTGATCGTCTCACTCCAGAGACCACCTGAAGGAACTGTCTCTCTTCCTCCTGCCGTTGCTTCGGATACTTCATGAAATTCCCACCCAAGCACTAGTATATTATTGTTAGGAAGTATTTCCATATCATGGTGTTGATGAAATGCCGGAGTATTTACAGGTAAATTCCACAGTTGCTCCCCATCCCATGAATACGAAAGTATTCTTCCTCCGATTCCGCCACCATTGAAAATAGGAGAGAAGACTCGCGTTGAGCATAAATTAACTCTCCTTGATTATTAAGCTTAGCAATCATTCCTGGTACACTAGGCATGCTCCACTCATTGATTTTATATCCACATGGATCAATCAGATACACGAATTTATTCGAATTAGGAGCAAATAGGATATAGCCTAAATCAAGGGGAGCTTCGTAGTCAATGATACCTACGGTTTGTGTTTTGGGGGTCAAGCCCCACAAGGTAAAACAGATGATTGCAACAATTCGCTTCATAGAATCACAATTTAGCAATTTTACTACATTAATAGCTGGGACAATTATTCTACCACTATGGATAAGGAAAATTTTAAAGAGACGATAGGTTAAGAAAGATGAATTACATTGATTAGGCTGTTCAAGTATCTGAGCGTATGTATATTATCTAGGCATTCTATTACGACGTTTTTTGCCATATAAAGAGCTTTTTCCCCTTTTCATTTTTAGCGTTCCATCTCGATTGGTTTTTGGTCCGATATTGTCATTGATAGCACAACCAACTTTTTTTGCACAAGAAGTAGTTGTCGTTTACCGTAAAGCCGACAGAAATGAACAAAGCGATAAGAAATATATTTTTCTTTAAGAATTTTACCATCATTTGGTTTTAAATAGTTGACGTATTTACATCTAAAATCGTTTCAAAAATAGACTTTTCTAGGTCAAAAGTCCAATTATTCTTTGTGCTCTAAGGTTGTTAAGACTATGATTTTACCTACAAAACATTACTTTTCTTGTAATTCATGATATAAAAGTTGCTTTTTTTTTGACTTTTTTGAATTAACACTCGTTTGATGTGGACTACTTTAGTTTCGGCACGTATGTGACCTGTCAAAGCTAATATCTATAAGGGTTTCAGCTAGATAGCCTTTGATAATTAGTGTGGTTAATAGCTTAAATTTGTACAAAAATGCTATCTGAAAAAGGCTGAAGCTCAATAATTATAGGTGTTTGAGAACGAAAAAAAGAGGATAATATGTTTGTATGAAGGAAATATAGATATATCTTTGTCTGTGTTCAAGATTATTTCACTTAACAAAAATTTA
>CALSOU010000005.1 GCA_943788055.1 uncultured Saprospiraceae bacterium
GCGGCTTGTCAGAGCTCAGAATCAATTAACAGTTTGGATGCAACCTTAAATGGAGCAAAAACAGACACAAAACTGATAGTGGAAGGGCCAGGATACTCAAAAGACTTCACAATCGTAGAGGGTGTAATAAAGGATACATTTATAATCCAAAGGAGTGGACTTTATTCTTTCATTTATCAAAGAAATAGATTGCAAGCATTCCTTGAGCCTGGACAGGCGATAAAGTTTGAAGGCGACGCAAAGGACCTCCAAACTAGCGCTGAATTTGAGCCTCCGCATCAGAAAGTATGGGATTATTATAAAGCGAAGAAAGATATTACGAGTAAGTATTTATCACAACGGCGCCTTTTTGGGCTCGAGCCAAACGAGTTTTTAGCATCTTTGGAAGCAGGATCAAAATTAGTTGATAGTCTACTTGCAGTGGGTGACCTTCCATCAGAATTGGTTTCATTGGAAAAAGAACGAATTCAAATAGATGAAAAGAAGAACACATATATTTACCCATTGGCAGCGGACAAAAAAATCGATGATTTATCGGAGCAATTTCAAGATCCATTAGCAGGAGTAGATCTAACAGATGAAGAAAAATTCATAGAAAACCCTTCATATGCGGAATTGGTGAGTACACATTTTAACATTGAGATGAATCAGGATACTTCAGCTGGATATGAAGATGTTTTTCTAAAAAGAGTGTCCGCGCTACCTGAAGGAAATATCAGAAATAGCATATTGTATGGAACGATGCAATATTTACTAACACCAAATGAGCGATTAGATGAGTTTTTCACTTTTTTCAATGAGCATTCAACAAATGCAAAAGATATTAAAAAAATGAAAGAACAATATGGTCTTTTTCAAAGCTTAACAAATGGGAATTTGTCACCTCAATTTGAGTACGAAAATTATAATGGTGGAACATCTGCTTTGTCGGATTACAGAGGAAAATATGTTTACATTGATGTATGGGCTACATGGTGTGGACCCTGTATAGGCGAAATACCATCACTTAAGGAGAAGGAAGCAAAGTACCATGATTCGAATGTAGAATTTGTAAGTATTTCTATTGATGAATCGAAAGCATACGATACGTGGAGAAACATGGTAAAAGATAAGGAGTTAGGCGGCTCTCAACTGATGGCGGATAATGCTTGGCAGTCTAAATTTGTCCAAGATTATCAAATTAAAGGCATACCTAGGTTTATTCTTGTCGATCCAGAAGGTATGATTGTTTCAGCTGATGCTCCAAGACCGTCTAGCGATAAACTAGATGAGAAATTCGATGAATTAGGCCTGTAATTCAATACATGAGAATGAGTTCTTATTGACCATGAGAAAGGTAAAGGAATTTCAGTGCGTTTTTTGTTATTGGTCCGAAATCTTGCTGTCTTTTAGACGATTAAAAGTTCATCATGTATTCATTCAGATTTGTTTCTGTTTCAAGGGCTAGTTTTTTACGAAGCCTATATCGGCTAATTTCTACACCTCGAATGGAAATATTAAGTAAAGGTGCAATTTCTTTTGTTGTCAAGTTCATCCGAAGGTAAGCGGCTAGTTTTAGATCTTTAGAACTTAATTCAGGAAACTTTTTACTTGAGCCTTTTAAGAAAGTTTGTATGTACTTGGTCAAAGTACATTGCAAAGTTTTCCCATTCTCCTTCAAGGCGATCATTGTCGTTGATAAGAGTGATGGCTTTTCGCAGTTCTCGACGAATTTTTGCATCCTTCACTTTCTGATAAATACCGTCTAATTCCTGTTTGATTTTCGTAATAGTTTCATTTTTCTGTACTAGGTGCATAGTAGAACTAGCTAACTCCTTGTTTCTATACTGTAACTCTGATTCTAATTTTTCATTTTTTAAACGTTCAATTTCTTCTTGTGATAGCTTTTGTTCTTCTTTTAGAACAATGGCTTCATTTCTGTATCGTTTTTGTACAAAAATTGAAAAGACAAGCAACCCAAATAATGCAAATATTGAGTAGAGTATGAATGCAAGTTTGCTTTCGTACCAATTTGGTTTGACCGTAAATGAATAACTACCAATTTCACTTTTTCCATGTGTATCATTACGTGCTTGGATATGAAAAGTGTACTGTCCAGTTCGTAATCCGGTGTAATCTTTGTATTGATCAACATTCCATGAACTCCAATTATTCTCTATACCCTCTAACCAAAATCTAAATTCCGTAGGTTGGTATGGGTTGACCATATTTGAGCTATATGTGAACTGAATAGTATTTTGATTGGTTCAAGTTTTAGGCCTTGTTGTACAGTTCCAAATCCATTGTATACTTCTGTGATTGTGTCTTCAACTATCTTTATATTGTTAAAGCGGACGGATAGGATTTTCTCGGATTTTCTATTACCAAGGGAGTGAATTATAACACCCTTGTCAGATGCTAGAAAGAAGCTTTCTTCGTTCATCGGGTAAATAAATTCAAACCCCTTTACTAAAGACTCGGCATGTTGTGTCCACTTCTGAAGTAATATGGCAGGATCTCCTATTTGGGATGATTGTAATAGTTTGCCAATGTGCGTAGCTGTTGAATAGATTACTTGATTGTCGTCTAAAGGAAATAGTCGACGGACGTTGGTCTTTGTACCTATTAGCTTTGTCCACTCTTGTTTTTTAACAAAACTGTCTAGCTTTTCTTCGTAGCTATATATGCCAACTTCACTTGTTACGATTATTCCCTCTTGATATTGGAAAACATAATTAAGATAGTCAGAGTATAGACCTTGTCCCTTTCCATACTTTCTAATTTCTAGCCGGAGACTTGGAGTCACATTTATTTTATATACGCCCCTATATGGATGTGAAACCCAAATTTGCATGTTGTGATCGACCTCAATAATTCTAGAGGATTCTTTGAACTCTTGTGAGTTTGCAATGAACTTTAGGTCGTCATTTTTATTTGTATAAAAATCTAAACCAAAATAAGTACCAGCTACAAGAATACTATCATTGAGTTTTTCGAATTTCCAGGTTCCTGAGTTTGTGGGAGAAATTTTAACGGCGTTGTCACCTTTAATCACAAAAGCTCCTTCGATATGTCCCATAAGCAATTGACCATCTATAGTGTCAACACCCCAGACTTGACCCATGCTATTTTTTACTAATTGAAAGCTACCTTTTTGGAAAGCATCATATTGATCTTTTTTTTCTAAAAAGTATAAACCGTTACCCGTCGCAAAGTAGTATTTCCCTTTAAATTCTAAAATGTCATAAATAGACCCCTGTTCTTCTCCATCGGGATAGAAAACTTGTGTTCCATCCTGCAAAAGAATTTGATCAATACCGTTGCCTGTTCCTACCCAAATTGATCCGGCATGATCTTCGTGAACTGTACGCACAATGTTATTCTGCAAGCCTTTAATTTTGTTAATATGGTGGACTGCTTGAAGAGAAGAATTGGCAATAACAACGCCATTGCGTTCAGTTGCGATCACAATCTTTTTTTGATTGGTTTCGTATACTTGTAGTATTCGCGATTCAAGTAGAAAACTTTGGTAGTCGACTTTTAATGGCTTGATCTTATCATTTGAATAGTGAAAAAGACCATCTTTTAAAGTGCCTAGTAGCAATCCATTTTCGTACGAGCACATACTTGTTATCGTAATATCAGATATGTTGGAATCAGCACACCTACTTACTTTACCGTTTTGAACTTTGAACAAGCCCTCATTGAACACAGCAAAATATACAATTTCATCAACTTTCGACAAGTTTGTTATGGTTGGAAATGACGCTACAGAATAGATTGAATCCTTTCGATTATCAAAGAATATTTTTTCGTTTGATCTGAAGTATTGGTTTTTACCTTCAGAAACAAAATTCCAGATATCGTCTATTGGGAGATCCTTTTTTTGGATTCGCTCTCTAATGGAAGAATAGTGTAATTCACCATTTTTATCGGGTGAGAAAAACCCGACCTCATCTTGTCCACCAACATAGATTCTAGAATCTTGAGAAATTGAAATAGATCTGCATATCGTTTTTTTGGGTAAACGGTGTGTTTTCCAGGTTGAGCCGTCGAAAACAAGCAAACCATCATTGTTTGCAAAGACGATATTGCCATTTTCAAGAATAGAGGATTCCCAAGATTGGGTTCCTCCGTGATATGTGGTTTTTTCATAATGAAATATTGGTGGGATACCAATATTGGGAGTTTGTGCTAATATCAACAGTGGGGATGTAGTGCCAAAAACGAGAATTGTCCATAGTATAATTATACCAAACTGTTTATAAACTGTTGAAAAACAATTGTTTAGCAAGTTTTTTTATTTATGGCCGATGCATTTAAATTCTTAGCATTTTCTTTTTGATGTAGCCTTGATGTAGTGTTTTACCAGTACAAAACTACAAATATGTATTAACTATGTCAAAAATATAAATTGACAGCGTACCTTTGCGGTGTAATTTTATTTGTTTTATTAACTACGTTTTAACCTAATATTTTATTATGAAAACACATTTACTACTTTTATTTTTTGCTTTAACTTTTGGTGCTGCTCTACAGGCCCAAGTAATTTTTGATTGGGAGACTCCAGAAACTTCAGGTACTTATCAGTATTTTGGAAGTACTCTAGATGGTTCACAAGCAAGTGCAATTGCTAATCCAAACCCAACTGGTGTCAATACATCATCAATGGTTCTAGAATTTACAAAGCCAGCTGGCGCACAGGTTTGGGCTGGTGCATTTGCTGCTGGTGATGGTCCGGGAGAAATCGACTGCACAACAGGAGGTCAGATCTGTGTGGATGTTCACATGAGCAACCTTGGAAACTTAGGTCTCAAATTGGAAAATGCTACAACTGGAGGAGCTAATTGGATTACTACTCAGAGTAACACTGTTACTGGAGAGTGGGAAACGTTATGTTTTGATCTTTCAGCAGATGGATTAGAGGATGACATGACAAATGCTGTTGGTGATATTTTCACACAATTAGTATTATTTGCTGATTTTGGAACTCCTGGTGGAGATGAAGATCAAATCTACTACTTTGATAATATCGTTTTGGAAAAACCAACTGTAAGCACAGGATGTTTTCTTGATTGGGAAACACCAGAGACTTCTACAGAATATCAATATTTTGGTAGTTCATTAGATGGTACAATAGGTAACATAATTGATAATCCAAACCCTACTGGAATCAATACTTCTTCAACGGTTTTGGAACACGTGAAGCCTGCAGGGGCATTAACATATGCTGGAGCTTTCGCATTGAACCCAGGAACTGGAGATATTGACTGTACTAATGGCGGTCAAATCTGTGTAGATGTACATATGGATCACTTAGGAAGTCTTTCAGTAAAGTTGGAGAATGCAACTACTGGAGGTGCTAATTGGATTACTACTCAAAACAATACAGTTGTTAACGACTGGGAAACATTATGCTTTGACCTTGCTGAAGATGGATTAGAGGATGACATGACAAATGCTGTTGGTGATATTTTCACACAATTAGTTTTATTTGTTGATTTTGGAATGGAAGGAACTGCCGTAGATGTAACATCTTACATTGATAATATTTGTCTTGAGGCTGGTATGGCACCTCAGAAATACATGGCGACTTTCAATGTAAATATGAACGGAGAAACTGTTGATGGCGGTGTGTTTTTATCAGGAGGTTTAATTAATAATTGGTCACCAGATGCTACGCCGATGGATGATTCTGATGGAGATGGAATATATTCTGTTACTGTTGAATTAGCGCCTGCGATGGTTGAGTACAAATTTGTAAATGGTGCAACTTATGAAGAATTGGAAGAAGGAGATTGTACTATTACTGATCCTTCAGGACAATTTATTAATCGTTTGTTGACAATGGAAGCTAAAGATACAATCGTTGATGCATATGTTTTTGAATCATGTGATCTTATGATTGTTAATGTTGATCAGACTACTTTTGATTCAAATCTATTTACAATTGCTCCAAATCCAGCAATGGATCAGGTTTCTGTTACATGTGATGTGAAAGAAGAAAAGCTTGTCACAATACTTGATATTAATGGATCGGTTATTCAACAGTTTACAATGGCTGCAAGTCAGTCAAGCATGAATGTAATGTTGAATGATTTTGCATCTGGAATGTACATAATGACTGTAACTTCAGACAAAACTAGAAGTGCACAGAAATTTATCAAACAATAAAGGTTACGTAGTAGAGGCCTCTTGTGAGTGTTCACAAGGGGTCTCTTTTTTTATATACTTCCGTTCTGTATATTCCTTTTTCCTTCAAAAGACTAGCTGGTCAAGTTTAGCCTTTCCTCATAGTCTAGTGCTTAACCAGAGTCCTTTTTGGCGAAAGCCACCGAAAGTTTTCCAACTAGCTAATTCAAAAAATACTATTTACTTCAAATCCTAACTATCTCGATTATTTTGTAATTTATCGATACTTATCAGAAAGGTAGCAATTACATGTGATGTTCACTCTTAATATAGAACAGATAATATAGATCGATGAAGTTTATTAGCTATATAGTTTTTCTTATTTTATATTCAATCTCAGTCAGTGCTCAGCAAGATGTTAGGCAATTTATTTTTGGTTATAGCTTATTAGACCATAGACCACCAGCCGTTCCAACACCTAGTGATGAGACAATGATTCCTCATTGGTTATACTTACTTGCCGACCAAGGAAACCATGGTTATGGAGCGACTGGGCGGTATGGTTTTTTGCAACAGCATATAAACCTTCCATCTTTTGCTCAATGTTGATATGACATTGTTCCAGCAGTATGGGATTCAGATAATGAGACCTTCGATGAAGCTGATTTTAACAGTGTCTTGATAACTGCTGGAAACTTTATGCAGTGGCAAGGAGATTCAATTCCGTACTTTAATGACCCAAATGGTACTAGCCCGACTTCAGCGACTAGGACGATCTCTGATTGGTTGCAAATACAAGAAGTTAGTATAAGAAAATATATTTATGAGAATTGGCCGGATATGGCTCCCTACCTTGCAAGTTTTCCACCCACACCCACAGAATTAGCTGATTATCATGATTACACTTTAGGTGACTTTCATGACTGGTGGATTGAATACCACGACTTTTTGCTTATACAGAGACCAGACCACGAAATTAAAATGATTCCGGTTGGACCTATATTGGCTGAATTGATGTTAGAAACAGAAGTAGGAAACATCTTGGTTACTAATCTATATGAGGATGATGCACCGCATGGTAGAGCAAGCTTATACTTTTTAGCGAGCTTAATTAGCAATATGTCTATCTATGAGGAACAAGCACCGGCAACGTTTGTAGTTCCGCCTATTATCGATCCGATAACTATCAAATGATAGTAGATTTCGTTTGGCAGCGCTTACTTTATTTTGATACAGAAAGTGGAGATAGCCGTGTGTTTTTTGAAAACGCACTATCTTCTACCGATGTTGATTTAAATCCACTGAGCATTGTTGCATATCTAAATCCGTCATCGGGTATTTTTCGAATAAAAGGAAATACGGAGGATTTCATTATTGGTGTGCTTGACAATGCTGGGCAGGTTTTTCAAACTTACGTCAACGAAAGAGAGATCACCATAGATCTTAGCAGTCTTCTTTCAGGATTGTTTTTTGTTAGAATTTAGAATATTGCTGAGGAACAAATCATGTTTCAAAAGATCATTAAGAATTAATTATTGTCAGGGGTTTTATATTAGACAATTCATTGAGCGAGTTGTGTTAAAGAGCCAAACTGATTACGCTCGAGGAGTTGTATTTCATTAATAAGATAATTTTGCTTACGAAGTGCTGTATTAATTTTCTGTCGTAATAGTGATTTAACGGATTTCACAGCTTACCTAAATCAGTAGGGTTTGTAGGATTTCTATATCTTTATGCTTAGTCACGATTTCTATTAAGCAGAAGAGTCCGAAGATATTCCAAAATTAGATTTTGCTCCTTGTTAACATAGAAGTAATTGAAACATCGAATAAACAGTAATCATACATGTACAGAAAAGAGGCTCCGGATCCTACCCTAAAGAAATTACAAGCATCAAATTGGGACAATTATATTGTAGGGACTTTTCTCAAGGACTCCAATACATTGGAGGAAAGTCAGCAGAATACTCTAGAAAGAATTGAACGTTTATTTCCAAAAATTAAAAAATCAAATAAGATACTAGTTTTATCGGACGGGAATTCTTTTGTTCCCATCTATTTATCTTCAAAATATCAATGTAAGATCACCATACTTTGTGAGACAAAAGAAGCATTGGATATGATGGAAAGTGATGTTGAAAAGTATGAGCAACAAGATTACATAAGTTGTCTGCAGCGGGATTTTGATCAGACACAGCTTGACTACGATTACTATGATATGGTTTATTCGATGAATTCGATTAGCAGTCATAAGGAAGTAGATCGAGTTTTAGCTGAAGTGCGAAGAACTCTTGTTCCACAAGGAAGATTTATTCTTCTTGAAAAATCCTACAACGGTGATGTTTCATCTGATTTTGATTTTTATGAAACGGATGATTTTTTGAGAAAAGCTCTGCGGGCAGACTTTGAAAAAGTATATTTTAAGGAGTTTTCAAAAGAGACGCAAGATCATTATGTGGCAGTTCGAAAGAAGCTTGATAAGGAGAAGAAGAGTGTGATTAAAGTGGATGGAGAAAAGGGATATAAGTCAGCAATAGAAGCAGTTGATAAGTTAATAGAATTGTCAGCAGAGAACAAGATGAGTTGGAAGTTTATACAGCTTCAAAAAAGAAATGCATAGGATGAGAATTGCGCATAGTTTATTTTTGTTGATTCTGATATTTTTATGTCCTGTAATCAAGTAAAGAAGCTAGCATCAGAGCCAACACTTACTCTAGAAGAAGAAAAAGCAGAAAGTAGATAATCCAATGAGATTTATTCACATTTTGAATTGATCAAGTATTTGAGATGAGTATCTACTATTATTCGCTTTCTACAAGAGATAACTCGATCTGTCTACGATCTAGATCAGCACTGATTATTTTCACTCGCAGTACATCACCCATTTTGTAAACTTCACCATTTCGTTTTCCAGTAGCTTTAAATCGTCCTTGTAATTCAAACTGATCTTGAAACTGGTCAAAAGTAATCATACCCTCAACTAGGGAGTCTTTGACCGTTACAAAAAGGCCTCTATCAATCATTCCGCTAATGGAAGCTTCAAATTCTTGATCTACATGTCTTTTTGCCCATTGTACTTGTTTATACTTAATTGACTCTCGCTCCGCTGTTACGGCTTTTCGTTCTTGTAGCGATATATGCTTACATCTAGCTTCAAGTTTACCTTTGTCCTGTCGGTTTGTACCTTTTAGGTTTTTCTCCAAGATTCGATGGACTAACACATCTGCATATCGACGAATAGGAGATGTGAAGTGTGCGTAGTTTTCGAAACCTAGACCATAGTGGCCAATATTGTTGGTACTATACTCTGCTTTTGACATTGTACGAATAGCCAATGGTTCTAGTACTTTCAGGGGATCATTTGTTTCCGCTTGTTCAGCCAAATTATTAAAAGATTCTGCAATGTGTTTAGGACTATCTAGTTTCATCTGTAAGCCCATTTCTTTGGCAAAACTGGCAAAGTCAGCTAGTTTTTCTGGATCTGGTTCATCGTGTATTCGATATACAAAAGGGATCTCTTGGCCTTTAGCCTTTTTATTGATGAAGATCGCGACTTCCTTATTGGCAAGAAGCATAAAATCCTCAACTAATTTATGTGCATCAAAAGACTCTTTCACATATACTTCAACTGGATCTGCATTTTCATCTAACAAGAACTTAAGTTCAGGAGATTGAAAGGATATAGAGCCATTCTTGAATCTGTAGGTACGGAGTTTTTTTGCAATTGTGTCAAGTACACGGATCTCTTTAGCAAAATCACCATCACTACCTTCGATGCGTTCTTGAGCTTCTTCGTATGTAAAACGGCGATCACTATGAATAATGCTTTTTCCAAACCACCGATCTTTCAACTTATGTGCCTTATTAAAGGTAAAAACTGCACTAAAGCAAAATTTATCTTCGTGAGGATTTAATGAGCACAAGTCATTTGATAACATTTCAGGTAACATGGGAGCAACACGATCCACTAAATAAACAGAAGTGGCTCGTTCGGCAGCTTCGCGATCAAGCTCTGTGCCTGCTTGCATATAATGTGTTACATCAGCTATATGAACACCTACTTCGATATCTCCATTTTTGAGAACTTGATATGATAATGCATCATCAAAGTCTTTTGCCGTGTCGGGATCAATCGTAATTGTAAAGATTCCTCTAAAATCTCGTCGTTCTGCTAAGGCTTGTTCATCTATAACCATGTGCAAGTTCTTAGCTTCATCTTCCACGATTTTAGGAAATTCCTGAGCAAAACCATTGTTGTATAAAATTTCAGTCATGACAACATCATTATTGCCAGATGGTCCGAGATCAACAATGTTCTTTCCTCGAAAGCTTCGTCTTAAACTATCTCTTCCCCAACTACTAATGCACAATTTTACGGCATGTCCATGCGGAATTTCTTCCGCTTCAGCACCATTGATATCAACTTGGAAAAGTAGTCCTTTGTGATTTACCTCTACAAAACTTTCATTTTTGAATTTAAATAGTTTTCCAATAAACTTTGATTGGCCTCTTTCTACGATCTCGATCACTTTGCCCGACATCCTTCTATCACCAGATATATTAGAACTAGTTAATTTGACGGTATCTCCATCTAGAGCTCCAAGTAGGTTTTTCTCAGCGACGAAAATATCTTGCTCCATATCTGGAATTACAATAAAGGCAGAACCTGATCTAGTCATGTCGACTTTTCCTGTGTAGGTTCGTTTTGAACCGCTATTGCTTTTCTTGCCTAGTTTCACGCCGTCCATGGCAGCTTTGTTCAACTTGTATCTACCTTCACTAATTGAAATTAGTTGGTTCTTTTTGGCAAGTTCTTTTAAGGCTAGATTCACTGAATCTCGATTATTATTAAGCTTAGCCTTTTGAATGAGTTGTTTTGCGTTGTAACGTTTTTTGGGATTAATAATAAATTGCTTGAGCACCCTACTCTGAAGAGCAGCTGGACTCAGTTTTTTGGTTTTGTTTCTATTTCTTTTATGTTTCATAATTTATCTTCATTTAGAGAGAAAATAATTTCTCCTGTAGCTAGCATTTCCAAGTTAAAAGCCTTGCTGGCAGTATTTGGACTACGGCTATCTAGTTTTTGTTCACCAACAACAGAGTGTATTATCCAGTCTGGATCTATAGTTGCTACCGTACGAACGATAGATTCTCCGTTGGTGATTGTTGCGGCGATGACTTTACCATCTATTAATTCCGCATTTTTGTCGTAAGTAATGAGTTTGTATTCATAGTTCAGAACTCCAGCTTTCCAATAAACAATAGCATGGATATTTCCTGTATCTGGCAATCGAAAACAAGGAACGTATTCAGTGAGTTCATCGTGTTCAGCTTCGTGAGGAATAATAAACTGATCGATTGCTTCTAGAGGAATTGCTTTATTTATGGCGCTGAAATTAACAGCACTTTCTTCTGTAAGTGTAACTGGCAATTCTACTTCTGGAAAAAATTCCAAGAAATCGGAAAAGCGGATATTTTTTTGTTTCATTATAGAATATAATCATAGGGAAAAACAAGCTATTTGCTTGCTTGTGAAAAAGCTTAATGGTGATTGGAAAGCTGCTTTCACGTAACGAATAAAAGGCGAGTGCACATTTTATGGATAGATTTTCCCTACAAAGTAGGAAACATAAAACGTTCATATTAACACAAAGATATATATATTATTGACAATATACAGTGTGATGTATTACTGATATGTTAACACTAAGGTTTGAGAATGGTTCCCATAGCACAAGTTATGTTTCAACTAGGAGGTTTACCAGCTACCGCCGCCTCCACCACCGAAACCACCTCCACTTGATCCTCCGCCACTAAATGATCCACCTCCAGAACCTGATGAAGCAGGGTAGGAGCTGAATGCAGATGATATTTCAGTTGGTTGAAATGACTCTGAAAAGTTGGAGAATGGTGTTGAATGACCATATCCGTAATAAGGATGTATATACCATAAGGGAGCTTGTTCAATATAAGGAGAGCAAGATTCCATCCATTTTTCATCTAAGTCAAAAGCTACAGCAAAAGGCAACATACGTTCAAAGTAATTGGGGTTATCATTAAGAAGTTGTTGGACCTTATCTGCTGGTGGGTCCGAAAGAAATGCTTTTAGTCCAAGGAGCTTTTGTCTCAATAGATAGCCATTTTCATTTAGCGGAGTATGCATGGCATTGAAGACAAGTGCAACCAAGCCAGCAACGATCAAACCGATACCAAGCACAATTTTTAGAAAGAAGATCATTATTGCCGTACCTCCTAGTACAAGCAATAGACTCAAAAGCGACCAATACCATTTCTTAAAAATTGAGGCATAAGCTTCATCGTAATAGTCATGTTCACGGATTTCTTTGCTCAGCTTTCTCTTTAACTTATGTAGCGTATTGTAGAACTTTTCTTTGAATGACTCCAAACTAACCATATTGCCAGACTTAAAAAGTGCGGCAAAAAACTCGTGCTCGTGGTCAGGAAAATCAGCAGGGAGGTCTTTGATTTTTTCAAGCTTAATATCTCCTTCTACGTCATGCATGTATAGAAAACCTTCGGTCCCCCAAAAGGGAATTAAGCTGATCAAATCACGTGTATCTACTTTTCGATCTATTAGACTACCGGCATGTGCAGAAGTAATGCCAACCGGGGCGTCGTATTCAAAGCTAACTTCTTCAGTTGGATAAGTAGGTTTTCGTTTTCGGTTCCAAAACGAAAACAAAAAAGAAATAAGTCCAGCAGGAATAATAGCACCAAGAGGTCCGTCTAGTCCAGGTCTTTTAAACCAAGGAATTACTACTTTGGAAGTAGCGTTGGGAATATAACCTACAGGAAACTTTAGCGCAATTGTCATTCCTTCACCAATTCTTAAAGTGGTATTTACCTCACCTGTGACAGTCGTGTCGTTAGATTGAGCCAAATTACTGACATTAACTCTACTTCCTTTTACTCCAGTATATGCTTTTATTTCATCAGCAGAAAAAGCCCTTGCTTTTGGTAAATTTACTGTCACACTTGCTTTTTCAATACTTGTTGGCCACTCATTACCAGTAACATTCCAATAAAGCTCTTCCCAGTTTTCGTACCTAAGGAATGCATTTTCAACCTTATAGTTAATGGTATATTGTTGTTGGCCATCGATAAAAATGTCCTTGTCACCAATTCTTACCTCAACCATACCATTCCTTCTAGTGACCTTGAATTTATTATTGTCAACAGAGATGTTTTTTATTTCCGTGGTATGTCGTTTGCCATCGATTTTATACTTGTAAGGTATTGTGCGGAAAATACCTCGTCGCTTTTGATTAAAGAATACGTCAATATTCTCGGTAATATTTAAGTCTCCATTTTCATTAAGAGTAATCTCTACATCAATATTTTCAATAACGAAATCTTGGGCGTTTAAGTTGGAAAAGATTCCGAAAAGGAAAAAGAGGGAGTATAGTAAGAGCTGTTTCATAAAAGTTTTATTTGGAGATATTTTCTGATTGGTCGGAGTTGCAAGTGCCGCACTGCAGTGCGGCTTTTTTGAGCCTTTCTTGATTGATCGGAGTATTTGTTTTTTGTGCCAGTTGGAAGGATTATGGATGATGTATTTGGAGATGTTATTGTAAGCTCGTTCATCGCGAATGATTATATCGTGATAGCGTGGTTGCCATTTGAATTCAGGATTGATTTATCGAGCCTTTATTGTTATTGCTGTTTTGATTCCGCCGATAATTGAAGGTATATTTTTTAATTGTGGTCTGAAGCGGTTTTTAGAGCCTTATCGCAATGCGGCTGTTTCAGCGTGTTTTAATTGATCAGATTCGCAAGTTTTGCCGCACTGCAGTGCGGCAGTGTCAATGTTATGATATTGGTTTTTATCTATGGTGATGATTCATTGAATATTGTTGGGCACTACGACGAAGGCTTCCAATTGAATATTCATGTTTGGTCGCGTGATTGGTCTTTTAAGCCATTCGCGGTGTGCGATTGATTCGATTTCGTTTAGGCACATTATGCCATTTGGGATTTCTCCAAAATAGGGCACGTGATGTGTAGTATTGAAGGTAAGAAAGTAAGCTGCATTCCAACGGTAATCCCAAAATGATGCTCGAATCGAACCTGTGCGATATTTCCATATGTTGGTTCCCATCAATTAGTATTTCAAGACCATATTGATTCTAAATATAAGAATTATTGTGTGACTATTCTAAGAGCTGCCTGCGATAGGAACCCAGAAGGCAGCGACGCAGGAGGTGGTCTGAAATGATAGTGAGGACGGAGCAAAGCGAACCCAGCAGGACTCCTACATTCCACACATACTTGGTGAGTGTGGAATGGATCGCCCTCTAATTAGCCGTACTTAAGGGATACTTTTTCACATATTTTTCGTTATATCATTGAACGATACCTGCTCAATCATGAAACAAAAGTCTTATTTCTATACTATAGTGTTGATTGCACTTCTATTTGTGAGCTCTTCTTACACACTGGGAGGTCCGCCTATAGATCCATGTAATTCTATCAATAAATCATTTGTAGACGGTGAACATGTCGTTTATAAGATTTACTATAATTGGAATTTTGTGTGGTTAAGTGCGGGAGAAGTAAACTTCTATGTTACGGAAACAGAAGACCATTATATCATTGAAGCGACAGGTAAAACTTATAGATCATACGAAGTCTTCTTTAGAGTTAATGACTACTACAAAACTAAAATTCGGAAATCTGATTTATTGCCTGTTGAGTTTGAAAGAAATATAGAGGAAGGTGGATATAGGTTCTATAATCGGATTGAGTTTGACCAAGAAGGAGGGACGGCCTTGTCTTTTTCTGGAAGAACCAAAGAAATGGTAGTTGCCCAGGAGTACCCTTTGGAAACATGCATGCATGATATGCTTTCTACCGTGTATTTTCTGCGAAATATGAGCTTTGATGCCCTCGAAGAAAGCCAGCGGTTTCCAATTGAGATGTTTATTGATGACAAAGTATATCCAATCGATATCGCCTATGAGGGGATAGATTCGAAGAAAATCAGAGGCTACGGCAAAATCGATGCTGTCAAGATTTCTCCGGAAGTAGTAGCGGGCGTCGTTTTTAGTACAGATGCCAAAATGAATATTTGGGTATCTGATGATGAAAACAAAGTTCCGATTGTGATTGAATCACCAATTAGTGTAGGTTCTATCCAAGCAATTTTAAAATCACATTCAGGCCTTAAGTATCCCCTTGGGTCTTAAAAACATTTTATGAAATACTTAAGAAGTCTTCTTATTTCGATATTGCTTGCGGCGCTTCTAGCGGCTGGTGTTTACATCTACGTAAAAGATTACCTGCTTCCCAAAAGATATGTTGTAGAGGACTCTACAGTGGTCATGGAGCAGGTCCAAAAAGTGCTTAAGTTGGTAACTGTTGAAGGACAGTTTAGTGAAATTCACAAGCATTCTGAGTATTATGGTTACGACATCTCGCCGCTTAGGAAAAAAGCTCTCATTAGAGTCAATGCAAAGGTCCTAGTTGGCTACGACTTAGAGAAGATGAATATGCAGATAGACGAAAAAGCAAGAACACTATATTTGGACGCTTTTCCCGAGCCAGAAATACTTTCCGTTGATGACGACATAGAGTATTATGATGTTTCAGAAGGCTTATTTACCTCTTTTAGCACGAGTGACTATAATGCGTTGCAAAAAATAGCAAAAGCAAAAATAGTGGAGGTAGCTGAATCGAGTGGCTTATTTGAGAAGGCTGCAGAACAGAAATCAGATATGCTCGATTTACTGGAATTGACTTTAGAAAGCATTGGCTGGGAGTTAAAAGTAAAGCGACAGCCAGTTCTTACTAGTTTGGATTAGTAAGATTTATCAAGGCCTTGAAAACAGACTTCGTAAAACGCACATATTCTTTGTCATTTAGGTCATAACCAATCCATTCATATTGATTCCCATATGGACAAAGTGTTGCGTCACACGCTTTTCCCGATCGAAGTTCATAGCGATGAGGTGCTAATGTGTACATTTTCTTGGTTAGCTTTCTCACGAAATCTCTTTGTAAGTAACTTGACAACTTTGACAGACTAAATTCGTTGTCTTTTGTTTGTAATTTAATACCAGATAAGTGTTTGTTTGCGTAGTCTTGAATCCACCCAACTTGCTCATTAGCCTGGTTTACATCTATATTTTCATTTTTTGCAGCTTCATAGAACTTATCCTCGTATTCAGTGCGACCCCAGCAATTTGGGCATAGACCCTCAGGAGCTTTCTGATCAGTCTTTGTACTTTACAGAAATTAGATAATTGATTGTGCGATGTTCATAATATTGTATTTTGGAGTTAGTCAAATAGATAATGTATTACAAAGCTACTGCAATTGGGAGGTTGGCGGGATGGCAATATTTCCCTAGGAGATAACAATTTGGGCTCGGAGGCCCAAAAGGCATTTCTTTGCCGTAAAACTATACCTACTTAGTTAGAGAGATTATCTAAGGCTTGGTCTAGTCAGTCGAAAAAAAGATAGATTATAAATGAATTACTATAATTTCACCCTGTGAATTGGTTTGAAAACATACGTGTAGCCTTTCGCTCAATAAGAGCAAACCTCTTGAGGTCAATATTGACCCTAAGTATCATCGCACTTGGCCTAATGAGTCTTGTGGGTATACTTACGGCTATTGATGCATTGCTGCAGTCGATTAGCAATAATTTTAATCGTCTTGGCGCAAATTCATTTAATGTAGAGCGTATCGATGAGCGTATAAATACAAAAACGCAGGGTAGACGGCGAAGAACAGGTGAGGCTATCGTCTATTCTGATGCAAAAAATTTTAAGGATCGTTTTGAATATGGTGGAGCAGAAGTTTCAATGGAGTTGTATGCTGGAGGAGGCAAAACGGTTGAATACCGCGAAGAAGAAACGAATCCCAATATTAGATTAACTGGAATTGACGAGGAGTATTTGGAAGTGAGTGCGTTTGAATTGGAAGTTGGAAGACCATTTTCCAGACACGATATTGAAAATGCGACTCCCTATATAATTGTGGGAATGGGAATCGTGAATAAGTTATTTGATGGAAAGGTCAGAAAGGCTTTGGATAAGAAAGTATTGGTAGACGGAACACGCTATAAGATAATTGGAGTTACCAAATCAAAAGGGTCAACCTTTGGAGATTCCAACGATCGAAGAGTTTTTGTTCCGATCACAAAAGCGCGGCTTTTATATGCTTCGAGCCGCAGTAATTACAACATTACCGTTGCTGTTGCCAATCAATTAGATCTTGAAGACGCGATTTCACGAGCTATTGGAATTATGCGTGGAATAAGGGGATTACGACCTGTGGAGGAGAATGATTTTCAGATTCAGAGGAGCTCATCAGTCATGAGCACAATTAAGGATTTAACAAAGACGCTAAGACTAGCTACAGTTGCCATCGGCTTTATGACATTAGTTGGAGCCGCGATTGGCTTGATGAATATCATGTTGGTGACGGTTACAGAACGAACAAAAGAAATAGGAGTTACGAAAGCGCTAGGAGCTACAAGGCGCAGTATACTGATACAGTTTTTGACGGAAGCTGTGGCAATCACGATGATTGGTGGCATTCTAGGAATTATTTTTGGAGTAATAATTGGAAATGTGGTGTCATACGTGGTGGGAGAAACATTTATTTTCCCGGTTTTGTGGGTATTGTTGGGACTGATTGTCTGTTTCGTGACAGGAGTTTTGTCAGGGCTGTATCCAGCGTTGAAAGCAAGCGCCCTTGATCCTATTGAGGCGTTGAGGTATGAGTAGTTCTTCGACTACGCTTAGTGCGAGAACTTCGACCGAGCACAGTAGCCGGGAGACCTTCCTCTCGGGATAAATTCAATTCTTGGATGTGTGGAATATTTTCGAGCATTATATGAATTACTTACTAATTGATTGAACGACTGCTTTAATCTCTTGCTCGTCGCTTTTTGGAAAAATCAAAAGGCCTCCAGGTTCGTCAACGACGATGTAGTTGTCTAGTCCTTTGATGACGACAACTTTGCTACTGTCCGTTCGAATGATAGATCGGTGCGTATCGATAAGGTGTGTATTTGCACCCAAGCTAACTGTGTCATTTCCATCTTTGTCGAGATACGAATGTAGTGAATTCCAAGTTCCTAGATCACTCCAGCCAATATCTGAAGGGATGGTGTAGACATTGTCTGCTTTTTCTAGAATCGCATAATCGACGGATATGTTAGGTGTTTGTGGATAGACTTGATCGATATAGGTTTGTTCTTCAGATGTGTTGTATTTCGAACTATCCTGAGTCAGTATTCGAATGATCTCTGGGGCGTTTTTGCGAAAGGATTCTATCATGCTTGAAGCTTTCCAAATGAAAATTCCTGCATTCCAAAAATAGTTACCCGCATCAAGATAAGACTGAGCCGTTTCGTGATTTGGTTTTTCTCTAAACTGCTGGACTTTCAGCACCTCGCCGGATGCATTTTGATCAACTTCAATATATCCATAGCCTGTATCAGGCCTGGTCGGTTGAATTCCCAAAGTGACAATGCCATCGTTTTTCTCGACATGTTCTAATGCTTGTTTGATCTTCTCAACAAATACATCGACATACATAATGACCGCGTCAGAAGGCGCTGTAACAAAGACAGCATCCTTATTTTCTGCAAAAAGCCTTAAAGCAGTATATGCAACACATGGTCCTGTATTATTTCGGCTTGGTTCGCACAGGATATTTTGTTCTGGAATCATAGGTAGATGATCCATCACTTGCTGTTTGTATCGCTGATTGGTCAGAATAAGGATACGATCAGCGGGAACAATTTTTAGAAAGCGATCAGTAGTTAGCTGCAATAGCGACTTCCCTACACCAAGGATATCAAGAAATTGTTTGGGCGTTGCTTCAGTAGAAGAAGGCCAAAATCTGGATCCGACGCCTCCAGCCATGATCGTAATATAGTGATTATTGTTTGTGTTCATTCAATACTAGTTGTTTGTTATTCTGTTTGCGAAGTATGAAAATAAGACTGCTATAGTTTGGCAATTATTTCGACAATTCTTCCTGCTGTTTTACCATCCCAGAGTTTTGGAATTCCACCTGTTTTCCATTCGCCGCGCACTAATTTCTTGAGGTAAGGAACGATATTATTGGGATCAGTTCCTACTATTTCATTTGTTCCCATCGTAACTGTTTCTGGTCTTTCCGTACTATTTCTCAAGGTCATACATGGCACTCCCATGACCGTTGTTTCTTCCGTGATTCCTCCAGAGTCAGTAACAACACCTAATGCATTTTTTACTAGATAATTGAATTGTAGATAAGGCATGGGTCCGGTAATAATTAGATTTTCAAATTGAATACCCAATTGATCAAACATTTTCTTTGTCCTAGGATGCATCGGAAATACGACCTTGCGATCGCCGACATTATCGTTGATAAGCGATAGAAGGGTACGTAGATTCTCGTAGCCATCGACATTGGATGGGCGGTGGAGTGTCATGACAATATACTTGCCCGATTCAAGACCTTCTTTGTCGTAAAATTCTGGAGCTGTAAAGCGATCCATATTGCCAAGTAAGGAATCGATCATCGTATTTCCTACGAAGAATATTTTTTCCTCACCATGACCTAGATCTTTAAGGTTATCATTTGCGATAGCTGAGGTAGTGAAGAAATAATCGGTTATGCTATCCGTAGCCATCCGATTGATTTCTTCAGGCATTTTCTCATCTCCAGATCGTATTCCACCTTCGACGTGTGCCACTTTGACCCATTCTTTCTTGGCAGTAATTGCACAAGCCATAGTAGAGGTCACATCTCCGACGACGATACACAGATCTGGTGTCCAAGTCTTGATAGCTTCTTCGTATTTGAGCATTATCTGTCCAGTTTGATAAGCCTGTGTTCCAGATCCTACTCCTAGGTTCAGATCAGGTTGAGGAATATTCAGTTGTTCGAAGAAAGCTTCACTCATTTTCTTATCGTAGTGCTGACCAGTATGGATGAGTCTGTATTCAATCGGTTGGTCAGGATGATTATCATTATGCTTTTTGAGCGCATGCATGATCGGACCGATTTTCATAAAATTGGGCCTTGCACCGGCAATGATGTCTATTTTGTTCATGTGGCACGGTTATGTACTATAGATCTAATTAGTAGGTCTAGTTATCAGAATCCTCCAGGTTACACCTTTAAGGATTCTTCTTAGGTGTGACTCTTTCATTTTCTCCGCCATTATATAATCATTCCAGCTCCCACAGTATTGTTGGTAGCTTCATCAATAAATATGACACTACCCGTGATGCGATTGGTTCGGTATGCGTCGACATGAAGCGGCTTGGTGGTGCGGATTGTAATGCGCGCAATATCATTCATATTGATGGTTTTATCATCCTGTATTCTATGTAGCGTTTCGATGTTCAACTTGTATTGAATGTCCTTTACAATACAGCGCGCCTCTTGTGTTGTATGTTGAATCACATATTTTCCGCGTTGTTGTAATGCTTTTTCACTATCAAACCAGCAAATCATAAGATCAATATCTTGTGTTGAATTTGGTTTGTTTTTTTCACGTACTATCATGTCACCTCTGCTGAGATCTAGTTTATCTTCCAATAGTATAGTGACACTTTGTGGAGGAAAAGCTTGGCCTGTTTCACCTGCTGGTCCTTTAATGGATGCTATTTTGCTCGTGAAACCACTAGGAAGTAGTAAAACATCGTCGCCTTTTTTGAGAATTCCTCCTGCAATGCGACCACTGTAGCCGCGATAATCATGGAATTCATCAGAATATGGTCTTATGACATATTGGACAGGGAAACGCACATCAATTAGGTTGTGATCACTAGCAATGTGTACGTTTTCAAGATAGTACATGAGGGTCATACCTTGGTACCAAGACATATTTTTTGATCTGTTCACAACATTGTCTCCGTGTAGTGCTGAAATAGGAATAAAATCAACATCACGTACATCTAATTTGGACGCAAAATCTGAGAAAGAATCTTTGATTTCGTCGTATCGTTCTTGTTTGTAGTTAACGAGATCCATTTTATTGATGCAGACTACGATATGAGGAATTTGCAATAAAGATGCAATAATTGCATGCCTTCTGGTTTGTTCGATCACACCATGTCGTGCGTCAATGAGTATCAGAGCTACATTTGCTGTAGATGCTCCTGTAACCATATTTCTGGTATACTGAATATGGCCAGGAGTATCTGCTATGATGAATTTACGTTTGGGTGTCGAAAAGTATCGGTATGCAACATCGATGGTTATACCCTGTTCCCGTTCGCTTTTGAGCCCATCTGTCAGAAGTGCTAGGTTTACTTGTTCTTCTCCTCGTTTATTGGAAACACGTTCGATCGCCTCGTACTGATCTTGATGGATGGACTTGCTATCATACAGTAAACGACCGATCAGTGTTGATTTTCCATCATCCACAGAACCTGCTGTTGTGAATCTTAGTAGTTCGGTGTTGCTCATGTTATTGTGCGTTATTATTTCGTTTGAATTTGTCCAAAAACATTTACAGCATTAAGCAGAAAAGTAGTGGAACCAAGCAGAAATGTCAAGGACTTAATCGGTGTTATATTTTAATAAACCAAAGGTTTAGATAATAAAAGAAAGCAAAAGAACAAAGAATGATAGCTATATCGGTTAGTACTATCTTAACTAAGTTAGCTTTCAAAATATAAAACACTAATAAATTAGTGATAAAGTAGCCGATGAGATTACCTACACTAAAGTATAAAACGGCTGTTAATGGATCTTCAGTTAATACGCCAAAATATATGCTTATAGTTCTGCTAACTGCCAGAGTAATATTTATCCAAAGCGTGTATTGTTCGTTTCGAGTTATCGAAAAAATCTTGGAGAGTGGCGACGAAATTACTCTATAGATGTAGTAGATACTCAATAGAGATGCGAATTTTCCAGCAAGGGCCCATTCAGTTCCAAAGACAAAAGAAAATAGAAATTCTCCAAAAGCAAAAATTACTCCAAAAACGATGGAACCTACAATTAACATCTTTAGATGTAAATTAATCGTAAATTCGGAAAGAGTCGATGGGTTTTCTAAATGAATCTGAGCAGCTTTATGATAAAATACAGAGGCAAGCGAATTTCCTATAATTTTAAATGGCACATTAAGTAGAGTCAATGCGAAACTGAATCCACCAGTAATTGATGCTGAAAAATATAAGGCCAAAAAATATAGAGGTAAGTCACTCGTGAATTTATTGATAAAATTCGCTGGCATTACGAAAAGAGGATATTTGATATACTCTCTACATGTATGAAATACCTGCTTTAGGGGTAATTGCAATGCTGCTTTGAATTCTGTGAACATTCTTTTTTGATACAAGAATGAAATGCCGACAGATAAACTAACAAGGTAGGAATAGATTAAACTTCCGGGACTAGGTGCATATACTGTACCAGTAAAGATATTCAAAACACGTTCTGATAATTTCATGGAAACGTTAGAACTAGCATTCTTGTTAAATTTAGCGTTTCGAACATTCCAATTTTGAATAATCTTAAAAGACTCCGAAAAGATGATTCCGATAGGAAGCAACCATATGTAGGTTTGAATATTTCCTAGATTAAAGCTTCTCACAAAGGTCTCCTTAAATAATAAGATTGCTATACAAACGACAGTAGTTGTAATAAGCATTCCGAATATTGAAGCTTTCAATAATTTTAGAAAATCAACCTTAAATTTTGGAATAACGAATGCAGTTGGGTAAAATGCAGTAGCAAACATGCCGACAAGTGAAGTCACACTAACAAATACTGCATAAACACCAAAGTCATCTTTATCGAAAATCCGACTAATAATTGGCATTGTTCCTAGAGCCACTAAAGTAGAAATCATGGCACCAGATGCCATGACACCACTGTTTCTTTTGAAAGAGCCTTTCTCACCAAAAAACTTATCTACTAGAAAGTTAATTGAGTAGTAATTTTATCGATGTAGGATGGGGTTTTATCATTTCTAGAGTCTTTTTTAGTATCAAAAAGATAATTATATTAAGAATTGAAATTGCTGATGTAATTCAACACGTTTTCTGAAATAAACTTGTGTCCCTTTTCATTGTAATGAATGCCATCTGGAAAATATTCTTCGGATTCAAGGTTTGAAACATCTAGAAATGAAAGTCCGAATTGATCGGCAATATTCTTAAGCTCGACATTATACTCTTGATACTTGCGAAGTGTCCCTGGTAATTGGCGCTCTATTCGCATATTTCCAGAATTAATCCCTAGAATTAGGATTCTACTATTTGTATCTTTTTGGATACATTCTATCAATTGTTTGATATTTCTAGTGAATTCACTTTTCGAGATCCATGATTTTTTCAACCTCAAATAAGTAAATAGCTTTCTATATTTTGAAATGAAAGCATAGTATACTTTATAAAGGATATTATAAAAGATTGATTTGCGTCGATTGTAAAGGATATCAGAATACCAAAATGGAATTTCGCGTGATGGAGCATCTACTGCACCGATATTTATGATGTATAAATCTGCATATTCACGAATATATAAATCTCTGGAAGATAGAACTTCTCTTGACGTATATCGTCCACAAGATTGATTAGTAACTTGAAGATGTAAGTTGTTGTGTTCTGCGCCATTAAGTATTTGCCCGTAATTTAGGATTTCACTAGTCGGCCTGGCTCTTAGTCCTACAGAAGAGCCTATAATACAGATTTTATATGTTTTTTTAGATACCAAAATCAGTAATATACTTTTTAGCTATTTCTTTCATTTCTTTGCTCCAATCCTCTGTTGTTAGCTTCTTGTAGAAAGCTTGATTGTACTTTTTAACTTCCAATTCTTCAGGTGTTAAGCCGATGAATTCTTGTATATACTTTGATTTAGAAGACAACTCTTTCAAGTGAACTGTTATAAATCGGTCGCTTTCTAGCTCTCGGAGCTGTTTTTGAATTAGCTTATTCCAAAATCTCCAATACCAGCAATTTCGTTCAAAAGCAGTCATAGACTTCCACGCTTCTTCGGATACTTCACCTGTTTTAGATCCATTGATTCGGCAAGCTGCATAGTACTTTGCTGGCTTATGCTTAGGACGTTGGAACTCCACACTATTTGTAGGATATCCAAATTCAGAATTGTTGAACCAACCTCTGGGATAGGCACTATTGACAAAGTCTTCAAGGTTTCTGATAAGCCAAACAAACTTTGCATTTGGAAATATTTGAGCTAGCTCTGAAATTAAAGCACCCAACTTCTGATCAGATTGCACATGGTTGGGCTTATTGATATAGCTAAGACCATCATAGGTATCATGAAGAGTCTGCCGGAGCTCATTGGATTCAACACGACCGTACAACTTATCAATCGCGTACCTTCCAAATTGTAAGTATGAATCATGTATAGCATGAACTTCACTATGTTGATTAAGCAGACTTGCAATTGCTTTGGAGCCTGACCTTCCAGTACTTAGAACAAAAACTAGATTTCCGGGAAGGTTCATATTTGTGTAGAAACTAGTACTAGTTGTTTGTTTATCAAATTCTGCAGAATTTGTAGAGTTTTCAGTATTTGACTTAATAATGGTCTTTGAAGGTATCTTACTTCCTTTAGCAATATTAACTCCAGGGTGGATAATGCTATTTGCTCCTATTCTCGAATTTGCACCGATGATTATCGGTTGATAAGATTTTAGAGAAGAGTTGCTCAAGAGCTGCACTCCATTTTCAAGAGTTACATTATCCTGAATGCAAATTCCTCC
The DNA here is from genome assembly GCA_943788055.1 of uncultured Saprospiraceae bacterium. Classification (GTDB taxonomy): domain Bacteria; phylum Bacteroidota; class Bacteroidia; order Chitinophagales; family Saprospiraceae; genus JAHDFB01. Next base: position 24,830 of record CALSOU010000005.1, read on the forward strand.
GTCTGAAGAGAGCTTGCAGGAAGCTTCTATTTGAACATTAGAACCTAGCTGAATAGCACTCGGATTATTTATCTTGCATGGCGCTTCAATAGCAATTGCGTTACCTTTAATAGGTATCTCCTGTAATTGCAAAGAAGGATTCCTTGAATACTTCCACTTCTTATAAGTCCTATTAAGTTTGCGTTTAATTTTAGAAATCACAATGTCTTGGACTTATAATGTTTGATTTGTTTGTAAAACTAATTTAATTTTCAATTTAAGACGAAAGACTATCGAATTTAGAATTTAGAGTTCTTTCATACACAGTATTATACCCTTCCCAGCCCTCTCTTTCATATGACGAATTATGCCACAAATAGACGAACGAACCATTATATTGACTAACCGTCGATTTAAGCTTTTCTACCTTTTTAATAGCATCGTTCACTCCCAAATTCTCGTATTGTTTTAGGCTGACTTCCATCATGATTAATGGTTGTTCTATGAGATTTAGTTCTTTTCGCTCTTGAAAATCATAAACTGGAAAATCATAACATACACCACATCTAAAACCAGCCATTCCAGCGTAGCCCAAGGTACTGTCCCATTCCATTTCGCTTTCTTCCCATATTCTCCAGGTTTCTGGTATGGAAAACCGCAAGTAATGCTGTCGGCCTGTTGTAATCTTGTTGCCAATTGTTTCTTCTAACCTTTGCTTCTCTTCTCTAAAAAGTTGAAGATTGTTATAGGTATCATATGACGGATGTAACCCAATATGATGGCCGCGATTTTGAATTTGAGCTATTAGCGAAGTAATCTTTTTACTTCCTATTTGATAAGCGGGGTCGTATTTGCTACTTCCTCCTGTCATGAAGAAAAAGGAAGCTTGTACACCCATTATTTCAGCATCACTCATCTGTTTTTCATGATAGTCATAGGGATCTTGACCGCTCAGAAATACCTTTGTTTCAGTACTAGCTTCTTTAAAATGCATTTTGCTTAGATGCCAGGCTGTTTTCTTAAAATAGTGGCCAGTACTTTTGAAATAGTAAGGCATATCAACATCGTGTGTGGGGACGATGTGTGCAGTCCTTTTTTTTCGAGCTTGCTTTATTCCCATTTCCATTAAAATGGCCCACAATAGCTCGGTATATTCGTTTACGATCGGACGATCAAGAAAATTTTCCTTGACTGCCAATGCCTCACTTGAGGGAAAACGATCGTGTTGATCTCGAACCTTATTGATACTCTCTTCCCATCGCGTAAGCATAAAGAAGCCATTCGCTAAGATATCGTTATCTAAAACCCACTTCTTATCTTGCTGTGCCAATTGATTATTTCCATATATACAGACACTTGGGTGTTTTTTTGAACCTACCTGTAATGAAGACTTGGTGACTTTCTGTGGAATATCTTTAACGCTATATTCTGGAGTGGCTTTGCGCCAAAAAGCATTTCGAATTGTAAGTTCACGATCTCCAATTGCTAAGGAAGTATCTTGATCTTGATGGTTTTTAGATATTTGATATGATATTCCCAAAAATATCTCCAAATAGATTCGCAGCATATATTGTATTTCCTTCGATCCATTTGTTGGAATAGAAACTATCAATGCATTAGAGTTACTGGACAAATTTTCTTGAAGAATCAAAAGCTTAGCTAGGTAATACTTGTGTTATTATTTAAAGTTTGAATGGATGCTTTGAGAGCGGAAGTTTAGCAAAGGGGTGATAATTCCCTTTTAGTCCAATCGGTTCAGCATGTCTGATTTGGTGTACTATTTCGATAGCTTTTTTGGATTCTGAAATACGAAACCCTTGACCATCTAAGATTGCCTGATAGCTTTTGGTATGTAGTTCGGTGAAACCTTTGCTAAATTCCAATTCTTCACCATCTACAGTGATAGAACGGTAAGTACGCATTCCTTTTGCCTTTATTTCTTCGGGAAGTACATCATAATTTATACTGAGAAACCATCGAACTCGAGCTCTTTCAAATTCGAGATAACCCGCCGCTCGATCATGTGTGTGCACATGGACGGTATTTTGACGTAAGTCACCAAATATCCATCCAAGCATATCAAAAAAGTGCACACCTATATTTGTTGCGATTCCACCTGATTTCTCTTCATTTCCCTTCCAACTGGTATAATACCAACTTCCTCGAGAGGTCAGGTAGCTTAAATCGAACTCAAAGACTTTATCTGGAGGAGCAGCATCAACTTTCTTTTTAAGGTCAATAATCGCAGAGTGTAAACGCAATTGAAGAATATTGTAGATATGCTGACCAGTTTCCTCCTCAATCTGTTGAAGTGAATCTATATTCCAAGGGTTTAGGACAATTGGTTTTTCGCAAATGACATCGGCACCATACCGAAGTCCGAAGCGAATGTGTGCGTCATGTAGATAATTTGGAGAGCAGACTCCAAAGTAATCTATAGCTGTACTATTTCTTTTGAGTTTTTCGACATGGCGATCAAACCTTTCAAATTCTGTGAAGAAAGCGGCATTGGGAAAGTAAGAATCGATAATTCCTACGGAATCGTTTTTATCCATTGCTGCTACAAGACTTCCTCCTACGTCTTTGATAGCTTTCATATGTCGTGGAGCAATGTACCCTGCCGCTCCAATTAATCCAAAAGTATTCATTTCATTATATTATTAGCTGCTGTCGTTTTATTTGTCTCAGCAGAGGTTATTTTTTGTATGATTTGAGCCAGTTTTTCAGTACCAGCTTCTCTAGAGTATTTGTATAGATATTTTTCTGAAGCGATGCTCACTTTGAATTCTTCAGATTTGGCTTTTGCCTGATAAATGCGGTTTAAGTCATTGATTTTTATTCCTGAATCAGTCAAGATTTCTTCCATTACATCGTTATCTGACGGAAAGAGAAAAACAGGTTTTTGCATCGAAATGTAGTAGTATATTTTACTGCTTTGATAACCTTGAATTGAACCATATGCAGCCATCAGAAATACGTCTACTTGATTGTTGAAGACATCCAGATCTTTCTTCTTCATATAGTCAACAAATTCAAGATTAATATTTCCACACAGTTTTTGCATCTTCTTTTTTCGCTGATTTGAAAAGGCGCCACCTACGAAAGAAACTTTAGTTTTTACCGAGGGATAATTTTTTGCTATCTCAGCGATTTTTACCAAGTTTTGCTCAAAATCTTGCACTTTGTATACGTTACCCGTGTACGCAAAATGTATTTCTGAATGATTTGAAGGAGTCTTTCTTTCGCGGATTTTATCATATCCATTTTCAATCACATATCCAGGTATTTTGTGTTTGTGGACTTCTGAAATTCTTTTAGATAAAACTTGTGAAACAGTTGTAAAGCAAGTTGCTTTTGCAATCCACTTCTTTTCTAAAAATGCACTCCATGCTATTAACATATTTGATAGGACTGGTATTTTGAAATTGACAAGTTCCCTAGATGACCATTCATCTCGGTAATCAGCAATCCAAGAAATATGTGGGTGTTTTTTCTTTAATAGAAAACCTACTTTGAACAATGAATAGGGACTTGAGCTTGTAATGAGAACTACCTTTTTATGGCCAGAAATAAATTCGCTTGCGGCATTCACCAAGTCTTCTTCACCTTGAAGTAGCCATAAAGGTTCAAGTATTGGGGAAAACTGTTTATAAACCTTCTTGATTCCTGGCGTGATTCCTATTTTTTTAAGTAATCGATCTTCAATTGAAACTTGTGTAATGAGGTCTTTTTCTGGAAGCTGCTCAATAGACCCCCAGTTTTTACATACAACTCGGATATTATTTGTCTTATTCTGTAGATGTTTTAACCAGTAGTACGTTCGGTCGCTGGCGGTACTATTGGATGGCGGAAAATAATGCGCCAAGATCAGAACTTGAGTGTCAAGGTCTATAAAAGGAGGCTTTTTAGGCATATCCGTTATCGAATCCTGAAGTTTGATTTACAATGAAAATCAAGAGAAATCGAATTTCTTAATTGTTTCTATAATAAAGTCTTGAGTCTCGCTAGGCATCTCCGTATGTATCGGCAATGAAAGCACTTCGTGACTAAGCTGTTCAGAAACAGGCAGATCGAAGTCCGACTCTAAAATCGATTGAAAAGCGACTTGCTTATATAATGGCAGCGGGTAATAAATCATCGAGGGGACACCATGATCAGCTAAAAATGCTTTGAGGTCATTTCGTTTCCCATTTAATACGCGCAAGGTATATTGATGATAAACATGCGTGCTGTTTTCCGCCACGGTTGGAGTAATAAGTCCATCTATTCCTGCTAGATTATTATCGTAGTATTTTGCTACTTCTTGTCGAGCATCCGAGTATTTGTTAAGGTGTTTTAATTTAATTTCCAGGACGGCAGCTTGAATGGTGTCAAGTCTGGAATTACAGCCAATGACTTGATGATGATATTTTTTTGATTGTCCGTGATTGGCAATCATTTGCATTTTGAGCGCAAAACCATGATCTCTTGTCGTCATGGCGCCGCCATCACCATAGCAACCTAGGTTTTTGGATGGAAAGAATGAGGTCGTCCCCATATCTCCCATGCAACCTGTAAAATCGGACGAACCATCTCGAAACGTGTATTTTGCCCCGATAGCTTGGGCATTATCTTCGATGACGGCTATTCCTCTATCTTTTGCTAGGATCAATATATCTTCCATATCTGTAGACTGTCCAAATAAATGAACGGGAATAATCGCTTTTGTCCGATCTGTTAGTTTGGGCTTAATCAGTTCGGCGGTCGTGTTGAAAGTATAAGGATCCACATCTACCATAATGGGCTTTAGGCCCAAAAGACCAATCACTTCGGCCGTTGCTACATAGGTAAAAGCAGGAACGATAACTTCGTCATCTTGTTTGAGATCAAGAGCCATCAGAGCAATCTGAAGTGCATCTGTCCCATTGGCGCAAGGAATAACATATGCATTGTCGAGATAGTCCGAAAGTGCCGAAGTAAATGACTTAACAGCTTGTCCGTTAATGAATTGTGTAGACCGTACCACATCAAGTATGGCTTGGTCCATTTCTGGTTGGACCTTCTCATACTGAGTATACAAATCAACCATTTGTATTTGTTCAGGGGTCATATTATACTGCTATTTTTCTCTATGAGTATTCTCAACATTTGAATTAGTGAATAACTAAAAATATCCTAGTTTTTTACGGTCTTCCATGCTTGTTTCAGATCGTTTGTCGTCAGCTCTACCACCGCGTTCAGTCATTCTTGTGGTAGCAACTTCTTGAATAATTTCTTCGATTGTTGAAGCTTCAGATCGCCAGACGCCCGTACAAGTCATATCACCTATTGTACGACATCTTACAAGCTCTTCGGTGACTTTTTCGTCGTCATACTTTTCTATATAATCGCAATCCGCAAGCAGAATGCCATCACGTTCTAGGATATTTCGCTTATGCGCAAAATATAAACTAGGCAACGGGACGTTTTCTTTAGCAAGATATTGCCACACATCTAGTTCTGTCCAATTGGAAATAGGAAAAACGCGGAAGTGTTCGCCCAGGTGTTTTCTTCCATTGAATAGATTCCAAAGTTCGGGACGTTGATTTTTGGGATCCCATTGACCAAAATCGTCACGATGTGAAAAGAAACGTTCTTTAGCTCTTGCTTTTTCCTCATCACGTCTTGCGCCTCCTAGTGCAGCATCATACTTGCCGTTTTCTAGAGATTCCAAAAGCACATGTGTCTGTAGTCCATTTCTGCTGGCATTTTTACCTTTTTCTTCAGTGAGCGCTCCCTGGTCAATTGCATCTTGAACCGAGCCGACAATTAATTTTGCTCCAAACTTTTCTACTAGACTATCGCGATATTCCAAAGTTTCTGGAAAATTATGCCCAGTGTCAATGTGTAACAAAGGGAATGGTATACGTGCCGGATAGAATGCTTTATAGGCAAGATAAACCATCAAAATCGAGTCTTTTCCACCGGAGAAAAGCAGGACTGGGTTTTCAAATTGCGCGGCGACTTCACGAAGAATGAAGATAGATTCTGCTTCTAATTCGTCTAAATGTGATACTTTATAATTCATATATTATTTATAGGAGAGGCCAAAATGGTGACTAGATTCGTTCATTATAACCTCCAATATTTCATTTTTTTACCCATTGCTTCTGGATCATAAATAGACTTGATATCTATCAAAATAGGACTCTTTGAAGTCATTTTCGATAAGAAGTAGTTCTCATCATGCTCTTTATATTCCTTATGGGCAACAGCAACGACGACTGCATCGTAGTCCGTCGAAGCTTGATCAACTAACGTTAATTTATATTCATGAGCTACTTCATTGGCAGAGGCATGAGCGTCTGTAACGTGCACTACAACAGAAAAATCCATTAATGCCTTTATTAGATCCACTACTTTTGAATTCCGGATATCCGCAACATCTTCTTTGAAGGTAATTCCTTTTACTAATACTTTACAATCGCCAGGGTTTTTTCCAGATTCAATTAGCATTTGTACCAAGCGAGTTGCGATGAAAGTCGGCATGCTATCGTTGATACGTCGTCCTGCAGCGATCACCTGCGGATCAATACCCAAGCCTTTTGCTTTGTGCATAAGATAGTAAGGATCAACTCCGATACAGTGGCCACCAACAAGTCCTGGATGAAACTTTAAGAAGTTCCACTTTGTTCCTGCTGCTTTCAAAACTTCTTGGGTGTCAATACCCATTCTATCAAAAATGATTGATAACTCATTCATTAATGAGATGTTTAAGTCGCGCTGTGTATTTTCAATGACTTTTGCAGCTTCAGCAACTCTAATAGATGAAGCTTCATGAATTCCCGCTTCGATGATGTGGCCGTAAACTTTAGATATTTCTTTCAGTGATTCTGGACTGTCTCCAGATACGATTTTTGTTATTTTAGTGAGTGTTCGGACTTTGTCTCCGGGCACAATTCGCTCGGGACTATAACCAACACTAAAATCTTTTCCTCGCGTTAATCCACTTAGCTTTTCAATAACTGGAAGGCAATCCTCCTCCGTACACCCAGGATATACGGTAGATTCGAAAACAACATAGTCACCTTTTTTGATTACTTGTCCGACTGTTTTTGAAGCGCCGAGTAAGGGAGTTAGATCAGGAACCTTGTTATCATTGATATCCGTTGGAACGGCAACAATATAGAAGTTTGCTTCTCGCAAAACATCCAGATCTGCAGTAAAAGTGATGTTTTTATTATCAAAAGCAGAATAGTCAAGCTCTTTGGAAGGATCTTTTCCTTCTTGCATCATTTCAACACGTTGCTCGTTGATATCAAATCCAATTACTTCGAAATCTTTAGCAAATTCAAGAGCAATAGGAAGACCAACATAGCCTAGGCCGATTAGTGCAATTTTCTTTTCCCCTGATTTCAGCTCATTGTAGATGCTCATTATGTTAGGTTTAGCTCATTTCGATAAGTAATTACTTTTGCAATTAACTTACCAAGAATTATTATGCAGATTTTATTTGCTCCGCGAAACAAAATTATTTTCTAATTGATATTCTTGACCACTTTCCGGACATAGTGCTTTGCCAGCGTCATCGAAATGTAGTCGATGTCCGTATTCACCTACCCATCCGATCTTGTCTAGCTGGATTTCCTACCATTAATGCGTATGGAGGAACAGTCTTTGTTACAACAGTCCCTGCTCCGATAAAGCAGTATTTTCCAAGTTCGATGCCACACACAATAGTGGCGTTAGCACCGATGCTTACTCCTTGTCGTACTACTGTTGGTGCATATTCGCTTTTTCGATTTACAGCACTTCTAGGGTTTATTACATTGGTAAAAACCATAGATGGACCTAGGAAAACATCATTTTCACAAGTAACACCTTTGTACACTGAGACATTGTTTTGAATCTTCACATTGTCTCCGAGTTTAACGCCATTAGCGATGAATACATTTTGCCCAAGACTACATCCTTCTCCCATTTTACTTCCAGACATGACATGTGCAAAGTGCCAGATCGAACTTCCTTTTCCGATGATTGCGCCATCGTCTATGATCGCTGAAGGGTGCTTGAAGTAGTTTGTCTGTGTTTGTTCCATGATTATAGTGAGACTTGAGTTTTCATATAATTTAGCAATATGCTAGCTGAAACCTCTAAGCTTTGATTTTCTGTGTCGATTTTCAGAGCAGGTTTAGTCGGTTGTTCGTAGGGAGAATCAATGCCAGTAAATCCGGAGATTTCACCAGCACGGGCTTTCTTGTAAAGGCCTTTTGTATCTCTTTTTTCACAAGCTTCAAGTGAAGTACTTATCCATACTTCATGGAAGTCTTGCTCTCCGATGATCGATTTTGCAAGCATACGGCTTTCTGTTGTTGGACTTACAAAAGCATTGATGCAGATAACTCCAGATTCAACGTATAATTTTGAAAGTTCTGCAATTCGTCGGATGTTTTCCTTGCGATCTTCAAGCGAAAAACTAAGGTCTTGACACAAGCCGTTTCTCACATTATCCCCGTCGAGAACTTGGATAAAAAAGCCTTCAGAAAAGAGCTGTCTTTCAACGAAAGAAGCGATCGTGCTTTTCCCAGAACCAGATAACCCAGTCAACCAAAAGATACCTGCTTTTTGATTTAGAAAAGACGCTCTTTCGCTTCTTTGGACTAATTTGTCATGAATTGGAAATATGTGCTTCTTATCCATTTATAACTTTTCTTCCAATACTATAGTACTGGATATCCTCTTCTTCCATCTGTTCGAGAGTGAAAAGATTTCGACCATCAAAAATGACAGGCTGCTTCAGTTTCTTCTTAATTGTTTTGAAATCAGGAGTACGGAACACAGACCATTCAGTGACAATGCATAAACAATCAGTATTATCAAGTGTGTCGTACATGGATTCAGCCAAGCTTATTTTGTCACCATAGAGTTCCTTGACATGAGCCATTGCCTCAGGGTCATAGGCGCAGATTTCGGCTCCAGCTTCCAAGAGCTTATCGATAGTATATAATGCTGGGGCTTCTCGGATATCATCGGTATTTGGTTTAAAGGCTAGGCCCCAAAGTGCTATTTTCTTGCCCTCTAGATTACCATTGTAGTGTTTTATGATTTTATCTACAAGGATTTCTCTTTGCCGCGAATTTACCTGTAGGACCGATTTCAGAATTGAAAATTCATAACCATTTTGGTCAGCAACGTAATCTACAGCTTGCACGTCTTTTGGAAAGCATGAACCGCCAAAGCCAACTCCTGGAAAAAGGAACCTTTTTCCGATTCTCGTGTCGCTCCCCATTCCTTTTCTCACTAAATTCACATCCGCGCCCAGCAGTTCACATAGGTTTGCTATTTCATTCATAAAGCTAATTCGGGTAGCTAGATACGAGTTTGCAGCATATTTTGTCAATTCACTTGAGCGAACATCCATAAAATATATCGGGTTTCCTTGTCGTACAAATGGCTCATAGAGCCTTCTCATTGTTTTCTTTGCCATTTCGCTACTTGTTCCAATTACCACTCGATCTGGCTTCATGAAGTCATCTACGGCAGCGCCCTCTCTCAAGAATTCAGGATTACTTACTACGTCGAAAAGGTCAGTGGATAGTTTCTTCTCTAGGATTGCATGTACCTTATCAGCTGTGCCCACAGGCACGGTACTTTTGTTTACGATCACTTTGTAATCGGTGATTAAATCTCCGAGTTCGTTTCCTACCTTTAGAACATACCGTAAATCTGCCTGACCGTCAGCACCCGGTGGAGTAGGTAGCGCAAGAAAAATGATCTCTGCATCCTTAATACCTTCTTCTAGTGAAGTTGTAAAATGAAGTCGACCTTGCTTTATATTTCTTTCAAATATAACTTCAAGGCCAGGTTCATAAATTACCACTTCGCCAGCTTTAAAACGACGCACTTTCTCAGCATCGATATCGACGCAAACTACGCGATTTCCAGTTTCTGCAAAACAAGTTCCGGAAACCAAGCCAACATATCCAGTTCCAACTACGCAAATATTCACAAATTATTTGTTTTGATGAGAGGCTCTGCCCATTAAGAGTCGCAGCAAAAGCGACTACAATTAACTAATAATCAACACTTTATAAGTAGTGTGTTACAACTACTTTAATCTTTTTGGCCAATGCTTGATGATCTGCGAGTAGGTTGTAAAAACGCTTTCGCAATGTTCAATTCGAGTGAATAACCAATATTATCCAAAGCAACGACAAAGAATTTTTTGTTTTGCTGCTTGATTATTTTTCCTTTTAACCCAGTCAAGTTTCCTCCAATTACCTCTACTTCTGTTCCCTTACTGAGTTTTCCTTCATGTGCCTTTTCTACAACATTTTCACCAACGATCCTTTTCATCAACTCCATCTCATCTTCAGGTATCGATATTAGCTTACCATGTAATTTCAGGAATCGGACAACATGTTCTGTTTGCAGCACTTTTACATATTCAGATTCGGAGATTCTTACAAAGACGTAACAGCTTATGAGTGGAATTTCAACATGTTTAATCTTACGCTCATACCGCTTAGTATATTTCAATAGTGGTACGTAAGCTTCTATGCCTTTTTTAGTCAACTTATCGAGAATATATTTTTCAGACTTAAAGCGGGTATATACCGCAAACCATCTTTTGTCCGTCTGTGAGAGACCATTATTGCTTGGATTGTTGCCCTGAGAATTAAGATTTCTATCCTTCATCATTGTCGATTTTAGACCATAATAATAGGCAGTCAGGGTATTGCTGTAAAACTTCTTCTATTTCTTCAGGTTCATAAACAAGATATCTGATTTTTCGGGACAAGTGTGCTTCAACACGATCAATCAAGCGAACCAAATATTCTTTATCTACATGGCCAAAGATTAGTAAATCGATAACCTGTACATCAATTCCTTTGCTTAGAGACCCAACTAGATAGACGAATTCTACGTCACCGAGCTGATGCACTACCTTTTCGATAATTTTATCAACACCAATGTACTTCCGAATAATATTATGCACCTCTGAAAATAGTGGATGAGTAGTATTGGCAGTAAAGTACTTACGATTACCGTTGGCTGATGACTTAAGCATTCCTGCTTTCTCAAACCGGTTGAGCTCTAGACGTATCGAATTAGAGGACTCTCCAAACTCTTGCTCAAGACCTCTCAAATAACCTTCTGTTTTGCTATTGAGGAAGAACTTCAAAAGCAATTTTACGCGTGTTTTGGAAGATACTAGTGTTTCAAGCATAAATTGAGTAAAAAAATTACTCAAATATATGTTTTTCTATGCGAACAATGAAGAATATATAACCTTTTTCCTAGGTCTTGATGGGTTTTGAAATAGCGAATATTGTCTGTAGGGTTTGCCACACTTCTTGGAAGCTACTTATTTCGATTTTCTCGAGCGAATCCTCGATAAATACTTTATTTTGATTCTGGCTCAAAATAGCATTGGTGGTTTCGATTGATAATTTGCTTTGTTCTATAGAGTGAAAGCCTATAATATCGATTGTTCTTGCTAGGTATTCTTGTTCGGTTTGACCAGGGGTTGGCACCAATATTACTTTTGAAAGACCCAAGCGATAGAAGTCCATCAAGGAGCTATAGCCAGACCTAGCAATCACCCATTCAGATTGGCTAAGAGCAGTAAGAATTTGTTCTGAGTCCGCAAGGGAATATATATTTACAAATGAGGGAATACTTGAGTTAACAACTGAGTTAGTACCTCTTATGAGCGTGAAGGACTCATTTGGATTTCGTTGATGTCTATTTTTGAATAGTTCCAAAACTTGATTTTCGAAACGAGTTCTAGCAGGTTCTGGTCCTGATAAGATCGCTATAAATTTATAGGTTGTAGCACTGCTTTTAGTTAGGGTTTCGAATCTGCTTTGGATACCGATAAAATATCTTTTGAAAACAGAGTTATCGACACTTAGTTTTTTAGATAGTTTGATATTTTCATCATCTGGAATGAGCATAGCATCAAATTTCCGAATGAATCGCTGGTTAATTTTGGACGGAAGTCCCAACTTTCTTCCTTTCGAACCTAGGATATTCCATTGGTGACCAATGAAGAAGCAGGGAACACTAGAAACTAGACAACCATAACGGTTATCTGAGAAGCAAGCAACAGGCCTATGTTTAGAAACTAGTTGCTTGAAGGTACGCTTTTCTTTTCGATAAGCATTGTAAATGGTAGGAATTTGCGTTGTGATATTCCATACCATAGAATCAGACTTGTAACTGATATTGTAAGGGGGTAGATACTCGTAATTGAGGTCGTGATTCGCTTTCAGTTCCTTTTCAAGAAATGTAACAACCGGACCATTCGTGCAGACCACTACATTGTAACCTTCATCTAGAAGTAGCTTAATAATAGGAATAGAGCGTGATGCGTGCCCTAGTCCCCAATATAGGATAGCGAATAATATAGTAGGCTTATCATGTTGAATAACCATTCATTAGATTATGCCTTAAAAATAGTGTAATCTAAAAGATTTTTGAGCCTATCGGGTAAGTGTAAGATTACCTTGTATGACTTTTTCAATGCCTAAGGTTTCCACTACAGCAAAGTAAACATAAACACCTTGTTGAGCAGATTGTCCTCGATGAGTACCATCCCATCCCCATTCTGACAATGGGCTTCCGTTATCAACATTGTCGATTTGATAAACTTTGCTTCCCCAGCGATCGTAAATCTTAAATTCTTTAATCTCACCTGGAAGGTCTTGAGAAAAGAAACCAAAATAATCGTTAACTCCATCTTGGTTGGGAGTGAAAGCTGTCGGAAGATAGTAATCAAAATCTTCATCTAAGACAATCGGAATAGTTCGTATGACGATACAGCCATTTTCATCGATAACTTCCAACGTTATAATATCATTTTCAAGTAGCGTGAAACTCAGGTTATCACCCGTTCCGATTAGTTCATTTTCTTGATTATACCAATTGATTTCAGAGATAATCACTGTACTTGTGATGCTAGCTGTAAAGTCTACAAGTTCGTTATATGTGGCATTTGAAGGACCATTTATTATCGCATCAAATTCACCAGGTGCAATAAGCTCGACCTTTTGTTTAACTTCACATCCATTTGCATCTACAGCTAATATCTCGTATTCAGCAGGTTTCAGATTTTCAATCATTTCAGATGTTAGTTCGCCATTTAGATAATAGCTGAAAGGACCAACACCTCCTTCTACCTCAAGAATGTCTATTTGTCCATCATTTATTCCAAAGCATAACGGAGACTGCGCATCTAATTCAATAGCAGTTGGAACCGCTGAATTTGCGATTACTTCTATTGTATCAAGACCAACACAACCTGTTGTATTATCAATTACTTCCACAACATATTGTCCTACAGAACCAACGTCAATTGTAGATAAATCTGTATCACTAAGAATTAGTCCATCATTTGTGGTCCAACTAAGAGAATAATTGTCACTTTGATCGTATTCAACCTCAATTGTTATTTCTTCTGTGTTGCAAGCCCATTCATCTGCTGGAACTTTTGTGACTTCTGGATCTTCAAAATTCCCTAGTATTTCAAAAATTTCTTTGTAGTCACATCCTGAAGTCGCAAATAATGTCAAGGTGTATATACCGGGAACTGAAGTTGTTGGATTAGGGCTATCATCTTCGAAATCTTGAGCACCTGTCCACAGGATCGAATCTACGGTAACTTGAGCTAGGAAAGACAAGGTTGTTTGAGCAACATTACAATCTAGGTCATTCCAAGAGATATTTACCTCAACCGGTGGAAAATCAGACTCTACCTCCTGGGTTTGAATGCTTGTACATCCATTTGAACCTGTCACAGTAACAGAATATGTTCCCTCTTTCGTTGCTTGGACGGTTACTAGGTCATTTTGCAATAAGGCTGAGTCTGAAGGTCCATCCCACTCGTAAGCAATTATGCTGTCAGTCGAAACAACAGAAAGATCAACTATTTGATCAGAGCAAGTTAAAATCTCGCTTGTAGTCGTGAAGTCTGGTGTGCTGAAGTCGCTTGAAATATTAAAAAACACCGTGTCGCCACAGATTCCATTAAAATCTTCCGATGAAACAACAAAGTAGTAATTACCGATTGCATCAATATCAGCAGAAAGTGTAGTTGAAATCTCGACGTCTGCCGAATTATAATATGAAAAAGCAAGATCACCAGAATAATTGGTTACAATTGAATGTTGAACCTTGACGGTATTATTGAGGCAGGTAATTTCTGGATAATTGTCAGCAGTAATTGTGAGACTGAAGTCCTTAATACTAAACTCAAGTGTTTTAGAACAGTCCAAAGCACTTATAATAGAGTAGTCAATTCGATCACAGTATTCGACACCTTCTAGCGTAAAGCATTCCCCAGGACACAAGTAGATATTACCAAGTTCTTCAATTTCTCCTCCGCCAATCTTTACTGTATCAATTGTAAGCACGCATGCAACTTCGTCCAAACAAGAATATACACCTTCTGTACCAACTAGATTACCGCATATTTCAATGAACTCTCCTGGACAAAGAAATGTAGTTTCGATAAGTGTATCGATGAAATCTATCGCAATACTTATTGGTTCTGGGTCTTCGCACATTCCGTCTGCACATGCGAGTAAGAATGGGTGTATATGTCGTTCGACTGAGATTGTGTACGCACCTTCAGCTAGAAATTGTATATCAACGTAGGGGCCATCACTAGCACCCAAAAATTGGAATGTATTCGGTTCAATCGTCCATTCATAACAAGTCCAGCCATTTTCGTAAAGATCATCCAAGTCACCTGAAATAGAACTTATATCGCAATCAGAAACTTCATATGAGTAGACTACATCTGGTTGATTACAGAAATCTCCGGTGGGTCCAGAAATAGCATTGTCTGTTGGATTTTCAGTATCTAATGTGAATTCATCATTGCAAATTCCTGAAATTACATTTATTTCAAAGTCACAGATACTACCCCCATACCCGTCGACGATGAGATAATAAATATTTCCAGGAATAAAAGAGTCAAATGATAGATTGATGTCTTGATCCGAACCATCATCGAAACAAGCAACACTTTCCCCCTCCATACACTCGGAATACATGGCGACTTGAAGACCCATAAAGTTGTTTACACCAGGTTGACAATTGCTAGGAATTATGGTAATAGAAGCAATAGTCTCGCAAGGAATGAAGCTAAACCAAACTGGATTTTCTATCGTTCCACCGCTTGCACATAGATTTGCAAACTGAGGTGCTGGATTTGTAAGAGGTAGAGTTCCCACATATCCATCAATTAGATCATTACATAGATATAACGAAGACTCACAAGACAAGCCATCAATAACATCTGGAAAATCACATTGCGCGTTTACGTATGTACCCATAGTACAGACAGAAAGCAATAATGCTACAAAGTAGTTTCTTGAGAGTAATCTCGACATAAAGTTGGGTATACGTTCATTACAGGGATTCGTCGTACAGTTTGACGTAACCTGAGAAAATAACGCTGCGTTGCTCACAATAGTATGATTCATCTAGTTTCTTATTCGTATTTTCGGTTTAAAAGGAAATGCATCCTAGTTCTCATTTTTTTGGGCTGGGGCCCAAAAGCAGTACTATTGGTTTTAACTATTTTTTTATAATTCTATACTTACTTCTTATTATTCAACCACCAAGGGTTCATCTTTTCGATGTGCCTTATATCTACCTTTACCAAATTTTGTGCCATTGAATTCAATCTTTCCTTTCAAAGCGTCAATTTTCTCTTGAGGCAAGGAATTGAAATCAGAGCATTTCTTTGAACAGCATGCATTGTACTTCTCTGCGCAAGAAGGACATTGTATAAATAATATATGGCAAGCATCATTGGCACAGTTGGTATGGTCATCACATTCAGAACCACATTGATGACACCGTGCAATTACCTCTTCACTAATACGCTCACCAAGACGTTCGTCAAATACAAAGTTTTTCCCTACAAACTTATTAGTCAAGCCTTCTTCATTCACTTGTCTTGCATATTCTATGATTCCACCTTCTACTTGATATACTTTCTTGAACCCCTTGTGCTTCATATAAGCAGAAGCCTTTTCGCAACGTATACCACCGGTGCAATACATAATCACGTCCTTATCTTTATCCTCTTCGAGTATGTCTGCTACGATTGGTAGAGATTCGCGAAATGTTTCAACATCTGGAAGGATCGCTCCTTTAAAATGTCCCACTTCACTTTCGTAGTGATTTCTCATATCAACTACAATTGTATCTTCTTGGTCTGTGAGCTCGTTAAACTCTCTAGCGCTCAGGTGTTTACCTTTATCGGTGACATTAAAACTTTTGTCGTCAAGACCATCTGCCACTATCTTTGCTCTAACTTTGATTGTTAAAGTAAAGAAAGATTTTCCATCATCATCAATTGCGACATTGAGACGGATTTCCTCTAAGAAGTCAATGGAGTTGATTGCGCTTTTAAAATCTTCAAGTCTAGAATCAGGTACGGAGATTTGACCATTGATGCCTTCTTCAGCTACATAGATCCGTCCGAAGACTTCACATTCTGCTAGAATCACAAAAAGATGATCTCTAAATAAACTCGGGTTGGTGATTTGAGCGTATTGGTAGAAAGATAAAGTTATTCTTTTTTCAGTACTTTCTACTAATTTCTGTTTAAGTAGACGACGGTCCACTTTGTTGTATAATGCTTTCATTGTTTTTCGATCCAATTGCAGGTTAGACGAATAATACTTTTCACCAGAAAAGCGACCGCAAAATTAAGACTTTTTCAATGGGTTTATCTATAAAATTAATGATTTTGTACACAACAAAAGCTTGATGTGGATCATTATACTATTTTTGTTCTGTAACAATTTTTATATACCGTGAAACGTACTACACTCGCAATCTTGGTGATCTTTGGTGTTTTAATCATTGATCAAGCTCTAAAGGTATACATAAAAACAAATTTTTACTACGGTGAAGCAGTTCATATTTTTGGATTTGATTGGGCGCAATTGAAGTTTGTTGAAAACGAAGGAATGGCATTTGGTTTTTCTTACGGCGGTGTTACGGGGAAATACGTACTTAGTATTTTTCGAGTATTGATGGCGGGATTTCTAGTATATTTTCTATCGCAATTAATAAGAAGTAAGGAGCCAAAAGGCTTTATTGCCAGTTTCTCATTAATCATAGCTGGAGCAATTGGTAATATACTAGACTCGCTCTATTTTGGAATTATCTTTGGAGCGAGCAATTATCATACAAGGAATGTAGCGGAATTTTTGCCTGAAGGTGGCGGATATTCTGGGTTTTTGCAGGGAAATGTTGTCGATATGTTTTACTTCCCGATGATTAAGTCGCATTTCCCCGAGTACTTTCCAATTTGGGGTGGTGAATATTTCGAGTTCTTTAGACCGATATTTAATGTTGCTGATGCCGCAATCTCTGTAGGTGTAGTTCTTATTTTAATCTTTTTTAGAAAGTACTTTACAAAGAAAAATACTGATCCAAAAAGTACTGTCAAAGAACCTTCAGCGGAGCAAGCGTAGTGCTTTCAATTTGAGCTGTAATTAATAGCAACCGCGGATTACTGGAAAGAGTGACAATCTTTTTGTGCGTAAGCCCGATTATCGTAAGCGTTATTATTTGTTGGAGGGAACTATATTTCTATCAAAGCGCTTTCCAAAGTGTTGAACCCAATAGATACCTGCTTTTGCCACAGCAACTTCTTCAACTTCTGGGTTCATCAACATCATACAGTGAGTTTTACTTTCAATCCAGTTTCGCATTACTTCGTCAAACGTACGTTGTCCTGAACCTAAGTTTTCTCCGCAATAAGACCAAGAATATCCTACTGCGTCAATTCGGTCTCCAATATCTTTTCCAGTTGGCGAATAATGAGAGAAATAGTCTTTCTCTTTCATATCCTCTGCATGGTATAACGCAGATGTCATTAACGTTGAACTCCACTCTAATGGAGCGACTGGTGGCATAAAACGATCTTGACAAACGCAACCCTTACTACGCAACTTATTGATCTTTTTGAGCATAACTTCTTGTCGAGTACTTTGAGCAGGGAGCTCTGTACTTGTCGCGTAGCTTACTAACAAAAAAAGAAAAATGAACCGTTTCATAAGTATCAATTCTAAAGGCTTATTGCCATAAACTTAAGACATTGAACTTTTGTTGCGAAAAGTAACAGAGAAGAAAGTTGATATCAAGGTATTTAACTATCAATTAACAACTTGAAGTCTTGTGAAGGATTTTATTCCGTAAATTTGTCTGCGACAAAGTGTTGTTATTTAAGTACAGAAGTTGATTCACAAAGTATCAAATAACACTGAAAACCAACTAAGTAAAAACATACAATGAAACGAATTGCCTTGATTGCGCACGATGGAAAGAAGGCTGAATTAATTAACTTCATTCTTCAGAACAATGCCTATCTCAAAGATGCAGATCTTTTTGCAACAGGTACTACTGGTAATCATATAGAAGAGGCTGGTTTTGAAGTTACGAAGTATATGTCTGGACCTTTAGGTGGAGATGCGCAGATAGCTGCACTCGTAGCTACGGGAGAAATGGATATGGTTTTTTTCTTTAGAGATCCACTTGATAAGCATCCACATGAGCCAGACGTACAAATGTTAATGCGCCAATGTGATGTGCATAATGTTCCTCTAGCTACAAATATGGCAAGCGCTAAATTAATGATTTTGGGCATGCAGTATAGGGAAAGTTAGTACAGATTAACTTGACAAACAAAACAGCTATACTTGACGGATAAAGATTACAAACAAATAAGTGATACGATACCAAAACAGCCAGGAGTCTACCGATTCTTGGATGAGGATGGCACTATTTTGTATGTAGGAAAAGCGAAAGTGCTAAAAAACCGCCTTTCATCTTACTTTGGAAGCAAGAAGAATATGGCTTACAAAACTCGAACAATGGTCAGAAATGCTGATCATATTGAGTTTACAATTGTCGATACTGAACAAGATGCATTGCTACTCGAGAATACATTAATCAAGAAATTTCAACCTCGGTATAATGTGATGTTGAAAGATGGCAAAAACTACAGTTATATATGTATTAAGAAAGAGCCATTTCCCAGAGTTTTCTTTACGAGAAAATTGATCAGAGATGGTTCTACATATTTTGGACCTTATACTTCAAAACACCGTATCAATATTATTCTTGATTTAATCAAGAAATTGTTTCAGCTACGAACTTGCTGGTTACCCTTGAATGAAAAGAATATTGAAGCGGGGAAGTTTAAGATTTGTCTAGAATATCACATAAAGAATTGCGCAGGACCATGTGAGGGATTAGAGTCTGAAGAAGACTATAATAATAAGATCGATCAAATAAAGAATATTTTGAATGGGAGCTTTGGAACAGTAAAGCAATTCATCCAGAACGAAATGCAAAAACATGCGGAGGCGATGGAATTTGAAGAAGCTCAAATTCTAAAGTCCAAGCTAGAGGCATTCGAAGATTACCAAGCAAAGTCTACCGTGGTCAGCACCTCAGTGAAAGATCTTGATGTATTTAGTTTTGTGGACGATGATAAGCATGCTTATGTGAATTATCTAAAAATCATGAATGGCGCAATTATCAACACAGATACAGTTGAGTTGACAAAAAACTTGAATGAAGAGAAAGAAGATATATTGCTATATGGAATTGAGAAATTAAGAGAGAAATTCAAAAGCTTTGCTCCCGAGATAGTTGTTCCGTTTGACCTTGGATGGTTGATTGAAGATGTGAAAATCACGGTTCCTCAAATAGGGGACAAGAAGAAGTTGTTGGATCTATCTCAAAAAAACGTTACATATTTCCGATTGCAAATGAAGAAAGATGCAATAAATAGGGCTAAAAAGGTGACGAGTAGTGAGCGCATCCTAAAGACAATGCAAGAAGATTTACATATGGATGTGGTGCCATTCCATATTGAGTGTTTTGATAACTCCAATATACAGGGGACAAACCCTGTTTCAAGCTGTGTAGTTTTCAAAAACGCAAAACCTTCCAAAAGAGATTATCGTAAATTCAATATCAAAACTGTTGTTGGTCCAGATGATTTTGCTTCAATGAAAGAGGTTGTTTACCGGAGGTATAAACGGTTAAAGGAAGAGGGTGATGACTTGCCTCAGCTGGTCATCATAGATGGTGGAAAAGGTCAACTTTCAGCTGCATATGAAATTCTAAAAGACCTTGATCTTCATGAAAAGATCTTAATGATTGGAATTGCTAAGAGGCTGGAGGAAATCTTTTTTCCTGAAGATCCGATTCCACTATATATTAATAAGAAAAGTGAGACTCTTAAGATAATTCAACATGCAAGAAATGAAGCGCACCGATTTGCGATTACATTTCATCGTGATCAACGATCTAGAAATGCTTTTGGAACGGAGCTTTCAGAAATTAAAGGGATAGGAGAAAAGACAGCAAATAAGCTTTTGATTCACTATGGATCTGTTTCGAAAATCAAACGATCAACTCGTGGTGAGTTAGAGAATGTGATTGGCAAGGCTTACGCCAAAATTGTGTGCGAGCACTACAAGTAAGCACTAGAAAACCCTGAAGATCAGTCTTAATTTCGACTATCTAATCCCCAATTTAGCTTTTTACGAATCGTGTTGATGAATGTTATGTCATCAAGTAATACAATGTTTGCAACAAAGTGATTCTTTTGCACGCGTAATTCTACTTTGGAAGTGACTTTTTCCGATCGAGCATCCAAAGTACACATGTAGTTCTTACTTCTGCCCTCGATATGGAATTCTATTTTGGAGTCATCAGAAACAACTAATGGTCGCACATTCAAATTGTGTGGAGCAACAGGCGTAATTACAAAATTGGAAGACGAAGGAAAAACGATCGGTCCACCGCAACTCAGAGAGTATCCTGTTGAACCTGTCGGAGTACTAACTACTAAACCATCTGCCCAATATGAATTGATAAAATCTCCATTGATGTACGTATGAATTATCATCATGGAGGAAGTGTCTCGCTTATGTAGTGTAAAGTCGTTTAGAGCAAAAGGCAATCCTTTAAAGAGTGATTTGTTTGAATTCAAACTGAGCATACTTCTTGGTTCAACTCTATATTCTTTCGAAAGTAACTTATCGATTGCATCTTCGATCCTCGTCTTTTCAATGGTTGCCATAAATCCTAGACCTCCAAGGTTGATTCCACATATCGGAATTTCAGCTTCTTGCACAAGCGTTACAGCATTCAAGATGGTACCATCACCACCTAAACTAAAGACAAAATCAAAATCACCTTTTTCTACCTTGTCACCGTCATTTTTTGTCTCAAAATCTGCATACTCTGGATACTTTTTGAGTAGCATCGCATGGTATGGCGCATAAAAACCAAAGGTGATATTCTCTTGCTTTAATTTATTCAGTACTGTTTCAATGTAAAGCTTGTCAGCCGTTTTAAAACGTTGTGAATAAATAAGTACATGCATAAGTTACGATTGTATACACGAATATACGGTGAAGCTATGATACTTTCACATCATCAACCAATTTTACTATTTCATTAAACTGAAATAGTCGACCAGCTCGAAATCTGGATTATCTAGATAAGTACATAGAACGATCACGATCAAGTTGTCTAAAATATGGATCTTGCAAGTCCTTAATAAATCGGATCATTTCTCCAGTAGACTTCATCTCTGGTCCCAATTGCTTATCAACATTAGGGAATTTATCAAAAGAGAAAACAGGCACTTTAATTGCATATCCTTCCAAATCTCGCTTGACATCAAAATCCTTCAGCTTTTTCGTTCCCATCATCACATGCGTTGCGATATTAAGGAATGGTGTTTTGTAAGCTTTAGCAATAAATGGTGTCGTTCTTGAAGCTCGTGGATTTGCTTCGATCACAAATACCTTTTCATCTTTGATTGCGAATTGAATATTTATCAAGCCTCTGATGTCAAGTGCCTTTGCAAGCTTTAATGTATAATCTCGCATAGTTTGCACACTTTCTTCAGATAAACTGTAGGTCGGCAGTACTGCCGAACTATCTCCCGAGTGTATACCTGCAGGTTCGATATGTTCCATAATTCCCATGATCATTAGCTCCTCACCGTCAAAAATAGCGTCTACTTCAGCTTCTTTTGCTCGTTCTAAGAATTGATCAATTAGAACTTTATTATCTGGAAGGTGCTTATAGATCGAAAGTACATGCTTTTCTAGCTCTTTATCATTGATTACGATCCGCATTCGTTGTCCTCCAAGAACATAAGAAGGTCTTACAAGAACGGGGTATGAAACACGATTTGCTATTTCTAATGCCTGATCGATATCATGAGCAACTCCGTAGTCAGGATAAGGAATGTCCAAGTCTTTCAACAAGTCGGAGAAACTACCTCTATCTTCAGCAAGGTCTAAGCTCTTGAAGCTTGATCCGATAATCGGAATACCTTCTTTGTGGAATCTTTCTGCTAGTTTCAATGCAGTTTGCCCTCCTAATTGAACAATTATACCTTCAGGTTTTTCAAGGTCAATGATTTCTTTGATATGCTCCCAATAAACTGGCTCAAAATATAACTTGTCGGCCATGTCAAAGTCCGTACTTACAGTCTCAGGATTACAATTAATCATAATTGCTTCGTAACCAGCTTCTTTAATTGCAAGAAGGCCGTGAACGCAGCAGTAATCAAATTCGATTCCTTGACCTATTCTATTTGGGCCTGAACCCAAGACAATTATCTTCTTATTATCAGTTGGAATCGATTCATTTTCTTGGTCAAAAGTAGAGTAGAAATAAGGTGTCTTTGCTTCAAATTCTGCAGCACAAGTATCTACCATTTTATATGTTCTTCTGATTCCAAGGGCAAGACGCTGTTTAGTTACCGCGTCTTCATTTACGCGAATTACCCAGGCAATCTGAGCATCAGAATATCCTACTTCCTTAAGTTCACGGAAGAACGTTTCTGGAATATCTTCAGGAACGTTGAAGCGCATAAGTTGCTCTTCGTATTTTACAAGTCGCTTGATCTGCTTGATAAACCAAGGGTCGATTTTTGTTAAGTTGTGGACAGTTGAATTAGGAACTCCTAGACGCAAAGCATCCTTCAGTCTAAATAATCTATCGTCACTTGCTTTTTCAAGTCTTTCAAGAATATCTTGAGTACGAATCCACTCCTTTTTATCAGCACCTAGACCGTTTCTATTATTCTCTAATGATTGACATGCTTTTTGAAGAGCTTCGAGGAAAGTTCTTCCGATCGCCATAACTTCTCCAACAGACTTCATCTGTAAACCAAGCGTGTTATCAGAACCATGGAACTTATCAAAATTCCATCTTGGCATTTTGACTATTACATAATCTAAGGTAGGTTCGAAATATGCTGAAGTCGTTTTAGTAATTTGGTTTTTTAACTCATCTAGCGTATACCCAATTGCTAGTTTAGCAGCGATCTTCGCAATTGGATAACCTGTTGCTTTACTTGCCAACGCCGATGAACGTGAAACTCTAGGGTTTATCTCAATTGGAATCAATTTCTCCGTTTCTGGATCTATAGCAAACTGTACATTACAACCTCCAGCAAAATTACCTAGCGAACGCATCATTAATATTGCGTCATCTCGCATTTGTTGAAAAGCAGTATCTGAAAGCGTCATTGCAGGAGCTACAGTAATCGAGTCTCCAGTATGAATCCCCATAGGGTCAAAATTCTCGACGGTACATATTATAACTACGTTGTCATTTGCATCTCTCAGTAGTTCAAGCTCATATTCTTTCCATCCGAAAATTGCTTTTTCTACAAGAACTTCGTGTGTCGGTGATGCATCAAGACCTCTTCGTAATGCAGTTGGGTATTCCTCTTCTGTCATTACAAATCCACCTCCTGTTCCCCCTAGGGTATATGAAGGCCTAATTACCAGTGGGAAACCGATTTTTTGCGCAGCTTCCATTCCTTCGAGAAAGCTATTTGCGATAAACGAAGGAGCGACTTCCATTCCCAGTTTTACAACATGCTGCTTAAAAGCATCACGATTTTCAGTCAGCTCGATGGCATCTAAGTCAACACCAATTAGTTTGATGTCATATTTTTCCCATAAACCTTGATTTCCTGCTTCGATTGCTAAATTTAGAGCAGTCTGTCCTCCCATTGTTGGTAAAACAGCATCAATATGTTGTTCTTGAAGGATGTGTTCGAGGCATTCTACCGTCAATGGAAGTAAGTAAATATTATCGGCAGTCACTTCATCCGTCATAATCGTCGCCGGATTAGAATTGATGAGACTAACTTCTATTCCTTCTTCGCGCAATGATCTTGATGCTTGAGATCCAGAATAATCAAACTCACAAGCTTGACCAATAACGATAGGGCCGCTCCCAATAATCAGGACGGACTTGATAGATAAATCTTTAGGCATGGAAGTGGCTTTTTTGAAATTCGGGCAAATATATATAGTTATGAAATAGTAAAGAAATACGTATAAGTTAATATTATATATTTTTGCCCAATGACTCAGAAACCCCTTGTATTAGTTACGGATGACGTACATAGTATGTTACTTGAAGGCCTTCAGCAACTAGGCTTCAAAGTTGATTACAAGCCCAATATGCCTTATCAAGATGTTTTTTCTTTAGTTCATCAGTATTCGGGCATAGTAATTAATAGCAAGATGAAAATGACTAAAGAGTTGATGGGGCTTGCGCCCAAAATGCAATTTATCGCTCGATTGGGGTCAGGGTTGGAAATTATCGATTTGATAGCGGCAAAGCAACTAGGCATTTCCGTATTCAGTGCTCCAGAAGGAAATCGGAATGCTGTAGCAGAACACGCACTTGGTCAACTTTTGGCCTTAGCTAATAATCTTGTATTGGCTGACGGTGAAGTTCGAAACCGCGAGTGGAATAGAGAGAAAATGCGAGGATGGGAGCTCGAGGGCAAAACCGTTGGTATTATTGGATTTGGAAATAATGGTTCGGCTTTCGCCAAAAAACTATCCGGTTTTGATGTGCAGGTTCTTGCATATGATAAGTACAATGTAGATTATGCTAGGGATTACAGTTTTGTTGAAGAATGTACAAGCATTGATCGCCTACAAGACATTTGTGACGTTATCAGCTTACATGTCCCCTTGGATGACTCAACGCACTATTTAGTTGATTCCGAATTTGTAAAAAAATGTAAGGACGGAGTAATAATAATAAATTCGGCACGAGGAAAAGTAGTCGACACAGAAGCCTTGATTAGTGGATTATCATCAGGTAAGATTGGAGGTGCATGCTTGGATGTTTTTGAAAACGAAAAACCTTTTACTTTTACTGATAATGAATCGCTTATGTATCAAAAATTGTATGATTTTGATCAAGTTATTTTAAGCCCACATGTCGCTGGTTGGACGGTTGAATCAAAGTATAAAATTGCGTCTTCCTTACTTGGACAAATTTCAAATTTGGCGACAAGACACTAAAAATTCATTCCTTATCTTATATTTGTCGAGTCTAAGACTTGCAGTCGGTGATCATTTTTGTTTACGGCTTTAATTCTTTAAACTTGTGGTCTGCTGGGCATCTAAATCGAATGAAAAGACTCTCACTAATTCAATTCTTTGATTTTCAGGCCTTTAGGCTAGTGCATAATTTTTTGCTTATTACACTTAACTAGTTCATATGACTAAGAAACTTACATTTCTCACATTCCTTATGTGTATTTTCTCTTTGTCTGCTTACGCCCAAACTGTTTTACAGGGTCAAGTTGCAGATGAGGATGGACCCGTAATCGGTGCCGCAGTCTATTTGTATCAAAATGATGTAGAGAAAAAGGCGGTAGTTTCGGATTTTGATGGTAATTACATATTTACCAATATTAATCCAGGTACTTATGATGTACAAGTCAGCTCCTTAGGACTTGCAACACAGCGTGTAAACGGCGTGGTTGTAAATGACAACAGTACAACAAAGTATGATTTCACAATGGAAGTTGAAGGCGAGTTGATAGATAACGTCGTTATCACAGACTATCGTGTTCCGCTTATTGATTTTGATCAGACGTCATCTGTGAAGACTGTAACCGCGGAAGCGATTGCAAATTCACCTCTAAAGAACGTTCAGGGTTTGGCTGCAACATCAGCTGGATTATCTGCAGATGGTGATGGTAATATTTCTATTCGTGGTGCGCGTTCCAATGCAACCAATTACTACGTTGATGGTATACGTGTAACGAATGCAGGTCTGATTCCAGCTTCTGAGATTGAACAACTTCAGGTAATTACAGGAGGACTAGCAGCAAGGTATGGTGATGTAACAGGTGGAGTTATCTCCTTAACATCAAAAGGACCCTCTGAAAGATTTTCTGGTGGATTTGAAGCAGAGACTTCGGAATTCCTAGATGATTATGGTTTCAATTTTTTAAATGGTAACATTAGTGGACCAATCCTGAAGAAGAATGGAAAATCAGTAGTTGGATTCCGTGCAAACTTTCAGTATGTAGGTCAAAGAGATGATAGACCTTCAGCTGTTGGTGTTTATAGAATGCCTGAGGAGACGATTCGCGATTTGGAAGCTAATCCAGTATATCAATTAAGTGGTGTTGATTTTCCACGAGCTGAATTATTGGGTGCTAGTGACCTTCCAGAACCGATAGCTACAAGACCAAATGAAGAGCGTTTTGATCTTGACATTACTGCTAAAATTGATGCTCGATTAAGCGAAAATATTGATGTGTCTATATCTGGTATCTTAGGACAAGATCAAAATCGTTTCACTCCAGGTGGAGGTTTTGGAATGTTCAACTGGACAAGAAATCCTTACAATTATGGAGATAACTATCGTATAAACGGTCGATGGAGACACAAAATTGGTAAGCAAGGCTTACCAGAATCTAAAGATGAGTTAGGTGGAGCAACAGTTCTACGTAATGCGTCTTATATCCTACAAGTTGGTATTGAAAACACACAACAATTAACAGAAGATTTTATCCACCAGGACAGATTTTTTGACTACGGTCTCTATGGAACCAAAGAGGTTAGTTCTACACCGCAAGGTGGTTTCGTCGCAGAAGATTGGAGTGGAGCGGGTAAAATTGAAGTTTTTCCTGGAACATTCATTGATCACGTAACATTCTCTCAGAATGAAACAGCTTTCTCTCCATTCCTAGATGAAGCTCAATCAGTGCTAAGTCCTAACCCGGTTTTAGCGCAGTATCAATCAATCAATGGTCGATTAGTTGGTGCGAGCGTAAATGTATGGAATAGTAATTTTTTCAACAATGTTGGCCGTGTTTACAACAACTACAGTAAATTTGACTTTACAAGAAATACTATAAACTTCGATGCTCAGTTGGATTTATTACCTGGAGGTTCTATCAAAAACCGCCACAATATCCAGTTTGGAGGTAATATTGAAATTAGAAATAACAGAAGATGGAGTATAAATCCGCGTGAATTGTGGACAATGGCGATCGATGCTGCGAATTCGCATTTTGTAGCAGGTGTCGATACAACTGTATTTACGGGAGGTGTATTTGATGGCCCTCCACCATTTGGTGAAATTCCACTTCAGGAATATGGTCGTTTGATTGAGATCGACCCGGATAAGAAGTTCTACCAAGAGATTAGAAACCTTTACGGTTTGTCTCTTAATGATTTCGTCAATATAGAAGGAGTTGGTATTGATAAAAACCTATCATTGGATCTTTTCTCTGCAAGTGAGCTTATCAACTGGAGACAGTTGAATTTAGATTACTATGGATACGATTACCTAGGTAATGCTATTTCAGGAGTAACTTTCGATGACTTCTTTACTGCAACTGATGATGCAGGAAGAAGAACATTCCCAGTAGCACCATTGCAGCCAGTATATTTTGCAGGGTACATCCAAGATAAGTTTACTTACGAAGATATTATCTTAAGAGTTGGCGTCCGAGCTGATTATTTCGATGCTAACACTAAAGTATTAAGAGACCCTTACTCACTTTATAGAATTGAAACTGCCGACGAGTTTTCTAGAAGAAGAGATGTTCAGATTCCTGGTTCTGTAGATCCAGAGGCCGCGGTTTATATTACAGGTGACGATAGAGACAATGATGGAATTAAGGCGTTTAGAATGGGTGACGACTGGTTTGCACCTGATGGTACAAAAACAGATCCTAGATTGATATTCGGTACTGATCCGGTATCGCCTTCTTATTCATTCTCAGATGCTGAAAACAATATTCAGTCAAGAGAATTTAAAACGGATAACAGTTTTATTGATTATAATCCGTCGTTCAAATTGACACCACGTATTAGTTTGTCATTTCCTATCTCTGAGGAAGCTGGTTTCTTTGCGCACTATGATCAATTAGTTCAAAGACCAACATCAAACACTGAATTTACGGCATTAGATTACTTCTTCTTCGAAGATATTGCACGTCTTAACCCAGGTGGTGGAGCAGCAAACAATCCTAATCTAAGACCTGAGACGACAATTGATTATGAAGTAGGATTCCAACAAAAACTAACAAATTCTTCAGCGATTAAATTGTCAATGTACTACAAGGAGAATCGTGATTTGATTCAGACGCGATACTTGTTAAATGTACCAATTGTAAATAACTACTTGACATTTGATAATATTGACTTTGGTACAGTAAAAGGATTTACTGCATCATACGATCTTCGACGAACTGGTAATCTTGAGCTAAGCGCAAGTTATACATTACAGTATGCTGAAGGTACAGGTTCAAGTGCAAACTCTGGGTTGAGTTCAAGAAATGGAGAGGTAAGAGTACTTGTTCCTCTTTCTTTCGATGAAAGACACCGAATTGTTGGTAATGTAGATTACAGATATGCATCTGGAGATAAATACAACGGTCCAACTGTACAAGGATTAGATCTTCTTGCAAATACTGGGCTTAACCTGCAGATTGCAGCGGTTTCCGGAAGACCTTACACTAGAGCAAGTAACATTAGTACTCCATTTAGCTCTGCTGGGTTTACGGGAGATATTAACGGTGCTAGATATCCTTGGAACTTTAATATTGATGCTAGACTCGATAGAAACTTCTTCTTGAAGACTTCAAAAGAAGCAACAAGAGGTTTAAATCTTAATGTGTACTTACGTGTAAGTAACTTACTAGATACTAGAAATATTATTGGTGTCTACCGAGTAACGGGTTCACCTGAAGATGATGGTTATTTAAGTTCACAGTTCGGACAGGATGCACTTGCTGATGTTGCAAATTCTGGTAAAGATGTACAGTCTTACTTAGCAGCTTATGAGTGGGCATTATTAAATCCTGGATTTTATACACTGCCGAGAAGAATCAGAATCGGAGGAATTATAAGCTTCTAGAGCTATTTATTTTAAAAGAGAAAACGTTAGATAATGAAGAAAATATTATTCTTATTTCTTGCTGTTATGGCACATAGTGCAGTGTTTGCATATATTTCACCGAGCAAAAAGAAAACAAAAAGTCCTACCAATATCAATCTTCGAGAAGACTGTTTGGAAGGTAATGAAATAGCTACTCAGAATATTAACAATGTTCGAGCTACCTTGCTTTCATCAGGTGATGTTTGGTGGAATTTACAGCAGGGGCAATACTTCGTTCCTAATACTCCACCTGAAATTGAAGATGTTTCATCTATATTTGCAGGTGCAGTATGGATTGGTGGTTATGAGCCAGTAGAGGGTGGACAAGATATCTTGAAGATTGCAGCAACCACTTATCGTACACAAGGTGGAGATTTCTATCCAGGTCCGCTTAATGATGAGACTGGTACAACTGAAAAAGAAGTCTGTGAACAATGGGATAGATTCTTCCGTGTAACTGGAACAGAAATAGACCAACATAGAGTAAATGTTATCAATTATAGAAACCAAGGAGTCGAGTATCCTAAGGATTCGATGCCTGATAATATTAGATATTATCCTGGTCTAGGAAATACTGATTTTGTGTTGAAGTATGGGTTTCCACTTCCAGATGCTGGTCAAGGATTGGCATCTTTTTATGACGACCCTAACTCTGCAATTGATGTTTATGATCCGGAGAACGGAGATTATCCAAAAATTGATGTCAGAGGCTGTGAAGAATTCGTTCAATATCCTGATGAAATGTACTTCTGGATTTATAATGATCAAGGTGGACCTCACTTAGGTACTCAAGGTCAGGCAATCCAAATGGAGGTACAAGTGCAAGCTTTTGCATATGAATCAAATGATGAGTTGAACGATATGACCTTCCAACGTTATAAGTTGATCAACAGAGCACAGACAGTAATTAAGGACTGTTACTTTGCAATGTGGGTTGATGGTGACTTGGGATGTAGTGAAGATGACTATATTGGATGTGATTCTGCGCGATCTATGGCGATTCTTTATAATCAAGATGAGATAGATGGTAATCCAGGTTCTGATTGTCCAGGTGGAGTTGCTACCTACGGGGGAAATGTGCCAGTTCTTGGTATTGATTATTTTCGTGGACCATTAAAGCCGCAGATATTTGGTGACGATGGTGAACTACTTGAACTACCAAACCCATTTGCTGAGGCAGATACTTTTGTGGAAATAGGAATGTCTTCTTTCGTTTATACAAATAGACAAGGAGCAGGAGAACATCCTCCGGGAACTTGGGATCCAGAAACTGCTGAAGAGCATTACAGATTGCTTGATGGTCAGTGGAGAGATGGTTTACCTATTACATTTGGTGGGTCAGGTTATAATATTGGAAGTACAGATACAATTCGTTATGTATTACCTGGAGCACCTGCTCAAGATAATGATTGGTCAATGTGTACAGCTGGTTTAGGATTTGGTGATAGAAGAACTATTCAGGCTTCAGGTCCATTTGTATTGAAGCAAGGAGCAATCAACGAGCTTATCATTGGAGTTGTTTGGGTACCTAACCAAGTTTACCCTTGTCCAGAACTAAACAATTTGAACAAAGCAGATGATTTAGCTCAAGCATTATTTGATAATTGTTTCCAAACGCTTGATGGACCCCAAGGTCCTGATGTTGACATTGTTGAGCTTGATCGACAAGTTATCATACTTCTTTCAAATGATACAATCTTGTCAAATAATAAATTTGAAGAGTATTCAGAAGTAGATATTTTCGCTACAGATTCAGTTGCAAAAGCTCTACCAGATGAAGACATCTCTTACAAGTTCGAAGGGTACTTATTATATCAATTGAGGACACCTAACTCGGCAAGTAATCTGGATGATATAGAAAATGCTAGATTAGTACGACAAGTTGATGTTGTAAATAATGTAACAACAATGTACAATTGGACTTCTCTAGTAAATCCATTACCAGGTAATAATGAATTAGTCTACACACCAGAGCTTGAAGTTGTAGGCTCAGATAATGGCATTAGACATAGTTTTAGTTTAACTGAAGATGCCTTTAGCCAAGGTTCTCCAAGACTGATTAATCATAAAGAGTATTACTACTTTGCAGTGGCCTACGGTTATAATGAGTATGAACCTTTTAACCCGCAAACTGGGGTTGGGCAACAGCGACCGTTTATTACTGGTCGTCGGACGTTTGGTGTAGTCACAGTAGTTCCAAGACCAATTGTTTACGATGCTCTCAATACTTTTTATGGCGACGGTCCTATTGTGACGAGAAAGCAAGGAGTTGGTAATCAAGGTCAATTTGTTGAACTAGAAGATGATATGTATGATAAGATCTTAGCCGGTTCAACGAACGGTGATGTTACTTACAAGGAGGCATCGAGTCCACTACGAATCAATATTGTAAATCCAATTGATGTTCGTGACGGTAAGTTTAGACTTGAAATCAATGGTGAATTTGACGATGATGGTAGAATGGAAGCTACGGACGATTCGGATTGGGTTTTAACAGATCTTGAAAATGGAGCTGTTTTTAAATCGTATGGGAATTTAGAGAGTGTTGATGAAAGAATTTTGAGACAATATGGTTTCTCCATTAATATATCGAGAGAAGAAGACGTTTCTAACGAACCTGAAGATGATCTTCAACCTGGTGAATTTGTAGGAGCAACATTGGAATATGCGGATCCTTTAAATAACCAATGGTTGTCTTTTTTACCTAATGGTGGTCCTCAAGGTGCTAATGTACCTTTCTATAACTACTTAGACCAAGGTCAAAGCAATGAGTCAGATCCAGCAGGAAGTTTGAGAAATACAAATGGGGTAAATATGTTCCCACTTAAATTGGCTGCTTTTGGTGGTCAGATTATTACACCTGCGTTTAGACAGAACACCAGTATTGCTGGTAACGTACAATCAAGACTTGATTTAGCTGATTTGAATAATGTTGATATTGTATTTACCTCGGATAAATCTAAGTGGAGTAAATGTATCGTTGTTGAGACTTCTCATGTAGAATTCTACGATGCTGCTTATGATCAAGAAGGAGATGCTGTTCAGCTTGAAATGAGATCACATCCTTCAGTTTCTAGAGATCAAGTGGATGAAAATGGAGATCCTCAAGAAGAAGGAGACGGAACAGTAGGTTTCGGTTGGTTCCCTGGTTATGCGGTTGATGTTGAAACTGGAGAACGCTTAAATATTTTCTTCGGTGAGAATTCTACTTACGGAGGAGAATATAGTGACTTAGTTGGAAACATTGGTCGTGACATGACTTGGAATCCTAATTCAGTTCTCGCAGTTGAAACTCCTGAAGGAAAAGATTTCTCTATCTGGAATTTCTTAACAGGTGGTCAACATACTATCTATGTTACTAGAACTGAATATGATGAATGTCAGGGACTAGTTGAGTTTTATGAGGAAGGTGCAGCAACAAACAAGAAGTTAAGAGGTCATCGTTGGATTACTTGGACTGGTATACCTTTAGTTAATCCAGGTAATCAATTGCTGTCTTACCAAGACGGATTGATTCCAAACGATGTTACAATCAAATTGAGAGTAGACAATACGTTTGGAGAAGAGCTTGATTTTGTAGAGGATGACTTTGAGCCAAGAGAAGGATTAAATCCTGTATATGAATTTGAAATTCGCGGAAAAGAGGCAGTTCCTGTTGACGAAACTACTATTGATGATGCGTTGTCAAATGTAAATGTGGTTCCAAATCCATATTATGGTAATTCAACCTACGAGGTAACTCAGAATGATGCAAGAGTAAAAATCACTAATGTACCGCAGGTTGCAACTATATCTATTTATTCTTTGGACGGTCGATTTATAGCACAGTTCAAAAGAGACGCTATGAGACTAGGAATTAACCGAGCAACAGCAAGTGTTAATTTCTCTCAAGAGGAAGCTTCAGTTGTTTGGAACCTTAAGAACAGTGCGGGAATTCCGGTTTCTAGCGGTGTTTATTTGATTCATGTGTTGGACGAGCAAACAGGTGCTCAAAAAACCATTAAGTGGTTTGGTATCAATCGTAAGTTTGATCCTAGTGGATTATAATTTTATCAAAACAAGAAACTTAAACAATGATTAAACATATATTAATAATAATAGCATTTGTTTTACCTGCTCTATCTTGGGCAGGTAATCCAGATCGGCAAGGAGAAGCAGGCGCCTATGAGCTTTTATTAAGTCCATGGGGAAATGGTTCTGGAGTTAATCTAATGAACACTTCTTCTATTAGTGGTGTCGAAGCAATGAGGTTGAACCCTGCTGGATTACATTTTGAAGGTAAGACTCAGTTTGCCGTAGGGCATATGAGGTTATTCCAAGGAGTTGGTGTAAACATGAATTCTGCTGGATTAGCATTTAAAGTTGGAAAAGCAGGTACACTGGGTTTTAGTCTGTCATCTATGGATTTTGGTGATATTGCAATTACAACAGAAAATCAACCAGAAGGAAATGGAGGAACCTTCTCTCCAAACTTTGTTCATATTGGTGTTGGCTATAGCCAAAGCTACAAAGACAAAATCTTTGTTGGAGTGCTATTTCGAGGTATTTCACAGTCTGTTATTGACGTAACGGCAACAGGAATAGGTCTTGATGCAGGCGTTCAATACAGAGGTGGAGCAAATAATCAAGTACGACTTGGAATATCTTTGAGAAATGTTGGTCCTGCAATGAGGTTTAATGGTGAAGGTCTTTCAGAAGAGGTAACCGTTAATCAACCGCAGACTAATCAGTATTTTCTGAGAAGTTACATTCGTTCTTCAAAATTTGAGTTGCCTACAATACTAAATCTTGGAGCAAGTTATGACTTCCTTTTTGCAGGTGGACGAGATTATTTGAGAACAATGGCAAATTTCACATCTAATGCCTTTTCAAGAGATAATCTAGGAGTTGCTGCAGAGTATTCTTTTAAAGAGGTTCTACAGGTAAGAGCAGGATACAAAGTTGCCCTTGGTTCAGTCGAAGATGGAACTGATGACGTTTATACTGGAATTTCTGCAGGGTTTTCAGCGGGATTCAAAACAAGTAAGAATAGTGATAATCGATTAATGATTGATTATGCTTACCGAACAACACAGTATTTTGCTGGTACACACAATATAGGACTTCGATATACTCTATAGAAAGTCTAAAGTCTGGTTAAGAATTAAAATGCATGCTTCATTTTTGGGGCATGCATTTTTTGTATAGTTGGATAATTGACTAACTAGTAGATTGTAAAGTCTATATACATTATATTTTATTGTTACTTTTGTAATACTAGCTATTTTGACAATGTTCGTTGATCCTAGGAATTAGGAAAACAGCCGCTAGCTTAGAGCTTTGTGTACTTTCTTGATAGAGCAAAGCAAAAGTCTATATTCCTATTTACTTTTAAGAGAGATGTCTCGAAAAGAGACATGAATCAAAAAATACATTATTTGTTATGAGTGATATATCTTACATGACTCAAGAGAGTTACGACAAACTGAGTGAAGTTCTCATGAACTTAAAAACAGTAGAAAGAGCTAAAGCTTCGGCGGCTATTGCTGAAGCTCGTGAAAAGGGTGACTTATCAGAGAATGCTGAGTATGACGCGGCAAAAGATGCTCAGGGTATGCTTGAAGCGAAAATAAATGCCATGGAGAAGTCGTTAGCTAGTGCAAGGATAATTGATGAAAGTCAACTAGATACGTCGAAGGTAACAGTTCTTTCCAGAGTTACGATAAAGAATGTTAAGAACGGCAAGGAGATTTCTTACAAGTTAGTTGCACCATCTGAAGCAGATCTCAAAGAGAAAAAGATTTCTGTTAAATCCCCCATTGGTGAAGGACTTTTGGGAAAAGCGGTCGGCGATTTAGTTCAAATTACTACTCCTGCGGCAACTATGGAATTTGAAATAACAAACATAACAATATAGTGGCAAGTATATTCACAAGAATTATTAATGGAGAGATACCTTGTCACTTGATTGGCGAAGATGAAGATAACTTTGCTTTTCTAGATATTTTTCCATTGAGGCCTGGGCACATTTTAGTGGTTCCGAAACAGGAAGTAGACTACATTTTCGATTTACCAGAGAAACAGTTGGTATCTTTACATGTATTCTCCAAGAAAATAGCTGTAGCGCAGATAAAAGCATTTCCATGCAAAAGAATTGGTACAGCTGTAATCGGACTTGAAGTTCCGCATGCTCACATCCATTTAGTGCCGATGAATCAAACTAGTGACCTAGATTTCACTCAACCAAAATTGAGTATTTCACAATCAGACCTAGAAGAACACGCCAAGGCTATTCGAAGTCATCTTTAATTGTAGAATTTGAGCAGTTACTTAAAGAAATTAGCAGGTGAGACGGTCATATATGGTATAGGAGCAGTCTTGCCAAAAGTTGTTAATTTTCTTTTAGTAGCCTCCTATCTGACTTTTCAAATAGACGAAGATAAGTATGGAATACATGGGATTATGTATTCATTTGTGACGCTGGCTTTGGTTTTCTTTACACTTAGAATGGAAACAACTTTTTTTAAATTTTCTTCGGATGCATCTTATGAACCAAAGAAAGTATTCAATATTGCAGTTACCGTTGTGCTCGGTTCAGCTGGACTACTGATGACATTGATGTTGCTATTTAGGTCCAGTATTTCAAGCGCCTTGACAAGACCGGAGGACAGTAGGTTTGTCGTGTATTTTGCTGTTATTTTGTTTCTGGACGCTCTTAGTTCCGTGCCCTTTGCTCAATTACGCATGACCAATCGTCCTGTGAAGTTTTCTGCGATAAGAATTGTCAATTCATTGATCACGGTAGGTTTGATTGTGTTCTGTTTTAATATATTACCGCATGTGTCAGCTCTTCATTGGATGTATGATGAAGTGTATTTTCTTGACTATACATTCTTGGCGAATTTAGTAGGTAGCTTTTTTGTAGTTCTTATGTTATATAAAGAGTTGTCCGCTTATCGTTTTAGTTGGGATAAAGAACTAGTCAAGAAAATGTTTGCTTTTGCTTGGCCACTGATAATTGTCGGAGTTGCAGGTTCAATAAATCAATTCTCTGATCGAATCTTTGTATCATATCTGACGGAGTCTGTTGACGGAGACCAAAACTTTTTCAATGCGGGTGTTTTTACTGGTGCTATTAAGATTGCTGTAATTATGAATCTTTTCGTTACAGCTTTTAATTATGCCGCAGAGCCTTTTTTCTTCAAGAACACATCGAAAGAAGCTAGAACTAAAATTTATGGTCAAGTTGCTCTAGCTTTCACAATATGTGGAATGATGATTTTCCTTTTTGTAACCGGATTTTTAGACATTCTGAAGTTCATGATCGATGAGAAATACCACAAGGTTTTATTTGTCGTTCCTATTGCCTTACTAGCTAACTTGTTTCTAGGTCTTTACTACAATTTTTCTATTTGGTATAAGATAAGCGGTAAGACTATTTTCGGAGCTTTAATTGCTACTGTAGGATCTATAATATTTATTTCTTTAAATTTCTTTTTAATTCCAAGAATTGGAATGGTAGGTGCGAATGTAGCAAGCTTAATTTGCTTTGGTGCAATGACAACAATTGCATATCTACTAGGACAAAAGTATTATCCGATCAGCTATCCAATAGGAAAGATCCTATTATACCTCATTCTTGGTGTCGCCTTTTACTATGGTGTTGAAATTCTAGATGTAGAAGAATTTAGCAAACTAATCCTGTCTAGTTTAACAATAGTAGCTTTTGGTTTAATTGCCTATCTGCTAGATTTCCGCAATTTCCGAAATATACTAAGCTAGGCTTTTATCTCGTTTTCCGAATGATTCATGCATTTTGTCGTATTATCAACTTGACCTGATTGAAGCGCTAAGAACTAGTGTTTTGGGGCGTAAGCCCCTACATCTTCATAAAAGCCGAACAAACAGTTGCTAAATCCATTTATATTATAGATTTTTGTAATATATAAACAAGTGATTATGGATTTGCTTAACGGTTCTACTAAGTATCAACGATATCTTGCTCGTATTGATGAGTATAAGAAGATCGTCGATAGAAATGAAGCCTTTTCAGCTATACAGTCGAGAGTAGATCAGATGTCAATTGAATTGACGACTAAGAAGGACAGGTTATTTTATCAGTACGCTCATCAGGCGATATTAGCGGTATGTTTGGCTATAGGAATTCTTGCTGTATACCAATCATATTATTTCTTAGGCTTTCTGCTAATAATAGGTGCTGTGGCTTTGAAGATACTTTATAATCGAACGCTAAAGGGATTAATACAATCAACAGAGCATGAGCATGAACTAGAAGCTTCGCAGAAGTCTTTTGATTTACAATTGTTCCATAAGATGCAATATCTAAGACAAGGTGTTGAGGTTAAGATGGCTAGAATTACCATTGTAAGAAACTGCTACATGGTCCTTTTTCCTTTCATGATGATAGCGGGAAGTTTGTTGCTTGGAGCATTAAGCAGTATGTTCCTTTTTGCACCAGTAATCGTTGCATTTATGATGGGCACTATCTTTTGGTTCTACTTCTTTAAGGACGATCTTGATGATCTTGACTATGAAGAAATGGAGCTAGAGACATATATTAATGATTTTCTGAAAGCATCAGAAAATAGATTAACAGAACAAGCAATGAACTATACCCCTGAAAACTTTATCATCGATTTAAAGGAAGAAACAAATACTTCTGCCTCGGATAAGGCTGAAGATGATAATAAAGACACGATTCAATTAAGTCTAAAAATATAGGACGTTTTAGAGTTTCATGTCAATATCTAAAACATCACTCTCGTTCCATTTGGGAAACCAAGCAGTCATTTTCACTTTCGCCTCAGTTCTGATATCAGAATTGATATAACTAGCAATTGTCACCAAACCGAAACTCAATATTCCTAGGTCGTCTGTATATCCTAAAATAGGAGTCAAATCTGGCAACATATCTATGGGCGAGATTAGATATCCTAAAGCCCCGATAATTATATTCTTAGCCCAAATAGGAGTATCTTTTCTTTTGTATGCATAGAATAGTAACAATGCAGTGTAAATTACTTTACTTCCTAATTTTGAGGCCTGATTCTTGATTACTCTAAATAAACCTTTTTCTGAAAACTTGCTGGTAAAAGTCTTAATTATAGATTCCCAATCTTTCATAGTAAATTGTATTATAGCTGCCTTCTATTATCAAGAATACGAAAAATTAGTTTATTTTCCAGCTATTGGACAAGACAACTTAGTTGAACGAACTTCAAAAATAGATATCATTATTACTGATTAACAGCGTTTTAGATAGACTGTATACTTTAAAAGATAAAAAATGATTATCTTTGCAGCCCGAAAAGAGTTTTGATCTAGTGTAATAGGTCAAAAGATATTATACTAAGCTTTCGAGCACTGTATTGCTGAAAGTTTATCCAAAAAACTTTGCCTTTACATTTTCACAATGAATCACAATATATGAGTAATAAGTTATTGTATGTCACCCAAGAAATGGATCCTTTCACTACTATATCTGAAATTTCAGATGTGGTTAGACAGCTAGCCCCTTCAATGAAGGATAAGGGTATGGACATAAGAATTCTCATGCCAAAATTCGGTACAATTAACGAAAGAAGACATAAGTTGCACGAAGTTGTGCGATTGTCTGGAATGAATATTATTGTTGATGACGATGATTTTCCATTGATAATAAAAGTTGCGACTTTAGCACCATATAGATTACAGATCTATTTCCTTGATAACGAAGAGTTCTTTAAGAGGAAAAGCATATTCGTTGATGATGACGGTAAGGATTTTGAGGACAATGCAGACAGAATGGTTTTCTTCTGTAAAGGTGTACTTGAAACGCTTAAAAAGTTCGGATGGCCACCAGACATTATCCACTTACATGGATGGATGACTTCTTTGATACCGCTGTACCTCAAGAAGGTTTACAATAACGAACCAATCTTCCAAGATTCTAAAATTATATATTCTGCATACGATCATACAATTGATGAAGCATTTGTTGAGAATTTCAAAAGCAAAGCTACGATCAACGAATTAACAGAAGATGATCTTAGTATCTTCATGCATGAAGATAAAGTCTCACTAAACCATGGAGCGGCAATGTATTCTGATTCCATTATTGCAGGAAGCGAAGTATTAAATGATTTCGTTAAAGACATGGCTGAAGATAAAGAAATTTTGGAATACCAGTTCCAAGAACAATTAGTTGAGGCTTATTTAGGTTTATATAAAAGTTTAACCGAAGACTCTGACGAAGCTGAGTAATCGCCATTTTATTAAAGACCACGATTTCTATTTTATGCTACAATTTATGCGAGTGAATACAAAAACTGCATTTATTCTTATCTGCTCTTTTATATTTTTGTTTTCATGTAATGATCCTTCTGATGTTGGATCAGAATTACTAGATCAAGACGGTATTGACGTGATTTTTGTCGATACGGTTTCGATGAATGTTAAAACAGTTAAGGGTGTAGATAGTATTCGCACAAATGGCTTTGGTCGTGTATCCCAAG
This sequence comes from uncultured Saprospiraceae bacterium, assembly GCA_943788055.1. Classification (GTDB taxonomy): domain Bacteria; phylum Bacteroidota; class Bacteroidia; order Chitinophagales; family Saprospiraceae; genus JAHDFB01. The sequence continues at coordinate 64,552 of CALSOU010000005.1, forward strand.
ATTTGTACTTGGGAGAAATTAGAGACGATTATTTTGGGTTCAAGAAATTTGATAGCTATTTCCAGGTATCAATTGCAAGTGTACCTCCTTCTTTTTATAACTATGATACTAATTCTTATGCTACGGTAGATTCTATTGTCTTGCTGATGAACATGACCTCTGGTTTGTTCTACGGTGATACGTCTGCTCAACATAATATTCAAGTGTTTGAAATCGATCAAGACCTTGACGATAATGAGGAATTGTATACTACCGATCCGATTTCGGCAATGATTCCGATCAGCGACGTTCAAGAAGTCAGACCGTCATTACAGAATTTTGATGTGATTTTTGATGGTGATACAACGACAACCGCACCTTCAATACGCGTGAGATTAGATAATACACTAGCTGAAAGAATCATTAATGATACTGTGGCTGTAAAAAGAGATAGTAGTTTTAGAGCATTCTTTAAAGGAATAAAGGTTCAAAGCGAAACTGAAAGTACAAGTGTACTGCCACTCGATGCAAGAGTAAAAACTTTGACTGATATTGGAAACAAGATTATTTTATATTACACAGATACGGTTCCAAAGTTTTATCCGTTCGTTCTCGGCGGAGTACGGCACGTTAATGTGACCTCCGAGATAAGTGGGACTGATTTCGAAAATGCATTAGATAATGAGGTGCTAGGAGATAGTTTACTATACTTACAAGGTTTTGGTTGCGGAGATGCTATGATAGAGTTTCCACACGCTAATTTTGAGAATTTTGGAAATATACTAGTAAAAAAAGCAGAGTTAGAAATCACAGTGGCTTCTTTAGAAGGTAACGATGAAGAACTTTCCCCGATCAAATTGTTATTTTTATTCGAGAAGGATGATGATGACGAACGTGTTCTGATTCAAGATATTTTTGCGGGGCAGTCTACAAATCTGCTTTCTACAATCTTTGGCGGAAGTTTACAAGAAGAGCTAGACGGCAACGGTATAGTCGTAAGAAGATTCTACACCATGAATATTACACAGTACTTCCAAGACTTAATAAAGGAGAATTCTGGAGAAGTAAATAAGCTTTATTTAGGAGCAGCCGTGCCTGAGTTATCTCCTGAAAGGTCAATACTTTGTGGACCTGGCCACAGCCAGTATCCAATGAAATTGAACCTTACTTACTCATTACCAAATTAATTTAATATGTGCGGAATCGTTTCTTATCTAGGGGACAAAGAAGCTTATCCTATTTTAATCGAAGGTTTGCAAAGACTAGAGTATAGAGGATACGATAGTGCAGGGGTAGCTTTACTAAATAAATCTTTACAGGTTTTTAAAAAGAAAGGTAAAGTTTCTGATTTACAAGCTTTTGCTGCAGATAAAGACCTTAAGGCTTCACTGGGAATTGGACATACTAGGTGGGCTACCCACGGTGAACCAAACGATGTAAATGCACACCCCCAATTTTCAACTAATGGCCGAGTAGCAATTGTTCACAATGGAATAATTGAGAACCACTCAACACTGAGAAAGGCGTTAATAGAGTTGGGTCATGTGTTTACGAGTGAAACAGACACTGAAGTTCTTGCACACTTGATTGAAGAATATTTGGTAAACTTTAACCTTAGTCTAGAAAGTGCAGTCCAGAGAGCATTGACTAAAATTGTTGGGGCGTTTGCTATAGTTGTACTTGATGAAGAGAATCCAGACCTTATGGTTGGTGCAAGAAGGTCTTCACCTCTAGTAGTGGGTTTAGGGGACAATGAATTTTTCATTGCTTCAGACGCTACTCCCATAATTAAATATACTAATCGAGTAATATATCTTAAAGATGACCAGATAGTAGCCATTGATCGCAATGGTTACAAGGTTACTAATGCAGAGAACAAGACTCAACAAGTCAAAATAAAAGAACTAGACCTAAAACTAGAAGAGCTTGAAAAAGGAGGTTATGACCATTTCATGCTCAAAGAGATTTTTCAGCAACCTGCTACTGTAAAGGAAGCTATGCGTGGGCGTATTAATTCAATGAAAGCGTTTGTGACAGTAGGTGGAATTCAAGTCAATCTTAATAAAATTAAAAATGCTCAAAGGTTTATTATTATCGCTTGTGGAACTTCTTGGCATTCTGGTCTAATTGGAGAATATCTTTTTGAAGAGCTTGCACGGACAAATGTAGAAGTTGAATATGCGTCGGAATTTAGATATAGAAACCCTATAATAGGAGAAGGAGACGTTGTAATTGCATTATCTCAATCTGGGGAAACAGCAGACACAATGTCCGCGCTTAAATTAGCAAAAGACAAAGGAGCTCTGATATATGGTATCGTGAATAATGTGGGAAGCACCATTTCAAGGATGTCTGATTCCGGTTCTTATATTCATGCAGGACCAGAGATTGGAGTAGCTTCTACAAAAGCATTTACTTCTCAAGTAACGGTGCTCACATTAATGGCATTGCATTTAGCATATGAAAAAGGTACTATCGATGTGGACTATTTCCGAAGAATTTTGGTCGAACTAGAACATATTCCAAGTAAGATAGAGAAGATTCTAAAAGTTGATGCACAGATACAGCTTATTGCAAAAGAGTTTCAACATATAAAAAATGCATTATATTTGGGTAGAGGTTATAATTTCCCGGTTGCTCTAGAAGGCGCTTTGAAACTAAAAGAGATTTCATACGTTCACGCAGAAGGTTACCCGGCTGCCGAAATGAAGCACGGTCCAATTGCACTGATAGATGAGAACATGCCTGTCGTAGTTATAGCAACAAATGTTGCAGCTTACGAGAAGATTTTATCGAATATCCAGGAAGTAAGTGCTCGTAAAGGTAAAGTTATTGCCATAGTTACTGAAGGTGATGTCGAAATCAAAAAACTTGCAGATTATGTAATTGAGATACCAACTACAATTGATCCGTTAACTCCATTGTTATCAGTTATACCTCTGCAACTTCTAGCATATCACATAGCAGTTCTTAGAGAATGTAATATTGATCAGCCAAGAAACTTGGCAAAGTCAGTTACAGTAGAGTAGACCCTGTTGTTTAGCTTAATATTATCCTCAGCTCCTATAAGAGCACAAGGATTTCAATGAATACATTAATAAATACTTATGAAGTATAATTCACAAAGAGAAAAATTAATCATTCCTGAATATGGTAGAAATATTCATGAAATGATTCAGTATATTAAAACAGTTGAGGATAAAGAGAAAAGACAGTTTTTGGCTGAAGGCATGGTTGATATGATGCTTCAGATGAGTACGAATGAACGCAAAACTCAAGAGTACTCAGATAAAATGTGGACTCACATGCTCAAAATTGCAGACTATGAACTAGACGTGGAAGTTCCAGAGGGAGTTGAACTTACTAGGCCAGCTCCCATTGTAAAGGAGAAAATGAAGGTCGAGTATCCAAAACCTATTCGTAGATATAGACATTACGGTCAGTATATTCAAGACTTGATAAATAAAGCTCTTGCAATGGAAGATGGTCCAAAGAAGCAAGAGTTTGTGCGAATAATTGGATCGTACATGAAAACTGCCTATAAGCAGTGGAATCGTAATCACTACATTAATGATGAATCTGTCTTGGAAGATATCAAGATAATAACCAAAGGTGAATTGAGTATTTCTGATGATGCGTCTTTTGATTATCTAAAAAATGCCAGGAGATCAAATTCACACTCTAAGGATCGACGTAATAAGTCTTCTAGAAATAGTGGTAGTAGTAATTATAAAAAGAATAAAGGCAAACAATACAAAAAGAGAAAACCAACACATTAAAAAAATATTTAATATATTTGAGGCGCTTGAGAAAGCGCCTTTTTTATTGTTTTCTTGAGCTTTGTAGACCAATTTGATATTTCAGTTGGTTAACAAGCAGAGTCCTATCCTGAAGTTGATCGAACCGAGATCTACCTGCAACCTGTAGTTGTGAGTAGTCCTAACTTTCATATCGAATCACAATTTTAGAAATTAATATTTATGAGTAATCAAGCCTTTATTGTTGAAGGAGGACACCGCTTGAGCGGCACACTACAACCACAGGGAGCAAAAAATGAAGCATTACAGGTCATTAGTGCTGTCTTACTTACTAGCTCGCCCGTTGTTATACAGAATATACCCAATATTCTCGATGTAAATCGCCTCATTGATTTATTGAAAGGCCTAGGAGTAAAAGTTAAAGATTTAGGTAGTGATACCATGGAGTTTCAAGCAGATGATATTGATCTTGAATTTTTTGCTTCAAAAGAGTATCTAGCAATTGCTCAGAAAATTAGAGGCTCCGTTATGTTAATTGGACCACTACTGACAAGATTCAAGAAAGCATTTTTACCGAAACCTGGAGGAGACAAAATAGGTCGTAGAAGATTAGACACTCACTTTCTTGGATTTAAAAAGCTTGGTGCCGAGTTCAAATTTGATGAAAAGGATGATACTTTTTACTTGGGAGCAGACAAGCTCAAAGGTACGTATATGTTGATGGACGAAATATCAGTTACTGGGACCGCCAACGTTCTGATGGCTGCTGTACTTGCTGAGGGAACAACAACAATATACAATGCAGCATGCGAACCATATTTGCAACAACTGTGTCGTATGTTGATTGGTATGGGTGCTCAAATTCGTGGAGTTGGTTCAAATCTGCTCACCATAGATGGTGTGTCAGAGTTGGAAGGGACAACTCACAGGATACTTCCAGATATGATTGAGATCGGTAGCTTCATTGGTTTGGCTGCAATGACTCAAAGTGAAATAACGATTAAAAATGCTGGAATTAAGCATCTAGGAATCATACCTGATACTTTTAGGAAGCTAGGAATCGACCTTCACTACCAAGGAGATGATATTCATATACCTGCTCAGGATCACTATGAAATTCAATCATTTATTGATGGTTCTATCCTGACGATTTACGATGCACCTTGGCCAGGGCTAACTCCTGACCTTATCAGTATTTTACTAGTAGTTGCTACTCAGGCAAAAGGTAGTGTTCTGATTCATCAGAAAATGTTTGAAAGCCGCTTGTTTTTCGTTGATAAACTTATTGATATGGGTGCACAGATAATACTCTGTGACCCGCATAGAGCTACAGTAATTGGCCTTGATCGAAGTACTCAACTACGCGGAATTTCTATGTCTTCGCCAGATATCAGAGCAGGTGTATCTTTATTGATTGCTGCCTTGTCAGCTAATGGCACTTCGAGAATAGAGAACATACAACAGATAGATCGTGGATATCAGAATATTGATAAGCGACTGAATGCTATAGGAGCAAGGATTAAGCGAGTAAACGAGTAAGTCTATTAGATTATAGAAATGTTAAAGTAAGTTTTTGATTGGACTAATTTCGGTGCAGAATTTGTTAACAGGTTAATGCATGTCTCGACTGATGCTGATAATCGGTTCCTTAGTAACTTTTTCTAATATTTTAACATACTCACAAATTTGTATTTTTGCTTGAACTTTATGTTTACAAGGACATAATTAAAAGATTTCGAAGAGATGAAACCTAAATTACTACTTACCTTTTTCTCAATTATTTTCGCAACAGCTATACTCAGTGCCCAAGGAATTGAGTTTTTCCACGGATCATGGGAGGACGCAATCGAACAAGCAACAAAGCAAGAGAAAATCATTTTTGTAGATGCATACACTACTTGGTGCGGGCCGTGTAAGAGAATGTCTGCTAATGTTTTTACTAGAGAAGAGGCAGGTGATTTCTATAATGAAAACTTCATCAATTTAAAGATTGACATGGAGAAGCCAGATGGTAGAAAGTTTGGTTCTAAATATCCAGTCACCGCATATCCTACCCTATTTTTTCTAGATCCAAAAGGTAAAGTCTTAAAAAAAGTCGTTGGTGGTCAGCAACTTGAAGGTCTGCTAAGAATTGGCGATGCAATAGTTAGTGAATTTGACTTTTCAGCGAAGTATAGAGAAGCTTATGAAAGTGGAGATAGGTCATTTGAAAATATGGTAAATTACCTAGATGCTTTAAATAAGTCTGGAAAGTCTAGTTTAAAAATAGCTAACGAATATATTCGAGAAGCCGAAGGTTTGACAGAAGCGCAAAAAACAGAATTTTACTTTAAAGCTGCTAGCGAGTCTGACAGTAGATTATTTGAGGAAATGTTGAGAAGAAAAACGGAAGTAATTAAGAATTCTGGAAAGCTGGCTTTTGAAGAAAAGGTCCTAGCAGCTGCTGGTAAGACTGTTGATAAAGCAATTGAATATGAAAATGAAAGACTCCTGAAGGATGCTATAGAAGTTGCGAAGAAACATGGAGGTAATAATTCAAAGCTTTTTGCGCTTGACGCCAAGATGAACTGGGCTTTCGCCCAAAAGGACGTGAAAGCAGTACTTAAAATGGCAAAGAAACGAAAAGCTTATATGGTCGAACCAAAAGATAAAATCAAATGGTTTAAACAGGCTGAATTGACGTTTTCAAATGATAATTCGATAATGGAGTTTAGCTATGATTTATTACAGGAAGATAGTGAAACAACTGAAGATGCTGAATTAATTTCAATTTTTACAAAGCTGCTTGTTACTATGGGAAAGAAAGAACAGGCTTTGTCTTATGTTACTTCGGCACGAGAGCGTGTCAAAGATGCTCGAACGAAAAGTTATTTGAAGAATATGATTCGATATGTAGAAAGCAGTATGTAACAAGTCAAGAGTTTCTCTAAAGCTACAAAATAGAGCGATCTTTCAATTGTATATAGTAGGGCACATAGAAAGCCGATGAAAAGATTCTGAATACCGAAAACGAAAGGACAGAAAACTCTGAGATCATCCGTAATCTGACTTATCTGAAGTGACGTTGCAAGAAACGAAAATTTGGTTAGCTGCTAAAAAGTAAATACAATTTATAAAATACAAGTACCAGTTATAATTAATCAATAGACAGAGATAGAGGCAAGCTGATTAGTGAAAGGTTCCAAAATAAGATCTATACACTTTTCCTCTTGGCAAAAACCCTAGATAGATAGCGGGGTAAAGGATGAGACTCCAAAAATAGTTGCGTCCTTTGAACCTCATATCATCCACAATATATGATTCTTCCTCTGAAATTTTTTCAATTACATGATGATGTTCCCAAGCATCCAATGGAAATGGTAGTTGGACACCTTTGTCAATAAAGTAGGCTTTGTTTTCGTTTTGGCCATGATCTATAATATGACTAACCCACTCAGTCCTTATTGGACTAAGAAATTTGATATGAACCTTATCACCTGTTTCTGATCCTGTGAATTTTGCTATTTCTATTTTTCCAACCTTTGGTGCCAATGCCTCAAAAAGATCGCGATCAAATCTTTTCATTAGATCCAAATAATGACCAGCTACTTTTGTTTTATGCACAACTTGAAACATTTTGATTTCTTTTATGATCTTTAACCCTATCAAGAAGCATAAGTTTAAGAAAGACAATGAAAAGAGCTGAGTAGATCGTTGAGGTAACTTGACAAGTGGTCTTTGGATTCACCTATTTAGAGTTGTATTTTATTGAATACGAATAACTTGGTTTTTCAGTTTTAGAAGTTGGTTTCTTTGATGAAGTTGTAGAATAGCTGTATTCGATTTTTGTGATGTTTGGGATTTTGGATTGTGCTGGAACTTGTGGTTGAGGTTTTGGAAGCCGAAAGTGAATTTGAATATTTTTATGAAAAACAACTTTTATTTTATGATTTTTATCTTCGTGAAATTTTAGTTTTTTTACAATTCGTTCGGCCTCCTCATCGCATCCATATCCAAGTCCAGAAAGAATAAAAACTTCAGTGACTTTACCCTTGTATTCTATGTTATACCGTAGTTTTACTGTTCCTTCTTTTTGAAGCTCAAGAGCTTCTTTTGGTTACCTTAATTCCTTTGAAATGAATTCCTTCATTGCGTTTGTTCCGCCAGGATACACTGGTTTCTTAATGAAGTGCTTATCCTTCTTACTTTTTTTCATGATTTAGTTTCTTGGATAACTAGGCTCAACATATTCTTTTAGATCTGTAAATATTGCGTTCCAACTAATTTGAAGATTTTTTTCAAAATTAGTATTAGGAGATGTTTGTAGCCATGATTCTTCAAAATGCAGAGATGTTTTATTATTGTTAAACGCAAGTGATATTTTTGAGAAACTAATATTTGGTCCTCCATATTCCGGAGCTAGGTGGCCTTTTAACATGAATAATCAGGAGTTTTTACACCAATAATATCTGCCCAAACGATACCCTCTCGATTACCAAAGTCTTCCATTAGCTTACCACCAATATAGTCCTGTAACTCCATTTTTTTGGTATGAGAACTTGTATAGTGTTTAGGGCCCCACCATTCGTTTGTTTCCTCAGCGAGACAAGCCCACACGTCCATGAGTCTAGCATCGATAGGAATTTCAATTTTGATCATAGATATTAGTTGTTTTCAATGTGAGAGTTTTGATTGGAGTGTATTACAAACCTGGAAAAAATGCATCTTCGATATGATTAATTTTTTCGTAGCCAGGTTTCATTATAATCGCCATAATATCGAATCGGATTTCACCTTCATAGTTGTTTTTTTCCATGTATCTATTAGCAGCATAAATTAAATTCTGTTGTTGTTTTCGACTAACAAATTCTTCTGGCGGCCCATAGTAATCATAAGAACGAGTTTTGACTTCAATAAAGATCAGAAGATTATTACTCTTTGCAATTATATCAACTTCTGCGTGTGATATTTGCCAGTTTCTTTCGAGGATTTCATAATTCTTCGATTCCAAAAAAGATACAGCTCTATCCTCGCCTTTTTGACCAAAAACTTTGTTATCCATGTCACTAAAATAGGAAAAACATGATTGGCTCTGCTGAAATTGGTCGTTTCTAATTTGTTTGGGAGATATTTGTGCAAATAAAGGCTTGATTATTAATAAATAGTATTTATATTTGCGGTCCGATTTTATAAATAGAAGAAATTATGAAAAAAGATACTCATCCTACAGAATACAGAAAAGTTGTTTTCAGAGATGTATCATGTGATCATGAATTTATCAGTAAATCATGCACACCAACTAAAGAGACTACAACGTGGACAGACGGAAACGAATACCCTCTAATCAAAGTGGAGATCTCTTCTGAGTCTCATCCTTTCTTTACTGGAAAAATGAAGTTTGTTGACACCGCAGGTCGTATTGATAAATTCAATAAGAAATTTGCAAAATTTGCTAAAAAACCAGCAGCCAAAGAATCTGCTGAAGAAGTAAAGTAAGCAACAAAAGCAAGCAATAATATATATAGCTCTGCTCATTTATTTGAGCAGGGCTTTTTTTGTCTGTTATGGATAACCATAATTCTTAATTATGGTAAAACTACAAGTCGAATCCGATATCTGTTCGATAGTGTTTTCCTTTAAACTTAATCCTTGCAGCATGTTTCATTGATTCCTTGAGGGCAACTCGGAAATCTTCATGAAGACTAGTAATGGCAATGACACGACCTCCATTAGTAAGTATGTCATTATCTACAATTGTAGTCCCAGCATGAAAGTAAAGGGAGGCCTCTTCGTCATCGACATGCGTCATAAGAAAACCTTTTTCGTAAACTTCTGGGTATCCACCAGAAACAAGCATAACTGTTGCTGCACTATCAGAGCTGATTTCCAAGGTTTGTTCAGCAAAGTGTTTTACTAACGCAGATTCTATATTATACATCGAAGCAAAGAGTTCAAGTAGATCAGAATCTAGCCTTGGCAGAACAGCTTCTGTTTCTGGATCCCCCAATCTACAATTGTATTCTATCACATATGGGTTTTCTCCGACTTTGATCAAACCTAAAAAGATGAAACCTTTGTAGTCGATCTCCTCCTCGTTTAGTCCTTTTATTGTTGGTTCTATTATTCGCTCGCGCACTTTATGCATTAGTGCGTCGTCGACAAATGGTGGTGGTGAAATCGCACCCATACCACCGGTGTTTAGGCCAGTATTCCCTTCACCAATACGTTTGTAATCCTTTGCAACAGGAAGTACCTTATAGTCCTTACCATCGGTAAGAACGAATACGGAGAATTCAATACCATCTAGAAATTCTTCTATTACTACAACACTTCCCGCACCACCAAATTTTCCATGGACCATTCCACTGAGCTCTTCTTTAGCTTCTTCGCGATCTTCTAGTATCACTACGCCTTTTCCAGCAGCTAGTCCATCGCATTTAAGCACAATAGGAGTGTTTGCTTGCTCAATGTGTTTGCTTCCTTGGTCGAGAGTTTCTAATGTGAATTCTTCGTAGCCAGCAGTAGGTATACCATGGCGTTTCATAAATTTTTTGGCGTAAGACTTGCTACCTTCAAGTTGTGCACCTTCCTCAGATGGTCCAACAACCGCAATATGCTCTAAATCTGAGTCTTCACGGAAGAAATCATAGATACCTTCTACTAATGGACCTTCAGGTCCTACAATAACCATTTCAATCTCGTAGTCTAAACAAAACTCACCTATAAGCTCAAAGTCACTTATATCCAATGCAATATTTGTGGCAATTTTGTCGGTACCCAGCATTTCCTGGAGCTACGAATAAATCTTCGCAAAGGGGAGATTGCTTAATTTTCCAACAAAGTGCGTGCTCTCGCCCGCCACTTCCCAAAATAAGTACATGCATTTTTGAATGTTTGTTTTTAGATTTAGAACCTTCATATGAAGGTCTTCCTCAAAAATAAACATTGCGTATCTATTGGAGTAACATATCTCCACACATAAATTAGGCTGAATTGATAAAAAAGACCAAAAACAAGCGACAGCACAACATATCACAATAAATAGTAATATGATTGCGTTAATTTTCTTTATTTTTGGGCCTTATTCAAATTCTATGATTGCATATATCAAAGGTAAGATTACACACAAAACACCAACTGAAATCTACGTCGAAAATTCAGCAGGTGTTGCATATCTCATAAATATAAGTCTGAATACATATTCTGAACTTGAGAATCTCGAAACAGTAAAGATTTACACGCACCTGATCGTGAAAGAAGACTCACATACCTTGTACGGATTCATGACACCTAGAGATCGCTCAATCTTTATAAAGCTACTTTCGGTCTCTGGAATCGGGCCCAATACTGGTCGTGTGATATTATCAGGTATGACTTCTGACGATGTAATACGTACTATAGCATCAGGAGATCATGTGAGATTTTCAAAAGTAAAAGGAATCGGTCCAAAAACTGCTCAAAGAATTATTCTGGATTTAAAAGACAAATTAGGGACAGAATTGCAAGAAAGTGACATGAATATGGTTCGCCAAGACAATAGTGCTAGAGATGAGGCGTTATCTGCTCTGTTAACACTGGGATTTCCTAAGTCTGGTGTTGAAAAAGCCTTATCTGCAATCGTACAAAAATCAGAGACTACACTTGATAGTGAACAACTCATCAAGGCCGTTTTAAAAAAATTATCGTAATTCAGTACATTGTATAATAATCAATCAGACCCTGTCGTTAAGTACAAATGCGCTACAGATAGTAACCGCAAGGCTACTGAGAGAAAATTACAAATGAAGAAGATTAACTTATTACAATTTACACTTGTAATACTAATAATATCCTTTTTCCAAAGCTTATCCGCTTCTGGTCCAGAAACGCCACTGACGTACGCTTCAACTCAAAGCTATGCTTCAATCACTGATACAATTCCGCTTAAGGACAGAGAAGGTGATTTTGTTACAAATTCCCAATACAATCCTTTCGATCTCAACGATCCAGAAGAAATTGTTCAAGAAGTCGTTTATGATCCCATTACTGGTTTATACGTCATAACAGAAAAGATTGGAGATGGTTTCTTCAGGGCACCAACTTATATGACTTTTGAGGAGTATTTGGATTGGAAGGCAAAAGAACAAGAAAGACAGTATTTCAATTCACTTGCAGGTATAGAAGAAAGCAATCGGTCTAAGAGTGGAATATTGGATCCATTGTCAAAAATAGATATCAAAAAGCGATTGGTTGATCGTCTTTTTGGAGGTAACGAAATTACAATTGAGCCACAAGGTAATGTTGATTTAACTTTTGGTGGGGATTATCAAAGGATTCAAAATCCAAATATCCCTGCAAGAAATCAAGTCAATGGGGGTTTTGATTTTCAGATGAATATCAAAACCAATATCAATGGAAAAATTGGAGACAAGATGGATCTTGGTTTCAATTTCGATACCAACTCCACATTTAACTTCGATAATAAGCTAAAGCTTGAGTATGACTCTGAAAAATGGACTGAAGATGATATTCTTAAGAAGATAGAAGTTGGTGACGTTAGCCTACCATTGAGAAGTCAGTTAATACAGGGTAACCAATCTTTATTTGGGGTAAAAACAGCATTGCAGTTTGGTCACTTAAAGATCACAACGATTGCTGCTGAACAACAATCAAGTCAAGAAGAGTTGCAGATACAATCAGGAGGTACATTACAGGAATTTGAGATTTATCCTGATGAATATGATGAAAATCGTCACTTCTTTCTATCTCAGTTCAATCGCTCCACCTATGAGGAGAATTTGGAAGACTTACCTTTTATCAAAACACCTTTCAGAGTTGTAAACCTTCAAGTTTGGGTGACTAATGATCGTGAAGAAACAGAAAGATTGAGAGATATAGCAGCACTAGCTGACCTTGGTGTAGGTGAAGAAGAATATTTGACGAATACAGACATAAATGTTAATCCTGCTACGGCCGAATATTTTGATTATAAGCAAGAGAACGTACTTCATGACAATACGAGAAATGAGCTATTTGACTTGATTTCTGGTGATGATGATACTAGAAAAATCCTTAATACTGCGAGTAGTCTTAGAGGGAAGTATGATTTAGTGCAGTCCAAGGACTTCGAAGTATTAAAGGCAAGAAGGTTGACCCAAAATGAATACTCTTTTCATCCTGAATTAGGTTTTATTTCACTAAATGTTAGACTTAGACCAAATCAAGTTCTAGCAGTTTCGTATCAATATACATACACGTATAACGGAGACAATATTTATCAGGTTGGGGAATTGGCTGATGATGTAGCTACTCAAGATAGTTCGGAGGTAATATATACGAGATTGCTTAAATCGTCAGTTCAGAGTATCAGCGAGCCCAACTGGGATTTAATGATGAAAAATGTATATCCAGTAGGAGCAGCTCAAGTTGATCCTGCTACCTTTAAATTTGATATCTTTTTTGAAGATAATTCTGATGGTTCCCTCAAACGTTATATCCCTATTGATAACCTTCGAGAGTTTCCTCTATTGAATGTATTCCAATTAGATAGATTGAATATTCAAGGAGATCCACAACCTGATGGTATTTTTGATTTCGTACCTGGAGTAACGATTATTCCTAGATCTGGTGCAGTGATTTTCCCGGTTTTAGAGCCTTTTGGGTCGAGCCTCAGAAATCTCATTCCAGATTCTCAAGTTGCGGATAGTCTTGCATACGAAGAGTTATATAACAACACGGTCGTGCTTGCTCGGGAACAACTGAACAAGAACCGATTTACAATGAGAGGCGAATATAAGTCCTCAGTTTCATCGGAGATATCACTAGGTGCATTTAATATTCCACCGGGTTCGGTGACTGTTCGCGCAGGTAGTAAGGTGCTAGTACCAAATGTCGATTATGAAATCGACTATGGGATAGGACGTGTAAAGATCTTGAACGACTCTTATCTTCAACAAGGTATACCAATCCGTGTATCTTTCGAAAATAACAGTTTCTTTAATCTACAGCGGAAATACCTTTTGGGCACTAGACTTGATTATGCAGTTAGCGATAAGATGAATATTGGGGCAACTTATATGCATCTTTTTGAAAGACCCTTTACCGAGAAAGTTAATATCGGTGATGATCCAATCAATAACCGAATTTTTGGTTTTGATATGAATTACACAGACGAACTACCTTGGTTGACAAGAACCTTAGACAAACTTCCATTCTACTCAACAAGTACAGCCTCTTCGATCAATTCAGAACTTGAAGTTGCCGCATTGCGTCCAGGCTACTCGAGAGCGATTCAAAATGATACTGAGAATGACCGGATTATCATGGTTGATGACTTTGAGGGTTCAGCAAGTGGAATTCCACTAGGTAATTTCAATTTCAATGAATGGATCTTAGCCTCTACGCCAAGTGAGTTTACAGAGTTTAATCGTACTAATGATTTGTCCTACGGTTATAATCGAGCAAGATTTAATTGGTACGTTCTTGATAGAGAATTTCAAAATCAGGATGACACAGAGGATCCTTATACAAGGTTAGTGAACCGTGTAGAATTATTTCCAAACATTACCCAAGTACCTTCTCAGATAAACTTCATTCGTACCTTCGACATGTCATTTTATCCTGACGAAAGAGGTCCTTATAATTTTGATCCACCTGACGGTTCAGATGTGTCAGCAGGTGCATCATGGGATAACGACAGAAATATGATGATCCTCGAGAACCCCGAAGAGCGATGGGGAGGGGTTATGCGATTTCTTCAAAACAACGATTTTCAGCAACTCAACGTAGAGTATATTGAATTTTGGATGATGAATCCCTTCATGGATTTTGCCGATGGAACTAGTCATGCTCCTAATGAATCAGGTTTTCTGAAGTTTAATCTTGGGAATGTATCGGAAGATATCCTGAAGGATAATTTGCAGTTCTATGAAAATGGATTGACTTTCGATGATAATAATCCATTACCGACAATCGAAACAGAATGGGCGAATGTTCCCTTACTACAACCAAAGACTATCAATTTCGATCTTCAGAATGCAAGAAAGCAGGATTTAGGATTAGATGGCTTGAGTGATGCAGCTGAAAATGAGCGATTTGAAGAGTATGTATCGGCTGTCTTGGCCGATAATCCTTCTGCGAGAATTAAGCTTGACCCTGCTGACGATAATTTCTTCACGTTTAACAATGATTCCATATACAGTTTAGAGACTCAATCAGCACTAGAGCGGCTTAAGAGATTTAATAACTCTGAGGGAAATGCACCCGATCAGAATCCACAAAGATTCCAGCGAGGAAAGTATACCCCAGATATTGAAGATTTGAATCAAAATCGCTCTTTGGATCAAGGAGAAAATTACTATGAGTATGTCCTTGAGTTGGCCAATGACAATGGAGAGATTGATCAGAGTAAAACAGACTGGATACGTGAGGTCGTTGACATAGGACCAAATCAGAGTGAGAGATGGTATCGGTTTAGAATTCCAATTGAGGATATCGATAACACGATAGGTAATATAGAAGGTTTCAGATCGATTCAGTTTATGCGTATGTACATGACTGGATTTGAATCAAGAAAAACATTACGATTAGCAAATTTTGAATTGATAAGAAATCAATGGAGACGTTTGGTTACTGCATGTGCGGATGGACCAAATCCGGTGGAATTTGCAATTGATGCTGTAAGTATTGAGGAGAATGCTCAGAAGACACCATTTAATTATGTGCTTCCTCCAGGTATTCAAAGGCAGCGAGTTCTGGTAAACAATGTCAATGTACTACAGAATGAAAAAGCGCTGGCAATGCAGTTTTGTGAGTTACCCACCACTTATCGAGGAGAAGAATCATTTCCCAAAGATTGCGAACCCACGGTTTATAAGCTTACAAGGTTGGATATGCGACTCTTTGATCGTCTTCAGCTTTTTTTCCATGGAGAGTCCCTTAATGATTATGAACCCGGAGACTTGAAGGTATTCATAAGGATAGGTCGAGATTTCACCGAAAATTATTACGAATATGAGATTCCATTAACCTTGTCGGAACCTAATGGCCCAATTGATGACCCCGCCAATATTTGGCCAGATGTCAACAAGATGGATATTATATTGCAAGAACTTCCCGATTTAAAACTGGAAAGGAATGTATTGAATTATCCAGCTAAGAGTATATACAGAAAAACCGATCCAAATAATGCTAATAACGAGATAAGTATAATTGGAAACCCCACTTTAGGTTATATAAAAGGTATACAAATAGGCGTCAGGAATTATACGGAATCTGCCGCATGTGGAGAAGTTTGGGTTAATGAATTAAGACTTGTGGGACTTGAGGAAAGAGGAGGAGTTGCTGGTTTAGCAAGAGCCGATATCCAGATGGCAGATCTTGGAACGGTTGCAGCGTCTGGTGCATATAGTTCCGTAGGGTTTGGTTCTTTAGATCAAAAACTAGCCCAGCGAAGCCAAGAAGAAATTTTGGAGTATAGTCTAGCAACAACATTAGATCTTAATAAGCTTTTACCGGGAGACCTTCCGTTGTCTTTACCATTGTATGCACAATATGCAAACACAGTCAAAACACCAAGGTACGATCCTTTCGATCTAGATATCACTGTCCGAGATAAAACAGCTGCATTTCCAGATAGAGCTGCAGAAATAAAAGAGGTTGCAGTAGAACAAACGTCCATTTCGACAATCAACATGACTAATGTTAAGGTGACTAAGAAAGGAAAGAAGAAGGCCATGCCTTGGGATATTTCCAATGTTTCGACATCTTACGCTTTTACGCGAGTTGATCATAAGGATCCCATTATTGAAAGGGATAGAACAGATACACATCTAGCTTCTCTAGATTATGCATACAATAGAAATGTAAAGTATTGGGAGCCGTTTAAGAAGACAAAAACGCCATTGAAGATAATTAACTTTAATTTTCTTCCTAATTCTTTCAGTTTTAAGAATGAGGTAGCACGATATAAAAATGTACGCTCTTATCGTTTACCTGAGGATTTTGACTACACGTTTTATGATCAAAGGTTTAATTGGGATAGACGCTACAACCTTCAATGGGACTTTACCAAAGGCTTGAATTTTGGTTTTAACGCTAACAATCAATCCATTATTGATGAGCTACGAGTGGTAGGAGTTGGTGGCTTCAAAGAGGTTCAGAACGAGTATGGGGAGACAGTTGGTTCCCCAGATGATATTTCTCAAAGGGAGCGAACTGACTATATGTACACCAATCTTCAGCAGGGAGGACGAGCCAAAGATTACAATCATAATTTCACTTTACAATATAGTCTACCAACTCGACAAATCAAGGCTTTAAATTGGACTTCGTTGCGAGCGAGTTATGCTGCTGACTATATTTGGGACGGAGCCTCGCTGAATGTCGATTCACTAGGTAATGTGGTTTCTAACACGCAAAGCAGGCAGTTAACCGCAACGTTAAATTTTGATAAACTCTATCTGAAATCGAGGTATTTGACCAAGATTGAGAAAGGAAATAAGAAATCATCTCGACGAAGAAGTAGCAGAAGTTCTGGTTCTCGATCTAGTTCAAAGAAAGGCTCCAGTAAGGGAAGCAAAAAAGATGATAAAGACAAGAAAGAAAGAGATGTTACCAAGATTGAACGGGCATTACTAAGGCCATTTCTGTCGCTGAGGACAGCCAGGCTTACCTATAGGGAAAATTTCGGAACAACTATACCAGGGATTACACGCCGGTCAAGGTTCTTGGGGCTTGATAATCAATTTAGCGCACCTGGTTGGGATTTTGTGGCAGGATTACAACCAAACCTAGATCCAACCAATAATAACAACTGGTTGTACCAAGGTGCAAACCAAGGGTGGTTTACAGAGAGCCAGTTTTTGAATCAACAGGTTTTACAAACGCAAAATCAAAATATTGAAATGAAGATTGATTTTGAAATCTACAAGGATTTCGATATCGAATTCAATTTCAAAAAGACTTTTAACAATAATCATTCTGAAGAATTTAAGCAACTTGACAATTCCTATCAGCAATTGATTTTGAGAGATATGGGCTCCTTTGAGGTTACATATCTAGCAATCAATACATTGTGGGGGAATGACAAAGACGCGATATTCTCTCAATTTGAAGATAATCGGCGAATTATATCATCTAGATTACAAGGAGCTGCAGTAGCTGAAGCTCAGGAAAAAGGATTACCAATGCCAGATATGGGAGAACACCCAGACGATATTGGTTATAGAGCAGGATATGGTCGACAATCAACAGATGTTTTGATTCCTGCTTTCCTAGCAACATATAAGGGTCAAGCGCCAAATGAAGTTGACCTTTACATAGGAGATAGAATTAGAGCCTTGGATTATATACCTGCACCAAACTGGACTTTGAATTATAATGGACTCTCTAAATTGAAGTGGTTCTCAGATATTTTTTCAAGTTTTACTTTGAAGCATGGATACCAATCAACAATGCGTATCAGTAGTTTTAATTCGGATCCAAATTATACCGCTCTCGACCCATTTAGCGAATTACAATTGCAGTCTTCAAATTATTATACTAGATACGATATACCTCAGATAATAATATCTGAAGAATTTGCCCCAGTAATTGGGATAAACTTTAGAACAAAAACAGATCTAAACTTTAACGTAGAGTATAGGAAGTCAAGAAACCTGGCGATGGATTTCTACGCGAAGGAATTGGTTGAAACACGTGCTGAAGAGTTTGTGATTGGAGGTGGATATACGTTCCAGGATGTGAATATTGCTTTTCTTACAGGACAGAAGAATAATAATAAGAAGTCTAAGAAAACGAAGTCAGGTTCTACTAATTCAGGATCAAAAGGTGTAGGGGGATTTGGAAAAGTTACCAATACAAGAGGTAACAATCTTGTTGTAAATGTAGACTTTGGATATCGAGACGATGTTGTATGGAATCATACACTTGATATTTCAGGTGGTGCCCAAGCAACGAGAGGGATAAGATCATGGAAATTTAATCCTAATATCACATATGATGTTAATGACAATGTGGGATTAAGACTGTTTTTTGATTACTCTAGATCTATCCCAGCAACCACCAATGCATTTCCAATTACCAATATTCAAGGAGGTCTTACTATCCAGCTCAAGTTGGGAGCGCTCTAATGGAAAAGCATCAAGCAAAAGAAAAAACTCTTCATGAGGGATACTTGTATCTTCGTGAGGCAACCTACACACAACCGGATATAAATCGAAATCCCGTAAAGAAGACGATAGAGTACTTTGGTAGAGGAGATTCTGTCGCGGCTCTGATCTTTGATAAAGACAGAAATCAGTTTGTTCTTGTTCGATAATATCGAAATCCCGATCGAAAGGATGGTGGCAATATCCTTGAAATTGTAGCTGGAGGTATCGAAAGTGAATCTCCTGAAGATAGTATGCGTCGAGAAGTTCTTGAAGAAATTGGTATGAAGTTCAAGATTTTGAGCTGATCGCGAAAATGTATCTATCTCCAGGACGCACGGATGAACGGTTATTCCTTTATTATTGTGAGGTAGATACTTCGATGAAGATAGATGAGTGAGGCGGATTACCATCAGAAAATGAGGACATAGAAGTAGTTTACATTTCAGTTAAAGATGCCAAAAAGTCGCTTCTCAAGAAAGACTTCATTGATGCAAAGACTATTATTGCTTTGCAGTATTATTATCTCTACAAGGTTCAATCATACTTCTTTCAAGGTTTTATAGTAATAACCGCAAAACCTAAGCTTTACCATTGAGAACTTCTATCTTTTTTCTGATCGTAAGAATAAGGTAACATTATCATATAAAACCAGCATTGGTTATAAAAGAAAATTTATAGAGAAGAACGTATTCTTTACATGTGGAGATACCGAGCGTGTTGAATTCAATGCTGAATAGATGATTAAACCTAGAGAACGGTATATTCTGCTATTCAGCACATTCTACGAAGTTTACTTTTAAATCGTTGCATTTTTTATGAATCCCACTGCTGCTCGATCAATAGTATAAGCCATTGTTTTCTTATTTTTGCGCTCAGTTGCACAGATAAACTAAGCAGCTGATTTTTCAACAAGCAAAGAATAATATCATATGTATCGATCGCATGACTGTGGAGTGCTTCGCATAGAACACGTAGGACAAGAAGTTACATTGAGTGGCTGGTTACAAGCTAGTAGAAATTTTGGAGGATTAACTTTTATCGACCTTAGGGATCGATATGGAATAACTCAACTAGTTTTCAATCAGGAAGAACGAAAAGACCTAGCTGAACAAGCTAATAAATTGGGTCGTGAATTTGTATTACGAGCTACAGGGATTGTTCGTGAACGAAGTAACAAAAATCCAAACCGACCAACTGGTGATGTTGAGATCGATGTGCATACATTGGAAGTACTGAATGCATCCAAAACGCCTCCATTCACAATCGAAGATGAGACAGACGGAGGAGAAGAGTTGCGAATGAAGTATCGCTATATGGATATTCGTCGTAATCCAGTAAAAGAAAATTTGATCTTTAGATCTAAGCTCTCCTTAGAAACTAGAAAGTACCTTTCCGATAACAATTTTATCGAAGTAGAAACGCCAAATTTGATTAAGAGTACACCAGAGGGTGCTCGAGACTTTGTGGTTCCAAGTCGAATGAATGAAGGCCAATTTTATGCTTTGCCGCAATCTCCACAGACTTTCAAACAAATTCTGATGGTAGCAGGAATGGATCGATACTTTCAAATCGTGAAGTGTTTTCGAGATGAAGATTTAAGAGCTGATCGTCAACCCGAGTTTACTCAGATAGACTGCGAAATGTCATTTGTTACAAGAGATGATATTTTGGAGACATTTGAGGGTTTGACTAAGCACCTTTTCAAAACAACTCTCAATGTAGACTTACCCGATTTTCCGAGGATGTCATACGATGAGGCGATGGAAAGATACGGATCCGATAAGCCAGATTTGCGATTCGACATGGAATTCGTCTTATTGAATGAGCATACCAAAGGTCATGGATTTTCAGTTTTTGACGATGCAGAACTGGTCGTTGGGATTTGTGTGAAGGGAAAAGCTGGTTCCTACAGTAATAAGGATATCAAGAAATTGACAGAATGGATGCAACGTCCTCAGATTGGCGCCAAAGGTCTGGTGTATGTGAAGTATAATGCAGATAAAACGATAAAGAGCAGTATTGGCAAGTTTTACACAGATGAACAAATTGCTGGATGGAAATATGCTTTTGGAGCTGAAGATGGAGACATTGTGTTTATTCTTTCTGGTGAAGAAGAAAAAACGCGTAAGCAGTTGAATGAACTGAGACTTGAAATGGCAAGAGTTCATGACTTAATAAAGCCTGGCGATTTCAAACCATTGTGGGTTATTGATTTCCCTCTTCTTGAGTGGGACGAAGATTCAAATCGTTTTCACGCAATGCACCATCCATTTACCGCACCGAAGCAAGAAGATGAAGCTCGCATGCTAAATGGCGATCACGAAACGATGAAAAGTCTTCGAGCTGATGCTTATGATTTAGTGATTAATGGTTCGGAGATAGGCGGCGGATCTATCAGAATACATGATCGAGCTTTACAGTCTAAGAACTTTGATCTTTTGGGTTTTTCAAAAGAAGAAGCAGAAGCTCAGTTTGGCTTTTTGATGGGAGCTTTTGAATTTGGAGCACCACCTCATGGAGGGATCGCATTTGGATTCGACCGATTATGTGCAGTATTAAATGGTCAAGCTAGTATACGTGACTTCATTGCTTTTCCAAAGAACAATCAGGGTAGAGATATGATGATTGACGCTCCTTCACCGATTGCCAAAGAGCAATTAATTGAGTTGTCTTTAGATTTGAAATTAGAGGAGAAGGAGTAGTTATAAAATTTATATCTGGCCTAATCTATAATTTCGGCCTTTTGAGCTAGACTCACAAAACAAATACAATGGCAAAACTATTATATAATGTGACGGTAAAAGTTGAACACCAAGAGGTCGAAAGCTGGAAGTCTTACATGATCAACAGTCATATCCTCGATGTGATGAATACAGGATGTTTTGTAGATTTTAAATTTACGCAGCTGATGTATCTAGATGATCAACAAGGTGTTACTTTTGCGGTACAGTATGTAGCTCCTGATCAAGATGCATTTGAGCGTTACCACAAAGAATTTGCTGCCGATTTGCAAAAGAGTCACAAGGAGAAATATGGAGATAAAGCAGTTGCGTTTCGCACTGTCATGGAAATATTACACGAAAGCAAATAAACCTTAATCAAAATATGATCAATTTCAATTATACAGAAGAGCACGAAGCAGTGCGAGAAGCAGCTAGAGATTTTGCCCAGATGCAATTAAAGCCTGGCGTTATCGATAGAGATAGAGACATGAAGTATCCCACTGAGGAAGTGAATAGTATGTCAGAACTTGGATTCATGGGGATGATGGTCGGCGAAAAGTATGGAGGTGGTGGAATGGACACACTTTCGTATGTCATTGCGATCGAAGAAATTTCTAAGATTGATAATTCTTGTTCTGTTATAATGTCAGTGAATAACTCTCTTGTCTGCTGGGGCATAGAAACATATGGGTCTGACGCCCAAAAAGAAAAGTATCTACCTCGATTAGCGGCCGGAGAAGATATTGGAGCTTTTTGTTTGAGTGAACCTGAGGCAGGAAGTGATGCAACATCGCAACGGACAACGGCTGAAGATAAAGGTGATTACTATCTGTTGAATGGAACAAAAAATTGGATCACAAATGGAGGTTCAAGTAACATTCACCTTGTTATTGCGCAGACGGACCGTGAGAAAGGTCACAAAGGTATCAACGCATTTATTGTAGAAGCTGATTGGGAAGGTGTTGTTATCGGCGCGAAGGAGGATAAACTGGGTATTCGATCATCAGATACACATACGATTATGTACAATGATGTGAAAGTACCAAAAGAAAACAGAATTGGTGAAGATGGCTTTGGATTTAAATTTGCCATGAAAACATTAACTGGAGGAAGAATTGGTATCGCGGCACAAGCTTTAGGAATTGCTGCAGGAGCTTATGAACTGGCCGTAGCTTACGCAAAAGAGCGTGAAGCATTCGGTAAGCCAATTGCTCAACATCAAGCAATTGCATTCAAACTTGCGGATATGTCTACCCAGATAGAAGCAGCTAGATTGTTGGTTCACAAAGCTGCACGATTAAAGGATCTTGGAGAAGATTATTCAACAGCGAGTAGTATGGCGAAGCTTTTTGCTTCAGAAGTCGCCATGAAACATACCGTAGAAGCTGTTCAAGTACATGGTGGATATGGATTTGTAAAAGAATACCATGTTGAAAGACTTATGCGTGATGCTAAGATCACTCAGATATATGAAGGAACTAGTGAGATCCAGCGAATGGTAATCTCAAGAAATATATTGAAAGGGAAATTGTACTAATCTTTAGTACGTCAATTGAAGAAAGAGGAAGTCTATACGTAGAACTTCCTCTTTTTTATTTAGTGTTGTCTTGTCCTAAAATAGTATTTCTACAAATTGTTCTTTTTATTTCTCACCGCAGAAACACCTTTGACCTAAGGGGGTATTGAGATTACTGACTGATCGGTTGAAGTTCTGTAGAAAGAATTACTTTACGTTCCTCATAGTCAAATTTATTGAGAACGGGATATGCATACATTGCCAGGAAACTCTTCATAATAAGCGGATCCTCTCCACCTGTTTTGCTAAGTACTCTGTCTTCAAATTTTGCCAAATCTTCGACTGTATACTTGTCGCTGAAGTCTTTCACTCCAAAAAGTATATCGTGAGCCATGTAGTTGGTTGGCCACAACATGTAGGATTGATGAATCTGATTGCTTATGTGTGACGTGATAGATTTCAAGTACTGTTTATCAGAAATTTCTTCTTTGGCAAGTTCAGCAAGTTCTTCCCTTAGGACTCTAGTCGCCGAAATATGAATTCTTTGTTTTTTCCCTAAAACACCAGTCAAAATATTATTGAAATCTTCGTTTTTAGTTTTGACATACTCTTCGTTTCTATATGTAGCAAGTAGTTCTGGTATTTTCAAATAGTCTGTCGGATCCAATTCATATGAAATGCTTAACGGTACAATATTTAATGTTCGAAGGTATTCGACAAGAGATTGATCTTTGGGCTTAGCCAAAGTAAGCATTTTGATAATTCCTTGCTGCGTCTGGTCATTGCCATCCTTAGTACGACCCTCGCGCTGTGCTAGCCATACAGAGCGATTTTCATTAGTCTGCAAGTGTTGTATGTACGATGAAATATTCTTGCTACTTAAAAGCAACTCTCTAGGGGAGAGACTTCGGTGAACTAGAAAATTACGATTTAGCTTAGAAAAGTTTAATAAAAAGGGATCTCGCACAAGGTTGTCGCCAATCGCTGAGGATGTCATCACCATTCCTTTTTCAAAAAGAACCATGTTTGTTAGACTTGTATCTAAAACAATGTCTCTATGGTTAGAAATATACAAGTAAGGCTTGCTAGGATCGAGCTCATCAAAACCACTTGTTGATAATCCCGCAGTTGTTTCATCTAGAACTCTGAGCAAGGCTGGATATATTATGGTTCCCTGAAAGTCATAAATGGAGTTGCAATCTGAAATACGTTTTTCATAAAAGAATGTATCTTGTGTGGGAAAGGCGTAGTCCATGAGAGCTTGCATGAACGGGTGATTTGCCTGCTTCATTAGAGCTTGATTTACCTCAGAATCTTCGAATGGTTTTATGGAATCAAATGTCATATCTTAGCTAGTTTGAAAGCACAAAATTAGTATAATATAACGGATTAGTGACATGGCGGATAGGGCTTCATCAACATAGCGTTTTATCTTTTAATGAACGAAGAAGTTTCTTAAACTTGCTCATGCGATATTTACTGACCAAGATTTCGTACGATTTCCACTATCTTTAAAAAGAATTAACTCTTTTTAGGAATAAATTAATACACTTTTACATTATAATTCAGTTATCAATAAGAAGTAACGATTATGATGAAGAAGATTTTTATGATTTTGACGCTCCTTTGGAGTCTCTCACTGGTATCTTGCGACCAGGCAACTTTATCAAAATTTCTAGAAGCCAGTACTCAGGCAGTTATGAGTAATGATCAGATTGCGCAAGCATTAAAACAAGCTTTGAATAAAGGCGTGGAAATTGGAGTTCAGTATCTTTCCAAAGAGGATGGTTTTCTAGAAACGGCCTATAAGATTCCTCTTCCTGACGAGGCAGCACAAGTTGTTGAAAAGTTAAAGATCGTTCCAGGATTCAATAAAGTTGAGCAGGAAATTATTGAGAGAATCAACCGAAGTGCAGAGGATGCGATGAAGAAAGCAACTCCTATTTTTGTTAATGCAGTAAGCTCTATGACAATCAGTGACGCAATGAACATCTTGATGGGTGAAAATAATGCAGCAACAACGTATTTGAATAGAACCACATATAAGCCGTTGTACGGAGAGTTTGAGCCAGTTATAGTTAACTCTTTGAATAAGTTTAAAGCGCTTGATTATTGGACCGATGTCGTTACAAAGTATAACTCAATTCCATTTGTGAAAAAACTCAATCCAAAATTGGAAGCTTACATAACGACAAAGGCCTTGGCAGCAATTTTTGCTAGAATTGAACAGGAAGAATTAAATATTCGACAGAATGTTTCCGCAAGGACTACCAACTTGATGCGCCAAGCTTTTGCAAAACAAGATCCTAGCTAGAAGATTTTGTAAGTATTTTGGGCGAAAGCCCCAAAAGCGAAAAATATCGAGCCATTCTAGGATGGCTTTTTTAATATAATAGCTAAGAAAAGATGAATAATCAATTTGAAAAAGTAGAGGCAGCCCGATACTATCTTTCTCAGCGTTTGGGATCGTTGGATATAGACGCAACGATCATAACTGGTACAGGTTTGGGTGAGATATGGAAGGATTTGAAGGTTACTATGGAGATACCTTATGGAGAGATCCCTCATTTCCCTAAGAGCACAGTGCGTTCACATTCAGGGATTATGTACGTATGTCAAGTTTCCGATCTTCATGTTATAATCTGCGCAGGAAGATTTCATTATTACGAAGGTTACGACGCTTCAGAAATTGCTTTTCAGATTAGGGTCTTGCATGCTCTCGGTATAAAGAATGCATTGTTTACTAATGCATCTGGTAGTGTTAATAGCGATTATCAAGCAAGTGATATAGTTGGAATTAGGGACCATATCAACATGCAACCAGATCATACATTAAGAGGGTTCAATGAAGAACGTTGGGGCCCTAGATTTCCCGATATGCTCAGAGCCTACAATATGAAACACTTGGCATATTTGAATGATATAGCTCAAGCAAATAACATACGTTTTCACAAAGGTGTTTATTTGGCTTTACAAGGACCTTCTCTCGAAACTCCAGCTGAGTATGAAATGGTACATCGTATGGGCGCGGATCTAGTTGGTATGTCAACCGTACCAGAGGTGATTGCTGCCAAGCATTTGGGGATGAGCGTAACTGCGATCTCTGTAGTATCAAATGTTTGCTATCCTATTGAAACCTTGACAGAGACCTCGCTGGATGATGTAATTGACGTTGTCGGAAAAGCTATTCCATCACTAAGTGTTCTAGTATTGGCTTGGTTGAGTAAAATATCCCAAAAGAACTAGTGCTGAGATTTTTTATTGTCGTTCTCCAGGAACAGCTTTATTCTTGATCTTTAGTATTTTTTCGAGCTCTTGTTCCAAAAATTTGGCGTTAATGAGGTTTTCCAATCTGGAAATTATCTTAATATGTTTTTGACCATCTTTTTTGGTTTTACATCTCTTTTAAAGACGTAATTACCGCCTTGGAAAAAACTGTAAGTGCACTGATAATTCGGATGGATCGAGTACCTCATAGAGAATAATCAGTACTTTATGCTCTAGAGGACGTTATTTTCGATTCAGAGGAAAGAAGAATTACAATCTTCGTTGTTGGTATGCAAGATCAGCCACTTGAGATGCTGAAAGGGATAGGAATTATTCCAGAGCTGATTCCTGAAAAAGATATTTTTGACAATGTGCAAGAATGCTTCAAGCAGGTAAAAAAGGACTTAAAAGAGGCTTAGCAGATTACTACAAAATTTTAGCTTTTAGCTTTTCTGTCCTTTTATCAATCGATTAACGTCAAGGAAGTATAGCGCTTTTACGTTGAATCCGCTAAACTGGTAAAAATCACCTAAGGCAGCGACGTTTTGAAAGTAGTCTCTGCTTTCTGTAAGTGTAGTGAAATTTGTCTTATAAGATACTATCAAATCGCTTCCTGGAGAGAAACGCCAGATGAAAACACCGTTCATTGTGAAGAAATTATAATTCGTATCGTGGATAGCTTCACCTTCTTCAGTGATTCCAGTGTAGCCATTATCAATTCTGCTGCCATCGTCCTGTAAAATTCCAAACTTCTCGTATTGTACTGTTGAAAAATAGTGGCTGATTTCCCAGTTTAGAGACATTTTGTTGGTCATATTATACTGAGCATTAATCGTGTTGGTATAACTTGTAATGTCTCTTGTACCAATCATAATATCAACTTCTGAATTTAATCCTTCAACACCTTGGTAGCGCACAAAACCCATATCTCGGTTCAAAATATCAACATCAAAACTTGGGACGATAAATATCTTTGAATTTAATCGAAATCTAGGTGCAACGTAGATTCTTGAGATATCTCTGCCAGCAGCAGCATATTTAAAGTATGTGAATCTCACATCAATCGCCACCGGTTTTCGATAATCACTTGAAATAAATCCTCCTATTGAGCCGCTCGGTTCGTATCGTAGAAATTTTGAAAAATCGGTCGTTCTTGGTTCAAAGTAGTCATTGTAACCTAACGGGTTTGTCTCAATCGTAATTCCAAAAGCATCAAATGTCTTCATTCTAACTGTGAAACTAGACTCCGTATTGAGAAATGAAAACACATTGGGACTATAAAGACTACTATGTCTAATACTATTTCTGAAGCGATAATTTGCTATCTTTTCTTGCTTAGGCTTAAACTTTGTAAAGTTTAGTTGACCGCTAAAATTCATCTCGTTAGGACTACGCAAAAATCCTAGATCATTTATGTCATAATTTGCGCTTTCTATATAAACAGAGCCTCGGTAGGTCCATTGTCCTTGAATCTTACCCGCATTTACACTTGCAACATAACCTAGATCAGTTCCCTCTTCTTGATATTTTTGAGATAAAGCGTATTTACCACGAAGATCAAATTTTTGTCCTTTATTACGTAAATTCCATTCAGCTCCTGTTACATTGGCATCGTAGTAAGATCCTCTTCGAGAGACATTTGTATTGATTAGACTAAATTTTGAATTGTTTGGTAGTGCTTTTTCGACTACAGAAACATTATAGTTCGTCAGCGGATTAGCGAGCGTACGTTGAATTTGACCGGTAGTGTCAAAATATGTTGCATAAGTGGTTGCTTCAACGGCATTAAAAAAGCCCACACCAATATTGCCATTGGTTCTTCCAGAGATCTTAGTAGAATTGACTAGGTTATTATTTGGTAATGATTCCCATGAATCAAAATCGTCGCGATTAGCAATGTCACTGCCGAGAAGCGCCCGACCACCTATTCGACGTGAATAGAATAGACCTCCTGTGGTGAAAAGTTCAACACCTTCCGTAAAAAATGGCCTGTTTTCATTGAAAAAAACCTCAAACGGACTTAGGTTCAAAACTTGAATATCTGATCTTACTTGAGAGAAATCAGGAATAAGAATCATATCCAAAGTAAAGGCTTCATTGATGCCATATTTTAGATCTAGACCTCCTGAAAAATTTGTATTCGCTTCTACATCACCAGATGAATTGGGCATTGTATTTATCTGAGTTGCGGCATAGGGAGTGACCGACAGTCGCAATGGTGCATCGATTTCACGGATATCTTTAAGTGTTCCCATTTGGGTTAAAAATCCGTCAACAGCAGGGTCTATTGGATTCCAGTAAGATTCTTCTCTTGTGCTTCTAACTGATCTTATAAATTGAATATTCCAATCATTGGCTTTACCAGTAGGGAATCTCAGTGCTGAATATGGTATCTCCATTTCAAGTGACCATCCATCGTCATCAATCTGAACTGCACTTTTCCAAACATCATTCCATGAGGTATCGTCGCCTGATTCAGTGGTTCTTGCATCTATCTGAACTCCTGCAGCTGTGACTCTGAAGGTTAAACCAGTCAGACCTGCTTTATAAGGATCAAACGTAACTCCAAAAAAATCACTATTTACCACTCGGTCTCGAGGAGAGAGATCTCTTATGATATTGTCAGGATCATCATCATACATTTTTGCAGCAATGAAGATAGCTTGATCATTATAAAGAACAGAAACTTTAGTTTTGTAAGCAGAAGGTAATCCGGGAACAGGTTCTAAAGTAGTAAATTGGTCAGCCTTAAAAGCGGATAGTTCAAATAATGGATCAATAGCACCATCAATCACTACTTTTTCGTCTATCCTTACGGCTAGGAGTTCCTTTCCATCCTCTTTACCGTTTGGTTCCACATGCTTAGACCACGCCAAAACGGGAATTAGGCAAAGGAAAAGCTTAAGAAAGTACTTATTTATAGACATGTAGTTTTGTTCTTTTGTCAATCACATTTTTAATGAGGGGATCTTTTTTGTTCCCACCTCCAAGCAGAATCCATAATATCAGTAATTGTTCTTTTGGGGTTCCAACCCAAAGTTGATTTTGCTTTCTTAAAATCAGCGAAAATAGCAGGGATATCGCCTGATCTTCGTTCTGATGTTTCGACAGGCAGTTTTTTCCCGCTAACGTTTTCATAGGCCTTTATTGCCTCTAAGACAGTTGTACCTTCACCTGTACCTAAATTGAAAACTTCGACCTTACCATTCTTAACGTTTCCCTGCATCAAGTGTTTAAGCGCTTTAGTATGCGCATCAGCTAAATCCATTACATGAATATAATCTCGTATACATGTACCATCTCTCGTCGGATAGTCTTGACCAAAAACGACCAGTTTTTCTCTCTTACCTACACCGACTTCTGTAATTATAGGAATCAAGTTCAATGGTGGGTTAATAGGGCTTTCGCCCAAGAGAAGTGATTCGTGAGCTCCAGCTGGATTAAAGTAGCGCAAGTGAGCAGCATTCATTTCTTGACCTATGATCACATCTTCTATAATCCTTTCACATACTTGTTTGGAATATCCGTAGGGAGAAGAAGCTTTTTGAATTGGCGCATTTTCAGTAACAGGAAGCTCCTTGCTATCACCATAAACAGTACAGGATGATGAAAACAATAGGTGTTTGACCTTGTGTTTGACTGCAGCCTGCATCAAACTGAGCATGCCACCAATATTATTCTTGTAGTATAAAAGTGGTTTCTCTACAGACTCACCTACAGCTTTTAAAGCCGCAAAATGAACGATACCTTCTATGTCATTGGACTTAAAAATAGCGTCCAAAGCTGTTTCGTCAGTTAGATCTTCAGCATAGTTGCGGACTTTCACACCCGTAATCTCATGTATTTGGTCCAGTACGGTAGGATCGCTCTTTAGGTAATTATCAACACTAATACAGTGATATCCTTGCTGAATCAAATCGACAATTGTGTGACTTCCGATGAAACCACATCCGCCTGTGACGAGGATTGAAGACATAATGTTAATTTTGCGCAAAAGTACCACAAAATGAATAGTTATTCCTCATCTTTTTTGCCCACATATTGTTAATAAGTTGCTAATCTTGCTATTAGACTAGAAACAAAGTTATGATTTCCAAAAATCCTATCGTCTCGCATCTCGTTCACCTTTGCTACGAACACGGTGTTAGACATGTAATTATTTCACCAGGAAGTCGCAATGCTCCTTTCACGATCTCATTTGACGAAGACCCAAGATTTCAAACTTATATTATTCCAGATGAGCGAGCGGCAGCTTTTTTTGCACTAGGTTTAGCTCAATATACAAATACAGTTACTGCAATTTGTTGTACAAGTGGAACAGCAGCTTTGAACTATGGTCCGGCACTTGCAGAAGCTTACTATCAACGAATTCCAATGTTAGCGATTACGAGTGATAGGCCTGAAGAGTGGATTGACCAAGGTATCGGACAGTCGATTCGGCAAGAGAATGTTTTTCAAAACTACATAGTAAAGGCTCACTCACTTCCTTCTGATCAGAGCAAGCAGGAATATGCTGCAAGGTTGATTAACGAAGTTTTGTTGTATGCAAAAGGAACAATTCCAGGGCCAGTTCATTTGAATGTCCCTCTTTACGAGCCACTTTATGATACGATCGAAGAACCAGTGTCTTTGCCGCGTGTTGTGCGTAAAGTGGAGTTTTTGCACCGTGTTGCAGAAAGTGAGATCAATAGCCTTGCCAACATTTGGAATGCTGCTTCTCGAAAGTTAATAGTTATTGCTGCGATAGAGAAGGATGAACAATTGCAAAAGTTAATTTCTAAACTTGCCAGCGATGACTCAGTCGTTGTTTTGACCGAAACTCACGGAAATCTAACTGATGATCAATTTCATCCATCTATAGATAGAATTATTGAGGGAATAAGTGATGATAAGATTAAATCATATACACCTGAAATTTTAGTCACTTTCGGGCAGAATTTGATATCCAAGAAACTGAAGCAATTGCTTAAAAAGATGGATATCATGGAGCATTGGCATGTTGATCCCGCAACAGACCTGATGGATACTTTTCATGCACTCACGACGCAGATTGACGATACACCGCTTGGGTTCTTTAGACTGTTTGTACCTGAGGTGCAGACTGCGGAAAGCACTTATAGAGAGCAGTGGGATGTCTTGGAAGATAAAACACGTAAGGCTCATCAAAATTTTCTGACTCAGCTGCCATTTAGTGACTTTTATGCGTACAAGGAAGTTATGAAAGCAATGCCAGCTGGAACATTCTTGCAGATGGGCAACTCCGCAGCTGTTAGATATGTGCAATTGCTGACGCAACGATTTGATATAGTTTACCACGGAAATCGAGGAACATCTGGTATTGACGGATGTACTTCGACTGCAGCGGGAGCTGCGTACTTAAATGATACAGCATTTACATGCTTGGTCACAGGAGATGTTAGTTTCTTTTATGATGTAAATGGTTTATGGCATCAGTATTTGTCTCCGAAATTACGTATCATAATTGTTAATAATACTGGAG
This sequence comes from uncultured Saprospiraceae bacterium, assembly GCA_943788055.1. Taxonomy (GTDB): domain Bacteria; phylum Bacteroidota; class Bacteroidia; order Chitinophagales; family Saprospiraceae; genus JAHDFB01. Next base: position 96,405 of record CALSOU010000005.1, read on the forward strand.
GAGGTATTTTTCGAATCATAAAAGGACCTTCTAGCACTAATCAACTTGAGAAATTCTTTGAGTCCCGTCATTCAACTCGTGCCAAAAACGTCGCTATAACATATGGCCTTGGATATCGTGCGGCTAGCAATGAGTCAGAATTGAAAACAGTTCTAGCTAGCTTTTTTGGAGATGGTGAGCAGGCTGAGATACTTGAGATTTTCACTCCTACTGAGTCAAATGATCAGGTTTTAAAGGACTACTTTTTAGCTATTCACAAAGCTCTGCAGGATGCATAATATTAAGTCTTGTCGGTTTTTTCCTTACACTTTATTCTTCTACAGGCCTGCTGGTACGTCAAGAGGAATACTATATGAAAAACTAAGCTATTTTATTGAATGCACAGATTTTGACGGGGCAACTCATTATGGAGAATGTGGACTGTTGAAAGGCCTGTCTATAGACGATAAGCCAGGCTATGAAAAACAGTTAAATCGTGTCTGTAAAGCGATAGTTCGTAATGAAGAGCACTTGATCAATCTAGATGATTGGCCTTCGATTCGCTGTGGGTTAGATATATTGAGTCAAGCTCAAAAGGTAAGTACTTCTGAGACCAGAGATGGAAATCTTTTTACTGAAGGAAAGGTGGGAATTCCAATAAATGGGCTTATTTGGATGGGTGAACCAACTTTCATGCGAGAGCAAATTGTTCGAAAAGTGGAACAAGGGTTTAGATGCATCAAGATGAAGGTGGGAGCCATTGACTGGAAGGAAGAAAAAGCACTTTTAGAAGAAATGCGAACCTTGGGCGGTAAAGACTTAGTAATTAGAGTTGATGCAAACGGAGCTTGGGATGGATCGACAGAAACGTTGCGAAAGTTTGATACACTAGCTAAGATAGGAGTGCATTCTATTGAACAGCCCGTTGAAGTGGGTAATCACAATGATATGAAGATATTGGTTCGTCATGGAGCTGTTAAGATCGCGCTTGATGAAGAGCTTTTTCACTATAGGACGCATCAACAACATGTAAAACTACTAGATACGTTGGAAGTACCCTATATTGTGCTAAAACCCAGTTTAGTGGGAGGTTTTGAAGCTTGTGATTCATGGATAAAGCTATGTGAGGAACGCAGAATTGGGTACTGGATTACTTCAGCCCTCGAATCCAATATTGCATTGTATTCTATAGCAAAGTATAGCTATAATCACCAGAAGCCGGGAATGTTTCAAGGTTTGGGCACTGGTTCACTCTATGAGAATAATATTCCGTCGCCTTTAGTGATTCGAGGAGATGAGATGTTTATTGATGTGTCAAAAGGATGGGATTATCAAAGTCTAAGATCATGAATACCCACTTCATAATATCAGGAATTAGCTATAGCGAATATGAGTTGAGAAATAATTCGGACCTAGGTCAACGGTACGAATATGTAAGAGATATTCAAATGTTTCTTGAGCAATGGATGGGTGAATCAGATTCTATTATTGCATATACTTCTGGATCTACAGGTAAGCCCAAAGATATTGAGCTTTCAAAATCTGCAATGAAAGCTTCAGCAGTAGCTACAGCAAAGGCATTTGACATCGAAATGGATCATGAGCAAACTGATAACAAGCAGGGTGTGATTTGTAGTCCACTATCGGCTAAGTTTATAGCAGGTAAGGTGATGATTGTTCGAGCTTTAGAATGGAAGACTGATCTAATCTGTATTCCACCTAGCGGAAATCCCCTTGTCTTCTTAGATCGGAACGTTGATTTTATGGTGATGACACCACATCAATTAGCTAGATCTTTTGAACTGGGTGATGAAACAAAGCTAAATCAAATTGGAAAATTACTTTTGGGCGGAAGCCCTATAAACAAAGAACTTGAAGATAAAATAAACTCTGTCAAAACTCCGATATTCATTGGTTACGGGATGACTGAGACAATGTCCCATGTAGCTCTTCGACGTTTGAATGGAACAGATGCAAGCAATATCTATCACGCAGTAGATGGTGTTCATTTTAGCTTGGACGATCGAGATTGTTTGGTAATTCATGCTTCTCATCTTGGCTTGTATGGGCTTGTTACAAATGATGTAGTAGACTTGTTAGACGAATATACTTTTAGCTGGCTTGGTAGATTTGATCATGTAATCAACACTGGCGGAGTGAAAGTATTTCCTGAGATGATTGAAGAAAAAATTGAAAGTATCATTTTACAGCCCTTTTATATTTCTTGTCAAAACGATAAAGTTTTGGGTGAGGAGGTAGTTATAGTTTTAGAAGGAGAACTTCCAAACCCAGACACTATTTCAAATTGGAAATCGCAAATGTCAGCTATCTTAGGCAAATATGAAATGCCGAGAAAATGGATCTCTAAGGAAGAATTTGTTTACACGCATACAGGTAAACTCATCCGCTAAATATAGTTTCATAGCAAAAGTAGCGACTTCCTCAAAAGCTAAGAAAAACGTATTTTTGTAAACTTGCATAAACTAAAAGAGCATAATGAAATACACAAAAATTTGTTTGTTTGCTTTAACCTTTCTTCTGATTTTATCGTGTCAGCCAGAAAAAGAGCGTGTGCTACGCAGTGATACAGCCTCTATGCCTTTACTTGAGCAACTAGATGCAAGTCGGACAAATCTTGATTTTGTTAATCAAATCAACGAGAATGAAACGTTCAACACTTTCACCTATGACGGCTTCCTCCAGGGAACAGGAGTAGGTGTTTTAGACGTGAACAATGACGGATTGCAGGATATTTATTTTGCCTCTTCAGAAGGAAAAGACCGATTATATCTTAATAAGGGCAATCTTAAATTTGAAGATATTACTGAGTCAGCAGGGATTACATCTGGAGTTTATTACAGTTCTGGAATCTCTGTAGTGGATATCAATAATGATGGATACGACGACATTTATGTGAACCGGTTTTTGTACAATGAGGAAGATAAATTACGTAACAAATTGTACGTAAATCAGAAGAATGGAACTTTTGTTGAGTCTGCTGCTAGCTATGGTATTGACGATCCCGGATATTCTACTTGCGCGACGTTTTTCGATATGGATGGCGATAATGACTTAGACTTGTATGTTGGTAACCAGCCTCCAAATGATATTTTCAACAAACAAAAATTAAAGAATAAAATAGCATATCGTTTTTCTGATAATTTGTATCGCAATGATGGAGGTAAGTTCACAAGTGTTACTGACCAAGCTGGTGTTACAAACTACAACTATACGCTTTCAGTTAACCCAATCGATTACGATCAAGATGGTGACATAGATTTACATATTGCATCAGATTATGCAGAGCCAGATTACCTTTATACTAATGATGGCAATGGTACTTTCGTAAATCGAGCAAATGAAGCTTTTCGCCACATAAGTAATTTTGCAATGGGAACTGATGTTGCCGATGTGAATAATGACGGAATGCTAGATATTTTCACAGTTGATATGGTTGCTGAAGATAATTTTCGTCAGAAAACAAATATGAGTGGAATGAATCCTGAGCGATTCTGGAAACTAGCCAATGCTGGCTATCACCATCAGTATATGTTCAATTCATTGCAGCTTAACAATGGAAATGGGATGTTTAGCGAAATCGCTCAAATGAGCGGAATTTCTAACACTGATTGGAGTTGGGCGCCGCTATTCATGGATCTGGATCAAGATGGATTTCAAGATTTACTTGTAACAAATGGAGTCTTTAAAGAAGTGCGAAATAAGGATTACGAAATCTGGAGAACGCAATACTTTGAAGATCGTAAGAAAGAACAAACAGAGAAAAACTTAGCAACTACTCCTTTTGATCCTATGGTTATCACAGAAAGAGCGCCTTCGGTTAAGTTGCCTAACTATTTTTATAAGAGTAATGGTGACATGACTTTTACAAATGTTAGTGAAGCTTGGAATTTTAATGATCCTTCATGGTCGAGCGGAGCAGCCTATGCTGATTTTGATAATGATGGTGATTTAGACATTGTTATTAATAATTCTAACATGCCTTGCTTTTTCTATCAGAATATGGCTAATGAAGAAGCACTTAATAATTATGCAATGTTTGAATTTAAAGGACCCGCTGGTAATCAAAAAGGATATGGGGCTCAAGTTAAGTTGTTTTATGGCGAGAATTCTCAAGCTATACAGTTGAATCCATACCGAGGGTATATGTCTTCTAATCAATCTGTAATTCATGTTGGTCTAGGCAGTAGCAATACAATCACAAAATTAGAAGTTGTTTGGCCTGATAAAAAGATGGCAACTTACGAGAACTTAGCGGCAAACAAAACGCATAAAATCAATTATATAGAGGCGCAAGGTAGTTACAGTAAAAAAGGTGGCGCAACCTTATTGACGTCTTATAATGCTGGAATCGAGGTAAAACATACAGAGAATGCATTTGATGACTATGAACGAGAAGTACTACTTCCTCATAAGATGTCAACGTTAGGTCCTATAGTTACAGTAGCAGATGTAAACCAAGATGGTAATGATGATTTTTATGTTGGAGGTTCAATGGGAGAATCCGGAATGATATATCTAGGCACTTCGACTGGTAAGTTCACAATGAGTAGTCAAGCTGCTTTTGAGCTGGATAAAGGCTATGAAGATGGAGCTGCAGTGTTTTTTGATGCTGATGGAGATGAGGATATGGACCTCTATGTAGCTTCTGGTGGAAATGAGTTTGAGCGAGGAGATGCTATGTATCAAGATCGACTTTATATCAATAACAAGGGATCTTTCGAAAAAACTGGCTTAGCAACGATGACTGAAAGTAACGGAGCAGTTGCTGCAGGTGATTACGACGGAGATGGCGATATGGATCTGTTTGTCGGAGGTCGGCAGGTTCCTGGAAAATACGGATACACTCCAAAAAGCTTCTTCCTAAAGAATGATAACGGTAGATTCGGAATTGATCAAGAGCTTGAAATAGGTATGATATCAGATGCTCATTTCACAAATATGGATCAAGATTCTGATATGGAATTAGTAACATCTGGAGAATGGAACCCAATTCAACTTTGGGAAAGGGTAGATGGACAATGGACAGATGCTACCGAAAATGCTCAGCTTGAAAAGACGAATGGTTGGTGGAATAAGATGAAGATAGAAGATATGGATGGAGATGGAGATATGGATATTTTAGCAGGAAATCTTGGTTTGAACCTTAAGTTTAAGGCTTCAGAGGAGAATCCATTTAGACTATATGTTGATGATTTTGATCAAAATGGAAGCAACGACGTCTATTTGGGATACTACGCAAAAGATGGAAAATACTATCCAGTTCGGGGGCGTCAATGTTCAAGCGAACAGATGCCGTTTGTAAAGAAGGAATTTGAAACGTATAATGAGTTTGGATTAGCTACAATTGAAGATGTATTGAAGGATAAGGTGGATGGAAATACAGTAAAGTCAGAGGTTTTTACATTTCAATCTACATATTTTGAGAACAACGGCGAAGGAAAATTCAATGCACATTCTTTTAGTACAAAGGCTCAGATTGCTCCAATTCAGGGTTTTGCAGTAGTGGATCTCAACAAAGATGGGAAGAAAGACTTCGTTGCAGCCGGTAATTACTACAATAGAGAAGTTGAGACAACTCGTAGTGATGCAGGTACAGGAGTTGTAGCGATGTCTCAAGGAGAGAATCAATGGGATTACAAGAATGTGCAAGAATCTGGTATCAATGCATTTCAAGACGTCAGAGATGTTCACACGCTTAAGTCAGGAAACGAAACTGTGATCGCAGTCTTTAACAACAACAGTGCAGCTGAATTTTATCGATTAAATTAATGCCGAGCCTACGACAATTATTTCTTTCACATGTTGCTCAAACCAGCGAGCTACCGCTCATGCTTGAAATTGACAAAGCTTCAGGTATGTATATATACGATAAAGACGGAAAGCGCTATCTCGATATGAATTCAGGGATTTCTGTGAGTTCCTTGGGACATTGTCATCCGAACGTGGTTTCAGCAGTGCAGGATCAAGTTGCTCGTCATATGCACACAATGGTGTACGGCGAACATATTCAACAAGCACAGGTGAAATATGCTACATTATTGAGTCAGCAGCTCGATGATAGTTTGAGTAAAGTCTACTACGTGATGACTGGGACTGAATGCGTAGAGGTGGCAATGAAGCTAGGAAGACGCTACACAGGTCGCTATGAAATTATAGCAGCTAAAAATGCCTATCATGGAAGTACCTTCGGAGCTGAGGCGCTGCGAAGTGATCATGATTTTTCAAGTAGTTTTGCACCTGGTGTTCCTGGAATAAGACACATCGAATTTAATGACGAGAAAGAACTTTCACGAATTACAGAGAAGACTGCCTGTGTTATTGTAGAGCCTGTCCAAGCTGAGTCAGGAGTTAATCCACCGAAGAGCGACTATCTAAAAGCGTTAAGAGCAAAATGTACTGCAGTGGGTGCACTTTTGGTACTTGATGAAATTCAAACGGGATTTGGTAGAACAGGATATTTGTTTGCACATCAGAAATATGGTATCGTGCCGGACGTTTTATTGATTGCTAAATCAATGGGAGGAGGAATGCCGATAGGTGCGATTGTATCTTCAGGCGAGATCATGTCAAAAATTACAAAGAATCCAGCACTCGGTCATATTACGACTTTTGGGGGACACCCCGTCTCTTGTGCAGCAGCGCATGCCATGCTTGATACTTTATTAGAAACAGGGCTGGTTGATTTAGTTGAGAGTAAGGGGTCTTACTTACAAACTCGACTAGAACAACATCCAATTATTTCTGAAATCCGAAGATCAGGATTAATGATGGGCGTGGAAGTAACAAAGCGCAAGTATCTGAAGCATGTAGTTAATCGATGTATCGAAAATGGACTTATAATTGATTATTTCCTATTCAACAATAAGAGTTTTCGTCTAGCACCACCGTTGATTATTACGGAAGAGGAAATGAAAGAAGCATGCGCAATATTAGAGGAAGCATTTGACTATGCGGAACAGAGATACAAAAAGTAATGATGAAAGCTAGAAGATTTAAATTTTTAACTTCATTGCTGTTTGCTGTTTTTGCAATCTTCCAGTACAATGATATAGATCCGTGGTTATGGATTTTCATTTATGGAGGAATATCAAGTCTCTGCTCTGTTTCCGCATTTCGTAAGATTCCTATGTCTTTACTATCTCTCTCAATTTTAGGTATTCTTATTTATACCGTCATACTTGTTCCTGAGATCATATCTTGGATTAATGAAGGAATGCCTAGCATCACGGAAAGCATGAAAGCGGAAGATCCATACATTGAATACGCTCGTGAATTCTTTGGCTTAGTAATTAGCCTTTTGGTCTTACTTGGATTACTGAAGACTAATCATAAAGTCACTAAGTAGTCTTTATTAATGATTTAATACAGTAAACTCCACAACCATGAGTTGGTATTCTATGATTCGAAATAGAATTTTTCCCTGGCTCAGCGGAGTATAGTTTAAAGTCTGGCAAAGTATTCCACCAATCAACATAATCGAGATCAGCCAGTATCCTGCATGTATAAGGATGTATTTCCAATCTCTTCTTTCAAATAAGGCGTTTATGGCAATTATCGGTAGAATAAAAAATAACGTAATCACGATTCCATGAACAGTATCATCAGAGAATCCCTATGGTAATCGCCATAGTTTGCCATAAAATCATTGATATAAGCTTGAGCAGCTGACCCTTGCTCCATTGCTTCGGGATACAAAACAGACATGATAGCTCCTTGATGTATGACTAAAGTAGATACGAAGAACGAAAGCATCACTGCAAAAACGTACGAGAGACCCATTATTAATGGCATATTGCCTTTTTGAATGAACTCAGTCGTAAATCCATTCGTCTTCATCCAAGCGTTACCTACCACTTTAGGATGATAGTAAACAGCTCGAACGATCATAGGGATAAAGGCAGTTAAAAAGAACATGTAAAATTAGTAGGCATAGTATTAGTTTGTTAGTTTTTGTAATATAAAGAAGAATTCTGGAAGGTTATAATTCGATTGATATAGAGAGAAACGGTAAGAGGTCAGGAGACCTTTGCCTCGGTGGTGGTTCTTTTTGAGAACATTGTCTACTTGCTTTGTGCTCTTCTATCCGCGCGATCTGCGAGCCGTTGAATTCTTACTTCTCGGCGGTATGATCAATTATTTAAAAAGCGATATACCCCAGCTTCTAAAATGTGATCTTCTACTTTTTCGGGTACCAGATATCGGATTGATCTACCTTCTTTAATTTCATTACGAATGTACGAACTAGAGATCTCCATCATAGGAGTGTCGAAAAGCGAAATAGATTCGTGCGATTCTAGTTCTCCAAGTTCATATGTAGGACGCTTATAAACGTATATTTCATGATTATTGAGAATTGTCTCGTAGTTCTTCCACTTGTGAAAGCTTCCAAGGTTGTCTCCTCCCATAATTAATACAAACTGCTTATTTGGGTACTTCTCCTTTAGGTAGGTAAGTGTATCAATCGTATATGAAGGTTTCGGCAAAGAAAATTCTATATTACTTGACCGCAATAGTGGATTGTCATCAATTGCCTGATCTATCAGATAAAGTCTATCGTAATCCTTCGCTAAAGTTCTTCGATTTTTTAGTGGATTTTGTGCACTCACGACCATCCATATCTGATCCAAATCAGTATGTTGCGCCATGTAATTTGCAATAATCATATGACCTACATGTACGGGATTAAATGATCCAAAAAACAGTCCAACTTTCATGCGTTGAATTAATGACTAGTCATAACAGGCATGACTAGCATAATTAGTTCTTCTCCTTCTTCTTGTTCAGAAGGTACTAAGATTCCAGCGCGATTAGGAGTACTCATGTGTAATTCAATCTCCTTATTATCCATCACATTCAGCATCTCAGAAAGAAACTTTGCATTGAACCCAATTGAAATTGTATCACCGCTATACTCACAACTCATCTGCTCTGTCGCTTCATTACTGAAGTCCAAGTCTTGCGAAGACAAAGTCAAAGATCCTTCTGAAAGATTCAGTATCGCTTGATTTGTTGTCTTATTTGCAAAGATATTGATTCTCTTTAGTGAGTTCATGAAATCTGTTCGTGGTAGACGTAGCACATTAGGATTCTCTAAAGGAATAACCGCATTGTAATCTGGATACTTGGCATCTATTAAGCGACAGACAATAGTCGTTTGATCGAAACTAAAAAACACATTTTTCTTGTCGAAAGCCATTTCAACAGTATCGCTGGGAGAAATAGAAGCCTTAAGTAAACCAAGACCTTTTTTTGGAAGAATAAGAGATGCGTTCTGATCTGTGTTAACTCCTCCAAATGTATATTTTACTAGTTTGTGTGCATCAGTAGCAACAAAAGTCAATGAATTGAAATCGATCTGAAGTAGGACGCCCATCATAGCAAGCCGTAGCTCATCGTTACTTGTCGCAAAAACAGTTTTTGAAATTGCTTTGTCAAGTGTCTTTCCAGGAACAGAGATAACCTCAGCATTTTCTTGAGAAGAAGTTTCTGGAAACTCCTCAGGATTATCTCCAGCCATCTTGTACTTACCAAACGCAGTAGTTAGTTCAATTGCAAAATTATCAGGATTGACTTGAAAAGTCACAGGCTGTTCGGGCAGAGACTTCATCGTTTCCATCAATATTTTGGCAGGAATAGCAACCTTCAAATCTTCGTCTGCTTTAACGGGCAAAGTCGTTGTGATGGTGTTTTCAAGATTCGTTGCTGTCAAAACTAGAGATTCACCTTTAATGTCAAATAAGAAATCCTCTAGGATGGGCAATACCGCATTAGTCCCGATGACACCGTTGGCAATGCTTAAAGTTCTAGACAATTCAGAAGAAGAGATAGTAAATTTCATTTGCGTTTTCTTAGTATCAGTAAATGGTAAAGAGATTTTTGTGTAAGCCTTAAAAGCTCAAATATACTATCAAATAATGGAAATACAATGCACCTATGCTAAAGCTAGGCTTTCAATTCCACTTCATTATTCTAGTAGGCTCTAGCATCACTTTTTTCAATGTAATTTATAAATGCTCGATTCACGACTCGATTGCCTCCTGGCGTGGGAAAGTTTCCTGAGAAATACCAATCCCCATTGTTATTTGGACAGGCTTCGTGTAGGTTTTCGATGGACTGATATATCAGTTGAACTTCACATTTGATATTCTTAGGGGTAAGCAGTTCCGTAATTTTGTTTGTAACTTCTTCATAGGAGAACGCAGCATAAAGCTTTTGAACATAGTTGACTACCTCTTCATCTGGAATACCTTCTTGTGATTTGCACATTTGATAAACTTCATCGATCAATCCCGCTTTACCATTTTCATTAAGTAATTCAATGATAGCTTGGAATGCACAGAAATTCCGCATTTTTGACATATCGATTCCATAGCAATCAGGGTAGCGAATCTGTGGCGCTGAAGACAAAATGATTATTTTTTTTGGTCTCAACTTCGAAAGAATCGAAAGAATCGAATCTCGAAGTGTTGTTCCTCTCACAATGCTATCGTCAATCAAAACCAGTGTGTCAACGTGATTATTTACAATACCGTAAGTGACGTCATACACCATATTAACCATTTCACCTCGTGAAGCGTCATCGGCAATAAAAGTCCGCATTTTGGCATCTTTTACGGCTAATTTTTCAACCCTTGGATGTATTTTCAACACTTTAGCGATCTCCTCTTCAGACATTTTACCTGCACCTTCTTGTAGCTTCTGTAATTTGATATTGTCAGCAGCTTTTTCAAGTCCTTCGATCAGACCATAAAAGGAGGTTTCGGCGGTATTTGGGATATATGAGAATACAGTATTCTCAAGATCACTATTGATGGCTTCCATGACCATCGGTGTCATTAATTCGCCTAGCTTTTTGCGCTCAAGATAGATGTCTCGATCTGTTCCTCTTGCGAAATATATTCTTTCAAAAGAGCACGCTGTTCGTGGTTTTTGATCTTTACACAAGGGAGTATAGACGTAACCATTTTTTTTGACGATCAATGCATGTCCTCGTTCTAACTCCTTGACATCATCAAAATGAACACCAAATGCTGTTTGTATTGCTGGTCTTTCAGATGCAGCTACAACTACTTCATCATCTTGATAATAATAGGCAGGCCTAATTCCTGAAGGGTCTCTGAAAACAAAAGCATCCCCATGACCGATCATCCCAGCCATAATATATCCACCATCAAATCGGCGTGCAGACCTTTGCAGGATTCTCTGAATATCTAGGTTTTCGGCAATTTTATTATTAATCTCCATATTACTGAAGCCTTCCGGTTTGAACCAGTTGAAATTTCGTTGAACTTCATCGTCTAGAAAATGGCCTATTTTTTCCAGTACTGTGACGGTATCACTTTTTTCTTTAGGGTTTTGTCCAAAAGAAATAAGTTCTTGGAAGAGCTCTTCCATATTCGTCATATTGAAATTTCCTGCCAAAACAAGGTTTCTTGAAATCCAATTATTGGATCTCAAAAATGGATGACAGGTTTCAATTGTATTTACTCCATGTGTCCCGTAACGAAGATGACCTAGTAGTAATTCACCTATGTATGGTCGATTATACTTCAACCATTCCGTATCATTGAGTTGTTCTGGCGTCAAATCTTTAAAATGAGTCATGACGCCGTCAAATACATCCTTCAGATATTGCGGCGAAATACTCCGTTTTCTACTGATGTATCTGTTTCCGGGCGGCATGTCTAGTTTAATGGTGGCTATCCCAGCACCGTCTTGGCCCCTATTTCGTTGTTTTTGTAGTAATAATTGAAGTTTATTGAGGCCGTAAAGATTGGTTCCATACTTTTCTCTATAGAATTCCAGCGGCTTAAGCAAACGAATAAATGCGAGACCACATTCGTGCTTGATTTCATCACTCATAAGTAGATAGGTTCGAGATTTTTGTTCTCAGGTGATTCAAAACACAAAAATACAATCATTCATAGAATCTGCTCATATACTAGCTACTTTTTTACTTTTTGGACATTATCGGACATCTTGAACTTGATAGTTCAGGATTTGGTTACTTTGAGCAAGGAATAATTTATCTCTTAGCCATTTATGAAAGAACATACCCAATCAATCATTTCAGTTTTCGATAAATACGCAGAGCAATATGCCGAACGGTATTCAGATATGTCCATTTACACCGAGATGATAAATTGTTTTATGGAGAGCTGCTCGACCGAGAGCAAGGTTTTAGACATTGCCTGTGGACCAGCAAATCTTCTTGAATTAATTCTTAGGAATTTCCCAGAGCTTGCAGTTACCGGCATTGATCTCTCACCTGCTATTCTTGAAATTGCAAGAGAGCGATTTCCAAATGGTCATTTCTATGAGTTAGATATGAGAGCTGTTGATGAGATCAATGATCAATTTGATAGAATCTGTTGTAGTTTGTAATTCAATGGGACAGATCGTCCTAAGGTCAGAATTTACTGAGGTTGAAACACATCAATTATCACAAGGCGCTTACATTATTCATGTATCTATCATAGGGAATCAGATTATTTCTAAATCTTGGATCAAGCTTTAGGTTTTTTTAAATCAGGCTGGATTACATCGTTGAAACGAAAGGTGAAAACTTCCCGTGCATCAAGAAAAGTGGAGAAGAAGATGACATTTTACGAACAAATGTTCGTTTTGGTTTGTTGATTTTGAAATTGAGCTGTATTTTTACAGTAATGTTCTTCGTTATTTTAGTGACGTAGTGCCAAGACAAATAATCATCTAAATTAGAGTTATGGACAATTTAAAAGAAAAAGCATTCCAAGATAAGATCGATCAAGATACTAGGATTGAGCCTAAAGATTGGATGCCAGAGAATTATCGTAAGGCATTAATTAGACAGATCAGTCAGCATGCGCATTCAGAGATTGTTGGGATGTTACCTGAAGGCAATTGGGTGACAAGGGCTCCCAATCTTCGTCGTAAAGTTGCTTTATTGGCAAAAGTACAGGATGAGGCAGGACATGGACTTTATCTATATGCAGCAGCCGAAACGCTGGGAGTGAGTAGAGATGATTTGATTGATCAATTGCACACAGGTAAGGCCAAGTATTCTAGTATATTCAATTATCCTACTATTTCTTGGGCAGATATGGGGACGATTGGGTGGCTTGTAGATGGAGCTGCTATTATGAACCAGGTCCCGTTGTGCAGATGTAGTTATGGTCCGTATGCAAGAGCGATGGTTCGTGTATGTAAGGAAGAAAGTTTCCACCAAAGACAAGGATATGAGATTCTTTTGACTCTAAGTCGTGGCACTGAAGCTCAAAAGCAAATGCTTCAAGATTCTGTGAATAGATGGTGGTGGCCTTCACTTATGATGTTTGGTCCAAGTGACTCAGATTCTCCACACTCCGCACAATCAATGGCATGGAAAATCAAGCGCTTTTCCAATGACGAATTACGTCAAAGATTTGTGGATGCATGTGTTGATCAAGCAAGAATTCTTGGAGTTACCCTGCCAGATCCAGACTTGAAATGGAATGAGGAGAGAGGGCATTATGATTTCGGAGAAATTGATTGGGACGAATTTTGGCAGGTTGTGAAAGGTCACGGGCCATGTAATAAAGATCGTATAGAAACACGGGTAAAAGCATATGAAGATGGAGCCTGGGTGAGAGAAGCTGCGACTGCTTACGCTGAGAAGCAAGCCAAAAGAAAAGAGAAAGTAGCTTAAGTTAGAATATTCACACAATAACTAATACTAAATATAATGAAAGATTGGCCACTATACGAAGTCTTTATTCGAAGTAAAGCAGGTCTTCATCATCGACACGTGGGAAGTTTGCATGCTGCTGATGATACTATGGCGATAGAGCACGCGAGAGATGTTTATTGTCGAAGAAATGAAGGCGTGAGTATCTGGGTTGTAAAATCAGATGATATTGTCGCAAATGATCCGGCCGAGTCTGATGCATTATTTAACCCAGCTGAAAATAAAGTCTATCGTCATCCGACTTTTTACGACCTTCCTGATAACGTAAAGCACATGTAATTCCCAAAGATCATGAACAAAGATTTACACAATTATATCATCCAGTTGGGAGACAACTCTCTAATCCTTGGACATCGTATTTCAGAATGGTGCGGTCATGGACCTGTTCTTGAGCAGGATATCGCCTTAACTAACATTGCACTTGATCATGTAGGACAAGCACGTATGTATTACCAGCTAGCTGCAACGATGGAGCCTGGTAAAACAGAAGATGATTATGCATATTTGCGAACTGTAACTGAGTACAAAAATCTACTTCTGCTCGAACAAGAGAACAAAGATTTCGGATATACGATCGCTCGGTCTTTTTATTACGATCAATTTCACCTTCTAATACTTAGAGTTTTGAAATCTTGCGGGAATAAAGATCTATCTGAAATTGCTGCGCAAGCATATAAAGAAGTTAGTTATCATTGTCGATTTTCATCAGATTGGGTGAAGAGATTGGGCGATGGAACGGAAGAAAGTCATCGAAGAATTCAAAGAGCTTTGGACGAATTCTTTCCTTATACTGCAGAATTTTTTGCCCCTTCAGAGGCAGACAATTATATGGCAGGTAAATATGGAGTTGATCTTAGCAAGCTTTCTTCACAATGGAGTGTGATAGTTGAAAACATTGTTCGAGAAGCAACTCTTACAATGCCAACAACACCATACCCGCAACTAGGTGGGAAGCAAGGACGTCATTCTGAAAAATTAGGCTTCATTTTAACTGAGCTGCAGTATATGCAAAGAACATATCCAAATAGTACATGGTAAATCAATCATCCATACGTGAACAGTTATCAACTGAAATTCAAGACATTTATAATGTTTTGGACACAGTGCTTGATCCAGAAGTGCCGGTGCTTACTGTCGTTGATTTAGGGATTATCCGTAACGTGCGGAAAGAAAACGGTACTATTCAAGTTGACATTTGTCCGACATATAGCGGCTGTCCCGCACTCGATGTAATTGCAATTGATATTAAGTTTGCTTTGGATCAGGCATGCTTTACAAATTCCAAAGTAAATTATATCCTGGACCAACCTTGGACGACCAACTGGATTTCAGAAGACGGCAAAAGGAAGTTGAAGGAATATGGAATTGCGCCTCCGCAAGGATCTCCGGACAAAGGTCAACTTGGCGAAATGGACAAAACAATAATTTGTCCGATATGCGATTCAAAGAATACCGAGATGATCAGTGCATTTGGATCAACTGCCTGTAAATCTTTGTACAGGTGTAAAGATTGTCTTGAACCTTTCGACTATTTCAAGTGCCACTAAAAGTCTTGCTTCTTAGTTAAAAATCTTAGTATGACTAGAATATATTTTAAGCAATATAGAACGTAAGTTGAAAGCCCAGCACGGTCAAAATACTTGTATTAAGGTTCAAACATCATCTTGTAGGTTCATTACACATAAACTTCTCTGCCTATTTTTGCGTTTCAATCACAAGAGGTAGTATTAAGAAGGCTATCAAATTATCAAGATGAAAATAAATAAACTACAAAATATTATCAGAACTTACATCCTGATATTCATGCTAGGATGTACAAGTCTATTGAGCCTAACAGCTCAAGAGGATTATGACTATAAGACGACTCAAGTTGTCTTTGATGGTAAAGTTTACACGGCCATGATATCTTCTTATGATACCATAATTCTTCAACAATTGGAAGATGTGAGTATTTCTGCGCCAAGGACTTTTGAGGATTATGACGAATACAGAAAGTATATTCGTTATCGTCGATATGCACAGAAGGTATATCCCTACGCTGTGGAAGCTATTAAGATATTTCGCGAACTTGAAGTAGCAACTGCTGATTTGAATCGACGAAAAAGTAAGAGACATGTAAGAAGATTACAAAAGGACCTCAAAAGAGAATTCTCTGATCCATTGAAAAACCTGACCAAAACTCAAGGCTTAATACTTACTAAGATGATCGAGCGGGAGCTTGATACTCCGATGTATGATCTTATTAAAGATCTAAAAGGTGGATTTACTGCAGGTTATTATAATCAATTTGGAAAGCTATATGGATACAAACTGAAAGAGGGATATATCGAAGGTGCGGATAAAATTATGGACATCGTTTTACAGGACTACAATATTTCCTACGAAGTTCCTAAATAAAAATGCAAATTTGTTGCATGAAGAAATACATCAATCCTAACCTACTCATAGACTGGAATCTCAAGGAAACCGAAACAGATCGGAAACGAGAACGCAACGGAGGATACAGATGGAAAAGCCCATCAAATTTAGCTATTATCAAATACTGGGGTAAACACGGTAATCAATTACCTAGAAACCCATCTATTAGTATGACTCTGCAGGCTGCATTTACGGAGACTCAGATGAACTACTACCTTGCAACTGGTAAGAACCAGCTTGTAACGTTTAGCTATAATGGTAAAGAGAATAAAGCTTTTGCGGCTAGAATCATTCGATTCTTTGACTCTTTACGTCCTGTATTTCCATTTATTGATGATTTTGAATACGATATGTATTCTACAAATTCATTTCCTCACGGTAGTGGAATAGCAAGTTCTGCATCTGCTATGAGTGCGGTAGCGCTTTGTCTTTGCGATATAGAAAGAGAACATTTTGGTACGCTTCAAGATGATGAAGCATTCTATGAAAAAGCATCTTACGTTGCTAGACTAGGTAGTGGATCGGCAGCAAGGTCAGTATATGGAGGATGGACTGAATGGGGAACGCATGAGTGTGATCCCTCTTTAACTGATTATTGGGCGACACAGCTGACTGAAATTCATCCTAGTTTTCAACACATGAAGGATATGATTTTAATCACAAGCAGTGCCGAAAAATCAGTATCTAGTTCAGCCGGACACCAACTGATGGAAGGGAACGTTTATGCAGACGTTCGTTACCAACAGGCAAAAGATCGGATTCCTCTTCTTTTATCCGCGCTTAAAACCGGAGATTGGGGCACCTTTGGAAAAATCGCTGAAAACGAAGCACTAACACTGCATGCTCTCATGATGAGTAGCGAAGAGTCATATATTTTGATGCATCCAAATTCTCTTGCAATTATTGAGATCATCCGTGAATACAGAAGAGAAACAGGGCATCATGTATACTTCAGTTTAGATGCTGGTCCAAACATTCACATGCTTTATCCTGCTGCGATTGATATTGAAGTTCGAAAGTTTGTAGATGAAAGATTAGAACAGTATTGTCAAGGAGGACAAATTATTTACGATCAAGTAGGCATAGGTCCAGAAAGGCAAGAATCAGATCTTGGAATCTATTCTAGCTTCGTTCAGAGTTAAAAAACATATTTATAAACAACACTTCATGATTAACAAATTAAGGACATTATTGCTTTTATGTATTGGGTTATTTTTGAATCAGTTTTCATTTGCCCAGGTTAACAGTGATTCTAACAATAAGCCTAAATTAAGTAGTAAATCCTTTGAGCGCACTGTTAATGCGATGATCAAGGAATCAGTGCCTCTCATGCGTGTTCAAGAGTTAAAAGCTAATCAAGATAAGTATGTTTTGCTTGACGCAAGGGAAGTAAATGAATATCAAGTATCGCATATTGAAAAGGCGCTTTACATAGGTTACGACCAATGGGATGACACTGTTTTGAGTGATCTAGATAAGGATGCTCCCATAGTGGTTTATTGTTCGATTGGTGTTCGTTCAGAAGACATTGGTGAAAAACTTCAAGAAAGAGGTTTTACGAATGTTCACAATCTATATGGCAGCATATTTGAGTGGGCAAATCAAGGTTATCCGCTTGTTGACAATGCAGGTTATCCAACAATGAAAATTCACGGATTTAGCTGGCTGTGGGGTAAGTGGATGACCAACGAGCATTTTGAAAAAGTCTATGAATAGCATTTCAAATGAATTGTCTATGAGCTTAGCTCAAAACAATAAATATATTGTTGGGACTAATACCCAGAAAGATATGTGGCGTTCCTTTAAAATAAGTCTTTAATGATATCCTCTTCAGTAATACCTTTCGCTTCTGCTTTATAATTACGTACAATTCTGTGACGTAATACATAATTGGCAATAGCTTGAACGTCTGCTATATCTGGAGAATACTTCCCGTGAATAGCTGCGTAGCATTTGGCACCTAAAACTAGATATTGCGATGCTCGAGGACCTGCTCCCCATGATATGTAATTGTTTACAGAGTCAGTAGCTCTTTCCGTTCCAGGCCTAGTCTTAGAAACTAGAGAAACTGCATATTCTAAGACATTATCTGCAATAGGAATTCGTTTAATTAGCTGCTGGTAACTCATAATCTGTTCAGCTGTAACGATATGCTTGAGATCAGCTACTTTATTGGAAGTGGTTGTTTTTACAACTTGAAGCTCTTCTTCGTAAGACGGATAGTCTAAAGGAATATTGAACATAAATCTATCAAGTTGCGCTTCTGGAAGTGGGTAAGTTCCCTCTTGTTCGATAGGATTCTGCGTAGCGAGAACAAAAAACGGTTTTGGTAGTAAATGTCTATGACCATTTACAGTCACACTTCTTTCTTGCATTGCCTCCAGTAGTGCTGCCTGCGTTTTTGGAGGAGTACGGTTGATCTCATCAGCAAGAACAATATTTGAGAACAACGGTCCGGGGTTGAATTGAAAAGATCTACTTTCATCCAGTATTTCAGCACCTGTAATATCCGTTGGCATCAAATCTGGAGTAAATTGAATTCTTTTAAATTTAAGGTCAAGAACTTCCGATATTGTTGATACTAGTAGTGTCTTTGCTAGACCAGGAACTCCGACGAGCAAACTATGACCATTACTAAACAATGATATAATTACAGCTTGTACAACATCCGTTTGTCCGACAATAACCTTAGAGATTTCTTGAGATAAATCTTTATAGGATTTTGCCAACTGATCAACACCTTCTTTATCTGAACTGAATTGCATGTATGCTTAATATTTTGTTTGTCGGAAACACTTCCGTAAAATCGTTTCCAAAAATAGAATTTAAAACATTAACAACGTGAAAAATGCAATTTTGTTATAAGCGAGATCTTAATTGACTACAGCTAGATTCCCGAAACTTTAGCTATTTGTGTGCGTTTAATAAATGTATAGTTAGAGCTTAACGTACATTATTGATTAGATCTTTGTAATGAGAGCTAGAACGTCAAAAAAATAGGGGATTTTGCGAATTATCCATCGCTACTACTATGGTGATGGAGTAAAATGAAGCTTGCTCCTTAATTTGCAGCCGTTTTAGGTAGCAATAGATTATTTAATGGATAATACGGGTTGATAGTTTAATATAGTATTTTTGGTGCATCATAAAATTAAAATTGAAAGTCATTCTGATGGCAACAGCAAAAGCATGGATCAAGGCATTTAGATTAAGGTCACTTCCCTTAGCTATCGCTTGCATTTCAATGGGAAGCATTCTAGCTGCTACTGCTGGTCAGATGAAGTGGGGAGTTTTCATTCTATCTCTTATTACTACCATTTGTTTGCAAATACTAAGTAACCTTGCAAATGACTACGGTGATGCCGCGAGTGGTTTGGATGGTGATCAACGTGTTGGTCCCAAAAGATCAGTACAATCAGGAGAAATCACTTCAAAAGCGATGTTTAATGCGGTGATTGTTTTTAGCGTATTAAGTTTGATATCAGGTATTGCATTAATTGCTGTAGGAGTTGGGTTTAGTGTCAAATTTGTGGTATTTCTATTAGTAGGACTTTTGGCGATAGCCGGAGCGATCAAATACACGATGGGTAAGAACCCATATGGATATGCTGGATTAGGGGATCTTTCTGTTTTCATATTTTTCGGTATTGTGGGTGTTATGGGAACGTACTTTTTGCACACCAAAACGATAGATTGGTTATCAGTTTTACCAGCTATGAGCTGTAGTTTTTTTGCAGTGGCTGTACTCAATGTTAATAACATAAGGGATATTGAATCAGATCGACTCAGCGGCAAGATTTCTATTCCGGTTCGCATTGGTAGAGATCGTGCTGTTATTTATCACTATGCAATTCTGCTTGCAGGTGTTTTATGTAGCTCAATCTATGTGGTTATTCACTATGAAGGTTTATTTCAATTATTATTCCTGATTATTCTTCCATTTTTATATAAGAATGCAACAGCGGTCCGGTCCTTCACAGATGCTGATCGCCTTGATCCTTATCTCAAACAAATGGCCTTGACGACTTTGTTGTTTGTCGTTACTTTCGGAGTAGGGCAATTAATTTATCTATAACAGCCTAATAACTAGTTTTTGGACAATATCGCTATCTTTGTTTTTCAATATAGCGTATGAAATCATCAATTTATCAGGATTTAGTTTCTGCAAAGAAAGCAAAGACCAAGCGACTTGCTATACTCATCGATCCCGATAAGTTGCGGTTAACGAAAGTAGATCATATTATCGAGTTAGCGACTGCTGCTAAAGTTGATTATTTCTTCATCGGTGGAAGTTTGATTGTAAACAACATGCTGGATGAGGTGATTAAGATGATAAAAGATCGTTGCACTATACCTACAGTTTTGTTTCCTGGAAATTCGTACCAATTATCATATTATGCTGATGGCATGTTGTTTTTGTCGTTGATTTCTGGGCGTAATGCTGAGCTTTTGATCGGAAATCAGGTTATTGCGGCTCCTTATTTGAAGATTAGCCCGTTGGAAGTAATTTCAACAGGATATATGTTGGTCGACGGCGGTGTGACAACTACTGTACAATATATCAGCAATACTAACCCGATTCCTAGAAACAAGGAAGATATTGCTGTTTCTACGGCCATTGCAGGTGAAATGCTGGGTCTTAAGCAACTTTTTTTGGATGCTGGAAGTGGCGCCTTGCACTGCGTGCCAACTGAAATGATTGAGTCTGTTAGTCAAGCAGTTGAAATTCCAGTAATAGTAGGAGGAGGTATTTCTGATGCGGGTCAAGCCCAAAAGATTGTACAAGCAGGAGCGGATATGATCGTTGTGGGAAATGCAGTTGAAAAAGACCCTACATTAATTACGGATATTTCCAAAGTACTTGGTAAAATATAAAGATGAATTACAACCAAATATTAATAGAACTGCTTTATCAGATGGCAGTTGCGGATCAAGAATTTAGTGATCCAGAGAAGCAGTTTATTTCTCAAGTGATGGAAGAGAACGGTATTGATCTCGCAAGCTACAATCCAGCTCATACAGAGATTCCAAAAGCGGAAAAAGATAGAATGACTATTCTTTACTATCTGCTATTCTTAATAAAGATCGATGAGCATGTTGATGATACTGAACGGAAATTTGCAGTCAAATTTGGCTTGAAACTTGGCTTTCGAGAAGAAATGCTCAATAGAATGCTAGATACAATGGAGCAACACTTGGGAAACCGACTTCCTGATGAAGAGCTGGTCAAGATTATTAGGCAATATCTTAATTAACGCGGTTAGTTTATAAGCTGGATAGTTATGAGGCATAAAAAAAGCGCTATCAAATTGGTAGCGCTTTTTTTATCGAGCAATTGAAGCTTACATACCCAATTTAGCTTTTACTTTACTTGTGATATTCGTTGAATCGTCTGCGTAAAGGATAACACCTTGACTAGAGTCAAAAATATATGTGTATCCTTCAGAAGCAGCTACTTCATCGATAGCTACTTGTACTCTATCCAAGATAGGTTGTAGCAATTCGTTTTGTTTTGCTGCTATATCATTTTGACTTGATGATTGAAAGTCAATTAATTTTTGTTCTTCCTTCTGAAGGTTAGCCATCTCAATTTCCAATTGCTTGGGAGAAAGTTCACCACCGTCTCTTTTTTGCTGTAAAGTAGCTGCTTTAGTTTCTAAGCTTTTGTACATCTGCTCTGCACGCTTTTGTAGCTGTGAACCGTAAGTCTCTAAATTGCTGTTTGCTTCTTTAACTTCTGCCATATCAGCAATTACTGCTTGAGAGTCTACATAACCTATTTTCTGAGCTTGAACTTGCAAAAAAGCAAAACTTAAGATCATTAAACTAAGTACTGTTCTAATTGTGTTTTTCATCTTCTTAAAAAATTTGTAACCTAGTAATTTTATAATTGTCTTAGGCAGTTTTAGATCTGCGCTGTTTTCAAAATTTGCACAAATGTAATTTTAATTTCTTAAACGCTTTCTGATATCATCTGTTTTGTCATAATCTTCATTTAAGAACAAAATGCCAGCACTTCCACCTTTATCAATAATAAGATCATATCCACGATCATCTGCATATGCTTCAATCGCTGCCATAACTTTATTTTGAACGGGTTTTACCAACTCTTGACGTCTTTTGAACAGGTCGCCTTCTGGCCCAAAACGCAATTTCTGCATGTCCATAACCTTCTTCTCAGTGTTCACGATTTCTTCTTCTCGTTGAGCTCTTACTTCGTCGCTTAGCAAGACTTGTTCTGCTTGGTATTTATTATACATACTTTTGACCTTATCCATTTCGATGGATATTTCTTGACGCCATTTGGATGCGACCTTGTCGAGCTCTCCTTGTGCTACTTTGTAGTCATCCATTTCTTGTAGTAATGCATTTACATCTACAATCGCCAATCGCTGTGCGTTTGTCATACTTAACATTCCGAACATTAAGAATGCGAGGATAAATAATTTCTGTCTCATATCTTTTCAAATTTGAATGTCAAAATTAGCATTTTATTAGTTGCTTCATAAATACAGACTATTTTCTGAATGCAAAAGTTTCGTAGTTAAAATTATAGAATTAAAAATATTTTGATTTAACAAATTGACATTCAATGGATTAGATTGTAAGGGTCTACTTTTTTGATCTAGTTTTTAACCTAAGTTTAACGGCATATGCCTTCGTATGGTATTCGGTCACGATTGTATTTTCAAGTAAATCAAGTTCTAAAACCACATATATATCAGTTCGTTACGTAATTTTGCCGTTGAAAAACAAACTAAATATGATTCGTATAAGTGATCAAGCATGGGATAGTTCTCATATAGAGTTGATACTGAGTAATTCAGGCCCTCTTGAATTAGATGGAATAATTGAGGATCTTGTGTCTTCTAATAGAGCATATCTAGAAGATAAAGTTGACTCAAGCGATGATCCTATTTACGGAATCAATACTGGATTTGGTTCGTTGTGCGATATCAAAATACATCGAGAGAAAATACATGATTTACAGCTCAATTTGATTCGCTCTCACGCATGTGGAACAGGTCCTGAAGTTCAACCAGAGATAGTAAGACTCATTCAGGCCTTGAAGATAAAAAATCTATCATTAGCCTGTTCAGGCGTTAGGTATAACTTATTGAAGCATATGGTAGCCATTTATAATGCTGAAATAAGACCTGAGATGTTTCAACAAGGATCTCTGGGAGCGTCCGGGGATTTAGCTCCATTATCGCATTTAGCTATTAATCTTGTTGGAGAAGGTCATGCATATCTTGACGGAAACAAACTACCTGCCCACTTGGCCTTGAGCCAAAAGAATATCGAGCCTATAGTTATACAAGGTAAAGAGGGTCTTGCACTATTGAACGGAACACAGTTTTCAACAGCCTATCTTGCTCACGCTTGTGTTCACGGGAAAAAGCTTTATCACCTAGCTAATCTAACTACTGCAATGTCTTATGAAGCTTATCGCTGTAGTATAGATCCGCTTGACCCTCGAGTCCACAAAGTGCGAAAACAGCATGGGCAAATAGAAACAGCCGCTGAAATTAGAGAGCTTCTTGTAGATGGGAATCTACCAACTAAAAGTGCCGAATTTGTGCAAGATCCATATGCTTTTCGCTGTAGCCCGCAAGTTCACGGAGCTAGTCTAGATACTATTATGCATTGCACAAATGTTATGACTCGTGAGATAAATGCTGTCACAGACAACCCTCTTATTTTTAGTGATACGGATGATGTTATTAGCGGTGGAAATTTTCACGCTCAGCCTATCGCTCTTGCAAATGACTTTTTAGCGATAGCCCTTGCAGAATTGGGTAGTATTTCAGAAAGACGAACATTTAATTTACTAGACGGCAAAAGAGGACTTCCCAACTATTTGGTATCTGAACAAGGACTTAATTCTGGTTTCATGATAGCCCAGTATACAGCAGCAGCAATCGTAAGTGAGAATAAACAGCTTTGCACTCCATCTTCTATTGATTCAATCACATCGTCAAAAGGTCAGGAAGATCATGTAAGTATGGCGGCAAATGCAGGTAGAAAGCTATATACAGTCGTTGAAAACCTATATCAGATTTTAGCAATTGAATTGCTAACCGCATGTCAAGCTTTAGACTTTCAGAAAATTGAAAACTGTAGTTCAGCAGTGAAGTCGGTACACCAACTAGTGCGAAAAGAAGTGAATTTTATTGAAAAAGATATTGTACTTGGTGAACAACTGCGTTTAACCAAGAATTGGATAACAGAAGGCGGTCTTGATTCCTTCATTTCAAAATAAATCACACAAAATGAAATCATATAAAACCTCATTGCTGCTGTTGGTCACTTTTGGCTTGCTATATTCTTGAGCATGGGCAAAGAAAACATTTGGTAAAGCCTCAGATGCTGTTTCAAACGTAAATGTCTTTCCATACACAGAAAATATAACACTTGGTAAGCAAGTTCAACAAGACATAGCTAGGTCTCCTAGTGAGTTTTCAGTTCAAAAGAGGCAAGGAAATGAGCAGATTTATGATTATGTCTACGATTTACGTGATAAAATATAGACCAACGGATGATGGTGAGCAGAAATTCTTTATTTTCTATCCATTTCAGCAGTAACATATAGAAAAAATTGTACTCAATTTAAGAAATGCTATGTGCGATATTTCCGTTCAAGGAAGTATTTTCTCGTCCATATTTCAGGGTAAATTAACAGAAACAAGCTAACTTTGCAATCTTTTTGGGGAGTGCTTAGTTTCCTAACGAGCTGATCTTGAGTGAAATCTATATTTTATAGCGGTTTCAGCTTGGTTTGCTGTGGCTCATACGGTGTATAAAAGCTATCTACTTCAATTTCAGAGACAACTTTTTTGAGCGGATTTGAATAGAGGTCCACTCTCGAAAGTATAAAATGACTAAATTTTAGAAAAAATATAAATCAAATATAGACAATGGCTTTAATTGGTAAGATTAGACAAAACATGTGGTTCGTCTTTGCACTTTTAGGTGTGGCGCTCATAGCATTCATGATGATGGATTCATCAGGTCCAGGTGGCGGAGGTTCACAAGGGTCGACTGCATTTTCAGTTAATGGAGACAAGGTAGATGTTCAGCAACTACAGAGATTGGAAAGTATTGAGTCAAATTCAACAGGAATTACTGGAAATCAATTAAGAAGTAAAGTATTTGATGATTTAATTACTCGGACATTGGTAAGTAATGAGGCGGAGGCTTTGGGCTTAAGAGTTTCTGAAGAGGAAATGGAAGACCTTTTATTTGGCAGTCGTTTATCTCCAGTAATTCAGCAGCTATTTCGCGATCCGAGAACTGGTACAGTTAATCGCCAGAATCTATTAGACGTAAAAACTAATTTAGATAATGGAACTGTAAACCAAAACTTCATGGCTTTGTGGAATGAAAAAACGAAGCAAGCTGAGAACCTTGAAATACAGAATAAGATCGGTACTATGGTAAGTAAAGGAATTTACACACCAACTTGGATGGCAGAAGAGTTGTCTAAGACGAATAGTATCGCAGCTGATATTGATTATGTGAAAGTTCTATTTAGTGGAGTAGCTGATGATGAAATCAGCCTTTCAGATGCCGATTACAAAGCATATATGGAAGAGAATAAAAACCTTTACAATAATAAGGAGGACGGAAGAGTAGTAGAATATGTTGTATTTGATATTACTCCAAGTGCAAAGGATTCAGCAGACATTCTTGCTTCTGTTACCGAAAAAGCAATCGAATTTGAATCAAAGACTGAAGGAGATTCTTTATATGCTGTTGCAAACGGCGGTAACTACGTGAATTTCTATTTCAAAACCGAAGACCTTCCTGAAGCATTTCAAGATGTAGCATCAGAAATGGAAATCGGAGCGGTTCATGGACCAATTGTTAATGATCGTTATCACTCAGCAATGAAATTGATTGATCGTAAAGTTGTTGCTGACTCTGTAAAACTTAGTCACATTTTTAGACCAGTTGAAAGAACAAACACGTCATTAGTAAATGAGTCTATTGAATACCTTGACAGTTTGAAAAATCTTATTGATAGAGGAATTGAAGAATTCGATTCACTAGCAATTAAGTATAGTCAAGATCCATCTACTGCGAGTAAAGGTGGAGACTTGGGTTATGTAACGCAAGGTCAGTTTTTCCCTGAGATCAACACTCCTGCATTTTTTACTGGTGACTTAAATAAAGTATATAGAGTCCAAACTGATAATGGTGTTCACTTGATTAAGATTACTGAAAGAAGATTTACAACTGAGGACCCTAAATTCAAAGTTGCATTTATCAATACAGGAATTGAACCTAGTCAAGAAACTGTAGGCCTAATTACAAATAATGCTGCAGAATTTATCAGTGACAATAGAGATATAACAACTTTCAGAGGTAATTATGCTAAGTACCCAAGTGCTAGTCTTAGAACAAGTAAGATACTTAAGAAGAAAGATTACCAATTTGAAGAATTTGAATTTGCTGATGATGCGAGAAATATCGTATTGTGGGCATTCAATGTCAATACTGACGTAGGAGACGTGTCTCCTGATATGTACACATTTAGAGATGAACTATTTAATTACGAAAGCCAGTTGGTAATTCCTGCTTTGCAAGCCACTACTAGTAAAGGAATGGCTAAATTAGCTGATGTAAAGAATTCTATTTCTGATCAAGTTATGCAATATGCTAAAGGACAAAAGATAGCAGAAATGATGTCAGGAAAAGCTATCTCTGAACTTGCTTCTATGGAGGGAGCAACAACTGGAAATATTCCTACCGCTAGAACATCATCAGCGTTTTTACAAGAAATAGGTTACCAGCCGAATGTCGTTGCTGCTATTATTGCTACACCAGAAGGAGGTAATTCAGAAGCTATCATCGGCGAAGATGCTGTGTATAAAATCAATGTGAAATCAAAAACTACAAACACAGCTTCAAATTCTGTATTCTCAAAGCAATCAGAGAATATGAAAGCTAGACAGAATGTAAATTTCTTGTTGTTTGATGCAATGAAAGATAATGCAGAAGTGAAAGATAAAAGAATGGATTTCGGGATGTAACCGAATTAGTCTTAAACAAATAATAAAAGGTTGTGTAGATGGTTCTACACAGCCTTTTATTATTTAGCATTGTAGTAGAGGGAAGTGAACATATAAATAGATCAAGGAGTATAGCGGTCACAATAGATTGTAATTTTATTTCATGAGCAGCATTAAGTTTAAGCCATTCAAGTTTGCCTTGAAAGCCGGTACTATTTTACTTGCGCTGATTTTTCTATTATTGCTCTTAGTGTTACATCCTCCGGTACAAAACAAAATCATATCTATCGTCACTCAGCGACTTTCAGAAAAGCTTGAAACTACCGTTACGATTGATAGATTCTATCTCAAGTTTGTTGATGAAGTTTGTCTTCAAGGGGTATATATAGAAGATCAGCATCGTGATACCATAGTTTATTCAGAATCCCTATATGCTAATTTTGCATTTTGGAAGTTGTTGGGGAATACTGTAGAGGTGAATGACATTTAATTCTCTGGCACAAGGATTAAGCTGAGGGAAGACTCGACACAAACTTTTAATTTTCAATTCCTTCTGGATACATTAGAACCCAGATCCAGGATTGTTGAATTGGGCTTCAAATAATCTTATTCTAAGTGGCGGGATTGGTTACCCCTTTCTACATGGAGCCCATTTTATCTTGTGTGTATTTGTTAGCTACGGATTATATTATTTGGAGAGTATGTCCTAAAAACTGTTGCACTAGTCGAACATTGTATGACAACATTTGTCTAGTAATACTGTTGGTTATATATTCGTTATTTTTTCGACTGTTTTTTGATGTCTCTAAGTAGAGACAGCTTCACTTTAAAAATTAATTCTATGTTTCATAAAGATGAATTTAAGAAGTACGCTACTAAGCATATGAACATGAGTAGCATGCATCTAGAAAAATATATGGAATCTACAGGAACTGCGGCGCCAAATATCAATGGTTTTACACCTCAAGTGATTGAAGAGCGCCAAATGAACGTTGTGGGAATGGATGTTTTTTCACGTTTAATGATGGATCGTATCATCTTCATGGGAGTTCCTGTGAATGATTACGTTGCAAACGTCATTCAAGCACAACTACTTTTTCTTGAGTCTACAGATCCAAAAAGAGATATTCAGATGTTTATCAATTCTCCAGGAGGTTCAGTAATTGCAGGAATGGGAATTTATGACACTATGCAATATGTTTCACCTGATATTGGAACAATTTGTACTGGATTAGCTGCATCTATGGGTTCTATTCTTTTATGCGCAGGCACAAAAGGAAAAAGAACTTGTTTGCCGCATTCGAGAGTTATGATTCACCAACCAAGTGGAGGAATGCAGGGGCAGTTTACTGACATGGAAATCAGTTATAATTTGATTAAAGATCTTCGAAATGAGCTTTATCATATATATGTGCATCATACAGATAAAGATTTTGATACAATCGAACAAGATTGCTTGCGAGATAGATGGATGACTGCAACAGAGGCAAAAGACTACGGTCTTGTAGATGAGGTTCTTGCAAGAGGTGAAAAAGTATCTTAAAGGTAAATTTTATTCACTCTAGTGATAAGAATAAGAAAGCCTTCTGCGTTATGCGGAGGGCTTTTTTATCCTATTGACAAATGGGTTTGGAACTGCTCGAAATATCAACGCCTCAATATTTGTGATGATTTCACGAGGTTTCAAGACAAATGAGAAAAGAGATAATTTCATACCTTTGTTGTGATAGAGAATGAAGGCTGGTGCATCATTAAATGATCGAAAGAACTCTTATTGAAAATGTTGAGAATTCATTATTTAATGACACAAGGCCATTTTAAACTCTATTGAATGACGATAGGTTATATTCTTAGGTACCTATAAATAATTCTAATGAAAAGTAAAGCAAATTATAGATGCTCCTTTTGTGGGAGAGATAAGAAAGAGGCGGCGATCCTAATTGCTGGAATTGAAGGGCACATTTGCGAAATCTGTGTTGATCAAGCTGCAGATATTATTAAGGAGGAAGTCGGAAGTCGTGAAGCGCTAGTGGGAGATTCTTTCAATATGCCCAAAGACATGACACCTCATGCGATCAAGGAATACCTTGATGATTATATTATTGGACAGACAGAAGCAAAAAAATATCTAGCAGTTGCAGTTTATAATCATTACAAACGGCTAAATCACAGCTCAAAAGATGATGTAAACATTGAAAAATCAAATATTCTGTTTGTTGGTGAAACAGGAACGGGAAAAACTTTACTTGCTAAAACTATTGCAAGCTTTCTAGATGTACCTTTCACAATAGTTGACGCTACCGTTTTTACAGAAGCTGGGTATGTGGGAGAAGATGTAGAGAGCATGTTGAGTAGGTTATTGCAAGCTTGCGATTATAATGTTGAGGCTGCTCAGCAAGGTATTGTATATATTGATGAAATCGATAAAATTGCTCGAAAAAACGATAATCCTTCTATTACACGAGATGTTAGTGGAGAAGGTGTGCAGCAAGCAATGTTGAAGATGCTAGAAGGAACTGAGGTTAATGTACCGCCACAAGGCGGAAGAAAGCATCCTGAGCAAAAGATGATTAAAGTTGATACAACCAATATTCTCTTTATCTGCGGAGGTGCGTTTGATGGAATTGATAAGATTATTGCTCGCAGAATGAATACTCAAGTAATAGGATTCAATAATGATGACACTGTTCGGGTAGATACTGAAAACCTATTGCAATACATAACGCATCAAGATATCAAGTCTTTCGGATTGATTCCTGAGTTGATTGGTCGTGTGCCAGTGTTGACCTACCTAGATCCACTCGATAAGGAAACCCTGATTGCAATCTTGACAAAGCCAAAAAATGCCTTGATCAAGCAATATTCTATGCTTTTTAATTTAGAAGGGATCAAACTGGAGTTCTCTAAAGAAGCGCTAGATTTTATAGCGACAAAGGCTTTAGAGTACAAGCTTGGAGCAAGAGGATTAAGAAGTATTTGCGAGGCGATATTAACAGATGCAATGTTTGACCTACCATCCCAAAAGGATGTAAAAGAATTCAAGGTTTCATCTCAGTACGCTCAAGATCAATTGAAAAAATCAAAACTTTCAAAATTAAGAAAGGTCAGTTAGTTGCTGAATGTTTTAAGTAATACATCAAGGCCCTACTTTGACTCGAGTCAAGTAGGGTTTTCTTCAATCTGATCAGATTCTTTTCACTACTTTTATCAATAGTTAGTTTCAAGAGTATTAATATCTTTATTGATAAATGCGAAAGTTATCAAAGAGCGAATTAAAGGAAGGTATATAGAATTGGTTCCTATTTCTGTTGAAGAAAAGGAGCTTTTTTAAAGATTGGCAAGGCTATTATTTCAAGGATATTGAGAATCGAAAAGGCAGGTATTTTCATATTATTCAGAAAGGCAGCAAGATCGGCCAGATAAACTATAATGAGATTCAGTCCAATGAAGTTGATGTGGATATTATAATTTACGATAAAGACAACTGGTCAAAAGGATATGGTTCCAGTGCAATCAAACTCATGAGCGCTTATCTAGAGGAAAAGTGTCATGTGGATAAGATTTGGATTGACGTGCATCCTCACAACACTAGTGCTATAAAAGCGTATGAAAAAGCTGGATTTAATTCTAAATCAAAAACGAAGGATAATTTAGGAATCGATTATATTCGTCTTTCGCGGAAGAATCGTTACAAGTAACTTAAATGCAAATATGCCAATATTTGTTACCTTTATTGGTCTCTGAGCTACAACACAAAATTCTCAAGAGATATTCCAATTCATATACGTAAATTCCGGAGTAAAGTTATTTCCTCGAATTTATGTTTCTTAGCAGTCCTCCTATTGTATTTCATGAACTGACTATCTATCTTTAAGCAAATTCACAAATTGAGTTACTCTAAAGTGATAGTGTGTTTCTAACGAAAAAGCAGATACAAAAACGAAGTAAGGGTCTGATGAACTACATCCGAAGAGGTGGAGCTAAAGAACGCAATGCATTGTCTGTGATTTATTCAAGTTACAACTACACAAGCTACTTAGCGAGCTTAATTAACAACTATAACATTCCGTTGGCGGAAGTTAAAGATGTTGTGCATGATGCAATTATTATATTTAGAAATAACGTGAAAGCCAATAAGGTAAAAGAAGACACAAATATCCACGTATACTTGACAAGTATCGCAAAGAACATATTACGGAACAAAACTAGGCGACGAAAAACGGAGGAAATTGTTGATAACAATTGGGAAGTATATGGCTCAGAAGATACAACAGAGAGTTATTTCACGCGAAAGGAAATGCAAGAGCAGATAAGTGTATTGATGCAAAAGATTCCCGAAACATGTAGGGAACTTCTTAAACTGTGGCAGCAAAACTATTCTTTTAGAGAAATTGCGTCATTATTGACCATCAAGAATGAACATGCCGCCCGAAAAAAGAAATACAAGTGTTTTCAAAAGCTAGCGGATTATGCAAAAGATTTTCCTGAACTTAAACAATTTTTGGCATGACGGATGATCAACAAGAATTATTTGATAACTACGCAAAGGGCATATTATCTGACTCTGAAAAGCAAGAGTTTCTAAACGCATTGGAGAAAGATTCTGTTCTTAAGAAAACCTGGGATCAATATCGACTATCTTCTGAAGTTCTAAAAGCTGACGAAGAGTCATCATTGCGTGTAATGTTCAGAGAAATTGACAAGTCTGGAGATTCTGACTCAATCCCAAAGACTTATAATAAATGGTGGATTCTTGCTTCGTTTATTACTACTTTGATTATAATCTTAGGAGTGTCAATGGTACAATTTAAGAAATTAGAACCTACTCAAGTAGCTGATCAATTTAGACTTTCCTCAGAACAGCGAATTCAAAGAAATAGTGATGCAACACCGACCGATTCATTGCTGCTATCCTCCTATCACAAACCTTTGGAATTAGCAAATAATTACATCGATAATAGGCAGTACCAAGAAGCAAGGGAGGCATTGGACCAAATTACAATCGATGCAGATGTCATACAAGAGAATAAAGAATGGATGCTGGCCCTAGTATCATACATGGAAAATGGAAGGTCAGATGCTTATTTCCAATTGGTACTTTCAAAGATTCTTGATGACGTCACACATAATAACTACCCTCAAGCGGTAAAACTCAACGATAAAGTGAATAATTTCTGGGGACGACTCAGAGGTTAGTATCGAACATTGCTTATTGGCATTTTTGGATCATAATTTCCCGCGATACTTAGTTTCTGTTTGTCCATCGAATAGTCTTTTACTCCGGCATCTATAAAATCATAAAATTCTGAAACCGTGACGATTTTGTTGTCGTTGTAGTCAGCTAAGTCTTGTAGTCCTCTGATTAGATAATGACTAAAGACACCTTGACGTAGTCCAGAGGCTTCAAGTGAGACTTCTTCACTTTTACTAGACATAATCAATGCTGTTCCTCATTAGGTTTGAACTTTGTGACTTGCTCAGATTTATTAGCAAACTGCCTATCCTCAAGTTCGTCTTCAACCCAGATTCCACTAAGTTTTTCGCCAGAAGGAAAGTGCATTTTTCCCTCACCATGTTTTTTGTTATCCTTCCAGTTTCCAATGAAAACTGTACCATCAGCATAAAAGAATGCATCTACTCCGTTGAACTTACCATTTACAAGCTCACCTTCATAACGTTCTTTTGAAGCAAAACTGAAGACACCCTTTCCATTCGCGAGGTTATTTGCCCATGCGCCACTGTAAGTGTCTCAATCTGCATAGCGATATGTACCAATTCCCCAAAATTGATTGTTTTTAAAGTCACCTCGGTATTGATCTCCGTTTGCAAAAGTGAGCTGATCTTTTCCGACACGCTCGTTTTTCACCCAATTTCCAATGTATACATTTCCATTTGCGTACTTCATGGTTCCTTTACCATGAAACAATCGATTTTTGAACTGCCCTTCGTAAAGGCTACCATCTGTGAAGCTATAGATGCCTTTTCCATTGGAGCAATTTCCGGAAGTACATTCTGAATGAGCGAATAATGCAATTGATAGGAAAGAAACCAAAAAACAGATCTTTTTCATACGTAATGTTTTATCGTATATGTTGTTCAATCCGAGCTAGAAAAAGTACTGTTTTGGCTTATAAAGGTCTTTTAGAAGAGTAAGAAATGATCTTGGATGAGTAAAAAAACATAGATTAGTTGCTTGATATTGCTTTTCACAGTACACTTCACAAAGAGAAGGGCTGGGGCCTAAAAGGAATTGTCTAGATATTGATGAACTAAATAAATATAGAAAATACTAATCTGAATGAATGCTTGGATATTCTATACGACAAGTATTTTGGGCTTGATTCCAATCTATAGTTAGGCTAAAATAAGTAGATAGCATGGACACTATCCACACTCTCTTTCTAACTATAAACTACTAAATTATAATTATTGCAAGCAAGTTGTTTAAACTTGATGGATTATAGAAACAAGATTATGTTTTTATCCTCCTTACATGCATGACTGAAAACTTTTATAAAGTGATGCGTGGATACTAAAAAAGAGACAATCATTTTCAGATTATCTCTTTCTTTAGTAGGAGAAACTACTAGTATTTATATTAGCAACCCAATGAAAATGACTGTTTATGCCATTCGAAGGGCAGCAATATCTCTTATTAAGATTTTTGATGGTTTTCTAGCTGAAAAATGAATTAAGTCATCTTGCTTCAATTCACTTAGTACCCGCGCTACGGTTTGGCGAGAAGTATCAGTCATGTAAGCAATCTCTTTGTGCGACAATCCATGATTTATTAGCCACTCATCAATACCTATACGTATACCTCTCTGAGCACCCATTCTACCGATGAATTCACTAATTCTACTTTTGGCCTTCAAGAAAATAAAATTCTTCATTCTTTGCTCTAGATTGTTCATACGAGTCATAATTAATTTCATGAGGTCTTCCGAGAACGCCTTATTTCGATAGACTAATTCTAATATTACAGATTTGTCAACTTTTAAATATTGTGTATCCGCTTCAGTAGTAATTGCATACTCACTTCTTATAGCTTGGTCTTGGAAGATATTCTCACCAAAAAGCTGATCTGCATGAACGATTTCCTTAATTAATGTTTTTCCACATTCGGTGTTACTTGCTAGCTTGACTTTGCCCTTCACTAGAAAGTACATCTCGCTTGCTTGTAATGATTCTTTATATATGAAAGTATCTTTCGCACAGACATTGTATATCGCTTTTGAGGCTATAAGTTCAAATTCCTGAGCAGTGAGTGATTTCAAAGTAGGAAATGCCTGTAGGGCGTTCAATTTTCCCGAAATATTATTCATAGTGTCGCTTTTTTTAGCCAATATTAATTAGGTTACTTAATATTAATACGATCAATTTGTTCGATTCCCCTAAATCCAAACAGAATTTTTTGATAATTTAATTCAAGCTTGCTTTATGTGAAGCATTGAACCGCTTATATCAATAATACTTTATTTACTTTTGCAGTGTGAAATATTTACTATCTATCATATTGATTTCATTTGTTTTTTTGAATGCAAGCGCGCAAGGAATTAATCCTTTTGAGTTGCGAGATAGTATTATTAATGAGAATGTTTCAAAGGTGGTCAAGGACTCCACTACTAACGGTTATTCTAGTAATTTGGAAGCATCCGAGACTGCAAATAACATTTCACAATCTGAACCTACAGATACTGAGGAAAGAGTTATTTCTGATGTAGAGAATTTTTCTACTAATCCATTTGAATTAATAGAGTTAGAAACTAGCATTGAAGTAGTTGATTCTATCGAATTATCAACTGCAGACATAGATGAAAAAGAGACTGATTCATCCTCAGTACTGATTCCCGTAGTAGATCAGATAACAATGAATGACAAGACAATCAGCAAGTCAACCATTCCTCTTCCAAGGAAGGGGAGCAACACGCTAGCGTTCGTAATTGCCTTAATTTCAGGCCTGCTTTTATCGATTGTTTTTACTAGTAAGCGTAGTATTCTTTCCGAGATTAAAAAGTCGCTTAAGAATACGAACTATATGAAGTTATTTCTAAAGGATGAGCGAAACGGCTTTTCTCTGCCTTTCTTACTACTGATGGTCATTTATGTGTTGAATATATCTGTCTTCATTAGATTTTTAAGCTTCTATTTTGAAATACCTATTTTAGATTATAGTTATTGGTACATTTTACTTTTTGTCAATGTATTATTGATAGTTCGCCACGCCAGTTTGACCTTCATTTCCTATTTAAGGAAAAGACTGCCAGACGCACTGCAGTATAGCTTCATAATTATGATGATCAATACCATTGCAGGTCTTACTATATTGCCAGTTAACCTTTTGATTGCATATGGTCCAGAATCTATGACTACTCGTTTTATGTATTTGGGAATTATCATAATAGTATCACTTTGGATTCTAAAGTGGTTGCAAGGATTCCTCAATTCCATTAGAATTATCATAGGAGATAGTTTTCATTTTTTGTTGTATCTTTGCGCTTGCGAAATCGTGCCTATTTTAATTTGCGTAGGTTATGTGAGAAATTTAATTCATTAAGAAACATTGGAGTAGACACTACAAGTGCTTTTCTAACCATTAAATAAGAGATAAGAATGGCTGCAAGTTCTAAGCAAATAGCTCAATATAAACCTGTTAAAACAATCTTGATATCTCAGCCTAAACCTGAGCGTTCGCCATATTACAACTTAGAACAAAAGTATGGTTTACAGATTGATTGGAGGCCTTTCATTCACGTTGAGCCTGTTTTAGAAAAGGAATTTCGAAAAACAAGGCTAAGACCTGATGAGTTTTCTGCTATCATTTTTACAAGTAAGAATTCAATTGAGCATTTTTTCAGATTGTGTGACGAGATGCGTATCAAGATGAGTGCTGATACAAAATACTTTTGTATATCTGCTGCCATTGCAAATTACCTACAAAAGTTTATTGTCTACAGAAAACGTAAAGTTTTTGTTGGTATAAGAAAAGTTGAGGATTTAAAGACAGCTTTGGAAAAGCATAGAGCAAAAGAAACATTTTTACTTCCTTGCAGTAATTTAGGCTCTAAAGATGTTGTTAAGTATTTAGAAGAAGGAGGTTATAACTTCCAAGTTTCAATGATGTACCGCACAGTAGCCAGTGATTTAAGTGATTTGAGCGATATTACCTATGATATTTTAGTGTTTTTTAGTCCTTTGGGAATTTCTTCTTTATACGAGAATTTTCCCGACTTTGCCCAGAAAGAAACACGTTTAGCTGTTTTCGGAAAAAGCACAAGCAAAGCTGTAGAGGATAGAGGTTTAACGATCAATATCAAAGCGCCTTCTCCAGAATCTCCATCAATGACGATGGCTCTTGAGAACTATATTAAGAAAACGCTTGTTTAATTAATTGATTATACATTCTTAGTACTGTAAGATTAAAGATAAGGTTGTTTAGTACCCTTAATTTCGGTTTTCCGAATTGGTCAGGATCTTCCGGTGCTGATTTTTTTTGTAGCAATCTCTAGTATTTTTGATACTGGCAATTTTTCATCTCTTTTGTATTGGAATATCAAACCAGCTATACCGATAATAATTAGAAGGCTAGCAATCCATTGGCTCAGAGACCATCCTAGATGAAGTAGATCATATTTTTCATTAACTCGAATTTGTTCGATGAAGAACCTTTCTACTCCGTTGAGCAGCACATAACTGAAGAATAGTAGTCCCGCAATTCTAAATTGTTTTCGTAGTATCCACAGAATTGTAAAAATCATCAAACCAAAAAAGATTTCATACAATGGCGTAGGGAAAACAGGTGACGCTAATTTTGTACAATAAAGCGGATCTGCTCCGCCGACAGCCGTGACTCCTCCACAATTCTCGATAACTGTTGAAGCTCGAATATCATTCACTACATTATGAGGGTAGTCATAGCTCCATGCCCAATCCGGAAAGATAAACCAACTTGGTTTTGGTAATGTATTTACAATCCCCCAATCTCCGTCTCCCGCAAAATGGCACCCCATCCGGCCTACTACATAGCCAATAATGAGAGCAGGTGCAACGGCGTCCATAACATGAATGGGCTTAATTTTTAAGTACTTGATATATCCGTATACTCCTGCAAATGCAACAATCAAACCACCATAAATCGTCAACCCACTACCCGAAATAAAAGTCTTGATTGGCGCCTGAACGAATTGCTCCCAGTTTTCTAAAACACTGAATAACTTGGAGCCAAGAATTCCAAAAAATGCTGCCATTAAGGTAATCGGCATAAGATAATGCTCTGGATACATATTTTTGATTTCCGTACGTATCCCTCCTTTTTTGTCTTTTTCGGAAAGGTATATTGTATATCCGAGAAATATTGCTAAGCCTAAGAAGGCCCCTATCCAACTTCCTTTGAATGATAGAATATTTCCAGCCGCGTCTTTTGAAAAACTACTAGGGTCTGCCAAGATTAATGGAACCTTAAGACCAATAAAAAAGCCAAAAATACTATTGCTTATGATTTCTGTCAGACTTGCTCCCTTTCCGCTTTCAATGGTTTTTTCATTGGGTTCAAAAAGGCCTTGCTTCCGCTTTCGGACTAATTCCATCTTAAATATCTTAGCACTTGCTATAAATGCAAGGACCAAGAACAGGCCAAAAGTCTGAAAAATGGATAAGAAGTTATCAGCAGGAGTGCCAAAAAGGTCGTTGAAAAGGTAAGAAAGATTTGGGTACACGTTCTTTTTTGGTAAAACTACTAAATATTGTTTTTACAAAAACAAGTCTTGGAATTCGATAGTTAAATGATCTTTAGAAATCACAACTACTACCATTTACCTTAAGCCACTTTTCTTTTTGCTTGTAATTTGGCATTGCATTGCGAACTAGACTCCAGAATCGTGCTGAATGATTTAATTCGATTAAATGTGCAAGCTCATGAATGATCACATAGTCAATTATATCTTTTGGAGCAAAAAGTAAACGTGAGGATAGATTAACATTGCCTTTGGAGGAACAACTACCCCAATTACTGGTATTATACTTTAATTTCACGGATTTGATCTCCTTCTTAAAGAACTGATTGTTTAATTCGTGTACCCGAGCTGTAATTTCAGGTAGGAAGGAATGTGATATCAATCGGCTTAGTAATCGTTTAATCGCTCTTTGAGTATTTAACTCCTTATCGTTTTTACTTAACTGTAGTATTATTCTATTGCCAATGATTTTACCTGCATGTGATTTTCGATCTTCTTCAGAAATGGAAAGTTCGTAGGTTACATCCTGCACTGTGATTGTATCACCTGTTTTGTATTCTTTGAGTACAAATCGATTTTTAAGTGTATCCGTAGTACGAAATTGTTTGGTAACCCACTTTTCAGCCCAATCGAGATAGTCATCAACCTCTTTTGATTTGAGACCGCGAGGCATTCTGAGTATAACATGTTTTTTCCCGACAGCGATTCTCACATTCCTACGAGGTTCAATGTAAACCCGAAGAGGAATCTTGGCTTGATCAACCTTTATCTCTGTATCAAGATGTTTAGCCATGTGTGCGTTCAAATTCTTTCATTACTTCAACGAGCACCTGTACTCCTTCAATATCCATTGCATTATATATTGAAGCTCTAAAACCACCCACACTTCTGTGTCCAGGTAACCCCTCACATCCAGCTTCTTTTGAGATCGCTAAAAATTCCTTCTCCAGCTCTGTGTTATGAAGAGAAAAACAAACATTCATCTTTGAACGATCTTCAGCACTCACATTTCCAACAAATAGACCATTTCTGTCAATTTCACTGTACAGCAGCTCAGATTTCTCAGTGTTCTTTTTCTCCATAGCTGTAACACCACCGTGATCTTTAACCCACTGCATAGTCAACATACTTACATAGATTGGTAATACAGGAGGTGTATTGAACATTGAACCCTTCGCGATGTGTGTATGATAGTCTAACATAGTAGGAATGTGTCGATTTACTTTTCCCAATGCATTTTTATCAACCATGACGAAAGTAGTACCAGCTGGACCCATATTTTTTTGCGCTCCCGCATAAATTAATACATGTCGCTTCACATCAATTGGTCTGCTGAAAATGTCGGAGCTCATATCTGCAACTAGAGGAATATCTGTTTCAGGAGCATTTTGAAATTGAGTTCCGAAAATTGTGTTGTTACTAGTATAATGCAGATACTTTGCTTCTGGGTCAATATTGTAGTCTTTAGGGATATAATTGAAATTCTGATCTTTTGAAGATGCAATTTCATCAACTTGGCCAAAATGCTGTGCTTCCTTGATAGCTTTTGTAGACCATGATCCCGTATTGATGTAAGCAGCTTTTTGATTTTGCCCGAGCAAGTTCATAGCTGTCATATAGAATTGACTTGATGCTCCACCTGTCAAAAACAGAACTTCGTAATTGTCAGGAGCGTTTAGCAATTCCTTAGCTAGGGAAATAGCTTTGTCCATCACACCCACAAACTGCTTCGATCGATGCGAAATTTCCATTATTGACAGACCCATACCTTCAAAATCTGTTATCGATTCGGCTGTTTTCATTATTACAGACTTAGGCAGTATTGCAGGACCAGCAAAAAAATTATACTTTTTCATTTTTATGTAGAAGTTTATTGAATGAGATGGTAGTTCATATGCAAAAATATAGGAATATATTATCTGCAGTTCAAAAACAAGCATTTATAATCTTGATCAAGCTTATTTTTTCTTGAATTGACCAAGATTAGTTGAAATGCTCAACATTTTTGAGCTCCCGTGCATATGTTGTAAACCAAATGAATACCCTATAAAAAACCCTTTAACCTTAAATTCGACACCTCCACTGAACCCAGTAATACTTCGGATATTCTGAACAGCTAGCTCTCTTCGTAGCATGTGATTGTAAGCAAATCGGAGCTTTAAATTTTCTTTTTTACCTAGAAGAAATTCACCTCCGAAAATCAGATGTCTAAAGAAATTATCAGCTGTTACAGCAAGTAATGAAGGTTCGTCAACTTCACCAAAAGCATTAGAAGTAGCTATTAAATTTGGATCGGAATAGCGGACATCCCACTTATAAAGATGATGTGCAGTAATATTATAGCGAAATGGTAGGTATTTAAGTTTTTTAGTGAATCCTACTTGTAGATCAAACGGCAGAAGTCCTCCATCCCCTGTATATGAACGTAAAACCCCACCCATGTTTTTTGCAACGATTCCTATAGATGCTTCTTGTGTCGGAAGCATGTAGTATCCACCTATGTCCATACCAATACCGGTAGCAATATAGTCTTCAAGTCTCGAGTATATGAACTTGGTATTAACGCCAATGGTGAACTGTTCATTCAATGGTTTTGCTACTCCAAAAACAAATGCATAGTCACCTGCGGAAAACTCACCAGTTTCATTTCCCCACTCATCTGCTCCTCTGAAATTGCCGTAGTCGGTAAATTGTATTGCTGCATGCCAATCAATATTGGCTTTCTTGAAGTGATTACCATATGCAGCTGATCCGGATCCAATCCCTGCTGTTTGAAATTGGTAATTAAATGTAGCAGCATGACGAGTCTCCGTATTGAGCGTCGCTGGATTTTCTAGCGCAGTAGATATATCATTACTTGCGTTGGAAATCATGATACCTCCAAGACTATGACTATAGCCGGCTGGTGAAAGGTTGAGAAAACTAAACACTTGTGATCCTCCTTGCTGCGCTTCAAGTCCGAAATGACAAAGAAGTATGAATGCAAATAATGTACATTTTTTAATCATATTTCAGTTTTGGAACCACATCACCTTTTTCTAGTGACCATATGGTTTGACAAATATAATCCCCTTTATACTTACCGCAGTCCATTTTTTTGATGAGTGTGCCATCTTCTGCAAATTCTTCAAGTAATCCTATTTCATTATCTCCGTCAATAAATTGACCTTTCCAGTGAATATTGCCATTTTCATAGTATTCTTCGAAAGGTCCATTTTCAAGATTGTTTTTTATAGATACTTTTTCTTTTAGTTTACCAGAAGGGTAATAAGCGTAGAAAAGTGAATCAAGTTGGCCATTAGTGAAATTTCCACTCGTTTCAGGAGTACCATCGGGATAAAAATGTACGATAGGTCCATGAAAGATACCTCCTTTGTAGTTCTGTTCAATTTCTACATATCCATGAGTTGCATAGATATTTCTTTTTCCTTCAAGCTGATTGTCTTTATAATGCGCTACACTTATCGTATCGCCTTCTCTATTCAATTGTACGTAAAGACCTTGGATCAGACTGTCTTTATCTATTGAATAGCTGATTATTTCATCTGTATTTTCAAGAGTGATAGTTTGTATCTGATCTGAAGTGCAAGCCGTAAACAGAAGTAGTGTAATTAGGCTTACGCCCAAAATACTGGTAAAAAGTGAATTCGAAAGATATCTAAGCATTGTTAATCGATACTTTTAAAAGTATAGTTACTCGCTAAGTAACGTAGACAAAATAGGGATTATTGGATGAGCTCCAAAAGAATTTTATTCAGATCTGAATTACAGTCTACTTCACAAAAATACTATGTGAGAAATATTGATTTGAATCCATTACATGACCGATAACTTTGAGCGAAGTTGCATTCCCCATAGCCTCTATCTCGTCAAGTGTGTACTTACGAGAAAGCTCTGTGTAAATCAATTCATCACGTTCAAAATGAAGTGATTTGTTGGCTGCTCTTATTCGAACGGTCTGATCTTTTAGAGAAATCAAATACGAGCGGACTTCTCCTGCCGACGGATCATACAGGCTCTGGAATGCAATTTGAATACCTGTCCTACGGGTGTTGCAATA
Organism: uncultured Saprospiraceae bacterium; assembly: GCA_943788055.1. Taxonomy (GTDB): domain Bacteria; phylum Bacteroidota; class Bacteroidia; order Chitinophagales; family Saprospiraceae; genus JAHDFB01. Next base: position 138,336 of record CALSOU010000005.1, read on the forward strand.
CAGAAAGAACATCTAGTCAAGGGACTTGTGGTCGAGGATAAAAAAAATCGCGTAGCGAACTATCATAAAGAAACGACCCATAGTTTTGTTGAACTTCTGGCAGCGTCTGACATAAGTGATCCAGAACAGATAAATAGATCGCATGTTTATCGTCGAATAGTGATGAATAAAAACATGCGCTAATATGAAATCTACTCTTATATAATTCAAGGTTGTTTACTGAATAAGGAGACTATTCCAGAAACTTGGGCTATGGATATGAGTTTAGCAAGTGAAGGTTAATTCTTAATTACACAGCCGCTGGAAAAATACCATTTGTAACGTTAGTATGAACGAAATCGTCATATAAAGGGATATAATTCATATTTTCGCATAAAATTTTAACTTTTGACTGATAAGGAACAAACGAAGAAAATCGAAGTCTTCGAAAAAGAGCTACTACCGCATATAGACGCACTCAAGACCTTTGCATACCATCTAACTTTTGATGATCAGGATGCCGAGGATTTGGTTCAGGAAACATATTTGAAGGCATATAGGTTCATTGGTAAGTATAATGAGGGAACTAATGCCAAAGCATGGTTGTTCAAGATTTTGAAAAACGCCTATATCAACCAGTATAGGAAAAAAGTAAAACGACCAACTCGTGTTGATTTCGAGGAGATTGTTAGTTATCATGATACAGATGATAATTCAAAAACAAATTATCTCGATTTACGGCAAGAAATTTTTGAGAATATTATGGGAGATGAGATCACAAAGGAGATCAACAACCTTCCGATTGATTTCAGAACTGTGGTTTTACTTTGTGATGTTGAAGGTTTCACCTACGAGGAGATATCTAAAATCATAGATGTGCCTATAGGCACTGTGAGATCAAGATTGTTTCGTGCAAGAAACATACTAAAAGAAAAACTTAAAGCATATGCAGAATCACAGGGATATAGTGACATGCGTGGTGCTCGTAAATTGAAGAAGAATACTCAAGAAGAGGAATAAACAAGAGCTTTGCTAGCTTAAGGTTATTTCTACGCTGATTCGAGCTATCGACCTTTAATATTGACTTGACTTAAAATAATTTGTTTACAGCTTTTTACATTAATCTTAATTTTAGTTTATGAGAACTTCGGAACAACTAGACAATTTTCGCCAAAAAGTGGATCTTTATTTTGACAATGCACTTTCTTCGGAAGAAGGTTTACAAGTAGTAAATCAAGCAAAATCAGATCCTCAATTAGGTCGCGTTTTTGAACAAGAAGGTAATTTTAGAAACCTATTGAAATCCAAAGTTAAACGCAGTACTTGTTCCGATCACTTGATTAATAACATAAAGAGTAGAATAAAGCTTTAAGCATTATTGACAAATAAAAAAGCATCGCAGAATTTCTGCGATGCTTTTTTTGTCCGGATGTGATGTAAGATCACTCTTTACAATCTTTAGCATAAGTAAAGACATGTTCGGGAAAGTCTGACCAAGACAGTCTTTTTTGTTTCTTGAAGTAGTTTTTCATTCTTTTACAATCTCCATAACGCATCTGTTCAAATTTTGATAGTTTTTCTTCTTCACGCGCTTAGCTTTACTATCTCCTTTTCTTATAAAGTATGATTTATCTGCACCGCCAACAACATTGAAGCCACCTACAGTCATCGCGTTCGTTTCACTTGCGAAAGGATCATGATACACTTTGATACTGTTAGAAAATGCAGGGTTTAAAAGTTGCAGTAAAACAACACCCTCTTTCTTTTTCCGTATTTATTGATTCGAAGAAAGCGTAACCATCCTTCAGATATTCCGCGTTGAGGCTTGTATTATCCCCCTGTGTCGCGTCAAATGCAGCATTAAGAAATCTTCCAAGTTCACCTACTCCCGATTCAGGCAAATACATTTGCTTTATCTCAGCAGCTAAATACTCTATTACTTATCTATTGACCTTGATCTTAATTGACTTTATTAAGCCTTTTTTCGCTTAAACCTTTTCAATGTTCCTTCTATTTCAGTTCCATCGGAAAGTGTGTAAGATGTCTTTATTACGGAAAAGGATTCCATTGGCTGTGAAAAGTACTGATGTTTTTGCGCTTGCATTTGACACATCAGAAAGAGGCCAACAAGTGTAAGTAGATATTTCATGTATTTTAGTTAGTTGAGATAAAGCATTCAAAATACACAAAGATTCTTGCTTATTTAGCAATCCGCTTACAGATTGTCCTAAATTCACTAAGCATCATAGCTGTAGCCCCCCAGACGATTTCATTGCTAAGATTAAAGTAAGGTACATTTTTGATCAGCATTCCATTTTGCATCTTCATATCTTTGAATTGAATTGCGCTATCTTCCATAAACTGATTCAAATCAACATGTATGATTTTTTGCACCTCGGTGGCTTGAGCTTTCAAGGTAATACCCTCCATATTAACTAAGCCAATATGCGGGGAAACATTGAAATTGCTGACTGGAATGAAGAGATCGGATAATTTACCGATCAATTGAACTTGGGTCCTCGGAATACTTACTTCTTCCTCGGTTTCACGAAGTGCAGCTGCAGCTGCACATTCTTTACTTTCAATACTTCCTCCCGGAAAACTAATCTGCCCTTTATGCTTGTCCAAAGGATGTGAGCTTCTTTGAATGAGTATGAATTTCCAACCTTCTTGATAGTAGAGTGGAAGCATCGTTGCTGCCTTTCTCACTGGCTTTTCAGAAACGGGAATCATATTCCGTAAAGGCGGTTCCATGTTCTTTTGTGCAGAATACCCAGGCAGACCATCCAATAATAATTCCATTAGATTTTCAATAAATCTATGTTGATTCATAAACAACGACTTTCGATATATATGAAGCGAATTTTTTAAAATTGGTTCATTTTTCTAGTGATGATAACAGAATCAGGGCAACAGAAAAATTACATTGTATTTCAATACGTAAATATGTCTTACTGGCTAAAGGAAAATAATGCCGATTGAACGAAAATAGGATAAAGTCGTTATTTTAGCGGTCGTGGTATACAAGAACCATTACCATCCAATGAAATGAGTGATTTTAGTAATGTACCTATAGATTTTGAATCCATTCCTCAGGCAGAGAATGTTGATTTTTTGCCTATCAATAGGAAATACCTAGGGATCAAAATCATTAATGATATTTTTTTGTGGATTCTTCTACTTCTAGGTATCGTAGGTTTCAAGATGTTTAGTAGGAAGCCGATTTCATTTTTGAATGATTACTATTACTATTTTATCGGAGCTATGGGGTTCCTTTGTTTGTTAACTGTCCTTCTTGATGTTTTGGGATTCCAGTGGAAGGGTTATGTACTTCGAGAGAAGGATGTGATATACCGAACAGGCTTGATTTTTCGAAAAATCGTGCATATTCCCTATAATCGTATTCAACACGCTGAAGTTAACCAAGGTGTATTGGAGCGTGCTTTGAGTTTAGCCAAATTGAAAATATTTACTGCTGGAGGAAGCCGAAGTGATCTCAATATTCCGGGTTTGTTACATGATGATGCTCTTCGTATGAAATCATTTATCTTGAAGAAAACGGGTGAAGATGAGTACTAGTCACGATTTTTCGGTTAATACCAGACAATCTAAGGTAGCCATTCTCTTGTTGATTTGGAAGTTTTACAAATTAGCATTCCGTCAGTTTCTCGCACTTATTGCAGTACTAGCAGTGGGAATTAGCAAGTCTTCAATGATTGCTTTGTGGGGGTTATTCATCGCGATTTCTGTACTTGTAATTGTGATGGCGCTATTGTCATATTACAGATTCTATTTTCGCATCGAAGACGATGAATTATGGATACAAAAAGGGGTTTTTAAGAAATCGAATATCAACATTCCATTTTCGAGAATACAGACAGTAAATTTCGAACAGAACATATTACTTCAGATTTTTCAAAACGTCAAAGTAGAGATTGATACAGCCGGTTCGTCGAAGAAGGAATTCTCTTTTGACGCACTTAAACAACCAGTTGCAAACGAACTTCGCGAGATTATCCTCGAACGAAAGAAGATTCAAGCTCCGGTAGCCGTAGATGATGATTCTGAAAAAGAAGCTCTGGAATGGGAGGAATTGGAAGACTCCGAAAATCATACAATTTTCCAATTGTCAGGAGGACAGCTGCTTAAGATAGGATTGACAGAAAATCATCTTCGAGCAGGCTTGTGGATGATTGCCGTTGCTGGATATTTGTTTTCTACTGCAAACGAAGTAGGCTTTAAAGTCGAGGACAGAATCAAGGATTTAGAAGTGTTTGAGCAATTTAATCCGGGACTTATGACTGCTCTGAGTTTTATTCCAGCCTTGATACTGATCCTCATACTTGTAAGTATCGTTCGGACGTACTTAAGATATTATGGATTAAGTTTTGATCGTTTAACTAATGGATTTAAGATCTATTCCGGATTAATCAATCGAAAAGAATTTTCAGCACCCGATAATAAGATTCAGAAGGTAGCGTGGGGCGATAATCCACTTCGACGAATTTTTGGAATTTTTGTCTTGTGGTTGAAGCAAGCAAGAAGCGCAGATTCAGATCGTAATCGCTCGATGTCGATTCCGATTATTACAGAGGATTATATTCAGCAAACACTTCGTCACTTGTACGGAGATGAAATGGATAAACCTTCATTCGAACACCCTACAAGTAAACATTTTTTTTATCGAAACCTTATCTATTTTATTGGGATACCTGCTGCGATAATCTGCACAGCCGGAGTCTACTTTAAGCTATATATTATTTTAGCGATAGGAGTTATCTATTTTTTGTATTTTTCGATTACTACCTACATACAGTATAGAAAGTCCAGATTTTCATTTAATGATTTTATGGTACTTCGCAAGAAAGGAATTTATGGTAATTACCGAGAGATAATTCCCTGGTATAAAGTACAGGCAGTTGATATCGTTCAAGGCATTTATCAACGAAGATACAGTTTGGCGAATTTGATTTTACATACAGCTGCTGGTGAAATGAAAATACCTTATTTGGATTTGGGTCAAGCCCAAAAATTGCGTGATTATGCCTTATTTCATGCGGAAACATCTGACAAGGAGTGGATGTAGATTCTATAAACTAATTTGATTTGGCTAAGAAGTTGTATTTACTTTGAATGCAACATATCTGATTTACAATATATTGAATGGCAACTATAAAGAATATCGTATTTGATTTTGGAGGAATACTTCTAGAGCTTGATCAACCTGCAACTTTTCGCGCATTCTCAGAATTACTGGATGAGGAAATTGCGATGGAAAATGTACTTGACAAAATGGGTGACTTTTTTCTAGATTTTGAGAGAGGAAAGATTACAAACGAGACTTTTATTTGGAAGATTCAGAGACTAAGAGGTGGTAATCTAGAACCATTAGAAATTATCAAGGCGTACAATGCTATGTTAATAGATATACGGATGGAATTACTTCCGTTTTTGGAAGTAGTTAAGAAGAAGTATCGCTCCTTGATTCTGAGCAACACGAATGCTTTTCACATTCAGTACGTCATGCATAATATTCTGGAGAAGCGACATGGTGTAAGAAATTGGTCAGATTACTTTCATCACATCTATTATTCCCACGAAATGGGACATAGAAAACCTGATGCAGAAGTCTATCGGGCGTTGATCGAGGCCGAAAAAATCGATCCGCGTGAGACCTTATTCATAGATGACACCATGGTCAATGTGACAGCAGCAATGGAATGCGGATGGCATGCCGTCTATCATGACCCTAGATTAAGAATTGAAGACAAATTACAAGACTATATCGACGCCTGTGAAGCTCTCTAATGAAATAGCACTGGCAAAGCTCCAGCAATATTGTGTTTATCAAGACAGAAGTCACGCAGAAGTCCGCAAGAAACTAATTGCCTTGGAAATCTACGGAGATGACTTAGAAGAGGTAATGTCTGCTCTTATTCAAGAGAAATATCTTGATGAATTACGGTATGCCAAGTCTTACGCGAGAGGTAAGTTCTATCAGAAGAAATGGGGCAGAAAAAAGATAAAACTTAATTTAACTAGGAATCAGGTTTCTGATTATTGCATTCGAAAGGCAATGGAGGAAATCGAAGAAGTGGATTATTTGGAAACCTTGCATAGCTTAATGCAGAAGAAGATTGATTTATGTAGATCAGATTCAATGTATGTATGTATTCAGAAAGCTCAACAATACTGTCTTCAAAAGGGCTACGAACCACATTTAGTTTATGAGATCAGCAATGAGTGGAAATCGTAGATTTATTCTAGTCACATGGCCATAGCCAATCGGAAAGATCTGCAGGACTTTCTTGATTACTAAAATGCCACCATTCGGTACGAATACCCCGAAACCCGTATTTTTCCATAGTGGATCGTAATAATTGTCTATTTGCGATTATGGAACTATCCAATTCAGTATAATCGTAGTGTGCTTTCCTACCAAAGTGATCGTAGTGAGTACCCATATCTACAGAGCTTCCATCTGTCTTCAGAAGGGAAACATCCAAAGCTGATCCTCGATTGTGCATGGATCCTTTCGAAGGTGGGGTAACGTAAGTGGCATTTGGCATTAGGTTCCATAGTTTTTCTTGGAACGGAAGAGGTCGATAACAATCAAATAATACTATGCTGTAGGAATACTTTTTGAATTCTGTAGACACATCCTTTAGCATTTCAGCCGTTCTTATATCCAAGAAACACCTAGGACAATCGTAAATCGATTGCTTCATAAAGTTATTTTGCGAAGCATATCGAATATCAAGGGTGAAGAATTCATTGTCTTTTATTTCAACCCATCTTGTAGTGTCATAATCAACAGTTATGATTTCTTTCACTTTTGGACGCAAGTCCAATAATTCGCCAACATTGGATTTAGCGGTCTCTTCCTCATCATTTTGTGGACTTTCAGTTGTTACTTTTTTATCTGAACATGCAAGAATGATACTATAGGCTACAATTAAAGCCACCACATGAATTAAACTTATGTGTGTTGATTTTAAGACGATAATTACATTGGAATTTTTATATGATAAGTATTGTTAATCACGGTAAGTTGGCGATCAATAAGCCAAGGATTATAGACTTTAAGATCCCGATAACTTATCCGATAATCAGAGGCAAATTTCGCCCAGTCATTGACTGACTGATCAACACGCACTACGTAGTAATCATTTAGTGGTTTATACTTTTCTTCAGGTTGAATATAGAACCCATAACTTTCAGGATCTTGTAGGATATACTTGAAAGCAAGTACTCTAAATACATATCTGCTAGTTTCATCGTTGAGATTCAAATCGAAGTAATCCTTTGAACTTTGTTCAGATGTCATTCTCTTGAGCCTTGTTGGACCCATATTATAAGCAGCAGCTGCAGCTGTCCAAGAACCAAACCTATCGTAAAGATCTTTGATGTATTTTGCCGCAGCTCTAGTGGATCGTTCGATATGATAGCGTTCATCTACCTCATCGTTTATTTCTAGGCCATATTGCTTGCCACTTGCCTTCATGAATTGCCAATATCCTTTAGCACCAGCATATGAAGTCTTAAGTCTTAAATCACTTTCGGCAATAGCTAGATATTTAAAGTCGTCAGGCACTCCTTCTTCTGCAAGTATAGGTTCAATAACAGGAAAAAATCTATGCGAGAGTTTTATCGCTTGTATAGTATTACTGTGCCAGTATGAATTAACCATAAGTTCACGATCAAGCCTTTCTTTAACATCGAATCGGTCAATGGGTACTCGCTCTCCTCCCAAGTCTACCTTTTCAGCGATAGGTACTGACCTAATTACTTGAGGTAGCTGCTTCATCTTAATTTCGTCCGCTGCTGTTATAGAACGACTTGACATCAAAGTCCCTATTACTATTCCCAAGGCTACTGCTCCAACAAGACTCCAAGTAATATATGCTAAACCGTTTTTCATTATTGAGTTATTAATTTTTGGTACAAAAACAAAATGTAATCATTTTATTTTCTTTTGGTAAGTTTTTTTAGTCAAATATGTTTTTTAGTAGTGTTAAAGTTCTGAAAATGAGTTTCACTCAGCAATCAATTCTGAGGCTATTTACAGCAAATTGTATACCGACTCATTTAAAATCATGAACTTTATAGGGTTAACGAAGTCTAAATCGTGAAAAAAATTCTTTTCTGTACTAGTGCAATATCTCTAACGCACACAGGAGCTGCGGTTTTTGCACAGTTATTTCTAGAGTAGGCTTCAGATAGATCAATTGAGGTCGATATCATCTCGCCCGAAACAAAATCGACTTATGGGACTACTCCTTTTGTGAAGCATCGTAAACTTTTTATGGAGATTCCTATTTTGCAAACATACTATAGAAGCTTTATTTATTATAAGACGGTAGAACAGCAGATTAGCGAAGTAAGAGAAAATGGGGAATCGTATGATTTAATATTTTTCAACAGTGTAGTTGAGTCTTTACATAGTGCTAAACTGATGCATAAAATACCAGTACGGGCATTCCTTCATGACGAGAATTTCATGAGAGATTACGTAGAAAATCCATTCTGGAAAAGACTTTTGTATCGTAAGCTGATGCATAGGTACGAAGGTAAAGCTGAACAGTTTCTTGGGCTAGTACTAACGAATTCTAAGTATATGAAGAACTCTATTGTCGACATCTACTCTAAGCATTCTATCCAAGTCAAGTACGGTTACTTTCGATCTTTCGATTTACCTGGTTCGCTGTCCGTTGTAAGTATTGGCGATACGATAAGTATTCTCTTTATCAAACATGAAGCTGATCGAGGAGGATTAGCTCTACTACTGAATGAGATTAACAAAATGAAGACCAGGAAGATTTCATTGCCCCTCGTTGGAGTCGGCCCCTCATATATTGAAAAGTACAAATCAGTCTTAAGTTCTATTGAGTACCAGGATGATACTTATTTGAACAGAGATCAATTACATCATGCTTTTTTGAAAACTGATATCTTTTGCGTGCCTTCATTTTCGGAAGCACTAGGATTGGCCAATATCGAAGCACTACAATATTCAAAACCAGTAGTAGTCCTCGACATTCCTGTTATGCGAGAATTAGTAGAAATTGAGCCTATGTACTTCTTAAAAACTGCAGAAAATTTGGGATCAACACTACAGTTTGTAGTCGAGAATACCTATCAACGTGCAGCAAAATGTAAATCTGGCCAAAAATTCTTGGATGAATACCTTTCAAAAGAAAGCGTATTCTCAAGATGGGATGACATTTTTGAATTGTCAAATTAGCACTCAATACAAAGAAAAAAGCCTAGTCGAATCAATTCAACTAGGCTTTTTTTCAACTAGACTAAATTGTGTAAACCATTCAGTTTATTATCTTTTTATAATTCTAACTACTTTGAGTGATTTTCCAGACTCGTCAAAAATTCTTGCGAAATATCTGCCAGATTGCACATCTCCCATGTAGAAATTTGAAACTCCATCTGCATCGTAAGTTTTTACTTGCTTTCCAAGAACATCATATAAAATTATTTGTATAGCGGCTCCGTTAGGATTCTTAATATTAAAGTAATCATTCACTGGGTTTGGAAAGATTGTAATGTTATCAACATCCTCTTGGGTAATCCCAACCGAGATTGTAGCGGCAAATTCCATCTCAACACTTGCAATGACATTCAAAGAATCAAATGAGGATGTTAGGTTCCAGATATATTTTCCATAGCCTTCAACACCATTAGCAAGCAAATGGAAATTCATAACTTTAGTACTGTCTCCTGCAATAGTATTGGCATTGTCGACACCTACAAAGGCCGTTCCCGGAAGATGGCACTTCTTTAAATCACAAACGTAGAATTTCCATTCTGGAGGAGCTTCAACAGTTTGGATATTCCAAGTAAATAATTGATCACTAGCAGTTTCGTTTCCAACATCAAGATCACTTTTTAAATCAAAAACAATTTCAGGGTTAAATTCTTTGATGATCTCCTCTGGAGTAAAGGTTATTTGGGCAGATAAACTTACAGCAATAAAGCTTAGTAGAAATACAAGTATAGTTGGTTTCATTGATTTATTTTGAGCTCAGTAAAAATAAAGTTTCTTTCTATTTTGAAAGTTCCAAATAACTGGCTAGTTGAATATACTTGTGTAAAAGTATAAAAAGCTAGGTAATATCTTGCTTGCGTGCAAATACGATCAAAATAGTATGTTGCATTCACATGGCAAAAAAAAGCCTAATCGAAATTTTCGACTAGGCTTTATATTTTAGACTACTTGTTGAAAATCAAGTAGAAAACTATCTTTTTACAATTCTGACTACTTTGAGTGATTTCCCTGACTCGTCAAAAATTCTCGCAAAATATCTGCCAGACTGAACATCTCCCATGTAGAAATTTGAAACTCCATGCGCATCGTAAGTTCTCACTTGCTTTCCAAGTACATCGTAAAGTACGATCTGTGTAGCAGCGCCATTAGGATTCTTAATGTTAAAGTAATCACTTACTGGATTTGGAAAAATTGTTATGTTTTCAATATCTTCTTCACTAATATCAACTGTTAATGTCGCCGTTAATTCCAATTCCACACTTGCTATAACATCTGAAGGATCGTTCACAGCTGTTAGATTCCAGATGTACTTTCCATATCCTTCAGTTCCACTTGCAAGAAGATGAAAATTCATAACTTTCGTACTATCACCAGCAATTGTATTTGCAGCGTCAGCCTCTACAAAAGTAGTTCCTGGAGCATAACATAAATTAAGATCACAAATGTAGAACTTCCATTCTGGTGGAGCCTCTACTGTCTCAACGTTCCAAATAAACATTTGATCGAGATCAGTTATATTTGATACGTCGAAATCTTTTTTCAAATCAAAGATCAATTCTGGATTGAATTCTTCTACCACTGTCTCAGGCCCGAAAGTAATCTGAGCAGATAGACTAAGTGTGATGAAACTAAGTAAAAAGAAAAGTAAAGTTTGCTTCATAATAATTTGTTTGCGGTGGAATAATCCACGGTATCTTCATAACGAAGAATAGGTAATTTAGAAATCTTCGTCCAGTAAAAGTACAAAAAATCACACGTCTTGTTCATAAAAATATGTTAACAGTGGCTGTTCGAACAATAATGCCAATCGTTCATAAATCCATCAAAACAAATATAAAACATATATAAACAAAAAGTAATATTTAAAGCAATAAAATATAATTGCTTAAATATCGTCAAAATCTTTCATTGATGGATATTGTCCCTGAGATGTCATTTTGGAGATTTATTTCCGTTTATCAAAAATATGTCTTTATCTTGGTAAGGGACGTTTGTCGATTGTGGCAAAGTTTTAAGTTTTGGAATATGTTCTATGTTCTGATGATTGCTATTGAAAGTAGACGACCTAAAGCTTATAACTTCAGAGTTGATTTTATAGAAGTTCTTTTACGGTAGTAATTTAATCAACAACTAATTATGCATGTTTATATAATCGGAAACGGTATTAGCGGGGTCACTGCAGCGCGATTTCTGCGAAAAAATAGTGATTGTGAAATCACAATCTTATCTTCTGAGACGGATCACTTTTATTCTCGAACAGCACTTATGTACATCTATATGGGGCACATGGGTTTCGAACAGACGAAACCTTATGAAGACTATTTTTGGAAGAAGAACCGGATAAATCTGATCAATACTCATGTCAACAAAATAGATTTTGATACCAAAATTTTGAAAACAAGCTCAAAAGGAGATCTCTCCTATGACAAGCTTGTCCTCGCCCTTGGGTCGTCTTCCAATAAGTTTGGATGGCCTGGTCAAGACTTAAAAGGTGTTGGAGGTTTGTACGCAATTCAAGATCTCGAGAGGATTGAGGAGTATAGCAAAGGCTTAAATCGTGCAGTGATTGTAGGAGGTGGTCTTATTGGTATTGAAATGGCCGAGATGTTTCATAGCAGGCATATTCCAGTTACATTTCTTGTGAGGGAAAAGAATTATTGGGATATAGTATTGCCGGCTGAAGAGAGCGCAATGGTAAATCGAGAGATACGAAGAAATGGGATTGATTTGCAGTTGGAAACGGAGTTAGTCGAAATAGTTGACGATGGAGACGGTCAATGTTGTGCTGTTAAGACAAGTAAAGACGATACGATTGAATGTGGATTTGTAGGACTTACTGCCGGTGTCCATCCTAACGTGAAGTTTTTGAATGAATCTGCTTTAGAAATCGATCGAGGAATAAAAGTGAATCGATATCTAGAAACAAACATTGATGATGTATATGCAGTGGGCGATTGTGCAGAACAAAGAGAACCTGCGGTTGGTAGAAGACCCATTGAAGCATTATGGTATACTGGAAAAATGATGGGAGAAACGGTTGCCTACAATATTCTAGACCAGAAAATAGCTTACGATCCAGGTATCTGGTTTAACTCTGCGAAGTTTATCGATATTGAATATCAAGTCTATGGTGAAGTATCCGGTAGACCTCCTGATCATCACGATAGTATTTATTGGGAGCATGAGGATGGTAACAAATCTATTCGCTTGGTTTATAATAAGAATACAGAGAAAATTGTGGGACTCAATCTGATGGGAGTGCGCTTTCGTCACGAAGTATGCGAGAAATGGCTCGCAGAAGAAACAGATTTACACACGGTTGTGCAGCAATTAAATTTAGCGGATTTCGATCCGGAATTTTATAAATCATACATTGCCGATGTTCAAGCATTGTACACTTCTTCGACAGGAAAGCCAATTGAAAAACCTGTAAAAAAGACGCTCAAACGAGTACTTGCATTTTTAGGAAAATAATGAACAACTACAAAATAAAAATTCATGTCTTCTACTTTATATACTTCCTTTACTCCTGAAAAACCGCCTTTACTCGATGCTGTGCAAAAAGTAACGCTTGCACTCGGTAGTTTAGGCCTTTTACTCATGCTGATTTCTTGGGCTGGAGTTTCTCTTCCTTCAAAAGCTCTTATGTTCTACACATCTATGGGCTTGATCTTTTTTGGGGTTATTGTATACAGTTGGCGGACATATATGATACAGCCAGCTGGGATCAAAAACAACGGAAATTTCTTTAGTTCGATATCACATCGTGGCGTCTTAGCTTGGATTTCGGCAATTCTGATTACAGGATTCTACGTAGTGCTATACTTGAAAGCTGAGTATTTGGGTTTGGGAGATACTGAAAATTCTGGTTTGGTAGCGTTTTTCGATCCCTTATCGCAGTTGATGCATAGTAAAAAGGCTAGTCAGTGGTTTGTTTATGGTGTTCTGTATACATTAGCGATTGTAGCATTCGGAATCAAGTTTATTTTCAAGTATCGACACAATCGATATGAGATTATACGAACGATTTCCGTGATGTTTTTCCAGCTGTTTTTCGCGTTTCTTATTCCAGAGATTTTAGAGATGTTACATCCTGAAACAGCGACCAATTATTTTGGCAAAGACATGAAAAATATGTGGCCGTTAGATTACGATTTTTTTGATAGTTGGCATATTCAGAACTTGAGTAAAGGAGGACTGATGGGTAGTTTCTTCCTAATTCTAGGACTACTAATGATTTTCGTTATTTCTCCGATTCTTACTTACAAATTTGGTAAGCGTTGGTACTGCAGTTTCGTCTGCGGATGCGGTGGTCTTGCTGAAACTGCTGGTGATCCATTTCGTCATTTGTCCGATAAATCAATGAAAGCATGGAAGGTTGAGAGATGGATGATTCACACCGTACTATTATTCTCCTTTGTGATGACGATAGCCATTATTTACGGATATCTGGGTAATGAGCCAGACAGATATTTACTTTCAAGATCGACTTTTACTTGGTTGGCATTGATCGGATTGATAGGACTTTCTGCTGTTTATTTCATTTTGCAAACCAAGAATGTGGAGGATGGGTCCAAAAACAGTAAATACATTATTTCAGGTGTTGTAGTCCTTGCTGCATTAATTCTACTTTTCAATTACTTAGCCGGAAGTGGAAATGCCTATTTCTTGCAGAACTATGGATTCCGCCAAGCCTATGGATTGTGGGTAGGTGCTGTTTTCTCTGGAATCATTGGTGTAGGATTTTATCCGATAATGGGAAGTCGAGTTTGGTGCCGTTTTGGATGTCCAATGGCTGCATTGTTGGGGATTCAGCAGAAATTATTATCCAAGTTTCGTATTACAACCAACGGAAGCCAATGTATTTCTTGCGGAAATTGTTCTACCTATTGTGAGATGGGCATTGATGTGCGGGCTTATGCCCAAAAGGGTCAAAATATCGTTCGTGCATCTTGCGTAGGATGTGGTGTTTGTAGTGCTGTATGCCCTAGAGGAGTACTTAAATTAGAGAACGGTTCATCAGACATATTTTCTAAGACAGCTGAGCAAAAAGCAATACATATTACTGAGGATCAAGTACGCATGTTGTCGTAGAATAGTCAGAATTTAGTACAGCACCAATCAGCTACTTAATATGAGAGTAAACTTCCTACTAACATTAATTCTGATCATGCCATTTTTAGGATTGTGCCAGATAAACCAGTCAATAGATTTTGTAAGTGGGATTGAATATTCGTATCGAAATTTGGTAACTTCAAGTAAGGATGAAATTAGAAGTGTGATAGTGGAAAGTCGTGATCAGACTGAAACTGGAAAGCTAAATTGGCGAATCGGTTTTAACTACAATCGAAGATTGACTAGTAGAATATTTCTAAGAACAGGACTTAGACTAGCAAGTGTCGGATATAAGGGAGAAAAGAATAACGACCTTAGATGGCCAAGTGAGCATGATGGAAATGGAGGATGGGTAGCTGACCCTACTTTACCACATGAATTACAACTTGTCTATGATTATTGGTTTGTAGAAATGCCAATTGTTGGGAGATTTGAAAAGGACCAGATGAAAATATCTCCATTTATTGAATTGGGAATATTGCCGTCTTATTACATGACTACAAGAACGACACAAAAAACAGATATTGGAACAGATTCTGACTTCCAATCTGGTGATGTTCATAATTTTAATAGGGTACATTTTGTTGGATTTGTATCATTCGGAATGAACTACTCGTTAAATGATAACCTTCAATTCTATGGACAACCTGCCTTCAGATACCATTTTACAAAATTGGCAGATGCACCAATTAGTGAGCATTTGCTGAATTATGGAGTAGAGTTTGGAATTAGAAGTAAAATAAATTAAGACAACTCTGGTACGAACATGAAATGTTTTTAAGTCTAAAACGAGTATATATTAATCAGCTAGAACGAAAAACAACATTGTGACTTCAAATACAAAAGTTCTACACATAATTCACCATTTCCATCCTGATCTGCAACCGGTTCTCAATGCATTGGGTTTGGATATGGACAATGATCGATTCTACCAAGCACAATCTTCAATATATAGGCACCTTGAACTTGTGCAAACACCGTCGAAAAAAGAACTAAAATCAAATCTCAATGTTCGCATCCGAAATCTAGGGAATGAGAAGTTAGAGGTCAGCATAAAAGTACTTTTTGAAGAAACGGAGTCGCTTCTTCCCAACCAACTTATTGTTCATCATCCACTTGATGGACTTTTGATTGCCGAGTGGGAGAAACAGTATCGACTTTTGGGCCTCGAGCCCCATTTTCTTCTCCTCTATACACCAGTAGAGTGGGCTGTCGAACAGAGAGTTCAGAATGATATTGAAGCGTTGAAGTCTACAACAAAATTGATTTGGCAACCAGCAGTTCTGCGAAAATTTCAGAGAACTTTAGCCAAGCGACAACAAAAGTATTTGCAGACTTGGAAGGATTGTATGCAAGGGCTAAAAATTTGGACTCAAGAAACTTCAAGTTCGTATTCGATGATTAAAATTGACGATATAAATTCAGAAACTAACTGGGAAACTTTCATCAAATCCTACAATCTCAAAGCAGGTAGTGATTTCCAAATAATTCAATCTCGAAAGCATGTAGGCAAGTATGCTGATCCCGAAATACAAGCAATTCATGATTATTTCTACAAGGAAGTAAGTGAAGAAGGATGATCGTGGTAGAACAAGCCGACAGGCTAGACGTTATCAAGATATGAAAAGACTACTAAGTTTTGATGGAAAGGGTATTTATTGTGCGCAGGCAGACGTTCATATCGATCCATGGAAACCTGTCGCTAAAGCATTTATTACTCATGGGCATTCCGATCATGCAAGATGGGGGATGGGAAGTTACGTGTGCACAAATGCTAGCGTGTCGATCCTGAAACATCGACTTGGTAAAGTAAAGATCCATGGGATTGCATACGGAGAAGCTATGATGGTAAACGGTGTGGAGTTCACTTTTTTCCCTGCAGGACATGTAATTGGTTCCGCTCAGATTCGAGTTTCTTATAAAGGTGAAACATGGGTGGTTTCTGGTGACTATAAATTGAGTAATGATGGGATATCGGAAGCTTTTGAACCCGTGAAGTGTCATACGTTTATTACAGAATCTACTTTTGGTCTGCCTGTTTACAGATGGGATCCTCAAGAACAGATTTATGATCGGATGAACACTTGGTGGAAGAAAAATCAAGCGGAAGGCAAGGTTTCTATTATTACAGCTTATTCCCTAGGTAAGGCTCAACGTATTATTCAGAATCTGGATCATTCAGTCGGCAAGATATTTACGCACGGTGCAATCGAGGCAACCAATAGAGCGCTGAGAGCTTCTGGTGTGCCACTTCTCGATACGACTCATGCAACGGCAAATCTTGACTATAAAGAATATGCAGGTGGCCTAGTGATAGCAACTTCTTCGGCCGTAAATTCCAATTGGACTAAGAAATTCAAAGATTTTAGGCTCGGAATAGCAAGTGGTTGGATGCAAGTGAGAGGAGCGAGACGCAGAAGAGCAGCAGATATTGGTTTTGTACTTTCGGACCACGCAGATTGGAATGAATTAAATCAGGCTATTGCTCTAACAGAAGCATCAGAGATCTATGTGACTCATGGGTTTTCGGAAATCTTTTCGCAGCATTTGATCGAACAAGGATATGATGCGAAGGTTGTGAAAACCGCCTTTGAAGGGGAGCAATTGGACAGTACAGAAGAGGAGAAAGTAGCATGAAGCAGTTTGCCCAATTATTCAGAAAAGTAGAAGAAACTAACAAGACTAACGATAAAGTTGATGCCCTTGTACATTTCTTCAATGAGGCTGATGATTCAGATAAATTGTGGACGATTGCACTTTTTTCGCATAGAAGACCACGACGAACAATTACTACAAGTTTTCTGAGAGAATGGGCAAGTGAGATGTCTGGAGTACCCACATGGTTGTTTGAAGAATCGTATCATATTGTCGGAGATTTAGCGGAGACGATTTCACTTGTACTGCCTAATCCTACTCAGAAAGATGAACGAAACCTATCTGATTGGATTGAATACATCCAAGGGCTCCGTGAGGTAGAGGAAGAGGAGAAAAAGCGGGCTGTCTTTTACGCTTGGAAATCCTTAAACCAAGATGAACGCTTCTTATTCAACAAGTTGATAACAGGTGGTTTTCGAATTGGAATTTCACAGAAGCTGATGACGAGAGCCTTGTCTAAACATCTTGATAAACCTACTAATGAAATTGCACATCGCTTGATGGGTAATTGGACACCTGATTCCACAGATTTTCAACAGTTATTGCTGGATGACTCAATTTCTAGTGATACATCGAAGCCTTATCCATTTTATCTAGCATATGCAGTTGAGGAAAAGATTGAAGACTTGGGAGATCCTGATGAATGGACAGCAGAATGGAAATGGGATGGGATACGGGGACAAGTTATATGCCGGGAAAGTGAGTCATTCATTTGGAGTAGAGGAGAAGAATTAGTGACAGACACTTTTCCAGAAATTGCGATGATGGCGACAAAGCTTCCTGAAGGAACAGTAATCGATGGCGAAATATTGGGTTATGAAAATGGTAGTCCTCTATCTTTTCAGGCCTTGCAAAAACGTATCGGGAGAAAGAAAGTAACGAAGAAATTATTGAAGGAAGCACCTGTGGTCCTTATGGCATATGACCTTCTAGAGTGTAAAGGTGAGGATATAAGGAATCAATCATTAGAAGAACGAAGACTCAAATTAGCTGAAATTGTTCAGGATTTACAACATCCCACGTTGGTACTTTCTGAGTCAGTGAAATTTCAGAATTGGGAAACCTTAGCTGAATTGAGAAAGACCTCAAGAGAAAGGGGAGCTGAAGGATTTATGTTAAAGAAGAAAGCATCACCTTACTTGAGTGGACGTAAAAAAGGCGATTGGTGGAAATGGAAGGTTGATCCATATACAATCGACGCAGTCATGTTGTACGCTCAAAGAGGACATGGCCGACGTTCGAGTTTATATACTGATTTTACTTTTGCAGTGTGGAATGGAGATCGATTGGTAACTTTTGCGAAAGCATACTCTGGACTCACCGATAAAGAGTTCAAGGAAATTACAGCCTTTGTAAAAAACAATACAATTGAACGATTTGGACCTGTAAGTTCGGTAAAGCCTGAACTTGTTTTCGAATTGGCTTTTGAAGGTATTCAAGAAAGCAAGCGACACAAAAGTGGAGTAGCATTGAGATTTCCACGAATCAAACGATGGCGAAGGGATAAACCTGCAAGCGAAGCAAATCATCTTGAAGATCTCAAGGCACTACTACCCTAAAAAGTTTATGAGACATGGCGCATTGAGCGCTATGCCTCGATGATTCTATCATACAGCTGCTCCATGCTGATTGCAATATTGGGATATCGTTTCATATTTACAATTACCTCTTTCAATCGATCTTCAAATTCGTCCTCCATCAAGGCGTCTCTTATGTACAGACAACCTTTTTCATATGATTTAAGAATCACATTAGTAAGCGGATCCGATTCGAAATAGTACTTGTTAGCAAAGGCAGTCGCGCATTCAACATTATAAAGAAAAACGTCACCAAGTTCGAAGGTGTATACAGCATGTTTTTCTACCTCTCGTAGAATGGTATTTATTTTAGCAATTCTTGGACGCCGCGGTCTGCGAAAACTCTTCGTTCGGTACTTGGATTCTAACCCTCTTTTAACCTTATCATAAATACGTTTTCGATCAGCATCAGATCCCAATTCCAAGGTATAGTAGTGCTTTACTTCTGGAATTTTTGAGAAAAGTCGGTCGATTTCTTCTCGAAGCTCATCCTCATTTAGGGACTTGATATATTTTTTGAAGGTAGATTTTTGCATATGAGTCGCGTATCGCGCAAAGATAAGAGAGTTGTATTAGAAAGGCGATTAGTTTACTAAACAGGAATGGATGCATATATTTGCGTACGAATTGCTGGCAAAAATAATTATGCATGTCTAAAAAGTATCATCCAGAGGAGTATTGGACAGAGGTTGCGGATCGAATCGCATCGCGAAAGGATGAGAACGTCATCGCTGGTGATGATGAACCGTATTACCGATATAAGCGCAAGAAGTTTTTGAACTTACTTCATCAGGTACCTTTCAAAGGAAAGACGGTTCTTGAAATAGGAAGTGGCCCGGGAGGTAATCTTCGTGAAGTCTGGAAACATGAACCTAGTACATTGATGGGAGCTGATATTTCTGCTTCAATGATTGAACTTGCTGGCAAACAGATTCCCAATGGTATTCAGTTGACCAAAGTTGATGGTGAAACCTTACCTTTTGACGATGATACATTTGATGTTGTATTTACAGCAACAGTACTACAGCACAATACAGATGATGCGATGCTTCGTCAAGTAGTATCAGAGATTTGCCGTGTAGGTGGTGATAAAGTGTATTTATTTGAGCGTATTGACCCAGTCCTCACTGGTGACGATCTTTGTTATGGTCGCCCAATGTCTTATTATACTTCTCTGATGGAGGCCGGCGGTTATGAGTTGAGCAGCACGAAATTCATAAATATTAAAATGAGTTACTATGCCTGTGGTGCTCTTCGAAAAGGATTAAATCCAAAAACACGGAAGGAAGGCGAACCATTGACGCGTATATCGCATGTTCTTCAGCAAGTGACATTACCAATTACAAGTTTGATTGACAGAGTGTTTACATCAAATACAGATTTAGGAAGACTAGAATTTACGAAGGTTAAGTAGTGATTTGTGGTCTTTGATGTTGTTTTGCTTGGCGCAAGATATACTGGTTCACTCCTTTAGAGTAGATTTAATTAACTTGCCACTCGCACGTCCTTGGAGCTTTATCCTCACCTGTGCATTTCTTCTTCTATCAAGTCCCCCAAGGACGAAATCTCGGTAGTAATAATATTAGAATCTACACAAGCTCCGTTGGTTCGGCACCTTAAGCTTTTTAAAGTCAATTTACACACATATCCTTTTCGATAGTGTTAGAAACTTTAGCATCGTTTTAGCAAAGCGAATAGAAAGACCCTGTAGCGTCTAAAACATGTTGACAAGAAATCTGATTGACCCACTTAATATATCCCCAGATCGAGAAGACGTATTCGAGAATTTACGCCCATACGATGTCTCTTAAATGCTATAACATCCAGAAAAGCACCTAAACCAGCACTACCTAGTGCATAAACAGGTAGAGTCCAACTAACACTTCCATCAATAATTGAGGATATTCCACCAAAAAGAAGTGCCTGAGCACCGAAGAGATATAATCCTTTGGCAAGTGTGGCAGGAAGTGGATTGAATGTGCGAACCAAGGTTATATCATCAACATGAACGAAGTTCCGATCAAACATGATAATATTATTCTCGTATTGAATTTCTCGAATTTTCTTCTTTTGCCATTCATCTGGGAATTCCTTTGTACGAAAAACAAACCTATCTCCAACTGAATATTTTTTGACGTCTGGTGAATTATAGATCTCTAACTGTACAAAAATTTGTGATTGAACTGCCTGTGGAATGAGAAACATCATGATTACCAAGAACCCAAGCAATCGATTGATCTGTCTTTTTTGTCGAGATAATATATTACTGCTTATTCTGGATTTCATCGATTAGTTTTGATTGTAGTTTTATCCAAGTCTTTTCCAAATACTCATATGTGACCTTCTCTCTATGAGAATATATGAGCATCACATCGAGGTAACAGTTTTTCTTTTCCAAGGTTTCCATAAGACTTGCTCTGTTCAAACGAAAAATCTCAATCATTTGCCGCTTAATTCGATTTCGATCTACAGCTTTATTAAATGATCTTTTTGACACAACAAAACCTATTTCTAGTCTTGTTCTTTCGTGTTCATCCTTCACTTGCTTAAACTGCGCTTTTAGAGGAAACGACTTGACGGCTCGACCTTCTGAAAACAGATTTTCAATCCTTTTTTTACTCTTTAAATGCTCCTCTCTTGAAAAGGAAAATAAGCTTGTAGCCATTGTGCAAAACTCTTTGTAAACAAAGATAAACTAATGACAAGATATTCGTTTGAGTTTATTGGAGCATCCTTGAGAGTAACTGATCAGGATTACTCCGTTTTAATTCAAAAACTAAATTCTTTGTAAATCGTTAGTGTACTATTGACAAGTATTTTAACTAAACATTTAGTGAATCTGCTTTAGGTTATATATTTGCGCCTCAATTGTAGATTCTACAGCTATGACAATTAAACGAGGATTAGAGTTATTAAGAGATAGAAAGCATAGTAAGTCTACTGCTTTCACTAAGGAAGAAAGGGCAGGTCTTGGTTTACGAGGACTACTTCCCCATGCGATATCTACGCAAGATATTCAGATGAAGAGAATTCTTGCCAACATTGCTAGAAAACCCAGCAATATTGAGCGTTATATCTTTTTATCAGCACTCGAAGATCGAAATGAGCGCATATTTTACAAGTTGCTGATTGAAGAGATAGACAAGTTAATGCCTATTATTTACACGCCAACAGTGGGACAGGTATGTAAAGAGTTTTCACATATTTTTAGAAAGGAAAAAGGCTTTTTTATCACACCAGATGACAAAGGTGAAATAGAGCACATATTGTATTCGTGGCCTGAGCCTGATGTGCGAGTTATCGTAGTCACAGATGGAGAGCGTATTCTAGGATTGGGGGATTTAGGCGTGAATGGGATGGGTATTCCAATAGGTAAATTAGCTTTGTATACTACAGCGGCTGGAATTCATCCTCATCAATGTCTACCTGTTATGCTTGATGTAGGTACTAACAATCAAGAATTACTCAATGATGAAATCTACCTCGGATATCCCCATGAGCGTCTTCGCGGTGAAGAGTATTTTGAATTAGTTGATGAATTTATTCAAGCGATTCAGAAAAAGTACCCACGAGCATTAATTCAATTTGAAGATTTCTTAACTCCAAATGCATATGATTTATTGCATCGTTACAAGGACAAGATTCTATGTTTTAATGATGATATTCAAGGAACAGCGTCCGTGGCACTTGCTGGAATTTATGCTTCGCAACGAATTACGAAATTAGATTTCAAAGATCTAGACATCATGTTTCTCGGGGCAGGTTCTGCAGCAACCGGAATCGCTGACTTAATCAAAGAAGCATTCATAGAGGAGGGATTTACAGAAGAAGAAGCTTCACAAAGACTATCCTTCATTGATATTGACGGTCTTTTAGTAAAAGGGCGTAAAAACTTGATGACTCATAATAGAGCATATGCAATTGATGCTGAAGAAATGGATCTCATAACAGCGATAAAAAGATTAAAACCAAATGTTCTTATTGGCGCTTCCGGTGCCAAAGGTGCCTTTACAAAAGAAGTGATTGAAACTATGGGTTCAATTAATGAACGACCAGTTCTTTTCGCCTTATCAAATCCGACATCAAAAGCTGAATGTACAGCTGAAGAAGCATATACATATAGCGATGGCAAAGCCATATTTGCAAGTGGCTCCCCTTTCCAACCAGTGAGGTACAAAGGGCAGGAGTTTGTTCCAGGACAAGGAAACAATGCTTATATATTCCCCGGTATTGGATTAGCAGCAACCTTGTGCGCAGCAAGCACTATTCCTGATGCATTATTCCTTACAGCTGCAAAGTCACTAGCAACTCTAGTATCTCAAGATGACGTAGATAGGGGAAATCTTTATCCAGGTTTGAAAACTATACGAGCTATTTCAACTAAGATTGCGGTTGATGTGATCAGACATGCTCAAGAACTCGAAGTTGCTCAAAAAGAACTACCTAAAGATCTAGAAACATACATAAAAAAATATATGTACGATCCAACCTACTAGGGACGCTATCTTAAATCATATAGCTGATATCA
The DNA here is from genome assembly GCA_943788055.1 of uncultured Saprospiraceae bacterium. Classification (GTDB taxonomy): domain Bacteria; phylum Bacteroidota; class Bacteroidia; order Chitinophagales; family Saprospiraceae; genus JAHDFB01. The sequence continues at coordinate 161,470 of CALSOU010000005.1, forward strand.
ATAAAGATAAATACAGCTTTGCTTTTTGAAATATAGTTGGGTACACAATAAAATATAACTTTGTATTAGTGAGTGAATTAACAAAGCTGATTGAGAAATACAGTGAGCATCCGAAAGTTGAAAAACTTGCTGACTTACTGAAGGATGAAAAGAAGCAACGTGTATTATTCTCAGGAATGATGGGCGCACAAGACAGCTTTGTCTTAACAAGTCTTCACAATCGCATTCCTCGCACAAACCTTTACATTGCCAACGATAAAGAAGAAGCTGCGTATCTCCAGAATACATTAGATCATTTTTTCGAAGATCAGTCAGTACAATTTTTCCCAGATTCTTTCAAAAGGCCTACATTCTTTGAAGAATTGAATTCAACGAATATCCTTCAAAGAACGGAAGTTATCAACAAGATCGCTCTCAGTTCAGTTGATGGACGTATAATTGTCACTTATCCAGAGGCCCTTTTCGAAAAGGTCGTTTCACCTTCAATACTTAGCGCCAACAAGATTGTGCTTGAGAAGGAAGAATCACTGGATGTAGATACCATTATTGAAGTTTTAGTGAGTTATGGATTTGTACGTGTTGACTTTGTTTATGAACCTGGTCAGTTTTCGATTAGAGGCGGTATTATTGATATTTTTTCTTACGGGTCTGAGTGGCCTTATCGCATTGAATTGTTTGATGATGAGATCGAGACGATAAGAAGTTTCAATCCAACAAACCAATTGTCAATAAGAGTAATTAAGAAAGTATCTATAATCCCAAATGTCAATAGCAAGTTTTCCCAGGATGACAAAGTCTCATTGCTTAATGTAATTCCTGAAGGCAGCCTTGTGTGGATTAAAGACTACGATTTCTTTTTAGATAAAATTCAAATTTGCTTTGAAAAGGCAGGAGAATTTGCACGCACTTTTCATGTTGAAGACGAAGCTCTGAAAGAAGCACTCAATGCAAGGTCTTTCATTTTTCCGAAGGACATTACAGAAGATCTTGAGCATCATCATCAGCTGCACTATAAAGTGTCTAGCTTTCAGAAGACTTTTGAGCATACACTCGACTTCAGTTCTAGTCCGCAACCGCATTTTAATAAGAACTTCTCATTGCTCATTGAAGATCTAAATAAGAATACAAAAGATAATCTTACAAACTATATTTTTACAGAGAATGTTAAGCAGATTGAGCGATTCTACAATATTTTTGAAGATCTAGATGCTCATGTAAAGTTCGTTCCAGTTCATGCTGGACTCCACGCGGGATTTATAGATAGAGACCTCCAAGTAGTTTGTTATACAGATCATGAAATATTTGAACGTTTTCATAAATACACCCTTAGAAAAGGTTTCACAAAGGAGCAAGCGGTTAATCTTAAGATGCTGCGGGAACTGCAACCTGGAGATTTTGTAACGCATATTGATCACGGGGTAGGTCGGTACTCAGGATTAGAAAAGATCAATATAGCCGGGCATGTTCAGGAGTCTTTGCGTATCTTCTACAAAAACAATGATGTACTATACGTAAGTATCAATTCGCTACATAAAATCACTAAGTACGTCGGTAAAGATGGTACTGCTCCAGCGCTTAGTAAAATAGGTGGCGATGCCTGGAAGGCATTGAAGCGAAAAACGAAGAAAAGAGTCAAGGATATCGCAAAGGGCCTTATCCAGCTTTATGCTACGCGAAAAGCTTCTGAAGGCTTCGCTTTCCCAGCTGATGGTTATCTACAAAACGAACTTGAGGCATCTTTTCTATACGAAGATACTCCTGATCAAGAGAAAGCAACCCAAGACGTTAAAGAAGATATGATGAAGCCATATCCGATGGATCGTCTTATATGTGGTGACGTGGGATTTGGAAAGACAGAAGTTGCAATCCGAGGAGCATTCAAGGCCGTAGTAGCGGGCAAACAAGTGGCAATTTTGGTACCAACCACCATTCTGGCCTTACAGCATTATCAGACTTTTCAAGATCGACTCCAAGATTTTGGTGTTACTGTGGATTATATCAACAGATTTAGAACAGCAAAAGAAAAAACAAAGATTTTTGAACGGCTAAAGGCTGGTGAAATTGATGTTGTAATAGGAACGCATGGACTGCTCAATAAGCGAGTAGGTTTCAAGGATTTGGGCTTACTTGTAATTGATGAGGAGCAGAAATTTGGTGTAGCTGCAAAAGAGAAATTACGAAATATAAAGGTGAATGTAGACACACTTACATTGACGGCTACTCCAATACCGCGGACGCTGCAGTTTTCCCTTATGGCTGCTCGCGATCTTTCGATCATACGAACACCTCCACCTAATCGGCAACCTATTCATACGGAGCGCAGGATCATTCATGAAGAGTTAATCAGAGATGCCATTTACTACGAAATAAATCGTGGAGGGCAAGTATTTTTTGTTCATAACAGGGTCCGTTCGCTACCGGATATCACAGCTATGATACGTCGATTGTGTCCGGATCTAGATATTGCAATGGCTCATGGTCAGATGGAGTCTAAGGCCTTAGAGAAAACGCTATTGGATTTCATTCACCATAAGCACGATGTACTAGTGAGTACGAATATTATCGAAACAGGTCTTGATATACCAAATGCTAATACCATCATCATTAACAATGCGCAGAATTTTGGGTTAAGCGATCTGCATCAACTACGAGGGAGAGTAGGTAGGTCCAATAAGAAAGCATTCTGCTATTTATTTGCACCGCCTCTTTCTGTACTAACTAGCGATGCTCGGAAGCGCTTGAAAATCTTGGAAGATTTTAGTGAACTGGGTAGTGGTTTCAATATTGCCATGCGAGATCTAGATATTCGAGGTGCTGGTAACCTACTAGGAGGAGAACAAAGTGGCTTCATTTCAGATATTGGCTATGATACCTATCAAAAAATTTTGGAGGAGGCGATTCAAGAATTGAAAGAAACTGACTTCAAAGATCTCTTCAAAGAAGATCTAGAGAAAGAGCGCGAGTATGTAAGAGACGTTGAAATTGAGACGGAAACTGAAATGTTGATTCCCGACGCTTACGTGAGCGTAATTCAAGAGCGACTCAACCTATATACCAAGCTTGATAATATTGAAAATCAAGAAGAACTCGACAAATTTAAATTGGAGCTTGCAGATCGTTTTGGACCCATCCCAAAACAAGTCAACGAATTATTCAATGGACTCCGTCTTCGCTGGTTATGCAAAAAGATGGGCTTTGAGAGAATTAGTTTGAAAGGGAATAAGTTGCGAGCGTACTTTGTGCGCAACCCACAATCTAGCTTCTACGAAACGAGCTTCTTTCAAAATGTATTAGCTTACGTTGCCAAACAAGGGGTGCGAAAGGGCATAACACTTAAACAATCAAAAAATTTTCTGATACTCATCAAAGAAGATGTTCGCTCTTTGACCAAGGCTCAGACGTTGTTACAACGGATTTATGATCAATGCAAAGAAGATAAAGACAAAAGTAAAGCTTAATTTCTCAGCTCTTCAGCAATAAAAGTCATGAGTGGTACTTCGATTGTGAAGACTGACCCACCATCTAATTGTTGACAGAAAAAGCTTCCTTTCATATAACCAACAGTGGACGGCATCGGGCACCAAGAGTCGTAGCTATATCGTTGACCCGGACTGATGATTGGCTGCTGTCCAACAACTCCATCGCCTTCTACGATTCGTTTCCAACTTAGACCGTCGCTAATTTCCCAACGGCGTCGAAGTAATTGAAAATTGATATTACTCTGGTTTTCAATTTGAATTTTATACTTGTGAATATAGTACTTCTGTTCTTCATCATATCCACCAAATTCAAGTTCTGCAGAAACATGAATATCAGCGTGCGTCTCTGCCATCTTGGAATAATTTTGCATTTGGGAAAATATAAGAAAGTACCTTATGCTCTGCCTCTTTCAAGGCTGTATCTAAATTATCATTTACGAGAACAGTGTCAAATGCTTCTCTATACTCCATTTCTTTACGCACTCTTGTCAGCCGTGTTTCAAGCTGTTTCTCTGTTTCGGTCTTGCGTGAACGCAATCTATCTTTAAGAATTTGTAAGCTTGGTGGCGCAATAAAAATGCCTAGAGCATTTTCTTTATACAGTTTTTTAAGGTTTGTTGCTCCCTGCACATCAATATCAAAAACGATGCGTTTTTTCAATCCCCACAATCGATCAACTTCACTTTTCAATGTCCCGTAGAATTGATCTTTGTAAACCTCTTCGTATTCTGCAAAAGCGTCTTCTTGTATTAAGGACTTAAACTCCTGTGGGGATTTGAAATAGTAATCTATACCATCTTGCTCGTGTGGTCTTTGATTGCGAGTTGTTGCAGAAACAGAAAAATCAAGAAAATCAAACACACTAAGTAGGTGCCTGACAATGGTCGTTTTTCCTGCCCCGCTTGGTGCCGTTATCAAAATCATTTTCGATTGAAAAGTCGCTTCTCTTCCTTTCATGCTATACAATATTCGCTAATTGTTCCTTTATCTTTTCAAGTTGATCCTTCATGCTAACCACGTGTTTTTGAATACCTGACTGCTGAGCTTTCGATCCTAAAGTATTGATTTCGCGTCCCATCTCTTGTGCTATGAAAGATAGCTTTCTACCAGCTTCTTCCTCTTGGGAATTTAATTCAGAGAGAAAGAAATCACAGTGCTGACCCAGTCGAACTCGTTCTTCATTAATATCCAATTTCTCAAGGTAGTAGAGCACTTCTTGCTCGTACCGATTTTTATCTACATTGTCCTTACCAAGAAAATCTTCTAAGTGCTTTTTCATCCGTACACGAAGCGCCGTTATCCGTTCTTTTTCAAAAGGCGCTATGCCATCAAGTAACCTTTGAATCTCACTTGCACGATGGTGCAGATCATCTAGCATTGCTAAACCTTCATGTTTACGGAATGCTTTCAGATCGTCGAGAGCAACTAAAGTAGCATCTTGAATGACTTGCCATTCTTCGTCTGACATTTTCCCTTCTTCAGCCATTACAACATTTGGTAAACGTAATATTGCTGCAGTCAAGTCAGTTCCCTGAATTCCTAGGTCTTGTTCCAGTTTACTAAGCTCCTGTGCATAAGCTGTAAAAAGTGCTTTATTTAACTGTATATCCTGAGCACCTTCTGACTGAACTGTAATATTATATTCGATTTTTCCTCTTTTTGCATGATCAATAATCATGTTCCTTAATGGCACTTCTTTTTCACGAAGATTATTAGAAAATCGAAAACGAATATCTGTCGTTTTACCATTTAGAGACTTCATTTCTACTAGAAATTTTTTGTCTCCGTAGCTAGCCTCAGCCTTGCCAAACCCTGTCATGGATAAAATCATAAAAATCAATTTCCGCAAATATGTTACAAATTCAATGAATAATGTGAACCAGCACAATTTTTGATGTTATTCCAGTTTCCTGGATCTATTTATGTGGGATAGTTGGAAATTGGAGGATGCCTGCCGCCCGGGCTATTGATAGCTTCGCTAGGCTTGTCCTTTCGTCGTTTTTCTTCTCAGGATCACGCATTCGCGTGACTATTACTATCCCTATCCCAAATTGGAAAAAGAACTCATTTACCTTATTGCCTAGGAAAGTGCGTCTTATCTTATGTACTTTAAGTTGCGCAAAACACTAGATTATGAAAGCAAGTACGATTTTTTGTATCTCAGCAACCCTCATTTTTCTAAGTTTCAGCTCTTCAAGTTCATTCGTTGAAATCTTTGATAAACCTGAAGTCATAGTCATTGATGCTACACTAAATACATCAAAGTGCAACAATAAGGCATATGTTCCACTTGAAATACCAAAAACATATACTGGATTGATTTACTCTGTAAATGTAATTGACAGGGCGGGTGCAAAGTCTCCTTCAAAAACTTTACTAAACGAAATATCTTCACTAAGCGAAAAGTAAGAACCCTCAAAGATTGCAGACTATTTAGTTCCCTCAAAGTCTAATAGAGAATTTAATTTTTACATTATTCCTTCAAAAAAAACATAGAGTCATTTAATAACTGTGGATATTTTGAACACTATGAGAAATTTATCATTATAAAATCAAAAACATCCTATTTTGATTTAAAAGATCGAGGTCAAGAAATAATTTACCTTGGCATTGAAAATCCAAATGACCTTAAAAGTCCAAGAGTTGTTATTGAAGCAGTTGCTGTTGTTGAATAATTGAGATGATTCAGCAATCACTAACATTAACTTTCACCGCCAATCCTCCCTCACTTGTTTCTTTGTATTTGTTGTGCATATCTTGCGCAGTTTCCCACATAGTTGCAATCACTTTATCGAGCGGTACTATGGCGTTTTTTGCATCCGTATCGAGTGCCATTTCACAAGCATTTATCGCTTTGATCGCTCCCATGGCGTTGCGTTCGATACAAGGAATCTGAACTAGGCCAGCAATCGGGTCACAAGTTAGACCTAGATGATGCTCCATTGCAATCTCACTGGCCATGAGGACTTGTTCAGGAGTTCCTCCCATGAGTTCGGTAAGCGCTCCTGCTGCCATCGCTGATGATACACCAATTTCTGCTTGACAACCTCCTAAAGCGGCAGAAATTGTTGCTCCTTTTTTGAATAAACTCCCTATTTCCCCTGCAACTAGCATGAATCGTTTCACATGTTCCATATTGGCATTGTGATTTTCAATGATCATGTAGTACATCATGACAGCAGGTATTACTCCAGCACTTCCATTTGTGGGGGCAGTAACTACTCGACCTAATGATGCATTAACTTCATTCACCGCTAGAGCTAAACATGAAACCCATTTTAATATCTGCCTAAATTTCACCTCTGTTTTCCGGATTTCAGTAATCCATTCGTACTTATTCGTATAATCCTTATTAGGCATCAACCGTTCGTGTGAATCAAATGCCCTTCTCCTTACATTTAAACCACCAGGTAGATTTCCTTCTGTGTGGCAACCGATATACATAGACTCCAACATGACGTCCCAAACCTCAGCTATTTCACTATCAATCTGCTCTTGACTTCGCAAGGTTAACTCATTTTGAAGAACAAGCTCCACGATTGACATATTTTGCTCATGACAAAATTTCAAAAGCTCCGTTGCGTGCTGTATCGGATAAGGGAAGGCATGAAAAATTGCCGCTTTACGTTTTTTGCGCTTTCGTTCTTTCTGGACAACAAAGCCACCTCCTATCGAAAAATAGCTGTCTCTAGTCATCTTTCCAGAAGACAGGGTTGCATGAAAAGTCATGGCATTGGGATGGAAAGGATGAAACTTCCTTTTAAAAATAATATGAAATGAAGGGTCGAACTGGAGATCATACTTTCCTCCGAGCGGAAGAGTTTTTTTTGTATTTATTTCTTCAACAATTTCTGAAACTTTTTCAATTGCCACTGTGGTAGGGTCGTAGCCACATAAGCCCATGATAAGTGCAACGTCTGTAGCGTGGCCTTTTCCTGTAAGAGATAAGGAGCCAAACAAATCTATGCGAATAGATTCAATATTCCCAAGGTGACCTCTAGATTCAAGCTTCTCAAGCCACCTTAGACCAGCCCGCCATGGTCCGAGCGTATGTGAGCTAGATGGACCAATTCCAATCTTGAGCATATCAAAGATACTGATGCACTCCATAAAGTATGTATTGATTAGTTTCAAATGGATCTAGCAAGGCTAGATCGAAAGCTAAAGATAGTCGTTTGGTGTTTATCTTATTGTTATTAATGAGGATTTAATAACAGTTCAGTTTGAACATTTATTTAGCGACCAAAGAGCATAAATATTTGGAACTGTAAAGTGTTTGTGGGAAGAAGTCTAGGGATAATAGAATACTTTGTTTTATTGAACAGCATAAAAAAAGCCGATTGCAACATTTAGTCACAATCGGCTTTTGTATTTTTAAAGTGGATATTGTCTATCCTAGTTTTACATGTTTGAAGTCTTTTGCAGTTAAACCGCTATTTACACTATTCAAATAATCTCTCACTGAGGTTTTATTGTCCTTCACATAAGATTGATTTAGAAGCGTGTTTTCACGGAAGAACTTACCAAGTTTTCCTTGAGCAATTCTATCAAGCATAGCTTCAGGTTTACCTTCTTTACGAGCAACTTCTTTTCCTATCTCAATTTCTTTTTCTACAACAGAAGAGTCAACGCCATCTTTATCCAAGGCTATAGGCTTCATTGCAGCTACTTGCATCGCGACATTCTTACCAGCCTCATTTGCATCGTCACCTGTCTGATTTAGAGAAACGATTACTCCTGCTCTATATCCCATGTGGATATATGGAACGATCATATCGCCTTCTAATCTTTCGTAATCTGTAAGTTCAACTTTCTCACCGATAACTCCTACTTGCTCAGTAATTTTCTCACCTACAGTAATATTATCAAACTTTTGAGCTAACATTGATTCTTTGGAAGCAGGGAAAGTATCAAGTGCGATGTCTGCAATCTTTTGTGCAAAAGCAACAAAGTCATCATTTTTAGAAACGAAGTCAGTTTCACAAGAAACCTTCACTACGATACCTTTTTTCTGATCATCTGACACTAGAGCCATAACAACTCCTTCCCTAGCTTCACGATCAGCTCTTTTTTCTGAAAGTTTTTGCCCTTTCTTTCTTAATATTTCAATAGCTTTTTCGATGTCACCGTTTGCTTCAGTAAGCGCCTTTTTACAGTCCATCATTCCAGCACCCGTCTTATCACGAAGTGCTTTTACATCAGAAGCTGATATTGCCATTATTATACGTTTTATTATGTTTTTTAAAATTGATTATTCATGTAGTCTATCGATTTGACATCGATACTACGCTTTAAAGAATTCAAGTTGAAGATCAACTAGATCTTAAGCTTTTACTTCTTCTTTAGATGACTTTCGCTCTTCCAATCCTTCTTTGATTTGACTTGCTATATAGTCTGCAACAATTTTGATTGATTTAGATGCATCATCATTTGCAGGAATTGCAAAATCAACTTTATTTGGATCTGAATTCGTGTCAACCATTGCTAAAGTCTTAAGACCAAGTTTTCTAGCTTCTGCAATTGCTAAGTGCTCATGGTGAATATCAATAACAAATAGAGCTTGTGGTAATCTATTAAGATTGCTAATTCCACCTAATACTCTATTCAATTTAGCGTGCTCACGCGTCAACATCAATCTCTCTTTTTTAGTAACGCTTGTCAAAGAGCCATCATCTAACATCTTCTCGATGTTATGCATCTTCTTTACAGAACGACGAATAGTTGAGAAATTTGTTATCATACCACCTAACCATCTGTCAACTACGTAAGGCATGTTTACGGATTTAGCTGCATCAGCAACGATGTCTCTCGCTTGTTTTTTTGTAGCAACGAAAAGAATTTTCTTTCCAGCTTTAGCCATTGACTTTGCAGCATTACCTGCTTCAATTAAGCATTCAGTTGTGCGATTTAAATCGATGATGTGTATACCTTTAGTTTCGTTGAAGATATATGGAAGCATTTTAGGATTCCATTTTCTTTTCAGGTGACCAAAGTGTACACCAGCGTCCAACATTTCTTTATATGAAGGTGTAGCCATTATATTTTAGTTTTATAAGATTCTTGAATAAAAAGCCTTGTGACATATTCTGTCCAAAGCGAACAAAATAATTAACGTTTTGAGAACTGGAAGCTCTTTCTCGCTTTTGGTTTACCGTATTTCTTACGTTCAACAACTCTTGAATCACGCATGAGAAACTTACGTGCTTTTAGCGGAGAACGATTGTCTTCACTGATCTTCACTAGAGCTCTTGAAATACCCATTCTGATAGCTTCCGCTTGTCCTTTAAATCCACCACCATTAACATTAATTGTTGCATCATATTCTCCTTCGATGCCTACAGTAGAAAAAGGCTCTATGAGCTTTCCACTAATATTGGACTGAGGGAAATAAGCTTTATAATCCTTTCCGTTTACTAGAATATTACCTTTTCCTTTTGAAAGATAAACACGAGCAACAGAGGCTTTTCTTCTTCCTATAGCATTTATAGACTCCATATTATTATTCTTATTTTATCGATTAAAATTTAAAAGCTTCAGGTTTCTGTGCAGCATGTGGGTGCTCAGCTCCTTCGTAAACAAATAGTTTTTTGTACATAGCTCTTCCCAAAGTATTTTTTGGAAGCATGCCTTTTACTGCTTTTTCAACGATAGCAGTTGGCTTTTTAGCCATTAAATTTGCAGCTGTACGAGCTTTTTGACCTCCAGGATAGCCAGAGTACGTTAAGTACACTTTGTCAGCCATTTTATTTCCAGTAAATCTGATTTTGTCAGCATTAATAACTACAACATAATCTCCAGTATCAACATGAGGTGTATATGAAGCTTTATGCTTGCCTCGTAGAACAGCGGCAATTTTGGAAGCTACTCTTCCTACTACTTCACCTTCTACATCGACAACAAACCAATTGCGGTTTACTTCCGCTGGCTTAGCTGATTTTGTTTTGTAACTTAAAGTATCCACGTTAAGTATTTTAAAATTTTATAAAAATATTTCTTGTTAATTCTTATTGAAATTCAAAATGGTATTTCTCCCAGAATCGCAAAGCGGACGCAAAAATAGCTTTCTTTTTTGCTTCCCAACAAACATTTTCGGAATTATTTTCAAATAAATTTTCGTAACTGCCTGAAAAACAGTGAAAATATCGCACAGCTCATGTTAGTGCATCTCCGTTTAAAGCTTTTAAATTCATACTTATATGCATATTTTTTGATCCTGGTTGTATACTAGGAGTGTCTTATTTCTCGATAACTGTTTCAGCAATTTTTAATTCAATGTTTCTTACGACGTGGAAGACTTGTAAGCAGTGAATCACGTCTCTATTTTGTCACCAAACTTCATATAGCTTACAAATACTATTAAGTCAAAAGTTTTAAAGTCGAACTAGAACTGTTTGAGATGCACAGTGCAGTGATTCGGGGAGACAGGGACGTGGATGTAGCGTGGATAATCACGAAGACTGGAAGTATAATGACTAAAAGGCAAGACTGAAAGGAAGGAGAGTAAGACGAGTTTTCTACTGAGAGAGGTTTTTTTGTCTGATAACAATTACCTCTGAAATTACCTATTAGTTTTCCATAAAGTTAACTTTCTACCGCGTTAGAAATACTCCCTGCTATGTGTGCGTTTTCTGCCTTATATAAATTTAACTTTCAAGAAAAACCCTTAGGCATTTCAGACGTAATTGCTACTTGTTTTTTGACGGACAAAAAAAGTAAAGGCACGAATACTGCTTTATCGATCATAGTAAAAAACAAAAGTATGTTGCAAACGGCGCGACCTGAATTGGTATACTAGTCTAATCTCAAAATTGAATATTAAGAGACTAAATTTCTATACAGAGCATCATTAACTCATATAAAAAAAGAGCCTCTGCAATATGCAGAAGCTCTTTTATATTCTCGGACAAAGCAACAATTACTTCGTTACCATCAATCTTTGTGTAGACACACCGTCTTCAGTAGTGATGTGTACCATGTACATTCCATTTGTGAAGTTAGCAACTTGAATAGGGAATATTTGATTTCCTTGTACAGTTCCGTAATCACGACTTGCGATTACTTTACCTGTTACATCAATAATTGAAATATTCACTTCAGTTGCTTCTTCTAGATTCAACTCAACTTGAGCAATATCTGAAGCTGGGTTTGGATAAATACTTGATGCAATTTCTGAAAGCGTCTCGTTTGTATTTACAAACATTTGAACATCTTCTTTATCAGCATTTAAGATAACACCAGTTTCATTTTCAAGAACCAATACAACAGCATCCATTAGCATAGGATCCATTGATTCTGGAATAGTGTATTCAAAAGTGTGTGTGATCTCTTCACCTGCTACTAAAGAAGTAGCAATTGAACCTTCAACACCGTAGAAACCACCAACTAATACGCTACCAACATGGTTATAAACCATTTGAGAAGCAGGTACTGGATTTGGAAGACTTTCATATCCTCCCATTGGTCCATTAGTACCACCAGCATAAGCATTAGCTTGCGCCCAGTTTCCTCCTGTTCCAGTAAGACCGTCTTCTAAAAGAATTAAAGAAAATCTAAAATCTCCACCATTGATCGAAGTCATTGGCATTGCTTTAGCGACAACAGTTAAAGCTCTTGTAGCAGGATCAAATGTCAGTTCCATATCTGCTTCGAACGGCACAACTGCGTTCTTCGCTTCTTGGAAAAAATCTGAAATTTCAGATGGATCGATATTTCTTATTTCTCTGTTTAAGTGAAGAGAAGGATAAGCAGAAAATCCAATTTCATTATCATACTCAGCAACAGTCATTGGGTCACCATTGTGAACAGCGATTCCAATAAAGTCATCAGGATTATCTTCAATAGCAGCATTCAAGAATACCTCACCTCTTGGACACCAAGGACACCATGTTCCTGTTCCTTCTTCACCAACTACTTTTCGAGATGGCAATTCAGATAATGCATTGATTGGTCCAGCGCCCATATTATCAGTATCATCTGTATCTGCACCTCCATTTGGATTAGAGAATTCAAATGTTACATCATATTGATTTGCTTCAGTAAGAGTTAATCCTTCTGCAACTGCCACTTCACCAGTTTCGAATGATGCAATGTTTAAGCCAGTAACAGTTTCAGATTTAACATCACCATTGATCGTATATTCTACATCAACTGAAGTGATCGTTTCTGAACCTTTATTTTCCAATGAAAATGTAGGATAAACTACATCATTAACTAAGTTCCATCTCTTATTTGTTAATCTGTCAGCAGCAATATCTTTTTCTGCTAATTTAACAACTAGTAAGTTATCAACAATCAATAAGAACTGATCAAAGCTATTGTTTCTGATAGCTAAGTGTACTTTTTCACCTGCATAGTCATCTAGAGAAACAGATCTCTTAACCCATGCAGTTGATTCACTTCCAATAGAAAATACGGATGTAAAGCTTTCTAACTCTGTATCAGTAGTTGAGACTAATACCTCATAACCATCTGGATAGTTTGGATCTACAGCTCTTACGTCGAAGAGAAATGAGAAACCTGCTTCAGGTATTTCTATTTCTGGTAAAATCATCCAGTCGTCTGCAGCTGCAGCTGGAGCGTACCATGAGTTTGAAATTGCCGCTTGTCCAAAATCAGCATCACGCAAATTCCAAGCGTCTACATAAGTAGATACATTTCCAGCTGGTGTATTTCCATCATTGTCAACAAGAATGATATCACCGAAGCCATCTTCGAAATCATGCTCGAATAATGTTTGCGCATTTACTGCCATTGTTAAAACAAGAGCAAATACAAATACTAGTAAATTTTTTTTCATAATTATCGTTTAGAGTTTAAATAGGGTCAGCATCTGCTAACCCTTGCTTGCTGGGCAAAAATATAATATTTTATGAGTCGGTCAAATTACGAATCATTGTATACGCAGCATTATCGTAAGAAACGCTTGTTTTCACTTGTCGCCAACAATACAGTTGTGTCTTATTTTGATAGATCTGTCGTGTGGTCAACCTTGTAAGTTGCCGTATTTTAATAAAGTGCAAAATAATATTGCCAAATAAACAGAAATTGTATTGCTAGGAATGTTGGTCGAACAGAATAAAAGTGTAGACATTAATTATTTGCTGTTTTAGAAATCTTGCAAAATTTCAAAAATTTCGTCCAGTTCGTCAAAAGATTTAAATCCTACTTTTTCTTCAGGACTTCCATGCATCAAGAAACCGTCAATTACTGGGCTTAAGACCCAATCTTCAGAAATCGGATTTTGAGGTAACTCAACGAAAATTTCACTCTCATATGCTGAATTAGACTTTAGAGCTTCTACAGTTTCAATTAATTTGTAGATATCCTCTATGTTCTCTATAACAACTATGCTATTGAGAGCTTGAAGGGTATTATTTATAACTCCCTCTGTGAATGTTTCTAGAGTCATATGCATGATTGCTTGGACGTCAAAACTTGCAATCAGAGATCTCTTGTTGTATGGTAAGGAAACACCGTGTCCACCTAAATCCACTAGTATTTTTTCTAATTGTTCAAACTGATCATCTGCCAACTCAAAAAAGTATTGTGGCCCTTCTACCCAAGATTGAAATGTACCGATTTCTTGAGGGTTTGTATAATTAGGATTCTTGGGGTCAGTATGAAAAACAATATAATCGACCATCCAGCCAGCGAAATATCTAGCATCAGTTAGATTATTAATAGATGAAGCAATTACTTTTTTCTTAAGCACGTGAAAAAGATTTTGATCTTTAAGGTGGACATCTCCATTCAGCTATAAGCTTGTAATAGTAGATGACGAAAAAGCACAAAAGTAAGGCAATAACGATTGATTATTATAATGTTAATCAACTAGATCTTTGAACATCCAGAAATTAAATTAAAACCCCAAGAAATCGGTAAATTGAAGTGCTCTGGCACACCACCAAGACGTATTTTGGCTCTTTTTTTCATTTTCCTATTTAATACTTTTTATATGTTTGCTAGCATTGGCTGCCAGCATTGTGATCATATTTAAAAACGAGTTATCAAAAGAAAAGGTCTTATGACTAAGTATCTTGCATTCGGTCTCTTATCAGTTTTCTTTATGCAGTGTCCTGCAAAAAATGATAGTCGATCTTTCAAATCAGAAGTATTTACAAGTAGCGACGGGCATGAACTTCCGCTAAGAATCCTTTATCCAGATAATTATTCAAAGTCAAAAGCTTACCCAATGCTTATCTTTTTGCACGGATCAGGAGAGCGAGGCAGTAATAACCAAGATCAATTAGTACATATAGCACCAAGCTTTTTGACTGATGAATTTCAATCTAAGTATGAGGCTATTATTGTATTTCCTCAATGTGCGGAAAATGATTCATGGGCTAGAATGGAGGAGGGAGAAGAAGGTTCTTGGCTAGTTCAAAGTGATAAACCAGCTACTAGTCCTACCAAAGCTCTACTTGAATGGATTAATATTTTCAAAACGGAAACTTCTGTTGACCCAACACGCACCTTTATTGCGGGTTTATCTATGGGAGGCTTTGGTACTATGGATATTCTTTATCGACGACCTAATATGTTTGCGGCTGCTGTCCCAATCTGTGGTGGTGGTAATAGCAGATTTATTTGGTCCTTTAGGCAAGTACCTATTTGGATATTTCACGGAGCAAAAGACCCTGTAGTACCAGTTTCTTTATCAAGAAGTATTGCAGAGAGTTGTAAAGCTTTAAAGGTGAATTACCGTTACACTGAGTATCCTGAAGGTGGACATGATGTATGGAACAAAGCTTGGGAAGAACCAGGTCTAGTTGATTGGATTTTTAGTCAGCAATTGCAGAAGTCAGAATGAGTCATCATTTTTTTTTGATTTGCGCCAATTAATTGTAGCCTGATTAAAAAAATGAAACAAAGTCTTTTCTACATGTAGTTTTTTCTCAGACAAATCTCACAAACGGGACATATTCCGCGATATAACTCCAAAAATCGATCGCAGCGATCCATCTCGATCATCCTTAAAATTGTCTTTCTTTCGGGCATTTCGAAAATATAGTCGATCATCTGAGGGTAGTATTCATCGGCTATTTTTTCTTTTCCTAGGCATCTAGCAGCAATATAACCTAACAGTGGTTTGTGACTTAAGTCTTCATCCAATAGCACTTTCAAGTGTTTGTGATAATTGGAGCCAGGATCTTGTCGATACATATTGAGAGCTAAGTAGAAATGTTTGTAGACTCTACTACTCATATCAGGCTCATCTGGAAGAATGCTATCTTCTATCAATTCTTGATTCTCTCTGAAATTACCTAGAGCACAATTTGATTGAAAAACATTGCTAAAATAAATGAGATTGTTTGGGTGTTTCTTGTACAGCTTTTTATGAATAGATAATATCTTATTCATTCGCATTGTATCTCCTCTATATTCTGGTTCGAATAGATCAATATATCGATCATAGAGAACTTGCTCTTGGTCTTGGCATGAAGACGAAAAAATTAGTGTAGCCAGTAGAAAAATGATGTATGTTGTGTACCTCATAATAATTGTTTTTGGGTCGCTGCACGATTGTCAATCAATTACCCTACAATACAACTAGCAAGATAGAACGATCTTCATACAAGAGACACACTTTCAATTACTTATACCTCTTAAATATATGCCAAATTTTTCAAAAAATCAAGTAAATCAGCTGATTTACCTCATTTTGTAAGTGATTACCAAGATAAAACTTCAAGAAATTACGAGGATCAATGGGCTATTTTGATTGGCAGTTAGTTCATCTTTTTGCGAAAGTGATAGTAGATGCCTAGGGACGAGGAACGAGGACAACGGTCCCTATTCGAACGTCGTGAGAAGGGATGAGCCTAGCGAAACATCGCATGGCACGGTAGGCAGACAAAATATCTTACGGTGTCGTAAAACATTTCTTTGCATGTGTGTTTTAAAAGCCAAATGAGATACTCAAACTAGAAATGTGTCAGACTATTCGCCCCACAAATTAATGATTTACAAATACATATAAGAACGTAAAATCTGTATTTTGTAGCAAAATAAAGACAATGAAAATGAAATCAGATTCTCGCAGAAAATTTATGAAAAATGGCTGTCAGATGGTTTTAGTGCTTTTACTTGCTCCGCAATTAATTGCTTGTAAAGGAAAGTCTGAAGTTGCTGCTACAGCAGTTATGAATGAAGAACTAAAGAAACTTATGGATTTTTCTATTTCAGGAGACGAATCGTATAAAATTCGTAACCTCGCGTGAAATCTTTGGACATTTGAAGAGCGAGGTGGTACTTTTGGTTTCTATGTTTCTGACGATGGGATCGCTATTGTGGATACTCAGTTTCCGGAACAATCACAACATCTTGTAGACGCGATACGAGCACAAACTGACAGAAGTATTGACCTGCTTATAAATACACATCACCATGGAGATCACACAAGTGGCAATACGGTATTTAAAGAACTTATCAAAGACTCTGTTGCTCATTCAAATTCAAAGAAAAATCAGCTCAGCAGGGCTGAAGGCAGTGACAAAGTAGATCAAATCTTTCTTCCCGAAACGGTTTTTGAGGACAGTTGGAAGATTAATCTCGGATCAGAAACAGTTTTGATGAACTACTACGGAGCGGGTCACACAAATGGTGATGCAATTACTACTTTCGTAAATACCAATGCTGTACATATGGGAGATTTAGTATTCAATCGGAGGTTCCCTTATATTGATAAATCAGCTGGCGCCAATATTCAAAATTGGATCGTTGTACTTGACAAAGTTTTGGAAAGTCACAATACAGAAACAAAGTACATTTTTGGCCATTCTGATAATGGCTATGATGTGGTCGGCAATTATGAAGATATTAAGGCCTTTCAGAACTACCTCGAAAGACTATTAGAGTTCGGAGAAAAATCATTTAAGGCAGGGAAAACACTCGAAGAATTAAATGCAGAAACGACGATGATACCTGGAGCGGAAGAGTGGAAAGGTGATGGTATATCACGATCTTTGGATGCTGTTTACCAAGAATTAAGCTAAGGATGCCATATTTGTGGTCAATATGTGGAATTTTTTGAGAAGAATTTTCCTTGGAAACACAAGGAATGAAGAAACAGAAGACCAATACAAGGAAGATCCTATGAAATACTTAGTTGCAGGCCTCGGCAATGTAGGCTCTAAATATGCTGGAACACGTCACAATATTGGTTTTGATGTATTAGATGAGCTTGCTCGCATGAACGATGTAAGTTTTACTACTAACCCTTTGGCTGACACTGCCACTTTCAAATATAAAGGTCGTACCTTTATTTTGATTAAACCGACAACCTATATGAACTTGTCTGGTAAAGCGGTTCGATATTGGATGACAAAGCATAAAATTCCTATCGAGCGAACATTGATTGTACTAGATGATCTCAATTTAGATTTTACAAATATTAGAATACGTGGAAACGGTAAAGATGGTGGACATAATGGCTTAAAAAACATCAATGAGCTATTACAAACTTCAAACTACCCTCGCCTACGTATGGGTATAGGTGATAATTTTAGCCAAGGAAAACAAGTGAACTTTGTGCTAGGAAAATGGTCGGAAAAAGAAGAGGCTGAAATGGGCTCGTTTATCGACAGGGGATGCAGGGCAATTCTCGATTTTACAACTATTGGTCTAGCAAGGACTATGAGTGCTCATAACGGTAAAGGATAAGAATTGATCGAAATTAGCAAAAGCGAGTTTTTTCATTCCTATCAATAACCTTATGAAAAGTTTAACTGAGTATTTTGAGGTTTTTTAAAGTCCTAAGCATTATATGTGTATAAGGGACTAAAAAAGATTCATGAAGATGAACCCAACATAATCACTTAGAGTTTACGTTATATATGTAATACGAATTGACCGAATAGAATGCCTATGAAGCTACATCATATCTTAATTTTCTTCTCTTTCTTTCTTAGCCTTCAATTGGTAGGTCAGATTGACTATACGAATTGCCAAGATGCATTTCAGATTTTAGACCCTATAGAGTACTGCTCCGAAAACGCTGAATTTAACAATATAAACATAGGTGCAAGCGGCTATGGACAAGCAACTTGTTGGAACGGAAATGACAACGATATTTGGTTTGCGTTTACATCTTTTGCAACGGCCATCAACATAGTCATCGATGGAAATGGAGCTGGCAACAATCTAAATGGAACTCAGATTGCACTTTACACAGGAAATTGTGGAGGTGTTATCAATGAACTTCAATGTGAAACTGGTTTTGATATTGTGAACCTTTTTGAGACTGGCTTGATCATCGGTCAAGAATATTACATTCGTGTAAATGGTATTTCAGGAGCTATAGGAAATTTCAAAATTTGCACAAATAATTATAATCCACCAGTTGAACCAGGACAGGATTGTATTTCCGGATCAATACTTTGCGATAAATCGCCCTTCGTTGTCCAAGCGATTAATGGTGCTGGATTTGATCCGGATGAGGCAAATGGAACGTGTTTAGGAAATTTCGGTCAGTTATCTGAAAATCAATCTACTTGGTACAAGTGGACAGCAGCCAATGATGGTACGCTTACTTTTACAATTACTCCTCTTAATCCTTCAGATGATCTAGATTTTGTACTCTTTGAAATTCCAGATACAGATGATTGTGATAAGACTCCGATTCGATGTATGGCGACGGCTTGTGCTGGCCCAACGGGTATTGACTTGACAAGTACCGATTTGGTTGAAGATCTAAACTGCGATGCTGGAGAGGATGGGTTCGTGCGGTTTATTGAAATGCAAGCGGGCACGTCATACGCTTTAATGGTTAACAATTTTAGTAATACAGGAATAGGCTTTAGTATCGAATGGGGAGGAACTGGAGAGTTTTTGGGGCCTGACCCAGAATTTATAATAATACCAAGCGATAGTCTAGAATGTGACGAACAGTTCGTTGTAGTGAATCAATCTACTTCTCCGATGGAAATCAACATCACGGACTATAGCTGGACTTTCGGAGAACGAGCAATCCCTCTGACTTCTAATCTTCAAAATCCAGGCCCTGTATTTTATGAAAAATTCGGTCAAAAATTTATCGTTCTAGAAGTCACGACAGATAAGGGTTGTATCGTAACGGAAGTACTTCCTATTTATGCCGAACCATGTTGTGAAGATTTGGAAGCTATCGGAGTGGACCTTTTGGATGCGAATGATCTGCTATGTCCAGGAATTCCCGACGGATCTTTCAATGTTGGAGGATTTGGAGGTTCACCTGAGTACGAGTTTAGCGTAAATGGTAGCGCTTTTACGGAAACAACAGATTATGACGAGCTATTTGCAGGACAATATCAAGTAAATATTATTGACACTAAAGGCTGCGAGGATTCAATCACACTGAATCTTACTGAGCCAGATCCAGTCATCGCCGATGCTGGACCTGATCAATCGACAAATCTAGGATTTACAGCAAATCTCGATGGAGGATACGATCCTCCTGGTGAAATTGTAGATATATTTTGGTACAGCGATCCTCCAGATCCCAATATGTCGTGTACAGATTGTCCAAACCCAGAAGTCTTTCCTCCAGGAACGACCACTTATTATATGCAAGTTACAACAGCAGATGGGTGTGTAACGCTTGATTCGGTCGTGGTAAGGGTTTCACTCGAACGGCCTATTTATGATCCCAATATATTTACTCCAAATGGAGATGGTACAAATGATCGATTTACGCTCTTTACCAATCGAGCAGCCAAGCAAATGGATATCTTGCGAGTGTACAATCGCTGGGGTGAACTTGTCTACGAAGGTCAAAATCTCCCCCTAAATGATCCTAGTGTCGGATGGGACGGAAACTTTAAGGGTCGTGCAGTAAATCCAGGCGTTTATGGTTGGTATGCAGAGATCACCTTTATCGATGACGTTAAAGTTACTTTTTCAGGGGGTGTAACAGTAATGAAATAGTTACAAATGCTTCAACAATCCTTAAGTCTCTTATTCGTTAGTTCCTTGATTTTCCTTAGCTCGTGCGTTAATAAAGAGTCAGATATTAATGATTTATTTCCTGAACAACAAGATGATTCAGAATATGCTTACAACGGCTATCTGCTGTATAGTGACTCTGCGGAAATCAAAGTTCGTCTTGAATATGATGTGCTTCGCAAATTCAGAAAAGACGGTCAACCCATGTCAGAGTTTCCGGAAGGCATTTACGTTGAATTCTATGATCAATATCAAAATCCCACAAGTTGGCTTGTCGCGAATTATGCGCTGCGAAATGATCGAGTGGGAAATATGGTTGCAAGAGACAGTGTAGTGCTCTACAATTCGGATCAAGACAAATTGGAAACTAGCGAATTAGAGTGGAACGAGAAAGAGTCACTCATCGAAACAGAAAAATTTGTCAGAATTAGTCAGCCTATGAAAGGTGATACTAGCTATGGCTACGGATTTCGAGCAAAACAAGATTTTTCCGAATTTGAAATTGGAAAATTCAGTGGAAAGGGCACTATTCCTGGATTTAAGTGATCATATTTAGTGTGAGATAGAATAAATCTCCACTTTTCTAGCTTAGCATCAAACTCATTTTTTTAGTATCTTTCCGCATAAAATAAGTGAATGGAAAATATAAAGATGGAAGTCGAAAAGGGCATTTGCACTTTAACACTTAATCGTCCAGATAAATTCAATAGTTTCATTCGGTCGATGGCCTTAGATCTTCAAGTTTGCCTCGATAAATGTGCAGAGAATGATGAGATCCGTTGTGTAGTGTTGACTGGAACTGGAAAAGCATTTTGTGCTGGTCAAGACCTCAAAGAAGCGATGGAGGCGAAAGGTGATGGGTTGAAGCGCATAGTTGGGGAACATTATAACCCGATTATTCAAAAAATTGTAGACTTAAATAAACCCGTTATTGCTGCAGTGAACGGAGTTGCTGCAGGAGCTGGAGCAAATATCGCTCTTGCATGCGATATCGTTCTTGCTACCGAATCCGCCTCGTTTATTCAAGCGTTTAGCAAGATTGGATTGATTCCCGATAGCGGAGGAACATATACATTACCGAGATTAGTTGGATATGCAAGAGCTACGGCTCTGATGATGACTGGAGAGAAGGTTGCCGCTAAAGAAGCTCAAGGAATGGGAATGATATATAAAGCGGTTCCCGATGATAGCTTTATTGAAACAGTTGAAAAAATGAGCGGCAAACTTGCAGCTATGCCGACTGTTGCTTTAGGATTGACTAAGAGGGCGTTACGTGAGTCGATGAAAAACGACATATATCAGCAATCTGCAATTGAGGAAGAACTACAATTTCAAGCAAGTCAAACCAACGATTATGGAGAAGGTGTAGCTGCTTTTTTAGAAAAACGACGTCCCAATTTTAAAGGAAAATAATATGAAAAAGATCGGAATTATTGGAGCTGGCTCCATGGGTCGAGGAATCGCTCAACAAGCCTCTATTTCTGGACATGAAGTTGTTCTCGTTGAGATCCAAGAAAAAACGCTCAATGATGCATTTGCTTTCATACAAAAGATGATAAATAGATTTGCTGAAAAAGGGAAAATGGACAATACCGAGGCGGTTGCTTCCATAGGACGGATTTACTGCTCGACTTATCTTAGCTCTCTTGAAAAATGTGACTTGGTCATCGAAGCAGTGGTTGAGAATTTGGAGCTTAAAAAATCAATTTTCAACAAGGTAGAAAGTATTGTTTCCGCTGATTGCATACTTGCTAGCAATACCTCATCACTTTCAATTACGAATATTGCAGGATCTCTTAGGCATCCTGAGCGTATGATTGGAATTCATTTTTTCAACCCCGTTCCGTTGATGAAATTGGTTGAGATTATTCCTGCTATTCAAACTAAGTCAGAATATGTAGAAGATTGTAAGTCTATGATGGTTGGATGGGGAAAGTATCCTGTAGTTGCAAAAGATACACCTGGCTTTATCGTTAATAAAGTTGCACGCCCGTTCTACAGCGAAGCCTTGCGAATTTATGATGAAGGAATTGCAAGCATCGAAGATATCGATCATGCAATGACCGATCTTGGAGGTTTTAGAATGGGACCTTTTACGCTTATGGATTATATCGGAAATGATGTAAATTATGCGGTTACAGAGTCTGTTTTCGAAGCATTTTATTACGATCCGAGGTATAAACCTAGTTTCACTCAAAAACGTCTTTCAGAAGCTGGTTGGCTTGGCAGAAAATCGGGAAGGGGATATTACACTTATGTAGACGGTAAACCGCAAAAAACACAAGAAGAGTTTCACTATCAGAAATCCACCTTTCAAAGAATCCTAGCTATGTTGATCAATGAAGCAGCTGATACAATGCATATGGGTATTGCAAGCAGAGATGATATCGATTTAGCTGTGACAAAAGGAGTGAATTATCCCAAAGGACTACTTCAATGGGCAGATGAAATAGGTGTTGGTTTGGTGGTTAATCAATTAGATGAACTTTATCATCATTATCGGGAGGATAGATATCGCTGCTCCGGATTATTGCGAACAATAGCTGAAAGACAATCTACATTCTATGATGCTTAGTCCATCTGAAATCGTATTCAAAATGTATGATAATGATGCCTATTCTCGATGGTTAGGTATTGTGATCGATAAGGTTGAACTCGGAACTGTCGAACTTTCCTTAGAAGTGCGTTCTGAAATGCTGAATGGCTTTCAAGTGCTACACGGTGGAATTTCTTATGCCTTAGCTGATAGCGCTTTCGCGTTTGCTAGCAATAGTCTGGGATATCAAGCCGTTTCTATTGAGACATCAATTTCGCATTTACGTAAGGTTGAAAAAGGAGAGGTCTTGCGGGCTTACGCCCAGAAATTGAGTAGTGGAAGATCAATCGGAGTCTATGAAGTGCAAGTTTACTCTGGACAATCACTTGTTGCATCGTTTCGAGGAACTGTAGCTATTTCCAAAAGAATATGGGATTAACTACGTTGATAAATGAAAAAATATGGATCAAATTTTTAAATCAACCAGTTATTTATGCTAGGTCCTGAATTCACTGAGGATTTTTTCAAAAAAACTATATTTTTCCAAATATTTACTAACTAATATAGCTTGTTATTGGACCGAAACCAAGTACTATCCAACGTGTGTTTGACTTTAGAATGGACAAAATAAGTTGGGTATTCTTACTCATCATGGTCCTACTTTTAGGCTTAGTAATATTGCCATTACAATTTGGTGTTACAGCGGATACGGTTAATGTTATTTACTATGTGGCATTCTCACTACCACTTACATTCATACTAGTTGCAGTTAGTTGCTTACCTGTTGTACTAGTATCTCTTGTAATCAACCGAATACCAGATATTGACTATGCTATTTGGCTGGCTTTAGCACTAACAATTTTGACAGCAATCGGAAGCTTCAGTTAAATTTAACTACTTACAAAATAAAGTCTATGGCTAATAGAAGATTTTACGGAGGCACAGGAGATCCATATAGTCGAAGAGGTTGAGGTGGAGGAACAAGACGATTCAAATTAATGCTGATCATTGGATTAGCGATGGCTGCTTTTCAGGCCTTCAAGTACTTTACAAACAGACAGGTGAATGAAATTACTGGTTAGAGCTAGAAAGTCCAATGGACAGTTGAAGAGGAAGTACAGCTTGGTCTTCAAAGTTTCAATCAAATGGCAAATCAGCACGGTGGTCTAGATCCTGATCGGAAATCTCAAGAATACTTGGATCAAGTGGGATATCGTTTAATTAATAGCGTAAACGATATCAAGAACAGTAATTATAAGTTTGACTTTCACCTTTTAGCTGATCCAAACGCGGTTAATGCTTTTGCTCTACCTGGAGGTCAGTGCTTTATCACTGCGACTTTGTTTAATAAATTGGGTTCAGAAGATCAGCTGGCGGGTGTTTTGGTACATGAGGTAGGACATGATGTTCATCGTCATGGAGCAGAAAGAATGGCAAAAACAGGCTTCATTCAAGGTTTGATTCAAAGCGTTATGTTGGGATCTGGAGGTGATAGAAACGTCGTGCAAGTAGCTAGTGTGATCGGTCAATATTCTAGTATGAAGTACGGTCGAGATCAAGAACTAGAAAGTGACGATTTTGGAGTTTACTTAATGATGGAATCAGATTTTAAGCCTGAGGAACTGATCAAATTAATGGATATTCTTTAAGAAGCTAGTGGAGGAAACAGAACTCCTGAATTCCAAAGTACACACCCAAGCCCTGATAATCGTCGCGAAATGATTAGTGAGGCAATCGAAAAATATTCGATGCAGTAGAACGTATTTCACTAATTCATTGTTATTATCTTTGTGAAGAATGATTTTTCATCTACACTAATACTATTTTGTAAATAAGACAAATAAAAAATAATTTAAAAATGGGAAGATTTGATAGTTCAAACAATCCACTACTCAATGAAGATCGCTTGAAATCTGAGGCAAGGAATATGTCTTATGCCGAAGGAGGAGTTATGACACGTGAAGGTGCACTAAATAAGACCATCTTAATGGTGGGAATTATGCTGTTGACAGGTGTATATGCGTTTACTTCACCTAGTTCACTTTTTATGTATGGTGGAATGTTCGGTGGCTTAATCTTGTTTTTTGTCACCATGTTTAAACCTACTATTGCAAATATTACGGCACCAATATATGCTGCACTTGAAGGCCTTTTCGTAGGTTCAGTTTCTGCTTTGTATGCTTCGATCCAGAATGGTATCATCTTACAAGCAGTATCAGTGACAATTTGTATTCTATTGGTTATGTTGATCATTTACAGATCAGGATTAATTCCAGTGACCAACAAGCTACGCACAGGTATTGTAGCTGCAACAGGGGCAATTTTTCTTCTGTACGTTGCTAATTTCATTTTGAGCATGTTTGGAATTAATATTCCATTCTTACACTCAGGTGGCGTTATGGGAATCGGCATTAGTTTGTTCATTATCGGAATCGCTGCTATGAACTTATTGCTTGATTTTGACATGATCGATCGTGGAGACGAGATGGGTTTACCAAAGCACATGGAGTGGTATTTCGGTATGGGATTACTAGCAACGCTAGTTTGGATTTACGTAGAAGTACTAAGACTGATCGCAGTACTTAATCGCGATTAAAGATTGTATAAAAAATAAGGTATCAATTTGATACACAAGAAAGGCGTTCACTTTGTGGGCGCCTTTTTTATTGGCGATACTTCTGACAATATCAATCTATAAACAATAACGCAGGGGCATAATTTTTGCACTACAAAACGAGGCTAAAGTTCCGATCACTATCGGAAATGACATGTATGACATTTCTTTGATTCAACTCCTTAGGAGTGACACCTTTTGGAAGACACTATTTCTGGCAAGCCGCTTCGGAATAAAGTTTAAATATCCAATGTTGCCGTACTTTGTGAGCTAGTCTAAACTGCCATTTCAATTCTATTCCTTCAGCTGTATAGTTATATAAGTCTTAGTTAAAAGCAAGATTTTTTGTCCATGCCACTTGGAAAGTATGATTATTTTCTTGCTGTAAACCGTCAGCTTTGAAAACCTTATGGAATAGATAACCTAGCTGTACATTGGAAGACGCATCAAATCTCCAACCTAGAGCAGCATATAGACGATTTTGATCAAGAATATTTGGACCTATTCCTTCTCCAAATCCTAAGAATGCTTCTTCATAAAGTGCCAAAAAGAGGGTATTATCTTCCAGAGATTTTTTACTAAGTGGGACGGTAGCCATAATTCTATATCTAGCGCGCTGTCGAAATCGATACCCTTCTACTTCTTTTTCCGAATTAGCATTAAGTGCTACGTTCTGTAAAAATCGTTGCTCCAATCTATATCGATGCTGCAGCGACACACGCTTAACTTTTTGAGTAGTTATCAATTGCTGCCAGATTCGATGTTCTGCGAAAGAAAGCGGTATCGGTTGTTCACCATATGGGAACGATATAATCCACGCATAACCACCTGTAATCATTGCTTGATCAGTTAGCTTATAGTCTAATCCGATTCTCGCGAGAGATTGCTGCCACTCTTGAATAACACCATGACGTCGAAACTGATATTCAGTATGTAAACTGAAATTATCGTTCAGCTTATGATTGCCAAAATACATGTACCACGAATTAAATTGCGAGGCGGTTTGGCTTGACGCTTCCTGCATCGAAAACAAAATACAAAAGGATAAAATAATATACTTTAATGATTTCATTGGATGAACTTGATGCAGACGATACTGCAGATAAAACTTAAATTTAAAAGATGACTATATCGCATCAATGCAAGCTTGATATCTAAAACAGTCAACTACGTGATCATTGACCATGCCGGTTGCTTGCATATGTGCATACATAACGGTTGATCCTACAAACTTGAATCCGTCTTTTTTCATTTGCTTCGACATGGCGTCACTAACTGAGGTTGTAGCAGGTACATCAGCCAGAGTTCGAAACTGATTGACGATCACATTTCCATCCGTAAAATTATATAAATAGTCCTTGAAGCTAGTGCCTGATTCCTTAATTTTAAGAAATTTTTGAGCATTTGAAACAGCAGCGTTGACCTTTAATTTGTTTCTGATGATACCGGCATTATTCAGGAGTTCTGCGATTTTTACATCGTCATATCGTGCTATTTTTTCTGCATCAAAACCATCCATAGCTTTGCGGAAGTTCTCTCGCTTGTTCAGTATTGTAATCCACGATAGTCCAGCTTGATTTGTTTCAAGAATTAGGAATTCGAACAAAAGGTCATCGTCATAGCACGGCTTGCCCCATTCTTCATCGTGATATTTTCTATACAAATCAGTAGATTCGCACCACGCACATCTAGTCTTCATTTACCTTTATTTTTTCTGATCTGTAATAGGTTATTACAACTTATAAAAAAGCCATTTTGCAATCTCTTTAAGATTAATCTTTTTACCATAAAGCAATATTCCCACTCGGTAAATCTTCCCAGCTAGAGCGATCATCCCGATAACTGTACCCACTAATAATATGATAGAAACAGCTATTTGCCACCAAGGTGGATCAAAAGCAAGCCTCGCAGGCATCAAAATCGGACTAAATAATGGAAACAAAGAACCGAAAATGGCCAGGTTTCCGTTTGGATTATTCAATATAGGTGTCAACATCACGAATGCAAGAATCACAGGTATGATAATAGGAACCATAAGACTTTGAGATTCTCCCATATCATCTCCCATCGCTGCACCCATCGCCGCAAATAATGATGCATAAATGAAGTAGCCACCCAAGAAGAAAATAATAAAAACAGGAATGATCATCGCCCAATTAAGACGTAGGAATTCACTTGCAACTCGCATAAAGTCTATGTTGTCGAGCTGCTCTGGAGGTATTCCTCCTTGCGCATTCATTGCTGCCATTTGGGAGGCATCGCCACCTATCACTGTCATAATGATCATCAAAATCGCAGGAATCAGGATAATCCAAAATAGCAATTGTGTCAGACCAACTCCTCCAACTCCGATGATCTTACCAAGCATGAGCTGAAATGGCTTGACCGACGAGATGATCACCTCAACGATTCTATTGATTTTTTCTTCCATGACCGACCGCATCACCATACCTCCGTAAATAAAAATTACCATGTACATGAGGAATCCCATAAAGAATCCCAGCCCATAACCTACAAATGAGGTGAGCTTACTTTCCGAGCTTTTTCCAGAGCTTTCTAGAAACTCCGCATTTTCGATATTGACCTTCACATCAAAGCTTTTCAGAATTGCTCGATCCACTTCGGAATCATCTATTTTTTGACTTCTTATCGCCTTGGCTAGTTCTGATTCAATTCTACTGATTGAATTAATACCTAGTTTTTCACGACTTAGATATGTTGATTGTACTTTTCTTGCCGTGCTATCGGCGATTGGCGGAATGTTGATATAGGTCGTGTAACGCTCGTCCTCATTGTATCTCTTTCTGCTTTCTTCAGGATCAAGATCGCTGTATTCAAACTGATATGTTCCCTCGCTAGGTAGTTTTTCTCCAGTAAGATTATAGCTATCAGAGACTAGAATGATTTCTGTTTTATCCTTACTGTAGTAGCCTATAAGTCCAGACACTAGGAAGAAGACACCAAAAGCAATCGGCGTCAGCAGTGTAGCAATTATAAAGCTTTTTGATTTGACGCGAACCATGTATTCTCGATTCGCGATAGTCCATAGTTTACTCATTGATTGATGATTTTCCTACTAGTTTGATGAATATTTCGTTGATGCTTGGTAGAATTTCGTGAAAAGATTTGATCATCATGCCTTGATCAATGACAGCTTTCAGAAATGTATTTACTTGTTCAGTATTGGTACTTTGGATCACAATGTCATTTCCCGAGTTGGAGATCAATTCAATCCCCTCAATGGATGGCAAATGAGAGGGGTTTTCGCCCAAAGTAAAAGCGTATTTGTTTTCTTTGAATTGATCCTTGATAGTCTGGACATTCCCAGTAAGCGCTATTTTTCCTTGGTTGATCATAACGATGTCTTCGCAGATCTCTTCGACACTTTCCATTCTATGTGTTGAGAAGATAATACTAGCGCCTTCGTCATTTAGCCGTCGAATTTCTTCCTTAATGATATTTGTATTTACCGGATCAAGACCAGAGAAAGGTTCATCAAGAATGATTAATGGGGGCTCATGCAGGACCGTAGCAATAAACTGTACTTTTTGCTGCATACCTTTTGAAAGCTCTTGCACCTTTTTGTCTTTCCACGACTCGATCTCAAAACGCTCTAACCAGAAAGCAATTTTCTTCTTAGCCTTTTGTTTTGATAAACCCTTCAATAGGGCCAAATAAATCAAGTGTTCTCCGACCTTCATTTTCTTGTATAAGCCACGCTCTTCTGGCATATAGCCGATTCTTTCGGTGGTCTTCTGATTCACTTGCACGCCTTCAAGTAAAACTTGTCCTTCATCAGCTCCAGTGATACTTGTGATGATTCGGATAAGAGAAGTCTTGCCAGCACCATTGGGGCCAAGCATACCGAAAATGGTACCTTTTTTCATATCAAAGCTTACTCCGTCGACTGCTCGATGGTTTTTATACTGTTTGACTACATTTTGTATGGAGAGTATATGCATGTAATATTAAGTTTTCGTTTGCTATATGCTTCAACTGTGCGAAGATAGAAATCATTCCAAGAACAGGCGTAATTACGACCAGTGTTTAGATTTTGTAGATAAATGAGCATTAAAATGACAAAGGAAAGTTTGATTAGATGGGTCTACGCCCAAAAGGAAAAGATGTTATTTCGCTGAAAAACAGATTAATTCTTGCACCAAATAAGGGTGATTATGAATCTATATAATCATATAGTCTGTCGATATTCAAGTATGACTTTCCTGTAAATTATTTACCTTTGTAAAAACATTTGTCATGCGATTATTTGGATCATCAAGACGCGTGAAGCCAAAGACATTTACATACATTCCGCAATTTTATGACGAGCGAAAAGAAAGGCTCGACAATTTAATTGCTGATGGAGATTCCGACGAGCCAAAGGATACAAAGGCAATCAAGGCGCGGATACAGATGGGCTTTTCTTCACGTCCGTATTATTATGACAAAACGAACTCCGCTAGTAAGTTAAGAAGGAAAAGTAATATTCGTACACTTGGTATTTTTCTTGTGTTGCTTCTTATCGCACTTATTTATTTAGGGAACAACTCAAAAGCCATTCTCGAAGTGGCACAATAGATTATATGAGTAATATTATTCAGCTTTTACCTGATTCCATTGCAAATCAAATCGCAGCGGGAGAGGTTGTTCAGCGTCCAGCTTCAGCAGTTAAGGAATTGTTGGAAAATGCAATTGATGCTGGGAGTAGTGATATCAAATTGATTCTTAAGCATGCTGGAAAGACACTGATTCAAGTCATCGATAATGGGAATGGCATGTCCGAGATGGATGCACGAATGTGTTTTGAGCGTCATGCTACTTCCAAGATTAAAAATTCAGAAGATCTTTTTTCAATACGTACAATGGGTTTCAGAGGAGAGGCAATGGCTTCAATTGCCGCAATTGCTCAGGTGGACTTGATTACTAAAGAAGCGGATTCTGATCTTGGAACTAGAATAGTCATTGCTGGTAGTAAACTATCAAAACAGGAACCATGTCAAGCGGTAGATGGAACAAATATTTCTATCAAGAATCTGTTTTTTAATGTTCCAGCACGAAGAAAATTCTTGAAGTCTGAAGCGACAGAATACAAGCATATCTTAGATGAGTTTCACAGGATAGTTTTATGTTATCCAGAAATCAAGTTCTCACTTTTTCATAACAACAATGAAATCTATCATCTCCCAGCATCCAATCTTCGTCAGCGGATTGTCAATGTTTCTGGGAAACCAACAAATGAAAAACTGGTTCCGCTAGAACAAACAACGGATATTTTAGGAATCTCGGGATTCATCATGAAGCCGCAGTTTGCTCGTAAAACTCGAGGAGATCAATATCTTTTCGTAAATAAGCGATTTATCAAAAGCAATTACATGAATCACGCAGTCAGATTTGCTTTTGAAAATCTTATACCTGGTGATACACATCCAGGGTTTTTTATCTATTTGCAGGTAGATCCTTCTAAGATTGATGTAAATGTCCATCCTACTAAGCAAGAGATTAAGTTTGAAGAAGAACGTTTGATCTATAATTATATTAAAGTTGCTGTAAGACATGCTTTAGGTAAGCATAACTTAACTCCCACTTTGGATTTTGACGCAAGCAATTACAACGCTGGAACGAAAACGCCATTATCTCAACAAAGACATCAAGAAAACTACCAAAGACGCGAGAAGGAAAATCTGAAAAATTGGGAATCTTTATATGAGGGGTTGATTGAGATTCAACCACAAGATGTTGGACAGGGAGATCAAGATAATTATAGCCCTCCTATTCCATCTCGCATCAATCGAGAATCAGCTGATCAGTCAGAATTCAGAACTGCTCACAGTAGAATGGATGACGAATCGGGTCAAGATTCTAGCTTGTTGGATTCCCAGAATACGCCACTTTTTCAATTACATAATCGATATATTTTGACGCCAATAAAGTCTGGCTTTATATTGATCGATCAGAAGTTCGCACATGAACGCATACTTTTTGAAGAGTTTTTGAAACGCATGAAAAGTAAAGATCGCGTTAGCCAACAAATCCTATTTCCACAGACTATTCAGTTTTCGAAAGCTCAAGCTGAGCAATTTAAACATGTTCAGGATCAGATTAATAGTCTTGGGTGGGAGATTGAGGATTTTGGTAACAATAGTTTTATTGTTCATAGCATTCCTCAAGAAATGCATAAAGAGCGTGATATTAAGAAGACCTTGGAAGAGATAATTGAAGATTTGACAACTGATAAAGATGTTGATAGTCCTGAGCAAGCGCTTGCAAGAACGATGGCAAAGCAGATGTCCATCAGTCGAAACAAAAGCTTATCTATCGAAGAAATGCAGAACTTAGTCGATCGCTTGTTTGCTTGCGAGCATCCTTACCTAAGTCCATCAAACAAAAGTGTTATTTCCACGTTTACGATGGAAGAGATTGCCCAACGGTTTAACATCAAAAAATAATGTTCCAAAGACTGACACCAATAACTAAGAATCTAATTATAGTAAACGTAGTAGTGTTTGTAATGATATTCATCATGCAAAGAAGCTATATCAATATACCAGAATACCTTCCACTTCATAATCCCAGAACGGCAAGTTTTCAGCCTTTTCAGCTGGTAACAAGCATGTTTACACATTTCCAGCCGTTTCATATTCTATTTAATATGATTGGGCTATACTTCTTTGGTCCATTGGTTGAGCAACGTATAGGAGGTCAAAAGACTTTTATTGCTTACATCGCAGGAGGTCTATTTTCTGCAATCGTATTTCTACTTTTTTACACCTTCATAAAGTCGAGTAACTTCGCTCTTTTGGGAGCTTCAGGCTCTGTTTACACTATCTTGATTCTTGCAGCTTTGTACTTCAAAAATGCGAAGGTAAGACTACTTTTTCCACCCGTTACAATGACACTGGGATTGATGGCACTATTGTA
Source organism: uncultured Saprospiraceae bacterium (assembly GCA_943788055.1). GTDB lineage: Bacteria > Bacteroidota > Bacteroidia > Chitinophagales > Saprospiraceae > JAHDFB01. The sequence goes on from CALSOU010000005.1 coordinate 193,937, forward strand.
TATCGGTTATGATGTGATTTCATTCTTGGGCCGATCAAATAGCGGAGTTGCTCATTTGGCACACCTTGGAGGTGCAGCTATGGGAGGTCTTTTATGGATGATTTGGGAAAAAGGTCTAGGAAAGAAAGGTAGATAAGTCTATAAGTTTCGAGCTTCTGTCAGGACTCTGCTTACTTCTCTAAAAACTTAGAATTTCGCAATACCGAGTGCTTCTTCTAGATATGCATCATAGGAAGATGATCGATTAGACCAGTTAATTTTTCTTGGTCCAATTGGCTATAGTATTGCATGCTCTCCTTGTTTCCCTCTGTCATAATGAAGTCGATGTTATTCTCATTTAGTAAGTCTTCTAGCTTATCTAGAGAATTACATTTTCTAGCATCAATCAGGTGAATATAGTTATGTAAGAAAAGATTTTCAGGAGTCTCGACATCGAGATCTTGGTCATTGGAAGGTCTTAGATAATTTGGGAAAAGAGCATCAGATTTCGATTCTATCTGGTGATACGGATGCTGAAAAAGATCGGATTGCATCATTAATAGGTACTGAAGACAGAGTCTACTTCCAGCAGAAGCCCTCGGATAAACTAAATCATATACGAAATCTTCAGACCGAAGGAAAGCATATCATGATGATCGGTGATGGGTTGAATGATGCTGGTGCGCTGAAGCAAAGTGAGGTTGGTATTGTGATTGCGCAAGACCACAATAATTTCTCGCCAGCTTGCGATACTATACTGTCAGCAGACAGTTTTAGTAAGTTTTATTCCTATATTCGATACATTAAGCAGTCTAAATGGATCATTTTTGGCGCTTTTGTGTTAGCATTTATATAATGCAGTAGGTTTGTCTTTTGCCGTCGCCGGCAACTTGTCACTTGTAATTGCTGCGATCTTGATGCCCTTGAGTTCAATTAGTGTTGTAGTCTATGGGGTACTGTCAAGTTTTGTATTATTTAAGTTTAATCTAAAAAAGTAAAAATGGAATCTATACTTCATGTTCATAATATCAAATGTAGCGGCTGCGCGAACTCTATCAAGCAAAGGTTAGAGAAATTAGATGATGTTGCAATCAAAGAAGTTAATGTTGAAGACGGAAAGATAATTGTTGAAACGCCAAGTGCAGAATTGCTTTCGGAAGTACGATCAACCTTGTCAAAAATGGGTTATCCTGAATCAGACCCTTCCATCTTACAAAATGCTAAATCATATGTCAGCTGTATGATTGGTCGTATGAGTGACGGTGAAAAGTCATAATTGAAAAGGTGCTACAGGTTTTCGAGACCTTACTTTGTAAAAGTATTGCTCCAAGAATTATCCACTTATTAATCCATATCTTTGACCTTCGAAACTTGCGGGTTTATGGACATTTCATTACAAGATATTATACAATTTACTGAAGCGGATTTTTCTGGTAATGATTCTGTAGGTTCAACCTATATCAAGGAGATTGTTTTTGACAGTCGTAAATCCGTAAGAACTAGTCACGCGCTTTTTGTCGGCCTTTCGACAGATCCAATAGCGCTCGTTGAACATGTGAAAGAGGCATTTGACAAAGCGGTATTGTTTTGCATATGCTCTGATTCTTTGTTCAAGGAATTGTCTAATGGTCTAGAACCCGAGTTGCTCAAATGCTTACTATTTGTCCCAGATGTTCTTTCAGCACTTCAAAAACTAGCTAAAAGCCATCGCTTGCAGTATGACATTCCTATTGTAGGTATCACTGGAAGTAATGGAAAAACAATCGTCAAAGAATGGTTTTCGCAAGTTCTTGATTTGGATTATCAGCTTTGTAAAAGTCCGGCTTCCTATAATTCACAATTGGGTGTTGCATTATCTCTTTTGGAATTGGAGAAAGGTCATGATATTGGTGTCTTTGAGGCGGGGATATCGAAGGATGGGGAAATGAGGCAACTAAGTGAAATGATCCAATGTAATATTGGTATCCTCACAAATATTGGAGATGCACATGATGTTGGTTTTCTGAATAGAGAACATAAGTTCAAAGAAAAGTGGAAGCTGTTTAGCTACGCTGAGAAGTTGATTCTCGAGAAAACAGAATTGATTGATGAGTATTTGAGTAAGATTGAAATTCCTAAGTTTCAAAGCTTAATTACATGGAGTAGAGAGGAGAAAGATGCTGACTATTTCGTTCAATGTGCCGATCAAAATCAAGGAATTCACCTAAAAATCGAAGGAAGAAATACTTTTGAAGTAGACTTTCATTTAGTTGATCGAGCTTCAGTTAGTAATATCATCCATGTCATTATTGCAAGTCTAGAATTGGGTTTGACCCAAAAGCAAATTCGCGCAAGAATAGGTGGTCTCGAACCGGTTTCCATGCGTATGCTCTTGAAGAAAGTAAGCCGCAACTGCCTTCTTATTGATGATTCATACAACGCGGATTTGACAAGCTTAGAAAATGCCCTCGATTTTGCGCAAGAGCAAAAAAAAGAACGCAAACTTTATCTAATTCTAAGTGATTTTGAACAAGTAAGACAGGATCAAGCATATTTTAATACACTAAAGGGATTAATCAAAAGGCAACAGATCGATCTTGTGTATTATGTGGGTGAAGCCCTAGCTTTTAGTTTGGAAGGCATTCCAATTAAGCAGTTTGATGATGAAAGTGGATTAAGAGTAGAGTTAGATAGTCACCCACCTCAAGATGCGCTCATATTACTAAAAGGTGCTCGAAAGTATCAATTGGACCAGCTTATTAGGAATTTTGAAGTAAAGTCTCACAGAACAACGTTGGAAATTTCGCTAGATGCGATCAGATATAATATACAGAGGTATAGAAGCATGCATGATCAACGTCCAAAAATGATGGCGGTAATTAAGGCCGGGGCCTATGGAAGTGATAGTATTCCGCTGGCAAAACATCTTTTAAGATGTGGAATTGATTGTTTGGCTGTGGCATATTTCGATGAAGCCATAGAGTTACGAGAGGAAGGTATTGATGGTCCGATTATGATTATGAATCCCGATCCTTCGCAAGAGTATTTGGCTGCAAAGTACGATCTAGAGCTGGAGATATACAGTTTGGAACAGTTGGAAGCATTTTTGAATCACGAAAATGAATACTTGAAAATTCATTTGAAGATTGATAGTGGAATGAATCGATTGGGATTCAAGAAAGCTGATTTACCACAAGTTGTTGAATTAATCAAAGAAAACCAAGGCGTCGAAGTCAAGTCGATATTTTCACATTTTGCTGCAGCAGAAGATCCACAACAAGATGTATTTACAAAACTTCAATATCAATATTTTAGAACTTGCTTTGAGTTTTTGAAAGCCGAGTTATGTTTAGATGATACGATGCAACATATTTGCAATTCAAATGCTGCAGTGCGATTCAAGTCTTATCAACACGATATGATACGCTTGGGAATTGGACTTTATGGATATGTACCCAATGAAGATTTCCAAATGGCACATAAATTATGCACATATATCGCTCAAATAAAGCATATTGAGAAAGGTGATTCTGTGGGCTACAGTCGATCTTTTATTGCATCAGGTGATATGAAGATTGCAACCCTAAGTATCGGGTATGCAGACGGATTGAGCCGTAAATTAGGCAATGGAAAAGCATTTTTTTATGGCCGAGGGAAAGAACTTCCAACTGTGGGTCACATTTCTATGGACACCTGTTCAATTGACATTACAAACCTTGATTTCATAGCAGGGGATGAAATTGTGATTTTTGAAACCATCTCTCAGTTCAATCAATTTTGTAAGGCAAGTCAGAAAACTGCATATGAGGTGATCAGTAATATAGGTACTCGCGTTGTTCGCAACTATGTAAGATACTAATACATCAAAGACCTGGTGAAAAATGATGACCACGATAGTAACGGCAATTATAATGAAATTTGAAATTGAGATTTCTTCTGCAGTAGAAGTGATTATTACAATTCATTCAAAGTAAAACCAATCCAATGGCAAGTCAACTATTTATGATTCCCTGCCCAATTGCAGAACATGAGCATGTAAATCTTCCCTTGTATGTTATCTCGCAAATCCATCAAATTGATCACTTTATTGTCGAAAGAGCTAAAACGGCAAGGAGGTTTTTGAAGTCTTTGGACCATCCCACACCTCTACCTGATATCCACATTGAAGAAATGGATAAACACAATGCTTATGCAGCTGATGAAGTGTTGAAGAAATGGAATTCTGAAGGTCACCAGATAGGGGTGATTTCCGAAGCGGGCTGTCCGGGAATTGCTGATCCGGGATCGAAACTTGTGGCAATGGCTCACGAAATGGGCATGAAGGTAATTCCATTAGTGGGACCGTCATCCATATTACTTGCGTTAATGGCAAGTGGCATGAATGGACAGCAATTTACATTTCACGGTTATTTGCCGAACAAGAATAATGGGCTTGCCAAGAAGCTCAAGTCTTTAGAAAAGAAAGCTATTCAGGATAAGTCAGCAGAACTCTTTATCGAGACGCCGTATAGAAACAAAGCAATGTTGGAAGAAATTATCAAAAGCTGCCATTCAAATACGAAAGTTTGTATAGCATTAGATATTACGGGAGAGAATGAATATATAAAGACAATGAGCGTACAAAGCTGGAAGAAGCAAAAGGACATTTTTTCGGAAAAGCGCCCAGCGATTTTTATAATTGGATATTAACCATCATTATTCATTTGATCTTTGTCATGAGAGCTAAAAGGTCAATAAAATAAGGGATTTTTCGAATGAATCATAGTCATACAGTGGTGGATGCGTAAAATCCAGCTTGCGTCTTATTTTGCAGACGTTTTAGGTCGCAATAGATTATCAAATGAATATTGCGGGTTTAATCAGTTGAGCTTGCTGACCCACGCTCATTTTTATATTTTTAGTTTACTGTATGTTGAATATTAAGCGCACATAAAAAAGAAATTATGTCATACACACAAACACAATTAGATAAGTTAGGACACCTAGATATAGAGGTGGATCCCACTCTTGATTTGGTAGCTGAAATAACCCGATTGAAGAAAGAGAAAAATGCAATTATCCTTGCGCACTATTATCAAGAAAGTGAAATTCAAGATATAGCAGACTACATCGGTGATAGTTTGGGTTTATCTCAAATGGCAGCCTCTACAGATGCAGACATCATTGTATTTGCAGGTGTACATTTTATGGCTGAAACGGCAAAAATGCTTTCTCCAGAAAAGAAGGTTTTACTGCCGGATTTGAAGGCAGGGTGTAGCTTGGCTGATTCATGTCCACCTCATTTGTTCAGAAAGTTTAAGGAAAGGTATCCTAATCACAAGGTTGTGTCTTATATCAATTGCACTGCTGAATTGAAAACCTTGACAGATGTCTGTTGTACTTCAACAAATGCCGTCAATATAATTGAAAGTTTTCCGGAAGATCAAGGCATAATCTTTGCACCTGATCGAAATTTGGGAGCTTATTTGATCAAGAAAACAGGGAGAGACCTTGTGTTGTGGAATGGTACCTGTATGGTACATGAAATATTCTCGAATGAAAAAATAACAAAACTTCAAATTAGACATCCCGAGGCTGTGTTGATTGCCCATCCTGAATGTGAACAGCATATCTTAGACAAAGCAGTCTACATCGGAAGTACAAGTGGACTGTTGAAGTTCACGAAGGAAAGCGAAGCGACTGAGTTTATTGTAGCTACGGAAGCTGGTATTATCCATCAGATGGAATTGGCAAGTCCAGAAAAAACCTTTTTTCCTGCACCTCCAAATAACACTTGTGCATGTAATGATTGTCCACATATGAAGCGGAATACTATGGAGAAATTATATCTGTGTATGAAGCATGAATTACCAGAAATTATTTTACCTGAATGGGTTATTGAGGAAGGCGTAGCGTCGATCGATCGAATGCTAGAAATTTCTGCTAAAGCCGGACTTTAAGAGGATTCTATTTTTAAGCTTAAATAAGCTTAAAGTTCGAAAACACCTTTTGGGCGAAAGCCCTTGTATATCAAGAATTAAATCTAGGCAAGACCCGATAATTGTATAATTTTGTAAATTGTTCCTGTAAAATATAGCCATAGGATTAGCCGTATTTTACAACAATGGTTTTTACTTCAACTACATATTATATGGCGGCGAAAGACACTTTAATAGAAAGAGCAGGTGGATCTTGTGAATTGTGTGGAAAGATAGAATCACTCGATGCATATACTGTTGGTCCTAAACCAGGAGATTATATCGAGGAGCAAGTACTTATTTGTAGAATTTGTCAACATGAGATAAAGGAGGCAGAATCGCTGGATGTTGCGCACTGGAGGTGTTTGAATGATTCTATGTGGAATGCAGAACCCGCTATTCAAGTTCTGTCATATCGCATGCTGAAGAGACTCAACAGTGAAGCTTGGGCAAGAGATCTGTTGGATATGATCTACATGGAGGAAGAAACGAAAACTTGGGCTGATTCTGAGGTATTTGATGAGGTTAAAATTGTACATAAAGATAGTAATGGAGAAATCCTATCAACGGGAGATTCAGTTGTACTAATTAAAGACCTCAATGTAAAAGGTGGTGGCTTTACAGCCAAAAGAGGTACGCCTGTCCGGCGAATTACGCTCGATCGTGAAAACGAAAACTTCATCGAAGGAAAAATCAATGGACAGCAGATTGTTATACTCACTGAATATGTAAAGAAAAGCTAGTTCAGTTTTTCAGTGCGGTTATTTATCAAGACCTAGTAAAGTCCTAAGACCTTTTTTATCAATAGATTCTCCAGCAAAATCATCAAAGGCTTTGTCTGTAACTTCAATTATTTGGTCTGCAATAAATGGGGCACCCTCCCTAGCTCCTTGTTCGGGCGACTTTATGCAACATTCCCATTCAAGAACAGCCCAGCCTTCAAAGCCATATTGACTTAGCTTGGAGAAAATTCCTTTGAAATCTACCTGTCCATCTCCTGGAGATCTGAATCGTGCAGGCCTATCTACCCAGTCTTGGTAGCCACCATAAATTCCAGATTTTCCTGTGGGATTAAACTCAGCGTCTTTGACATGAAAAGCTTTGATGCGATCATGATAATAGTCAATAAAACGAAGGTAGTCCAACTGCTGAAGTACAAAATGACTTGGGTCGTACAAAATATTGCAACGAGGGTGATTATCAACAGCTTCTAGGAAGCGTTCGAAACTTACGCCATCGTGCAGATCTTCACCTGGATGAATTTCATAAGCTATATCGACACCACAATTATCAAAGTGATCAAGTATTGGTTTCCATCTAGAAGCAAGTTCGCGAAAAGCTTCCTCAACTAAACCTGTTGGTCGCTGGGGCCATGCGTAAAATGTGTGCCATATGAATGCGCCTGAGAATGTGGCGTGAACTTTCAAACCAAGCTTCTGACTAGCAAATCCTGCTTTCATTAATTGATCTACTGCCCACTGTTGTCTCGCTTTTGGGTTTTTACGCAAATGATCAGGCGCAAACACGTCGAATCCTTCGTCAAATGCAGGATGCACGGCAATTAATTGTCCTTGTAGATGTGTCGATAGCTCTGTGATTTCTAGTCCAAAAGAAGAGACTTTAGCAAGTAGTTCGTCACAATATTTTTGACTTACAGCAGCTTGGTTAAGATCTATCAATCTACTTTCCCAAGTTGGAATTTGTATTCCTTTGTAGCCCATATCAGCGGCCCATTTACAGATATTTTCCAAGCTATCGAAAGGAGCTTCTTCACCCATAAATTGAGCTAAAAAAATTGCGGGACCTTTAATCGTTTTCATTGCGTTTATTTAAAGTTTAATCCATTTTTGATCGCCGTTATTACCACTTTCTACGACTTTATCTATGAAATGCATACCGCGTATTCCATCGTCAACCGTTGGATAGTCTTGATAGATTTTATCTACAATTTTTCCTTCCAATCTTGCTTGAATGCACTTTGCAACATTTCTATATATATTAGCGAACGCCTCTAGATAACCTTCTGGGTGTCCCGCAGGGATTCTAGTGTGCGCTATTGTTTCAGGATATAGCTCACCAACACCAGTTCGATAGAGTTGCGTAGGTTTATCAAGCCATTTTACCCAAAGGGAATTTGGTTCCATTTGCGTCCACTCGACGCTTCCTAGTTCTCCATAGATCCTTATTTTCAAGCCATTTTCCTCACCTGCAGATATTTGACTTGCGTAAAGTAAACCACGTGCACCATTTTCAAAGCGAAGGAGTACCGAACCATCATCATCTAATTGTCTTCCTTCTAGATGTGTATGTAAATCTGCGCATATTTCTGAGATCTGCAGACCTGTCATATACTCAACGAGATTTTCGGCATGGGTTCCTATATCGCCCATTGCGCCGGCTTTGCCCGATTTTGAAGGATCTGTTCTCCACGATGCTTGTTTCTGATCGGATGATTCAAGTCTTGTACTGAGCCAGCCTTGCGGATATTCAACAACCACACGTCTAATTTGACCTAATTCGTGGTGTGCTATCATTTGCTTCGCCTGTTTGACCATCGGATATCCTGTATAATTATGCGTCAGAGCAAAAATCAAACCTGAATCATCAACCAATTTTCTTAATCCTAAGGCTTCGCTCATATCAAAGCAAAGTGGCTTATCGCATATTACATGAAAACCATACTCTAGAGCTAGTTTAGCTGGTGCAAAATGCATGTGGTTGGGTGTGACAATAGAAACAATATCCATTTTTAGATTGTCAGGAAGTTTAGCCTCTGTTTCTATCATTTCTATGTAACTACCGTAGCATCTTTCTGGGTCTAAATATAGATCTTGACCACTTGCTTTAGACTTTTCAGGACTACTGGAAAATGCACCACAGACTAATTCGATCTGTCCGTCTAGGGCTGCTGCCATTCTATGTACAGCGCCGATGAAAGCACCTCTTCCTCCACCTACCATGCCCATTCGTATTTTCCGCATATCTACTTTTTGACCCAAAATACAAATTTATAATAAATAGCATTCCTACAGACCCTAGAACTAAGATCATAATCTTATTATCCTCGGTTAGATGTACCTCTTTTCTTGAATTCGGAAAAGCATGCTAATTTTGTGTGTTTGATGCCCATAATGCCATAGCTTTGCGCATGGTAAACAGGGTGTTCGTACTATCGGTTATTAAGTCACAAAATGATGCTGAAAGAGAAATTGTATGCAGGATTAAGACAAGTTGAGACAATTGCCTCTGCTTCGAAGATTGCTCGCATGCTATCAAATCCATATAAGTACATCAATGCAATACTTTTTAGAGAGCTTATCTACAAAAGAAAGAGAAAGGAGAAAGAAGTTAGAGCGCAAACTTTCTTAGGTTCTGAAATGACTTTACTGCTGCCTTCTAGTACTGATATATATTTAACAGGGGGTAAATCGCATGATTCGGAAATACGTTTAGCTAAGTTTTTGATCAGTAATCTAAATGAGCAAGATGTATTTTTCGACGTAGGTGCCCACTATGGTTATTTTTCGATGCTTGCTTCAAAGTTGGTAGGTCAGCTCGGAAAAGTTTATTCCTTTGAAGCTTCACCCAAGACCTACAGAATTTTGGAAAAGAATGCATCGGATTGTGCCAATGTTATAAGTAGTAATCTAGCTGTTTCAGACTCTTCTTCATTTTTAGAATTTTATGAATTCCCCAACCTTTATTCAGAGTACAATACGTTGGATGTTGATCAGTTCAAGAACGAGTCGTGGTTTACAAATAGTAAACCTACTGCAGTGAAAATTAAAAGTGTAACACTTGACAAGTTTCTGGAACAAGAGCTGGTAAAGCCGCAAATTATCAAGATTGATGTTGAAGGTGCAGAATATCAGGTTATAAATGGATTCAGAGACTATTTGGAAGAAAATGCTCCGTTGATTGTCATGGAGTTTTTGTCGGAGAAGAGAGGCAATGAAGCTCATTTGAATGCGGAGAAATTATTGCGATCGCTAGGATATGATTCCTATATTATTGATAGAAAAGGTAAAATAGATCAAGTCAAGAACATTGCTGATTTTCTAGAATCACAGGATGTTGAATCTGACAACATTGTATTTAGAAAGGATAAGGCAGAATTTGTGCTAAAAAGCCCTGAAAATCCAAGGACTAACAGGGCTTAAGTGGTCCCACAAGGACTTGAACCTTGGGCCACCTGATTATGAGGATTAAAAGCTGTTTTTTATAATTCTCCTGTAATTTTTGATGGGAAAATCCAGAGGGTTGCTTACGCATTGGAAAAGAGGGATTTCAGTATGTTAGAATGGTAAAGAATTCTAACTTTGTATCCGAAACAGAATAAACACCGTAATAAGGAGTTAAAAACACTTTAATATAAATTTCATGAAATTTTTTTTAGTATTTATCACTTTTCTAAGTGTCTTACAGTTGTACTCACAAACGGAACAAGATATTGTAAAAGAGGCAAACAAGTTAAATATTAGTAGTAGAGATCAGGCAATAAGTGCGCTTTCTAGTAAAGGTATTAGTCTAGCACAGGCAAAAAAAATGGCGCAGCTTAGAGGTATCGATTTTGATACTTATTTAGATAATTATTTAAAATCAAATACCACTTCAACAAAAGTAAACGACACAGAATTTGCCAGTGATGTAGTTACGGATTTAGAAGTGGTTGCAACGCCAGAAGTTATCGTAGAAACTCTGAAGCCAGAACCTATTATTGAAAAAGGGTTAAAAAATTATTTCGGGTATGATATTTTTGTAAACAATCCTTTTGGTGAAAAAGAGTATTTACTTGGTAATATAGACGAGGGATATATTTTAGCTCCAGGAGACGAGTTAAGAATAACCGTATTTGGAGATAATAATTTACAGTTGGTTTCTAAAATTGACTTAAATGGAAATATTACTATCCCTAATTTAGGTGTGTTTTTTGCTGCTGGGAATTCTTTTGCAACACTTAAAAAAAGATTAAAGATATTTCTAGGGAAATATTACAGTGGGTTATTGGCAAAACCATCAAGAACCTTTTTAGATGTGTCCTTAACGCAAATCAGACCTGTAAAGGTTTCAGTTTTAGGTAATGTAAATACACCAGGACCACATTTGGTTAATGGAATGGCAACAGTTTTAAATGCCTTGTATGCTTCTGGAGGTATTAAAACATCTGGATCACTTAGAGTAGTAAAAGTATACAGAAATAATAAGCTTATTAAAACTATTGATTTGTATGATTATATCACAGAAGGAAATATAGATGACGACATTAGATTGTCTAACAATGATGTATTATTTGTTGGTCCTAGGATATCTTCAGTCACTCTAAAAGGAAATGTAAAAAAAGCGGCAATTTTTGAGTTAACCCCGGAAGAAACATTAGAAGATCTATTCAAATATGCTGGAGGACTAAGTGCTACCGCTTCATTGAAAAGTATGAATATCTCTAGAATTAAACCTTTTAAAGATCGTGAGCAATCTTTAGTATTCGATCGTTTTTTAACGACAGTAGACTTTACAAAATATGATAATGATTCAAACAATAAATTTGTTTTAACGGATGGAGATGTTGTAAGTGTGGGGAGTGTTCTAGAAAAACAGAAAAACCAAGTAAGTATTGCAGGTAACGTAAATAATCCGGGCACTTATGCTCTAGATGTTTACACCGATTTAAAAGATTTAATCATTAGTGGTGCAAAAGGTTTAAAACCAAATACTTATTTAGAAAAGATAGATATTAATAAAGAAGATGAAAAAGGTGTTTTATCCTACCAAACGTACAACTTACAAGAAATCCTTCAAGGAGTTGTTAAGGTGTCTTTAGAAGAAAACGATGCTATCAAAATATATAATTTAGCAGAGGTGGAAGGTAAAAAAACAGTTTCTATATCTGGTTTTGGGGTTGCTCCGAAAACGATAACTTTGCGAGACAACCTCTCTTTATTCGACATAATTTTTCAGTCAGTTTCATTAGAAGAGTTAGACTTTCAATCTAGAGTACTTACAAGCAGGGTAGATGTAAAGAGATTCGATGAAAACACAGGCCTTTATGAGGTAAATACTTTTAATTTAGAAGATTTAACAATTCTTAAGGCTACTTTTTTACAAGCCAAAGATCAAGTGATTTTGTATTCAAAAGCGGTATCTGAAGATCTTTCAGAAACAATAGAAGTAATCGGGAGTGTACAGAAACCCTGGAGCAAAGCCATTAACTAAAAAAATGTATGTTGAAGATGCTATTCTAGCAGGAGGAGGTTTCTTAGACAATGCCAATCAAACAGAAGTAATTATCAACCGAAAAGATAGAAATGTAGAAGAGGGTACTTACTCAACCAGAATTAATTATACAGTAGATTTGTCTTATTTAAAGGGAATATCAAAAATGCCTTCTAATCCTTATTTGTTACAGAATTATGATGTTATTTCTGTAACGACACCAATACGTGCAGGTATTTTACCTAGAATTACAGTTACAGGAGAAGTACAAATACCTTCTAGTATTATTTTAGAGTCAGATAGGTTAACTTTAAATGAAGCGCTAGAATTATCTGGAGGACTAACTAATAATTCTTATTTACGAAGTTCTTACATACAGAGAGATGGTTTAAAGTTGTATGCAGATTTTGAAGATGAAAATATTTTAATCAAAGATTTATTCCAAGATGGCGATAAATTAGTAGTAGGCTCAAAGTTAGAGCCTGTAATTACTTCTGGTGCGGTCAACTTTCCTACAATTTTTAACTGGGAAGAAGTTAAAAGAGCCAAATACTATATTCGTAAATCTGGAGGTAAAAAAGACCGAATAGCTTTTATGCATGTGACTTATATTAATGGTGAGTCAAAAAAGATACATGCGTTTAATAATCCAAAAATCTATCCAGGATCTGTCATTACGTTAGAACAAAAACCAGAGAGAGTAAAAGGGGATAATGGTCAGCTAATGGATAAATTTATTAATGTATTTTCAATACTAACAGGAGCATTAACTACCACTTTATTAGCCACTAGAATTTAAGTAAATGGAAGCGATAAAAAATAATCAGCAGCAAGAAGATCAAATAGATATCGTCGCATTGCTTGCTAAGGTATGGGGCAGTAAAAAACTAGTTTTAGGCAGTGTAGTTTTCTTTGGAGTTTTGGGAGTGCTTATTGCAATTACTACCCCAAATCAATATACAGCTTCTTCTATGTTTACGCCAAATTATGGAGCTAGCTCATCAGGCTCTAGTGGTTTGAAAGGGTTGGCATCTCTTGCAGGGGTTAATCTAGGGTCTATGTCTGAAAGTAGTAAAGAAATTTCCCCATTATTGTACGGTAAAATTATAGAAGGTGCTAGCTTTAAAAAAGAACTGTTAGATAGCCCTCTTAAAAACATACCTGAAATAGATTCTTTAAAAGAGTATTTTAATCAGGAAAGAGCTTCACTTTCGATAGGGGCCACTTTAAAAAAATACACCATCGGTCTACCGTCTATAATCTTCGGTTTTTTTAAAGCAGATCAAGAACAATCAAGTGCTGAAATGCTCACTGGAATTGAATCTATTACCGATGAAGAAGAAGAGCTCTTTGAACAAATTGATGAGGTGTTAAGCATAAATATCAATGATAAGGATGGGTTTATAGAAATAATTTCTAATAGTAAAAATCCACAAGTTGCTGCACAAGTAGCAAAAAATGCAGAGTTAATTTTACAAGAACAAATTATTGCTATAAAGACCAAATCAAGTTTAGAATTGCAACGGTATTTAGAAACCCAATACACAGAAAAACGTCTTCTACTGATTAAAGCACAGGACCGTTTGTCTGATTTTAAAGACCGGAATTTGAGTATTGGAACCAATAGATTTTCGAACCAACAAACCCGTTTAGAATCCGAATTAAGAACTGCTGGTGTAGTTTTTGATAATGTGGTTACCCAGTTAGAACAAGTAAAACTTCAGGTAGCTAAAGACTTCCTGTTTTTTCTAATGTAAGACCAGTGGTAGTCCCTTATGAAAAATCAGCTCCTAGAAGAAGTCTAATTTGTGTTATTTGTGTTTTCTTAGGTTTTGTATTGAGTGTTGGTTTTGTTTTGGCGAAAGAACCGGTAAAAGATATTTTAAAGCAAATACAGACCAAAGTCTAATGCAGTTTTAATAACAAAGAATAAAAATTGTTTACTTCATTAATATAATAAAAAAAATATAGAAACAGTCAAACCATTAGACGATAAAGCCATTTTAGACTCTGTTGCTAAAACGCGGCTTATTGCAATGGCTGAAGAACATAATTTCTTGGGAGGCTAAGGAGAAAGTGTTGCAAGAGTGTTCGCTCTGAATAACCCAACATCACAAGAATTTGTCGCATCTAATTGCACTTTTGGTGAATCTGGAACACCTGCACAGCTAACTATCATCGATAAAGCTTAAAAAGCAATGCTATTATCGACAAGGCCCTAAAAGTAATCTCTAGGAAGTAGATCTTGTAAAAATAACTATCAAATAAAAACAATAATTTAGAAAGAAATAATATGGAAGATTATGCTAAAAGTTATATTGACACATTTCACACAGGAATTAAGAAAACTGAATACAAAATAAGTGGAGAGAATTCAAATTCAAGCTCATTTTTTCATGAATTGAATGAGAAGACTAAAAAGGTAAAAGAAAACGGAGGTAGACTCTTTTTCTTTGGAAATGGAGCTAGTGCTTCCTTTTCAAACCATATGGCTTTAGATTGGTCAAAAAATGGAGGAATATTAGCCTTTTGTCTTAGTGACAGTGCAATGTTAACTGCTTTAGCGAATGATTATGATTTTGAGGGTTGTTTCTTAGAATTTTTAAAGATTAATTCACCAACTTCTAATGATTTAGTTGTTACAACTAGCTCAAGTGGTAATAGTAAAAACATTGTAAAAGTTCTTAAATATTGTAAACAATATAACATTACTAGTTTTGGTTTAAGTGGTTTAAATGAAGGGAATAAAACTGAAATATTATCAGATTTTTCACTTTTTGTTCCAATGAAGACTTATGGAATGGTTGAATGTATTCATCAACTTTTTCATCATATTTTTCTAGATAAATTTATGGGTATTGAAGAATGGAACAAGACAGAATCGCAAAATATGGACGCATCAAACTTTAAATTATGATTAAAATAGGTATAGCAGGGTATGGTAAAATAGGACAGTTAAGGGCTAAAATTTTATCGGAAAGAAATGATATTGAAATAGTTGGTATTTATGATGTGAAACAGCCTGAAAATATTGATGCTCAAATTTTTTATAATTCCTATGATGAATTATTAGATTCTGGTTTAGATGCAGTTTTTATATGTGCTTATAACACTGTTTTAGCTGAATATACAACAAAAGCTTTAGATAAAGAACTTCATGTTTTTTGTGAAAAGCCTCCTGCTATGAAAGTAGAAGAACTTGACAGTGTTTTTGATGCCTTAGAATCCTCTGGTAAAGTCTTAAAATATGGTTTTAATCATAGGTATCATTATTCTATTATGGAAGCGAAAAAGATTATTGATTCTGGCGAAATGGGTAAGCTTTTATGGATGAGGGGTGTTTATGGTAAGGCTGGAAGTATCGATTATGATAAAAACTGGAGAAACTTTAAGAAGTATTCTGGTGGGGGTATTTTAATAGATCAAGGAATCCATATGTTAGATCTAATGAGGTATTTTTCTACCGAAAAATTTAATAAAATTAATAGTTATATAACAACTGCATATTGGGATATTAAAGTAGAAGATAATGCCTTTGTATTAATGCAATCAGATAATAATGTGATTGCAAGCATGCATTCTAGCGCAACGCAATGGAAACATAAATTTTTATTAGAAATGTGTTTTGAAGAGGGATATTTGAACCTAGATGGAATACTTTCAGGAACTAGAAGTTATGCTCCAGAAAAACTGATTATTGGGCGTAGAGAGTTTGAAGATATAACATTTGCAATGGGTAAACCCAAAGAAACGATTATTTCATTTGAAAACGACAATTCTTGGAATTTAGAGATTGAAGAATTTATAAATGCAGTCAATGGCAAGGGAAAAGTCAAACAAGGAACATTACAAGATGCATTTGAAACTTTATCTTTAGTTCAAAAAGTGTACGAAAATAGTGAAATTTAATAAGGTTTTAATTTATAAAATATTTGCATCATGAAAATTTTAGCGTCGCCATCATCAATAGGACAAATTAGTCTTAAACCCTTTGAGCTTTTGGAAGCCAGTGGATACGAAGTTGTAAAAAACCCATTTGGAAGAAAACTAACTATAAAAGAAACGATTACTCTTGGAAAGGATTGTGTTGGAATAGTTGCCGGAGTTGAGACTTTGGATTCAATAGTAATTGACTCTTTACCTAATTTAAAATGTATAAGTAGAGTTGGGGTTGGTATGGATAGTGTCGACATTTCGTATGCTGAGAATAAAGGTATTAAAGTTTTAAACACGCCAAATGGACCAACAAGAGCAGTTGCCGAATTAACATTAGGCTTAACTCTATCTTTATTAAGGAGAATTCCAAATGCACATTATGACTTGAAAAATAGAACTTGGAAAAAACAAACAGGTAACTTGTTATTTGAAAAAAAAGTTGGAGTTCTAGGTCTTGGTAGAATTGGTAGAATGGTTGCTGAAATGTTTAGATCTCTTGGAAATCCAGTTACAGGATATGATTTATATCCAGATAGGGATTGGGCAGAAAAAAATAATGTTGAAATTCTTAGCTTAGAACAATTACTTAATCAATGTGATATTATAACCATTCACATACCTGGTAATTCAGAGGGATCCCCTATTATAAATCAAAAAGAGTTATCTTATTTAAAGGATGGTGCGTTTTTAGTGAACGTTTCAAGAGGAGGCGTTATAAATGAAGATGCTTTGTATGAAGTGTTAACCAACGAAAAATTATCTGCTGCAGCTCTAGATGTTTTCAGCAATGAACCTTATACTGGTAAGTTCTGTGATTTAGATAACGTAATTTTAACACCACACATTGGTTCTTATGCTAAAGAAGGTAAATTAAAAATGGAAGTAGATGCTGTTATGAATCTAATTAATGCATTAAAGTAATGGCTGTTGAAATTAATTTAGAAAATAAAACAGCTCTTGTTACTGGGGGCACTAGAGGTATTGGAAAGGCTATAGTAGAGGTATTACTGCAGTCTGGAGCTAAGGTTTTCGCTACTGGCACAAATGTAGCACAAATTAAAGAGCTCAATGCTACAAACAAAAACTCACAATTGACATACTTACAACTAAACTTAAGTTACCCTGATAAAGTAAAAGATTTTATAGGTAAAACATTAGAATTAACAGTTGTAGATATACTTATTAATAATGCTGGAATAAATATAGTTTCAGATGCAGATAAAATTACAGATGAAAGTTTTTTGCAACTTCAAGAAATAAATGTTCATGGCCCTTTTTTATTGGCGCAAGCTTTTGGTCAACAAATGATAGAGAGGAATTGGGGTAGAATTGTAAATATTTCCTCAATTTGGGGAGTAGTTACTAGGCCAGGAAGGTTATCTTATTCTGCAAGTAAAATGGCGTTATTGGGTATAAACAAGACGTTAGCAGTTGAGTGGGCTAGAAACAATGTGCTAGTAAACGCTGTAAGCCCTGGGTTTACCTTAACAGAATTAACGAAAACAACAAATACAGAAGAAGAATTAAATCTAATTAACAATAAAATACCACAAAATAGACTTGCCTTTCCAGAAGAGATTGCTAAAGGGGTCTTATTTCTTTCAAGTAACTTGAATTCATATATTGTGGGACAAAACTTAATAATAGATGGAGGATATACAACAATATAATTTTATAGTAAAATCTAATATTCACAACTATGAAGTAAATTTCATAGACAATGTAAAAAAATCACTTGAAATAGAGTTAAAAAAAGGTGACTTTATAATTATTGATAATAAGGTAAAATTTCTTTATCCAGATTGGTTTGAAGATGTATTAGTAAATTATAATTACATCGGTATTGATGCAGCTGAATCACAAAAAAGCTATCAAGAAGTAGAGCCAGTTATCAATACTCTTATTGAAAGAGGTTTTCGTAAAAACCATAGATTAATAGCAATTGGTGGAGGAATCACTCAAGATGTAACAGCATTTATTGCTTCTATATTATATAGAGGAGTACAATGGTATTTTTTTCCTACTACATTACTAGCTCAGGGTGATAGTTGTATCGGTAGTAAGACATCGATAAATTTCGGAAAGTTTAAAAATCAAGTAGGCGGCTTTTATCCTCCAAATAAAATTTATGTTGACCCAAAATTTCTTAATACACTGCCATTTAGAGAGTTACAGTCAGGTTTAGGTGAAATGGCTCATTATTTTGTAGTAGCTGGTGAGGAAGATTTTGATAGATATAAAAGAGATTATGAGCAAGCATTAATTGATAAAAATGTATTAAGAGGAGTTATAGCTAGAAGCTTAGAAATAAAGAAAAGTTACATCGAAATAGATGAGTATGATAAAAATGAAAGACAAGTTTTTAATTATGGACATTCGTTTGGTCATGCAATTGAAAGTTTAACAAACTATGGAATTCCACACGGAATAGCTATTTCTTTCGGAATGGATATGTCCAACTTCGTTTCTATGAAGAAAGGTTATATCACTTCTGAATTAAGACAGAATTCTCGTGAGTTATTTGAGAAGATCTGGGATGGCTATGCGGATCAAGTAAAAAGATTGGACATTGATACATACTTAGTTGCACTTAGTAAAGATAAAAAAAATAAAGGAACATTGTTAGGATTGATATTGAACAAGGGATATGGTAAAGTTTTTAAAGATTTTACAGAGAATGACATGATATTTAGATCTTGGATAGTAGAGTATTTTGCAAATGAATTAAATTATTAGTCATGGTAGTAGACACTTTAAAAAATATAGAACAGTACAAAGGACTATCTCCAGATATTTATGCTGGTTTACAATTTTTAGCTAACGCTAAATCAGAAATAGAGTTAGGAATATATCAAATAAATAAAAATGTGAAAGCAATTGTATCATCTTACACAACTGTAGATAAGTTTGAAAGAGGTTATGAATCTCATAAAAATGTCATTGATATACAATATCCTATTATTGGACTTGAACGTGTCAAATGGTCTCCTATTGAGAATATGAATGTAAATATTCCATATGATGAATTAAAAGACAGAACATTCTTTAAAGACCCTTCAAAACAAGGTACTCATGTAGATATAGGTAACGGTATTTTTGCGATTATGTACCCTGAGGATGGTCATGGTCCAACAACATAAGGTTAATCAAAAAGAGTTGATCAAGAAAAATTACTATTAAAGTATCAATATAATGCATAATATGAGAGTTACAGCATTGGTTCCAATGAAAGGAAACAGCGAAAGGGTACCTAATAAAAATATAAGACCGCTCAATGGGAAGCCAGTATGCCATTGGATTTTAGAAGCACTTTCGCGAAGTAAATATGTTGATGAAATTATAATTAATACAGATTCAAATAAGATTAAAGAAATTGTTTCACGTTTTAAATTAGTTAAAGTAATTGATAGACCAGATTATTTACTTGGAGATGCGGTTAGTATTCAACCATTGATTGCTCATGATATCAAGTATGCACAAAATGAAATTATTTTCCAGACGCATTCAACTAATCCTTTGTTAAAAACAGAGACAATAGATGCTGCCATAGAGGTCTATTTTGAGAATAATAAAGAATATGATGCTCTGTTTTCTGTAACTCCATTACAACAAAGATTTTATTTTAAAAAACGGGAAACCTGTAGGACACGATCCTAAAAATTTAATACAAACGCAACTGTTAGAACCTATATATCATGAAAATTCATGCATATATATATTTTCAAGAGAAACTAATAGAAAAATACAAAATAGGTTAGGAAATAATCCATTCTTATTTGAAATGGATCATTTGGAAGCTAGCGATATTGATGAGTGTGCATGATTTCCTGTGGGCAGAGTTTTTAATGACTCAAAAAGCGGATTAATAGTTTGTTTGAACGGTCATGAACCGTTGATAAAGTCTTCTATTTGTTTTAAAAGTAATGATTGGTTAAATGGCGGTTTTTGGCTTAAAATAGTAGTGTTTAAACAAGAGTTTAGTTTGAAAAAAACAAAATAGTTTGCTGAGATTATAATATGAGAAGTGAACTTTAGGTAGCGATTCTTTTTATTTTTGCCCTTATTTGTCAGTCCGATTTATGCGGTAGCAATAGGTTTAGGATTGTTAGTATTTACTCCTATTTCAAGAGTAAAATATTTTTATTTTGATGTTTTTGCTTTTTTCTTTATCGTTTATGTTTCATTTTTTTATCTCCAGATTGAAAATATTTCTGCTTTTAAAGAAATACTTCGATATGTGGTCGGTCCTTTTCTGTTTTACTTTATAGGGAAATCCAATAAGACTCTGTTTAAGCACCACAAAAGACTACTTTTCTATTTACTTATCATTTTTTCAGCATTCAGTATTTTTACATTTTTTAAAGATGTTCTGGGAAACTTTTCCTTGAATTTAGATAATAACTATTATTACAACTCAAGGAATAAATTAGTCATTAAGAGAGATTTGACCTATACTTTTTTGAACGAGACGAACTTATCTTTATTGGTGGTGACCTGTATTTTTTTTGCCAATATTTTAATTAGAAGAATTTATCTTAAGCTTATTTATTTTGCTGTCTTTGGTTCAGTATTGTTGATTTTATCTTCAAGAGCTGCAATTTTCACTACGATTTTAATACTATTATTTAACTTTTGGAAATATGATTCTTTAAAAACTAAATTCTTTAAGTTCATGTTTTTCGGTATTTCTTTCAGCGTATTGATTATCAATGTGAACTTTTTCGATATACCTTACTTAAGCACCTTCTTTAAAGTAACAATGGAAAAATCTTTCTCTCCAGGTTCTATTGCATTTGGTTTAGGTGATCGATTTGTACATTATTTCAATTGCCGTGAATAACTCTGGTATCTTTGATGTAAAGGGATACCAGTATCTATTGAATACTTTTGGGTTTTCTTCTCATAACGAGATTTTAGGTCATACTAGTGCTGTAGGCATTGTACCGTCACTTCTATTCTTCTTTATTCTATTTAGCATTATAAGAAGAACATATAAGAATTTAGATCAGGATAGAAACATAACACTATATAAAGTTGTGTCTTGTATGTTGATTTCTTACTTGGTTATTGGTATGACAGAAAATATATTCGTCTCTAACACAGTTTGGTTTTATGTGCTTATGTTAAATGCTTTGGAATTTCAAGTGTAAAGAGAAAATATGTTTAAAAAGTTAAGAAATAATTTACTTGAAAGTGTTGAGATAAATTCTTGGCTTGTACACATTGTAAAGAGTATTCAAGTTCTAGTAGTATTCCCAATTATATATAAATATTTATCAAGTGAAGCTGCAGCGTTATGGATGATCTTTACGTTGTTTGTGTCGCTTCAAAACTTATTTGACTTAGGATTTCAGAATGTCTTTGTGAGAATTTTATCACAAGCTAGTACAGGTAGTTGGTCTTTGTTAAAAGGGAAACAAGTTGTAGGAGAGGTTTGTGATCAAGTAAAAGATAAGCTACTATTGCGAATCGATTCTACCATAAGATTTGTTTACTCTGTGCTAACTATATTTTTCTTATTGTTGGTTGTTTCAATAGGAACATTATACATATATCAAAGAGAAATACAATTATCTGTAGATGACTTTAGTATTTATTTCTGGTATTTATTTGTGATTGGATTGATCACGTCCTTTTATAACAGAAGATACACATCCTATCTGATTGGAGTGAAATGCTTAGCATTAGTTAAACGGTTAGAATCTATTGTCAACTTCTTTAGTTTGATTATTGGATTGGGAGCCTTCTTAATTTATCCATACCTGTTAACACTAATCATTAACTATACATTGTGGCAATTAATTTTAGGCATATCCTTTAGAAATAGTTATGAAAAGCGAAAAGTTGTAGAGAAACATAAATTGTATCTTGACAAAGAAGTATTCAAATTCGTTTGGCCCATGGCCTGGAAAGGAACCATCTCATCACTAAGTTCTTATGGATTGGTTAGTCTATTTTCGTTATGGTTTGGAAGTTATGCTAATGCAAAAGAGATTATATCCTTTACTTATTCATTAAAAATTCTTGATTCTACACGGTTGTTTTCTAGAGTGCCATTTTACAGTAATATTCCGAATTTGAATGCAAAAAGAATTTCCAAGTCTTATGATGTATTCTTTAATAATGCTTTAAAGAATGTTCTGCGTAGCAACCTTATATTTTTGGTTTTGGTACTTGGTTTCTATTTTATAGGATTCGATCTTTTGGAGTTGTTATCAAAGTCATTCAAAAAAGTGGATGATTTGGTATGGATTCTTTTATGTCTAGCGTATTATTTGCAACTCAATGGAGCTTTTCATACCCACATATACAGTATGACAAATAGGGTGAATTCGCAGATTAGTGATTTGGTCAGTGGAATTTTAATTTTGATATTTTTGTTTCTATTTTTTGACAAGACTTCACTTTTCTTATTCCCCATAGCGTTGATTATAGGATATGGTGGTTTTTATTTGCCATGGGCATTATTTTATTCAAATAAAGTGCTAAAAAAAGGGTTTTTACAATTCATACTGCGCGCTACTTTAGTTCCTTTTTTGGTTTCACTTCTATTTTTATTAAAATTTTAATAATTGTACGGGCATAATTGTTAGTTAATGGGGAATTATTTTACTTACGAAGCACTAAGCTAGAGACAAGAAAAATTTAATAATGACTAATATAAAGAGAGTATGGTTCAAAAAATTTTAAAAACATATAAAAACGAAGGTATATCTTCCGTAATTAAAAAGGCATATTACAGAATCTCTTATTATTTCATTCGTTTGTTTGATAATAGTGCCAATGATAATACTCGTTGGGCTGAGATTAAAAATAAGTATAAAGGTAAAAGGGTATTCCTCTTAGGGAATGGGCCCAGTCTAAACGAGACGCCTCTTTATATGTTGAAGGATGAGTATGTAATCTGTTTCAATAGATTTTACATTATGAGAGAACGTCTAAATTGGGTGCCAAATTTCTATATGTGTATAGATGACTTAGTGTTGCAGGATCTCGCGCCAGAAATAAAAGAGATTGTGAAAGATATGGAATTTGCTTTCTTTCCGGATCGTCATTTCCGTAATAAGAACTTTAAAAAAATATTACCTAACCTTAAAAATATGTTTTGGATGAAGCCCGTTTTCGGTCAAAGTTTTTCGACTGATTTGCCCAGAGTCAATTTAGGAGGTTCTGTGATTTATGAAGGAATGCAAGTAATGAATCACCTTGGTTTTGATGAAATAGTCTTATTGGGAGTAGACATGAACTTTCAAATTCATGAAACAGCTAAAGTTATAGGTAACGAAAGAGGAACAAATATTACTTCACAAGATGATGATGATCCGAATCACTTCGATCCAAGGTATTTCGGAAAAAATAGAAGTTATCATCAGCCTAAGGTTCATGTTATTAATAACATTGTTAGAAATTTGAACTTTTTAGGTGAGAATATGGAAACTTATGATGTAAATATTATAAATGCCGGTTTTAGTAGTAAGATTGAATCATTTCCAAGACAAGACTTTTTCAGTTTGTTTGATAAAACATCAGAAGAAATAAGAAAAATGTTTGATGACCTTATGATGGATAGAGGAGGTAAAGATACTGCTCAATTTGAGACAATGTTCCCGTTTATAGAAAATGAAGAGGCCCTTAAAAAAGTAGAAGGAATAACATCATTTTATACTACTAAAGATTACGGTCTTATATTGGCGCGAAAAAAGGTTTATGATTATCTGGCACTCGGCCCCTTTGAAAATAAGTATTACTTCATACTAAGAATACATAAAATTTAAAGCAATGAATAAAATTATTTTCATGTCTCACCCACTTACTGAGGATACCCCGTCTTATGGAGATCGAGATCAAATAAGTATTTCGCCTAAAAGTCAAATAGTAGATGGAATAGGAGCCAATACAACGACCATAAACTTTTCCAACAATCATATGGGAACGCACATGGATACACCTTTTCATTTCTGTATGGATGGAAAAAAGACATTAGATTATGATGCAGATGATTTTTATTATACAAAAGTAGCTGTTGTGAAGTGTCCTTGTAAAGTAGCAAAATTGATCCAAAGAGAGGATCTTAATTTAGATAACGTTCCTATGGATGTAGATTTTTTATTGATTGATATGGATTATGAACAATATCGCAACGAGGATAAATATCACAATGATAATCCAGGACTTCACGCCTCTTTAGCCATTGAGTTAAGGGAAGAGTTCAAGGATTTGAAAATCATAGGATTTGATGCTATTTCTTTAACATCTTGGAAACATAGACCAGAAGGTAGAGAAGGACATAGGGCATTTCTATGTAGAGATAATCCTTTTCTCATTATTGAAGATGTGTCCTTTAAAAATTTAAAAAATAATAAAATTGATTGGGCAGTAGTAGCACCTCTAAGAACTATTGATGGTAATGGAGGACCTGTGACCATCATGGCAAAACTGAAATAATGAAAGTAAACTATTTAAAGAAAACAATTAAAGAGAATAGATTGACCATAGGAACCTGGTTAACTATTGGTCATACTTCTGTGGTAGAAGTACTGTCTCAGGCTAAATTTGATTGGATAGCTATCGATGTAGAGCATAACCTCATTAGCTTAGATACACTAAGACATCTTATTATCGCAGGTCAGGCAAGCAACACAGCTATGTTTGTAAGAGTTGCCAAAAATGATGAGGTTAGCATAAAATATGCCTTAGATGCAGGGGCAGACGGCATTATAGCACCAATGATAAACTCAGCTGAAGATGCAGAAAAACTAATTTCTTACGCTTATTATCCACCAAAAGGAAAAAGAGGAGTGGGGCTTTCAAGGGCTCAGGGATACGGAGATAATTTTAGTCAGTATCTGGAATGGGTAGATAAAGAATTAACAGTTATAGGCCAAATCGAACATATTGATGCAATCAATGATTTAGAGTCCATAGCGAAAGTAGACGGAATTGATGCTTTGATGATCGGACCCTACGATTTATCGGCATCTATGGGCTATCCAGGAAAATTTGATCGGCCAGATGTAAAAGAAGCGATAGAAAAGTTCAATGCTATTTGTAAGAAACACCAGATGGCTAGTGGATTGCACATTGTGCCAATCGAAGAGTACAGAGTGCAGAATGCTATGAAGGAAAATTATTCTTTTATAGCCTTTGGAACGGATTTTAATTTTATGAAAGCTGGATTGAAATCAATGAATATGTTTAAAAAATAGTTGAATGCTTGTATTTTTTGAAATAGATAAGGTTAACGTAGAGAGATTTTACTTCAATAGACTCGAAGAAAATTTCAACACAGAAAATATTGTGGTTGTTTTGGAGGATCCAAATCAATTAGCAATATTCAGAGAGAAATATCCATTTATAAAAGCATATGGATTCTTAGATTGGATAAAAGGAGTAGCTAAACAGTATATGAATTCATATGTTTTTATAAATGGTAATAGAATTCCTGATTTGCTAATGACAAAAATAAGCAGGGAAAACGACTGTAAAGTTATTTTTATTCAGCATGGGATGTACATAGACTTTTTGAAAAGAGAGTTTTCTTTTTTCATTCGTAAGTTTATTAAAGCTATAAGATATTTAACCTATGCAATTCGATTAAGAAAAGCAATTTCACTTTTTAAAGTTCATATTTTTGGTTATTCCAGAGGTTTAACTTCTGATAGAAAAGACTTGTACCCTCATATTGCTTTTGTTTACAGTGAATATTGGAAAGAATGGCACAACAACACATTTTTCTTTGACAATACCAATTATTTTCATTTATTGAAAAATAATGATTCAAATCAGAAGGTTGTGAAACTAGATAATACAGTGGTTTACTGTTACCAAACTTTGATTGAGGATGGAAGGATTGATGTCGATTATTATAAAAAAGTGATCAACAAAATTATTCATTCTGTAAAATCATCTGGTCTAAATTTGGTTGTAAAAGGTCACCCCAGAATGTATGATTCCACTAAAAGTTTTTTCGAAGAACAAGGAGTAGAGGTGATCTTAAATGGTTTTCCTAGTGGTGGTATAGTTATCGGCCATTATTCAACTTTATTAGCAAGATGGGTGTATAAGGGAGACGTTTTAATTTTGGTTGATTTGGTAGATCACGAAACCCCAGAATCCATAAGTGAACTAGCAACTAAAAACTGTTGCGTTGAAAATTTATCTAAAGAACTCAAAAATATAGATAAAAGTAGAGTAGAGGATTTTAAGGTAAAAAGTGATTATTATTTCAATTTTTCCGCTAAAGATTGTGTAGGAACTATTAGTGAAATAATGCAATTTGTATCCAATAGATAAATCATATTAAAAATAGCAATCAAAAGTCTAAAACAGTAAGAATGTAAATTGTAATAATAACACAAAACGAACTATTTTATTTAAAATTTAATTTAGAATATTTAACTAAAATACTACCGACGAAATTTAAAATAGGGAAATGAAGCATAACTATTTGGTAAAAAAGAAACATTTATTGAAAGAATATTAAAAACTTATAATGTTTTTAGTTTTTTTTAAATAATAAGATACATAAAGTCATATTTTTCTAAATCTGTTAAGTTTTGACTAAAAGCCAAACTGGTGACAAAGATTACGCATATTAATAAGATAGCTCTTATCATAGAACTCTATTATATTAATAGAAATCCAAATACTTTAGGGTTTTGTAGCTTTAGTAAGTGCTAAATTGTGGGGAATCTATCGTATTAAAATCTAATCAACGAATGGAAATAAAAGATATATAGATAGATGATGCTCCTTTTGTAGATTCCCGAGAAAGAGAGAAAAGAATACCACACCTATGACTGTTCCTTGCAAACTATGAAAAACAAAGCCCTGAAAATCCAAGGACTAACAGGGCTTAAGTGGTCCCACAAGGACTTGAACCTTGGGCCACCTGATTATGAGTCAGGTGCTCTAACCAACTGAGCTATAGGACCGGTTTATCTTCGAGAATTCCCTTTGGAATTCATTGTCTTTATTCTGACTGAGCGCAAAATTAAGGTAATTTGCTGTTTTATACCAAACTAATTCAAAAATATGTCTCTTCAACTTATCGAATGATTAGTTCTGATCTTTTTGGTCCAGTAGATACCATCGTTACCTTTGTTCCCAACTTATTCTCCAATGTAGCTAAGTACGATTGAGCAGTAGAAGGAAGCTTTTCATAATCTGTTATACCCTCAAGGGATTGTTGCCAACCGTCAATATTCTCTATTTCGACATCAGTTTGTGTACCATCCATATCGTACGGTACTTCATCATGTAATTCACCATCATACTTGTACTTGGCAGCCATTGAAATCTCTTCAAACTCATTTAGTACATCCATTTTGGTTATAACAAGTTGAGTAACTCCATTGATCATAATAGTGTAATTAAGCTGCGGAATGTCAATCCACCCGCATCTTCTCGGGCGCCCCGTCGTCGCTCCAAATTCATTACCTAACTTTCTGAGACGTTCTCCTACGCTTCCATGCAATTCTGAAGGAAATGGTCCTGAGCCTACTCTTGTGCAATAGGCTTTTGTAATACCTATGACTTCGCCTATAAGATGTGGAGCAATTCCAAGACCTGTGCACACTCCGGCAGTGATCGTATTACTTGAAGTTACGTAAGGATAAGTTCCATAATCGATGTCGAGCATTGATCCTTGAGCACCCTCTGCGAGAATTTTCTTTCCTGCTTTTATCTGCGAATTTACATAATACTCACAGTTGATTTGTTGTAGAGTTTTTAGCTTTTCAATGCAGTTCATCCACCGTGTCTCCTCTCCTTCCAGATCGAAGTCGATTGAATCGTAATTAACAAGCATGCCAAGGTGCTTCTCCTTTAATTTATTGTATCTATCTACGAAATCTGGCAACATTATATCACCGATTCTCAAGCCATTTCTACCTGTCTTATCCATGTAAGTAGGCCCTATTCCTTTCAGAGTGGATCCTATCTTCAATTTTCCTTTTGAAGCCTCACTCGCAGCATCAAGCATCCGATGAGTTGGAAGAATAAGATGAGCTTTTTTGGATAGAAGGAGTCTGTCTTTGAATGGAATATTTGCCGATTCAAGTTTTTGAATCTCCTTGTCAAAAGTTATTGGGTCTAGTACGACGCCATTGCCAACAACATTCATAATATCTTCACGGAAAATTCCTGATGGAATTGTGTGAAGCACGTATTTCTGATCACCGATTACAATAGTGTGTCCAGCATTCGGGCCTCCTTGAAATCTGCAAACTACATCGTATTGAGCAGCTAAATAATCAACAATTTTTCCTTTTCCTTCATCGCCCCATTGGAGTCCTAGAATTACATCAACTGCCATGTTTTCTGAGTTGGTTTTCGCTCTTGTCAGCACAATAAATGCTTAAGCGTATAACATAAAAAGCTAGAGTAAAATACAGCTATTAAACATGCTTGTAATCATTCTAGCAATAAACATCAAAGATAGTCATTGAATGAAGAAATTGCGGTATAGTTTAGCTTTTTTCATATATGAAAATCTGAACTGTAAGAACTGATTATGATATCAGGTGAAATTGTCAAGTCAATTGTAAAATTGGACAAGAACAAAAGTTGAAGATCTTTTGATATTCATTCCAATTATTGATACGATAAATTTTTCTAGTCATGCAAGAACAGAATAACTGAATGCTTTTTACACAAAGCCTTCTCGAAGTAGACTATTCATATGAATCATTCCAATGTACTTACCACTTTCAAGTACGGGCAGTTGAGTGATTTCATATTTAGTCATGAGACGAAAAGCTGATATAGCCAATTCTGTTTTTTCGACTGACTTTGGCAATTTTGTCATTATATTCTTTGCAATTGCATCCTGGGGGGGTAACTCTTTCTGAAACCATCTACGCAAATCTCCATCTGTTATAATTCCGATAATTTCATCAGAATTGTTAGTAACTGCTGTTGCGCCCAATCGAAATTGACTCATGTTGAGAAGGATTTCTTTAATCGCACTAGTATCAGAAACTCGTGGATTGTCAGAAGGTTCGATAAGATCACTTACTCTAAGATATAGCTGTTTACCCAAAAGACCGCCAGGGTGATATTTCGCAAAATGCTCTGGGGTAAAGCCCTTAAGGGAGAGTAAACTGATAGCCAATGCATCACCCATTGCACTTTGCAAGGTTGTAGAGGTGGTTGGTGCTAGTTTGTTGGGATCTGCTTCTTCTGTCATAGGTGTGTGTAGAAGGAGATCTGACTGCTGAGCTAAAAATGAATTGATTTCAGCTGTCATACCTATTATGAAGACACCATAATTTCTGAGAATAGGGACTAGTACACGAAGCTCACTTGTACTTCCACTCTTTGAGATACAGATAATAATATCTTTCTCATCGATCATGCCTAGATCTCCATGTACAGCATCTGCAGCATGCATAAAGATTGCTTGAGTACCAGTACTATTGAATGTTGCAACGATCTTTTGAGCAACAATCGCCGATTTTCCGACTCCAGTAATGATCACTCGACCTTTCGACCTTAAAATTTTTTCAACAACTAGTTCAAATTCTTTAGACAAACTATCAGCGAGATGACGTAATGCTTCAGCTTCCTTAAGAATTGTATTTTTTCCGAGTTGTTGAATATTCACTGCTAGTAAGTTTTACGTAAAAATATAGCTTCTGTGATTACTTCATGTCATTAAACCCTCTCTAAAGTATAGAGCGTGTCATAATATATGTGTTTCTGACACAATGATTCGCTTATAAATTAGTTTAAACTTTTGTCTTTGGCGAAGAGCCAAGATTTAAATTTGGTTGATGATCATGATGCATATAGATTGATTATTTGATATATATAATAAATATTAGTTTATTGAAGAGCGAATTGCTCTTAGGAAATAATCTTCACTTTACTGTTAACTTAAAGTTTTTAAATGTTATATTTATATATCGTATTTTCCAAAATACACAATGGGAAACTTTGATCGGAATCTACCGATTTTATTAAATGTGACTGAACAGGATTAGGAATTAGCTTGTTTTATTTTATTGGAAATTCATGTGTTGAAAATGGACATTTAATTCTTTGCCATATCTAACTAATACTATAATGATTGCAGAACAAATAGATCTTAAGGCTGGATTAGAAAAGTACTTTGGATTTGAGAGTTTTAAAGGACAACAAGAGGAAATTATCCATCATGTTATGGATGGGAATGACACATTCGTACTAATGCCTACTGGCGGTGGTAAATCTTTGTGTTATCAATTGCCAGCATTGTTAATGGAAGGAACAGCTCTCGTTATTTCTCCGTTGATTGCTTTGATGAAAAATCAAGTAGACTCTGTAAGAGCACACTGCGAAGATCGCTCAGTAGCACATTTTTTGAATTCATCATTAAATAAGACTCAACAAAGAGAGGTGATGAGTGATATTGTTGATGGAAAAACGAAGTTGCTATTTGTTGCTCCTGAGACTTTGACTAAGGAGGAGAATATCGCTTTTTTTAGTTCAGTCCCATTGTCTTTTGTTGCAGTTGATGAAGCACATTGTATTTCTGAGTGGGGTCATGATTTCAGACCGGAGTATCGACGAATCAGAGAAATGATAAAGGCTATCAATAGTGACATTCCTATCATAGCACTGACTGCAACCGCTACTCCAAAAGTTCAGTCTGATATTGTTAAGAATCTGGATATGGAGAACCATAAGACCTTCTTTTCTTCATTTAATAGAGATAATCTTGTTTATGAAGTTCGTCCAAAGGTCAGTGGTGAAAAGACGATTCAGAATATGATTCAGGTGATCAAGTCGATGCCTGGACAATCGGGAATCATTTACGTACAAGCTAGAAAGACTACAGAGAAAATTACTGAATTACTCAAAGTTAATGGCGTAAATGCTGCGCCATATCATGCTGGGCTTGACGCTAAATTGAGATCAAGTATTCAGGATGGTTTTCTGATGGAAGAAATAGATGTTATTGTAGCAACGATTGCCTTTGGTATGGGAATTGACAAGCCAGATGTACGGTTTGTCTTTCATTATGATATTCCGAAAAGTATAGAAAATTACTATCAAGAAACAGGACGTGCTGGACGAGATGGTTTACAGTCAAGATGTATTGCTTACTACGCCTACAAGGATATAAACAGGCTTGAGAAATTCTTGAGAGACAAGACCGTAGCAGAGCGAGAAATGGGAGGTCAATTGCTTGAAGAAATGATAGCATATGTGGAGACTGGTTCGTGTAGAAGGGTTTTTCTATTGAATTATTTTGGGGAAGCTTTCAAACAAGAGTCGTGTGGAGATCTATGTGATAACTGCCGAAATCCTAAGCCGATAATTGAAGCTAAAGATGATGTCAAGACGGCATTGGATGCAATAGTAGCTTTAAATGAGAATTACACAGTAAAGACATTGGTTGATTTCACATTCGGAAATAACACCAAAGAAATGAAGGATTACAAGTTTGATCGCTTGCCTCTCTTTGGATGCGGAAAAGATAAAACAGAGTTGCATTGGAATTCTGTATTAAGACAAATGCTCCTCTTAGGCTTGGTTTATAAAGATATAGAGAGTTACGGTTTGATCAAGTTATCAGAATCAGGTCATTCATTCTTGAAATCACCAGTACCAGTTCAGATCACAACAAATCATAATTACGAAGAGATGGAAAGCTCTCTCGATTCAAAATCTGATTCAGGTACTGCTTTAGATGAACCACTTTTCAAAATGCTAAAGGAGCTGAGGCTAAAAGAAGCCAAAAGACTAGAAGTGAAACCTTGGATTATTTTTGGTGACCCTTCGCTTATTGATATGGCTACGTATTATCCCGCCAACAGGGAGGATATGGTGAAGATTAGTGGAGTCAGCGCGGGAAAAACTAGATAAGTATGGTTCAAAGTTCATAGAATTGATCAAGTATTATGTCGAGGAAAACGAAATTGAGCGTCCTCAGGATTATGTTGTGCGACAAGTTGCAAATAAATCCAAGAATAAGATTACGATAATTCAAGGAATTGATAAAAAGTTACCATTAGAGGACATTGCCTCAAGTGTAGGTTTAAATTTTGAAGAAATACTTGATGAAATGAATATGATTGTTTCTGCTGGTACCAAGTTGGATCTTACTTATTATATTGAAGAAAATATCGACGAATATACACAAGAAGATGTCATGGATTATTTCGCAGATGCTGCTAATGATTCGGTTGATGAGGCGTTCAATGAGCTCAAAGAAGATGACATCACTTATGAAGAAATTAAAATAATGAGGTTGAAATTCTTATCAGAAGTAGTAAACTAAAGTGAATGGGTGGACTTATCGTCCAAAAAAAAAGCACTAATATTGTCTTTCTGGTTATAGACTAGAAGGACTTTTTATTTATTAGACCGTATGGCTTATCACAATATTCTTATTCTCAATGGACCAAATCTAAACCTTCTAGGTAGTAGAGAACCTGAAATTTATGGTAGCGAAACTTTTGATTCCTACTTTGCAAAATTAAAATTAAAGTATGCAAATTTGAATTTGGCATATGAGCAGACAAATTCTGAAGGAAAGATTATTGATTTGCTTCAAGAGTATGGACTCAATAGTTGGGGAATTGTATTGAATGCTGCCGGATACACACATACTTCTATTGCAATTGCAGATACTATTAAAGCAATTCCTGAGAAGGTTGTTGAAGTTCATATAAGTGATATTTACGCACGAGAAAGCTTTCGACATCACTCTTATCTGACCGATGTGTGTGATCATCATATAGTTGGTCGAGGGCTTTTGGGATATCAAGAAGCGATTGATTGGCTTCAAAAGTAATACCTGCGAGATGGATAGTAGTGGTCAGTCCGGAACAGCGTGAAGGGCTGATCCTGAAGTAAATTCAATATTTTATGTAGCATTTACAAAGGATGACCTAGGGAAACCACGAATAGCCAGTGGACGCAGTCCATCGCCCAAAGACTTATTATTAATCTGATTCTTTGCTTTCTGCTTTTAACTGTCTATTTGCAAGGACGATAAAAGCTGCAGCGAGGAAGAAGAAAGGACCGACTTTGTCAGCCTCCAATAGATCATTAACCACCAACAGTGAAAGTATTATTACAATACTGACATAAGCCGCTGCTACTAAAAGCTGATAAAATGAGTCTTTAAGTCTGTGATAGGTTCTTTCCGCAGTAACTAGTAATGTGTAGAGTAAAGTCAAGAAAATAATTAAGCCAGGTATTCCTTGCTCAACAGCTGTCATTAAGTAGTAAGAGTGAATTCCAGATTTTTCAGGGTTATCACTTACGTAGGTTTCAAAGCTCGCCAAGGTTTTCTTTTTATAATAAGGGTAGAAGTTATTGGCTCCGTAACCGACAATTGGTCTTTCAACGATCATTTGAACACCGGCAACCCAACGGTATACGCGCTCCATAGTTGATATATCCTCGCCTTTTGCTGTAGCCTCGAGAAGATTATCAAAGTCTTTATGCGTGATCGTTTTTTCAAAATTAGGGGCATAGTCCATAAAACGATTTTGCTGAACCATAAAACCTAGAACTAGAAGAGCACCTACTATTGCTCCACCAAAACTCAACTTTGTTAGTTTGTACTTCAATGCAAAGTATGCACCGGCACCTATTACAACAGAGCCCATTGCAGCTCTAGTGTATGTGAAATAGATAGCAATTAGCACATAGAATACGATCGGAAGTAGTATTAGTGCTAGTTCAGTCTTTTTGCTTTGCCAATAAACAATGAAAATATATGGTAGTGTAATTACGAGAAGACAAGCGTAATCAACATGATTTCTAAAGAATGGCTGAACTGCTTTGTTAATTCCTTCAAAACTTAGTCCAGTGCCAAGGTGCATTGCCATAACATAGAAAGAGGCAACTAGAACCGAAGTCATGAGAA
Source organism: uncultured Saprospiraceae bacterium (assembly GCA_943788055.1). Classification (GTDB taxonomy): domain Bacteria; phylum Bacteroidota; class Bacteroidia; order Chitinophagales; family Saprospiraceae; genus JAHDFB01. Next base: position 227,864 of record CALSOU010000005.1, read on the forward strand.
TATAGATCAGTTTTTTGACGTGTACCTTTTCTTTCAATAGTAGGAAAGGGGTGAAGTAAAATGGCACCACATACCAAATCTTGGCGAGTAAAAATTTGGTAGAAACAATAGGATTTTCAGAAGTAACAATGGTAATAGCAATCCAAGCAAGGTGGAGTAGAAGAAGTTGTGTAATTGGATAACTAAGCGGGATAAAGGCTTTCTGCGGTTTACTGAAAATAAATATTCCGTAAAGCCCAGTCATCAGGAGCATAAGTGGTTCTCCTGGCAATTCAGTCCCTATTCCATTTGGTAATTCTATCTCAGTGCTGAAAGCAAGCATTGCAATCAAGGCATAGAATACAAATTTGACGTCGACAATCGCAAAATAAAGACCAATCAGGCCTAAAGGGATAGCAATCGGCAAAATGGAGTACATTGAAACCGCTGCGAGAATTGAAATGATTGTAATTATGGAGAATCCCCAAAAAAGGACATCATTCTGCTTACGATATGTCCAAGTATCATTTATCACTGCGAAGAACCTCTTTCCAATTAACTTTCTTACTGTAAACTGCTGCTATTGCTGCTAGAGACGTAATTAGAAATGCGGCTAGGCCAGCAGCAAGTACTAGAATCGAACGTTTTGGTCTAGACTTACGAAGTGGTTTGTTGGCAAATTCAACCACATGAACTGCGTCAAAGCTAGTTTCAAACGTTGATTTTAAGAGCTTATATCTTTCAATATCAATTCCCAACTGGTCGCTGGCTTCGTTTTGTTGGTTTTCCAATGAGACAACGCTGGCAAGACCAGCATTATAGTTCTTAGCTTGTCTTTTAAGAAGTGATATTTGGCTATTTAGGGCTTTCTTTTGAATTCCTAGAATCCTCGTACTATCGCGATAAATTCCCATACTTTGATACGAATCTAGCCGTGAAGCTAGGTTCTGTAATTTTGACTGTGATTTAGAAAGTTGTTCTGCAATTACTTGGCCTTGTGACTTAGTGTCGTAGATTTCGTACTTGTTTCGAAGGGAGTCTAATTCTATATTTAGTACACCAATATCTTTCTTTTTTTGGCTGATATTTTGCTCAAAAGTTAGCAACAGTTTTTTCTGTGTGTCTTTGATTAAGCTTTGTGCTTTAGTGTTGATAAAATCGCGCGCAAAATTTGTCATGTCGCGACTGAGAATCGGATTCTTGTCCTCAATAGATAGTCTGAAAGCATCATACTTTGTTTTTTCTAAGGTAAATGCTTGATCAATCTTCTTTCCGATTCTGAATTCAGCGTTTTTGCTGTCTTTATTGATTTTGAAATGGTCGTATAAATTAAATTGCTGAATGAGTTTGCCTCTCAATTCGCTTGACAAAGCAAGTGAAAAGAGACGGTCCATATCTTCGCTTTCGCCATAGTAGTCCATTTTCTTCTCGTTAACACCGATAGGAGACGGTTTAGCTAAATCAGGACTAGCTGCGTAAAAGATAGTTTCAGCCGCGTAGTAGTTGGGAAGAAGCAATGATAAGCCAGCTGCTAGGACCATTGTGAGAAATGTAATGCCGATAATAGCTTTTTTTCTCTGGTACAACGCGTTGACGATTCCAGCCAAATTTTCGTAAGATTCCATTAAGTTAAGTTTGTTTTGGATGCCGTACCTATCGACACTTAAAAATCTGCGCAAAGAAATTAAAAATTACGTAGATCGTTTGTGCTTTAATAGTACTTTGAGTACATCAAGTTGGAAGGTACCTAGTGTAAACGCAATAATCAAACCAATCATTATACTCAGTATAATATTTATTAGTAGTGGTAGTAAACTAAAGGAAGCTACTAGAAAGGACCCTACACAAGTAAGAATGATCAGAATAACAAAACGAAAGATAAGAGTAGAAGATGGTTTTTTGTCAAGTTTTCGATACACGAAACTCCATTGTATAAGTGTCATTGTAAGTTGGGTCGCTGCTGTTGCAACCGCAGCACCCGTAGCTCCATGAGTCTGAATGAGTATAAGGTTTAGGACGATATTTACTACCACACCCCAAATAGCTATCTTGTTCAGTAATTTCAATTGGTTTATGGCTGTTAGAAATGAACCAGAAATGTAAGCAAGTGCCATAGGAACTAAAGCGACCATTAAGAAGATGAATGCCTGAGAGTATTCAGTAGTAGCGTCACTAGGGTAAAAGAAAGACATGATATCTAGAGCATAGAACATAAAGACTAGACTTACCACTATAATTCCAGACCCAAGAAATTTACTTGATGCTTCTACGAGATCTCGTACTTGTTGACCTTTTGAAACCATATTGGAAAAGATAGGTAGCAGTAGCACTGCAAAAAGGTAGGCGAAGCTATTTCCTGCGTCAAAGATTCGAAAGGCGGAAGCGTAAATACCTGCTTGATACGCATCGTCCGATAGTAGTCTTTCAAGCATAAAACTATCGATCCTGGTGTAGATTGTCATTAAAAATATAATAGAAGCAAATGGTAAACTTTCGATTAGAATTCTTTTGAATATTTTGAAATCAATTCGTGGAAGAATATTTACTTTCTGGAAGATAAGGAAGACAAGGACGACTGTTGCTGAAATTGAATAAGCGATGGTCTGCCCATAGATAAAATCCATGATACCAAAAGAAGATCGATTGGCAGCGAAGTAGATCATATATACTAGGATGAGAATCATCAGAGATTTATCTAGTATTGAAAAGAGACTGTCCCATCGATATTTACCGATAGCAGAGACATTACTTCTGAGAAACAGTATTAAACTAATTAGGAAGATATTCAATGCAATCCAAGGTATGATTTCCCACATTTTTGGTCCATAACCCACAGCGAAAGCCAAGATAAGTACAGCTAAACCAAATAGAAAACCAAGGAATATTTTCAAGCCGAACATATCTCGAAATTGGCTAGCAAGACGGTTATGATCGGTGGCAATGTTCGTTGTATTATAATATAATAGACCGGGATCAGCGATTATCTGAAAAATGAAGCAAAAACTCAGTACACTAGCATATGCGCCATAGATATTGGGACCAACTATATTATTCACTTCTACTTCTATCCAGAGTAGATAGAAAGGCTTGATTAGCAAATTTGCAATCAGTAGAAAGACGACATTGATGAAAAATTCTCTCTTCATAGAAAACTATATAGCCTATTTTCTTATGCAAAAATAGACTAAAGTAAATGAAGGCATCTTTAATTGAGCAAGAGATAAGAAAAAAGGCCATAATAAATAATATCACAGCCTCATATTGGTAATCAGATTGAGTAATGCTCTGTTAACCTACTTCTCCTTCATAATAGTTAATGATGGATAGTATTTCTTTATCGAATTTTAATTGTGGGTCAATTTCGAATAGGGCATCATGCATTTCAAAGCTATCCAAGAGCACTTCATCAAGTATCTTTAAAGCTTGTTTTTTCTCGCCTAGAAAGTTGAGACAAGCTGCTCTCGCGTATTGCAAAGTAGCATCCCAAGATTCTTCTTCTGCTTCATCAAGTAAATCTAACGCACCTCGGTAGTTTTTTGACTTGATCAACAAGCACGCGTGCTGAAACCAAAACTTTGGATCTTCAGGAGCAATTTCTGTTGCCATGGCCAAATGCTCAGCAGCTTTATCATATCGTCCTAGTTGAATATATGTTAAAGCTATACTACCATGATACTCTTCTCGATAATCTTCTATTGAAATAGCTTTTATGTAAGCATTAATAGCTGAATGCCAGTTCTTTTCCTTTACGTAACATTCTCCTAAGTAGAAGTATATTTCGTCATTGTAAGGATCTAAACTCAATGCAGTGAAAAGATTTGCTTTAGCAGAGAGGAAATTATTTAGGTGTATTTGACATTCTGCAATATAAACAAGGAGCTCACTTTCTGGACCAAAAAATGCATTAGCCTCTTCGTAGATTGAAAGTGCTTTATTATAATTCTTGATCTGACAACAAAGATCTGCACAATCTAGATAGGCAACTTCCATATCCTTGTCAATTATGAAGGCATATTCCATTGCATTAATAGCCTTTTCGTATTCTCCTAAGCTTGCAAATGAATGCCCTAAATTGTACCATGCAGCAGCGTTGTAAGGCTTCTTGTTAACAAGTGCCTGATGGATAACAATGCTTTCTTCATAATTTTTGCTAAGCTCAACACTTAGCCATATTCTCTCTAAACATTCAGGATGTTCTGGCTCAAGATCAAGAGCTTCCTTGAGAACCATGAACATTTGATCAAAAGACTTTTCTACTTCGTAGATATACGATTCTGCTACCAGAATATCAGACAAGTCAGACTTGCTTGCATAGGACTTCATCGCTTCCAGCATTTCAAAAGCTTTTGTCGTATCACCAAGGCCAATGAATACTCGAGCTCTATACAAAACTATCTCATTCTCAAAAGGTGCAATCTTCTCTGCCGCATCAAGGGCATAGATTGCTTCCTTATATTTGTTCAGTATGATTAGTAGTTTTGCTTTGTGAATCAAAAATTCTGATCTGTAGGAAAACTGTTCTATTGCAAAATCAACAACTTCCAAAGCCTTATCAATCAAGTACTGTTTTTCGTAGAACCCTATGATCTGAAAAAATGTTTTTTCATCCATATAGGTCAGTGCATTATTTTCTATCATCGTCTCGAAATCTGTTACTAGATTCATCAACGAGTGGTTTCGTTTCGTCCTATGTTCCATGTTTACTTTTGTGAGGGATCACAATTATTATTGGTCAAATATAGTATAATAAACAAGTCATCACGAGTTTTAAAATATAAATTTTTCCACACTCGAAATGGTATTAAATATTCTTCTAATTTATATAGACGCTTGATAATCAGCGATTTAAAAAGGAGTAAGTTCTTTATTAGAATTTTCTAAAATGGTAACCATCTATTTTCCAAATCGATACACATGACACAAATGTTTAAGTTGAATGTAGAAAACTTTTTGAAATTGACTTTTTTTTCTTGCTTACAAGGTACAATCCAATAAAAATAAGGGCTGAACAGAAGATCATTTTTGGTTGTAAACTATCTTTTTGCATCAAAATAGCGAAGAAACTCGCGACAACAGGTTGTGCATAAATATAACTTCCGGCGGTTGATGATCTCACATGTACAAGTGCAAAAGCATTGAATAAATAGGCCAAGATAGTAGTCCCTATTAGTACGAAAACGATCGATCCTATTACAGTCCAATCGAGACTTACCCATTCAATAGAAAGGAAAGGTTTTATAGAAAATGGTAGAACGAATAAAAATCCAAAACTGAAGACCATCAGCAGGATGGTAAATGGATGGTATTTTGCAATTAATCGCTTTACAAGAACCAAGTACAAGGCATAACTAGTTGCGTTCATGAAAATGAAGAAATCTCCCAACATGGAGCCGGCTTGTTCAGTAGATGTCGGCCGATAAATCAATATTGCTGCTCCTATTAGCGCCATGAATATTCCTATCCCGTTTATCGCTGTAATTTTCTCTTTTATGATGAAGTATGAAAAGATTATGACCATGACAGGAGAAGAGGTCATGACTAAAGAAGCATTTATCGGATTTGTGAAATTTAATCCGATGAAAAAGAAGCTCATATTTAGTGCTGCGCCAGTTAATCCGCAAAAAGCAAATATTGGCAAGTCTTTTCGATCGATATTCTCTCTAATCCAAAAGAAGTAGATCGTAGAAAATGTAATGACACCTGTCCCTAAACGCATAAAAATCATCGCCATGGGACTAATCGAGGGCTCATCCATCGCGATTTTAGCAATAGAATAGTTGGCCCCGTATATAATTGCAACAAGTATCAGTGCAAGATGAGCATAAGTCTTCTTATTCAAACTTAATGATTTTCACTGTGCTTAACTGCCGCATCAAGTTGTTCGTAGAAATCTTCTCCATATTTACGAATTATCGCTTCTTTGGCAAACTCATACACTTTGATATTTTCAGATTTTCCTTTACTACATGCCGCATTGCAAATGTCCCAAACATCGTAGCTCATTTTTTCAAAACCATTTGAAAAGTCTTGATCTATCCTGACCGGGTACAAGTGACAAGAAACCGGTTTTCGCAATGTGCTTACACCGTCTTTCCAAGCTTGTTCGATTCCACACATAGATATTTCACCTTTCTTACTTAGGTAGACGCACGCTCCGTCCGGATGTAAATTTGTGCCAAACATTTTGGGCTCATCAAAATATTTAATTCCACCCTCCTTTTTAAGAAGGTCGTTACTTCGCTTATCTAAGTATGGCGCCAGTTGCTCGTTTATTGATTCAAGCACATTGATTTCTACTGCCTCAAGTGGCGCTCCATAATCACCCTCCCAACAGCAAGCTCCCTTGCAAGCTTTTAGATCACAAGAAAACTTTTCGGATGTAACACCATCCTCCACCATCACATTGTTAATTATAATCATAGGCTTATTTCTACGTTCGCAAAAATAGTCAACAAAATATGCTTGTTCAGCTAAACCTTGATAATTTTGTCAATAGGACAAAACTTTTCTTTCTTGGAGTTATTCTTATAATAGAAAGCAAGAATTATTGTATTTTTCCGCGAATAATTTTGCTAAGCTTTTATTTAAATTTTACATAATGAAGTTCCATAATTTATTAGCCCTTATGCTACTTATTTTTAGCTTCCAAACTGCCCATGCGCAAGAGGTTAGCGATTTCAAAAAAGAGCGTAAAAAACTTATCGCAATAACAACAATGGATGCTAGTCAAATCGAAAAATTGGATGCTATTTATGCTAAGCGAGTTGCAGATTTGAAAATAATAGCAGATTTAGAAAAAACAGATGAACTAGCCTTTCGTAGTAAAAGAAGGGCGATTTTTAAAGGTTCAGAAAATTCAATTAGATTATTGATGAAGTGCTGAACAACAAGATAGCTATCGTGCCTATACACTCAAAATAGTCAGAATTGAGAGGTCTGAAGAAGATGGCCAAACTGCGCAAGAAGAATGCTAGCAAAGCTGACATCATTGATGCAGAATACGGTATCTATTAGATCTAATTCTTAAATAATTTTATAACCGTTCGCATCCCAGCGAACATAAAGCACTTTTATCCTTCCAAATGGACATATTAAAACAGAAGTTTCACGAAAAAGCAGAAGCCTTAAGACTTGAATTGCGAACAATAAGCAAAGAGAAAGGGGCACAGAAAATTGACGAAGTAACAATTGCGCAGATGCTAGGTGGCATGCGCGGTGTTAAAAGCATGTTGTGGGAAACATCGCAACTCGACGCTCAGGAAGGTATTCGATTTCGAGGATATTCTATCCCAGAGTTAAAAGAAAAACTTCCTCGATTTAGAGGAGGGAGAGAACCAATGCCAGAAGGTCTTTTTTGGTTGATGCTGGTTGGAGAAATTCCTACTCAAGAGGAAGTACAATGGCTATCAGATGAGTGGAAAAAGAGAGCGGTTGTTCCCCAACACGTACTAGATACATTGAACGGCCTACCTGCCAGATACCCATCCGATGACTCAATTCACAATTGGGATCATGGCACTTCAGAACAAGTCTATTTTTGCTGCTAAATATGCTGAAGGAATGTCGCAAGCATGATTATTGGGACGCGACCTACGAGGATTCGATGAATCTGATAGCTTCACTTCCGCAAGTTGCTGCGCATATTTATCGACGAACTTATCATAATGGTGATATTATAGCACCTAATCCAGAAGAGGATTGGAGTGGAAACTTTGCTCACATGCTTGGTTTTGAAGGAATTGACTTCAAGAGTCTTATGAGGTTGTATCTGACAATTCATGCAGATCATGAGGGAGGAAATGCTTCTGCACACACGGTTCATTTGGTTGGGTCTACCTTGAGTGATGCTTATAATTCTTTTGCAGCAGGTATGAATTCGCTAGCTGGTCCATTGCATGGTTTAGCAAATCAAGAAGTTATCAAATGGGTTTTTGAAATGATTGAGACGCTGGGTACAAGAACTCCATCTGATGATCAGATTAAGAAGTACGTACAAGATACACTTGATGCAGGTAAAGTAATTCCGGGTTATGGACATGCTGTATTGCGTCAGCCTGACCCAAGATTTGTAGCTCAACGCGAGTTTGCTCGAGAATACATCAAGGATTCTGAAATCGTTAATATTGTGTGGCAACTATTTGACATCGTGCCACCAATTTTACAAGGACTTGGTAAAGTTAAAAACCCATGGCCAAATGTTGATGCACATTCAGGAGCAATTTTGGTACACTATGGATTGAATGAATATAGTTTTTACACAGTTCTATTTGGAGTTTCTAGAGGTCTTGGAGTATTAGCAGCACTATGTTGGTCTCGAGCATTAGGATTTCCACTTGAACGTCCAAAGTCTGTAACGTCTGAGTGGTTGAAAACCCAATTAGACAAGTAATTTACAACTTGTAAGAAAGTGCTTTAGAACTAATTAGAGCGTAAAGATTAGATACTAATTAATATTAATTTAATAATAATTTATTTTTTGTCGCATGAATATACCAGATCAATTAAAATATACGGAAGAGCACGAATGGATTTCCGTAGACGGTGATATTGTCACTGTGGGGATAACTGATTTCGCTCAGAGCGAACTAGGAGAACTAGTCTATGTGGAAGTTGATACTCTTGGCGAGAGCGTGGACAAGGGAGATGTTTTTGGAACTGTTGAAGCAGTAAAGACTACATCAGAGTTGTTTATGCCAGTGAGTGGAGAAGTATTGGAATTCAATACAGAAATTGATGAAAACGAAGGTGATAATCCAGCTGTAATTAATGAAGATCCTTATGGAGCTGGTTGGATTGTAAAGATAAAAATGTCTGATTCCTCCGAACTAGAAGATCTCTTAGACGCTGGTGCTTATGAAGAAATAATCGCATAGTTTTTCAGATTACACACCAAATTGAAAACTTTATGCATCTTTAATGAAAGTAGTCATAACGCGGTTGCCAGCAACGGCTTGGTCAGTTATAATTGTCATAGCCTCCTTGAATTCTAGTGAAAATCTGAATGAGATAAAATTTGATATCCCAGGGCTAGATAAAATGGTTCATTTTATTATGTACGGGGTGTTAAGTTTTTTGCTGCTGTGGACTGTTGATAAGGTCAGTAAGACTAGATTGAAATTGCAGAATTTAATAGTAGTAATTTTGGTTTCTTCGGGTTTTGGAATACTGATGGAGATTCTTCAGAAAACATTGACGACTGTTAGAAATTTTGACATCTATGATATTATTGCTAATATTATCGGCGTTTTACTTGGATGTGGAGTCTATGTAATACGATTTAAACCATTTAAATAAGAAATTATGTTTGAAAAACTAGGTAGTTTAGAAAACAGCTTTGGAACAGTAGGGATAGTTATGTTAGTGCTATTTCTACTTGTAATCGCAACCTCAATAGGTTTGCGTTACTATCTGAAAGCGCAATCAGAGAAAGATCTGACAGGAAAATATAAGGGCAAAAAGTGGGATTCTCCTCTTGATGCTCATGGTCAGTACCCGGATGTCAATTCATTTAAGTTTTCTGGTTTTCTTACTAAGTTTGGAGTAGCTATTGCACTAGCCGCTGTCTTATTTGCCTTCTCGGCAACGTCTTTTGAAAAGGAAGTTTACATTCCAGATGGAGCGTTGGAGTTAGATGAAGAAATTGAAGTTGAACCTCCTAGAACGGCTGAGCCACCACCTCCTCCACCTCCACCTCCACCTCCAGTAATTGAGGAAGTACCGGAAGAAGAAATAGAAGAGGAAGATGAACCTGAATTCTTAGATCAAGATGTAGAAGAAGAAACTATTATGGAAGAACTTCCTGAGGTCGAGGATGCACCTCCACCGCCACCTCCGCCGCCACCGGCACCCGAGGAGGACGAAGTATTCATGATTGTGGAGCAATCCCCTAGATTTCCAGGATGCGAAGACATGTCTGGAAGTAAAGCAGAGAAAGAGGCTTGCGCCCAAAAGAAAATGTTGGAGTATATTTATGGAAACTTAAAGTATCCTGCGATTGCTCGTGAGAATGGAATAGAAGGGCAAGTCGTGATTCAATTTGTTGTTTCGAAAAATGGTTCTATTGAAGATATTCAGTTAGTTCGTGACCTTGAGGGAGGTTGTGGAGAAGCAGCAGTTAAAATTGTAAGAGGAATGAATAACTTACCACAGAAATGGACTCCTGGAAAACAACGAGGGCGACCTGTGAAGGTGAAATACACACTTCCCGTTAAGTTCAAATTGGAAGGATAAGCTACGCTAGAAGTAGTTTACTAAGAAATCAAAAGGATCTCATGCTGTTTGCTGTGGTCCTTTTTTTATCGACAAAATAAGATTTCTTAACATTAACAAACTCAAAAAGTAACATTATGGATGTTTTACTTAAGTCAATAGGGATCGCTTGTGTTCTTGTATTATTTTCAGGCTCAAGACTACATGCACAAGAAATCAATAAGAGTAGCGAAAGTGAAGTACTTGAATTTGCTGAGCAGATGCCTCGTTTCCCTGGTTGTGAGACAAAATTCTCTGATGAAGAGAAAGAAGCTTGTTCAGAACGGAAAATGCTTATGTATGTTTACAGTAACGTTAAGTATCCACCTGAAGCTCGCGAAGAAGGTATATCGGGAACTGTCCAAGTCGAATTCGTAATTGGGAAGGAAGGAAGAATGAAGGATGTTAAACTACTTGAGGGAGTAGGTGGAGGATGTTCAGAGGAGGTTTTGAGAGTTTTCAACCAAATGTCCGAAGAAATTGTTTGGATACCCGCTAAGGACAAGGGCAAAACAGTTAATTTGAAATATACACTACCTGTTAAGTTCTCTTTATAAAAATTTACATAAAAAGTAAAAAAGGCGCTTAAATCATTATTTTGACTGCCTTTTTAGTTTATTAATATCAACGTATTGCAAGCCAGATTAGTAATGCATTGAATAGTGCACCAAAAACTGAGTATTTCAATCCAGAATTACCAAAGAATATCCATGCTAGTAGTATACCAAGTAAACTAAGGAAAAAGCCCAAAAGAAAACCAACAATACTAAAGTTGAAATCTCCTGCTCCCATCATTTGATCTACCTGATTGACATCAAAGCCTTTTATAAAGGCTCTATTAATTTTATACTTAGCCACCATAAGTCCACCTCGATCCTTTAATTTTAGTCTTTTACCGATGACTTGTTCAATTTCTTTACTATTCATATTGAGTATTTCCTCAGAATTAAGGTTTTCTAAGATTAGTTCGGGAGTAGATTTCGCTACTTCCATAATCATACTATTGATAGCGTAGTTTTGTTGTCCAAAAAGTGTAAAAAGCTCAAAGGAGAAAAGGAAGACTGATTTTGTCATTTTAATAAATTTTGTCAAGTTAATAGTTAAGTGCTTCAGTCTTTTCTAGTTTATCTTGCTTAAAAAACCCAGAAGCACAACAATGAAGTTAAGTAAGAAACCTATTGCATGTAGTTTTTAGAGTTCAAGTATTTTATAGAGTTGTCTTCTTAGCAATTACAATTGTATTTTTAGTTGACGATATGTACTGCAATTTGCTCGCACATAGAAAGGGGTTTATGTTATACACCGCAGTGATAGACCAGCAGATGGTAATTGATGATCCGCTATATCACGAATGACAAAGCAGTGCTTTTTTGACCAGCGTAATTTGTATCTAATAATAATTAGGTTAATTTCGTGTTCTAAATAAAAAAAATGAAAAAGTTTACATTCTTATTTCTTGTTTTCGTTGCACTTATACTTTCTTGCACGAAAGAAACAATTCAATTTGATCTTACTCAGTATTATGATGTACGTGTAGTCTTAGACTCTAGCAATTGTACGGCAGACTGTGATGAGGAGGCAGACTGTGAAGGTCAGCAAGTTCGAGTTGTAGGAATCATCGACGGAGATGAAATATCTACGAATAGCTATACTTTCGAGATTCTAGATGAGAATGATATGCAAACTCCAATGGTGATTCGTGTAGATACAATGGCAAGCCCAGAGATTTTTGCGAAGATTACCGGAAACGGTGATAAAGTAGTCAGGCTGCAGGGATTCTTGGAGGGTCAAGATGGCTCTGGAAGTGCGAATTGCATGAGAGAAATCAATCTATTCGTTGTAAATCCGGAATTCGTAAGAGTATCGCAATAATTCTGCAAAAATTTAAGAGGTCGATCATTTTACTTTAGCTTTACTGTATTATAAATCGATCTGATGAAATACCTTTTCCTAAGTTGCATTTTTTTAGTTAGCTCTTGTACGATATTCCAACGTGTTGATAAAGCGCAAGTGGATCCAATACCCTACAAACTAGAAACAAATCGTTCTGCGACTTATAGTGAAGTAAGCTCTTATTATAGGTCTTTAGGAAAAGCTTCTCGATATCTACAAGTCAATGAAGTAGGCTTGACAGATGTGGGAGAACCATTACTGGAAGTTATCATCGATAGAGATCGAAAGTTTTCACCCAAGGACTCCGAAGTAGCTGGCAAAGCCGTTTTGTTTATTAATAATGGTATACATCCAGGAGAGCCTTGTGGAATTGATGCTTCGATGATATTAGCTCGCGATATACTGGATGATAGAATATTGTTCAAATACCTTGAAAATGTAGTACTTGTCATTGTCCCAGTTTACAATATTGGTGGCGCAAAAAATAGAGGGGCATTCAATAGGGCCAATCAGAATGGACCTGCCCAACATGGTTTTCGTGGTAATGCTAAAAATCTTGACCTAAATAGAGATTTCATTAAATGTGATTCGAAGAATGCTGAAACATTTACGAAGCTTTTTACTAAATGGAATCCTGATGTTTTTGTAGATACGCATACTAGCAACGGTGCAGATTATCAGCATATAATTACCTTGATTGCGACTCAAAAAGATAAAATTGCTCCTTCATTGGGTTCATATATGGAATTTCAATTTGTTCCTAAGATCTATGACGGTATGGCGGAACAGGGATATGATATGTCACCTTATGTTTATTCAAAGGGGACTACTCCACAAGAAAAGGGAATACTTGCATTTCCAGATTTACCGCGATACTCCTCGGGATTTGCCGCTTTACATCATACATTGAGTTTTATGCCAGAGACTCATATGTTTAAGACTTTTGAAGAACGAGTCGAAAGCACTCTGTATTTGCTCAAAGAAATGCTTCGACTAACCTCACTTGAGAGCGAAACCATACAGAAAAAGCGACTTGAAGCTATTTTGTATTACAAAAGACTTCAGCAAGCGCCTATTAACTGGACCTTAGACGAGGACATCGCAATTACAACACAATTCAAAGGCTATGAATCGTCATACAAACCTAGCGATATTTCTGGTCTTCCTAGACTGTTTTATGATCGAGATAAGCCAATAAACCTTGAAATTGATTACTACAATGCTTATGAGGTAAGTCAATCGATTCCTGTGCCATTTGCCTACATAATCCCCCAAGCGTATTCAGAGATCGTAGATCGATTGAAATGGAATGGCGTGGAGGTGACACAACTAGAGGAGGATAAAGAAATTCAGGTAGAAATGTATTATATAGAAGACTATGAAACTTCACAGTCTCCCTATGAAAGCCACTACCTGCACTACAATACAGAAGTATATAAAACTACTCGAAATCAGACTTTTTACAAAGGGGATTATATGGTCCGCATGAATCAGGTTACAAATCGATTCATTCTTGAAACACTAGAGCCGCAGGCACCTGACTCGTATTTTTCTTGGAACTTCTTCGATGGTATCTTAGCTCAAAAAGAATACTTCTCAGCGTATGTATTTGAAGATCTAGCTGCAGAGTTGTTGAGGAGGGATCCGCAATTAAGGGAGGTTCTTGAACAGAAGAAAGCTGAAGATGAAGCTTTTGCAAAAGATGGTAGAGCTCAACTAAGGTTTATTTATGAAAGTTCTCCTTACTATGAAGAGACACACAAATTATATCCGGTGGCTAGGATTATGAATTAGACTTTAATTCATACTTGTTTAAATTTAGACTTTAAAAAATTGTTCTATGCTTTATATTGTACCAACGCCAGTAGGTAATTTAGGAGACATGACCCAAAGAGCGATTGACACTTTGAGAGAAGTTGATTTAATATTGGCAGAGGATACAAGAACCTCAGGTAGATTACTAAAGCATTTTGGGATAGAGACCCGAGCACAGTCTTTTCATAGTCACAACGAACATAAATCGATAGAATCCTTGATTGAACGCATGAAGGAAGGTACCAAGATGGCACTTATTTCTGATGCGGGAACCCCAGCAATCTCTGATCCAGGATACTTGATTGCTTCAGCTTGTCATGACCATGATATTCCGGTTAGTTGTCTTCCTGGAGCAACAGCGATGATTCCAGCCTTGGTTGCAAGTGGTATTCCATGTAATCGGTTCTACTTTGAAGGATTTTTACCACATAAAAAGGGAAGACAAACAAGATTGAAGTTTCTCGCAACACTTCCAGAAACTTTTGCATTGTATGAGTCTCCTTATAGATTGGTAAAGTGTTTAGGGCAGCTCCAAGAGCATTGTGGTCCAGAAAGACTCGCTTGTGTATGCAGAGAAATATCCAAGGTGTATGAAGAAGTAAAAAGAGGTACACTTCAAGAGCTGGAAGAGTACTATACTGAAAAAGGAGTAAAAGGAGAAATCGTTATTGTTGTTGCGGGCTTATAGAACGTGCCTTTTATTGCTGTTTTCGTTTTACAAGAACATTCATTATCATTCCTAGAATAATAAGAGCCATAGCGCCGATTGCATAAATATTATACTTTTCCTGGAGAAAGAAATAGCCGATTATAACTGCATAGATCAATTCCATATATTTAAATGGTGCCAGCAAAGTAGCCTCACTATGTTTGAAGGCCATAGTCATATATACTTGTCCAATTAAACCTAGCACACCGATACTTGAAACCCATATCCATTCCTGTCCAGTAGGCCATCTCCAAAATTGTAAAAAGCATAAGCTAAATATGATACAGCATAGCATAAAGTAGTGGATGATAGTCAATACCTTTTCTGTTTTAGCTAGCATCCTTACAAGAACAAATACTAAACCAACACTCAAAGCCGAAAACAGCACAGCGAAAAGACTCAGGAGATCTATTCTTGTATCTACTCCTTTTAGTAGTATTACTCCAAGAAAAGCAATCAAAAAACTGAGCCATTGGTATTTGTTGATTTTTTCTTTCAAAAGGTAAATTGAAAGAAATGCTGTGAAGAATGGGGCAACGTAACGAATCGAAATTGCGGAGCCAACAGGAATACGTTGGACTGCCCAAAAAAATGCCGAAAGAGAAAGTACACCGACTATACCTCTTAGAAGCAGGAGCTTTGGCCTATAACCAACGAAAGATATGCCTTTGATAGCCATAAATGGTAAAACAAAAATATACGTTCCAATTGCTCTAAAGAATACTACTTGCATCGGGTGGAAATCTGACAAGTACTTGGCATTAATATTCATCCATGCAAAAGCAAAAGTTGCTATCAAAATATATATAATACCTTTCGGAATAGCTGACTTTGTCATAGGATAATCTCATGTCGTTGGCAATTCACAAAAGGAGATAAAGCTCTTTGTGTCATGCAAATCTTTGTTCCAGACAGGTGGAGTAAAATGTCAAAAAGTGTGATTATCGATTCTTTCTTCTTTCGGTGTTCTTTCTAGACGGTTTGAGTTTGTTTTTACGAAATTCATGGTAGTCATTTCGATTTCTCCAAATATCTACTGCCGAGTATATAGCCATTCTGAATGAGCTTTCATCCGCCAAGTTCTTTCCTGAAATATCAAAACCAGTTCCGTGGTCAGGTGAAGTTCGAACAATATTAAGTCCTGCAGTATAATTTACCCCTCTTCCAAATGCTAGACTTTTAAAAACAACCAAGCCTTGATCATGGTACATTGCAACAACCGCATGATATTTCTTTTGGGCGCCAGACCCAAAAAATCCATCAGCAGCAAAAGGACCGTAAGCGAGAATTCCTCTTGATTTAGCTTCTTCAATGGCGGGTTTGATATATTTATCTTCCTCGTCTCCCATTAATCCTTCATCTCCCGCATGAGGATTCAATCCTAAAACTGCAATTAGCGGTCGCTCAATATCGAAGTCAACAATTAATGTTTCATTTACGCGCTCAATGGTACCAATTATTCGGTCTTTGTCAATCGATTTAGACACTTCGCTTATGGGAATATGCGTCGTGACTAATGCAACTCGAAGGTCATCGTAGCACAACATCATTAATGATTTTCCTTCGGTTTCCTGTTGAAGATATTCAGTATGTCCAGGGTAAGGAAAACTTGCCAACTGCATGCTTTTCTTGTGTATTGGAGCCGTAACTATAGAATCAATGAATCCATGCTTTATATCATGAAGGCAATAGTCCAAGCTAATATGGGCCATTCGACCAGCTACTTCAGTGATCTCACCTATTTTGATTTCTGCTTCATCTTTCCAACAGTTAATGACATTCACTTTTCCTTCTACAGCACTTTCAGCTTTCTCAACAGATGTAAATTGAAATGTTTCAGCGTTGATTGCCTTTTTGTAATACACCATTACTTTCTCCGATGCATATATTACAGGTGTGCATAGGTTCAGCATTTCTTGTTTCGAAAATGCTTTTATGATGATTTCTGGTCCGATTCCATTAATATCACCTATCGTAATTCCTATTTTCGGCTTGTACATATTCTTTCTCCTTTGCGCTTGTCCAATCAATTTAATTCGTCCTTGCAGAAATATTTAATTTGATGTCTCAAAATTAGCTGAATATTTCAAGCCGTGAAGATAAACAATAAATCAATTCTAGAAATTAGATCAATTGTTGATAGGCTTAATTATCTTCGCATTTCATGAAGCAAAGAGCAAAAAAATCATACGGTCAACATTTCTTGATTAATGAGCTAGTGACGGAGCGTATTTCAGAGTCATTGATGCATGCAGACGAATACAAGAAGGTACTTGAAATAGGACCTGGGCAAGGAGTATTGACTAAGTATTTGTTGGAAAAATCATATGATTTGAAAGCAGTTGATGCCGATCGAGATATGATTCACCATCTCTTCAAAAGATTTCCAGAGCAAACTGATTTATTCTTATTGGATGACTGCTTAAAACTGAATTTTTTTGAGCTTTTCGGTGGTGAGCAATTTTGCGTCATAGGTAATTTCCCATATAACATTTCTTCCCAGATTGTCTTTAAGATTTTGAAGAATTATAACCTGGTTCCTGAGATGGTTGGTATGTTCCAGAAAGAAATGGCTGCACGCATAGTGGCACCTCACGGCTCAAAAACATATGGAGTAATATCAGTACTGACGCAGGCCTTATATAGTGCCACACATTTATTTGATATTGGTCCAGAGGCATTTAATCCGCCTCCAAAGGTGAACTCTTCTGTAATTCGCTTGGTTAGAAAAGATGAAACATTAGGTTGTGACTATAAACGTTTGAGAACTGTTGTTAAAATGGGGTTTTCTCAACGAAGAAAAATGTTGAGGAATACCATGAAATCTTTAGTTGAGAATCCAGAATTATTGACAGAACAAGTTTTTACAGAAAGACCTGAGCAGTTGAGTTTGCAAGATTTTGTAGATCTGACTAATATGATTTTTCCACCTTCTAGGATCGTGGAGTAGTTTAACCCAAGTATCGGTAACTTAAAATAGAAGTAATGACTTTAGAAGAACGTATCATCCAAGACATGAAGAATGCCATGCGTAGTAAAGACAAAGTGGCTTTGCGTGGAATAAGAGCTGTGAAAGCGGCAATCATGTTGTTAAAGACTGATGGAAGTGGAGACGAAATAACTCCCGAGAAAGAAATTAAGTTGGTTCAAAAAATGGTGAAGCAACGTAAGGATTCATATGACATATATGCTAAACAGGGACGTGAGGACTTAGCTGCTGTAGAGCAAGAAGAAATTGATGTGATTTCTCAGTATCTACCAAAGCAATTAGACGAAGAATCGCTGAAAGATGTGATTGCAGAAGCTATTACTGAAGTAGGTGCAGTTGGAATGAAAGACATGGGGAAGGTGATGGGTGTTGTTACCGCAAAGGTTGCAGGACAAGCAGAAGGGAAAGTGATTTCTGGCTTGGTAAAGGAAGCGTTGATGAGCTAGTAATTGCAGAAAAATTCTAAGAGAAAAGGGTCACCGATGTTTATCAGTGACCCTTTTCTATTAAACTTATTATTACTCTATGGCTGAGCCAAAATCTACTCTACTACCAATTTTACGTTGATGTCAAACTCATCGTAAATTGTCTTGTCTCCTAGATTGTCAAAAAATGAACCTGAACCATATTTCACATTATATTCTGATCTGTCGATTTTCATATCAGCAGTTGCTACTTTCATACCATCGTTGTCGCTGATATTAGTATAGAACTTGATGGACTTCGTAGTGTTTTTGATTGTTAAGTCAGCAGTTACTTTGTAGTCTCCAGGAGTTCCTTTTGCAGCAACATTAGTAATTTCAAGTGTAGCTGTTGGGTAAGTTGCTGCACCAAAGAAATCATCAGACTTCAAGTGCCCGATAAGCTTGCCATTATACGCACCAGTAAGATCACTGCTTGTAATTGAATTCATATCAATTACAATTTTACCTCCTGTAAGAGCTCCGTTATCATCAAATTGTAATTTACCACTTTGAATATCTATGTTACCGTAGTGAGAACCTGTTACCTTGTAACCTTTCCATTCAATTGTACTTGACTTGATCTCTCCAGTTGGAGTAGTATTGTTTGTGTTGATAAACCCAAAAGCCAAGAATAGTGGCAATAATCCGATTGCAAAAAATTGTTTCATTTTAATTGTATTTAATTTGTGTAAAAAGTTTATTTGTTAATTGTATCCACGTATTTTATCTAGTAAAGTGTTGAGCTGCTTAGCATCTTCAATGCTTAACTTGTCAAGTATATTCTCGTGAAGTTCTTGAGTTACATTGATCTCTTCCAGCAAGCTCATTCCTTTTTCTGTAAGACTAATATCTACTAGACGCTTGTCAGCACCATTCGTACATTTGGACACGATTTCTTTGTCTACCATTCTGTCCACAATGCGCGATATGTCAGACATTCTATCAATCATTCGCTCTCTGATAAGCTGAGTACTTATAGGTTTTCCAGCGCCTTTAAGAATTCGAAGGATGTTATACTGTTTCATAGTTATTCCAAAGGACTTATGGAAGTCTTGCAGTCGAGTTTCTACGTAGCGAGAAGTAAAAGATAAATTAACAGCAGCGCGCTGTAATTCATTCTTAAATGGCTTAGATTGTTGAAGGTCTTTCTCTATACTCATGATGTAGATATAATAGTGTTTGAACAATAATGTTTAAACATTAATACTCTTTTTTTGCTTTATTATTACTTCTGAGTCAGAAAGTCAATGTATATGGACCTTTGAGATGCAAATAAATTTGCGAAAACTTAAGGCAATTAGGCTAATTTATTTACGATCTTTTCGATTTCTGAACCATTTTTGTCCATTCACTT
The DNA here is from genome assembly GCA_943788055.1 of uncultured Saprospiraceae bacterium. Lineage (GTDB taxonomy): Bacteria > Bacteroidota > Bacteroidia > Chitinophagales > Saprospiraceae > JAHDFB01. The sequence continues at coordinate 247,315 of CALSOU010000005.1, forward strand.
ATGAATCCTCGCTCTTTGAGAAGTCTTTCTGAGCTTATATGCATTCTATATCTCCAATAGTGATGTGAATTACTCGGTTCATTGATTTGCTCTGATTTCGCATCATCTTTTCTCAGCTTTTCATCCATTCCCAAGATATCTTGAATAGGAAAAATAGTGAGCATTGATGTTGAATCTAAGTGCTCTTGTACGATTGTTTCAACAGTCGTAGTTGAGCATTTAGTAGCCGCTTTGCCAGGTTTATTCATGTGTTCACGATAGAATCGTTGACGTCGGTCCCCATTTTCCTCCCACCATTACCTAATAGTTGACATGTCGTGGCAGGAAGGAGAGCAAACGGAATAATACGGATATTCGTCTGGTTTTCCGAACGGATTTGTACCTTTTGGCATTCGCTGAATTTCTAGCGGAATAATATTAAGCGATTCCATCACTTAAGGCACACTCGCTGGGATCATACCTAGATCTTCTCCGCAGATAAACATATTACTTGCATTTAATAATGCCGGGAGTTTCCAATTCGCTTGATCTTTCCAAAAGTCATTATGTCTGTGGTAGAAATAGTCAATGTACATCCGATCAAAAGCATCTTTCATATGCTGATCAAGGGATTTATATAGATATGTTGTCTGCAAGGTGATTCTGGGATTATATGCCGTACCCATCGATCTCGGTTCTTCAATCAATAGGACTTCAGTCATAAGGGAGAGAATCGCAGATTTGTTATCTATAAAAAGAGCGTTATTTGAATTGTCAATAAATCTTTCAATTTATTTTTGATCTTCGGCTTTAAATTGATAGGTTTTGGCGTGATGTTCGTCAAGAAATTGCTTGATGAATTCTTTACTGTTTTTATCGAAGATTTCTTGAAGCATTCTCTTACGAATGTAAGGTTGCGTGTAGTGCGAAAGATCACCATACAGACTACAATGCATTAATTCGTCGCGTGTATATGGTTTTCGTGGATTGAAAAGGCCAAGCGTTCCTTGAACTTGATGAAGCGGTATCATCCAAATTCTAAAGAAACCTAAAATATGATCTATTCGGAGTGCATCGAAATAGCTTGCTAGTTTCTGCATCCTTTCACGCCACCAGCTGAAGCCATCTTTTGCCATATCGCTCCAATTGTATGTTGGGAAACTCCAGTTTTGAAGCAACACAGCATATGCATCAGGCGGGGCTCCAGCTTGTTCATTCATATTGTACAACTGAGGAGCAACCCAGGCATCGCAACTATATCGGTAGATTCCCATCGGCAAATCTCCTTTTAAGACTATTCGTTTTTCACGACCATATTGCCTAGCTGTTTTCAATTGTAATGGATGTAAAATATTGTTATTTGTAACTTATGATTTCTAATTCAATGTTCCTAAATGGAACTATGACTAAAGTACGAATTTTCATAAGACTTAACTTGTCATCAAAGTAAATCAAATCTCATAAGAACTGTTTCAAGGTCAATGCAGCAGTGAACTCACGTCGAAATATATTAGGATTTCAAAAAAAGTCAATTCAAAGGGGGGGGACAAAACTCCAACTTATTACACTAATATAGAAAGAGGATATGTTAGTAAAAACATTTGCGAGTACAGTTACTGGTGTTGAGGCACATACAATTACAGTTGAAGTCAATTATGGTGGTACGGTTGCGTCAAATAAATCGTTTTACTATTTGGTTGGACTACCAGACGTGGCAGTTAAGGAAGGATTTCAACGGATTGAAACGGGAATCAAGAATATAGGATTACATATGCCAAGAACCAAACTTGTAGTTAATCTAGCCCCTGCTGATATTAGAAAAGAAGGATCAGCTTATGATCTTCCGATAGCATTAGGTATTCTGGCTTCATCAGGGCAATTACCAAAAGAAGCAGCTATTGAACTTGAAAAGTATGTGATCATGGGGGAGTTATCACTTGATGGATCACTTAGACCCATTAGGGGCGCTTTGCCGATTGCAATTCAAGCTCGAAAAGAAGGATTTAAAGGTATGATTGTTCCTGCTCAGAATGCTCGTGAGGCTGCCATAGTTGATAATCTAGAGGTGTATGGAATAGAGACTCTGAAAGACGCCTATGATTTCTTCAAAGGTAAATGGGAAGGAGATCCGATTCATGTTGATACTAGAGGGATTTTTAAAAGACAACCGAAAGAATTCGACCTAGACTTCAGCGACGTAAAAAGACAGGAGAATATTAAGAGAGCACTTGAATTAGCAGCTTCTGGTGGGCACAATGTAATTCTGATTGGCCCACCCGGGGCAGGAAAAACAATGTTAGCGAGACGACTACCGACGATACTTCCACCTCTTAACTTACATGAAGCTTTAGAAACCACAAAGATTCATTCAGTAGCAGGTTTACTTAAAGATCATGATGCTTTGGTGTCCAAACGTCCTTTTAGAGCTCCTCATCATACTATTAGCGATGTTGCACTTGTTGGCGGCGGATCGAATCCAAATCCTGGAGAAATATCTCTAGCGCATAACGGAGTACTATTTCTAGATGAGTTACCGGAGTTCAAAAGATCAGTTCTAGAGGTTCTGCGGCAGCCAATGGAAGAGAGGCGAGTAACTATTTCTCGGGCCAAGTTATCAGTAGACTTTCCTTCTAGTTTTATGTTAATTTCTTCTATGAACCCTTGTCCTTGTGGCTATTATAATCATCCCGAAAAAGATTGTATGTGCCCGCCAGGAGCTGTAAAGAAATATCTCAATAAGATCTCAGGACCTTTATTGGACCGGATTGATTTACATGTTGAAGTTACACCAGTCAGTTATGATGAACTGAGTCTCCAAGAGAAAGTCGAGGAACGAAGTGCAAAGATTGTTGAACGTGTTGTTAGAGCAAGAAACGTGCAAGAGAAGCGCTTCGCGCATCTAGACAATATCTATTACAATGCTCAGATGCCTTCATCAATGGTGAAGAAGGTATGTAAATTGAATGATGCTGGAACACAATTGCTTAGAGATTCGATGGAAAAACTTCAATTGTCGGCACGTGCATATGATCGAATCCTGAAAGTATCTCGAACCGTAGCGGATTTGGAAGGATCTACTGAAATTAAAATCGAACATTTAGCAGAAGCAATAAATTATCGTAGTTTGGATCGTGAAGATTGGGCAGGGTAGGAATTAGATCGCACGTAAATTCTACATAGTTGAATTGGTTTTAATGACTTATTCCTGCTATCTTTCAGCCCCACATTGCAAATAGCCCGTTTTGTGGAATCTTAAGAAGTTAAACATAGTCAAATGGCAAAAAAGAAACTGTTTTTATTAGATGGTCATGCATTGGTTTATCGCGCTCATTTTGCATTTATAAATCGTCCACTGATCAATTCAAAAGGAGTAAATACGTCCGCGATAACGGGATTTGTGCGAACGATGTGGGATTTAATGAAAAATCAGGAACCAACTCATATAGCGGTATCATTTGATAGAAGTGGACCTACTTTTCGACACAAGGAATATGCCCCTTATAAAGCGAACCGTGAGGAGCAGCCAAATGATATCAAGATAGCACTTCCTTTCATTAAAAAGATTGTGGAAGGATTCAAGATTCCTATTATTGAAATGGATGAATATGAAGCGGATGACATAATTGGTACATTAGCAAAGCAGGCTGAGAAGGAAGGATTTGAAATATATATGGTAACACCGGACAAGGACTATGCGCAATTAGTTTCTGAGAACATTTTTATGTACAAACCTAGTCGTCAAGGAAATGGTGTTGAAATCTTGGGTATACCCGAAGTACTGGAAAAATTTGACATACAAGAAGTAGGACAGGTTATTGATGTACTTGCTTTGCAGGGTGATTCTGTTGATAATATTCCGGGCGTTCCAGGTATCGGAGCAAAGACAGCATCGAAACTTCTGAAGTTGTTTGGGTCAACAGAGGTACTTTTGGAATCAACCGATCAGTTGAAGGGAAAGCAAAAAGAAAATCTAGAGAACTATGCGGATCAAGCCAGATTGTCAAAATGGCTTGCAACTATTAAAGTAGATGTGCCTATCAAGTTTGATGCTACAGAATATCAGATTGATCAATTGGATAGAGAAGCTCTCACTACAATTTTTCAAGAACTAGAATTTCGATCATTAGCACATAGTATATTGGGGCCAGGGGAAGCCGTTCAAGGTGATTTATTTGGAAGTACAGCTGTGAAAGTAGCTAATGCAGCGTCTGGTTTCAAAAAAGCCTCACCAAAAGTTAAAAAATATCAAATAGTCAGCAAGAATATTGAAAATACAAAACATGACTATCGTTTAGTTGATACAAGGACGGAGCAGGTTTCTCTAGCTAAATTACTTTCGACTAAACCAATTATTAGCTTTGATACAGAAACAACGGGACTGAATGTTCACGAAGTCAATCTAGTAGGACTTGCATTTTCCTTTGAAGCTGGTGAAGCATATTATGTACCTGTGCCACAAGAAAGAGAAAAAGCACTTGAAATTGTTGAGATTTTTAAGTCGGTTTTAGAGGATGAAAAAATTGATAAAATAGGTCAAAACATCAAGTATGATATATTGATGATGAAGTGGTACGGTGTCGATATACGAGGATTCTTTCAGGATACAATGATTGCACATTACCTCTTGGAACCTGACAAACGTCACAAACTAGACTATCTTTCTGAAGCGTATTTAGGATACAAAACGGTACCAATCAGTGACTTGATTGGCTCAGGAAAGGGGCAACTAAATATGAAAGATATTGAGATTGCTAAAGTTGCGGAGTATGCAGGGGAAGATGCTGATGTTACCTTACAGATTCAAAAAATACTGTTTGAAGACTTGAAGAAGAAAGAACTTCTCAAGCTTTACCAAGATATAGAAGAACCTTTGATCGAGGTATTGGCTGAAATGGAGTATGAAGGAGTCCGAATTTCTGGCGAATTTCTTAATGAGTATTCTAAAGATCTTGAAATTGAAATCAAGAAGAAAGAGAAGGAGATTTATGAAAAGGCAGGAAGTTCTTTTAATATTAGTTCACCAAAACAGGTTGGTGAGATACTCTTCGATAGATTGAAGATTCCATATAGATGGAGAAAGAATAGCAACGGTACATATTCAACAGACGTTGAAAAACTTTCGGAATTAGCTATTGATAATGAAATCGTAAGTGACATATTGGAATACAGAAAATACAGCAAACTAAAGTCTACTTACGTAGATGCTTTGCCTTTGTTGATAAATTCAAAAACTGGAAGAGTACATAGTAGCTTCAACCAAGCTCGTGCAGCAACGGGAAGACTCAGTTCCGAGAATCCAAATTTACAGAATATTCCAATAAAGAACGAGGCGGGAAGGAAGATTAGGAATGCCTTTATACCAAGAAATGAAGACTTTATACTTCTTGCAGCAGATTATTCACAAATAGAATTACGTCTCATTGCTGATATTAGCAATGATGAAGGTATGCTCGAAGCTTTCTTAAATGATCAAGATTTTCACAGAGCAACTGCTGCGAAAGTTTATGAAGTGCCATTTGAAGAAGTTACCGCTGAACAAAGAAGAAATGCGAAGACTGTAAATTTTTCTATTACTTACGGAGCAGGTGCTACCAATTTATCACGTCAACTAGGAATCAAACGAAAGGAGGCAAGCCAACTAATTGAACATTATTTTAAGCAGTTTCCTGGATTGCAAAAATATATGGTCGATATCGTAGCTGAAGCCCGTGAGAAAGGATATGTTACAACATTGATGGGTAGAAAACGAGAATTACGAGATATAAATGGTAAAAGTAGTCTTGCTCGAGGAAACGCTGAGCGAATGGCTATCAATACGCCAATACAAGGAACAGCTGCTGATATGATCAAGATGGCCATGATTACAATCCATAAGGAAATGAAATCAAGAGCTTATCAATCCAAGATGATCATGCAAGTTCATGACGAATTGGTCTTTGATGTGTATAAACCTGAATTGGAAGAAATGAAGATTTTGGTTGAAGAGCATATGAAAAATGCTCTACCTGGCCTCAAGGTCCCTATCAAAATTGGAATGGGCGTTGGAGAAACTTGGTTGGAGGCGCACTAAAATCTAACACTAAGATTAAAGCTTACTAGCAATCAGAAATCGTGACAACTTCACGATTTCTGATTGAAAATAAAGCCTACTCAACAAGAACTCTTGATACAGATATTAGTGCTTCGATAAACTTCCGTCAAGCAGAAGAATCCGCAATATGCTAGGCTCTCCTAAGGAGTTGCTGATTTCATATTGTCCTTATCGACAATTTCTTGAAGATGAACTTTACTATTATTACTGTGTAAACGCTCACCATGTATAAGTACCGTCTTTATATTTTTTTCAATAGCTAAATGGTCTATAAAATCCTCAATTAGTTCGCGTACGTCATCATCTACGAAGACACTATTTGATGCATCGATAGTTAGTTTTGAGTCAGACGGAATATTTCTCAATGCATACATGATCGATGCCTTATTCAGGAAACTTGTTTCTTGCGATAGTACAATTTTGAATTCATCATTTTCATGATAAGCGTCCTTGTCAACAAAGAAGGGACTTTTGAAATTTGAGTAGAGGATAAAGACTAACCCGACTGTTAGACCGATTCCTATTCCAACTAATAAGTCGGTTAAAAGAATTGCAGCTATTGTAGCTATAAAAGGTATGAACTGATACCAGCCTTTGTTGAACATTTCTATAAATGAAGATGGTTTTGCTAGTTTAAATCCTACTAGAATCAGGATCGCAGCAAGCACTGATAGAGGAATCAAGTTTAATACCACTGGTAAAAACAACACAAAAATTAATATCAAAGCACCGTGAAAAATTGCACTCAATTTAGTCTTACCACCTGAGACGAGGTTTGCACTACTTCGCACGATTACCTGAGTTAATGGCAGCCCACCGATAAGGCCAGAAACCATATTTCCCACACCTTGCGCTTTAAGTTCACGGTTTGTAGGAGTAATGAATTTATCTGGGTCTAGTTTGTCAGTCGCCTCAACACAAAGTAAAGTTTCAAGACTTGCAACAATAGCAATGGTAAATCCAGTCATAATGACTTCGGGATTGGTAATTGCTCCAAAATCTGGGAAGGTCAGCAATGTACCTATGTCCATTAGGCTATCAAGAACTTGAATTTGTACTAGGTGTTCTGGAATAATCTCCCAACTGCTTCCTTGCATAAGTAGCGTATAGGCAATTCCTAAAACTACAACTACCAAAGGGCCCTGTACTATCTTGAAAAGTGGAATTTTTTTCATAAAATCTTGCTCCCACACAAACAGAAGAACTAATGATGTGATAGCTAATAATGTAGGACCTGGAGAGATGTAATTCACGAAGTTGAGTAATTCAGTGAAAGTATTTTGTCCATCAGGCTGCCCAAAAGCTAGACTTCCCTCATAATCTGCATCGTAACCGAATGCATGTGGAATTTGCTTAAGAATGATAATAATACCAATACTAGCCAACATGCCGCGAATAACAGAATTCGGAAAATAGTAGCCGATTATTCCTGCTCGTAAATATCCTAACACTAATTGGATTGCTCCAGCAAGTATAACAGCGGTTAGAAAGGCTTTAAATCCTAGCGAAGCAATTGCCGCAAACACTATTACTGTTAAACCAGCTGCAGGTCCACTTACACCAAATTTTGATCCACTAAGTGAACCAACAACAATACCTCCAACAATACCAGCAATAATACCACTAAGAGGTGGGGCTCCAGAGGCTAAAGCAATACCTAAACAAAGTGGTACTGCAACTAAGAAAACAACTAGACCAGCGGATAAGTCGGCTTTCCAAAACTTAAAGGGGTTACTTGTAGTGCTCATATAAATATGTTTTTACTAGAGTTATTCAAATAGAATAATTCTGGTAGAGTGTATTAGTAAATAAGTATTTGATTTAGGAGAGAAGAAAACCCTCCACTCTCTTTGTATTGAGATGTCTATTCTATCTAGATATAGACGAGGCTATTAAGCAAATTCTGGAGGATCCAGGTGGCTTTTGGAAAAGTCAAAACCCATCAAAGCTTTGTAGCAATGATTGCGAGCTGCGCCATTTTTTGACGAATTAGTATAAAGCGCAAAGGCATGATCAGTCGTAGTTTTGTCATGTTCCAATCCTTTATACTCTATAGTTTCTTTTTCGGTCTCAACTTCATTGACCTCTTCACAAGCAAAAAGATCAACCGCATATATGACTTCTGCTCCCATGCTAAAAAGCACAGTAAGTATAAGCGTAGCTTGTATGATTAATCTAATTTTCAAAATAAAGTTATTAATCAGAAATATAGTTAAGTTATCAGTTTAAAACTGTTGATTCTCGAGAACTATGTATTCTCAAAACACTTGTAAGTACGGAAATGTTTTCCAATTCTACAGCATTTTTAGGAAAATCACTAGTTGGATAGATCACTCTTCATTATTAAAATTATCAATTGACGTCAAAATTTTTTTAAATTTCTTTATCCGATCACCAATGCTATTCATATCTTCTTTTGTCTTGAAGAATATCCAATGATTACTGCCCTAGTATTCTTAAGTCGTCGCTAGAATCAATAAGATTCTTAATCACTCTTATGTAATTGATAACTCAAATTCTTTAATGTAATTCTGCCATCGCTCTTCTTTTTGATTTTGGGCTTTAAAACCAAAAGGTATGGTCAAGATCAAAAGGCATACTAAAGTTATTGAGCGTTTCATGAATTCTAAAAGTCTTTAATCCTCTACTTCTGTTGAGGGTGCCAATTGATCGAAGCTAAGCGATTCACTATCAGAATTTCCATTGAGATTTACAAAGGTACACCATCTACAATCATCTTCCTTACAACCATGGAAATCTTGGTTCATAATCCCAGAATATGTCTCTACTATTTGTTTACTAACAATATCTTGCTCCATTGTAGACACATGAAATTCTCGTTCTACGAGTTTTTCATTCTTCACTTCCAAAAATGGAATGTAGGCTGATTGTAATTTCCATTCTTTGAAAGGATAGGCCTTGATCAAGAGAGAATAGAATACGATCTGCCTCCAGTAATCCCCTCCATTATCATCATCTGCTAAAGGGGGTTTTAGTTTTGGGCTTGCTTTGCTAGGGTTCCCAGTTTTATAATCATACACCGTAACACCATCATCGTATTCCATCACCCGATCTAGCATTCCGTTAATTGGAACATGCTTATGTGCAACATCCGCAATTCTTAGCTCCAAATGATAGTCTCGAGCATTGTTCCAGTTCTTGCTGCGTTCATCGAAATACTTTGATAGATTTTCTTTTCCGTAGACTTGGTAATCTTCAAACTCTTTTGCCGTGAAGTGTGATCGATACTTCAACATACCATCTTCAAAAAACTTCATAAGTTCTGATTTTGGCGGAAGTACATGCTCGGGATGCGCTTTCAATTTGATGAAGTACATTTCAAGGGCATAATGCATGGCGCTACCAAAACCATTGTATTTGTTTCTCGCTCCAGGGACTCGTAGGACATTCTCAAAATAGAAACTCAAAGGACATCGCAAGTATTTGTTAAGTCCAGTAGCACTCAATGTGAATTTTTCAAGTTCCTTGGCAATTAGCTTTTGGTCTAGGAGTTCAATTTTACCCTGTTGGAATCTCAATAGCTGGTAGGTAAAGTTATTGATGCTTTCATCTTCTAATACTATTAGTTGATGCTTGTCGGTGTTCGATTCTAGTTCAATTATAAAAGAACATGGTTCCGTTTCCTTTCCATCTTCTTTCTGAATAGAATAGGTGATAAACAATTCGTTTTTTGCCCGAGTCATCGCCACATAAAATAAACGTCTATCATCTTCTTGATTGACTTTATGAGCGGTTGGTGTTAAGGCATTGGGATAGCTATATTGCGTATTTCCAGTTCTAGGCTTCCAATTATGCGAATCACCGCGAATCAGAAAAACAATATCATATTCAAGTCCCTTTGAGCCATGTATCGTGGTGAACTGTACTCCTCCTTTTGCGTAAGCAGTCCTAACCAACTTTAATGAAAGATTAGCATCTTGCATTTGATACACTTTGTCAAGAATATCTTGAACAGTAAGTTTGTAATCCTTGGCAGTTTCTTCCTTAATAAAGTTAAAGAAGGTATTTACCAATTGTAGCCTCCAAGTGCTATCGCTAGATTGCATAATTGATTGCAGAATGCCAGCGTGTGTGAACAGTTTTTCAAAGAAGACTTGAGGCGTTTCGTTAACGATGTCAAGTGAAAGATCTTCAATAAGTTTTGCTACTTGGTAGATTTTTTCTGGTTGAGAAAGACCTATTTCATGGAGGAGGCCCTTGTCATTTATTACATCTCGCCATTTGCGATCGTCTTCTCGCTTATCTGTTCTCCTACTACAGTATATCGAAAGTTTAGCTAAATCTCTTGCTACTAGATCGAAATATTCGTAATGTAGAATTTTGAAAAGCAAATCTTCAGCACTATGAATTTTTGTGTTTTCGGCTTGTATATAAGTCATTATATCTAAAATCCTTTGGATTTCATGTGATTTCAAAACATCGATCTCCCGCTTGATTTGTAATGGTATTTCTTTCGCATTTAGATACTTGATCATATTCTCTACGTTCGAATGCTTTTTATATAGCACAGCAACTTTAGAAAGATCATAACCGCTTTTATACAATGATTCTATTCGATCAAGAATGTCCTTTTCTTCATGCATAGTATTCACGTAGCGGTGAATATTCACGGGAATTTCCGCTTGATTATCCGTCCTAGATCTTTTAAGATTCTTGACAAGTCCGGCATCATTAACCAATCGCTCAGTATTATTTTCTATTAGCTTTTTAGATTCTTCTAGAATTCTCTGAGTAGAACGATAGTTGTCTTCTAGTACTATAAGATCTGGCGCAAACTTGGTTTTGAAATCAAGTAGATTACCCATGTTGGCACCTTGAAATCTATAAATAGACTGATCATCATCTCCAACAACAAAGAGATTTGGGTTATCCCAATAAGAGGCAAGTTGGAAGAGAAGCTCGTTTTGTGATCCATTGGTATCTTGATACTCATCTACAAGTATGTATTGGAATCGCTCTTGGTAATCTGAAAGTAGATTAGGGTGTTTTTGAAAAGCTTCAATGACCCATAGTATCATATCATTATAGTCAAATCTTCCCATTTCAAGAAGATATTGATTGTATTTGTCAAGCTCTTCAACTCCCGCCAAGAGCGAGTCAAACTTTTCTTCTTTTTTACGCCAAGTATTAATTTTAAGGTCACCTTTCTCAAAGTCCTTTGTACGTTTTTTGTAATAGTTTTTTGGATCTTCTTTAAAATCTTCAAAATCTTGCTCGACAGCTTTATGTATTTCTTCCTTGGTCCAAGACTCTTGTTTAATAGTTGAGAACAAACTCTTTAAGCGCTTTGATTCATAGTAGACATTACCTGAAAGCTTTTTAAGTGGATGATCGTAATCAAACTCATCAATTATTCTCCGCAGAATACCTTCTAACTCAAGTTCTGAAACAGGCTGAAGATTTCTATATCCACCAAAATATTCGACATTGTCCCTGATGACACCAGAACAAAATGCATGAAAGGTGTAGATTCCAACTTTATAAGCGTCAGGACCAATAAACTTAAGCAGTCTTTGCCTCATGGCTATAGCACCTGCATCCGTGTAGGTAAGCGCAAGAATATTTTGTGCTTGTTGGTCCGTATTTTTAAGTATATATCCTATTCTTATTGCAAGTAACTGTGTTTTACCGGTTCCTGGTCCAGCAATAACCATTAGAGGCCCATCAATATGTTTAACTGCTTTTTTTTGCTGTACATTTAGTGTTTCAAATGCACTATCGAAAGCAGCATCATATGATTGGTTAGAATTATTTTCAAGTGATTTATGCATCTTTTGTGCTTTTTAGTAATTCGATTTTTGGACTTAGGAATCGCAGTAATTCGGATGAAATCTCGGGCTTCGAAATTAAATTATCAACTAATGCTTGAGCAATATTTATATCAGCAAAACTAGGTCGCTCATATTTTAAAAATAATTCTCGAGCTTGATTCTTTTGAAATTCATATATCTTGCTACTCAATTCTTTTGGAGTTTGTTCGCCCTTTTTCCGATTTTCGAATTCTCGATAAAGTGAATCTAAGGCAAGGGACAGTTCAATATGGAAGAGACGACTTTGAATTGTAGTCATTTCTTTTAATAGGCTGGATTCAGACATTTAACGCTGGTTATGATAAACAAAGATACTTGATCAGATTTCATATCTCGAATTCAAAACGAAAACGCTAGAGTTTATATTGAGCTGTTGAAGCTCAGAATTGGAATCAATCCAAGTTGATTTTGGATATTGATTTGTTGCAATAGTGGATCATAATATGGATAAGCTAGGTTCTCTCTATTCAGGATGTTTTGGATATCTAGCGAAAGCATGTGCTGTTTTCTTTTTCCCCAACTAAAATGACATTTAAGATCAAAACGACTAAAGCCAGAAATTGCAGATTTTGACTGTTCTAGTTGATAAATAGTTGACTGAGATTCTTGAGAGGCAGATTCATCAATTGGAAGATGATTTTCAGCACCCCGCATCTGATAGGCTAAACTCACTACAAAAGGATTCTCTTTGATATACCATGTATATGAGCCCGAAACAGAACCTGTATAACCGAAATCATAGCTTGATTCAAGATCAAAAGGTGCTTCCGATGAGCTTCTAGCTTCTAGATTATAAATTGAAGCAGCAAGAATACTTTGAAACCGATCAATTTTTAGCCATTCGTATTGACCCTGCAATCCAAATAGTCTAGCAGAGCCATATTGAGAAATATTATATCCTTGATCAAGTCCTTGCAACATGAGATCGAGTCGATCTAGGTAAGTTACCTGCGTGTTATCTAAAGTTGGGACTTTATCAAAATAGTGATAGAATAAACCCAGCTGGATGTATGATTTATTTGTATTTAAGAAGTAATCTAGGCTCAGATTTTGCGAGGTGAATGCTCGTAAGCTTGGGGCCCTATCCCAAAGTTGAGAGAATATTGACTGACCTTGCATTGAATATGAAGCTTGCAATCGACTGGTTTGATTGATTTTTAATTGTACTGAACTTCGAAGTTCTGGAAGTATTTGATTCAGACGGAAAGAGGAGAAACCTGCGCCTATATTGACTGTGACATCTCGATATTTCTTGACTGTCGAAATTGCTCCATACTGTGTAAACCACCAATCTGATGGCTTGGATTCATATTGGAATTGGTTTAGTTGAGTTTGAGAATGTATTGAGAATTCATTTTTTGCGATGCTAAAGCTTAGATTTTGCCCCCAAGTAATCAATTTTTCATCAAGATCTATCATTGATGTCTTTTGCAATTCAGGGAATAAATCTGATACGGAAGAAAACCTAGAGCTAGATCTTTGAGAAAAATTAAGGGCAGTATGATAGTTGATCTTTTCTGTCACTCTTTGATAGCCAGCATGATGAATGATTTGTTGCCCTTCAAAATTGATTTGTTGTGCATCCTTATAACTAATTGATTCATTCCCTAAATCATCATGAATGTTTTTGCTATTACCCCATAAGAAGTGGTATTTCCAACGGTTTTTACCTTCAGATTTATTCAACATAAAGTGTAGGTCTTGAAAGGAAATGTCTTCGTCACCTAAATCTACGCCCAGTGAAGAAAGTATACCTAGTGTGGAATATCGATAAGATAGCCCCGCAGATACACCATTTGAAAAATCGTGACTATATGAGAGTTCAGTACCTAATAATCCCAAAGCATATGAGAAGCCTTTTGGTGTAGCGAGTTTTGTATCAGAAATACCAGATCCTCCGTCAAACAATTGATTTGGTAATGGAGCTAAGATGAAGCGATATTGATCGATCCATCGACCTGAAATCATGTTAACTCCCCCACCGCTTGCGGATGCTTGGTCCGTAATCGAACCGGCATTGCTTAAGTGATTTGGGTTTATAATTGCTGCGCCATCTATCGTCCATTTCGCCATATGTGGAGGCAAGCCTTTAACCACAACTTGATTGGCTTGATCATTTGGAGAAGAAAGAGTCGGAAATCGAATTAATAGTCTGGATGGATCATCGAAACTTCCCGGCAGTCTTCTAAATAATGCATTTGATATTAGCAGTTCGTTGGGCTTTTGTAAGGCTTTTGCCCTTATCATAGGATAGGCATTTAAGAGTGCGTCTGATATAAGGTCAACATCAATCTTTTGGTTAGAATTATCAAGGACGACCGAACGTCTGGAAGGTTTATAACCGAGGAATCTGACTTCCAAAACATAGATTGCAGAAGATGGTGGAGTTATTTGGTATAATCCGGAGGTATCTGTTGAAACAACAGTTATCAAAGAATCCTCTTGGTACAATAATACATTTGCACCAACCAATGCTGTTTTAGTATCAGCATCCGTGACATATCCCCTGATATTTTGGGCGAAAGTCCCAGAGGTAAAACCAAGAATTACTAAACCCACAACGAAAATCCTCAAGAACAAGCTCACTTTTCTATTCATTTTGACTCTTTTATTTCATGAGTTTTTCCTGGGTCTCGAACCATGTTATTAACTCAGATAGTTGGGCATCTGACAACTTTGCTTCAGAATGCATCCATGTGTAGTTGTTCATAGGCATTTTCCCTTCACCTACTTCTTCAGCACATTCTTCCATTTTATGTGCTGCCTTTTTCGGCTTATAACTTCCCCATATAGAGAAGTTTAGATGACTTCTGCCTTCTTTGATATGATCTTGGATCCACCATGAAACTGGAGCTACTTTTGAATACCAAGGATAATTTGTATCATAAGAATGACAGTCATTACAAGCATTCTTTAGCATCGTTTTTATAGACTCCGGAGCTTTTGTGAGCTCAACCAGTGTTTGATTGGGCTCATATTTAGGAACTGAGCGATCAACAGGTACTAGTTGAATTAATACGAGTACAGCTAGCAAGCCTAAAGCAATTTTCTTTATAAGTTTCATAGTTACAGTATTCCTCCGTTCTTTGCTTGGATCGCAGGTGGGATGTTTTCATCACCGAGCATTTCTAGCGAATCAATTTCGATGGTTCGACACAAAGATAGCATTGGGATATCATTTCCTAAGCCTTCAAATGGATTCTCGCTATAATCTCCTACCAATTCCCTGATAATGTAAATCCAAGAGACAAGGATAGAGAATGGAACTGATAGCCAAACGCCATTTGGACCCAATTTTGAAAATTCACTAGCGAACCCAAATGGGACTAGAAAAATAAATATCGCTACTAAAATAGAGCTGGTACCACCGTATTGTCTAGGAAAAGGAAATTTCTTAATTCGTTCAGCTTTACCCTGATGCACATAGAAGTCATTCAGCACTTTTTGTAATTCCATATGTCGAAAATCATCAATCTTGTTGGTTTTTCGAAGAGCACGCAGATCTTGGCTTTGTTGATCTATCAGCTGAGTCGCACTGTTCTTATATTCAATTATACGCTTCATTTCGTTCTCTTCGAGATATTTTTCAAGTTTTGATTCAAGTTGATCATCATTATAAAGGCCTACTCCAACTTCCTTCATCCGCTTCTCTGCCAATCTTCTTACATGTTTGTTTTGGCTCACGTGCTCCCATTCTGTAGGGATTAGTAACTGACTTCTCAACACATATAATTATGCGATATGCCTGTACAGCAAAGTCTTGTGAGTGCATTTTCAATGTTGTTTCTGTTGCTGTTGGATCAAATTGATCGCTAACGTAGGAACGAACTACTGCTCCCCACATTCTACTTGAGTTTATGATTGCTCCCCAGATTTTGCGAGCTTCCCACAGACGGTCGTATGAACTATTGTTTTTGAATCCAATGTAAAATGCTACAGCAGTTGCAACAATAGAAATAGGCAACCACGGAATATCTAACCATTCAGGATCAATAAAGTAGAAGAGAGAGGGACCTATTAAGGACCAAGCTGATATCCAAACAATGTGAAACCAGCTAAATGCGAGAACACCCCTTAAGGTAAAATTCTTTTTGACGTACATAGGTTTTGATTTTCAAATTAAGGAAGCAAACGAATCCAAAAATGAAAGATCAAGATAGAAAATATATTCTTTGAAAGGTAGGATTGAGAATCCAAATAGCTAAACTAGAGCAGGCTAAAAAAGATAAAAACTACGATTAATTTATTTAGAAATCTGTACCTAATGATAAATGTACTCTTAGTGGAAGTGTTGCTCTTGTCTCAATTCCTCTCGCAAAATCCATCTTCACAAAATATCCAAAGACAGATGATCGGAATCCAAAACCATAACCTAAGACGAGTGGATCACGGAAATATTGGACATTGATTATTACTGATTCACCACTTTCAAATTGAGCAGAGTTTATAGGATTTTCTTGACTATAAGGACTTAATCCATGCCATGCTGTTCCTGAATCGAAGAAACCAACCACCTGAAATTCCCTCAAGAAATCATAGCGAATTTGATCTGAAAATATATGGCGGAATATAGGTACACGCAATTCGACAGTACTTACGACATATGAAGTACCGTTTCGAATGTTTCTATCAAAACCACGTAATTGCGGAGCGATATTTTCGAACGCAAAATTTTCGTTTGGTATGCCTGTAGACTGATCAAATCCAAAAATCAATGCTCGCTCGACACCACCTACATAATATAATATGCGCTCAGATCCGAGACTGGTTCCAGCAGACAGTCTAGCCGCTAAAACAGATTTATCAAAAATTGGTAGATAGTATCGGCTATCTACACCCAGTACTGATAAGAAGCCATTATTGGGTTCAATAGTAAATGGATCAGCAAACTGTACCCTGAATCGATTCATTCCTTCAACAAAAACCTTGGTGCGTGAACCATTGTAGATATTCATGGAGCGTTGCGAAGAATTGTCATAAACGTATTCAGCTCTAATTCCTAGTCTTTGAGTATTAGTGACTGGTTTTAGGACTGAGTCATCATCAGTTATCAGCGTAAAATTCTGGTCACTCCTCAAAGTACCACTTAAGCGAATACTCTGGAATTCATCAAAGGGGTATTTGATTTGATAGTAGAGTAGAAATGTATTCTCTCTATTGCGTTCCAAAAGATCGAATTGATCTATTCGCCGATTGGATCGAGATCTATAGTATGCAGCATAGAAGTGATCCCATTGTCTTTTGCGATCTTCAAATGTTAGAAACGCTTCGTATCCTGAAAAATTCGTTGCTAATCGCACTCCACCCTCAAATACGTAGTCTTCAAAGCTATCTCCAATTTGCATTTTCATCAGCAGTCCTAGTGGTGCAGCTTGATAACCGACTCTATCAGCAGCATAAGAATTCATACCAGTGAAAAGAGGTTGATTGTCAAGATTTGAACTCATGTTCTGAATCTTGAATCGAAGTCTTGACGTCGTAGTTCGCAACGGATCGTACTTGATAGCTTTATTTGCTTTGGATCCCGTTATCAAAGAAGGTTCAGAAGCGGAGTTCGCTTTCTCCTTGACAGGAGGGTCAGGGAAACGCGTATCAAAAAACCACCCCTCAGGAATGTTTTCTGTGTCTCGAACATCTACCTTTTCTTCTTCAATATCATCTAATAGAATTAATGAATTCGATTGTTTTTGAAGATATATTTCTTGGTATTTTGTAAATGCCGGTTTTGCAAGTTGAAACGAGTCAATAAATATCATGTCTCGTTTGTTATAATGTGTGCTGTAAACACACCAAGAATCTTTGCAAGACTCATCAATAATCTGACTTCCAAGTTGTATGATCTTGGGTTCTCCACTTAGTTTGAAGGTTTTGTTTAATTTTTGACTAACAATTGTCTGAACGCCGTATTTATTTGTATTATAACTTATAGAACCATCGTTGTATTCTGCTTTGAATTCATCTGCTTGTTCTGAGTTATTTAGTCGAAATAGCTTGCCATTTTCCTCTAATGCAAGAAAGTAAAGATCAAATTGGCCAATAGTCAATAGTGTATCTAGTTCCACCGGTATGACATCTGATTTATCGCGATTAGAACTGAAGAGTACTCCTGGAATATCATTGATAACAGCGTATTTAGCATCTAAGTCATCATGATAATCAACCGTCAGATTCCGTTGAATACGAGTATTAAGATTATACCTATATAAATCTGATAAACCATTTGTATTGGCACTTAATACCAGGTTTTCATCATCAATAAATGAAGCAGAGTAAACCCTGTTAAAAATCGGATTCATTGTATTCTTGTAAACCTCGTTGGTTTCTATATTTCTGATCCGCAACTGAAGAACATTTCGCTTTTCGTAAATGTAACCTAGCTGCTTGCTATCAGATGTCCAAAAGAAAACGGGATAGTTTTCGTCTGTTTCTCGGTACGGGTTATTATAACCCATTGAATAAAGCCTATTCTTCTTATTTGACTTGACATCTTGAACATAAAATACCAGACGACCATTTTTATTCCTTGAGTATGCAAATTTTTTACCGTCGGGACTTAGAGTAATATTGTCAAATATGGCGAAATTGGAATTCTTGCTTACAGCGTCTTTAGGTTTTGGAAATTCGAACTTTCTCTCATCTTCTTTATATCGCTCTTGATAATAGGAATAGCAGTCATCAAGCACATCTTCGTATGTTTCTCCAAGAACATATTGGAATGCAGATCGAACACTTCTATTGATTCTCGTTAGATAAATAACATTGCTAATCGAGCTGATTCCGTAAGTTTCTCCTAGGTAGTACCAGAAAGCCTTGCCAGCTATGTCAGGTTTTCTTCGGGTCAGTTTATTGTAATTCCGATAAGGTCTTCTTTTTTCGACCAGAAGGTATCGAAGATGCGTATCATCTTCGATGGTCCAACTATTCTTAGCATATAGAATAATCCCATTCTTGAACCATTCGGGCATTTCAGCCATGAAGGAACTTGATACGACCTCTTGAAAACTATTGCCAAATAACATAGAGAAGATATACACTTTTGCAATTCCCTCACGGATGTTTTCTCGTAAATGGTTGTGATTTCCATCAAAATGAACAAATAGCTTTGTGCCAACTAATTGTATGCTTTCAACATTTTGTGGATCATCCCCTTGTAAGCCAATGTTAGTTTGATATAATTCGCCTATATCGCCGTATACGACCAGCTCGATTTTTTCATTAATTCGATGTTCGAGCATATTCTGAATTTCATCAAAGTCGTATTCAGCAAGTTGCATTGCTGTGATGGCTACATTTCTGGATTTCCCATACCAGAAAGTGACAAAATTTTCAGTTTCGTATTTTGACCATGAATCAAAGTCATCCGTATATTGAACCCGGTTTTTTCCAAAAGGCGCATCAATCTCCTGGCTTACAACCAATGAAGGAAGTAAGCAAAAAGTGATAGAAAAAAGAAAGATAATCGCACTTTTCAAAATCTGAACCTTTGGATAATTGTTGTTTTTAATGTTAATGGAAACGAAAATAAAACGAATATTTGTCATTATAGTTGTTTTCATTTGATAAGCTAGCATCCAGAGTGACAAATTAGAGCAATTGGAGAATAAACAAAATTGAAATTATGCTGGAATACGCAGTTTTAGAAGGTAATCCATTCATGGAGAATACATATTTAGTTCATGATGAAACTAGATCTTGTATCATTATTGACCCGGGGTGCTACGATTCCGCCGAACAGAAGCGTTTAGTAGATTACATCGAAGTGAAATGCCTTAAACCTGTCGCCCTTGTAAATACGCATTGCCATATTGATCACGTGCTTGGGAATTCATTTGTCTCAAAACGTTTTGGACTAGAACCTGTCTACCACAAGAAAGAAGAAATTGTTATGGCAAGTTGTGTTGAAGTTGCAGCTCGTTATCATGTTCCATATACACCTTCTCCAGTAGCTACCAAATTTTTGGAAGCAGGTGATTCAATAAGCTTCGGCAATAGCAAATTAGATGTTGTTTTCACACCTGGACACTCTCCTGGAAGCATAAGTTTGATTAATCATGAACACGGATTGATTTTCGCAGGAGATGTTTTGTTTCAAGGTAGTATTGGAAGAACAGATTTACCAGGTGGAAATTTTTCTGTTCTGGAACATTCAATTCGCACCCAGCTTTATACCTTGCCAGATCATTTTAAGGTACTACCTGGGCATGGTGGTGAAACAACAATAGGTACCGAAAAGCAAAGTAATCCGTTTGTGAAAGCTCTTTCGTAGTAGAAATGTAATCTCTACATATACGTATTCTCTATAAATCTAGCTTTTTCGGGGAAGTCTGTTGTGTAATGTAGCCCACGACTTTCTTTTCTCATACCTGCTGCAGCCGTCACCAGATAGCCAATGGTGATAAGATTGCGAAGCTCACACAGCTGGGGAGAAAGCTTGTTTTCAATGTATAACATCTCCGTTTCTTTATAAAGCAAGTAGAGACGATCTAAGGCACGACTAATACGGACGTCACTTCTAACTATTCCTACATAGTAGCTCATAATATCTTTAAGCTCCCTTATGGATTGAGTGATCAATATCTGCTCTTGCGGTTCTGTAGTTCCTAGATTTTTCCAGTGAGGAATTCCCGATTGAATGTTGATTTCGTCAATGGTTTTGCTGATGTTTTCTGCGATGCGATTCCCGAAAACTAATCCTTCAAGTAATGAATTTGACGCCAATCGATTGGCGCCATGAAGTCCTGTATTTGTACACTCACCCGCTGCGTATAATTGCCCTATGGAAGTCTCGCCATTTTCATCTGTTAATATCCCGCCGCAGGTATAGTGACAAGCTGGAACCACGGGAATCATATCGACCATAGGATCAATACCAATGCTTACGCACTTATCGTAAATGTTGGGGAAATGATTGTAAAACTTTTCTTTATCGAGGTGAGTGCAATCTAACAAAACAAATTCTTCACCTCGAAGTTTCATTTCATTATCGATTGCTCTTGCAACGATATCCCTAGGTGCGAGCGAAAGTCGATCATCGTATTTTTCCATGAAGGTTTTTCCATCGCTGGTTTTTAGAATGCCTCCAAAACCGCGTACTGCTTCAGAGACTAAAAAGTCAGGCTTTTCTCCACTTGGATTATACAAAGCTGTTGGATGAAACTGTATAAATTCCATGTTGGCAATATGTCCTTTTGCTCTGTAGAACATAGCAATTCCGTCGCCTGTCGCAACCGTTGGGTTCGTAGTATTTCGGTAAATCTGCCCAGCACCTCCCGTCGCAAGCACTGTGGTTTTTGCAAGGAAAGTCTCGATGTCCTTGTTCTCTTTGTCCATAATATATGCCCCAAAGCATCTAATTCCTGGAGTGAGTCGAGTGACATTTTTCCCGAGATGATGTTCGGTTAATAAGTTAATTGCGTAGTAGTGTTCAAATAATTGAATATTGGGTAATGTTAGCACTTTGGCTGTTAGAGCACGTTGTATTTCAGCACCTGTTACATCTTTATAATGCAATATTCTATTTCTGCTATGTCCACCTTCTTTAGCAAGATCGTAATTTCCAGTCTCTGACTTACTAAAATCTGCTCCCCATTGAATCAATTCTTTAACTCGGTCGTGTCCTTCTTCAACGACAATTCTCACTATCTTTTCATCACAAAGTCCATCTCCTGCATCCAATGTATCTGCTACATGTAGGTCAAAACTATCAGCTTCAAAATCCCATACTGTTGCTACCCCTCCTTGTGCCCAACTGGTATTTGTCTCAGTCAAGTGCGTTTTACTAACAATGGTAATATTGAGATCTGGTCGATTTTCTGAAATCTTGATAGCGCAAGATAAACCTGCAACACCACTGCCGATAATCAGTACGTCTGATTTTACTAAGGACATTTATTATAAATTATGATTTGATCACTATTTCAAGTCTTTAAAGGTCAAAAAAGCTTATGCTTTCGCAAAAGTAGGAGTTTTAGTTACATCGGATTTAGAAAATTACTCGCGATTAAGTAAGCTAGAAGTTATTCTTAAAAAGTCAGTCTCAGTTATGATTCCAACGACCTCATTGCCGCTCACCACTGGAAGACAACCTACATTCTTTGTTTGCATTAGTTGTTGAGCTTCCATAACTGTTGCAGACGGTCCAATAGTGACAGGGTCCTTAATCATGATCTCCTCAACCGTTGTTAATTTCTTCAGCTTACTGTCTTTGGTTCTTATAAAATGTCGAAGAATAATTCTTGAAGACACTAGGCCTACCAAGGTTCCATCTTGATTTTCAACGGCAGTATATCGCATTTTTTTCCAATCCATCATCTCAGCAACAAGTTCGATGAGATCCTCCTTTTGAACAGTGAACAGGTCAGTATCCATAAAACCTGCAATTTTAAGCTTTCTAGGATTATATGACTTTAGATCTGTTAGTTCTGGCAGGTCCCATTTGTGAGCTGGAAGTGTTGTTTTTTGATTTTCAATCATACAATGAGTTAAAGTACTTAGTACCTCGTTTTGACTTGCTTTTCCAGACAACTTCACATATGAACGAAGGATCCATCTTGCACCATTCATATGGTTTTCAGCTCGACCTTGAATAATACTAAGATATTCGTCTATGTCTTTTTTAACTACTCCTTTGGACGCAAGTCCCTTTCTAGCAAGTGGAATTAACTCTTTAAGTACAAGATCAATAGCTGAAATTTTCTGATCACCAATCCAACTAAAGGTCGTATCGATTCCGAATCTAGCTGCCTTTTCAAAGTTATCATGCGCATCCTCAAAACTCATATCCTCGCGGATATCATCATACTCAAGCGCCATTCCCAACATTAACCCAATCCAAAATGCTGCATTTGCTACCTCATCCTTAACTGATGGTCCACTTCCGAAAATACGA
The DNA here is from genome assembly GCA_943788055.1 of uncultured Saprospiraceae bacterium. Lineage (GTDB taxonomy): Bacteria > Bacteroidota > Bacteroidia > Chitinophagales > Saprospiraceae > JAHDFB01. Next base: position 270,104 of record CALSOU010000005.1, read on the forward strand.
TTTTCAATTCTGAGGTGTGGCTTACCGTTATCACTTACTCCATAGCAAGGTCTATTCCACCTGTAAACTGTTGAGTTATGGACTTGTAAAGCCCTAAGTTTTGGTGTTTTACCAGATTTGATCACTTCAATAGCATCTTCATCGACATCAGCACTTAAAAGCACTCGAAATCGGGAAATGTCTTCTCGATAAATATCAAGGATTGAATCATTTAACCAATGATTACCAAAACTCACCCGCGCAGATCGATCTCTTATATGATCTGAGGACATCCTTGTATCAATTGATTGCTGAAACATGGCGATACGAGATTCATGCCACAGTTTCTTCCCAAAAACAAGCGGGGAATTTGCTGCAATAGCAAGAACTGGTCCAGTAATAGCTTGAGCAATATTATACATCTTGACAAAATCGTCTGGATCGACTTGCAGATGAACTTGGAAGCTAGTATTACATGCCTCCGTAAGAGGGGAATCATGAGTGATTCTTAGTTCGTCGATACCTTTTATATTCAATAGGTATTTGCGATCAACAAGTTGCTCATTAATTGCGTCTACTAGGGCGTGATAGCGCTTTTTAGGTGTCAGATTATCAATATCTAAGTCTGATTTTACTAACGTTGGCAATATGCCCGTAAGCACAACATTCAAACCAAGTGGCTGGATGCGCTTTTCAATTTCTTGGAGTTTTGTCCTATTTTCTTCTTCAAGATCTGAAAAGCAAGTTCCCTTTAATTCTCTTGGCTCAAGGTTTGTTTCTAAATTGAATTTGGCAATTTCAGTTTCGACCCAAGGGCAATTTTTCATGAGATCGAGAGCCTCCATAGCTTGAGGAGCTGCGCGAAAGTCTTTTTGATCAACTAGTACCATCTCTTGTTCAGCGCCAATTCTAGAAATTCCAGTGTCAAACATGTCATTTTCTAGCATATGCTCCAAAGCTTGCACGTCATTGAGTAGAGCCCGTACAAACTTTTGCATTTGTTTGCGGTCGCTTAGTTTAGAAACTCTCTGTTCTCCCATTATTTATCGTTTAGATGCCCAAGATAAATAGCTCACCGTGAATCGATTGAATAATTCATTGATTTTTTGACACATAAAAGGATTCTTCTGCGTTAGAATAGCATTATTAATTGATCATCGAATGCAGTTATAGCTGCTTCTATCATAATTTTTCTAAATGAAAGCTTTGTATTTTTTGTGTCTTACCTTGATCTTGGTCATGATGAGTAGTGGCTGTGGAGACCGTAGAACAGAGCTTTTTTCGACACAGTTTGAAGTGCGAATTGATATTCCTGGACCTCTAGAAGGGATTGTCACTCATGGAGTGAATCTTGAAGATATTGTAAATACATTTGAACTAGCAGCGGGTCAGAATGGATACAGCTTAGAAGATATTTCGACAGTAAATCCTTCTGTTGCGGTACTTGAGAACGTTTTTGGACTCGATAATTTTAGTAATATTTCTAGAGTGCGTGTTTTTATGTCCAATGAAGATCGTAGTATTAGACGGGAAATATTTTTTCAGGAAACGATCAATCTCAACCATGAAGGGCCTCTGCAGCTTTTCGGATCATTGTCCGATGTTAAGCCGATGTTGGAAGATGAGTTATATCATTTGAATTTCGAAATCAACTTTCGCACGACCACCAATTCATTTTTGGAGAACCGATTGGTATACAATTTTGTTTCATACGGTAATGAATGAGTTTAAGCAATATATGGTGGAGTTTGACATTCTGCTTCCAAACGATCCAGAATTCATGGAAGGTATTTCTGAACAAAGAGCTGCCATCAATCGCCTTTTCCATCAAGGAGTTCTCATGAGTTACAGTTTGAATATGGAGCGAAGCCGCTTATGGGCAATATTTCATATCAACAACGAGAGTGAACTTATTTCTTTAATTGATGGGCTTCCATTAAGTCGATTTATGGACTATGAATATCAGGAATTAATGCTCCATAATAGCCTTCATATGATTCCAAGTATTTCTCTTAACTGATTGGATTTTCAGTTTAGCAATTAATTAATTTTCAAAGATTTACAGTATGACGACGGTTGAATTGAATAGCTGTTATTGCTAAGAGGACAGATTTTTTGAACCTTACTACTTATGAATCAGTTATCTATTCGTAATTTTGCGCTATGTTTTCAGAATATGATATTATTGTAGTTGGTGCTGGGCATGCTGGTTGTGAAGCTGCAGTAGCCGCAGCAAATATGGGTTCTCGTGTCATGCTAGTTACCATGAACATGAATACGATTGCTCAGATGAGTTGCAATCCTGCAATGGGTGGGGTAGCAAAAGGTCAAATTGTTCGAGAAATCGACGCTTTAGGAGGTTATTCGGGAATCATTACGGATCATACCATGATCCAATTCCGGATGCTTAACAAATCGAAAGGCCCAGCAATGTGGAGCCCTCGTGCACAGAGTGATAGAATGCTGTTTGCAGGTAAATGGCGGCAGATGCTAGAAGAAAATCCTTTGATTGATTTTTGGCAAGAGATGGTTACCGGTCTTATTGTGAAGAATGGTGTTGTAAAGGGAGTAAAGACAGGAATCGGATTGGAGATCCCTGGTAAATCGGTAGTACTTACAAACGGTACTTTTCTAAATGGTCTGATTCATATAGGCGAAAAGCAATTTGGTGGAGGAAGAGCAGGCGAGAGAGCTTCAACAGGAATCACAGAGCAATTACAAGAGCTTGGTTTCGAATCAGGTCGGATGAAAACTGGAACCCCTGCTCGTGTCGACGGACGCTCTCTAGATTGGTCTGCAATGGAAGAGCAACCTGGTGATGAAAACCCCACAGGATTTTCTTACACAGACACTCCTCGTTTGACTAAGCAAGTACCATGTCATATAACATATACTAGTCCTGAAGTTCATGAAGTGCTTAAGGAAGGCTTTCATAAGTCTCCGATGTTTAACGGAAGAATTCAAGGACATGGTCCACGTTATTGCCCAAGTATTGAAGATAAAATCAATCGATTTGCTGACCGTGATCGTCATCAACTATTTGTGGAACCAGAAGGCTGGAATACCTGTGAGATATATGTCAATGGCTTCTCCTCGTCCTTACCTGAGGATGTGCAATTTAAAGCAATGCGAAAGATTCGTGGTTTTGAGAACGCCAAAATGTTCCGACCTGGTTATGCTATTGAATATGATTTCTTTCCTCCTCAGCAGTTGCGATTATCTCTAGAGACTAAATTGGTGAAGAATCTGTTCTTTGCTGGTCAGATAAATGGTACTACAGGATATGAGGAAGCTGGATCGCAAGGTTTAATGGCAGGAATTAATGCGCATTTGGCAATCAATGATAAAGAGCCATTCATTCTTAAGAGAAGTGAAGCATATATCGGTGTATTAATAGATGATTTAGTCAATAAAGGCACAGAAGAGCCGTATAGAATGTTTACATCAAGGGCAGAATACAGGATTCTACTTCGACAAGACAATGCAGATATACGCTTGACCCCTCTAGTACACAAACTTGGTATGAACGGTCTCGAAGAACGTATGGATCGTGTAGCTCGAAAATCAACGGCAATCAAAGATGTTGTAAAGTTTTTTGAGAAAAATAGCGCAATCCCTGACGAGCTTAATACTATGTTAGCTTCAAAAGCTTCTTCATTGTTGAAACAGAAAGTAAAACTAGTATCAGTGATTGGTCGTCCAAACATTAGTATCAACGACATACGAGCTCACAGCCCAATAGTTGATGAATTTATGAATACTGTTGATAGTGAAGCAATTGATTCTGCCGAAATAAATATGAAGTACTCTGGCTACATCGAGAAAGAACAAGAAATGGTAGAGAAGATGAATAGACTTGAAAATGTTAAAATTCGTCCCGAGACAGATTTTCACAGTTTATCTTCACTCTCCTCTGAAGCTCGTGAAAAGCTATCAACGATTCAACCATTAACAATTGGTCAAGCAAGCAGGATTAGTGGAGTTTCGCCTTCAGATGTTTCTGTACTCTTGGTGCATATGGGACGATAAATATGCTTTTGAATTAAATTTTGCTAAAAACTAATTACTATGTTTACTATAAATATATACCTAAAGTTTGCACTGATTGCCGTTGGACTTATCGGTGGTACGATATTGTCTGCTACTATGGGTTTCTGGTATGGCTTTCCATTGATACTTGCCGGGCTCATTTTATTAGCTAGCTATTTTATTTTAGGTACGGTCGCAAGCGCGGGTCAATTTGTGCAGAATCAAGACTTTGCAGGAGCTGAAAAGCGACTTGGATTAACATTTTTTCCTAAGATGCTCTATGTTACGAACCGTGCAATGTACTTTATTATGGACGGTTCAATAGCAATGCAAAAGAAAGATAGCAACAGAGCTGAAGAACTTTTCAATAAGGCGCTCGCACTTAACTTACCAACAGACAATGAAAAAGCAATGGTCCTTCTTCAATTGTCTAACATCAATGCAACAAAGCAGAAGTGGTCTCTTGCAAAAAGATATTTCCAAGATCTTAAGAAATTGAAAGTCACAGAACCGCAATTGAAAGAACAGATTGGTGTTTATGAAAAGGCGCTAAACCAAAGTGGCCAGATCAAAGCTCAACAAAGAATGGTGGGAGGAACGAGAGGTAATATGCAAAGTGGAGGAAAACGTCGACGACCAAAAATGAGATAGGTAAATACTAATTACCATTTATAGTTTAAATATTTTGGGGCTTACCTCCATTGGAGGTCCCTATGTTCCAGGCTCGTCATTCGACTCGTTCCTCAAGGGATGCTTACTTCGTAAGCACCTTGCACAGCGGTAAGCCAAAAATGGTGCCTGATGCCGCTTTTTAGCTGAAATTTTCTATTGACAAGGGATGTCGAACTCCCCAAATGAATGATTTTCAACTAAATGTGAGAAACTATTTTGCTCAAATGGTCTAAAAAAAGCCGTAAATATTTTTTTAACAAGGATTTTTTTTGAAATTTGCGTGCCCGTTTGAAAAAATGGGATCAAACAAGACATAACTTATTAATAACCAAAGATATAGTTTAATGAGAAAGGCGGATTTAGTATCTATAATATCTGAAAAAACAGGAGTAGCTAAAGTAGACGTTTTAGTATCTCTTGAAACATTCTTCACAGAAGTCAAAGAGACACTTGGAAGCGGTGAAAATGTATATGTAAGAGGATTTGGTTCTTTTATAATTAAGAAAAGAGCGAAGAAAATTGGAAGACATATCAAGAAGAATAAAGCTATTGAGATACCAGAGCACTATATTCCTTCTTTCAAACCTGCAAAGGTTTTTGTTGATCAAGTTAAGACTAACGTTTCTGAACTTCCTTCAAGTTAATGAAGCTAAATCGACATCAACTTATTGCTATAGTTACGACAATTTTATTTGTCGGTGTCTTTTATTTTGGTTGTGAGACCAAAGATCCAAAGATGAAGCTCGCCGAAAAGTCTCGAGTTGCTAATTTTGAGGTTACAGGTATTGAGAATATTCGGAAGCAAGCTTTCGATTCTCTTGATGTATCGCAAAAGTCTTACTTTGATGGTCTGCATCTGCAGCTCAAGAATAGTTTCGACGATTCAACGAAGATAGAAGCGATGAAGTCAATCTCTGGATTTTGGTATAGCCTTGGTGAATATGCCTTAGCAGGTGAACAAGCAGAAGAAATTGCTAGTATTCAAGAAGACGAAGTGAGTTGGTCTATAGCAGGTACTACCTATGCTGTAGGAATTCAAAATGGGAAATCTAAAAATAGGCGAACTTTTAACCAGTCAAAAGCTGTTAATGCTTTTGAACAAGCGGTAAGTATTAATCCTGATAATGTAACTCACAAATTGAATCTTGCTATTGTTTATGCTGAAAATCCACCTCAGGATCAACCAATGAAAGGTATCCTGATGCTTTTGGACCTTGACAAACAATATCCTGATTCTCCATCTGTGCTTTTTCAATTAGCTAGATTTGGAATGCAGACTAATCAGTTCGAAAAAGCAATTGGAAGACTTGAACGGGTTTTGGCAATTGAACCGAATTCAGTAAAAGCTCATTGCTTGATTGCTGATGCATATCAAAAAACAAATAGTACAGAGAAGGCAGCTTTTCACTTGAAGGCCTGCCAATCTGGAATGAAATAATTTTTAATAAACTTAAATTCTAATCTATGCCTTGCGGTAAAAAAAGAAAACGTCATAAGATTTCTACTCATAAAAGAAAAAAGAGATTAAGAAAGAATAGACATAAGAAAAAGAAATAAATAGAATTTGGGTTGCTTTTCCTTTGAGAAGGCAACCCTTAATTTGGAAGCGACAATCGTGGTTTCATACGCCCTATCTTTCTAAGTCCATACCAACTTAAAAAATTCTTTTAGTCCTCTTTGAATTTGATTGAAGACTAATTTCAGATCTATCAAAATCGTTGTATTTATTCACATTGGCTTTCCATGTAGATGGTAAAGCCTTTTGTCGTTGATGTTGACAGTTTGATGTTAATCCGTTTTCGGGATGGTCATTATTATATTTTGAAGAAAGCACAGTCATGCCTATTTCAAAAGATCAGATGTATCAAAATCGTGTTAAGTACTTTTTTGATCAGTTGTAGGGATCAAAAAGTAGAGTTGATATTTATTCTATTATAAGTTGATTTACCTTTCGTTTTTGACTTACAAGATATTTTAATGATCTCGAAAACTGAAAACCAATATGTTTAACGAGAGTCCTTTATTGATGCAAGTCCTACTTTCTCATGAAGAAGAATAATCCTCTCTTTTGATTCCTTTATCATATTAAACATATAGAGTATTTTTGAATGCAACATCTCAATTTAGTGAGATGGCTAGAAAATATCTAAGAAAGAAAACACAGTCAAACTATTACTCCGACGACAATGACATGATAATCGCCGAAACCTAAAATATACGTTTTGGAAAAAGAATTAATTATAAATTCCTCTGATGGCTTGGTCGAAATGGCCTTGCTTGAAGATGGAAAACTAATGGTCGTACAGACCCAAAAGACAACTGAGAACTTACTTGTGGGTGATATATTTCTCGGAAGCATCAAGAAATTGATGCCTAGTCTAAATGCTGCCTTTGTTGATATTGGCTTACGTAAAGATGCATTTCTGCATTATAGTGATCTTGGACCGCAACTGCGATCTTTGATTAACTTTACTGATCGCTCAAGAAATGGAAGAAACAGGAATGCACTTCTTGGAAATTTCAAACTCCAGCCTGACATCATCAAAACGGGTAAAATTGATCAAGTCTTAAGTAAGAATAATCAGATCTTGGTGCAGATTACAAAAGAGCCAATTAGTACCAAAGGGCCCAGACTGACAAGTGAAATAACCCTGCCTGGCCGATATGTGGTGCTTTCTCCTTTCAATCAACATGTTGCAGTTTCGAAGAAAATTCCTGATGCGGAAGAACGGAAGCGACTCAAGCTACTTATTGAGAGCATTCGACCGAAGAACTTCGGTGTAATTGTACGTACTGCCGCAAATGGGAAAAAAGTTGCTGATTTACATGAAGAGATTTCTCAGTTAACAGATACATGGCGCGATATTCATAAGCAACTGAAAGGTATGAAAGAACCTCAGAAGCTCATTTCCGAAATGGACAAGGCTTCCAGTTATATTCGAGATGTCCTCAACGAAGACTTTTCAAAAATAGTTGTCAATGATGCTTCTATTTATCGAGATATCAAGGGACTAATGAAAACCATTGCACCTAACAAAGTAAAAATCGTTTCGCATCACACGGGTTCAAAACCTATTTTTGAAGAGTATGGTATTAATCGTCAGATAAAAGCCTCTTTCGGAAAGACATCAACTATGAATAGTGGTGCATATTTGGTGATTGAGCATACTGAAGCGATGACTGTGATTGATGTGAATAGTGGTCCTAAAATGCAACGAACTGATCAAGAGTCTGCAGCACTTGCCGTCAATATGGAATCGGCCAAAGAAATAGCTCGTCAACTGCGATTGAGAGATATTGGTGGATTGATTATTATTGATTTTATCGATATGCGAAGGCAAGAAAATAAGCAGACTCTTTATAAGGCCATGAAAAATTTCATGGATACTGATAGAGCTCAACATACAGTATTACCGCTTAGTAAATTTGGTCTAATGCAGATTACTAGACAAAGAACTAAGCCAGTAATAAAGATAGATACCTCAGAGAAATGTCCTACTTGTGACGGTACAGGAGTAGCGCAACCAACTATTCTTGTTTCGGACAGAATTGAAAACGATCTTGAAAGAGTAATAAAAAGTAATCCTAAATTGAATCCAACTTTGAAGGTTCATCCTTTTTTATATGCTTATTTCACACGAGGAGTAATCTCACCAAGAGTAAGATGGTTCCGTAAGTATTACAAATGGGTGAATATCATTTCAGTAGATAATTACAATTTGGATGAATACCGATTTTTCAACAAGAATAATGACGAGATTCGATTATAATTAGAGAGGAAAGATGACGATATTGGATATGTTGCCGGGACAGAAAGCTCGTGTTATAGCCTTTACAAATAAGACCACCGAAACTAATTTTTTATCTTTTGGTTTACTTCCTAATTCCGTCTTACTATTGAGACGAAAAGCTCCTTTTGGCGGAAGTCTATATATTATTTTGGAATCTCATGTCATGGCCATTCGTCAATCAGAAGCAGCTGATGTCTTAATAGAAATTATATGACTCAAGAGAAGAAGTGGGTAGCTCTTGTAGGAAATCCTAATAGTGGAAAATCTAGCTTATTCAATGCTCTTACAGGGCTGAGACAAAAAGTGGGAAATTTTCCTGGTGTAACTGTAGATAAGAAAACTGGATTCTTTGAGGGAGAAGAGGGAGAACGCGTAGACTTGATTGACCTTCCAGGTCTTTATAGTTTGTATCCCAATTCTAAGGATGAGAAGATGGTCTTAGAGCTTTTGCTCAATCCAGACCATCCGTTTCAGCCAGAGAAAATTGTTTATGTGGTAGATCCGCTGCAAATGGAGCGACATTTACTACTTGCTACACAGCTTGTCGATCTAGGTTTCCCTATGGTATTAGTCATTAATATGATTGATATTGCTTCCGAGAATAATATTGAAATCGACATCAAAAGACTAAGCAGAGAACTTGGAATACAAGTTGTTGCAGTAAGTGCTAGAACTGGCGAGAATATCCAAGAACTAAAGACGCTTATACAACAAGACTTTAAGAGGAGGAGAAAGTCTCCTATTGTTGAGCTTAATCAATATAATGCAAGAACCGCAACAGAGGTTGCAAATCTATTATCTCCAAAGCTGTTAGATATTCCTTTCGGAATTGAACGAGCTTTTCATGTTGCTCATCATTACACTTGGCTGCAAGGAATAGACAAGAAACGGGTTGAAAGTCTAGAGTCATTCCTAAAAAATGCTCGTTTTGATAGTCTTGATGAGCAAGTTCATGATACAATGTCGCGGTATTCATTTATCACTCCGCTTGTCAGATCAGTTGTTAAAAAGAAAGAGAAGAAGACAGGTGGGTTTACAGACAAAGTCGACGGAATAATTACGAATAGTTTTTTTGGTCCAGTTATCTTTTTCGGGATAATGGCACTAGTTTTTCAAGCGTTATTCGCTTGGGCTTCCGTTCCAGCAGATTGGATTGATGCTCTCTTTGGAACAGCTGGAGGGGCTATACAATTTGCACTGGGAGAAGGGTGGCTGAGTGGTTTACTTGTAGATGGAATACTTGCGGGTATTGGTGGAGTTGCTGTTTTCATACCGCAGATATTTTTACTTTTCTTGTTGCTTGGAGTGTTAGAAGAAGTGGGATATATGTCTCGCGCAGTCTATATGTTTGACAATGTCTTACAGCGCTTTGGATTGAACGGAAGAAGTATTGTAGCTTTAGTTTCTGGAGGAGCTTGTGCTATACCAGCTATTATGTCAACCAGAACTATCAGTAATTGGAAAGAGCGCCTTACAACCATAATGGTGACGCCGTTAATTTCTTGTTCTGCGAGAATCCCAGTTTACATCGTTCTTGTTGGTTTTGTCGTTCCAGCTGATCAAAAATGGGGCTTCTTTAATTTACAAGGTTTGGTGTTTTTCGGGCTTTACGTTCTGTCAATAATTTCCGCATTAGTATCAGCGTGGGTATTCAAAAAAGTCTTGAAAACAGGAGAGAAGTCAATGTTGATGATTGAATTGCCACTTTATAAAAAGCCAATTTGGAAGAATGTGATGATCAACTTACGTGAAAAGTTATGGGCTTTCGTTTGGGAAGCTGGAAAGGTTATTTTCTTCATTTCGATTATACTATGGTTTCTTGCGAGTTATGGCCCCAAGGAACAGATGAAGCAAGCTGAAGTAGAAACGGAGATCTACGCTCTGACGAATAACTTTACACCTGAGCAAACACAAGACTTACTTGCGGCAAGAAAAATAGAAGCTAGCTATGCTGGTCATATGGGTAAATTCATAGAGCCAGTTATCAAGCCACTTGGTTTTGATTGGAAAATAGGAATTGCACTGATTACTTCCTTTGCAGCAAGAGAGGTGTTTGTAGGTACGATGGCAACTATATATGCAATTGGTAGTTCTGATGATGAGGGCACCATTCGAGAGCGTATGGGTAAAGAGATTAATCAAGAGACTGGTGAGAAGGTTTATACACCTGCAGTAGCTATGTCTCTTCTTGTTTTTTATCTTTTTGCTATGCAATGTATGAGTACTTTGGCCATTACAAAGAGAGAAACCAATACATGGAAGTGGCCTATTATACAATTCGTATACATGACGGCACTGGCATATCTTGGAAGTTTATTTGTGTTCCAAGTATTTGGATGATTAGCTATATTTTGAAACTTCTATTTAAATATGACGACCAAAAGAAACTCAACAAAGCTTAAGATCGTTGAACAAGTGAAAGTTTTCAAATAAAGACCTATCATGAAAATCTTGATTTACTTGCTTTTGGTTTTTTTCTCTGATGTACGTGCAGAGTTACATGACTTTCACATGTCTAAAACGCTTGTGAAACATGTTCAGGAAGAGAAAACGTTGCAAGTTACGATGCACTTGTTTATCGACGATTTTGAGGAAGCTTTAAGTATGTCAGGCGTTGATTCTGTGTTTATGTGTACTAAGATGGAAAATTCTGACACAGATATCTTTGTTCAAAGTTATGTAAGAGATCGATTTTTTCTTGAAATAGAGGGGAAACGGGTTGAGTTCGAATACTTAGGTAAAGAGATCTCCGAAAGTTTAGATGGTGTTTGGTTATATATGGAGGCATTCGATATAGAGGCACCACAAGATGTTAAGGTGACAAATAAGCTTTTGACTGAAGTTTTTCCCGATCAGAAAAATCTAGTTAACATCCGAATCGATGACAGAGAGAAAATGTTATTATTCAGCCTTGATGACGGCGTAAAAGATGTTTCATGGAGATAGTCTATAAATTATTTAAGGAGATTTTTATTCTACCAGTCAGATTATACAAATGGATTCTCAGTCCGATCCTTAATGTATTTTTTGGACCTAGCTGCAGATATGAGCCTAGTTGTTCAACATATATGATTCAAGCAATTTATGAGTGGGGTCCGCTAAGAGGTGGTTGGCTAGGTCTCAAACGCATCGCTTCATGCAACCCATGGGGTGGTCACGGCAATGATCCCGTACCCACAAACCCTAAAAGAGCAGCCAAACAAAAGAAGGGAGAAGATTGAAATTCAATTTGAAAAGACTTTTGGGCTATTGAATCCCTGAAAGGGCGAGAAGTCGGAAAAATTATGTTAATTACGATAGTTGAACACGCCCTATACAACAGTTTCAACATAGTGTTTTTAATACCATTTACGAAATACTCTTTTGATAAAGATCCTTCCATTTAAGATGTGTTCTAGTAGATATTTACTTGAGGATTTTTTAAAATAGAGTCCCTTGAAAAGGTCCATCAGGCTTATTTGGTTTTTCTTCCTTCTTCTCAATTTCTTTAATCAACGAAGGATCATTATTTCTAACGTTTCCTACTGCTGGTCCAACTTCAATAGCCTGCATCCATTCGTCTGGGTAAGGTTCAATAATTTTAAGAGCTTCTTGAGGAGAAAGAGACATATCCAACCATTTTTGCTCTTGGTCAGGTAGAAGAATTGCTGGCATTCTATCGTGAATGTTTGACATAAAATCATTCGGTTCTTGAGTTAAAATAGTAAAGGTAAAAACTGGGTCGCCTGTGGATTTTGAAATCCATTTTTCCCAAAGACCAGCAACTGTAAAAATATCGACATTGGTTGTAGTAATATAGAATGGTCTTTTTGTTTTTCCCTCTCGTTTCCATTCATAAAAGCCATCAAATGGGACTATACACCTTCTACTCTCCGTAGATTTACGAAAAGCATTTTTTTCTAATACGGTTTCCTTTCTTGCATTGATCATTTTGTAGGCAATTTTTTCATCTTTAGCCCAAAATGGGATAAGGCCCCACTTGTATAGATTAATACGATTTGGATCTTGATTAGTTATGACAGGATGAATGTGAGAAGGAGCTACATTGTAGCTAGGGAGAGGATTGTAACGGATCAATTCATCACTATAAAAGGTTGAATTAAATCGCTTTTCAATTTCTTTTTTATTCTTTCTTAAGCTTGATCTTCCGCACATGTATACTTGTTTTAGGAATTGGTATTACTTGATCACTCAAGTTTTCGAACTAAAGAAAGTTACAAGTTATTTACGTCTTTGTATGAGAATAAGACGTTAAATTATTTGCAGTGATATTGAATCAGCAAGATCGTTTTACTGTCTGCGATGAACGTAAGAGTCAATTCCCGCAATCTTTAATGAGCTTGAAGTCTGGGATGCAGAACTACTCGAGTTATATCTTCCTGCACAAATTGAATGGTATTGTGATTGATCAAAATGGACGATTTCTGCATTTGAATAGCCCATCCCTTGTAGTTTGCGCACCATTTTTTTTGCATTTTCTTCCAACAAATATGATCCAGCTATAACCATATAATTACCAGAAGAACTCGTTGATGTGGCTTTACTTGCAGGTTTCGACGAAAAAGTTTTCTCATTGTCTTTTGTATTGGCTGCAGGTTGAGTTACTTCGCGTTTTGTTCTAGGTTTGAGACTTGTTTTTTCTTTTGACGTGTAGTCACCGGCAACGTACGAATCGTCTTCCTCAAATGTCTCTTGAACTTCCTCGTCCGAGCTTGGATTTTCAAAATCTTCAGTGGAATTTTCCGTTTGATCTGACTCACCTTCGAATTCAGTAAAATCTGAACCTGGAAGTTCATCATCCAAAAGTTGAACCTCTTCTTGACTAGCCTGTACCTCAGGTTTGTTCCCATTACATGAATTCAACAGGACCGTGATCCAGAGATAGATCAGAAAAAGTGCCGCTCCAGAAAGTGTAATTTTAAAGTATCGCATAGATAAAGTTTTACATATTATATTAAACAGCAATATATAAAGAATTATTAAAGTGAAACTTATGTAGGTCATACTTTAACAGATATTTATTTTTTGATTTATTCAGATTCGGAGACCAGTTCTTGTTTAATTATGTTGATTTGGCAATAATTTATTGGTTTTGAAATGACTTCTTAATTAAATAAATACGCTACTTTTATAAAAAGAAAGATTATGAAAAATACTATAATTTTATTGATTCTTGCCTTGTCTTTTTTCTTCATTGCTTGTAATTCGTCCACAGCTAAAAAAGAAGAAACTAAGAAGGTCGAGAGAGTTGACATGAACGGAAAAGAATACACTTCAACGTACATATGTCCTATGCATTGTGCTGGAAGTGGTTCCGAAGAGCCTGGTGTATGCCCAGTTTGCGAAATGGACTATGTGTTAAACGAGGATAAGGTTGATTCCGATAGTCACGAAGGTCACGATCATGATGGGGAAGATCACGAAGGTCACGATCATGATGATAAGCATCAAGAAGAAGGTTAATTAATAGAGTTGTTCATTCTTGATGGCCCTAAAAACAAATGCTGAATGTATGCGGTATAAGCTCTTTTTAGTACTTCTTGTTCTGTGTTCTTTTGGTATAAAAGCGCAATCAATTGTTGAATTACATGACGTAGCATGGCTTCGCAATCTAGAAGAAGCTAAAGCAAAGGCGGCAGAGTTAGACAAACCGATATTTGTTCTTTTTCAAGAAGTGCCAGGATGCCAGACCTGTCAGCGTTTCGGTCAATAAGTGCTTAAGAAGCCACCATTGGTAGAGGCTATCGAAGACCTTTTTGTTCCCTTGGCGATTTACAATAACAAAAGGGGTCACGACGAAGAGGTCCTAGCAATTTATAACGAACCTGCCCGGAATAACCCTGTTTTATATGTAGTTGATACGGAAGGGAAGTCAATCATTAATCGCCTTTCAGGAAAGTACACACTGTATAATGTTGTTCAGTATATTAAGAAGGCATTGATTGCTTGGAAGGAACCTATACCTCCATATCTTTCGTTGCTTGAAGAGGAACTTGAGGCTATGCGTTTCGGAACAAAAGAAACCTATTTATCTATGTTTTGCTTTTGGTCTGGAGAAAAGCACATTGGTCAGATACCAGGTGTAGTTGAAACAGAAGCGGGATTTATGGATGGAAAGCAAGTGTCTAGTATTTCTGGACAAGGTGGGAAGTCTTATATCGACTTGAAAGCATTCAAGAGATATGATATCGGTGTTGAGTTTGTGGACTATGGAAATTCTATTAAAAATCGATTTCCCAAAAGGGTAGATTCGCAGCTAACCAACAAATCTATCCTTTCATGGCTTATGTCGATTCCTCAAAAGGAAATTCGTCAGATTTTTAAGGATTCATGACCCAAATTTCAGCTTCTGTCTTGAAAAAAATGGTTAACTTTCCACTAGATTATTTATTCAAAAAATAAGTAACATGCACTACTATTCTCTAGGAGATATTCCAAATAAGCGACATATTCAATTTAGGAAACAAGATGGAAGTCTATATTCTGAGCAGCTCTTTTCTACAGAAGGCTTTTCAGATTTATATTCTACACTTTATCATTGTCATCCTCCCACTCAGATAGTGCAAGTTGGAGACCCTGTGTCTGTTGTTCCAAAAACGATACACAGTAAGCAACTTAAGCATCGAAGTTTGATGGGTTTCAATGTTAAACCAGAAGCTGACTATCTAAAAAGTCGAAAAGCAGTACTGGTCAATAATGATTGCCAGATTCTATTAGCTGCTCCCACAAAGGGTACTGAAGGGTACTATTTCAAAAACGCAGATGCAGATGAAGTAATTTTTGTACATGAGGGAACTGGTACGATAAGGACTATGTATGGAAATATGCAGTTTAAGTATGGAGATTACATCGTCGTACCAAGAGGAACAATTTATCAGATGGAGTTTGATACACCTGACAATAGATTGATGATTACTGAGTCTTTTAGTCCGATTGTAACACCTAGGAAATATCGTAATGACTTTGGACAACTTCTTGAACATTCTCCTTTTTGTGAAAGAGATATTATTAAGCCTTCTGTACTTGAAACACATGATGAAAGAGGTGATTTCTTGTTGCATATAAAGAAGCAAAATCAACTTTACCCTTATCATTACTTGTCACATCCATTTGATGTTGTAGGTTGGGATGGATTTTTGTTTCCATATATATTCTCAATTCATAATTTTGAACCGATAACTGGAAGGGTGCATCAACCACCTCCAGTTCACCAGACTTTTGAAGCTCGAAATTTTGTCATTTGTTCGTTTGTACCTCGTTTATACGATTATCATCCACAAGCAATTCCTGCACCTTATAACCACAGCAATATTGATAGTGACGAAGTCTTATACTATGTTGACGGTGATTTTATGAGTAGAAAGCATGTAGAAAAAGGAATGATTACGCTTCATCCAGGAGGAATTCCACATGGACCTCATCCGGGTACCGTTGAGAAATCTATCGGCGCAACGGAAACGAAAGAGCTTGCAGTAATGGTGGATACATTCAAGCCTCTTTTGATGACAGATATTGCTGCAGGAATAGAAGATCCTGATTATTACAAGAGCTGGTTGCCTTAGAGGAATATACTTATCGACTTTTAGTAGAAGCTTACTTGTCAGCGTTTTTGATCCAAACATCTCGTTGAGGAAAAGGTATCTGAATACCTTCGCGTTTGAATGCAATCCAGATTGCTTTTCTTACATCACTTCGTATTTTGTCGCTTCTGAAAACCTCACTTGAAAAAAAGTACAGTTTGAAGTTAATGGAAGAGTCTCCGTAAGAAACTAAAAATACAGAAGGAGTATAGTTCATTTTGAATTTTGAGAATTGCTTAACGACCTCCAACAGTGTATTTTCGACTTGTCGGATATCAGATCCGTATGAAACTCCAATATCGACTGATAAACGAATGGGGGATTGTTTATGCGTCAGATTGTTAACTTGGTTATTAACTAATTGCGAATTGGGAAAGATGATGATATGCGCATCGAGAGTTTCGATTTTGGAAGTCCGTAATCCGATGAATTTCACTCTGCCAATCTGATCATTGACTTGTAAAACATCACCCACTTCAATAGTGCCATCAATAAGTAGAATTATACCTGAAAAGAAATCATTGAATGTTCCCTGTAGACCTATACCAATACCTACCAATAATGCAGCAGAACCAGCTAGTAGATAGTTAAGCTTTATCCCAATAATATTTATTATCGTTATAAATACTACTGCGTAGATAAAGTACTTCACCAAAGTCAAAATGGTATAGGATCTTCCCACATCTACACTTCTTTTGTTAAAAAAGGCTTTTAATACGCGTCGCACTACAGAATTGAGTATTCTGGCAATTACTATCCCGAAAAGAAGAAATATGATAGACCCTACTGTTATGGTTACGTTCTCACCAAGCTTAAAGAGTTCATAGTTGATTATTTCCATAGAAGAGATTCTATAACAAGATTACAAATTAAATGCGATTTCTCTGTTTATTCCTTTAATCTACTATAATCCATCTTAACTAAGATAGCTAACATGATCGAGAAGAAAAATAGGGCAGTTCCTCCTTTACTTAAAAATGGCAAAGGAATCCCGACAACCGGGCATATTCCCATGGTCATTCCTATATTTATGAAGAAGTGGAAAAATAAGATTCCCCCAAGACCGTAGGCATATCTCCTGATAAAGAGATTTCGGGCGCGTTCACCTATTAGAATGACTCTATAGATCAAAAAGGCATAAAGGAATATGATGCTAAGAACACCTATAAAACCTTGCTCTTCGCCAATAATACTAAAAATAAAATCGGTTGTCTGTTCAGGTACGTGATTCAACTCTGTCATTGTTCCGCTTAGGTAGCCTTTACCCGTCAAACCACCAGAGCCAATTGCTGTTTTGGACTGTCGAATATTATAAAGGGATCCTCTTGGGTCACATTCTTGAGGTTTTAACCAAACATTTATTCGATCTCTTTGATGCGGTTTTAGGACATTTTGGAACATGTAGTTTGTACCAAAAGAGATGATTGAAAGTAATACTACTGAAGATAGTAGAACGGTGACTAATTGACGCATTCTCTCTTTCCACATATACACGCTAGCAGCTATAATCGCAAGTGCATCGAGTCCGATAGCTATTTTGGGCGTAAGCCAATCCCAGAGGAAGAAATTCAATGCTATGAAGCTAATCAGAATGAGTATCGGATACCTTTTCTTTGAAAGCTGAGAAATGTAAATGACAGCCACGACTCCAAGTAAAATCGGAATCATAACAAGGGGCGAGTAGATCAAGGTAAGGATAAAAGTCATCGCTAGTGCAAAAGCGATGTAATAGTAGATAGGACTTAACCCCTCCCTATAAAGCACGATTCCGAAGGATGTAAATATCAGCGCTGACCCCGCGTCTGGCTGGAGCAAGGTTAATAAAATTGGAATAAATACTAGTGATAGCGCGATTAATTGTGGCCTCGTTTTACTTAAGTCACACTTGTAGTAACTCAGGTATGATGCCAGTGCCAAAGTGGTTGTCAATTTAGCAAATTCAGCTGGTTGAAAGGAAAAGGATCCTATTCTAAACCAGGACCTAGCTCCTTTGATTTCTACACCCATGAGTAAAACTAGAACGAGCATTGCAATGGATATAACGAAAAGTGGATAGGCAAAGGTATTCCACATTTTCCAATCGATATTTACTACCAACCAAAAGGAAACTAGAGATATTATAATCCAAATTGTCTGAGAGCCTACGGTTGAGCTAAGTGAAAAAATATGTTGTTCAACATCTTTTTCATAAACTGCGGCGTACAGCATCATCCAACCGATTATAACCAAGCCCACAAATAGGGCAATGGTTACCCAGTCATAAGTACGTTTTGAAAACTGGGTTGATTGACTCATCTATGGAAGAAATTCTATTTTATCGATTTTGTCTCGTACAGCAATTGCTCGAGGAAAATCAGGCTTCAATTCACGCAAAAAAGCCTCTAAGTCCAATTTCTCCCTGTATGCTCCTACCTTGACCTGATAGTAAGGTTGGACGTGTTCCCAAGTCATTTTTAACAGAGGATACTCAGCTGCAAATTTGGCTCTTGCAGCTTCCATCTGCCTCCGATCGTCTGTATTAATGATCTGGATTCTCCAACCTTCGATTTGATTTTCATTGCTAGACAATGTCTTAAAAATATCCATAGCTTGCGTGATTTCAATTTCTTCATTGATTGTCACTTGCGCTTGAACTGTTGTTGTCCACAGCAACACCAAAACGACTGTCGTTAAGAGTATACTATTTTTCATTTGCTTCAATTATAGATATTCCAGCTGATGCTCCAATCCGATCAGCTCCTGCTTTTATAAATGCTAAGGTATCATTTAAATTTCGGATTCCACCTGATGCTTTAATCTTGAGTGATCGATTACCAATCTGCTTTTTCCACTTCTTGACCGTAGAAAGCTGTGCTCCTTTTTCAGCAAAACCTGTTGATGTTTTGATGAAGTCAGCTCCGACTTCCATACAGTAATCACAGACTAAAACGAGTTCACCATTATTTAAATATGCTGTTTCAACGATCCACTTTACGATTCCGTAGTGACTATGTACCATCGAAGTTAACTCTTGCATTTCACGAAGAAGTTGATTGCGATCTTCAGGATTTTCAGACTTCAGTAGACCTTGAGGTATGACAATGTCGAACTCTGTTGCACCAGCTAGTCTAGAAGCTTTTATTTCTGCTTTTTTGGAATCGATTGAATGATATCCTAGCGGAAAACCTATCACAGTGCAAACATCAACATCGCTAGAAACCAACAATTGGAAAGCCTGATCAACAAAAATAGGTGGTACACAAACAGAACGAAAGTTTTTCTCAATAGCTTCACTGCATAGCTTAGCAATATCTTCTCTTGAAACGGTTGGATTGAGAACTGTATGGTCTATATATCGCTCTAAATGCTCTATTTTCCGTGACACTGCTTGTATTTCTGGCCACTTCCACATGGACATGGCTCATTTCTTCCAACTTTTTCTTCTTGTCGTATAAATTGTTCAACAGCTTTTCTACTCCCTGCTTTAGATGCAGCAGCTCTCGCTGCTTCTGCTTCTGAATTACGGCTAGTCTTCGTTTTGCTATAGTCTGTTTTTTGTTGTTCAGCTTCTCGAACTTCACCTTCGCCCTGAATGAGTACTTTTCCTCGCATTAAGTAAGAACATACGTCAGAATTGATTCGCGCAACAACTTGCTGGAATAGATTGAAAGCTTCTAGTTTGTAAACAACTAGTGGGTCTTTCTGCTCAAAAGAAGCTGATTGCGATGATTCTTTTAACTCATCCATGTTTCTCAAGTGCTCTTTCCAATTTTCATCGATAAGCGCTAGAGTTACAGCTTTTTCGATCTCAGTCATAATTGCTTCTCCGTCAGTATTGACAGATTCTTCTAAACTTGCTGAAATCGGAAGTGGATTCGTTCGACCTCCAGTGAACGGAATCGCAATTCTTTTAAACCTGTGACCTTGTGTTTCGTGGACACGTTTGATTGTGGGCAATAGAGCCTGATTGATTTGTTCTCTCTTTCGGAGATACAGCTCGATTACTTGTGTCTGATACTTTTGTAGAATATTGGAGGTTTTATCTTCATTCCAGTCAGCAGCTTCGATATCAGGATCAACTCCCAATTCTAAAATTGAAGTGTTCACAAAAGACTCATACGTTCCTGCAGCTTTGTGTTCTTCAACAATCATTTCAGTCAAGTCAACAAATCTATTGTATAAATCCACTGAAAGGCGATCACCAGAAAGCGCGTTATTACGCTTAGTGTAGATTGCCTCACGTTGAATATTCATCACATCATCGTATTCCAATAATCGTTTACGAATACCAAAGTTGTTTTCCTCTACCTTCTTCTGAGCTCTTTCAATAGTCTTAGTTACCATCGAGTGTTGAATCACTTCACCTTCCTTGTAACCGATTCTATCCATCAGTTTCGTAACCCTTTCTGTCGAAAACAGTCGCATCAACTTATCTTCTAGAGACACATAAAACTGTGAGCTACCTGGATCTCCTTGACGACCTGCTCTACCTCTCAACTGTCTATCAACTCGTCGAGAATCATGCCTTTCAGTAGCAATTATTGCTAAACCACCTAAAGCTTTTATTTCATCTGTAAGTTTGATATCCGTACCACGACCTGCCATATTCGTTGCGATAGTAACCGCACTTCTTTTTCCTGCATCTGATACGATTTCTGCTTCTCGTTGGTGCAGTTTGGCATTCAAAATATTATGTTTAATATTTCGAAGATTAAGTATTCTAGATAGTTTTTCAGAAATATCGACGGATGTTGTACCAACAAGTACAGGACGTCCAACTTCTGATAATCGCACTATCTCTTCAATTACTGCATTGAATTTCTCTTTTTCAGTACGATAAACTAAGTCATCTTTATCATCTCGGACAATTGGACGGTTTGTTGGTATAACAACCACATCTAGCTTGTAAATTTCCCAAAACTCACCTGCTTCTGTTTCTGCAGTACCAGTCATACCTGCCAATTTGTGGTACATTCGGAAGTAGTTTTGTAAAGTAATAGTCGCGTAGGTCTGTGTGATTTCTCCAATCTTCACATTCTCCTTGGCCTCCAAGGCTTGGTGCAAACCGTCCGAATACCTTCTACCTTCCATCATCCGACCAGTCTGCTCATCGACAATTTTCACTTGGCCGTCCATCACTACATACTCTTCATCCTTTTCGAAAAGGGTGTAAGCTTTTAGTAGCTGACTTGTAGCATGTAATCGCTTAGATTTAATCGTATAATCGCGAATTAGGCTTTCTTTCTGATTGATCATCTCATCTTCAGAAAGTTCCGAATTCTCTTCAATTTCTTGCATCATGGAAGTAATATCCGGCATGATGAAGAAAGTGGAATCGGACTCACCTTGAGCCAGAAAATCTGCTCCTTTTTCTGTTAGATTTACATTTCTGTTTTTTTCATCAATAGTAAACAAAAGTGGCTCATCTGCAATGTGCATGTTTTTGGATTGCTCCTGCATGTAGAAGTTTTCCGCTTTATTCATCTCTTGTTTAACTCCATCCTCACTCAAGAATTTGATTAGCGGACGGTATTTAGGAACTGCTCGATATGCTCTAAGTAAAGCCATACCGGCTTCTCCCTCATTCGTTCCCAATTTGCCTTCCGCATAAAGTCTTTTGGCATCAGCTAAATACTTAGTTGCTAGTTTCTTTTGTGCGTTGAAAAGATTAAGAACTTTCGGATTTAGCGAAATGTACTCTTGCTCTTCCGAACCTTGTGGAACTGGTCCCGAGATGATCAATGGTGTTCTCGCATCATCAATTAAGACTGAATCCACCTCGTCAATCATACAATAGTGATGTTTTGCTTGTACAAGTTCGTCTTGCGAGCGCACCATATTGTCCCTCAAATAATCAAAACCAAATTCGTTGTTTGTTCCATATGTGATATCTGCACGATAGGCATTGATTCTTTCTTTAGAATGTGGCCTGTGTTTATCTATACAATCAACCGTAAGATGTAAGAATTCAAATATAGGACCTACCCATTCTTGGTCTCTTCGAGCTAGATAGTCGTTTACTGTAATGATGTGTACTCCTTGCCCTGTTATACCATTGAGGTACGCGGGAAGCGTCGCAACTAAGGTCTTACCTTCACCCGTTGCCATTTCTGCAATTTTACCTCCGTGCAACACCATACCTCCGATGAGCTGAACATCGTAGTGCAACATATTCCATTTTATAAGACCACCGGCAGCATCCCACTCATTCTTCCATATCGCTTTTTCGCCTTCTATTCGAACATAGTCTCTACCTTTACCAGCTAGGTTCCGATCTTGTTCAGTTAGTGTCACCTCAATTTCTGAATTTTCGGTAAATCTTCTTGCAGTTTCCTTTACGACTGCGAAAGCTTCTGGTAGAATTTCCTTTAATACAGATTCAAGGCCCTTATCTCGGTCTTTTTTAAGTTTATCTATCGTCTCAAAAAGCTCTTCTCGAACAGCTAAATCCTTTTCTTTATCAGAATCTACTTTTAATCGATCTATATCAGCATCTATTTCACTCAAATAATCTGCGATTCTCGCTTGAAATTCAAGTGTCTTATTTCTTAGCTCGTCGTTGCTTATGGAATTATACGATTCATAATGTTCGTTGATCTTTTCAACGATTGGAGTATATTCTTTTACGTCTCTATCGTACTTCGTTCCAAAAATCTTTTTTATAAAATCTAACATGTAATTGTTTCTTTAATTTTGACTGCAAAGATAGCGATTTATCATACTGCATATATTGTTCCAAGCGGGATAATTCGACAAAACCGCCTATAATCGGACATAATGGCGCAAGTATATTTTTAATAAATATGAAAAGCATACATAGTAGAGCCAAGAAGTTCATTGAACTTTTGATACACTGAAAAATAGAATATTTCTTTGAATTTCTGAAACCAAATAACGACCAAAATATCCTAGCATAGCTTATGCTGTGGTGATCTTGGAGTTTTTATCCTTATTTTTTTCGTTCGATACAGGTTTTTTTCCAACTGCTCGCTCTCCTGTTTGAACGGAAGTCAATGCCTAATTTGAAGAAAATTAGTACAAGAAAAACGGGAATAAAAATCTGAGCAATCAGCCCTAGGAACCAATCGGCGAGATGAGGAAAGAAACTAAATATTACAATTTGCTCAAACAATAGCAAAAATGCAGCTCCAAGGAGGCTTGCAATTATACCTGCTTTGATGAATTTGAGTGATTTTTGATGCGTATTACGTATCGCGCAGAAAAGCACTCGTTTGGTATCTTTTCTTTCTGGGTTAATTTTCAAAAGTTCTTTCGAAACTTGTATGCTGTCATCATATTGCTTGAGCTGATATTGTGCACAAGCCATTTTGTGCAAGGTTTCTTCATATAAATCCTCTTCTTGAAAATAACTTATATTATGATAGATAAGTCTTTGTAGGAGCTTTTGTGCTTTATCGATATATTTTCTGTATTCGCCAATTTGAAAAAGTGCAGAAAGATATCCTGACTGAATCCATAAAGAATCCTCAAGACGCATATTGAAGACATCGGATTCATTTTGTTCATAAAAACGCACCTTATCATAGTACGCCTTATCATCTAGATAAAGGTATTGGTTGTAGAGATTTCTTAGTCGCGTGTCTGGTTTATGTATGCTCATTTTTTCTTTAACTCATATATAATTGGTTTGCTAGGACTCACATCTAGCTCCAATGGACTTATCGACATTTGTAACAAATATAATCCATCTTTGATTACAGAAGGGACGTAAATTAGTTCAGTAATCGTATTGGATGTCTGAATATCATCAGGAATTCCCCAGAATGCCTTATGCCCAACTAATTTGCCTTCGTCCTGTTCACGATCAACGGATGGTAAATCAATTAAAAGATGCCGAACTCCTCGCTTACGTATAGCTTCCAGAAATTTTGGATCAACATATGGAGGATTCGTTCCAGAATAGTTTCGCTGCAATTTTTCATCAGTATTTGGGAGGGTGCGGATAATTAAGGCTGGGGGAAGGGAACTTTCGCCATCTGGCTCGTCCAAAAGGCGTAACGAATTCATTGTGAGAACGCGGTCTCCGTTTTCTTGCATTTCAGGATAAACAGAAAAAACCATTGCAGGGAAATGAAACTGAGAAAAAGTTTGATTTATGGTTGCTGCCGTATTGTGTATGTGCGCATAGCATTCCGTATGTGTACCATTACCGTGAGGATTGAGTTTTAAATTGAGGAAATTTAGAGCACCTCCCTGCGCAATTGAACCTACAAAGTCCCCTGCTATGACCGGACTCGTAGTGGGTGGAGGAGCGAAGAAGCAGTTGGGGTTCACGTGATTTGGTCGAAGAGGAATAGATATATCTAATGGACTTCGGAGGTCAGCTAAATATTGTTCTCCTAAATAATCAACATGAACTATCATCTTTCTTTTTTGGTAAAGTTATGAGTTTTCAGTTGATCGTGCGAGCTTGACTTTCAGATCGATTGTACGTTGATTACTTTGCTATTAGAAGTTTGTAATTTCAATCAAAGATTACATGGGTTCCATAGAATTTAAAGACGGGCAGATAGAGACAATTTATCATGAGGAAGGAAGGGTGGTTTTTGACCCTTCTGGGTCGCCTCAATATGAAGGCTATCTAAAAGGTCACCTTGGTAACACAAGATTAGTCTTTTGTGATGCAGACAATAGTTGAAGCACAGACCTTTTTAGTGACTGTGTTGGTGGAGAATTGATTGGTTCTGAAGTTTATCAAGAATCACATTATTATCATTTGGAATGCAAACGAATGTACATGATTAAGGATATAAAATAGGCAAAAAAAATGCCCAAAGCTCAGAGCTTCAGGCTTTTTGTGTCTATGTTGATCAAAGTTTGCTTACTCAGCTAACTACTTCGAAATCAATTTTAGAATCTACTTCAGGGTGAAGATTTAAAACTGCAGTATATGTTCCTAAAGTTTTAATATCATCTGGAAGAGCAACCTTTCTTCGCTCTACTTCTATGTTCAACTGCTCTGCTAGTGCATTTGCAAGTCTGTGCGGAAGTAATACTTCCGAAGATTTTACCAGAAGTTCCTGATTTAGCACCAATCTTCAATGTTTTATCTTTCAATTGGTCTGCAAGTTCTTGGAATTCGCTAAGTCTAGCAGCGATTTCTGCATCTTCTTTAGCTTTTAAATCATCCAATTTTTTAAGATTTGTCGCATTTGCAATTACGCCAACCTTTTGAGGGATAAGATAATTACGTCCGTAACCATTTTTTACAGTTACAACTTCGTATTTATCACCTACCTTATCTACGTCTTTTAATAATATGATTTCCATTGTCAAATTCTTTTTTAGATCCAGAAAATTACTTCAATAGGTCAGTTACGTATGGTAACATAGCCAAATGTCTTGCTCTTTTAATAGCAGTAGCCATTTTCTTCTGATATTTTAATGAGTTTCCAGTGATTCTGCGAGGAAGTATTTTTCCTTGCTCATTGACAAATTGTAATAAAAAATCAGGATCTCTATAATCAATATGCTTGATTCCATATTTCTTGAATCTGCAATATTTCTTTTTGTTTTGGTTGATGTTCGGATTACTCAAGAACTTTATATCGTCTCTAGATGCCATCTTTATAAAATTTTATAGTTATTGTCTAAATATTATTCTTCCTCAGCTGCAGCTGGTGCTTTAGCCGCTGGAGCTGGTGCCGGTGCCGCAGCTGCTTTCGCAGCTGGAGCTGGAGTTGATCTTCTTGAAGAAGACTTAGATCGGTCATCACGACCTTTCTTATTAGCACCTTTCTTCTCGATTTTCTTCGCTTTCCCCGATTTTACCCGCTCGCTTGTCTTCGTTGTATTTCACACCGTATTTGTCAAGCTTGACAGTAAGGAATCGCATGATTCGCTCATCTCGTCTTAGAGCAAGTTCGAGGGTTGGAACGATGGTTCCTGTTTCTCCTGAAAACTCGATTGAATAATATATACCTGAGTACTTCTTGTTGATAGGATACGCTAGTTGGCGTAGTCCCATTTCTTCAATATGAGTTATTGAATAACCTGCGTCTTTCAATAGGTTCTCATATATCTGAGCTGTCGATTTAATTTCATCGCCTGACAGTACGGGATCGACGATGAAAGTCACTTCATAGTTAAGCATTGTAAATCAATGTTTTAAAAGTTATTTAAAAAATGGACCGCAAAGGTAAGGATATAATCATCGATAATACAATAGCTTGATTTCTAGAACAGATAAATAAAGATCATCGCAAGCTCTCATTCACATCTGACTTATTTTAACCATTTTGTCAAATGATCTCAGCTGTGATTGGATATCAAGCCGCCTTATTTTCCGACACGCAATGTCAATATTTGAAGTTCTCTGTCAATTTGTCACCGTCTTTCTCTTGGCACGTATATTGTTCAATGTGGAATGTATGTTTAATCAATAAAAACTAAAAAAACAATGGAAAAAGGGAATATTTCGGTACAAGCGGAGAATATCTTTCCGATCATCAAAAAATTTCTATACTCTGATCATGATATCTTTCTTCGAGAACTTGTGTCCAATGCAGTAGATGCAACAACAAAGGCCAAGGCTTTGGCATTGAAAGGAGATCTTAAATCTGAGTTAGGGGATACGACCATCGAAATTATCTTAGATAAGGAAGCAAAGACTTTGACTATAAAAGACAAAGGTATCGGAATGTCAGAGGCAGAAGTTAAGAAATACTTGAATCAAGTTGCTTTTTCTAGTGCTGAAGATTTTCTAAAGAAGTTTAAAGACGAAAGCATTATTGGGCATTTTGGATTAGGATTCTACTCAGCTTTTATGGTTGCTGAAAAGGTTGACGTGATCACAAAATCATATAAGAAGACAGTAAAAGCGGTAAAGTGGTCTTGCGAAGGAGACCCTAGCTACGAAATGGAGTCTCATTCCAAGAAAGTAAGAGGAACTGAAATCGTTCTTCATATAGCAGAAGATAGTCTCGAATTCCTCGAAGAAGCGAGAATAGCTCAATTACTCAATAAGTACTGTAAATTCTTGCCAGTTGCGATCAAATTCGGAACAAAAGAAGACAGTGTGTGGGAAGGAGAAGGAGAAGAGAAGAAGGAAGTTAAATCTACCGTAGATAACATTATTAATAACACAGCTCCTGCATGGACAAAAAAGCCAACGGAGCTATCAGACGAGGATTATAAGAACTTCTACCAAGAATTGTATCCAAATTCACCTGAACCGCTATTTTGGATTCATTTGAATATTGATTTTCCATTTGACTTGACAGGAATATTGTACTTTCCAAAACTCAATAATTCACTAGAAATTCAGAAGAATAAGATTCAACTGTACTCGAATCAGGTATTCGTGACGGATGATGTGAAAGAGATCGTTCCTGAGTTCTTAACGCTACTTCACGGTGTTATTGACTCTACGGATATTCCATTAAACGTTTCTCGTTCTTACCTGCAGAGCGATTCGAATGTGAAGAAAATTACTTCATATATCACTAAGAAAGTTGCAGAAAAGCTTTCCAAGTTATTTAAGAAAGAGCGTGAGAATTATGAAAGCAAATGGTCTGAAATCGGAGTTTTCGTAAAATATGGAATTATCAGCGATGAAAAATTCTATGAAAAAGCAGTAAAATTTGCGTTGTTCCAAGCACTTGATGGAAAGTTCTATACGATGGATGAGTACAAAGAACATGTAAAGGAAGCTCAGACTGACAAAAACGGCAAGATCATCTATCTGTATGCTCAAAATGCTAAGGAACAGCATAGTTTCATTGAATCAGCAAAAACTGCAGGGTATGATGTGTTGATTATGGATAATGTAATTGATAATCACTTCATGCAGCATATCGAGTTCAAAGATCAAGATATCAGATTTGTTCGTGTCGATTCAGAAACGGTTGATCAATTGATCCAAAAAGAAGAAGTTCGTGAATCAGTAATGAGCGAGAAAGATCAGGAAAAAGTTAAAGCTCTTTTTGAAACTGCTATCGAAAACAAGGCAACAACAATTGACATGAAGCCTCTTAGCCCTGAAGATCATCCAATCCTAATTACAAAACCTGAGTTTATGAGAAGAATGCAAGAAATGCAATCTCTTCAGGGAAACAAAGACGGATTTGGAGATTTCTTTAATGTGGTAATTAATACCAATCACCCACTAGTTGCAGACAAATTGGTCCGAATGAAATCTGCGGAAAAGAAAGATAGATTTGCTCAGTACTTATATGACCTAGCAAGACTAAATCAAAATATGCTGAAAGGTGAAGAACTGAGTCAGTTTATTAAGAGCAGTTTAGACTTTGTAAACTAATATGAAATAGGCATTGTAGTATTTTTACAGTACAGATATAGCTCATACACGATTAATATCGAGTATGAGCTATTTTTATGTTCCAACGCTTGAAATAGTTTGTTACATCATCGATGTTCTACTTTTACGTGTGCATGCAATACAAACATTTGTAGATATGCAAACAAGTAAAATTCTAGGAAATAAATAAAGCTACTATGATACAGTCAATAAATCTTGCAGAGAAGTTTGAGTTATTTGAGGATCAATGGACTCCCAAAATCATCGGAGAATTAAATGGTCAGTATGTGAAATTGGCTAAACTTGAAGGTAAATTCATGTGGCATAGTCATGAAGATGAAGATGAATTATTCATGGTTATTAAGGGGAACTTTAATCATGCATTTTCGTGATAAGACCGTTCAGACGAAACCTGGAGAAATTTTGATTGTTCCTCGTGGCATTGAACATCTTCCTGAAACAAAAGAAG